>CAVWRC010000023.1:0-219522 GCA_963757235.1 uncultured Solirubrobacterales bacterium | reverse complement strand
TCTCGCACTCGGCCATCACCGGCGGGGTGCGACAGCGAGTCGCGGACAAGCGCGTGCTGGCGCTGATCAAGGCGTTCCTGAAGGCCGGGATCATGAGCGAGCAGGGACGGCTTCACGGAACGGTCACCGGCACGCCGCAAGGCGGGATTCTCTCGCCCCTGATGGCTAACGTCGCATTGAACGCGCTCGACCAGCACTTCGCTCGGGCGTGGGAGGCGATGGGAGCTAACTCGGGGCAACGACAGCGACGACGGCTCCGAGGCGAGCCGACCTACCGACTCGTTCGCTACTGCGATGACTTCGTCATCGTCGTGGCCGGCGAGCGGCGGCACGCCGAGGCGCTGATCGCCGAAGTCGAGCAGGTGCTCGCGCCGCTCGGCTTGACGCTGTCGCAAGAGAAGACCGGCATCGCTCACATCGACGAGGGGTTCGAGTTCCTCGGCTGGAAGATCAAACGCCAGCCGGGGCGCGACGGCCGTCCGCAGATCTACACCTACCCGTCGAAACGGTCGCTTCAGGCCGTGAAGGGCAAGGTCAAGCAGATCACCCGGACCGGCCAGAACCAGACGCTCGACCAGCTGCTTCACCGGCTCAACCCGGTGTTGCGCGGCTGGTGCGCCTACTTCCGACACGGGGTCAGTTCGCGGACCTTCAACTACCTGCGCGCCTACTCGTGGCGGCGGGTGACGATCTGGCTGCGACACAAGCACCACGGTCGGAACTGGCGCTGGCTCAGACGCCGCTACCTGCCCGGCTGGTGGCCGACCGCAGAGACGGTCGGTCTCTACAACCCCGGCGGGGTAAAGATCTACCGCTACCGCTACCGCGGCAGCAAGATCCCCACCCCCTGGGAGCAGCCGGCCTACCAGCAGCTGTCGTTTGACCTCGAACGCCTGGAAGCGCTGATCGCCCGATGAGCCACCGGCACGCTCATGGAGAACCGGATGCGTGGGAACGCGCACGTCCGGCTCGGTGGGGGGCCAGAGGAAACGGAGCGGATCGAAAGACCGCCACCGCGCCTCTGGCCTACCCAATCGCGCGCCGCTCGAGGTGTCGCTCGCAGCCGGCGACCTGCCCGAAGGCATCTACCGTCCGCACACCGCATACCCGGTCAGGGCGTTCGCGCTCAGCGAGAGCGCCAGCAAGGACCTCGCGGCAATCGAGCAGATGCTCGGAAGGCCGGTCGAGCACGTCCAGTTCGACGGGAGCGACGTCGCGCAGGCCCGCGCGCTCGGCGCGGCCCACGGCGAGAACTGGCACAAGGTCATCGTCGGAACCGACGTGGCCGCCCAACTGGTCGGCGACTACCTCGCGCGGAGCGTGAAGCAGCTGCGCAAGCGCGCCCGCGAGAAACGCAAGCTCGCGCGCAGCAGCCAGGCTCCAGCGAACGGGTCGTCTGACAGTGGCGCGGCCGACGGCTCGACCCGGTTCGCCGGCACCGGGAACGGCGCCACGGTCGATTCAGAAGAGGCTCGTCGTGCGGAGCGGGAGGCCGAGCGGCAGGCGCGCGAGGACGCGACCAGGTTCAACCTCGAGCTCGGACGAGCGGTCTTCACGTCCCTGTCGCGGGTGCGGGTCGACGAATCGGTGCTGAAGCTGCTCGCCTCGGTTGAGATCGTCGGCGAGCTGGCCGATGTCGCGATGCGCGGCGCGCGCTACGGATTCCCCGGGTGGGTCACCGAGAACACACAGAGGAACGGTAAGACGAAATACGGCCACCTAGAGAAGCCGCAGGCAGGGCAGCGCGCTAGCGACTACCTCCGCGGCGCGACCAAGCCAGGCGAGATCGCCGGCCGACAACTCGCCCTGCTCGCGATGGCCACCTACGCCGACCAGAACGCCATCGCGGTCTCGAGCCGTAGCTGGCACCACATCAAGGCCAGCGGCCCCTGGGCCATCGACGCCGACGAGCTACTCGACAACCTCGCTGCCGACAACCTCCCAGACGCCGCACGCGCGTTGCTCGCGCCGGTACTCGCGCGCCGCAAGGCGGAGCAGCAGGAACGATCCGCCGCGCGCAAGGCACGCGACGAGGCCCTCGCGAGGTTGGAGGACATCGAGGAGCGGATCGGCGAGCTAACCGCCGAGGAGCTCGACCAGGCCGAGCGTGATCTCGATGCGGTCTGGGCGCGCTGGACACCAGAGCACACCAGACTCCGTGACCAACTCGCTGCGCGGGGCGCGGAACTCGCCGCGTCAGAGAAGCCACTCGACGACACCGAGCCGGTCTCGGCCGAGCAGTAGGCGACGTGCCGTCTCGGTGCGGGAGCCGGCGGGCCGGGGCCAGTTTCGCACGCCATCCAGGCGTGCGGCCCTCACCCGACCGGCCCCGCACCGAGCGGAGCCACCATCACAAGGAGTGGGTCATGCCCGCAGGAATCACCAGCACCGACTCGATGTTCTCCGTCCGCCACACCCCCTGGCACGGACTCGGCGCCGTCCTCGACCAACCGCCAACGACCATCGCCGACGCGATCGAACGCTCCGGCCTCGGCTGGCGCGTCGAGCGCGAGCCGATCGCCATCGACCGCGGCGACGTCGCCACCGTCGACGACTGGTGGCTACCCCGCTGCGAAGAGATCCCCGGCTGGTGGGCCAACGTCCGCCAAGACACCCGCCAAGTCCTCGGCATCGTCGGCGAGCGCTACCGCATTTATCTCCAGCCGGGCGTTATCTGAAGTCGGTGGCGATTCTGGCCGTGGATGCTGGATCTTCGGTTCGGCGACTTCTGATAATCGCGACTGCCGAGACGTGGTGATCGCGCTCAGCGGCGCCAGCGGCGGTAGGCGTCGATCCATTCGACGCCGTCAGGCGCCGGGTCGGGGAGCGGTAGGTCGAGGATCGGGATCGCCTGCTTGTGCGCATCGCGGCGGCAGATCGCGACGATCTCGTTGCCCGCGGTGAGGTCGATCTTCGTCGCGGTGACGGTGATCCCGAGCACCTCGGTGTCGAACGGGAGCGCGAGGTGCTCCTCGAGCATCGTGAACAGGCCGGCGATATACTCCTCGTCGTTGTAGGCGTCGACGGTCGCGTCTTCGATCATTGCGTCGAGCAGCTTGGTGCTGGGTTTCGGTCGCGGCGAGCTCATCACGCCGCGAACAGGCTCGGAGCGCGGGAGTCGGCCGGCGGTCGCCATTTCCGCACCTGTGCGTTCGGGTCCGCGGCCGCGCGGCGCCGCGCGGTCTCGGGGCCGTCCAGTTCGCAGAGATGCTCGAGCGCGTCGATCCGCACGCTTCCCTGCGCCGCACGGAGCCCGCGATCGACCACTGTTCGCCTTGCCGGTTCGTCGAGCACGCAGGCGGCGTCGAGCAGGCCATGGATCGCGGCGTCACGGTGGCGTGGCTCGAACCGCTCGGCGGTGCTGAGCAGCTCAGCGAGCCGCTCCGGGCGCGTGTGGAGCGCTTGGCGTGCCGCCCAGCGACGCAGCGGCGGCTCGGGCCGGACGCGGTGCTGTGCCGGCGTGTCTTCGGTCACGGTGTAGGTGCGGCCGGTCCCGTCGTGCAGGTCGATCTCGAGCCATTGCGGGGAGGCCCACGCCAGCGGGTAGGAGATCACGTGGTCGTGGGCGAGGAACGCGTCGGCCAGCTCGTCGAGCTCGGTGTCGTCGAGTAGCCCGTTGTCGTGGATGGCGCCGATCAGCTTCGCGGTGACCCGGTCCCACCGCTGGCAGGTGCACACCAGCACGACGGCGAGCGAGAACGGCAGCTCGCCGGTGCCGTGCACGCGGGTGAGCAGCTCGACCGCCTCGGCGTGCCGGGTGCTGCGCCCCCAACCGCCCGGATTGCCGAGCAGCAGCCGGCACAGCTCATCGGCGTCGTCGATTGCGACGAGCTCGTCGACCGCGTCCTGATCGAATCTCAGCACCAACGGGACAGCGTAGGCGCGTCGGCGGACATCGAGGCACGGGACCATCGGGCCGCGAGGGTAGATTGCGCTTCGCGATGCCGGACACGGTGACGATCGATCAGGCGTTCGACGCGTTCCTGCGCGGCCAGCGCGCGCGGCTGTCCGATCGGACGTATCGCAACTATGAGGACGTGATCCGGCTGCTGCGCGACAGCTTGAACTCCTATGCGTATTCCTCGCTCGGCGCTCGCGACTCGAAGCGGTGGCAGAAGGCGTTCGACGCCGGGGATGAGGACGCGTTCTGCAAGCTGTTCGGGCCGGAGGAGATCCCGCCGCATCTCGGCGAGTTCCTCGGCTATTTCATGGTCCGCAAGGTGAGCGCCGGCCAGGAGCTGCTCAAGGCCGCGGGGACGGTTACCGGCAAGCTCGCACGCTGGCTCGAGCAGCAGGCGTATATCGAGTCTGACGCGGCCGAGGTCGCCGTCGACCGAGCGCGGGACAGCGCGCGCGAGCTTCCCGCGGCCGATCGTCTCACCGACCTGCTCGTCGAGGTCGCGATGAAGGCGCCGGACATCGACGTTGACGATGTCGGCGAGGAGGACTGGGTCGAGGATCAGCTGATGATCGACCGGGTCGAGCCCGGGAAGATCTGGTTCGAGGGCGGGATCGGCCCGATCCAGGTTCCAAAGCGCGCGAGCGAGCTCGCTCAGCCGGGCTGGATGGTGTTCATCGTCGCCGCACGCCGCAATGCTCGGTGGCATTTGCTCGAGGTCGGCTCCGTCTACCCGTAGCCAACCGACTGGACGCTGCATGAAGCCTGAGCATGACGAGCGGTTTCGACGGATCGCGGATGATTACCTCGACCGACCCGGCGGCGACTACGCGGAGTTGTTGCGTCGCGGGGAGGTCAGCTCGCCGGAGGGTGTCGATCCGGAGCTGTGGCGGGCGGAGATCCGCGCGAAGGCGCGTGCGGACAAGATCCGGGTGATGACGATTCGCTCCGGGGACCGCGCGATCGCCGCTGTGCGGCGAACGATCCCGAAGGATCAGGAGTTCGCGGTGCTCTCCGCGGCGATGGAGCGTGGCGAGGTGCTGCGGGGTGCTGCCGAGCGCGCACGGCGGTTGGGGCACGAGATCGTTCGCTGGGTCGCGCACGACCACGAGAGCATCGCGATGTGCCCGCGCTGCCAGGCCCGGATCTATGTCCGGCTCGACATCGATCCTCCGGTGATGGATGGCGAGGCGCTCGAGGAGTCCTGCCCCAGCTGACCGGGCTCACAGGCTTTCGAGGAACGCGAGCAGCTTGTCGGAGGGCTTGTAGCGGCCGGGCGGGGTGTCGATCGGGGCGATCTTGTCGATCGCTTCCTGTTTGATCGTGGTGTTGGAGTGCAGATAGACCTCGGTCGATTTCGTGCTTTCGTGCCCGAGCCAGAGTGCGACGGTCGCGATGTCGTTCTTGGTGATCACGAGCATCGCGTTGGTGTGTCTCAAGACGTGCGGGGTGACACGCTTCTTGTTCAGCGACGGGCAGCGGGCCGCGGCGGTCGCGGTGTGCTTGTCCAGCAGCCACGCGATCGCCTTTGGGCTCAGCGGGCCTCCTTGCCGGGTCGGGAACAGCGGATCATCCTCGTTGCCTTGGCGCTCGCGCAGCCAGACCCGCAGGACTTTGACGGTGCCGGTGTGAGCGGCGTGACGCGCTGCTTTCGTCGCTTCCCGAGCACCTGGATGCTCGCGCCGCCCTCGAGCCGGACGTGACCGATCCGCACGCCGCAGAGCTCTGAGACGCGCAGTCCGGTCTGGATCGCGGTCAGCAGCAGCGCATGATCGCGACGCCCGAGCCAAGTGCTGCGGTCCGGCGCGGCGAGCAGCGCCTTGATCTCCGCGCGTTCGAGATGGCAGACGGTCGCGCGCTCGTGGGTCTTCTGCGGGATCTCAATCACGCGCGCGATCGTGTGCGCGTGCTCGGGGTGACGCAGCGCGGCGTAGCGGTAGAGCGAGTGGATCGCCGCCAAACGAGCGTTCCGGGTCCTGGGGCTGTTCCCACGCTCGCGCTCGAGATGATCAAGGAACGCGCCGATCAACGGCGCGTCGAGCTGTTCGATATCCAGCCGACTGGGCGGAGTGCCGGTCGTCTCGGTCGCGAAGGTGAGCAGCAGCCGCATCGTGTCGCGGTACGCACAGATCGTTCTTGGGCTGGCGTTCTTCTGGTTGATCATCCGGTCAGTGAAGAACGCCTGCATCGTCGGCGCCAGCAGCGTCATCGCTCCTCCCCTCCTTCGAGCATCTGGTCGAGATCGCCGGCAGCAAGCTCGAGCAGCTCCGGCACCGCCTGCAGGTACCAGAACGTGCTCTCCGGAGCGACATGCCCAAGATACGTCGAGAGCTTCGGAAGCTCACGACGAACATCCGCACCGGCGTGATGCCAGTTGATCAGTGTCCGCACCGCGAACGCATGGCGAATGTCATGCGGGCGCGGCCGCTCCCGCTCACCGGCGCCCTCCAGCCCGACCTTGATCAGCAGCGCGCGGAACGCTTTGAGGAACGCGCCCTTCGTCAGCCGATCGCCATGGCGGGTGATGAGGAGCGCCTCGGTCGGCCGCACCGGCCAGTACTCATCCCGGGTCTGCCGGTAGGCGCGCAGCGCCTGCACCGTGGTTGGGTGCAGCGGCACCTGCCGCTGCTTGCCCCATTTCCCGGACGCGGTAATCACACCGTCCTCGATGTCGACATCGGTGTCGTCGAGCGCGAGCACCTCCCCGATCCGCATCCCGCTCGCAGCGAGCAGCCCGATCGCGGTGCGCATCGTCGCCGCCCGCACCGGCGGCCACAGCTCGCCGGCAGCGTGCATCAGCGCCTGGATCTCCTCAGGCGAGTAGATATACGGCGCGACGCGTTGCTGACGTGCTGAGAGCACGTCAGCGGGCGGGATCTCGGTGTCCGGGTCGATCGTCGCCAGATAGGACGCGAACCCGCGGACCATCCCGAGCCGCTGACTCCAGCGAATCGGTGCGACACCTTGCGGCTGCCTGGCCCACGCGACCGCGAGCTCTGTCGTGATCGTCCGCGCGCCGGCCTGCTCAACGAACCGCACGAACCCGGCCAGCAATCGGCCGCTGCTATGCAGCTGATAGCCAAGCCGCCGGCGGATCGTCAGATAATCCTCGAGCGCCTGTTGCAACGGCGTGCTCATGGCCGGCCTCCCGGCCACGGCAGCGCGAGCGCTCGCAACGATTCCAAATCGACGCGGGCGTAGAGCGCGGTCGACTGCAGCTGACGATGCCGCAGCACCTGCGCGATCTCCTCAAGCGACACGCTGGCGCGCAGCATCTCGGTCGCCGCGGTATGCCGCAGGCTGTGCGGTCCGACCTCCCGGATCCGCGCGCGACGGCACGCCCGCCTGACGATCATCGCGACGACATGGCTGCTGACAGGCCCGAACGGCGCCTGCGCCAACAAGAACAACGCGCGATGCTCGCTCGCCGGACGGACCCGCAGATACCCGACAAGCGCCTCGCCGACGTCAACCGGCAGCGGCATCGTGTCCTCACGATGCCCCTTGCCGTGCACCAGCATCTCACCCACACGCCAATCAACATCATCCAGCCCGATCGCGGCGACCTCCCCGGCCCGCAGGCCGAGCCTCGAGAGCAGCAACAGCACAGCGAAATCGCGGCGCCCGATCACAAGCTCCAGATCGCACGACGCCAACAACGCCTTGATCACCTCAGGCGCGACCGCCTTCGGCAGCGACCGGCCGCGGAGATCCGCGACCGGTGGGACCGACCACTCCAGCGGCCCCTCGATCACCCCGACGACATGCAGATACCGCAACAGCTGACGCGACCGGGCCGCGAGATCCCTCGCGGCGGACACCGACCGGCGCGGACACTCACGCGCCAAGAAACCGCTCACGTCCGCCGCGATGAGCCGCTCGAGCTCCAAGCCGCCGATTTGTGCGACCCGATCCTCGAGGAACACCCTCGCGCCACGCTCATAGCCCTTGATCGTGCCCGCCGTCAGGCCACGCTCGCTCGCCAAATACGCCCGGAAAGCCGCGAGCAACTCCTCAACAGGGCCCGCCGCCGCGAGCTCGGTCACCGAGACCAGGCCGATCTCCCGCAGATACGCGACCGGGACGCGCAAGCTCAACCTGGACACGAACGAGCGATGGCCTGCAGCTTGCTGCGCCGCGGCGAAGCGCTCACGGACCAGCGGATCGGCGAGATCACCAACCGTCAACCCCTCCCGCTCAAGCCACGCGCTCAGCTCACCCAATTGCCAGCGACGGGTCTGAACCAGCCCGGGCCGGTGACCGCGCGCAGACAGCCACCGCTCGTACCCCTCAACACACAGGGCCAACGGCCCCGACACCTTCGGAACCCACAGATGCCATCTCATTGCTCTCATCGAGGCCTCCCGATCCGTTCAACAACAACGGACGAAGCCTCGACGAGGTCTGGGATTATGCGCAGTCGAACCTTACGTAGAGCCCGCAGCGACAGCGCTTCCCGCCGTCAGGCGCCGTCTCCTTCGGATAACGCGCGGCTGGAGATAGAAGGAATTATCCGCAGCTGCGGATAACCGCATCGTCCAGAACATCGAAGCCTTCCAGTTCGTCGACCAGCTGATCGGCTCCGCCATGCACTTCGAGACGGCCGGCAGCCTCCACGGCGGACGCCGCGTCTGGGTCCTCGCCGAGCTCCCCGAGCACATCGAGGTCGGCGGCGACCCCGTCCGCCCCTACGTCCTGCTGATGAACAGCCAGAGGATCGCTTCACACTGCCTCCTTCGAAGGGGCGGGATGAACATTCGGTCCAGTCGGGCCTGCGCTCGCGGTGCGGCTGGGGTCCGGTGGCTGTTTGGGTCGTTCGGAGCTGCGGCTGTGGGGCGGTTGGACCTTTTGTTGCGGGTGCTTTCGGGGCCGTCGCGGGCCCTGGCCGCCTGATTCTTGCAGCCAGGCGGGGTCACGTCGGTAGAAGTGGTGTAACGGACGCCTGGTAGGTCGAGGCCCCGCCGAGGGTCGGCCACCGCGGCGCCGAACTCGTCGGCTGTTCGTGCAGTCGACGTGAATGGAGAACACCACGATGGCCGAAGGTCAGAGCATGACGGTTGCCGATGTCGTCGCCAAGGTGCGCGATGGTCGGCTTGAGGATTTCGTCCGCGAGGCGGTCGCGCTCGTTGCGCGCGAGCTGATGGAGGCCGAGATCAGCGCTGAGATCGGCGCGGAGTTCGGCGAGGTCGCGCCGGAGACGAGGCTGACGCATCGCAACGGGTACCGGCACAGGGCGTGGGAGACGCGGGTCGGCGAGCTCGAGCTGTTGATCCCCAAGAAGCGCTCAGGGCCCTCGTACTTCCCCGGCTTCCTTGAGCCTCGTCGGCGCTCTGAGCAGGCGATCGTGGCGGTCGTGCTGGAGGCGTACGTCAATGGTGTGAGCACTCGGAAGGTCGACCGGCTGGTGGAGCAGCTGGGGATCGACGGGATGACCAAGGACCGCGTCAGTGCGTTATGCCGTGCGCTGGACGAGCAGGTCGAGGCGTTCCGCTCTGCGCCCGCTGGAGGGCGCTTACCTCTACCTGTGGCTTGACGCGAAGATGGTCAAGGTCAGAGACCACGGCCGGGTCGTTTCCAAGGCGGTCGTCGTGGCGTACGCGGTGCACGAGTCCGGCGTCAGAGAGGTGATCGGCCTGGACATCGGCGAGGTCGAGTCGGGCGCGTTCTGGGTCGAGTTCCTGCGTGGACTGAAGCGTCGCGGCCTGTCCGGTGTGCGCCTCGCGGTCTCCGATCAGCACGAGGGGCTCAAGGCCGCGATCGCCCGCGTGCTCGCCTGCCCGTGGCAGCGGTGCACCGTCCACTTCACTCGCGACATGGTCATGCACTGCCGTCGTGATGAGCGCGGGCTGGTCGCTGCCGCGCTCAGAGAGATCTTCAACGCCGACAGCCACGAGCAGGCCAAGCAGCGCGTCACCAGCGTGCTCGAGCGCCTCAAGGACGTTGCGCCGAAGGTGTGCGATCTGCTCGAGGACGCCGAGGAGGACCTGCTCGCCTTCTACGCCTTCCCGACCGAGCACTGGACCAAGCTGCGCTCCACCAACCCGTTGGAGCGGGTCAACAAGGAGATTGGACGGCGTACCGACGTCGTCGGGATCTTCCCCAACGACCAGGCCGTGATCCGCCTGATCGGCGCCCTGCTGATCGAGCAGAACGACGAATGGCTGGTCTCCCGCCGCTGACCTATCAGTCGAATCGATGGCGCTCATCCTCGCCGAACCCCAGAGCGACCGCCGCCGAGCTCACGAAGGCAGATCATCTCACCGCGGCCTGAACCGCCGCGCGGACGTAGCTTCGCCGCGCTCCCGGTCAAGGACGCCGCTGCGCTCGCTGCGCGCCCTCGGCCTGCCGATGAACCGCCCGGGACCGCTTCACGACTGCCTCCTTGCTGCTGGCAATGACAGGTCGCGCACGAGCGCAACCTCACAGGCAGAAAGGAGACCAGCAGGCTCCCGCCAGCCGGCCTGAGCCGCCGACCCACTCCTCACCGACGAGCTCAAGCCGTTACACCACTACATCCGACTTGACTCCAGGCGGCTGCGGGTTGGGCGGCACAGACCCCGCATCCGGCGGGCCGAGGCACCTAGGAGGAACCGTCATGAGTAGCCGTCGCCGATTTTCAGAGGCCGAGCGTGAGCAGCGTCGCCTGGCCGACCGTGAGCGCGTCAAGGAAGCCGCTAGCGAGCTGTTGTCCTCGGAGGGATGGGCTCGGTGGGTTCGCGCCCGGCAGACATTCCACGCGTATTCGGCATCGAACTGCATGCTGATCGCGCTGCAGTGCCACCAGCGTGGGATCGTGCCCGAGCAAATCGCCGGATTTCACACGTGGATCAAGCTGGGGCGCGCTGTGCGCAAGGGCGAGAAGGCGCTCCGGATTCTTGCGCCGATCACGGTCAAGCAACGGACAAGCTGAGTGACGAGACTGACGAGCGTCGCGTGTTCTTCAAGACGGCGTTCGTGTTTGACGTCTCGCAGACAGATCCGATCCCGGGGGTCGAGCTCGCGCCGCTGCGGCCGCCTTGTGAGCCGCTCACAGGCGACTCGCACGCCCACCTGCTAGCGCCCCTCGTCGAGTTCGCCGCGTCGTTGGGGTACGTCGTGGCGTTTCAGTCGATCCCGGGCGCCACTGGCGGCTGGTGCGATCTGAAGGCGAAGCAGATCGTGGTCGACGCGGACGTGGCGGCCAACACTCAGGTGCGCACGCTGGTCCATGAGGTCACCCACGCGCTCGGCGTCGATTACGCCAAGTATTCGCGGGCTCAGGCCGAGGTGATCGTCGACACGACGACTCTGATCGTTCTCGGCGGGGTTGGGCTCGACACGGCGGGCGAGACGATCCCGTACGTCGCGCGCTGGGGAGAGAGCGGTGCGCTGGATGCGGTGAGCGAATTCGCGCATCTGATCGACGGCCTTGCGCGACGGATCGACCGCGCGCTCGGGGATCCTGAGGATCTCGATCGCGACGCCGCTGACGAACAGGTCGTGGCGGCGTAGCGGCGACGACGTATGCGGGGGCAGAACACTGCCGTATCCCTTGGAGTCAGTCCGATGCGGGGACCCGCAGTCCGGACCGGGACCCCTGCTTTGCGACTCGGCGCGTGCAAAGCGGACGCGTCGGGCCGCCGGTGTGTGACGGGGCACGCACGTGCTGTTTCGTGAGACGGGCAGTAAGGGCCGGGGTTGGCCAGACGCTCGATTCTCGCCCAACGCACATGGGGCCCCCCGGGTGAGCTGGCTCGCTCGAGGCGCGCTGCATAGGCGACCGTTCTCGGGGGAACTGGGCGCGCTCGTCGCGCATCTGGCGACCATCAGAGCCCGCGCCGAGCTCAGGCCCGCGAAGCGCGGATAGGAGAGCGGGCCGCAGTAGCGGCTCGCCATCTGCTACGGGTGGTCGAGGGGGTGCCCGTGGTCGTGGAGGTGTCGGTGCGCGGCCAGGAGCCCGGATTGGAGGTCGGTCAGGCTGTGTGCCGTTGCCTTTCGCAACACTCCGGCGGGATCCTCGAGTAGCCGTCTGGCGCGTTTGGCTTGCTCGTCGGCGAACCAGTCCACCAGGTGGCTTCGGTCCGGCGCCGGCCGGGGCTGACTGAGGGTCAGGAGCCGGCCGAGGTCTGCGGCGTCGGCTACTCGACTGCTGATGGAGCGCGGATGGCTTGTCTTGCGCCGATGCGCGACACCGCTGGGATGTGACTGTGCCTCGAGCTCGGTCGGACAGAAACGGCGCAGGATCGTCTTCGGGATGCTGGCGTGGTCAAACAGCGTGTGGGAGACCGAGCCTGGTTTGACCCATGGCGAGATCACGAATGCTGGCACGCGCACCCCGTAGCGTGTGAACGTCGTGGGCTCGTCATCGGCCGGGTGCTCGGGCGGCGCGACGTGGTCAAAGAACCCGCCGTGCTCGTCGTAGAAGACAAGCAGCAGCGTTTTCTCCCAGTGCGGACCGGTGGCCAGCGCGTTGTAGATGAGCAGGGCGAGCTCTTGCCCGTGAGCGACATCTGATGGCGGGTGGTCGTCGTTTGGAGGAGACCCGATCAGGTTGAAGTCCTTGAAGTTCGGGTCGATCCACGACAGGGCTGGCAACTGACCGTACGCGGCGTCCTCGAGGAAGCTCGCAGCATCCTCGTTGAGGTACAGCAGACCTCTGCCACGTGTTTTGAACACCAGCTTGAGCTTCTGTACGTAGGCAAAGTGCTCGCGGTGCCCGACGCGGTATTTGGCATCGGCGAGGCGGAGCGTTGCGACGTCGTGGGAATACCAGCGCCACGAGATGTCGGCGGCATCCAGGTGGCGCACGAATGAGTGCTGGTGGTAGATCGGCACCTTGGGGTCGTCGCGGCTGTTGGCGCCTCGCCCGGCTATCGCGTAGAGCCGGTTTGGCCAGGTCGCTCCCGCGACCGAGCTGTGCCAGCGGTCACAGACACAGAACTGCTGGGCGAAGTGGTCGAACACGGGCAGGTCGGAGGCGTTGTAGTAGCCCATCACGACGCCCGGATCGGCATCCTCGACGCCGCGGGCGGCGAGCGTCTCCGCGTAGCTAGCGGGGAACCCATCCATAGCGCCGCCGTTGATCTGCCGATCGACCGCCGCCGCGGTGTGCTCAGGGTCCCAACGTTCATTGGGGAAGTACGTCGAGCCGAGATGGTGAATCGGGTAGCGCCGGCCCCCGAGGTCGTTAGCCATCCCCGGCCGAAGACCATCAATCTCCTCGCGGCCACCCTCGAGCGAGAGGTAACCGAGCATGTGATCGAAGGAGCGATTCTCCAACATCAGCACGACGATGTGCTCGATCCGCTCAAGGCCATCGGTCTCAGCGACAGTCACAGACCCCCTCGTTCGCTCGATCGTCTGGCGCCGATCTGAACCGATCAGGCGCTCAGGATCCGGGCCTTCTGGGCCCCGAACTCCGCGTCGGTCAACACGCCCGACTCGCGCAGCTCACCGAGCTGCTTGAGCTGCGCAAGCTTGTCACCCATGTCTGGCGAAGCCGCAGCCGGTGCCGGTGCCGCGGCCATCGGCGCGGCCGAGCCAGGCTGCGCGACCGCTGCCGCCGGCGCTGGGTGGCCCTGGGCGGCCGCATGCTGCTGCTGACGTGCGAGGACGCGCTCGTGGATCACGTCGGCCGTCTTCACCGCCACGGCCGCTTTCAACCCTGTCTTCAACAGTCCCATGTCCGTCTCCCTTCAAAGGGTCGTCACGCCGGATCGGGCGCGTCAAGCGCCGCGATCAGATCGTCGGCGACGATGCGTCCTGCGCCGACAAGCCGCGCGCTGCTGCGGTCGATCGCCGTCCACATCGGCACCGCCCAAACGTTCTCGTACACGAGGATCCCGGCGAGGCTGCCCGGCTCGATCGCCGCGGCGACCTGGTCGATGTCCGATTGGTCAAGCAGGCCGGACGACAAGCCCCACAGCCGCTCATCGAGCGCATCGGAATGCTCCACGTCAGCCACCCGGATCTTCGACACGTTCCCGTCGGCGTCCTTGCCGATGAACAGGACGTCGAGCACGCGGACGATCCCGCGGTCGACGAGATCCATCAGTAGCCGGAACCCTTCGCCGGTCACGTGCCTGTCGGGCCACTCGACCGCCAGATAGTCGATCGGTCCAAGAACGGTGTCTCCCATCAACTCGCACTCCCTCTCATGTCGAAATCCGCGCGAGCAGCTGGCCCTCGAACTCTACCGTGGCGCGCGTCGCGATCTCTTGCTATCCGAGCCGCTCGACCACTGGGCAAGGAGCCCCGCCCACCGCCGCGTCAGACAGCTCCTCCGGGGCTGACTGCGAGCGCGAGATCCACGCTGATCCCTGGCTGGGCGCGCGGCACAAAGGGTCTTCGCCGTCCGCGACCGAGACCCGCTCTGCCACCGTACAGGTTCACTAATGCGGTCGACGGCTTCGCTGCTCCCGCGCGGCAAGCAAGGCTCCGCCACGCGCTCCACCGAGCCCCGTCGTGCCCAGGCTGAAATCGATCACGAGGACAGTCACTCTCGACCAGCCGGCCGCTTGCGGCCGGATCCAGAATCCGTCACGAAGACGCCAAGGCGGGGCGTGCCTCCACGGTCGAGGCTTGCTCAAGTAACCCTTGCTCACCCGACCGGTCCGAGCACGTGGTCGAGGTCCGTCGCTGTAGCAGCGCGACGTGACTGCGTTGGCGCCGTCCGGTTTCTGGAATCAGCCAGCGCCGCCGCCGCGCTGAAAACGACTGAATCGATCCCCTACGCCGGCCACCGGTCCTACTCGGATCTCCCCAACCTAGGCTCGGCGCGAGACCTCGGCTGGATCATGGGCGCCAACCCAATACCCATCGTCGCGCCCTGCCACCGCGTCACCCGCGGCGTCGAGATCCCAACCACGTTCGTCGGCGGCGCTGCACGCCGCCACTGGCTCGAAAATCACGAGACCACCGCCCGAGACGCACCACCGCAATAAGCGTCGAGGCTTATGCAGATCGTTGAAGCGCCTCTCCGCACGGGACCTGGTAGCCGAGACCCCGACGGCTCCGAATAGCGCGCCTCACGCGGGCAGGGTTCAAGGATCCCCGACTTCGCAGGAACTCGAGCATCTCCGGCTACCCCGGCCAGACGTTTCCTGTCGGACAGCAGAGTGGCCATGAACTCCTCGCTGCTGCTGTAGGCGTGTCGAGCAGTAGTTGCCCGTCGTGGATCACGACGTTCGCGCCGCGCTCCGCGCAATCTGGCCCGAGGTGTCCGGAGCCAGTCGCGCGCGAGCGCGTCGGGTGCTCCCGACGCGCGCGAGCGCGTCGGGTGCTCCCGGTGGTGGCTGCTTTCCGCGCAACTCAGGTGTGTGAGTGGTGGAGTTGAGATTCGCGTCGCGCAAGTAGAGCGAGGACAGCATGCTTCAGGCGCGCTTGTCGCAAGACAGGTTGGGTGCACGGTTGGTTGTCTCGGCTGGCGGTCGTGGGACCTACTCGATCGCCATGACAACGACGGTCGCGTCGTCCTCGAGCGGTTCGCGCCAGCAGTCGGTGACCGCCTGCTGGATCGCGATCGCTGTGGATGCTGCGGTTGTGCTTTCGGCGCGCTCGAGTGCCCGCTTTACGCCTTCGACCCCGAATCGGCCGCCGTCCTCGACGCGTCGATTGACGATTCCGTTGGTGACGAGGATCAGGCGTTCTCCCGAGCGCAGCCGTAGGGTCGCGGGGGTGTAGCTCGGCTCGGAATCCGCGGCGCCGAGCGGCGGATGCTCGGGGCCGTCGAGTTCGCGCAGGTCCCCGTCGGCGTCGACGACGTATGCGGTCGGGTGGCCGCAGTTGATCCACGTGACCGTCGCGGTCGCGGCGCGCCAGCGCGCCACCAACGCAGTGATGTGGAACTCCGGGTTGCCGAGCCGGCGAACGGTTTCGTGCATGGTCCTCAGCGCCGCTTCGAGATCCTGGCCGCTGCGCCGCGCGGCGCGGAGCGCGCCGAGCGCGGCGGCCCCGAGTCCGGCGGCCGTGGGGCCGTTGCCGGGTGCGTCCGCGATCGCGAGCCACGCTCCGTCGCGATTCTCGACGAAGTCGAACCAATCGCCACCGACTTCGTAGGTGGGAAGCAAGGTCCCGGCGAGTTGAGCACCCGCGATGCGGGCGATGCGGGGCGGGAACAGATGTTGCTGGACCTCGGCGGCGGGCGTGATCGGCTTGCGCCGTCGGGCGGCCTCGATGTAGTCGGTGTAGTCGTTGGCCAGCTCGAGGGCGGCCGCGCCCTGCTTGGCGATGTCAGCTAGCGAGGCCAGCGGCGTGCCGACGCATAAGAGCAGGCCGGTCACTCGTCCCCGCAGCCACAACGGTTCGGGCACGCATCCTGGCAGCTGTCGCTCCAGTCGCTCGTAGAACTCGGGCAGGCCCTCGGGGACGATCTCGGGGCCGAGCGCCGGCGGGTCCTCGAGGCGGTCGGGGAACTCTTCGGAGCCCGCCAGTCGGAGCAGGTGCGAGCCGTCGATGTCCACTACGTAGAGCGCGACCGCGACGCCGGCGACGCGCCGTGCCTCGGCCACGAGCTGGTCGGGCACGAGGTGCGGGGGCACCTCGTCGAGGATGCGCGTGACTTCGAGCGCCAGCGGTCGGTCCCGGCCGAGTCGTCCCGGCGCTCGGAATGGCATCGTCGCGACGCGGCCGGTGGGCGGCTCGGCCGGATCGCCGGGGCGAGCCTCGGGGTTGCGGTCCTGGAGCGCCTGCTCGATCGCCTCGCGCGTGGGAAAGTGGCGATAGAGCGTCGAGCGGCCGACCTTGGCCGCAGCGGCAAGCTCTGCCATCGTCACGTGTCGGTCCCCGATGAGCGCGCCGGCGGCGGCGAGGATCCGCTGCCGGCTCTCGAGCGCGTCGGAGCGTATCGGCCCGGCGGGAATGGCAGGTCCTGGTGGGCGGGCTTCAGCGGAGTCTGCCACCTCCTCCTTGTACCACCTCGACCCGGCGGTCACGCCGACTCGCCCGACAAATGTCCCACAACCGGGGCACCGCGTCCCAAATTTCTTCCGTGTTTGGAGATTTAGCGGTCCGTAGTCGGGTAAATGGAGGCCAGGTGTCCCAGTTAGTTGGGACGAGAGCGTGGGTGACTGGAGGCACGAATGGCGGTGCGGAGATGTGGGTGAGCGACCGTGCGGCAGCGGCCGCGCCGTATCTACGGGCGGTGCTGGAGGATCGCGAGGTACAGGATGCGCTTCGGCGAGCGGCCGGGAGAGGGCGCGACGCGATCCGGCGCGCGCGCGGCCAGAGCCCCCGCAAGGCCGTCAAAGACAAACGGCTGAGGCGGCGAGTACGGCAAGCCGCGGCCGCGAGCTGGGAGCTGTTGGCGGCGATCGAGGCGGCGCAGACGCCGCGCCGACCGCGCCGGGGCCGGCGCCTGATGCATGTGCTGACGGTGATTGCAGGCGCCTACGGGGCGTACCTGGTCTCCAATGCCGATGGTCGCGAAGCTCTTCGCGGCCTGTTCACAAACCGCGACGCGAGCTCTCAGAGCTCGCGGGATTAGCCATGGAAGGGAGTCGCCCGATGGCCGAAGTCCATCCCGCTGCCGAGCCGTCGAGTGGTCCGGTGACCCATGCTGCCTCGGCGAGCGAGCGGCCGACCGCCAGCGATCCGCCGATCGCGGATCTCGTCAAACAGTTGTCCGATCAAACCACGAGGCTGGTCCGGCAAGAAATCGACCTGGCCAAGGCGGAGCTCGCCGTGAAGGGCAGGCAGGCGGGCATCGGCGCCGGCATGTTCGGCGGCGCCGGCACGTTCGGGCTCTACGGGCTCGGCGCGCTGACGGCGTGCGTGATCCTGGCGCTGGCCACTGCCGTGACCAATTGGCTGGCCGCGTTGATCGTGGCCGCGATCTACGGCGCGATCGCCGGCGTGCTCGCGCTCCTCGGCAAGAAGAAAGTCGAGCAGGCCGTCCCACCCGTCCCCGAGGAGACGGTGCAAAGCGTGAAGAAGGACGTGGAATTGACCAAGCGGCGAGCGAAGGAGGGCCGGCGATGAGCGCCCCGGCGGAAGAGGGACAGCAGAAATCCCCGCACGAGATTGAGGCCGAGATCGATCAGACCCGTGCCGAGCTCGGGGACACTGTCGAGGCGCTGGCGCGAAAGGCCGACGTCAAGCAGCAGACCAAAGACAAGATCACCACGATCAAGGACGCGGCTCAGCGCAAGAAGGACGAGCTCGGATCGCGAGCGCGCGAGGCGGCCCCCGAGTCCGCCGGAGCTGGGGCCCAGCAGCTCGCCTCGACGGTTCAGCGCAAGCCCCTGCCGTTTGCCACGACGGGCGCGTTCGCGGGCGGGGTGCTCGTCGGGTGGATCCTGCGCGGGAGATAGGCGAGAGCGATGCCCGAACAAGCACACGTCCGCGAGGTGGAACGGGAGAGCAGACCCGACCAGCCGACCGAGTTGCCCCGCCGGGCGTGGCCCGGGGTGCTCAAGCGCACGCTTCGCGAGTACAAGGCCGACAACCTCGGCGATCTCGCCGCCGCTTTGACCTACTACGGCGTGCTGGCGACGTTCCCCATGCTGATCGTGGTCGTGTCGTTGCTCGGCCTGCTCGGCCACTCGGTCACCCAGTCACTGATCACCAACCTCGGCAAGGCCGCGCCCTCCGACGCCCGGCAGATCTTCACGAGCGCCATCCGGAACATTCAGTCCCACCGGAGCACCGCCGGGGTACTGTTCATCGTCGGACTCCTAACCGCGTTGTGGTCAGCCTCAAGCTACATCGCCGCGTTCATGCGAGCTTCGAACGTTGTCTGGGACGTCGAGGAGGGTCGCCCGATCTGGACCACTCTTCCGCTGCGCATAGGGGTGACCCTGATCACTGTGATCCTGCTGACGATCACCGCGGCTGCCGTCGTCTTCACAGGCGGTCTTGCCGACCAGATCGGGAACGTGATCGGAGTTGGCCACTCTGTGGTCACGATCTGGGACATCGCCAAATGGCCCGTGCTGTTGCTGGTCGTTGCGTTCATCCTGGCGATCCTGTACTGGGCGTCGCCGAACGTCCGCCAGCCCGGCTTCCGGTGGGTGACCCCCGGCGGCCTGATCGCGGTCGGTCTGTGGGTGCTCGCCTCCGGCGCGTTCGCGTTCTACGTCGCCAACTTCTCCTCCTACAACAAGACCTACGGCGCGATGGCCTCGGTGATCATCTTCCTAGTCTGGCTGTGGATCACCAACACCGTCATCCTGCTCGGCGCCGAGCTCAACGCCGAGATCGAACGCGGCCGCCAGATCGAAGGCGGAACCCCCGCCGACCGCGAGCCTTACCTCCCGCTGCGCCACGAGCCGAGGTCCTGACAAGTGGAAACAAGCGAGGTAACCCATGAAACTGATGTTCCTCCCGGTCAGCATCAGCAGCGGACTGATCGCAGGCCTGATCGGCAAGAAGCTGTTCGGCTTGATCTGGGGCGTACTCGACGACCAAGAGCCCCCGAGCGCCGAGCATCGAGAAGTCAACGTACTCAAGCTGATCGCGGCGCTCGTGATCGAGGGGGCCCTGTTCTCACTGATCAAGGGTCTAGTCGACCACGGCTCCCGACACGCATTCGCTCGGGTCACCGGCGCCTGGCCCGGAGACGAGCAACCCGAGGCTAAATGATCACGCGCTAGGCGCGGGAACACCGGGTCATCCAACGCTGCCGGTCGGACAGCGGAGCGGCTACGAATTTCTCGCCTCTGCTTCAGGCGTCAAGCATCAGCAATGGCCGGCCGCCTCCGGTGGCAGCATTCGACGGAGCGCGGTCGTCCCGGCGGACGATCGCTTCGATCGCGGTGACGGTCCCGAGCCGGCTTGCGCTTAGGCGACATTCCGAAAGTCCCGTACGGGCTAGAGCAGCTTGGAACGAGGGCGACCGGCGGCACGGGGGATTGAAATCGGCCGTCGGTTTCTGACGGCCGAGGCCGAAGCCACAGGGACGTCAACCGCGCTGATTCGGGCCTCTCGCAATGAACCATCCGCATCGATGCGCGAGTAGGCGAGCTCGACCTGGTGCCCGATCAGTTCGGCGAGCTTCGGGCTCGCGAGCGTAGTCACGAGTCGACCATCAAGGTCGGAGATCGCGTAGGTGTTGCCGTCACGACCCTTCCGTAGCGCCTTCAGCGTCGCGGTGACGCGATGACTGGCTTTGTACTTGCGCCACGTCGTGTGGCGGCCGGGGCGATAGATCGATTCGGGCCGCTTGAGCACCGATCCTTCAAACCCGAGCGCAATGAGCTGATCGTGCGCGGCGCGGCAAGCCGGCCGAGAGCGGATGAGCCCCAGCCTATCGCCGGTGGGGAAGGCGTCACGCAGCAGCTCCGTGCGCTTGGTCCAGGGCATCCCGCGGACATCGTCGCCGGCCAGCTCGAGCAGATCGAACACGACGAGGTGGAGCTTGCTCGACGCAGCGGCGTCGCCCTGGAGCGCAGCTCGACACACCGATGCGAAGTCCTGGACGACGAGGTCGTTTCGACGGGTGAGCGCGACAAGTTCGGCGTCGAAGACCGACCCGTGTGGAACAGCCGCGAGTGGGACCAGCAGCGTGCCCAGCCGATCGCCCAGGCTTGCACCGCGGCGCGACCAAGCGCGGGTGCGACCGTTGCGGTCGACCGCCACCAGGAGCCGAAACCCGTCCCATTTGGGCTCCATCATCCAGTCTCCCTGCGCGGGCCATGTTTGGGCGCGAGCGCTGAGCATCGGCTCCGGGATCGCCATGCACCGAGCGTACGCCGGACAGTGCTGTGTTGCGACGCAGCGCTCGTCGGAGTGAGTCGGAGCCGCCCCTAGGCGGTCGAAGCAATCGCCTATCAGCACGCGGCTCGGCCACCGACGCGCCCGAGCAGGTCGGACGGACCAGGCTGCCATCCTGCTCAATCCGTTAGCGGAGGTTTGTCTGGATAGGCTCGCACGCCTCACCTGCCGGGTGCCGGCTGCCCACATGACCTATACCGCGCGGAAGATCGAGCGCAACGAGATCGCCGAGGCGATCGGTTCCGGAGCGGACGACAGCGTTCGGGTCAGCCGGAACGAAGTCATCGGGTATGGCTCATCTGCGATCTGGAGGCAACGGTCATGACGACGCGGACCGCCACCGGGAATCAGAGCAACAGCGACGACGTCGGCGAGCGGACGGAACTGGGCCGGTACCGCACCGCCGCCGGCGTCGCACGTGTTCTCTACGGCCAGCGCGTCGCGAACGTGGTCCGCGTCACCGACGTTCCCGTCGATCACCCGGTCGTGCCTACCTCGTCGAGCGTGGACTCGAGGAGGACGGCTACGCGGCCCTGCTCGCGTTGGTCGCCGACTATCTCGAGACCGCCAATCGGCTCGGCGTCCCGCCGATGTCCACGACGGTCTTCGGATAGTCGCGCGCAGGTCCGAAGCCCCGACTCAGGCCGGGACGGCGTACGTGACCGTCTCGAGCACCTGGAGCTGAAGCGCGTCGGCGATCTCCTGCAGCCGTTCGATCGCGACCCCGGAGTAGCTGTTCGCCTCCCAACGCTGAACCTGCTGCTCCGGCACTCCCAGTCGCTTGGCGAGCTCGCGCTGAGTCAACCGCGCGGCGATCCGAGCCTCGATCAGCGCGATCGGCAGCTCGCGCAGCGAGTGCAGCGTGCGCTGCGCGACACGCCCGGAGCGCAGGTCGTCGTAGCGTTCGAGCTCCTCGCGAAGCTCGTCGCGCTGGCTTTCGTTCGCCTCGATCATCGCCTCGTGGATCCGAGGGTGAACATCCGGTCCGGGCCCCGAGGCCTTCAGTGCAGCCAGTCCCTCCTCGAAGCGCTTGAGCGCCGCCTTCGTGATTCGGTACTGGCGCTCGTTCGTGATCATGCCCGCGCCCCGAGGTCGATGGCGATGATCCCCTTGCGCTGCTGGGTGAGTCGGTCGAGCTGGAAGAACTCGAGGAACGTCGTCCCTCCGGGCTCGGCGCCGAGCTGGGCGGGGAAGAGTTCGCCGCCGAACTTCGCCTTCTGCGCGGCGCGGCGGTCGCTGAAGTCGAGCAGAACCGGGTCGAGCAAGCCTGGGTCGACGGAGCCGGCCTCCCAGCACGCGTCGAAGTCGCCCGGCAGTTCCTTGTCGGTGACGAAGCTGCCGTCGAGATACACGCGTGAGCAGCCCGCCGCGTGGAGCGACTCGATCGCGACTCGCAGGCCATCCAGCAGCTGTTCGCGTCGTTCGTTTGTCGCGTACCGCTCCACGATCTCGTCCCAGGTCGCCGGGTGGATGCCGGGCGGGAGATTCCCGCGCTCGTCAAACGATGGTATCACGACACAACATTCATGTTGGGTTGTTCATCAGCGACCGACCCATGCAAGACTGACCTTAGACACGTCTCGTTGCCGCCAATAACATTACTTGACGATATACAGCATGACTTAGTAGGATAGTCCAGCGCCGTGGCTGACGAACCAGACACGATCATCATCGGGGCACCTGATCCGGCCGAAGAGCACTCGCGGCCAGCCATGCCGCCGACCGAGCCCGTCCGCGACGTCCTCTCCCCCCACGAGGTCGCCGACCGCGCCGGCTTCTCCTACCACGCCATCCTCCGCGCGATCCGCCGCGGCGATCTGCAAGCCTTCGAGCCCGTGCCCGGTCATTACCGGATCGAAGTGGTTGAGTACGAGCGCTGGCTCCGGCGCCCAGCCCGTCGTAACCTGCCGTCCCCGCCGCAGCGGGCTCCCCGCCGCGAGCGCAAGCGCCCAACCGGGGACCCGACCCAGCCGGGCAGCTTCGCGCGTCTGCAAGCGCTTGAGACCAGCGGATGACGGACGTCCGACGGACGTACAACGGCAAGTGGGAGCTTCGCTGGCGGGAGGGCGGCCGCGGTAGTCGCAGGCACAGCCGGACCTTTGATCGCAAGTCCGACGCAACCAACTACGAGGCATGGCTGCGGCGGCGCCGGCAGCTTGGCCACGCCGCAGTCCCGGACGACGTCAAGCTCGGCGAGTTCATCGAGACCTATTGGCAGCTGCACGCGATCCCGAACCTCAGCCCCGCCACCCGCACTCTGTACCGTCGGGTGTGGGCACTCCACGTACTGCCTCGCCTCGGCGACTACGGCGTTCGCGAGCTCACGCCCAAGCGCCTCACGCGGTTCCGCGCGGAGCTGGAGAAGTCCGGCGTCGGCACCGCGACGATCGTGAAAGCGATGACGATCGTGCAGTCGATCCTGTCGTTCGCGGTCAGCGAGGAGCTCGTCGAGTTCAACGCGGCGGCCAGCGTCACCAAGCCCCGCTATGAGCGCGCCCGCGAGCCGCACATCTTCCTCCCGGCGGACGTCGAAGCTATCCGCGTCAAGCTCGGAGGCCTCCGAGACCGCACCCTCGTCTCCACACTCGCCTACAGCGGGCCCCGACCCGAGGAGGTCGTCTACCGCCTCACCTGGAACGACGTCGGCGAACAGGCGATCCGGTACGTCGATACCAAGCGCCACCGGACCCGGCACACGCCGCTGTTGAAGCCCCTCAAAGACGACCTGAACGAGTGGTTCCTCGCGTCGGGTCGGCCGACTGGCAATCGGCCGGTGTTCCCGGCACACGACGGCGGCTTCTGGAACGCGGACGACTGGCGCAACTGGCGCCGGCGAACATGGCAGGGCGAGCCCGAGCGCCAGCGCCGGGATCGCAAGAGCCCGAACCCTGCACGCCCCGGCGCGGCACCCAAAGGCACGCGGCCCCGAGACCTACGCTCGAGCTACGTGACCCTCCGGATCTACGAGGGGATCCCCCTCACGCAGATCGCGCGCGAGGTCGGCACGAGTGTCCGGATGATCGAGCAGCACTACGCCGGCGTGATCGCCAACTGGGACGGGAAACAGCGTCCCGCGGAGGCCTCGATTCGAGCTGCTCGAAAGGCCTCCATCCGGGCCTCACGTCAAACTGGTGGACGGAATGTGGACGGAAAGGCCGATGTCGACTAGGCCCAACTCAACAACAAAACCCCTGGAAATCCGCGTAAAGCCCTCTGTCGGACTCGAACCGACGACCCCTTCCTTACCATGGAAGTGCTCTACCAGCTGAGCTAAGAGGGCGCTCGGCGCCAGCGTAGCGCTTCCGGACGGACGCAGCTGTCGGCTCGGCGGACCGTGATGACGGTCTTGCAGCCGGGTCAGCCGCCGAGGGCATAGGACGCGACGTCGGCGTCGAGCGTGCCCAGGGAGTCGTATTGGCCGATGTGGACGTTGACGAGCTTGCCGGCGCGGTTGATGAAGATCGTGGTCGGCAGATCCCCGATTCCCTGCGGGATGATGTTCGTCATGTTGCTGGTGCTGGTCTGATAGCTGGGGTAGCTGACCGGATGCTGGACCAGGAACGATTGGGCGTCGCCGGCCGAGTCGTTGGTATCGGCGCCGAGGAAGGCAACCTGTCGCCCGTAGTTGGCGGACGCCGACGCGAACAGGCCGAATTCCGATTGGCACGGCACGCACCACGAGGCCCACGCGTTGATCACGATCGGGTACCCGCGCAGGGCCCGGACGCGGGCGGCGAGCGCCGGCTCTGACCCGAGCACCTGGTCGGCCTGCTTGTGCAGCGCCGCGAGGGCAGGCGGCGAACCGGCCAGCTGGGCCGCCGCGGCGGTGGACGGCGATGGACCGGCGTAGGCGAGCGCCTCGCGGACCCGCGCGATGAGCGTCTTGGTGCTGGGCCAGCCGAGCGAGGCAACCGAGTAGTACCAGGCGATCCGACCGGTCTTGGATACGACCATCAGCCACGGGAGCCCCTCCACCTCGTAGCCGTCGGCCAGCCGCCCGTCACGGTCGATCCCGACCGGATAGGACAGGGGTCGCGGAAGGTCCGCGAGGAATCGGTTCAACGCACCGGGAGGCTCGACGCTGCCCTCGTCGACCGCCTCGAGCGGGGGCAGCCCGAGCCGATGGGCGATCGCGGCGTAGCCGCCCAGCCCCTCCAGACCGGGCGCGAGGCCAAGGATCTCCTGGTCCCAGGTGGCAAAGAAGGCATACACCCGCGCCCGCCCGGGCCCGAGGTTGAGGCTACCGCCGCCGGCGCGGGGCACGGTCACCGATGCGCTCGGAGCGATCCCGCTGATCTGGGTGTACGCGAGGTGGGAGTTCACCGCGGGGTGAGAAGGCAGGAGCTGCGAAGCCTCCTGGGCGAGCAGTTGACCCAGCTGGCCGACGGCGGAGTAGGACTGCTGGGTGATGTACAGACGGCGCTCGTGGCCCTGCGGATCGATCACGAACAGCGCAGGCGTGTGGGCGACCTCGCCGGCCTGGATCGCCGCCTCGATCCCATAGGCCCTCCAGACCTGCTCGAGCTGCGGCAGCGAGCCGGTCATGAAGTGCCAGGCAGTGAGCATTCCGTGCAGCTGTGAATAGGAGAAGACGTCCTCGATCGAGGTGGACTTCGGATTGGCATCGATCCCCAGCAGCTGAATCTGGTTCCCGGCACGGCCGAGCATCGCCTTGGCATCGAGCATCGCGGTCGTGGTCAGGGGGCAGATCGTCGTGCACTCCGAGTCGTTGAAGGCGAGCAGCACCACCTTGCCGCGGTACGAGCTCAGCGACACCGACCGGCCGAACTGGTCGTTCAAGGTGAACGCCGGCGCGACGCGGGTCAGCGGGGTGCCCGGGTCGAGGTAAGGGTTGCTCGCCAGCGCGTCGCTCTGTGCGGGCGACGTCAGGCCGTGGACGATCAGTACACCTATCGCCACGAGAGCCAGGACCGTGACCCCGGCGCTCAGCCCGAGGACCGGCCCCGTTCGGGGTAGGCGCAACCTCGGGCGTGGTAAGCGCGCCAGCTGCCGGCGCATCAGGTACCCGAGCCCGCCCAGCGCCGCCAGGCCGACCACGATGATCGCCACCAGGCTGTCGGTGCTCGCGCCCGACGCCGCGGGCTCGGAGTTCGAGCCGGCGGGCTGGGAGTTCTGCGACGCGGCCGACGCGGGCTGGCTCGCCGCAGCGCCGCTGGCCGCGGGCAGCTTGACGCCGTCGGCCGTGGCCAGGGCACCAACCGCGGCCGCGGTTGCGTTCGCGAGACCAGTGCCGCCGCCCCCGATCCGAATCTGCCCGAGCGTGCGGTACGCCGCGGCGCTCGAGTGCCCCGGCCCGTTGAACCCGAAGCCGCCCGGCATCACCACGAGCAGCCGCCCCGGGTAGGTCAGCGACAGCTCAATCCCGAGGAAGCGCGCATAGGCCTGTGGCTTCTGCCACAGCGCGGTGACCGCCCCGAGATCGGACGGGCCGGAGATGATTGCGACGCGGATCGGGAAGCCGGCGCGCTGGGCGTCCTGGAGCAGCCCGCCCAGCCTGACCTGCTCGGACACGGAGATGCCCGCGTCCGAGGCGAGGAACAGCGGCTGGTAGACCAGCACGTCGCTGCCCGGATCGCCGTCCGCGGCCGCCGGGGCGACGCGAGCGACCAAACCGGCGGCCAGAATCGCCAGTAGCGCGACGGCCAGGACCGCGAGCCGAGCTCTCAGGCCCTGGCAGGCCCGGGGATCAGCGCCTGAGCGCGTCCCACGATGAGCGGAAACGAGCGCTGGCTGCGTGGTGGAAGGATGTAGTTGGCGCGTTTTAGAACGAAGATGAACTCGTTGATGCCGTTGTTGACGGTATCGGTGATGGCCGGGTTTTGCAGCTGGGCGGAGCTCGCGTTCATCGCCCGACGCGTCTTGACGAAGTCCTCGATCGTCTGCTGGACGGCCACGAAGTGAAGCCCCGCCTGCCCGCCATCGACGGTATTGAAGTCCCGGCGGATGATCAAGGGCCTGTTCTTGCGCCGGACGGTGGCGGACGTCTGGGAGTGCCCGATCACCCCGTAGTGGTTGATCGCCTGGCCCAGGAGCTTCGGATCGCTGGGCGCGTCGGTCGTGAACCGGCTGACCTGCTCGGGAGTCACCTGGGGCGCGTACATGCGGGCCACCCGCTCGCCCTCCGAGAGGTCCTGGTACCAGCTGTCGAGGCGCAGGCGCATGTAGCTCACGTGCATGGTGGTGCCGCCGGCGAACGGGCCCGCGGCGATCGTGACGTCGTCCTCGGTGGCCTGGTTCTTGCGCAGGGCGGACTTGAAGCCCATGAACAGCGGGGCGCCCTTCGCCACGGGGTTCCCAGGCGGGATGCCCCCGACGTTCTGATTGGCGGCCGGCAGCCCGGTGCCGACGAACCCCGTCCGCGTCTCGCGCCAGGTCAGGACGCTCGAGAGGTCGAGTGGCCCGTCCGCTCCGGAGAGGGCCGCGCCGTGGATCAGGGCCGCCTCGACCGCGGCCAGGCGCTGCTCGTCATCGCAGGCAAGATGAAGACACAGGTCGTAGTCGTCGATCGAGGGCAGCTCGAAGTCGGACAGCGCCGCGGCGACCGGGATCGGCGAGGCGGTCCGGAGGCGATGCTCGAAATACGAAGGACCCCAACCCGCCGTGAACAACAGCCCCGCCGGTCCCCACGGATACGTCCGTTCGAGGGTGCGCAGCGCCGCCTCGAGCACGCGCGCGTAGGCTGGGCTCGGGGTCCCGGAGACGTCGAAGAACAGCAGCCGATCGAAGCGCGGTGAGATCGGGTTGCCTTCGCTGTCGAGCGCCAGGGTCGCGGTCCAGGCGTGCTGGCGGGCGGGCAGTCCTGACGGAGCGCCGGCCAGAGCCACCGCCGGGACGGTCTTGCCGTCGCCGTCGCCTGAGACGGCACGATCGATACCGACCCCGACCGCGACGCCGCCGGCGACCGCCGACGCGCCGATCAGGAACCGTCGCCGGGTCAGCCCCGTCCGGCGGCCCTGCGGGCGATCCGCTGCGCTCATCCCACTGGTTGCCAGTGGAACGGCAGCGTCACCCGATGGGGTTTCAGCCACACGCCCTGGTACTCGACGTGGCGCGCCGAGACCGGCGGAGAGACCAGCAGGCTGAGCTGATAGTTACCGCCACCCGGAAGCGACACGTCGTTGCCGTAGTGCGGGCCCATGTAGCGCGAGATCATCGGCCACTGCCGCTCATCGAATACCACCTTGCCGCCCTTGGTGATCGTCGCCCACACCGAGGCGTACGGGATCGGCACGTTCGTCTGCGCGTCGTTGAGCATCACCATCAAGTGAAAGCTCGTGTGCGAGGTGGGCTTGACCATCTGTTCGCTGGTGCCGTCGTAGATGACGAACGGCACCGCGGTCATCGCCATGGCCGTGATCTTCATCCCCTGCCAGTCCGCCGTCCCGAGCGTCTGCGTCGGCACCGGCTTGATCCCGTCCACGGATGGTGCGGCCGCCGAGGTGGAAGTGGTGCCCATGCTCATGCCCGCCATGCTGCCGGACCCGCTCGAGCCGCCGGACCCGCTCGAGGCGCTCGCGCCGCTCGACGCGGCGGTGGAGCTCGAGGTGGACGGGGTCTTGTCGGCCGACGCGCAGCCGCCGACCAGCACGCCGGCGGCAACGATCGCCGCCACGCGCCGGCCGAGATGTGCCGGACGCTTTGCCAGGAACCTCATGCCTTCACCTCGCTTGTCGCCGGTCGCGTCTGCGCTCCGGAGCTCAGGCTCCCGGTCGGCGCATCGACCAGCGTGTACAGGACGTAGGCGAACAGCACGAACAGGGGCGCGGCGTTGACGTCGGTGGCGCCGCCCTGGAAGATCCCCCCGAACCCCTGTCCGAAAATCCAGTAGACGAGGCTCAACGCGCCGGCCAGCAGCAGGAACGGCTTCGGATGCCAGTTCATCGCCACCGTCCACGCGATTGCCAGGGACAGGGCGGCCAACACCAGCGCGATCGGCAGACCGTCGCCCTTCGTCGCGGTCGTCGCCCAATTCTGCACGGTGCTCAGCCAACTCATGCCCGAAGGCGCCGCCTGGATCGCACCGGAGATGGCGTTGGCGCTGCTGCTGGGCGCCTCGAGCCACAGCCATGCCATCAGCGCCCACACCCCTCCCCAGGCCACGCGGGCACCTCGCACGCCGAGCAGGCCGCCGGGCCGGCCGTTCGGCCAAACCATCGCCCCGATCAGCGCGTACAGGGAGACCGCCCCGGGTGCGCCGGTAAGCGGCATGGCCATCGTCATGAACAGCATCCCGAACGCCTCACCGAACCACCACACGATCAGCGCCCACACGAACGACAGGACCAGGGCCGGCTTGACCGTCCGGCGATAGAGGAGGCCAAACCCGATCACCACCTGCGTCAGGGCGAACAACGTGTTCCAGAGCGACTGGTCGCGCTGCATCGTGTGGGCGCCCCAGACCACGCTGTCGTGCAGCCAGCCGGGCTGCCCGGCGGCCATGCTCGTCAGTATCGCGATGAAACCCTTGCCGTACATGAACGACTGAAACTGCAGGCCGCCGTCCAGCAGCCAGATCAAACCGAGGACGGTCTGGCCCATGCGCGCGGCGTCGGACGCGAAATACGCTCGCGCCCTCGCCCCAAGCGAGCGGCCGCCCGAGTCGCTGAACTCACCGGCCAGCACCCCAGGTGCGGTCGTAGACATCGTCACTGCTCCTATAAATCGGAGGAATTGCAGGGAGGCTTGACCCCGCCGGCCGGGCCGCCCCGCTCCGTCAGAATACGCGCCTGCAGCGCCGCCTAGCGCGGGGCGCGCGCGCGTAACTGCTGAACTCGGGCCTGTCCCAGACAGGCGAAGGCGCCGGCGGCTCCCGCCCTCAGCGGCCGGGAGAACGCCGACTAGTAGCTGGCCCAGGGAGGGCCACGATCCGACCAGCCGTCGGCCAGCGGCGCCAGTCGCGGTACGGGCACGGCGCGCGGGACGGCCACGACGAAGCTCCGGCGGACGGATCCCAAGCGGGGCTGCCGTTCCCCGACCTGGCGTATAGCCCACTGAAATCCGTGGAAGATCGCGGCGAGAACTAGCCCGACGGCGAGCGCGGCCGGCACCGCCCACCAGCCGCCGTAGCCGAAGATCCCGACCAGACCGGCTGGATGCCCGGTCGCGAACATCCCCTCGAGAAACTCCTGAGAACCGTAGATCGCTACGAGGGACACAGAGCACAGCAGCCACAGCGCGGTGAACGAGAGCGTGTACCGGGGCACCGATGCGCGGCCTCCGAACGCCCGGCCGAGCGCGCGCAACAGGATGCCGGCCGACACGGCGATCAAGAGCACGATCCACGGCGCCACTGAGTGCAGATACGAATGTCCCTGCCTCTGGAGCATCACTCCCGCTCGGCTGCCGAACGCCAGCCAATAGCGCAGTTGATGGACTGCGAACGCAGCGGCTGGCATCAGCGCCGCCGGCGCTAGCCAATTGACAGCAATGCCGCGCTCACGACCAATCGGCATCCGCCGGGACGATACCGCGCAGGCGGCGGCAGGGCGCGTCGGGCCTGGCGATCGAGTCACGGCCACGACGGCTAGCCGCCGTACGCCGCTCGCAGCAGCGAGAGCATCGTGCCGGCGGTCTGCGGACCGATCGGCGAGCCGCTCGAGTCGGCGAAGCCGAGCTCGAGGTGCGGGCCGCTCGAGAGGCCGACGATCCCGGGACCAATCGAGCTCATCACCTGACCGGCGCTGACGTGCGTGCCGACCGGCAGCTGGTCGAGCGGTCCGGCGTGGCCGTAGTAGACGTAGCTGTAGCCGTCCAGAGAGCCGTCGCAATGGAGCACGGGCGCCCAGGGACCGAAGCCGCCGATGCCGTGCAGCACGATCGTGCCCGAACAGACGGCAAACTCGGGTGTGTCGCCGGGCGCGGAGATGTCTACGCCCTGGTCGGGCGACCACTCGCTCGGCGGGGCGGCGGCGCTCTTGGGCAGTGGGAAGGTGAAGCCGGCGGCCGACACAGGCCCGGAGCTTGGAGCGATCGCCGGCGACGGGTTGCCTCCGCCGCCCGACGGTCCCGCGGACTGCGCCGCGCGTTCGGCCAGCGCTGCCTGGGCGGCCTCGAGATCCGAGAGCTGGTGTTGGAGGTGTGCGACCTCGGCCCGGGCGTTTGCCAGCTCGCCGGCCTTGGCGTTCCTGAACCGCGCCAGCGCTCCGCGTTGCTGCTCAAGGCCGGCGCTGGTCCGGGCGAGCGCGTCCCGCTCGGCTCGCACTTGGGTGATGAGTGCTTGCTCGCGGACCTCGAGCCTTCCCAGGTGGGTTGCCTCGGCGGCGACCGCGCGCCGGGCGGCTCGCACCTGGCGGACGATGTCGACGTCCTGCTTACGCACCCGCTGCATGTACGAGAGCTGATCGAGCAGGTCCTGGAATCCCGTGGCGCTGAGCACCACGGTGACCAGATCAGGGGTGTTCGACTCATAGGTGGCGACAAGCTGGCCGGCGAGCACGCGCTCGGCGCGGGCCTCGAACGCCTCGAGCTGCGCCAGCCGCATCCGGGCGGCGCCCAACTCGCCGCGGAGCTTGGTCAGCTCGGCACGCTTGGCGTCGAGGTCGGCTTGGATACCGGTCAGCCGGCGGCCGAGCGTCGCGATGCTCGCGTCGAGCTGGCCGATCCGGGTCGAGCTTGATCCCACGGCGCCAGACAGGGCGGAGACGTTCTGCTGGCCGGACGTGATGCGCTGCTTGAGCTGGCCGATGCTCGCCGCCCTCGCGGTCGGCGAGTCAGGGCCTAGGGTCACCGCGCTGGCGGCGGCGAGCAGAAACACCGCCACCATGGCGAGTACGGCGTGAGTCGATCGCACGTCCATGGCCTCCGGGCGCCGGGCACGCTACACGACCTCCGGCGCCGCCGCTTCGGCGCACCCTCGTGCAAGAAAACCTGCAGTGAGGAGGATTTCGCCGTGGTGACGTCGGTTCGCGGCTACTCGACGCGCGAGATCTGCGCCACCCGCAGGTCGGACGGCGCACCGTCGGCGCGCAACCGCTTGGCCCGACCGGTCTGCATGCCGTCGCGGTCGATCCGCGCAAGCAGGGCGTCGGAGACCAGCACCTGCCCAGCCTTGGCCCTGTCCGCGACTCGCGCCGCGACATTCACGTCGACCCCGAGGAGGTCGCCGCCGAGCTTGCGGGGGCGGCCCCAGCCCCATCGCCGAGTCGCTTGACGATCCGGCCATCGTGCCGGGCGATCACCGCCTCGACCTCGGTGCCGACCTCGCGCAGGAGCTCGAGCACGGCCGCGTCGCCGGCGTGGAGCGCCCATGACGAAAAGCCGACCAGGTCCGTGAAGAGCAACGCCATCTCGAGATCACCGCGGCCTCTGCCGGTGGCCTCGGAGACCGATTGCCACACCTGTAGGGCCGAGAGGCCAAGCTCCTTGGTCACGCTTTCGCGCCCGGGCTGTAGCGCCGAGACGCCGCGGGCGATCACCTCGACCGGCGCGCGGCCGGCGGTTGAGAGCGGGTCGCCGAACTTCTCGTCGCCGGGCAGGCGACGGCGGATCCTGCGCGCCACCGACAGAAGCGACGGCTCCGTGTCGAGTCGGGTGATAGCCGCCCGCAGCCGGGCGATCCGATCTGCGTGCTCGTCTTTCCCCGGCGCGGGGGCCTGGATCCCCACGCGGCGCCGGGCCTGGTCCGGGTCCACGGCGTCCAGGATAGTGGCCGCCCAAGCGGCCTTCGCCAGCCCGATGAGTTTTGCCTCACCCCGTGGTCCTAAGTGGGAAAAGAGGACCGGGGCTGACCTTGTTCCAGCCTAGAGTCGGCCCGACCATGCTTCAGACCACGGATTACGAACCCAACACCAATCGCTCGGCCCCGTGCGGCGAGGAGGACGACGCGGCCATCGCGGCCCGCGCGCTGCGCCGCTCGTTCAAGGGCGGAATCGAGGCGGTGCGCGAGATCGACCTGACCGTATGCCGGGGCGAGGTGTTCGGCTTCCTCGGTCCCAACGGCGCCGGCAAGACGACGACGGTTCGCATGTTCTGCACGCTGCTTCCGCCGACGAGCGGGACCGCCACGGTGGCCGGACTCGACGTGGTGCGCGACGCGGCGAAGGTGCGCCGTCGGATCGGGGTGGCACTCCAGGAGATCGGCCTCGACCCCGTTCAGACGGGACGTGAGCTGCTCGAGCTCCAGTGCGGCCTGTACGGCATCGGCGGCGAGCACGCGCGCAGTCGCACCGCAGAGCTGCTCGACCTCGTGGGCCTCACGGAGGCGGCCGACCGGCGGACCAAGACCTACTCGGGCGGCATGAAGCGGCGGCTCGACCTGGCGAGCGCGCTCGTGCATTCACCCGAGGTGCTGTTTCTCGATGAGCCGACGACCGGATTGGATCCGGCGTCCCGTCTGACCATTTGGGAGGAGGTGCGGCGGATCAACGCCGCTGGCGCCACCGTGTTCCTGACCACGCAGTACCTCGAGGAGGCGGACAAACTATGCGACCGGCTGGCCATCATCGACAACGGCCAGATCGTCGCCGAGGGCACGCCGGCACAGCTCAAAGCCGAGATGGGACATGACGTGGTGTCGGTGTCGGTCGACGGCGCCCAGGTGGCGGCGACTGAGCTCGCCCTGACCGGCCTGCCGGGTCTCGAGCGGGTCGTGGCCGAGGCTGACGGCCTCGCCCTGTACGTGGAGGACGGTGCCAGCTCGATCCCCGAGGTCGTGCGGCGACTCGAGCGCGAGCGCATCCGCGCCGCCGCGATCTCGGTTGCCCAGCCGACGCTCGACGACGTGTTCCTCAAGGCGACGGGCCGACGCCTCGAGGGCCAGGACGCGGAGCAACCAGCTACAGGGGTGAGCGCATGACCGAGGTCGCTCTGCTCGGGCGCCGTGCGGTGCGCGAGGTGATCCGTTATCCCGAGGCCACGATCCCGACGCTGTTCATCCCGCTGTTCTTCCTGGCGGTGAACATCGGGCAGGTCTCGAAGACCTTTCCGAGCAGTACGCCGTTTCTCAAGGGCGAAGGCTACGTCGCGTTCCAGCTGCCCGTGTCGCTGATGTTCGCCGTGGCCACGGCCACGTCAGGGCTGGCCCTCGTCACCGAAATCGACCTGGGGTATTTCGACAAGCTGCTGGTGGCGCCGATCCGCCGCTCGTCGATCATCTTCGGGCGCCTGACCGCGGACCTGGTACGCGGAATCGCGACCTCGACGCTGGTCCTGCTCGTGGGGATCGCGCTCGGGGCGCAGATCCGAACGGGGGTTGCCGGGGCGATCGTGATCGTGCTGCTGTCGGCTTTCTTCGGCGTGGCCTACGCCGGCTTCGGGCTGCTCGTCGCGCTGCGCACGCGCAATGTGCAGGCCACCCAATCGAGCTTCCTGCTGTTCTTTCCGCTGCTGTTCCTGACGCCGAACTTCGTCCCGTTCGACCGGCTCTCACCCCTGATGGAGACGCTGGCGCGGATCAATCCCGTCAGCTATGTGATCGTCGGCCTGCGTTCGCTGGTGATCGATGGGTGGAACGTCGGCAACATCGCGGTCTGCGTGCTGGTGATCGTCGTGATGGGCACGGTCCTGACCGGGCTGTCATTGCGCGTCATCGATACCTACGACCGCTCGTAGTTTCACCGCGCGGGTCGGTCGGACGTCAGCCGCCGGATACGGGCAGCACCGGCGTGCAGGCCGGGTGCTGCGGATCCGCCGGGTCGAGCGCGGTCAGCACATCGGCGTCGGCGATGTGGTCGTAGGCCATCGACAGGTGCTCACCCTGATCGAGCGGGCACTGCTCCTGGAGCGTGATGTTGGTGACGTTCGGTCCGCTGAGGAAGGCCGAGGCGTACGGGGTGACCACCTCGTCGTTCTTCGATTCGATCACCGTGTAGTTCACGCCCGGCACCGTGTCACCGCCGGCGTTGAGCTTGGTCAGGAAGCTAGAGCCGGCGTCCTGCTCCTCGCACGCGGGGCAGTCGGCGAGGGACGCGTTCGAGCCGGGCAGATAGCTCGAGAGCGTGAAGAGGCCGTCGAGCGTGGTGCCGTGGTTAGACGGGGCCAGGCCGACCAGCGTGTTCACGTACGAGGCGCCGCCGAGGAACTCGAGGTAGTAGCGCGGCATCATCCCGCCCTGAGAATGACCGACCAGGTCGACCTTGGCGGCGCCGGTCTTGGCCAGAACCTGGTTGACGAAGCTCGAGAGCTGCTGCGCCGAGGCGGCGATATCGCCGGTGGCGTAGACGCCGGCGGCGCCGCTGCCGTCGTAAGAGCCGTAGTTGAACGCGAATACGCAGTACCCGCTGTCGTAGAGCAGCGGAGAAAGCGCGGTCCAGTTGTCCGCCATGTCCTCGAACGTCCCATGCACCAGGATCACCGGGTACGGATGCGCTGTCGAGGGCTTGCACGACCAATTGTTGGCGCCGGGAGGACTCGCAGTAGGGCTGGCCTGCGCCAAGCCGTATACCCCGTTGTAGACGACGGGCAGCTGCCCGGCCAGGGCCGGCGTCGCCGTAAAGGCGAGCACCACGGCGGCGAACGCAATCGCGAACGCGACATGGACACGGTGACGCAAGACTGGCCTCCTCCCGCGAGTTGGACGTCTCTCGACTTATACCCGTCCGCGCCCGCAGGCGCGCCACCTCGCCGCCCTGCGCGACTGCGAGGGCTAGCGCTCGGGAGTAACCTCAACCCACCCGAGCGCCCCTCGAAATCGGCCAATGGCGGGACCAGGATTCGAACCTGGGAAGGCAGAGCCATTGCGTTTACAGCGCAACCCCTTTGACCGCTCGGGAATCCCGCCAGGGCCGCTGAGTCTAACGTCGAACGCCTTTTTCAGCCGCCTCCACGACAGCCTGCGGACGGGCCTGCAGTGGCTCGCCGCGCTCGATTTCGTAGGCCGCGTACTTCGGACCGCCTAGCACAATCAGGGACTGCCCACCGAGAGCAGAGATCGGGATAAACCAGCGCCTGCCGTCCCCCGCGTGCACGAATAGGCTGTCGCATCGAGTGGCATCCAATCGCTTCACGAGGCCGCTCCAACTCTGATTGCCGCCGCGCGTTGCGAGCGTGGTGGCCCATCGATTGTCCCGCCAACACGTGGAGGTCTTGACCTGCACCCGCATCAGCCGATCCCCGAAGTCGGCGATCAGGTCGTAGTCGGGATGCTCGAACAGCGGCCTGAACACGATCGCGCCGGTTTGGTGCAGCCAGACCATCGCTGAGAACTCGCCGGCATTCCCCTGCCGCTTCGGTGTCCAGGCCAACTCCACGGACAGGACCATACTTTCCGAGCCGGACGGAAAAGCCCTGGAAATTGCGACAAAACTGTTACAAGTTCGCCACAGCCGGCGGACGCCGGCCGGGCTATGGCCACGCCCTACGACGCGTCGCGCAAGCGCTGCGCCTCGGGCAGCGCCTCGAGCTTCTTGAGCGTGTGGTTCTCGATCTGCCGGATCCGCTCGCGGGTGACGTTGAACGCCTTCCCAACCTCCTCGAGCGTGTACGGCCGCTCGCCGGTCAGTCCGAACCGCATCTCGATCACCTCGCGCTCGCGCTCCGGCAACGCCGCCAGCGCCCGCCGCAGGTTCTCGCGCCGCAGCCGCTCCGAAGCCAGCTCGAACGGCGACTCGGCGGTCTGGTCCTCGACGAAGTCGCCGAGCTCGGATTCCTCCTCCTCGCCAATCGGCTTCTCGAGCGACACCGGCTGCTGGGCCATCCGCAGGACGTCGCGGACCTCGCGCACGTTGGTCTCGAGCTCGGCCGCGATCTCCTCCGAAGTGGGTTCGCGCCCGAGCTGCTGAACGAGCTGGCGCTCGACGTGCACGACCTTGTTGAGCTTCTCGACCATGTGGACCGGGATCCGGATCGTGCGGCCCTTGTCGGCGATCGCGCGCGTGACGGCCTGGCGGATCCACCAGGTGGCGTAGGTCGAGAACTTGTAACCGCGGCGGTAGTCGAACTTCTCGACCGCCCGGATGAGCCCCATCGATCCCTCTTGGATGAGATCCAAAAACGTCAAACCCCGCCCGAGGTAGGACTTTGCGATCGAGACGACCAGGCGCAGATTGGCCTCGATCATGCGCTGCTTGGCCATCATGTCGCCGCGCTCGATCCGCTTTGCGAGCGAAACCTCCTGCTCCGCGGTCAAGAGCGCCACCCGCCCGATCGAACGCAGATAGAGCCGGAGCGAATCAAGACTCGGCTCGACCGTCAGATCGATCTCGACCTTCTTCGACGAGTTCTGTTCAGGCCGGGGCTCGGAGGCCGCGGCCGCGCTGGCCTCGATGCTCGAGTTCTCGGACTTGGCCGGGCGGCCGTCCCCGTCGACCACGTCGATGCCCTGGTCGTCGAGGTAGCTATGCAGCTCCTGCACCTGCTCTTTGGTGACCTCGGACTCCTCGAGGCACGCCCGGATCTCCTCGAAGGTCAGGAAACCGCGCTCCTGGCCTTCGGCAATCAAAGGTCGCAGCTCTTCGAGCTCCGCAATCGGAGCGTCATCGCTTAGAAGAATCGTCGACTTATCGCTCACTCGCCCCTGAGCTCCTCCCTATGCACGCCGGAGCTGCCCCTGACAGGGGGCCCCCCGGCCCACTCTCTCTCGTTCCCAATGCGCCGGTCAGGAGTGATACCACAATCGACGCGGTTGTCCAGGCATTCCGTGCACAGTTGGTACCCAGCCAGCGCGCCTGCACGCCGAGACCGTTCCCTGGGCCTGAACCGCCGCGTGTCTACCCTGTACCGAGACGCATGGCTTCGAACCCAACCTCAAGCGTCCCGGTCACCGACGTCCAGGCCCGCCGGCCGTCGGTCCAGCTCAGCCTCTCGCGGGTCGGCGTCACCGGCGTTGAGAAAGTGATCCGGATGCGCCACGACGGGACCGAGCAGCTGTTCTCGGCCCGCTTCGAATGCGTCGTCGAGCTCGGGCCCGATCAGAAGGGCGCGCACATGTCGCGCTTCGAGGAGGTCATCAACGAGGCGATCGGCGAGGTGGTCCTGGGCGAGGCGACCTTCAAGGTCGAGACGCTGGCCGAGCACATCGCCCAGCTCGTCCGCGCCCGGCTGCTCATCGGTGAGGCCCGCACACGCCTACAAGCAGACGGCTTCCACGACGACGACATCGAGAAGATCTTCGTCGCGGTGCCCGTCGCGACCCACAATCAGCGCGGCCTGGGCACGCTGCACATCGGCTGCACCGAGCTGTGCGACGACGAGATCGACGCCGCGGCCCTGCTCGAGATCGTCGAGCACGCCATGTCCTCGGAGATCTACGAGCTGATGAAGCGCTCGGACGAGGCGCACGTGGTCGAGAAGGCCCACCGACGGCCCCGCTTTGTCGAGGACTGCGTCCGGGAGATGATCCGGGGAACGATCGACGCGTTCCCGCAGCTGGGCGACGCCGCGTTCGTGGAGGCCCGCCAGGTCAACCTCGAGACGATCCATCAGCACGACGTCGTCGCCGAGCGCTTCGGAACGCTCGGCGAGATCCGGGACGAGCTGAACCACGGCATCCCGCAGTCGCTCCACACCACCCGCCGCGCCTGGCTCGACGCGGTCCCGTAACCCCAAAAAACGAGGGACAAGATGCGCGCAGTAGTCCTCGAGCGCCAGGGCGAGCCGCTCAAGCCGACGACCCTCCCCGACCCAAGGCCGGCCGAAGGACAACTGCTGCTCAAGATCGGCGCGTGCGCGGTGTGCCGCACCGACCTGCATCTGCGCGACCATGAGATCGAGGCGACCAAGCTCCCGGTCGTGCTCGGCCACCAGATCGTCGGCCGCACCGAGGACAACCGACGAGTCGGCGTCCCGTGGCTCGGTTGGACCGACGGCACCTGCAAGTACTGCACGTCAAACCGCGAGAACCTCTGCCTGAACGCCCGGTTCACGGGCCGCGACATCGACGGCGGGTACGCCGAACTCACGGTCGCCGACGAGCGCTACTGCTTCGACCTGCCCGACGAGCTCGACGACGAGCAGGTCGCCCCCCTCTTGTGCGGCGGGTTGATCGGCTACCGGTCCTTGAAGCTCGCCGGTGACGCGACCCGGCTTGGGCTGTACGGGTTCGGATCCGCTGCCCACATGATCTGCCAGGCGGCGGTCCACCAGGGTCGCGAGGTCTACGCGTTCACGCGACCGAACGACACCCGAACCCAGGAGTTCGCAAAGCAGCAAGGCGCCATCTGGGCGGGCGGCAGCGACGAGAGCCCGCCGGAGCTGCTCGACGCGGCGATCATCTTCGCCTCGGCGGGCGAGCTCGTCCCCCAGGCGCTGAAGCAGCTCGATCGCGACGGCACTGTCGTCTGCGCGGGCATCCACATGACCGACATTCCCTCGTTCCCCTACGACGACCTGTACTACGAGCGGAAGATCCGCTCGGTGGCCAACCTCACGCGAGAGGACGGTCACGAGTGGCTGGCGCTGGCCCGCGACGCGCAGATCAAGACGAGCATCACGAAGTACCCGCTCGAGGACGCGGAGCAGGCGCTGGCCGACCTGCGCGCCGGGCGCTTCGAGGGCACCGCGGTACTGGTGATCTGAACGCACTACGCTGCATGACATGCCCCTGATTCCGATGGTGATTGAACGGACTGCGCGCGGCGAGCGTGAGTTCGACATCTACAGCCGACTCCTCAACGAACGGATCGTGTTCGTCGGCACACCGATCGACGACACGATCGCCAACCTGGTCGTCGCCCAGCTGCTGCATCTCGAGTCCGAGGATCCCGACAAGGACATCTCGATCTACATCAACTCGCCCGGCGGCTCGATCTACGCCGGCCTGGCGATCTACGACACGATGCAGTTCATCAAGCCCGACATCCAGACGATCTGCGTCGGGATCGCGATGTCGATGGGCTCATTGCTGTTGACCGGCGGCGCCAAGGGCAAGCGATTCTCGCTGCCCAACAGCCGCATCTTGATCCACCAGCCGTCAGCGGGCTTCGAAGGCCAGTCGACCGACATCGAGATCCACGCGCGCGAGATCCTCAACACCCGCCGGCGGATCGACGAGATCTATGCCCTCCACACCGGGCAGTCGGTCGACCAGGTGCACACCGACATGGAGCGCGACCGCTTCTTCAAGGCAGACGAGGCCGTCGAGTACGGCCTCATCGACCGCGTCATCGACCACCACTAGAGATTAAGTACCCGCCCACCGTGGGCCGCCTGCGGCGGCGTCCGTGGGGCCAGGAGGGCCCGTCCCGACCGGGATCGCGCGGCGCTTAGGTGGCGGGCGCGCGCCGCAACCGCCCGGAACCCTGGCCGCGTGTCTCCTCCGGCTCGGGCCGCACCGGCCGCGAGAACGCCCAGAAGAGCATCAGGAGCCCAAAGACGAGCATCCCCAGCCCGGTCCACAGGTCGATGTTGATCCCGTCGGCCTTGTGCTTGATGGCGTGCGATCCGAACAGCCCGAGCGCGATCAGGATCAACGAGTAGAGAATGAACAGCGCGCCGATCAGTCGTCGGATGTCGAACCTATTGGCCGCCCGCGCCGCCTCGGCCTCGTCCTCATCGCTCTCGCCGGTGGGCGCCATCGGCTCGTCTCGGCCCTGCGGCCAGCGGATGCGTTTCTCTGACGGGGACATGAGCGGCTCCTAGATGAAGATGATGTTCAGCGCGATCACGATTGCGATCGCGACGCCGCCGAGCAGCGCCGGCGAGCGCCACCACAGCCGGTCGCGGGGGTCTGCGTTGACTTCGCGTTCGTCCTTGCGGGTGAGTCCCCACACGAGGCCGCGCAACTCCTCCCGAGGCTTGGGCTTGGTCACCAGTGACACCGCCACCAGCACCACCGTGCCGACGACGAACGCCCAGATCGACTGCCAGAAGCTCGCGCTCAGCGCCGAGCCGAAGTGGAAGATCACGTGGTACGCGGCCAGGCGGTTGACGCCGTAGGCGGTGGCGGTGCCGGCGACCAGACTCCAGAACCCGCCCCACGCAGTCGCCCGCTTCCAGAACATCGCGACGATGAACGTCGTGAACAGGGGCACGTTGAAGATCGAGAACAGCGTCTGGATGTAATTCATGATGTTCGAGTAGCCCTTGGCGATGAACGCCGTGGCGATCGAGATGAGAATCCCGCCAACCGTCATCAAGCGGCCCCAGCGCACGTAGAACGCCGGGTCGCGGTCCTTCCAGACGTAGTCCTGAAGCAGGTCGTAGGTGACGACGGTGTTGAACGCGGTGACGTTCGCGGCGACGCCGGCCATGAACGCCGCGATCAGCGCGACGATGGCGATCCCCAGCATCCCCTCCGGGAAGTACTGGGCGATCAGGTGCGGGATCGCGGTGTTGTACTGAACGGAAAGGTCCTTGCCGACCCCTAGACCGTGGACCGTGGCCACCGCGATCAGGCCCGGCAGGATGATGATCGCCGGGAGGAAGATCTTCGGGTACGCGGCGATCAGCGGCGTTCGCCGCGCGGCCGACAGGTTCTTGGCCGACAGCGCGCGCTGCACCTCGGCGAAGTTCGTCGTCCAGTAGCCGAAGCTGACCACGAAACCCAGGCCGAACACCACGCCGATCCAGTTCGCCTTCAGCGGGTTCGTCTCATGATGGACCCCCAGGCCCTTCCAGGCGTGCAGCCCTGCGTTACCGAGTGCCGGCAGCGCCTTGATCCGGTGCTCGAGACCGGTCCAGCCGCCCACCGAGTGCAACGCCACCAGCGTCAGCGGTATCAGCGCGGCACAGATCACGAAGAACTGGAGGACCTCGTTGTAGATCGCCGAGGTCAGGCCGCCGAGCGTGATGTAGACGAGCACGATCGCCGCGGCGGCCAGGATCGAGCCGCCGACCGGCCAACCGAGGAGCAGGTGGATGATGAGGGCCAGCGCGAACAGGTTCACGCCGCCGATCAGCACGGTGGCGACTGCGAATGTGAGCGCGTTGAAGATGTGCGCGGCATCGCCGAAACGGAGCCGCAGGTACTCCGGCACCGAGCGGACCTTCGCCCCGTAGTAGAAGGGCATCATGATCAGCCCCAGGAACACCATCGCCGGCACTGCGCCGATCCAGTAGTAGTGGACGGCGGAGACGCCGTACTGGGCGCCGTTGGCGGACTGGCCGAGGATCTCGAGCGCTCCCAGGTTCGCGGAGATGAACGCCAGGCCCGTGATCCACGCCGGCAGCGATCGACCGGACAGAAAGAAGTCAAGATCGGTCTTTATCGACAGGCGGGCGACGAACCCGATGCCGAGAACCACCGCGAAGTAGATCGCGATGATGACGTAGTCAATCGTCCCAGGATGCAATCGCAGCATGAGCCTCTCCTTACCTCGAAGAGGTCTCTACCCAGCCTGACGCAGCGATAACTCCCGACTTTTCTGTCGTCGCGGCGCGCCCGCAAAGGGACGCGCCGACAGTCAGACCCCGACGGCGTCCTGCACCTTGTTCGGCGCCGCCACGTGCGTGACCGGAAGCCCCAGCCCGCGCGTCTTCGACACCAGGTCGAGCTTCAACCACCGCGAGACGCCCAGCGGCAGCGTCGAGATGATGATCTCGTCGTAGCCGCCGAGGTTGACGGCGTCCTGGATCGCCATCAGCGGCTCCGTGTCGCCGATGCTGCCGGTGACCTCAGCGGCCGCCGCCTCCGACAGCTTGGGCAGCGCGACATCGAGCACCCGCTGGGCCTCCTCGTCGCTGGCGTCCTGAGGGTCGGCGAGCTTGTCGATCCCGTGCGGCTGGCGTGGGACGACCAGGTGGAACCTGGCCGGGCCGCGCTGCGAGCGCTCCCGGACGGCGTCCAGCAGTCCCGGCGTCGCCGCCGTCTGGTGCGCGACGACCAGGACGTTGACCGGCTCTGGCATTGCTCACCTCCCAAGTGAGATGGACCGGTTGGCCCGAGTATCTCACCGAGTGCCGAACCGCACAAGCACCGCAGACCGCACAAGACCTACGTCTCGTCGGCCATCTCCAGCAGCGTCGTCACGGTCCTCCAGTTGCGCGCGGTACCCTCGCCGGCCAATCCTTTGCCGCTGAGCTTGGCCCACAGCTTCGAGCGTCCGATCCCTTCCGGATGCCAGGTGTAGAGCTCGCGGCTCCTCGCCACCAGCAGCTCGGGCTCGAACGCAGACAGATCGAGCCGACCCAGTGCGTCCAGATCCGGACCGGATTCCAGGAACGTGACCTGGTAACGCTTGGGATCGACCGCCTCGTCGGCCAGCGGATTGCGCGCCACCACCGCTGCCAGCTCGTCGCGCGTGCGCACGATCACGTCGACGTCGAACCCGAACCGCTCGGCGATCAACCGCTCCACCTCGGTCGCGACCGAGCCCGGCGAATCGGAACTCGACAACACCACGTTCCCGCTCGCGACATAGGTCCGCACGTCCGCGAACCCCGCCTCGGTTAACAAGGCACGCAGTTCCGGCATCGAAATCCGCTTGTGCGGACCGATATTGATCCCACGAAGCAGGAGGATTAGGGAGCTTTCGCGCGCCACGTTGCGGGGAACTACTGACCGGGGTCCGGGGCAGGCGCGGATGTATACAGGCGCCGGGCCGCCGATGTCATTCCCGCGAGCCGGAACTTGAGGCCGGCCCCCGATTTCCCTCGAAGAGAATACGGAGTCGCGTAAATGCGCAAGACCAAGGACAAGACGGGTCGCATGTCGGCTCAGGAGACGCTGGAGCTGTGGCAGCAGTACAAGCAGACCGGCGACGCCCGGATCCGCGACCGCCTGGTCCTCACCTTCGCCCCGATGGTGAAGTACATCGTCTACAAGAAGGCCCGCGAGATCCCGGCCCGTTGTGAGGTCGAGGACTTTATCTCTTGTGGCTTGGAGGCCTTGATCCGTTCGATCGATCGCTACGACCCGAACAAGGGCGCCACGCTCGAGCAGTTCGCGTGGACCCGGATCCACGGGGCGGTGCTCGACGAGCTGCGCCGGAACGACTGGGCCCCCCGGTCCCTGCGCCGTTGGGATCGCGACATCACCAAGGCCAACGAGCAGTTCGTCGGCCTGTACGGCCGCAAGCCCACGAAGCAGGAGCTGTCGGAGTCCCTCGGCATCTCGACCGAGGACCTGGTCAGCCGCCAGGACGACATCTCTCGCTCCCACGTCGGGTCGCTCAACACCGTGGTCCTCGCCGAGGATGACACCACGATCGAGCGGATCGACACGCTGCACTCGGAGGATCGCGACTGCGATCCCGTCCACGCGGCGATGCGCGAGGACGCCAAGGCCCGCTTCCGGGCTGCGTTCGAGCGGCTCCCCGAGCGCGAGCGCAAGGTGGCCGTGCTCCTCTACGTCTACAACCTGACCCTGCGTGAGATCGGCGAGATCCTCGGCGTCACCGAGAGCCGCGTCTGCCAGATCCACGGCCAGATCACCAAGAAGCTCCGCACCGAACTCGAGGCCGACGAGCAGCTGTTCAGCGAGGTCGCGTAGTACTGATTTCCGCGGGCCGCACCGACGAGGCCTTCGGCCTCGCGGCCCGCTGATTGATTCCGCGGGCCGCACCGACGAGGCCTTCGGCCTCGCGGCCCGCTCAGTTGACCGCGGGAATGTCCGGCAGCTCGCCGGTGGCCGCCGCCTCGGCGGCGGCCTGGTTCTCCCGCTTGACCTCGAGCCAGATCTCCTCGCGGTAGATCTGCAGCGACCGGGGCGCGTCGATGCCGATCCTGACGGTCTGCCCGCGGACCTCGAGGATCTCGATCACGGTGTCGTCGCCGAGCATGATCCGCTCGCCGGCGCGGCGGCTGATCCTCAGCATGCGGTCATGCCGCGTCGGTGGCCGTGGCGCCGTTCGCCTCGCCTTGCGGGAACAGCGGGACGCGCAGCTCGCAGCCGGGGGCCTGGTTGATCACCTGCCAGGCTTGGCCGGCCCGCACCAGGATCGGCGCCTTCAGGTTGGCCGTGAAGTCCTCGAGCGCCGGCGCCGCCCGCACGGTCACATACACGTCCATCGCACTCGAGCCGTCGAGGGCGAGTCGCTCAGCGTCCTCGTCGACGACCTCGACGGCGAAATCGGCGAAGAAGCGGTGCGGGTTGGTGACCGGCAGGGCCAACCCCGGATCCTCGAGGGACTGCAGCCACATGATGGCGGCGTCGGGGTCGTTGGCGATCAGCGCGTAGCGGGACCCATCCAGCCCGATCAGGCCTTCGGGGAACTCGATGACCGCGCTGGGCTCTATCTCCACGCGCCCAAAGCGCGAGCTTTCGATCGTCAAAGCGGTCACTACCGGGCGAACTCTAGCCTGAGCTGGTGCCGAGGAAGTTCATCAGCGACTGCTGAACGATCTGGGCGCCGGCTTGGAGCGCGGCGGTGAGCGCAGCCTGCTGGGTTGAGAAGTTGATCTCGGTTTGGGCCATGTCGGCGTCCTGGGTGCTCGACAGGGTGTCGGTGGCGCTGTTCTGGAGCGACGCGATGCGCGAGCTGGCCATCTGTAGGCGATCCGTGGTGGAGCCCACGTTCGCGGACAGCCCGAGGAGCGAGTTGAGGCTGCTGCCCAGATTCGTCAGGTCAGCCCCGCTGAGCGCGCTGGAGTTGCCCGACTGCATGTCGTCGCTGATGTTGCGCAAGGTGTTCAGAAGCAGGCCGTCGCCCGCAGGCTGTCCGGAGACGGTCTGGCCACTGCCGAGCACGCCGGCGAGGTTGGCGTTCACGGTCAGCGATGTGTTAGGACCGATCTCGCGCGTGACCGAGCTCGAATTCCCGCCGTAGGTGTCGCTCGAGCCCGACTGGTAGGGCTGGGTCGTGGTCGCCGATCCCGAGAACACGTACTGGCCGTCGTACTGGGTGTTGGCGTCCTGCTTGATCTCGTCGATCAGCTGGTTGACCTCGTCGGCCGAGGCGTTCAGATCGGACTGGTTCTGAGTGCCGTTGGCGGCTTCCTGCACGAGCTCCTGGACGCGCTGGACCGCGTTGGTGATGTCCGACAGCGCGCTGGTCTGCGCCGTGGTCCAGCCCGTGCCGTCGGTGACGTTGTTGTTGTAGCCGGTCAGGTTCGACAGATCGTTGTTCAGCTGGAGCGTCAGCGCCGTCCCGGACGGGTTGTCCGAGGGCTGGTTGATCGACTTGCCGGTCGACAGCTCCTGCTGGGTCGTGTCGAGCCGGTCGAGCGCCGACTCGATCCCGGCCAGCGTCGTCTGGGCCGCCATCTGGTTCGTGATCCGCCCGATCATCTAGATCAACCCCCCGAGACCATGCCGAGCAGCGAGGTGAACGTGTCGTTGATCGTGCTCATCACCCGCGCCGAGGCCTGGTAGGCCTGCTGGTACTGGATCAGGTTGGTCATCTCCTCGTCGAGCGAGACGCCGGACACGCTCTGGCGCTGGTTGCCGATCGCGGTCAGCAGCGACTGGGAGGTCGACTGCGCGTTCTGGGCGGACTGGACGTCGCCGCCGACCTGGGTCACGAACGCCTGATAGGACTGCTCGGCCTGGCCGCCGGTGAGCTGGGACACCGCCGTCGCCTCGGCCGCCGTGTAGGGCGTGCCCGAGCTTGACAGGCTCGAGTTCACGGAGATCGTCGCTGCGGTCGTGCCGGAGGGGTCGAAGAAGGTCGGCGCGGTCGCGCCCTGCGGATCGGCGGTCGAGATCGCGTTGTTGACGGTGGTCACCAGCTGGTTGGCCACCGTGTTCAGCGAGTTCATGTAGTTGACCAGCGTCCCCGTCGGCGTCCCGCCGGCGGCGTTCGGGTCGTACTGCCCGAGGAGCGCGCCGAGCGTGCCGCTCGAGCCGCTCAGGTTCGAGTCGGTCAGGTTCTGCGACAGGTTGACCGTGCCACCGTCGACGAGCGGCGTGGCGTCGGTGGTGCCGTTCTGGGCCGAGGTGGCCGCGTTCCCGAAACTCACGTCCACCATGCCGTTGGACTGCGTGGTCGTGTACACGTTGGAGTACTGGGAGAGGTCGTCGATCGCGGTGTCGCGCTGATCCTCGAGGTCGTTGGCGTTGATCCCGGCGGCCTGGGCCTGGGCGATCTGGGTGTTGAGCTGGGCGATCTGGTTGGCGTCGCTGGCGACCGCGCCGCTCGTCGGGTCAGTCAGCGTGTCGTACTGCTGGGTGACCTGTGACTGCAGCGTGGTGATCTGTCCGGCGAGCGTGTTCAGGCTGTCGGCGACGGCTTGGCCCTGGCCGATGATGGTCTGGGTCGAGCCGTCCTGGTTCGGGGCCGATGCGTACGTATTGAACCCCTGCCAGAAGTTGTCCATGACGGTCGAGAGGCCGGAGGAGGTCGGCTCGTTCAGCGACGCCTGAGCCTGGCCGAGAATCGTTGTATTGGTGTTGTCGGCGCTCGTCTGCGAGTTCTGGGAGCGGTACTGGCTATCCAGGAACGAGTCGCGGATCCGCGTGATCGACGTGATGTCGACGCCCGTGCCGAGCTGCGAGCCGTCGCCCGTGACGCTCGACAGGGCGTTGATCGGCATCGCGCTGCGCTCGGTCAGGTTCACCTCCTGGCGCGAGTAGCCCGGCGTGCTCGCGTTCGCGATGTTCTGGCCGGTGGTGTCGATCGCCGCCTGCGCCGCCTCGAGGCCGCTGAGCGCGGTCTGGAGGCCCATGTAGCTCGGAATCGTCATCGCCGCTACACCGCCAAATCGAGGACGCGGTGGCCGGTGACGTCGGCGGGCGTGGTCGCCAGGCGACTGCCCCCGGCGTTGTAGCTCTCATCGCCCCCGAGGCCCGCGAGCTTCAGGAGGTGATCGAGGAACGCCAGCTCCTGGCTCATCAGCGCCCGGTTGACGTAGTGCTCGCGCTGGATCTCCTCGAGCAGCCCGCGCAGCTCGGCGCTGCGCGCGGCCGCGAGCTGCGCGGAATCCGGATCCATCACCTTCTCGAGCATCGACACCGTGATCGAGGCGGGGTTTGACCCCAGCCGCACACCGGCGCGAGCCAGCAGCAGCATGCGCTCGTTCTCGAGCAGGCGGCGGCGCTCGAGCTCGGCCTGGAGCAGGCCGGTCAGCTGGACGACGGAGCGCACGTCGCGGTTGCGGATCGCGGCGCCCTGCTCGAGCACTACCCCGAGCAGCCGGCGGGCGGCTACCAGCTGCGCCTCGAGGTGGGCGATCACCTCGTTGCAGAGGACGACGTCGGCCGGGTCCTGGATCACGGGCGTGCTCATGACTGGGTCCCCCCGGTCGAGATGGATGCGGCGGAAGGTGCCGAGGACTGCGGCGAGGACGCGGCGCCCTGTGGCGTACCGATCTGCGGATCGATCGCCTGGGCCAGCTGAGAGGCGATCCCCACGCCTCCGTTCGACATCAGGCTCGTGGTCAGCGCGGTCGGGATCATGCTGGCGAACGCACTCGTGCTGGGATCCGAACCGAGGATGCCGCCCGAGGAGTCGCTGCTCGAGTCGTCCGAACCATCCGAGCCATCGCTCGAGTCGTCGGACGGGCTGGAGACGGTCGAGGCGAGCTGCTGGGTGAGCTGCTGCATGAGGACGTCCTCGAAGCCGAGCGCCTCCTGGTATGCCTGCTTGGCCTGGGCGTTGCCGTTGCGGATGTCGGCCGGCTCGAGCGCCGGGTTGATCGGCGGCAGGTTGGCCGAAGTGAGCGAGGGATCGTACGAGCTCGCGCCTGATGCCGACAGGATGCTCATGGCTTGATCTGGTCGGCGATCTGGAGCATCTGGGCCTGGTACTGCACGGCCTGGCTGCTCATCTGGTACTCCTGCTGAGCGGTCTCCATCTTGGCCATCTCGTCGCCGAGGTTGACGTTCGACCCCTTGAGCGAGCCCTGCTGGAGGGTGGCGTTCTTGGCCGGGACGATCGCACCGCTCGCAGCGGTGGCGCTGAAGACGTTGTCGCCGTCGGGCACCAGGCCGTTGGCCGCCGGCACGTCGACGAGCGAGAGCTTGCCCAGGGTTTTGCCGGCCGCCTGAACGGTGCCGTTGGGGCTGATCGACACCTGGTGGATATCGACGCCGGACGGGATCGTGATCGGGGGCTGGACGAGCATCCCGGTCTGGGTCGTGAGCTGACGCTTCTCGTTCAGCTGCATCGAGCCGTCGCGGGTGAGGCCGATCGTTCCGTCCTGGCGGCGGACCTCCAGGAAACCCGAGCCGTTGATGGCGACATCTAGCGGCTGGCCGGTCTGCTCGATCGCGCCCTCGCTCTGGTCATACCCGACCACCTGGGCCTCGGCGCCCGCTCCGGTGGGGACGTTCGAGCCGTAGCCGCCGTTGGAGTACAGGAGGTCGTGGAAGCCGACGATCGTCGACTGGTAGCCCGGCGTGTCGATGTTGGCGATGTTGTTGGAGATCGAGTTGAACTGCTGCTGCTGGGCTTCCATGCCCGACGCGGCGGAGTACAGACCTTCGAGCATGCGTTATCAGCCTCCCGTGAGCGACCCGACGGACGAGGCGCTCTCCTGCATGGTTGAGTCGATCGTCTGGATGGCGTTCTCGCCGGCCTGATAGGTCTGCAGCGAGGAGATCATGTTCACCATCGTGGTGACCGGGTCGACGCCCGAGCTCTCGAGCTCGCCCTGCTTGACCGTCCCGGTGCCACGGCCGGCCAGCGTGCCGGTGTAAAGGTTGTTGCCCTGCTTGCTCACGTTCGTGAGGTTGAACACGCCGAGCGAGGAGGCCGGCACCGTCCCCTGCGCGCTGACCGTGATCGTCGCGCCGTTCTGAGAGAGAACCGGATCACCCTGCCCGTCGGTGAGCAGCCCCTTGGCGTTCTCCTGGAACTGCCCGTCGCGGGTGTAGCGCACGCCCTGCGCGGTGCGGACGGCGAAGAAGCCCTGGCCGGCCACCCCGAAGTCGAGCGGCTGCCCGGTCGAGTAGAGCGTCTCCGGCGTCAGGTTGGTCACCGGGGAGCCGAGCTTGACGCCGGTGTTGAGCGAGCCGATTGACTGTCCGGTGGCCGTGTTGGCCAGCAGGATCGACCCGAAGTCGGACTGGACCGAGGAATCACTTTTGTAGCCGGGCGTCGAGGAGTTCGACAGATCGTTGGCGAGCTGATCCTCGCGTACCTGCTGGGCGAGCATCCCCGACGCTGAGATGTATAGACCGGCATCCATCGTCCCTCGATAGTCGCCCGTCCGGGATGATCCTTGAGGCATGGATCCGATTGCCGTGGACGTTCGTTTGATCAAGGCGGTGCTCGGCACCGAGCTCAAGATCGCCCCGGGCCGCGTGCTCATGGCCCGGGTGGCGAGCGCCGACGGTAACGGGCGCGGATCTTTGAACATCGCCGGGACGACGCTCGAGGCCGAGCTGCCCAAGGACGTTCAGGCCGGCCAGGAGTTGCGGCTGACCGTCCGCCACGTCAGCCCCGATCGGGTCGAGCTCAGCATGTCTGATCCGTCGGCCGCCAGCGCCCAGGCCGCCCAGGCCGCTCCCCTCCCGGGTGGTGGCGCCCTCCGGGTTGCCGAGCGCGATGCCCGGTCGGGAAACGACTCTCAGGGGTCCGACCGGCATTCCCTCGCCCTGCGCTATGACGCGCCCGCCCTCGGCCCGGTCGATCTTCGCTTCGAGCTCGACCCGGAGTCGCTTCGCTTGACCGCGACGTTCGCCGCCGGGGATCCGCACGAGCGGGCGCTCGACGCCGCCGGCGACCTTCAGTCCGCGCTGGCCGACGCCCTTGGCCGGCCGGTCGCGGTCGAGATCAATTCCCGTTACGAGCCTCTCGACGTTTATGCCTGATCCCGAACAGCAGCCACCCCGGCGGCGCGCCACCGCCCTGCGCTACGAACAGGGCCGGTCCGCGCCGGAGGTGGTGGCCACCGGCGCCGGCCTGATCGCCGACCGCATCCTCGCGGCCGCGCGTGAGGCGGGAGTGCCGGTGCGCCACGACCCGAGCCTGGCCGAGGCGCTCGCCGCACTCGATCTCGGCGAGGCGGTGCCGCCCGCGATGTGGACCGCGGTGGCAGAAACGCTTGCCTGGGCCTACCGCCTCGACGCCGGCGCTCGACAGCGCGAATAAGTCCCCTCAAGTCCACCACCCCCCTGCCGATCAACCCGAGTGCCGCTCCCCTCGGAAGGTTCCCTCGTATGGCTCTTCGGCTGACTGGTATCACCACACCCGACGACGCTGCCGGTAGCACCGGCGGTGGCGCGGATCCGCGCCCGAGCACGGGCCTCCGGCTCTCCCCCCTCTCCACCAGCGCCCCCACCGCTCCGTCCGGTGAGGCGTTCGGCGCCGGCCTGCGCGAGCAGGCTCGCCTTCAGCTCGCCGTCAACCAGCTGGAGCGCTATCGGGCACTCTTCGACCGCGCCGCCGAGCACGAGGACAGCCATGCGCGCTACCACGCACGCGTGCTCCTGCTCCAGGAGGGGCTGTCCGCGGCGAGCCAGGCCACCTCCCAGAAGCAGGCCCTGCGACTGTTCGTCACGATCGCCGGCGCCGCGCTCGACGCACTCGAGGAGGAGACGCGGGAGCCGGTGCTGCTCAACTACGCCGGCGTCGCCCTGCATGAGCTCTGGAGCCTGGACGCGGCCTTCGCCATGTTCAAGGCGGCCCATAGTCTCGATCCCTCGATCCCCCATCTGAAGCGCAACCTCCACGAGGTCGGCCGGCGGCGTAAGACCATGCGTCCGGGCAAGCCCCTGCACCCGTCGGTGCCCGCGCTCGCCGCCCAGGCCAAGAAGCTCGCGCCTCGGGCCCGGCCGGCCACGGACATGACGCTCAGCCTGTGCATGATCGTCCGCGACGAAGAGGAAATGCTGCCCCGCTGTCTGGCCGCCGTCGCCCCCGCCGTCGACGAGATCATCATCGTGGACACGGGCTCGACGGACCGCACGATCGAGATCGCCCACGAGTTCGGCGCCAAGGTGATCGAGCGAGACGTGGACGGGTTCGTTCTCAGACGCCCGCAACGTCTCCTTCGAGGCCGCCGCCAGCGACTGGATCATCTACCTCGACGCCGACGAGGTGCTCGTCACCGAGGACGTCCACCGCCTCCGGGCACTCACGGGCCGGGTCTGGCGGGAGGCGTTCTACCTGGTCGAGACCAACTACACCGGCGGCCTCGGCGAAGGCGGCGCGATCACCAACAACGCGCTGCGCGTGTTCCGCAACCGCCCTCACTACCGCTTCGAAGGCCGGCTGCATGAGCAGATCGCCCAGCACCTGCCGACCTACGCGGAGCGGATCGAGCAGAGCTCGGTCAGGATCGACCACTACGGGTACCTCGGCGCGGTCCGTGACGCCAAGGAGAAGTCGCGCCGCAACCTCGAGCTCCTGAAGGCCCAGCAGGCCGAAGGAGAGTCCTCCGCCTTCCTGCACTTCAACCTCGGCACCGAGTACTCGGTGCTCGGCGACTTCCGCAGTGCGCTCAGCCAGCTCTCACGCGCCTGGACGCTCGTCCAGGCCGGGGGCGAGGAGGGCAAGGACTACGTGCCCGCGCTCGTTCTGCGACTGGTCACGGCGCTCCGCAACTGTGGACGCGCCGGGGACGCGATCGTTCGGGCCCGGGAGGGACTCGAGCGCTTCCCGGGTTTCACCGACCTCGTCTTCTCGCAGGCGCTCGCCTCGCTCGCGCTCGGCCGCGAGGACGACGCGATCGCCTACTGGGAGCAGTGCCTGGAGATGGGCGACGCGCCGGCGCGCTACCTCGCCGCGAGCGGAACGGGCACGTTCCTCCCCCGGGTCTCGCTCGCCGAGCTGTACATGCGTCGCGGAGAGATCGGGCGCGCCCGCGAGCTGCTCGAGTGGTGCATCTCAAAGCATCCGGACTTCATCGGCGCCGTCGATCCCTACGCGACCGCCCTGCTGCGCAGGTGGCTTGACCCCGGAGGAGGTGGTCGCGCGCATCGAGGACCAGCTTCCGACCGTCCCGCCGGCCGCCCGGTTCATGCTGGCCGACGCGCTCTACCGGTTCGGCGCGATGGCCGCCGCGGAGACCGAGTACCGAACGGTTCTGCGCGCTCGTCCGAACAGCGCGCAGGTCCGCGTCCAGCTGGCCGAGACGCTGCTCAATCGGCGTCGGTACGCCGAGGCCGCGCAGGAGGCGGCGGACGTCCCGGAGGACGACGGTTTCGCCACGCTGGCCAGCCGCGTCGAGCTGTGGGGCCGCATCGCGGCCGGCGATCTCGACGGTGCCCGCGCCGCGAGCGACCGCGCTGCTCGCGTCGGCGTCCCGCAGTCCCAGCTCCGGGTGTTCGACGCCTGGCTGGCGCTGTCCAGCGGTGCGCAGGAGCTCCCCGCCCTGCCGATTGTGGCTACGCCGCTGCTTGGCGTGATCCTCGAGACGCTGTTGCGGGCGCACGACTTCGATGCGTTCGAAAAGCTGACCGCGCTGCTCGAGCGCTCCGCGCTCCCGGCCCGCGAGCAGCGCGAGCTGCTCGGCACGATGTACCTCGCCCAGGGCTTCCTGCCCTCGGCGGCGAAGGAGTGGATGGCCATCTGCGAGTCCCGGCCCGACGCCCGCGCGCTGCTGGGTCTGGCGCGAGTGGCGGCGGCTCACGGCGAGCTTGCCGACGCCGGCGTGTTCGCCGCGGAGGCGCTGCGCCACGATCCCGACAACAGAGCGGCGCGCGAGATCCTCAACCGCTGCTCGACGGCGAGCCACGCCGAGCCGGTGGTGATGAACGGCTAGACAGAAGGCCGAGGCCGCCCTCAAGTTCTTCCCGGTGCGCTCGATTACCCCGCCTGAACGGGAACGGATCCCGTCTTCCAAGGTAGGAACCGCCGCATCCAAGGAGGAATGCAATGAGTTTTGATATCGGTTCAGTGGGCCGGACGCCCGCTCCGACGTCCACGCAAAGGGCCCGATCTTCGGCCCCTGCGCCCGCGCAGGCCAGCGAGGCCGGCGCCACCGTCACCGTCGACACGATTCCGGCGAGCCCGCCACCGGAGGTGCAAGACGCGATCGGCGTCGCCAATCAGGCCTACCACAACCTGCAGGCGAACGGCAACGAGATGCGCTTCAAGGTCAACGAGGCCACCGGCAAGCTGTCGGTCGAGGTCCACGACGTGCACGGAAACCTGCTGTTCACCGTGCCCGCCTCTACGGCGCTCGACGTCGCCTCGGGCCAGCCGCTCCCGTCCAACCCCCAGTGATCGGGTAAAGCCCACCCGGACAACGGCCGACTAGAGGAGAAGGCATGTCCACGTCATCGATCAACTCCGGTACTCCAGCCACGAGCTCGAGCCAGTACGCCAGCGGCGACTCGCTGACGTCGCTGGGCGCGGGCAGCGCGTTGCAGGTGACGGGGCTCGCCTCGGGTCTCGACACCAACGCGATCGTCACGGCGCTGATGGCCTCCGACCAGCAGCAGGTGACCAACCTCACCAACCAGTCGTCGGGGCTGACGGCGATGAACACGCAGTTGACGAACATCATGAACGCGCTGCAGACGGTCGCCAACGACGCGCAGGCACTCGGGAACCCGTCGCTGTTCACCCCGACCCAGACCGTCAACTCGACCAACTCGACGCTCGTCGGCGCCACCGCGCTTTCGTCCGTCGGCGCCGTCGTTGGGTCCTACCAGGTCGACGTCACGCAGATGGCGAGCGCCTCGCAGAAGACGTTCTCGTTCACCAGCCCGAGCTCCGCCACGACGTTCACGATCGACGGCCAGCAAGTTTCGCTCGCCGCAAACGCGTCGGCCCAGGATCTGGTCAACGCGATCAACTCAAATAGCAGCGCGACCGTCTGGGCGACGGTGATCCCGAGTTCTTCGGGTGGCCAGTCGTCGGTGGTCCTGTCCGATCGCAACACCGGACAGCCCGATACCCCGGGCGACTACATCAACGTCCAGGGCGCCACGGGCATTCTCTCCCAGACCGGTGAAACCGACGGCGTGAACGCGCTGTACACGATCAACGGCGTCGCCGGGCAGTCGACCACGAACACGATCAGCGGCGCCGAGGTGTCGGGCACCCCGAACGTCAACAGCAATGCCGGAGCCACCCAGACGATCCCGGGCGTCAGCCTGAGCCTCAACGGCATCACACCCACGGGGGCTCCCGTGACCGTCAACGTCGGTTCGCCGTCCGTCAACTCCAGCGGCGTGCAGACCGCGGTGCAGCAGTTCATCACCGACTACAACTCGGCGGTCTCGATGATCCAGACCCAGCTCTCGCAGGCCCCGTCGAGCAGCGATCCCACGCAGGGCACGCTGTACGGCGATTCGGACCTCACCCAGCTTCTGACCAGCATGCGCGAGCAGATGGACGAGACGCTCGGCGGACTTAGCGGCAGCGACACGAGCATGCTTGACATCGGCGTGAGCACCGGCGCCACCACTGGCACCGGGGCGATCTCGCAGAGCGCGCTGAACGGTGATTTGAGCCTGAATGCCAGCACGCTGACCAGCGCGCTCACCAGCAACGCAAGCGGCGTCAAGTCGCTGCTCACGAGCTGGTCGATTCAGTTCTCGAACCTCGTCAACAACGAGGCGGCGGCCGGTGGCGACATCTCGACGCGAATCCAGGGCGACGACTCACAGATCAGCTACCTGACCAACCAGATCGACAACATGAACGCCGCCAACACCGAGAAGGAGCAGTCGCTCGTGCAGCAGTTCGCGGCCATGGAGTCGGCTCTGTCGACGAGCCAGTCGACCAGCAGCTGGCTGACCAGCCAGCTTTCATCGCTGCCGGGCGGCTGAGCCGCCAACCGTACCGGTCGAGCAGGCGCGGGCACCGCTTCTGCGGACCGATCCGAGCGCCTGCCCGCAACAGATGGCCGGGTCGGCTCAAGAGCTCGCGGACACTGCCGAGCATCTTTAGAGACTCGTATCGCAATTCAGCCTCTAGGAGACCCTGCCCTCAATGTCCCCCTCCCTCGCCACCCCCAACGCGTATCGCGAGAGCGCCGTGCTGAGCGCGTCCCCCGAAGTGCTCGTCGTGATGCTCTACGACGGTGCGCGGAAGTTCCTCTTCCAGGCGAGTGTGGCGATGCGCGATGGTCAGATCGAGCTCACCAACCGCAAGCTCCGCCGTGCCGAGGACATCATCCAGCACCTGCGCGACGTCCTCGACTTCGAGCAGGGGGAGCTCGCACACAACCTCGAGTCGATCTACGTCTTCTGCCTGCGCTACCTGCGCCAGGCGCGCTTCGACCGCGAGCCGGCCAAGCTCGACCAGGTCAGCGCGATGCTCGGCGACTTGCGCGAGGCGTTCGCGACCGCCGGGCAGGCATGAGCGCCCCCGACGCGACTCCTTACGAGACGCTCGCCCGCAGCATCGAGCGCGAGCTCGAGCTCGTTGGCGAGGGCCGCTTCGCCGAGGTATCGCACCTCCACGCCGAGCGCGACGCGCTCATTGCGACCCTCCCCGACGTCCCGCCCGCGGACGCGCGCCCCGCGCTTCAGCGCGCCGTGCTCATGAGCCGGCGCGTCGAGATCGAGATCCTGCGTTACCGCGAGGCGCTTCTCCTCGAGCTCGCCCACGTACAGCGAGTCGGCCGCACGGCGCGGGGCTACGCCCCGCCGCGCGAGACCCGCCCCAGCGTGCAGGCGACCGCCTAACCCGCTCACGTCGCGGCCAATCTAAAGATTCGACGTAACCGGCCGATTTGCGGGGGCATGCGGCTCGTTCCGATCAACGATCTTCCTGAAGACGCCAGGCTGGCCCGCGACATCCTCACCGGTCGCGACGCAGCGCCGCTGCTCCGCGCCGGCGTCACCCTGAGTGCTCGCTTCATCGACCATCTGACCCGCGCCGGCATCCAGGCCGTGTGGGTCGAGGACCGCTACAGCCAGGGGATCGACCCCGAGCCGGCGATCAGCGCACAGACGCGCGCCGCCGCCACGCGCGCGCTCGTCGCGCTTCACGACGAAGCCAAGCGGGCGGTGTTCGCCGGCCGGCCGCTTGACCCCGAGGCGACCGAGGGCCTGAGCGATGCCGTCGACGCGATTCTCGAGGAGATTGAGGAGTCGGACGGTAAGGCGCTCGTGCTCGCCGACCTATGCGGCGCCGACGCATACGCGGTCCAGCACTCGATCGATGTGACGGCGCTCGGCCTGCTGATCGGCCGGCGGCTGATCATCGAGCACGGCTGGCTCGACTACAAGGGCGAGCGTCACGACGACCGTCAGGAGGAGCGCCTGTTCCGGCTCGGCATGGGCCTGCTGCTCTCGGACATCGGCAAGCTGGCCGTCCCCGAGGCGATCCTGAATAAGCCCGGCAAGCTGCTCGAGGACGAGTGGGACATCGTCCGGACCCACCCGAAGGCCGGCGTCAAGCTGATCCGCGACACCGGCGCCTGGTGCCCCCTGGTCCAGGCGTGCGTGCTCCGCCATCACGAGCGGTGGGACGGCAGCGGCTATCCGGAGGGCAAGAGCGGCACCGAGATCCACGAGATGGCTCGGATCGCCGCGGTCGCCGACACCTTTGACGCGATCACCTCTGAGCGCCCGTTCGTGCCGGCCAAGCCGGCGCACGTCGGCGTGCGGGCGATCCAGGCCGGCGCCGGGACGCAGTTCGACCCGGTGATCTGCGAGGTGTTCACGCGTCGGGTGGCCCCGTTCCCTCCGGGGATCGAGGTCGAGCTCGTCGACGGCCGGCGCGCGATCGTGGTCAGCGTTCCCGAGTACGCCCTCGATCGTCCGGTCGTGCGCGTCATCGGGAGCGGCGAAACGCTCCTTGACATCGACCTGGCCCGAGACCGGTCCATCCATATCGCTGGTTGGACGCCCGCGGCGCCGACCGGAACTGCGTACGCCGCCTAGGCCGCCATCCGGACCCAGCCGCTCAAGCTTGCTCGGAGCTCGGCCGATCCAACTGTCTGTCTGAAGCCCCCCTGAAAGGACTCCGCCCCCATGTCGTTCCTCATCTCCTCGGTGCGCCGCCAGCTGATCGCAGCGTTCGTAGCCGTATCCCTCGTCTTCGCGATCGCGCTGGTGATCGGCTGGACGAGCATCGGCTCGGTCGATGCCAAGCTCCAGTCCGGCGCCAAGGAGCTGCCGATGCTCGAGCAGGCCACCGGCCACGCGCGCGACATGGTCGCCTCCGAGGTCTCGACCGTGCTGCAGCCGAGCGACGCCGAAAACCACGAGGGCGACGTCCAGACCTTCCGGCAGACGGTGCAGGCGCTCAACGCGTACGCCACGACGCCGGCCGCCAAAACGGCGATTAGCGCTCTGAACGCGAAGTTCAATGCCTGGCAGGCGCTCGACAACCAGGTGGTGTCGCTCGCGAAGGCGCACAAGACCACAGCCGCGGCCGAGCTCGCCAACGGCGCTGCCAACACCGCCGGCGACGATCTGACCACCACGGTCCAGAACGCGAGCGCGGCGATCTCGGCTGCCAACACGAGCGCCGCCGGCTCGACCGCGAGCAGCTCCAAGACGCTGATGCTGGTGATCGCGCTGATCGCGCTGCTCATCGCCGCCGTCATCGCCCTCTCGCTCGCCCGTGACTTCAGCAAGCGAATCAAACAGCTGCTCGACGGCATCCATAGCCTCGACTCGCACTGCCTGGCCGACCTCGGCTCGGGCCTCGAGGCGATCGCCGACGGCGATCTGACCCGCGAGGTCGTGTCGGAGACGAACGAGATCGCGACCAATCGTGCGGACGAGATCGGCGAGCTGACCCGCACGTTCAACGGGATGGTGGAGAAGAGCCAGGCCAGCGTCGCGGCCTACAACACCACGCGCGCCAAGGTCGCGAGCATGCTCCGCGAGATCTCGAGCACGTCCGAGCAGCTTTCGCTGTCCTCCCAGCAGATGGCCAGCACCTCCGAGGAGACCGGCCGCGCCGTGGCCGAGATCTCCCAGGCGGTGGGCTCGGTCGCCGCCGGCGCCGAGGACCAGGTCCGCTCCATCGCCGAGGCGAAGATCCTCTCCGACGAGGTGGCGCTCGCCTCCCAGTCGTCCGCCGAGGGCGCTCAGCAGACCGCCGAAGCGGCTGCCCAGGCGCGCAGCCTGGCACAAGAGGGCGCCCAGGCGGTGTCCCAGGCGACCGAGGCGATGCAGGCCGTGCGCAACTCGAGCGCCCAGGCGAGCACCGCGATCCGCTCGCTCGACGCCAAGAGCGAGCAGATCGGCGAGATCGTCGACACGATCACCGGCATCGCCGAGCAGACCAACCTGCTGGCGCTGAACGCGGCGATTGAGGCCGCACGGGTGGGTGAGCAGGGCCGCGGCTTCGCGGTCGTGGCCGAGGAAGTGCGCAAGCTGGCCGAGGAGTCGCAGTCCGCCGCCTCGTCGATCGCCAACCTGATCGGGGAGATCCAGCAGGAGACCCGCAAGGTCGTTGACGTCGTCGAGGACGGCGCCCGCCAGACCGAGGAGGGCGCGGCCACGGTCGAGCAGGCACGCGAGGCATTCGCTCGGATCGCCGATGCGGTCCAGGACGTGGGCAACCGCGTCGAGCAGATCGCCGGCTCGATCCAGGAGATCGCCAGCGCCGGAAACCGGGTCCAGGACAGCATGACCTCGGTGGCGGCAGTCGCCGAGGAGTCGAGCGCGTCCTCGGAGCAGGTGAGCGCGTCCACCGAACAGACGAGCGCGTCCACCCAGCAGATCGCCGCCTCCGCGACCGAGCTGGCCAAGACCGCCGAAGAGCTCGAACGACTGGTCTCGCAGTTCAACCTCGCCTGACCACGCTTTCGATCCAGGTAGGGAAGTAGTGCCCCGCGCCGGGTGCGGACCCAAGTGGTCCCGCCCGGCGCGATGCGTTTGAGGGGCCGCTTCGAGGCCCTCCAACACCCAGCCGGAACCGCTAAAGCTTCGTCGGCGCAGGCCGATTCATGGAAGGACTCGATGGATCGGGTCGGTAGCGAAGCCCAAGGAGGGCAGACCATCCAGGTTCTTCACGCATGTCCCTCCTTGACGCCACCCAACAGGCCCTCGAGTCCGCGATGAGCGGTGCTGAGCTGCGCAACACGCTGCTCACCCAGAACCTCGCGAACGTCGACACGCCCGGCTACCAGCCCGAGGACGTCAACTTCCAGTCGACGCTGCAGCAGGCCATCCAGTCCGGCCAGTCGCCGACCAGCGTCACCTTCCAGCCGTACACCACTTCGCAGACGACGGGCGCCGACGGCAACGGGGTCAGCCCCGAGCAGCAGGAGGCCGCGCTTTCCCAGAATGGCCTGCTGTACGAGACGCTGACCCAGATCGCCGCCCAGCGCGAGTCGATCCTCGAGAGCGCGATGGGGATCGGACAGAGCTGATGAGCTTCTTTGACGCAATCAGCGTCGCCGCCAGCGGCCTCACCGCCGAGCGCGTGCGCATGGACGTCACCTCAGAGAACCTGGCCAACGCCGACACCACCAACGGCGCGGGCGGCCAGCCCTACCAGGAGCAGCAGGTCGTCCTCCAGCAGGTCGGCGGTGCCGGCAGCTTCAGCCAGGCGTTGTCCGGCGCGATGGGCGCGGCGAGCGGGCTCAGCTCGAACTCGGCCCCGGCCGGCGGCGTCGAGGTGACCGGGATCGTGAACAGCGCGACGCCCGACCAGGAGGTCTACGACCCGGGCAACCCGTCGGCCAACTCTTCGGGTTACGTGAAGATGCCCAACGTCAACCCGGTCAACGAGATGGTCGACATGATCGATGAGTCTCGCTCCTACGAATCGGACGTCACGGCGATGAACACCGCCAAAGAGATGTTCGAGAAGACCCTGGATCTGCTCAAGTGATTCCGGCGATCTCAGGAGCCATCGGGCCGCTTGGCCCGAGCGAGTGGAGCGTGGGCGGGATTGGCTCGATCGGCCAGGACGCGGCGACCGGGACGGGCGCCGCCAACGGCGGGAGCTTCAACGACGCTCTCACGGGCGCGATCAACTCGATGGACCAGACGCAGGTCAGCGCGTCCACCGCGGCCGAGCAGCTGGCCACCGGCCAGAGCACCGATCCCACCCAGGCGATCACCGCAGTCGAGAACGCCTCGATGGCGATGGACCTCGCCTCCCAGATCCGCACCAAGCTCACCGACGCAGTCAACGAAGTCTTCCAAACCCAGGTCTAGCCCCCTAACCCCCGCCCCCGCTTCCCCCCTCGAGATAAATGGACATCCGTCAGTTCATCACCAAGCTCACGCCCAAAGGTTGGGCCATGGTCGGCGGCTCGGTCGCGGCCGGCATCCTCTTCCTGGTCGTGCTGATGCATTTCGCATCGTCGCCCAGCTACACGACGCTCGAAACCGGGCTCGACCCCGCCCAGACCGGCAAGATCACCGCCGCGCTCGACGCCAAGGGCATCGGCTACCAGCTCCAGAACGGCGGCACCGCGCTCGAGGTCACCTCGAGCCAGGTGAGCCAGGCCCGGATCGCGCTGGCCACGGCCGGCCTGCTCGGGATCGGCTCAGAGCAGCCCGGCTTCGAGTTGCTCAACAGCTCCCAGCTCGGCGCCTCGGACTTCCAGCAGCAGGTCACCTACCAGCGTGCCCTCGAGGGTCAGCTCGACCAGACGATCGAGCAGATCCAGGGCGTCGACTCGGCCACGGTGAACCTCGTGCTCCCCAATCAGCAGGACGAGCTGTTCGGCGACAACAGCCAGGCCTCGACGGCATCGGTGCTCCTCGATGACTCCGGGTCGCTCAGTTCGAGCTCGATCCAGGGCATCGCCAACCTGGTCGCCTCGAGCGTCCAGGGCCTCTCGACCAGCAAGGTCACGGTCACCGACTCCAGCGGCGCGCTGCTGTGGCCGAGCTCGGGCAACAACGGCGGCACCGGCGGCGGGCTGCCCGCCGCCCAGTCCGCGGACGAGCAGTACGACTCGACGATGACCTCGCAGGTCGACGCGATGCTCGTTCAGACGCTCGGCCCGGGCAAGGCGCAGGTCGTGGTCAACGGCAACCTCAACTCCGACCAGTCCACCCAGCAGAGCCTGGTCTACGGCAAGAAGGGCGTGCCGCTGACCGCGCAGACCCAGAACGAGACCCTGACGGGTGGGGGCGCCACCGCCGGCGGCACCACCGGGACGATCCCGGCCTACGCGGCCACCGGCGGGAGCAGCAACTCCAACTACAAGAACACTTCCAACAACACCACCTACGGCGTCGATAAGACGATCACGAACTCGACGATCGCGCCCGGCGCGATCAACAACCAGACGGTGTCGGTGCTCGTCGACAAGACGGTGCCGGCTTCCGAGCTTCCGGCGATCCGCAATGCGGTGGCCGGCGCGGTTGGTCTGAACGCCAAGCGCGGCGACACCCTGTCCGTCTCGCAGATCGCGTTCACCAAGACCGCCGCCCCCGCGGCCACTCCGGCCTCGTCGGCCAAGATGATGGGCTACGCCAAGTACGCGATCATCGGGCTCGGCTCGCTGATCTTCCTCTTCCTCATGCGCCGCAGCCTCAAGCGGCGCGAGCGCGAGACGTTCGAGGGCCAGCCCACTTGGCTGCGGGAGCTCGCCACTCCTCGCCCGCTGGCGGCGCTCGCCTCCGGCGGCGATGAGCCGGCCACCGAGGTCAAGCGCCTGCGCTCCCCGGTCAACGTTCCCAAGCGCCAGGTCGAGGAACTGGTCGAGCGCGATCCTGATCGCGTCGCCCAGCAGGTCCGGGCCTGGATGAGCGAAGACTAGATCGAGCGGAGCTATCCGATGGCAGCCGAGCTCGAACAGGCCAACCCCAACCTGCCCGCCGCCCCGGCCGCGGCCGGGGCCGCACCCGCCAGGACCAAGCGCCCCGAGCTGAAAGGCCGCAAGAAGGCCGCCGTGCTGCTGGTGTCGCTCGGACCCGACAAGGCCGCCGAGGTGTTCAAGCACCTGCGCGACGAGGAGATCGAGTCCCTGTCGCTGGAGATGGCCAAGCTTCAGCGGATCGACCCGCTGACCACCGGCGCGGTCCTCGAGGAGTTCGCGGCCACCGTCGAGGCGTTTGACTCGCTGATGTCCGGCGGCGTTGATTACGCGCGGGAGGTGCTCGAGCGCGCGCTCGGCGCCGAGCGGGCGCTCGAGATCATCGGGCGGCTGTCGAGCGTGATCGAGATGCGGCCGTTCGAGTTCCTGCGCCGCACGCCGGCCGAGCAGCTCGTGACCTTCCTGCGCAACGAGTCGCCCCAGACGGTGGCGCTCGTCGTCGCCAACCTGCACACCACGCTCGCCTCGCAGGTGCTCTCGCACCTGCCTTCCGGCGAGCAGGCCGAGATCGCGCTGCGTATCGCGCGCATGGGCGAGACCAGCCCGGACGTGGTCAAGCAGGTCGAGGCCGTGATGCGCAAGAAGCTCGACAGCATCGTCCAGCAGGAGTACGTGCGGGCCGCGGGCGGCATCAAGTCGCTCGCCGAGATCCTCAACCACGCCGACCGCTCGACCGAGCGCAACGTGCTCGACGCGCTGACCGAGTCAGACGAGGAGCTCGCCTCCGAGGTCCGGCGCCTCCTGTTCGTGTTCGAGGACATCGTCAAGCTCGACGACCGCTCGATCCAGCTCGTCCTGCGCGAGGCCGACCAGAAGGACCTGGCCCTGGCCCTGCGCGGCGTCAACGACGACGTCAAGGAGCGGATCCTGTCGAACATGTCCGAGCGCGGCGCGACGATGCTGGTCGAGGAGATGGCCTACCAGCCGCCGCAGCGCAAGCGCGTGGTGGAGGAGGCACAGGGGCGGATCGTGGCGATCGTGCGCAAGCTCGAGGAAGCCGGCGCCCTGGTGCTCTCGCGCGGCGAGGAAGATGCAGTCGTCTAGCGAGCGTGCGGGAGTGGGCGAGCGCGACGGCGCCTCCGGGCCGCCGGTCGTCGGCTACGCCTTCCGCCAGCTCGACGCCCCGGCCGGCGCCACCGACGGCATCGCCGACGTCCTGTCCGCGGTCCGCGCCGAGGCCGAGCAGATCCGCGCCCAGGCATGGGCCGCCGGCGAGGCCGAGGGCCGCGCCGCCGGTCTGGCCGCCGCACGCACCGACGCGCAGCCCGCGCTCGCCGCGCTCGGCGCCTCGCTGCAGGCGATCGAGCAGGCGCGCGAGCAGCTGGTGGCCGAGCTCGAGCAGGACGCCGTCGAGATGGCGCTCCGGCTGACCGAGCAGATCCTCGCTGGCGTCCTCTCCGTGCAACCCGAGCGCGTGCTCGACGTTGCGCGCAATGCCCTTCGCCACCTCACCGAGCGCCGGCACGTGACGCTGGTCGTCAACCCCGACGACTTGGAGCTCGTGAGCGAGTGCGTCGAGCAGCTGCAGTCCGAGCTCGGCGGGATCGAGCATCTGGGGGTCCAGTCAGACCGTCGTATCGCCCGGGGCGGCGCGGTTGCACGCACCAACACCGGCGACATCGACGCCGGCATCGACACCCAGCTCGGGCGTGCCCGCGAGCTCGTCGCGGAAGCGCTCGCCGGCGACACGACCGGCGATGAGTAGCTTCGCGCGCGCCGCCCACGCGCTCCATGGCACCGACCTTTCGCGCCGCGTGGGCCGGGTCTCAGACCTGATCGGGCTGATCATCGAGGCGACCGGGGTGCAGGTTGAGATCGGCGAGGTGTGCATGGTCGGCGACGGGCGTGATCGCGCGCCGGTGGCCACCGAGGTGGTCGGCTTCCGCGGCGGGCGCACGCTGCTCATGCCGCTGGGGGAGCTGCACGGGATCGGCCCGGGCACCAGCGTCCACCCGACCGGCGGCCCGTTCCGGGTGGCGGTCGGCGAGCCCCTCCTGGGGCGCGTCATCGACGGGCTCGGCAATCCTTTGGACGGCTTTGATGTGCCCTCTGGGGTGTCCTGGCGGAGCACAACCGCCCCGCCGCCCGATCCGATGACGCGGCCCCGGATCGAGGATCGCGTCGGCCTCGGCGTGCGCGCGCTCGACACGCTCGTCCCCTGCGGCCGCGGGCAGCGCCTCGGCATCTTCGCCGGCTCGGGTGTCGGCAAGTCGTCCCTGATGGGGATGATCGCGCGGTCGACCTCGGCCCAGGTGAACGTAATCGCGCTCGTCGGCGAACGAGGCCGTGAGGTGCGCGAGTTCATCGAGCGCGACCTCGGTGATGCCCTGTCGCATTCGGTCGTCGTCGTGGCGACATCGGATCAGCCGGCGCTGGTTCGGATCCGGGCCGCCTTCACCGCCACCGCGATCGCCGAGCACTTCCGCGATGCCGGACGGGACGTGATGCTGATGATGGACTCGGTGACGCGCTTTGCCATGGCCCAGCGCGAGGTCGGCCTGGCCATCGGCGAGCCCCCGGCCACCCGTGGCTACACCCCGTCGGTGTTCGCCTTGCTGCCGCGCCTGCTGGAGCGGGCGGGCACGAGCGACCGTGGGTCGATCACCGGCCTGTACACGGTGCTGGTCGACGGCGACGACATGAACGAGCCGATCGCCGACGCCGTTCGCTCGATCTTGGACGGGCATGTGGTGCTGACGCGATCCTTGGCGCACGCCGGCCACTATCCGGCGATCGACGTCTTGCAAAGCGTCTCGCGACTGATCGGTGAGATCGTCACGCCCGAGGTTCGCGAGGCGGGAACGCGACTGCGTTCCGCACTCGCCGCGTACCGCGACAAGGAGGATCTGATCTCGATCGGCGCCTACCAGCCCGGGACCGATCCCGTGTTGGACGCCGCGATCAGCATGCGCCCGCGGATGGAGGCGTTCCTGCGCCAGCGCGTCGACGAGCCGAGCACCCCGGAGGAAGCCGACGCGTACCTCCTGGCACTGGCCGACGAGCTCATGCGGCGTGTTCCGGTGACCGGCGAGGTGATCGACGGTCCGCCCGCTGCTCCGGCGGCCGGGGTTCCTGGGCGGCAGGTCCCTGCGGGCGGCGTCTCCGGCCCGCCGGCTATCCCCTCCCTGCAGCTCACCGCCTGAATCGCTCCCCCTGAGGCTTCCGGGAATTATTTCCGGTTTTCTCAGGCGCTCTGGCTCGGACAAGCGTCCAGCGCGGCTTAGGACCAGCACAGGCCGGCCGAGAACAGGGTCATGAACGGATCCTCGTTCCGCTTCCGACTCGAACGCGTGCGCGCCCTGCGCGAGCGTCGTGAGGACGCCGCCAAGCAGGACTTGGCCGGCGCTCTCCAGCGCCATCAGCGTTGCGAGGAGGAGGTGCAGGCCGCTGCCAATCGCATCGCGGACGCTCGCGCGGCGCAGATGGACGCGACGCAGCTGGCCATGAGCGCCACCGACTTGTTGGCCCGCCAGGCCTACCTCGAGCGCGCCGAGCGCGCCCATCAGGCCACCCGGCAGGACCTCCAGCGCCGCGAGGTCGAGCTGACCCAGCGTCGCGAGGTGCTGTTGAAGGCCGCCCAGGAGCGCCAGGCGCTCGAGCGCCTGAAGCAGAACCAGCGCGCCGACCACGAGCGCGAGGCCGCTCGCCAGGAAGGCATGATGCTCGACGAGATCGCGCTCAACGGTTTTCGCCGGAGGGCGGCATGAGCCCGTCCGCAGCCGCGCTCGCGCCGGCACCGGCTCCCGCTGCGGCCGGTGGCGCTCCGGCTCCCGCCGAGGCGCTCGCCCCGACCGGCCTCGACCCGACCGTCGCGACCGGCGGGCCGCCCGGCTCCAGCTCAGGACCGCCCGGCTTTGCCAGCGTCCTCGATGACCAAGTGGCCCGGACCGCCATTGCGGAAGGCCAGAACAAAAGCGCCGGAGGATCGGCGCAGAGGTCGACCACTCCCGCTCAGCCCTCCGCCGACGCGGTTGCGGCCGCCGCGGCCGCCGTCGCGCAGACAACGCTCGCACCGGCGGCGACCGCCGCCACCACGACCGACGTCGGCACGAGCGCGGCCACCACCACCGCAACCTCCACCCCCGCGGCCGCGACGGCAAACGCCGCGGCGTCGGCAACCCCCGCTCCCGCCGCTCCCGCCGCTCCCGCCGCTCCCGCCGCCCAGGCTCAGCCGCAGCCGACGACACCGCAATCCGAGCCGGCTGCCGCCCCGGCACAGACCGCATCGCCGCAACCGCAGGCCCCCTCCACCCCTTCCAGCGCAAGCACCACCCCCGCCCTGACCGACACCCCCACCGCGACGGGCGCGCCGGCTGCCACGCAGCCCGCGCCCGTCGCTGCCTCTTCCCAGCCGGCCACGACGACGGCTCCCCAGCAGGTCACCCAGGCACAGACCGCCGGCACCGCGCCGACCACCCCGGCCGCACCGACCACCCCCGCCCCGACCACGTCCGCGACGGCCCCGGTCGCCGCGCCCGCGCCCCAAACCGCCTCCCAGTCACAGTCACAGTCACAGTCACAGTCACAGTCACAGTCACACACCGGCTCGCAGCAACAGCAGCACACGTCCTCGCCTTCGGCGGCGCCCGCGCCGACCCCGACCGTGGCCACGCCGCAAACACCCGCGCCGATCCAGGCCACCCAGACGATCCAGGCGCCGAGCGCGGTCCCGACCCGCCCAGGCGTCTCGCTCCAGGACGCGGTCGACAACATCCGCACCACGATCGAGAACGTGGGCCAGGGCGTCACCCAGGCGCGGATCGAGCTCTCACCCGCGTCACTGGGCACGATCCGGATCCAGATTCAGCGCACCGAGAACGGCGTCACCGCCCACGTGGTGGCCGACCACGCCTCCACGGCCGACACCCTGTCGCAGGGCGGCGATGACCTCAAGCGCCAACTCGCCAACGCCGGGGTGACTCTGCTCAGCCTCAACATCGAGACTCGCGGCGGCGGCGACAGTGAGTCGCAGAACGCCGACTCGGGGTCCCAGTCCCAGACCGGATCCAATGCCGACTCAGACCAGATCGATGCCGTCGGCGACGACGGCGCAGTCGAGCCGACCACTTCCGCGCTGCCCGGCAGCGCGCTGGTGAACGTGCTCGCCTGACGCACCATCCAAGACAAGGACGACAACGATGAGCATCTCCACCCCCGCCACCACGAGCACGACCAACGCCAACTCGACCAACGCGACGAGCGGTACGAGCTCGAGCTCGAGCGCTCTGCCGATCAACGAGAACCAGTTCCTGCAGATGCTCATGACCGAGCTCCAGAACCAGAACCCGATGAATCCGAACTCGAGCGACCCGATGAGCTTCGTCACCGAGCTCGCCCAGTTCACCTCGGTCGAGCAGGAGACTGACACCGCGCAGAACACCTCCACGCTGGCGTCCGGGCAGAGCACAGCGTCGGCCGTCTCCCTGATCGGTCACACGGTCAACTACACCGACCCGACCACCGGCGCCACCGACACCGGCACGGTGCAGAGCGTGAACATCACCTCTTCCGGGCCTAGCCTCACCATTAACGGCACGTCCGGGATCGCTCCCTCGAGTGTCACCGAGGTCTCGTGAGGTCCCGTGAGCTCAGCAATCCCCAACGCGGCGCTGATCGCGCCCGGGCCGGTCGGCCCCCCGCAGCCGGTCGCGACGCCGGCTGCCGGTACGACCGGCGCGCAGCCCGCGAACGGGCCGTCCTTTCAGCAGGTGCTCGACAAGCAGACGAGCACGCTTCAATTCTCCCGTCACGCGCTCCAGCGTTTGCAGCAGCGCGGGATACAGCTCGACCAGCCCACGCTGGGACGGCTGACGGAGGGAGTCCAGCGCGCAGCCGGCAAGGGCTCGCGCGACTCCGTGGTCTTCGTCGACGGCACCGCCTATGTGGTGTCAGTTGCGAACAACACCGTCATCACGGCGGTGGGATCAGAGCACATGCGACAGCAGGTGTTCACCAACATCGACAGCGCCGTGATCGCGTGAGCGAGACGGTCCAAAACAATCGCGGCTGGACCTCCCCGAGGGGGCCGCAGAAGGAAACGATGCTCCCATGATGTCAGGAATGTACGCCGCGATCAGCGGCCTCGACGCTCACCAGACCATGCTCGACGTGACCGCCAACAACCTGGCCAACGTCGACACCGTCGGCTACAAGGCGCAGAGTGTCCAGTTCTCGGACACGCTCTCGCAGCTCGTCGCGTCCGGCACCAGCCCCAACGGCTACAGCGCCGGCACCAACCCGCTGCAGGTCGGCCTCGGCGTCCAGGTCGGCGCGATCGAGAACAACATGGGCGGCGACTCGGTCGAGACGACCGGCAACGCCACCGACGTCGCGGTCCAGGGCGACGGGTTCCTCCGCGTGGCCAACGGCAACGTGTCCGCGACCCCGCCGACCTTCGACGCCACCGAGTACACGCTGGCCGGCAACCTGACGACGAACTCCGAGGGTTACCTCTGCACCCAGACCGGTCAGTACGTGCTCGGCTATGGCGCGACGCAGAACGCGACCACCGGCAACTACAGCGCGAATACGGCTGGCGGCGCCAACAACCCGATCGTGATCCCGCCCGGCTCGACCAATGTCACCATCGGCGCCGACGGAAGCGTGAACTATCAGAACGCCTCCGGCACGTCGGTCACCGCCGGCTACATCTCGCTGGCCACGTTCCCGAACGAGGCCGGCCTCCAGCGCGACGGCGGCTCGCTGTGGAGCCCCACCGCGGCGTCGGGCGCCGAGACCGTCGGTCAGCCTGGCACGAACAACTTCGGTCAGACGATCAGCGGCGAGCTCGAGCAGTCCAACGTCGACATGGGCACCGAGTTCACCAACATGATCGAGGCCGAGCGCGGTTACCAGGCCAACGCGTCCACGATCACCACCGCTGATCAGATGATGCAGACCGTGGTGCAGATGAAGCAGTAGTTCCGGCTTGAGGGCTGGTAAGGGAGGGGCGGCGATCGAGGGAATGCCGCCCCTCCCGGTTCCAGTCTCACCATCCTTCTCTCACATCGAGGAACTAACCATGATCACTCTTCACCGTCTCGGGCACAAGCTCGAGATCTTCCGCCTTAATCCGGATCTCATCGTCACCGTCGAGGCAACGCCCGACACGGTGCTCACCCTCGCGACCGGGGCCAAGATCGTGGTCGCAGAGACGCCCGAGCGCGTGGCCAAGGCGGTGCGCGAGTACCGCGTCGAGATCCTGGCCGACGCCCTCAAGCTGCGTCACCAGCAGCGCCGCGCGGAGAACCCGCGTCTGGGCGCTGTCCGCATCGCGGCCGAGGCCGGTCACCACGACAACGTCTCCGAGTTCGCTCGCCGCGACCGCGTCGCAGAGTGATGAGGCTCACTCTCCAGGTTTCCATAGCCCAGCCGATCACCGGGTCATGAAGGCCGCCACCGGCATAGGAATCGCTGTCGCGACCGTCGGCATCCTGATGGGTGCAATGATGGACGGCACCAGCCCGGCGGCGTTCATGAACCCGACGGCGCTCATCCTGATCGTCGCCGGCACGGCCGGCGTGACGATGGCCAGCGTCGGCATGGACGGGATGAAGAAGATCCCCTCCCTGTACAAGCTCGTGATCAGTGCCGAGCCGCTCGACATCCAGGGGCGGGTCAACCTCCTCGTCTCGCTCGCCGAGCAGGCCCGGCGCGAGGGCCTGCTGGCTCTCGACAGCCAGATCGCCGAGATCGACGACGACTTCACCAAGAAGGGCCTGCAGCTGGTCGTCGACGGCACGGACCCCGAGCTCGTGCGCGACATCCTCGAGGCGGAGATCGACGCGATGGCAGCTCGTCATCACGCCGGCGCGCTTCCATTCGAGAAGGCCGGAGGCTTTGCGCCCACGATCGGCATCATCGGCACGGTCATGGGCCTGGTGCACGTGCTCCAGAACCTGTCCGCGCCCGCGACGCTCGGTCCCTCGATCTCCGCCGCATTCATCGCCACGCTGATGGGCGTGGGCTCGGCCAACGTGCTCTACCTGCCGGTGGCCAACCGCCTGAAGGCGCTATCGGCCGGCGAGGTAGAGCTCCGAACACTGACCGTGGAGGGCATCCTGTCCGTCCAGGCCGGCGACAACCCGCGCGTGGTCGCCGACAAGCTGACCTCGTTCGTGCCTCCGGCTGAGCGTGGTGGCGCAGACGGCGCCGACAACGTCACCGAGATGCCCAAGCGCGAGGCGGAAGCCGCCTAATCGGAGGCGATCATGGCTGCGCATGGCAAGGGCAAGAAGCGGGGCCTTCCCGTCGAGCACGAGAACGAGGAGCGCTGGCTCCTGACCTATGCGGACATGCTCACGTTGCTGTTCGCCCTGTTCATGGTCCTGTTCTCGATCTCCTCCGTCAACATCTCCAAGTACCAGGTCCTTCAGCAGTCGCTCAAGGCCGCCTTCTCGGGCTCGATCCTGCCGGGCGGCCGGGCCATCCTGCAATCGGGCTCGGAGTCGACCGCCGCCCACACACCGGCCACCGCCGTGGTCCCGTCGATCGTCCCGCTGATGCCCACGCCGACCTCGCGCTCGAGCAGCAGCACCGGTTCGGCCAACGCCTTCACCACGGCCCAGAGCGCCGCGGCGTCCCAGCCGATGAGCAGCGCCGAGCTCCAGGCGGCGCTGAACAGCATGAGCGCGTCGATCGCCGAGCAGGACGAGCTCGTCGGGCTCCAGCGCAAGCTCGAGTCCTACGCGAAGGCCCATGGCTTCGCCAACCAGGTCAAGGCGACCGTCGACCGCCGCGGGCTGGTCGTCCAGGTGCTCACCGACAACCTGTTGTTCCAGTCCGGACAGGCGACGCTTCAGCCAGCCGGCCAGCCACTGCTGAACGAAATCGCTCAGCTGCTCAATGTCGACCGCTCGCATCCGATCACTGTGGAGGGATACACCGACAACGTCCCGATCCACAGCCTCGAGTTCCCCAGCAACTGGGAGCTGTCGACCGCGCGGGCGACGACCGTCGTGCAGTACCTGATCAGCCGAGGCGTCAACGACAACCGGCTGGGGGCTGCCGGCTACGCCGCCCTGCACCCAGTAGCCAGCAACGCGACCGCGGCCGGGCGTGCGCTCAACCGCCGGGTCGACATCGTGATCGAGCGCCTGAACCCCGAACCCCCGACTTCGTAAGGCGCCGGCGCAGCCGCCGCCGAGAAAACCCCAATTCCCTAACCCCGAGAGCCCATCCCATGAAGAAGAAGATCCTGATCATCCTGCCGATCATCCTGCTCGCCGGCGGCTACGAAGCCAAGGCCAAGCTGATGCCGCCCAAGGTCGTCAAGCCGAAGATCGCCGGGGAGATCTACATCCTTCCCCACCAGTTCATGTGCAACCTCCAGGACGGGCACTATGCGACGTTCACGCTCGCGCTCGAGCTCGCCCCGGGCCAGAGCGACGGGGCCAGCGCCGACGCCACCGTCTCGTCCACCAGCGTGGTCGGGACGCTGCCCGAGGAGGCGGTGATCCGCGCGATCGTCACCAACCTGATCACCAACCAGACCGAGAGCACGCTGGTCAGCAACAGCGGACGCACCGGCCTGCAACAGCAAATCCTGTCCGACATCAAGACGCAGACCGATGTGAAGGTGGACGAGGTCTACTTCACCGACGTCGCGGTCCAGTAGAGGAGACGCCATGAGCGAGAAACTCGAACTGGAGCAGCTTCCGTCCCTGGCCGGCGAGAGCCTCCCCGCCGCCACCGGCGGGACCGGCGATCTGCGCCGGCTGAGTGCCGTGCCGGTCGATCTGAGCGTCGAGATGGGACGCACCCGCATGACTGTGGGCGAGACGCTCGAGCTCCGACAGGGCTCGATCATCACGCTTAACCGGATGGCGGGTGAGCCGGTCGATCTGCTCGTCAACGGCACCCCGATCGCTCGCGGCGAAGTGGTGGTGATCGACGAGCAGTTCGGCCTGCGCGTCACCGAGGTGCTCGGCTCCTCGCCGATCGGCGAGAGCGCCAATCCGTCGGCCGGCGCCCCCGGCGAGGGCGGAACCGCCGCCGCCGCGTAGCGGGCCGCGAGGCCGAAGGCCTCGTCGGTGCGGCCCGCGGAATCATCTAGTCGCCCCGTCCCATCACCTACTCCGTCGCGAAGCTCTAAAGCTGCACCCTGCGGCTGACGAGTACCTCAGTACCGAATCCCACTGATGGGAACGGCCGCGCCACCCCGGCCTCGTTTGAAACTGCAAGGAGCAACCACGTCATGCCAGATGCCGCCAACAACCCTCGCCAGCTCGTCGTGTTCACGCTCGGCACCGAGGAATACGCGCTCCCCATCCAGCAGGTGCACGAGATCATCCGGTACGCCGAGCCTCGTTCGGTCGCCTCACGGGCGGACTGGGTGCGCGGCGTGATCAGCCTCCGCGGGAGGATCATCCCGGTCTATGACCTGGCGGCTCGGCTTGGACTCGCTTCCGCGCTCAGCGAGCAGACGAAGATCGTGATCGTCGAGGCGGGCAACGAGACCGCGGGCGTGATCGTCGACGGCGTCGAAGAGGTCCTGACCGTCGAGGACGGTCAGCTCCAGGAGGCGCCCGGCGCCGACACGACGGTGATCGAGTCGATCGCCAAGATCGGCGACCGCCTCGTCGTGCTGCTCAAGCCCGCCGCGGTGTTTTCCGCTCCTGATCTCGCCGTCGCCGCCTGAGCTCCCGACGGACCGACCCACCGCCTGCATCCGCCATGTCAGCAACCTCCGCTGCGAGGGTCGTCGTTGTCGACGACAGCGCGCTGATGCGCAACATCGTCACTCGCTCGCTCACCCGGGCGGGGGTCGAGGTGGTCGGCAGCGCCCGTGACGGCGCCGAGGCGCTCGCCGTGTGTGCGCGCGAACGCCCGGACGCGATGACGCTCGACCTTACGATGCCGGGCCTGGATGGGCTCGGCGTGCTCCGCGCCCTGCGGGAGCGCACCGACACAAACATCCGGGTGGTCGTCGTCTCCGCCTTCTCGGAGGCGCACGGAGCCCGCGCGGTCGACGCGCTCGCCGAGGGCGCGTTCGACCTGGTTCCCAAGCCGACCGCCAACGAGGGGCTCGACTCCTTCATCCAGAACCTCGGGGCCAAGGTCAAGGCCGCGGCCGCCTCCCGCCCCAAGCGTCGCCCCCTTCCGCCCATCTTCACGCCCCGCCCGGCCGCCGTCGGACGCAAGGTCGCCCGCGTCGTCGTGATCGCCACTTCGACCGGCGGGCCCCGCGCGCTCGCCGCGGTACTGCCGAAGCTGCCCGCGCCGCTGGGTATCGGCACGCTGATCGTCCAGCACATGCCGGCCGGCTTCACCGGCTCGCTCGCCGCACGGCTGAACGCGAGCAGCGCGCTCAACGTGAGCGAAGCCGCCGGCGGCGAGACGCTCGATCCCGGCACCGCCCTGATCGCCCCCGGCGGTCGCCACCTGCGCCTGACCCCAGACGGTCGCACCGAGCTTTCCGAGGATCCGGCGATCGGTGGCCTGCGCCCCCGGGCAGACCTTCTGATCGAGGACGCCGCCCGTGCGTACGGCGATCGGCTGCTGCTCGTCGTGCTCACCGGGATGGGCAACGACGGCCTGCGCGGCGCGCGCGAGGTCAAGCGCCGCGGCGGGCGGATCCTGGTCGAGTCCGAGGAGTCCTGCACGGTCTACGGCATGCCGCGCGCGATCGTCGAGAGCGGCCTGGCCGACGGCGTGATCGACCTCGGACGTCTTCCCGAGGCGATCGCCGGCGAGGCCCTGGCGTGAACGAGCGAGATTCCCGACTGCGCAGCCGCGCCTCCCTGCCCAGACACCGAGGGCACGACGCCGGCGTGGACGGACCTCGTTCGGATCTCGTCGCGGCCGACGACTACATCGGCTTCTGCGACGGCCTGCGCCAGATCTGCGGGATCGACCTGCTCCAGTACCGCCGGCCGCAGATGGAGCGGCGCCTGCGCTCCTACTGGGCCCGGCGCGGCATCTCGATGCTGACCGACGCGCTCCCGCTTCTGCGCCGGGACGCCACCCAGCTCGACCACCTGCTCGACCGCGTCACGATCAACGTCTCGCAGCTGTGGCGCCACCCCGATCAGTGGACGCAGCTCGAAGCCGGACTGCTGGCGGAGCTCGCCGCCGCCGGGCCGGTGCGAGCCTGGAGCGCGGGGTGCTCCTATGGCGCCGAGGCCTACACCCTGGCCGCGGTCTGCCGAGGCGCGATCCCCGGCGCCTCGGTGCGCATCCTCGGGACCGACATCGATGACCGCATGGTCTTGCGCGCCACGGCCGGCGAGTTCTCCGAGGCGGACGCCAGAAGCGCACCCCAGGCGGCCATGGAGCGCTGGTTCGAACGCACCCCGACGGGCTGGCGCGCCAAGCCGGTCCTGCGCTCGATGGCCACCTTCGAGGTGGGAGACCTGCTCAAGCTTCGGCCGCCCGGGTCGAGCTATGAACTGATCATGTGTCGCAACACGGTCATCTATTTCGCTGACGCGATCCGGGACGCGCTGCATGCAACGCTCGCCCACGCGCTGCGGCCGGGTGGCCTGCTCGTCATCGGGGGGACGGAACGAATCAGCGACGCCGCGGCGCTCGGCCTGCGCCCGGTACAGCCATTCATCTACCGAAAGTCGTGATGGACACGTCCGAGTACATGCCGATGTTCCTCGCGGAGACCCGCGAGCATCTCGAACAACTGAATCTGACGATCGTCAAGCTGGAGGAGGACCCCGCCGACCGGGCCACAGTCGAGGAGATCTTCCGCATCGCGCACTCGCTCAAGGGCATGAGCGCGACGATGGGCTTCGCCAACATCGCCGAGCTGACCCATCACATGGAGGACGTCTTCGAGCTGCTGCGTCAGCGCACCAGCGGGCTGCCCTCGGAGGCGATCGACACCGTGTTCGCGTGCCTCGACGCGCTGTCCGCCGCGGCCGAGTCGATCGAGGCCGACGGGCAGGAGGCGCTCGACCCGGCGCCGCTAGTGAGCCGCCTGCGCAGCCTGGTGCGACCGCGCACCGCCGAGCAGGAGATGGCCCGCAACGGCGGGGTCGACGAGCCCAGCCGCACCGCCGTCCACGCCGCCCGCGCGGCCGGCGCGCGCGTCCTGTTCGTCCGCGTGGCCCTGAACAAGGACGTGATGATGCCGGCAGTCCGGGCGCACATGGTGCTGGCCGGGCTCTCCGATCACGGCGAGGTGCTCGGCAGCGTTCCGGCCCCGGAGGGACTCGAGCAGTTCCAGGGCCGCGAGATCAGCGCCTGGGTCGCCTCCGACCACGAGGACGAGACGATCGTCCAGAACCTCTCCAGCGTCTCCGAGGTCGCCTCGGTCACCGTCGCCGACATCAGCGAACCCGAGGAGGAGGCCGCTCCGCCCGCCGTCGAGCCCGAGCCCGAGCCCGAGCCCGTCGCCGTAGAGCGCGAGCCCAGGCCCGAGCCCGTCGCTCTGGCGCCCACCGCCGTCGAGCGCGAGAAGCCGGCCGAGTCGCAGTCCAAGGCGACCCGGACCGTCCGCGTCGACGCCGAGCGCCTCGACGCGCTGATGCACTCGATGGGCGAACTCGTGATCCACCGCACCGCGGTCGAGGCACTGACCGCGAAACTCGAGGTCGAGGGCCTGCAGCACGCCGTCCAGGAGCTCACCCGCAGCTCGCAGGCACTGCAGGCGATGGTCATGCAGGTCCGGATGATCCCCGTCGACGTGGTCTTCCTGCGCTTCCCGCGCCTGATCCGCGACCTGTCGACCAAGCTCGGCAAGGACGTGAAGCTCGAGCTGGTCGGCTCGGAGACCGAGCTCGACCGCACCGTCGTCGACGCGCTCGGCGACCCGCTTGTCCACCTGGTCCGCAATGCGGTCGACCACGGCCTCGAGCTCCCTGACGCCCGCGTGGCCGCCGGCAAGCCACGCCTCGGCACGATCGAGATCACCGCCCGCCACGCCGGCGGGAGCGTCGTGATCGAGGTCCGCGACGACGGCAAGGGCATCGACCCCGCGATCGTCGCTCGCAAGGCTCTCTCGCTCGGCATGATCGACGAGGACGCAGCCGCGACCATCGATATGCGCGGCGCGGTGGAGCTGCTGTTCAGCGCCGGCTTCTCGACGGCTGAGACCACCAGCGACATCTCCGGCCGTGGCGTGGGCATGGACGCGGTCCGGGCCAAGATCCGCCAGCTCGGCGGCGAGGTCCTGATCGACTCCACGCTGGGCCAGGGCACCCTCGCCCAGATCCGCCTCCCGCTCACCCTGGCCATCGTCTCCGCGCTCCAGGTCGATGTCGCCGGGGCGCCCTTCGCCATCCCGCTCGACCGGATCGAGCGCACCCTGCGCCTGTCCGAGCAGACCGTCCGCTCGGTCGCCGGCCGGCCGATGCTGGTCCTCGAGGACGGCGTGCTGCCGCTGCTCGAGGGACCCGCGGTGTTCGGTGGCGAGGCCGCGGGCGAGCACGAGTTCGTCGTGATCATCCGCGCCCAGGACCGGCGGATGGCGCTGGCCGTCGATGACCTGGTCGGCCAGCGCGAGCTGGTCACCCGGCCGCTCCCGGAGATCGTCTCCGACGGGCAGCCGGTCTCCGGGGGTGCCGCCCTGGCCGACGGGCGGATCGCATTGATCGTTGACTGTGACGCGCTTGCGGCCGATAAGGCGATCACGGGCGGCGTGACGACCGACCCGGGCGGACGCACCGCGCTCCGCCTCGCCGCCTAAAGACAACCAATCGACCACAGGAGCCAAACCCGGTGACCCCTCGCTATACGGAACTCCAACTCGATGCTCTGCGGGAACTGGCGAACATCGCCTCCGGCAACGCGGCGACGTCGCTGTCGCAGATGTTGGCTCGCGAGGTCGGCCTGAGTGTGCCGCGTGTGCTGGCCCTCCCGCTGGTCGACGCCGTCGAGGCGTGCGGAGGTCCCGATGACGACATCACCGGCGTCGTCATTCCCCTCCAGGGTGATATCGAGGGGGTGGTGCTGCTGCTGATCTCGCTCGACGGGGCCGAGACCCTGTGCCGGCTGCTCGGAGTCGAGGCGCAGAGCGAGATCGGCGAGTCCGCACTGCGAGAGATCGGCAACGTCTTGGGCACCTCGTGCCTGAACGCGCTGGCTTCGATGACCGGCCTGAACCTCGAGCCGCGCCCGCCGCATCTGAGCACCGACATGCTCGGCGCGATCGTCTCTTCGCTCGCGCTCGCCCAGTCCGCCTCCAGCGAGCTCGTGCTCGTGCTCGACTCCGAGCTCGCGGTGGCCGATGAGCCGTGCTCGATGTCCTTCATCCTGCTCCCGACCGACGGCGCCGTGACCGACCTGCTCAAGCCGTTGGGCCTCGCGGAGACCGTCGCATAGTGATGGGCACGGTACGTATGGGCGAGATCGAGGTGTCATCGCAGACCGGCGAGGAGCTCGTCGCTCGCGGCCTCGGCTCTTGCATCGGCCTGGCGCTGATCGACCGCCGAGTGGGTGTGGCCGGAATGGCCCATATCGTGCTGCCCGAGGCCCCGAATGAGTCCGATCCCGACCCTGGCAAGTTCGCCGACCTCGCCGTGCCCGAGCTGGTCTCGCGGATGAAGCGCGCCGGAGCCGCCGTGCGTCGGATCGACGCCGTGCTCGCCGGTGGCGCCCGGATGTTCGAGCTGGGGGACATGGACATCGGCGCGCGTAACGCCGAGGCCGTGAAGAACGGCCTGGCCCGCTCCGGCGTGACCGTCCGTGCCGCCGACACCGGGGGCACCCGGGGGCGCACGATGCGCGTGACCGTGGGGGAGTTCACGGTCAGCGTCAAGGAGGCCGGTGGCGAGGCCACCACGCTGTTCGACGCAGACCGTGGCGCGCAGTCCAAAAACGATCCGCGGGGAGGAAAGGTCCGATGAATCCAGAGCAGGTCGCCGCGCTGGTGGAAGCGGCCAAGCAGGGACAGATCCCCGAGCAGGCCGCCGCCCCGCGGCGGGGTCATCGATTGCGCACGGTCGACTTCTCGCGTCCCACCAAGTTCACGGCCGATCACCAGCGCCGGATCGCCCGCGCCATCGACACCTTCTGCCAGACGTCGGTGACCCGGCTCTCCACCGAGCTGCGGACCCCGGTGGAGCTCGAGACGATCAACACCTCGCAAGCGACGTGGTCGGGCGCGCAGTCCCAGCTCCCGAGCGGTTCCCTGTGGGTGACGCTCGAGGTCCAGCCCCTCGGCACCCGGCTCCTGCTGACCGTCGAGCAGTCGTTCATCCTGATGTGCCTGGACTGCCTGCTGGGCGGCTCGCCCGACAAGCCGCCGCGCGAGCGGCGTTTCAGCGAGATCGACACGATGCTCACTCAGCGTCTGATCGAGTCCATGGTCCATCAGCTCTCCGTGGTTTGGCACGACCTCGTCGGGGTAACCCTCTCGCTCGTCGAGATCGAGACCTTCAACGACGCCAGCCAGATCGCCGCGGTCTCCGAGCCGACGCTAGTCGTGGTGATCGAAAGCCGGATCAACAAGCACTCGGCCTCGATGGCGCTGCTGATCCCGTGGCTCGCGATCGACCCGGTCGCCGACCGCCTGTCGGGCAAGGAAACCGACGAGCCTGAGTCCGACATGCTCGGCGCCGCCGAGATCGGGCGGGCCGTGGCGGGCGTCCCGGTCACCCTGCGAGCCGAGGTTGCCGCCGTCGAGCTCCCGATCGACGAGATCCTGGCACTTCGCCCGGGTAGCGTGATCAGGCTCGGTGCCAACGCCGAGCACGGCGTGACGCTGTTCGCCGAGAACGTCAAGCTGGCCCGCGCCCAGCCCGGTTGCAACGGGGCGCGGCGCGCCATCCAGGTGTCCGGCACCGAGCGGCGGTTTGGATGAGCACCTCGCAGGACATCACGCCCCGCGAGGCCCTGACGCGACTGGGCGCGTCGACCGCCGAGGCGGTCGCGCAGGTGCTCGAGATGTTCGCCCCCGGGTCGGTGCAGCGGGGCGACGTCACCGTCATCCCCGAGGGCCAGTCTCCTTTCGCCAACGTCGCCCGGGGCTCGATCGCCTCGAGCGTCTCCTACGTGGACGGGGTGACGGGCGCCAACATCCTCGTGCTGACGCCCGCCGGAGCACGTGGCCTGGCCGCTGCGATGGGCGCGCCCGCGTCCGAGGATGAGGAGACCACCGGTGAGCAGCTGTCCGAGCTCGAGATGTCGGCCATCGCCGAGGCGTCGAATCAGACGATGGCGGCAGCGGCGGCCGCGATCGGCGTGGTGCTGGGCCAGGAAATCGAGATCTCGACGCCCGACACCCGGGTGCTCGACGATCCCGGCTCGGCCGCCGACATCTACGGGACCGCGCCCCACGCGATCTCGACGACCTTTCTGATCGACACGGAGGCCTGCCGACTGATCCAGCTCGTCCCAGCCGCGTTCGTCGTCCGGATGGCCCGCGCGATCGACGACGCGAGCGCTGAGCACGCCGGAGCGCAGCCTTCGGGGAAGGGAGCCGCCGCGGGCTCCGACGCGACCCCCCACAGCGTGGCCCTCGAGGAGGCGCTCGGCGGCATAAACCTGCGCGTGTGGGCCGAGCTCGGACGCTCACGCATGCCGTTGGGCTCGGCGCTCGGCCTGCCCGTCGGCGCTGTACTCGATCTTGACCGGTCGGCCGATGCGCCCGTCGACCTGTACGTCAACGGCGTGCGCTTCGCGCGTGGCCAGCTGCTCGTGACCGACGACGGCGAGTGGGCCGTGTCGCTCGACGCCCTCGAGAGCCAGGGCATGCGGATGCTCGAGCAGGCACGCTCGGCGCCGTCCGAGCCTCGGGCGGTCGCCGAGGCGGACGCTCAACGTCTCGACCCCCAGCCCGATCAACCGATAGAGACCGAAGTATCTGAAGCTGAGGCCGACCCCCAAGCCGATTCAGCTGATCCCGAAAACGCCCCCAATCTGCAGGAATCAGAAGTGGAAGGAGCCGTGAGTTGATGGCCCGTGTACTCGTAGTCGACGACGCCGCGTTCATGCGCAAGGTGGTGAGCGACGCGCTTGCCTCCGGCGGCCACGAGGTGGTCGGCGAGGCAGGTAACGGCACCGAGGCCGTGCAGCGCTACCAGGAGCTGTCCCCCGAACTCGTGACGCTGGACATCACCATGCCCGAGAAGGACGGCCTCGAGGCCCTCGGCGAGATCATCTCGATCGATCCTGGCGCGCGCGTGCTGATGTGCTCGGCCCTCGGCCAGGAGGCCAAGGTGATCGAGTCGATCCAGAAGGGCGCCAAGGATTTCGTCGTCAAACCCTTCCAGCCGGCCCAGCTGCTCGAGGCGGTCGGCAAGGCGCTGGCCTAAGGCGCGGCCGCGAGGCGCCGCCCACCATTTCAATCAGTCCACCGGAGGTAGTCGCAACGGGCGGTGGCCTTCGGGCCGCCGCCCGTTTCGCATTCTGAGGGGGTCTATCCCAACGAGCGGAAGCGCTCGGTCATCTCGGCGTCCGGATCGCCCAGCTGGTCCTCGCCCTCGAGCCCCTCGTCCTCCTCGATCGTGGTGTTCGCCTGGGCGATTACCGCCTCCAGGTGATGCTTGAGTTTCTCTTCCGAGCCGGGCGTCACGTCGGCGACCAGGATCCGGTCCTTCTTGAGCGTGACCTCGCCCCATTCGCCGCTGCCTAGGAGCGCGAGTGTCCGCGCGAAACTCTGCTTCCAGCCCTTGGGCATCTCGCCCGCGACCGGGACAGCGAGCTCGCCATCGTGGACCTCGGCCTCTGACCAGCTGAGCTTGACGGGTTCCATACGGGTATTCCTACCCCGGGATGACCGCTTTGAAAGACGTCGAGTTGCGAGATGGCTTCGCCGACCTCCGCGAGGTACGACTCCACTACGTCGAGGCGGGCGACGGGCCACTGGTCGTCCTGCTCCATGGATTTCCCGACTTCTGGTACAGCTGGCGCTTCCAGATCCCGGCCCTGGCCGGGGCCGGCTTCCGAGTCTTGGCGCCCGACATGCGGGGCTACAACCTGTCCTCGCGACCGTCTTCGGTGTCGTCGTATGCGCCGGCGAAGCTCGCCGCGGACGTCCGAGACCTGATCGCCGAGCGCGGCGCGTCGCGCGCGTTCGTGGCCGGGCACGACTGGGGCGCCGCGGTGGCCTGGCTGGCGGCGATGCGCCACCCCGACGTGGTCGAGCGTCTCGCGATCCTGAACGTGCCGCATCCCCGCCGCATGCTTGAGGGACTGCGACGGCCGGGCCGCCAGCTCGCGCGCTCTTGGTACATGTTCTTCTTCCAGGTCCCCTGGCTGCCCGAGCGCCTGCTCGCCGCCGGCGACTGGCGGGGGTTGCGCCAGCCGTTCTCGGAGGCCCGTCCCGGGGCGTTCACGGCGGCCGACATCGAGCGCTACAAGCAGGCGTGGTCGCAGCCCGGTGCAATCACGGCGATGCTCAACTACTACCGGGCCTCGATCCGCCGACCGCCGGGAGGCGTCAGCGGGCGGTCGCTGCCGCCGGTCGAGGCGCCCACGCTCGTTATCTGGGGCGAGCGCGACCGTCACCTGGGGGCCGAGCTGGCCGAGCCGGAACGCCGGGACGTCCCGCATCTGGAGCGCGTCGTCCGCCTGCCCGCCGCCTCCCACTGGGTCCAGCACGATGAGCCCGACCGCGTCTCGGAGCTGCTGATCGACTTCTTTCGGGCCCGCTAGAGCCCGTACATCCGGCCATTCAAGGTGACATACCGTCTGGCCGATTACCGGAAGGACTCTTCCCTCGGAGTCCTTTCCCTCGATGAAGTCGCTTACGTTTACTCGTGGCGTCGCACTTGCCGGCGCCCTGACGATCACGCATGCCGCCACCGCGTTCGGCGCGACCACGCATGCGTCGAATCGCCATACCGAATCGGCTGCCGTGCAGAACCTGGGCACCAAGGCTCTGGCCGCTTCAAGCGGCGAGGACACGCCGTTGAACGTCGGCCACACGGTCGCCAATCATGCCGCTGCGAGCAGTAGCGGTGGCGCGAGCATCGTCCGCACGATCGTCGGCCTGTTCATCGTGATCGCGGTGATCTACGGGATCGCGTGGATCATGAAGCAGGCCAAGAAGAGCAAGATCCGCCCGACGGGCCATGGCCTCTCGCAGGTCGCCAACCTGCCCCTAGGCAGCGGGCGCAGCGTCGCGGTCGTCCGCGCCGGCCGGGAGATCCTGGTCGTCGGCGTGGCCGAGAACGGCGTCACTCCGATCCGTAGCTACACCGAGGCCGAGGCGATCGCGCTCGGCATCCAGGTCCCGTCCGAGGAGTCCGAGAACGCTAATCCCGCCGTTGAGAAGCCGCTTGGCCGGGTGCTCGACGGACTGCGCCGGATTACGGCCCGCCCGTGACCGTCAACTCCAGCAACGCCCTGCAGATCCTGCTGCTGATCGGCGGCCTGTCGGTCGTCCCGGCGCTGCTGTTCACGGTCACCGGTTTCACCCGGATCCTGATCGTCCTCGGCTTCATCCGCCAGGCCCTCGGCCTGCAGAACACGCCGCCCAACCAGGCGCTGATCGGGATCGCTTTGTTCCTGACCCTGTTCGTGATGATGCCGACGATCAGCGCGATCAAGAAGGACGCCTACGACCCGCTGTCGCGCCACGAGATCAGCACCGCCACGGCGATCCAGCGCGCCGAGGAGCCGCTGCGCGAGTTCATGTTCAAGCAGACGAGTAACCAGGACCTGTCGTTGTTCATCGGCCTGGCCAAGATCAAGACGCCGCAGACGCGCGCCCAGGTCCCGACCTACGTCCTGATCCCGGCCTTCATCCTGTCGGAGCTGAAAACGGCGTTCGAGATGGGCTTCCTGATCTTCCTGCCGTTCCTGCTGATCGACCTGATCGTCTCCTCGGTGCTGATGAGCATGGGGATGATCATGTTGCCTCCTTCATTCATATCCCTGCCGTTCAAGGTCCTGCTGTTCGTCCTCGTCGACGGCTGGGATCTGGTCACCCACTCGCTCGTTGTGAGCTTCCACTGATGACCCAGGACACCGTCGTCAACCTTGCCACCCAGGCCATGATGCTGGCCCTGGAGATCGCCGGCCCCGTGCTGCTTCTCGGGCTGATCATCGGGCTGCTCGTGTCGATCTTCCAGGCGGTCACCTCCATCCAGGAGCAGAGCCTGTCCTTCATCCCGAAGATCGTCGGCGTAGCCGTGCTGATCGTCGTGCTGGGGCCGTGGATGCTCGATCAGCTGGTTACGTACGCCCAGAACCTGTACACGTCGATCCCGACGCTGATCGGCTGACCTTGACGCTCAGCCACCTGATTGCGGCGCTTGGCGGCGGCCAGCCCGTCACCGGTTTCTTCCTCGTGCTGGCGCGAATCACGCCGCTGTTCGTGGTCGCGCCCCTGTTCTCCTCGACGATGATCCCCAATCCCGTCAAGGGGGTGATCGCGGTCGCCTTTGCAATCGGCCTGACCAGCATCGCGATGCACGGCCAGCACATCCCCACCGACCCGCTGCCGGTCGCGGGGCTGCTCGTCGTGAACATGCTCGTCGGGCTGCTGCTCGCCTTCACCGTGTCCCTGGTGTTCGCCGCGATCCAGACCGCCGGCGGACTCGCCGACATCGTGTCCGGCTTTTCGTTCGGCGCCACCGTCGACCCGATCAACGGCAACCAGGGCGGCACGTTCGCCGAGCTCTACGGCCTGATCGGGGTGATGCTGTTCATCGCGATCGGCGGCGACGCCTGGCTCCTGCACGGTCTGACGCGCACGTTCGAGCTGGTGCCGCTGACCAAGGGGCCGCACATCGGCTCGATCGTCGCCGGCGCCGAGACTGCGTTCTCCGCCATGTTCGTCGCCGCCGTCGAGGTCGCGGCCCCGATGATCCTCGCGCTGATGATCACCGATGTCGCCTTCGGCCTGGTCTCGAAGGTCGTCCCGCAGATGAACGTCTTCTCGGTTGCCTTCCCGCTCAAGGTGGGGGTCTCGCTGCTCGTCGTCTCGGCGTCGCTGCCCTTCCTGGGCGGCTGGATGTCCAACCAGATGTACACCTCGGTCGCCACCGCGCTGAACGCGCTCTAGCCCGCCATGGCCGATCCCTCAAAGACAGAGAAGGCAACCCCCAAGCGCCGTACCGAGGCCCGTAAGCAGGGCCAGGTCGCCAAGAGCACCGATCTCAACGGCGCCGTCGTCCTCGGCGCCGGGCTGGTGGGGATCATGTTCCTCGGACCGAGCATCGTCAGCGGCGCCGCTGGCGCGATGCGCGCGATCTTTTCCGACGTCTCCAACCCCCGCGTGGCGACCACGGCGGCCGGCCTCCACGCCCTCGAGCAGATCGCGCTGCACACGATGCTGACCACGGTCGCCCCGCTCGCCGGCATGTGCGTCGCGGCCGCGATCGTGGTGAACGTCGCTCAGGTCGGGATGAAGCCGAGCGCTCAGGCAGTCAAGCCCAGCTTCGGCAAGATCAACCCGATCACCGGCTTCAAGAACCGGTTCGGCCCGACCATGTTCTTCGAGGGCGGCAAGGCGTTGACCAAGGTCGCCGCCGTCGGCGCCGTGGTCGCGATCGCTCTTATCCCCCAGCTCACCCAACTCGGCGCGAGCATCGACACGACGCCGACGGCCCTCGGCAGCATGATCAGCTCGGGGGCCTATGGACTGGCGGAGCGCGCAGCGGCCGCCTACCTGCTGATCGGGATCATCGATCTGGTCCACCAGAGGCGCAGGCTCGCTCAATCGCTCAAGATGAGCAAGCAGGAGGTCAAGGAAGAGTCCCGGCAGGCCGACCTCCCGCCCGAGGTCAAGTCAGCCATCCGCCGCCGGCAGATCCAGGCCGCCCGCGCCCGGATGATGGCGGCCATCCCGCAGGCCGACGTGGTGGTGACCAACCCCACCCACTTCGCGGTCGCCCTGAGCTACGACGGCAGCCATCCGGCGCCGGTCGTCGTCGCCAAGGGGCAGGACCTGGTGGCCAAGCAGATCCGCCGCATCGCGGAGGAGAACAACGTCCCGATCGTGCCCGACCCGCCGCTGGCGCGCTCGCTGCACGCCTCGGTCGAGATCGGCCAGATGATCCCGGCCGAGCTGTACGCGGCCGTGGCGCAGGTACTCGCGTTCGTCTACCGCATGGCCGGTCGTAGGAGGGCTTCGGCATGAACCAAGACGCGATCAAACGGCTCCTGAAGCACACCGACCTGATCGCCGCGGTGGCAGTCGTGGTGGTGGTCACGATGCTGATCATCCCGCTGCCGCCGATGCTGCTCGACCTGTTCATCACGATCAACATCTCGGCCGCGCTGGCCGTCGTGATCGCGACGATGTACCTGAACAAGCCGTTGGACTTCGCGGCCTTCCCCAGCCTCCTGCTGCTGACCACGATGTTCCGGCTGGCCATCAACGTGTCGGTCACGCGCCTGATCCTGACCAAGGGGGACGCGGGCAGCGTCGTCAAGGACTTCGGACAGTTCGTCGTCGGCGGCGACATCATCGTCGGCCTCGTCATCTTCCTGGTGCTGGTCGTGATCCAGTTCGTGGTCGTGACCAACGGCGCCGGGCGCGTCGCCGAGGTCGCCGCCCGGTTCACCCTCGACGCCATGCCGGGCAAGCAGATGGCGATCGACGCCGACCTGAACGCCGGGCTGATCACCGACGCGGAGGCGCGCCAGCGCCGCAAGGACATCGCCCACGAGGCGGACTTCTACGGCGCGATGGACGGCGCCTCCAAGTTCGTCAAGGGAGACGCGATGGCCGCCGTGCTGATCACCGCGATCAACCTCATCGGCGGGATCGTCGTCGGTGTGCTTCAGAAGCACGTCGGCTTCTCGCAGGCCACCCACACCTACTCGATGCTGACCGTGGGCGACGGCCTCGCCGCTCAGATCCCCGCCCTGCTGATCTCGGTCGCCACCGGCATCCTGGTCACCCGCTCCGGCGGCTCCGACAAGGACCTCGGCTCGGACCTCGCCAACCAGATCCTGCGCCAGAAGAAGGCGCCGCTGGTCGCGGGCTGCGTGGTGTGCGCGTTCGCCCTCGTGCCGGGCCTGCCCAAGATCCCGTTCCTGTTCGTCGGCGGGATCATGGCCGCGATCGGCTGGTCGGTCCGCAACGGCATGCCCGACGAGTTGGCCGCCGCGGCCGCTGCCGCCACGCTTCCGGCCCAGACGCAGGCCGACAAGCCGACCGCGCCGCGCGAGGAGGTCCTCAAGGAGCTTCCGATCGACCCGCTCGAGCTGGGGATCGGCTTCGGGCTGGTGCCGCTCGTCGACCGCCGCACCGGCGGATCGCTGGTCCGCCGCGTGTCGATGATCCGCCGCCAGATCGCCTCCGAGCTCGGCATGGTGATCCCGCCGGTCCGGATCCACGACGAGGTCGACCTCGACTCCCACGAGTACGTGGTCAAGGTCCGTGGCACGGTGGTCGCTCGCGGGTCGGTGATGGCCGGCCACCACCTGGCCATGAACCCCGGCGACGCGGTGGGCACGGTGCCGGGCATCCCCACCACCGAGCCCGCCTTCGGCCTGCCGGCGATCTGGATTCCGGAGTCCCAGCACGCCGAGGCCGAGGCGCTCGGGTACACCGTCGTCGACGGCGAATCGGTGATCGTCACCCACCTCACCGAGACGATTCGCAACCACGCCGCCCAGCTGCTGACGCGGCAAGACGTACGCCAGCTGCTCGATCAGCTAAAGGAAATCAACGAAGCTGTCGTTACGGACACTGTGCCGGACGTTCTTTCCCTCGGCGAGATCCAGCGCGTGTTGCAGGCCCTCCTGTCGGAGGGCGTGTCGATCCGCGATCTGGGCGCGATCGTCGAGGCGGTCGGAGACAAGGCCCGCATCACGCGCGACCCCAACCTGCTGGCCGAGTACGCCCGCCAGGCCCTGGGCCGCGCGATCACCGCGCCGCACCTGGACCCGAGCCAGACCCTGCGCGTGATCACGCTCGACCCGACGATCGAGCAGGAGCTCGCCACCTCGATCACCCAGACCAGCGACGGCGAGTACCTGGCCATGGAGCCGACGCGGGCTCACGCGGTCCTCAACGCGGTCAAGAGCCAGTCCGACAACGCCACTGCGCGCGGCGGCTTCCGCCCTGTGCTGCTCTGCTCAGCCCGTGTGCGCCGCCACCTCCGGCGCCTGGTGGAGTCCGCCGTCCCCCATCTGCCCGTCTGTTCTTACAACGAAGTCGCCGCAGGCATCAGCGTCGAAACCATAGGAGTAATTAGCGCATGAGCACCCTCACTCAGCCCCACACGAACGGCCATGACCGGGAGCTAGGCGGCGTGCGGACGTACCGCGGTCGTAAGCTCGAGGACCTGATTCCCCAGATCCGCGCCGAGCTCGGCCCCGACGCCATCATCCTGCGCCAGCGCGAGGGCCTCATGGGCGGCGTGGGCGGTTTCTTCGCCCAGAAGTGCGTAGAGGTCGACGCCCAAGCCGGGGGTGAGCGCGAACCTCAGCCTCGGATCGACATCTACGACGAGGATGAGCCGGTGAACGGCTGGGACGACGGCCTCGAGAACTTCCTCGCGGACGTGACTCCCAACCCGACACCGAGCGTGCTCGACCAGACCCCGGCGCTGCCGCGGCCGGTGGCCGCCCTACCCCTGGCGGAGCAGCCCGCTCCGGTTGCCGCCGAGCCGGCTCAGCCGCTCACCGAGCCGCTCCAGCCGCCGATCGCCGAAACGATCCAGCAGCCGTTCGCCGAGCCGATCCAGCCGCCGTCCGAGCCTGCCGCCCGGTGGGCCCAGGAGGCCGATGCCTTCGTCACCCCGGCTGCCCCGGAGGCGTTCAGCGCTCCCGCTCCCACCCCCGAGGATCTGACCGCCGAGTCGTTCGTCAGCCGCCTCGAGCAGGCCGCCGCGCACGTCGACATCGATGAGCTGGTCAAGCTGGTCACCACCGGCCGCGTGCTCGCCAACGCCGCGCCCGCCCCCGCCCCGGCCCCTGCTCCCGAAGCAGCCGCTCCCGAAGCAGCCGCTCCCGAAGTGGCCGCTCCGGGGCCCGCGACCCTCCCCTCGCTCGATGGCGACCCAGTCGTGCCCGCGGCCCCCGAGCCAATCATCAAAAATCCCAGGGTGGGCGGGGATCCGATCCCTCCGGCCGCCAGTCCCTGGGTCTCCAAGCAGGCCAGCGGGCCTGACTCGAATGAGGCCGCCGCGGTCGTCGCCGAGCTGACCGCGCAGGGCATCAGCGAGGGCTGGGCCGAGCAGCTGCTCGTGGCCGCTTCGGCGCACCGCTCGCCGCTCTCGAAGGGCAGCGTGCGTGACGCCGTCCGGGCCACGCTCGCCGCCATCATCCCGGCCCCGGCGCCGCTGCCCCCGTCGGGTGCGGCCGTCGCCTTCGTCGGCGCCGGCGGCGCCGGCAAGACCCGCTGCGCGGCGGCGCTCGCCACCGCTTACGCCAAGGGCTCGACCCTCGCCGCGAGCGTCGTGTCGCTCGGCTCAGACGACTGGGGCGGCGACCTCAAGGAGCTGCTCAAGGGCCAGAACGTGTGGGTGATGGGTGCGGCCAACGGCGCCGAGGCCGGCCCGCCGGTCCAGCACGGCCGCGACGGTGGGCTGGTGGTGCTCGATACGGCCGCCGCCACTCCGCGCGACCCCGCCACCGTCGATGCCCTCGCGGCCGAGCTGCGCTCGCTGAGCCTCGACGCGGTCTACATCGCCGTGCCCGCCACCTTCAGCGTGCACGCCGCCCGCAAGCTGATCGACGGTTTCGCCGCGCTCGGCGCGGACGGGATCGTCGTCACTCACGCCGATGAGGCCGACCAGCTCGGGATCGCCGCCGAGCTGTCGCAGATCAGCGGCATGCCGGTCGCCTACATCCACGAGGGCCTCGAGCTCGAGGGCGCGCTGTCGGCGGCCGATCCGTCGGCCCTGGCCGCTCGTCTGCTCCCGTAGCGCCGAGGCCTCGACCCAGGCGCCGACGAACCGAGCCATGACCGCCGAACCCGAGCCCACCGGCAAGGTCATCCGCCTCAACGTGGGCGGAACCCAGGGCAAGCTGTCCACACCCGTGGGCAGTCAGATCCCGGTGCGAGTCTACGAGCGAGGCGACTTCCTGATGCTCGTGCTGATGCTGGACGCCGCCGAGGAGCTCACGCCCGACGCGGCCGAGGAGCTGGGCGACGCCGCCGAGCCGCTCGTCGTCGAATACGTCTCGCCGCGCGGGGTGGTCCGGTTCTGCGGGCAGGCCGTGCTCCAGGAGAGGGACCTGGTTCGCTTCGAGGTGTCCGCGGCACCCGAGATCACCCAGCGCCGCGAGTTCGTCCGCGTGCCGGCCGTGCAGAACGTGGCGCTGGCCGGTGCCGAGGACGGCACGGGCACCAAGGGCCACGCGATCGACATCAGCGGGGGCGGCATGCTGCTGAGCGGCGCGGATCACCTGGAGCTCGGCTCGCTCGTGCGCTTCACCCTGAGCGTGGGCGCGGGCGCGCCTGAGATCGCTGGCTGGGCGCGGGTCGTCCGCGCCGATGAGCAGGGCCGCCGCGGGCTCGTGTTCGAGCAGATCTCGGCCGACGACCGCCAGCGCCTCATCCACTTCGTGTTCGAGCGCCAGCGCGAGGCGCTGGCCAAGCTGGGCCGTGTGACCAAGCACAGGAGGGCCGGATGAGCAAGAAGGCCGACAAGGACGCCGAGAAGGCCGCGGGCAAGAAGGACAAGAAGGGCAAGAAGGGCAAGGGCTCTGGCGCCGGCGGACCCAGCGTCGCCGGCCATCCGCGCGCCAGCTATCAGGTCCGCCGCGCGAAGGGCTGGGGCGGGATCGCCGGCTTCGCCCTCGCCGCCTACTTCTCCTACAAGGCGGGCGTCCCGACGGCTGACCTCGGACTGCGGGCGCTGGTGGCCGGAATCGTCGGCTACATGCTCGCGTGGGCGTGCGCGGTCACGGTGTGGCGCCAGCTGGTGCTGGCCGAGCTCCGCGCGGCGCTCGAGCGCTCCGACGGGCCCGACCTCGACCTGATCCCCGCCCGCGCGCCGCAGGCGGCCCCCAACCCCTCCCCGGAGCAGGCGGCCGTCGGCTCCTGACCGATTCGGCGACTGAGCGCTGAGCGACGATGGATCCGATCAACCCGATCGCCCCGCTGTCACCAGGCATTCCGCCGATCGCGCCGGCGCCGATGGCCCGGCGCGTCGACCGCGACCCCTCACGTTCGGGCTCCGGCCAGGACCAGCGCCGGAGGCGACGCCAGCAGGACGACGGCGCCGCGAGCGCCCCGGGCTCGGACCAGTTCGACTACGGCGAGGACTACCCCGACGGCGAGGACGACTCGGGCCTTCACATCAACGTGACGGCCTGACCCCGCGGGCCGTCCGCACGAGAGTGTCCAGATCAATCTGGACGCTCCTCAAGTGGGCCGCGCCCGGGACGATAACCGGGGAGACCGGTGGCAAGGAGCCGCCGGGGGACTGAGTAAACGACAACACCATGGAGGTGTAACCAAATGTCCCTTTCGATTCTCACCAACACCTCGGCGATGCAGACCGAGATCAGCCTGAACAATTCGAGCAACTCCGTCTCGACGGCGATGCAGCGTCTTTCTTCGGGCCTTCGCATCAACTCGGCGGCCGATGACGCCGCTGGTTACGCGATCAGCCAGGGCCTGACCTCTCAGGTCAACGGCCTGCAGCAGGCGAGCCAGAACGTCAGCGACGCGACCTCGATGGTCCAGACCGCCGATAGCGCGCTGAACAACGTGCAGAGCATGCTGCAGCGGGTCAGCGAGCTGGCCGTGCAGTACCAGAACGGCGACCTGTCCAGCAGTGACCAGACGGACATCCAGGACGAGGTCAACCAGCTCACCTCGGAGATCAACCGCCAGCAGGGTTCCGTGCAGTTCAACGGGATCAACCTCCTGGACGGCTCCGCTGGCAGCAACACCGGTGCCGTGACCTTCCAGGTCGGCCCGGGTTCCAGCGACACCCTCACCGTTTCATTCGCGAACATCGAGGGCACCGGGAACCTGGACAGCAGCGTCGGGTTCACCAACTGGACCAACGCGGCCACCGGCGGCCAGGTGTTCGACCTGGGTCAGTCCAACGCCGTCAGCCTCGTCAGCGCTGCCATCAACAACATCTCGTCGCTCGCGGCGAACCTGGGCGCGGTCCAGAACCGTCTCCAGTACACCTCGAATGCCATCTCGTCGACTCAGGAGAACATGTCCGCGTCGCTGAGCAGCATTCAGGACGTCAACATGGCGACCGAGATGACGACCCTCACCCAGCAGCAAGTTCTCCAGCAGGCCGGCACGGCGATGCTCGCGCAGGCCAACTCGGAGCCTCAGCTGGTGCTGAAGCTCATCACGGGCTGATCAACGCTTCGTCAGGTCGGGCGGCGCCTAGTGCGTCGCCCGGTCCGACGTAACCCCAAGGTCTTTTTCACCAAGCTTCGAACGCGGCTTCGTCGCCGCCGCCGAGGGAACAACCCGCCTCGCGACCGTCCCACCTCACATCGCGCGGGGCCACATAACCACGTCCGATTCATCGAGGGAACCGGAAAGCGGGGGCGGATCGCCTAGGCGGTCCGCCCCCGTGTGGATTAACCCCGCCGCTCTGGCATAACCCCGCAGCTCTGGCCGGCTCAACCTCGGGGTGCGTTTGCCGATCACCGGGATAGATGCCCTCGACCATCTCGATCATCGTGCCGCTGTCCGGCGGCGCGGCGCAGGCCCTACGCTGCTTCGAGGGCATCGCCGGGCAGCCCGAGGATCCCGCCTTCGAGATCATCGTCGTCGACGACGCCTCGACCGGTCTCGAGCCCTTGCTCTCCCGGTTGGAGGGCGACGTCAAGATCGTTCGCGCCGAGCGTCGTCTCGGGTTTGCCCTCGCGGCTGCGCGCGCCGCCGAGCTCGCGACCGGCGATTTGATCGTGTTTCTCCGCGACGCCGCCGTGCCCGGCCCCGAGTGGCTCGGGCCGCTCGCCGCCGCGCTCGAGGATCCCGCCATCGGCTTTGCCGCCAGCGCGACCGTGGGCGGAGCGACCGACAACCCGGTCGCCGCGTGGTCCTTCGCCGCGCGTTCTGCTGACCTGCGTGCGGTCGGGATACCCGACCTGCCAGGACCACTCCTCGCCGGCGCCGTGTCTCTTTCGCTGGCCGAGCGCGGCCTGCGAGCGCTCACCGTCCCCGCCAGCGTTGTGGCCGCACCCGGCGCCCGGACCGGCGGCGCCCGCCGCCCCGCCGGCGAGTCACCCGAGCTGACGATCGTCATCCCGACCCTCGACGCCGCGTCCGAGCGCGTGCGTGCCTGCGTAGCCGCGGTGCAGGGCACCACCGAGGCCGCCCACGAGATCGTGATCGTCGACAACGGCGCTCCTCCCCAGGGTTTCGCCGCACCGGTCAACGCCGGCCTGCGCGCGGCCCGGACCCCCTACGTGGTGGTGATGAACGACGACGTCGAACCATTGCCCGGCTGGTGGCCTCCGCTGCGCGCGGCAATCGACGCCGGCGTCGCAGTGGCTTGCCCGCTGACCATCGACGGCGCGATGCGCTACGACTTCCCGGCCTGGTGCTTCGCGATGGGCCGCGACACCGTCGAGCAGTTCTCCCACGAGCCCGGTCAGTTCTTCGACCCGCAGCTCGTGCTCTGGTATCAGGACACCGACCTGCTCCATCGCCTGCGCCAGGCGGGGCGCCCGCCGCTCGTGGTCCAGAGCGCCCAGATCCGCCACGGCCTGTCCGGAAGCGTGGGCAGCGAGGATCCGGAGCTCGCCGCTTGGATCCGGGTTCAGGTCACCGCCGATCGCGAGCGCTTCGTCGCCAAGCATCCCGACGCGGCGCTGCAAGGACATGCGCTCGCCGGCTAGCTCGAGCACGTTCGATGTCCTGGTCGTCGGTGGCGGCTTCGCCGGTGCCGTCTGCGCACGTCGCATGGCCGAGGAGCACGAGCTGCGCGTGCTGGTCATCGACCGCCGGCCGCACGTCGGCGGCAACGCCCACGACGCCCTCGATGAGCACGGCGTGCGGATCCACACCTACGGACCGCACATCTTCCACACGAACGCCGCCAAGGTAATCGAGTTCCTCTCGCGCTTCACCGAGTGGCGTCCCTACGAGCATCAGGTGTGGGCCGAGCTCGACGGACAGATCGTTCCGCTGCCGATCAACCGGACGACTGTCGAGCGGCTCCACCGCGTCGAGCTGAACGGCGAGGATGAGACCGCGGCGTACCTCGCCTCTCTGGCCGAGCCGCGCGCCGAGCTGAAGACCTCCGAGGACGCCGTCGTGGCCAAGGTCGGACACGATCTGTACGAGCGCCTGTTCCGCGGCTACACCCGCAAGCAGTGGGGGCTCGATCCGAGTGAGCTGCACGCCTCGGTGTGCGGGCGACTCCCGGTTCGCACCAATACCGACGATCGCTACTTCACCGACGCCTTTCAGCAGATGCCGGCCGCGGGCTTCACCGCGATGTTCGAGCGGATGCTCTTGCACCCGAACATCGAGGTGCGTCTCGGGATCGAATATGACGACGTCCGCACCGAGGTCGACGCGCGACAGATCGTGTGGACGGGTCCGATCGATGAGTTCTTCGGCTACCGGCTGGGAAAGCTCCCGTATCGGAGCCTGCAGTTCGAGCGCGAGACGCGCGCCACCCCCGGCGGCCGCCTCGTGCAGCCCGTCGCGGTGATCAATTACCCCAACGAGCGGATTCCGTTCACGCGCGCAACCGAGTTCCGCCACCTGACCGGGCAGGTCTCGGAGTTCAGCACGCTGACCTACGAGTACCCGACCTCGGAGGGCGATCCGTACTACCCCATCCCCCGGCCGGAGAACCGCGAGCTGTATCACCGCTACGAGGCGCTCGCCGCCGAGCGCCCGGACGTGCTGTTCGTGGGCCGTCTGGCCCGCTACCAGTACCTGAACATGGATCAGGTGGTGGCCCAGGCACTCGTCGCCGTCGAGCGCTGGGCCGCCCAGCGCGGCCTGCTCGGAGCGCTTCCGGAGGCCGCATGAACGCGCCCGACGTGATCGTCGCCTGGCTTCAGAACGACTACGGAAAGCTCGGCCGGGCCGGCGATGCAATCGCCCACTCACTCGTGGGCTCCTCCCGCGCCGGCCGCGTGGCCTACGTCGAACCGTTCGTCGCCGCCCCGGGCGAGCCCCAGCTCGGGGTGCGCAACGATCGTGGCCTGCTCGTCTTCAGCGGCAGCGGCAGCCCCCCGGCGGGCAGCCACGAGGTCGCCCACGGCGTGGTCAAGGTGGCCGAGCTGAACGACCCGATCCTGCTCAACTTCGGCGTCTCCGAGGCCAACTGGTGGCTTCACTATGAATTCGCGCCGGTCTGCTCGCGGACCGTCCTCGTCGCCTACGACAAGCTCGCCGAGTGGGATCTGATGGCGCCGCGAAAGGCGGTGCTGGGCCAGGTCCGCGACCAGCTGCTCGCCTCCAGTGACGTGGTCGTCGGCCTGTCGCAGGGGTCGATCGACGACGTGCCCGACGCGACCTACGTCGGCCACGGCGTCGACCACCACTGGCACGACCCGGCGATCGACTCCCTGCCCGAGCCCGCCGACCTCGCGTCGATACGCCATCCGCGCGCGGTCTACGTAGGGGCGCTGTCGATGCGCTTCGACGTGCAGGCCGTCCGCGAGCTGGCCTCGACCGGCATCGAGGTGGTCCTGATCGGCATGGCTCCGACCCAGCAGCTGCTCGAGCTCGGCGCGAGTCATCCCCACGTGCACCTGCTGGGTGAGCGCCGCCCCGAGGAGACCGCCGCCTACCTCCTGCACTCCGACGTCGGGATCGTCCCGCACACCGACGAGCCGTTCACCTATTCGATGGAGCCGCACAAGGCGTACAACTACGCCGCGGCCGGCCTGCCGACGGTCACGCTGAACACCGCTCACGCGCCCGCCCTTGGTGCCTTCCTGGAGGCGACCTCCGATCGCGCTCGCTTCGTCGCGGCGGTTCAGACCGCCGCAACCCGCGGACGGTTGTCCGGCGAGCAGGTCGCGCAGGCCCGCTCCCTGAGCTGGGATCGCGTCGCTGACAGGCTCATCGCCGCGGCCGGGGTTCACGGCAACGGCAACGGCAACGGCACCGGCACCGGCACCGGCGAATACAGCGGGTCATGAGCGATTCGCTGCCGCTCGTCTCGGCCATCGTCGCCGCGTACAACTACGAGCGCTACCTGCCCGAGGCGCTCGACAGCGCGCTCGCGCAGGATTACCCGGCCGACCGGCTCGAGGTGATCGTCGTCGACGACGGCTCCACCGACGGAACGCCCGGAATCGCCCAGGAATACGCGCGCCGGGCGGGAGGGCAAATCCGCTATGTCCACCAGGAGAACGCGGGACTGGCCGCCGCGACCTCGCGAGGACTCGCTGAGTGCCGAGGCGATTTCATCACCCTTCTCGACGCCGACGATGCCTGGCTCCCGTCGCGCACGCGCCTGCTGGTCTCCGCGCTGAACCGTCACCCGAGGGCCGGCCTGGTCTACGGTGACATGGAAGTGATCGACGGTGAGGGCCGCACGCTTGCCCCGTCGTGGTATCAGGAGCAGGGGCAGACGCCTTTCCGCGGTGCCGTCGCACATCACCTTCTGCGATCCAACTTCGTGATCGCGCCGGCGCTCATGGTGCGAGCAAGCCTCCGTGACAGGTTCTCTCCGATCCCAGCGGAGTTCCCGACCCAGGACTGGTACATGGCCGCGCGGGTCGCTGAAGTTGCCGAAGTCGAGTTTGTGCCCGCGCCGGTCGCGCGCTATCGCCGTCACGGGGCCAACATGGTCAATGGACAGGGGCTCGCCGGCCTGTTCCGTCAGGACTTCGGGATCCGCCGCTGGATGCTTGCCAACGTGCGCGCGCAGAGCCTGACCGTCGATGACTTCGTGTCGGCTCACGCGTTTTTCGCGCAGACCTACCGCTACGTGGCCGAGCACGAGGGCGTTGCCCCGGAGCGCCTCCTCACCGTGACCGACGCCGATCGCGCGTCCGCCGCGACCGCGATCCGCGAGGCGGACGCGGCGCTCGCCGAGGCCGACTTCGACGCCGCCGCGGGGCGCTATCTGGCCGCGCTCGCCGCCGACCCGTTCAGCGCAGTCGCTCTTGGGGGCCTCGATCACGCCCGGCAACGACTTGTTGTCCCGCTTCCGCTTGCGCGCCGGATCGCGACCGCCGGCGACTCCCGTTACGGCATCGCATCCGGCTACCACTGCCGCGAAGAGGTGCGGCACTTTGTCGACACCGAGATTTCCGATGAGCCGGATGACGTGTATGCGCGCGCAGCGAATGTCGCGAGTGCGCTCGGCGCGCGCCGGATCATCGACCTCGGAGCCGGCGCTGGCGACAAGCTCGTCGCCCTCCATCCCATGTTCGAAATCCTCGGCGTCGACTACGGCGCAAACGTCGAACTCGCCCGGCGACGCCATCCCGCCTTTGCCTGGCGCGAGCACGACCTCGAGTCGCCGGGAGCGCTCCCCGTCAGTGACGAGGAACTCCAGGGGTCCGTCGTCGTGTGCGCGGGCGTGCTCGAGCATCTGACCGCGCCCGAGGACTTGCTTCGTAATCTCCACGGCGCGCTCGAGGTCGCGGAGGCCGTCGTCTTGTCCACGCCGGATCGGGACAGCCTGCACGGCGGCGGTCATCTGGGTCCGCCCAGCGATTGCACGCGAGTCCGCGAGTGGAATCTCGCCGAGTTCGCCGCGCTGATGGGGGAATACGGCTTCGAGCACGGCGAGCTCGGCGTCGCCGCGGGCCGGGGTACGCCGCCACGGATCGTTGGTGTGTTGTGCCGCGACGCCGACCGGGCGTCGGCGCTCCAGGCCCCGCTCACCGTGGCCGCCTAAGCCGTCGGAGCGCGCCGCCATAATTGCAGCGCGCCATGGCTGCCACCCCTGATCGCGCTCCGAATCCGCTGGCGGTGAACGGGCCGTCCGTGTTCGTCACGGGGGCCTACGGACTGCTGGGAAGCTGGATGGTCAAGGCGCTGCTCGACGAGGGGGCGCGCGTCGTCGTGCTCCGCCGCGACACCGTCTCAGCCTCTGCGCTCCTGATCGAGGGCACCGAGCAGCGCGTCAACGTCGTCTTCGGCGACATCTGCGACGCGCCGCTGATAGAGCGCATCCTGAGCGAGTACGAGGTCGATTCGGTGTTCCATCTGGCGGCCCAGACGATCGTGGGCATCGCCAACCGCAATCCGATGTCGACCTTTGAGACGAACATCCGCGGCACCTGGTCGGTGATGGAGGGATGCCGCCGGACCGGCGTCCAGCGCGTCGTCGTCGCCGCCTCCGACAAGGCCTACGGCATTCACGAGAAGCTGCCCTACCGCGAGGAGTATGCGCTTGCGCCTCGCTATCCCTATGACGTTTCCAAGGCGGCCACCGATCTGATCGCGCGCTCGTACTGGCACACCTTCGACCTCCCGGTCGCGGTGACGCGCTTTGCCAACCTGTACGGCGGCGGTGACCTCAACCTGTCCCGGCTCGTGCCCGAGTCAGCGCTCGCGGCGATCGCCGGCCGCTCGCCGGTGATCCGCTCCGACGGGAAGATGCAGCGAGACTTCCTGTACGTCGAGGACGCGGTGGCCGCCTACCTCGCCATCTGGAAGTTGCTCGAGGACGGGCGCGGCGGCGGCGAAGCCTTCAACGCCGGCGGCGACGAGCCGCACGCGGTCCTCGAGGTCGTCGACATCGTGTGCCGGGTCGCCGGCACGGGCGTGACTCCGGATATCCGCGGGCAGGGCACACCCCCCGGCGAGATCCCCCGCCAGTGGGTCGACTCGACCAAGCTCCGGGAAATGTCCGGGTGGGCGCCCCAGTTCGACCTGGAGGGCGGCCTGCGCCGCACGGTCGACTGGTACCGCCAGTACCTCGGGGGCGCCGCCTAGCCGGCGGTCGGCCTTCTAGCCGCCGGTCGGCGCGAGCTCGGCCCCGGCGATTGCCGCGAGGATCTTGTCCGCGTCCTCGTTGCCCGGGTCGATCTCCAGGGCGCGCCGAGCGTCGTGAGCGGCCTGATAGTGAAGTCCGCGTAGGACCGCCCACCACGCCCGGTTCACCCGGGCGTCGAGATGTTCTGGATCGAGCTCGAGCGCGCGGTCAAACGCGTCGGCCGCCTGATTGTGTCGCTTCTGACCAAGCACGACGCCGAGGTCGCACCAGCCGCTCGCATGGACCGGGTTGATGGAGACGGCGCGGCGAAACGCCTTTACGGCGCCCTCGAGATCGTTTTCGACGAAGCACCGCTCTCCCTCGTGGACGTGCTCGTCCGCGATGACGTCGTCGCCCGAGGCGGCCACCGCCTCGGCGACGACAGCGAGGGCTTCGGTGTGATGATCGTGGTGCGCGCGCTCGGCGAGCTTTGATCGAAGCCATTGACTGGCGGGAAACCGCCGCGTGGCGGCGACGAGCTCGTCGAACGGGGCGTGATCCCATTCCCAGGCGCCGCTGAGGCGGTAGCGAGCGTCGAGCAGGGTGGCGTATTCCGTCTCGTTCACGACCAGATTGAACCCGTCGTCATAAGCCTCGATCAGCCGCGTCGTCATGTACTTGGTCAAGCTGCTGCGCCAGCTGATCTCGCCGCCACCGATGACCAAGCGGCGCGCGGCGGTTGCGCACTTGCGCCCCCGGCCGGCCACGCCGAACCAGATGTGCGGCGCCCATGGACTCAGGGTCGGCGCGTCGCGAACGGCCTCGAGCATGGCCCCGCGCTCGACGACCGTCGCGGACATGAACGACATCCAATGGTGGTACTCGAGCAGCAGCTCCCGACCCGATTCGAAGGTCTCGGGCTTGCGAGGACAGGGCGACTCATACGGTGGCGCATTGACGGGGGCAAAGCGGTGGGGAAGGTGGAGCACCGTGGGACGCAGGTCTGCTAGCAAGCCCTGGACGTAGCCGATCGCTCCCTGAGCCGGTTCGTCATCGTCGCCGAACAGCCACACGTAATCGGCGTCCGCCGCGTCGATCAGCCAGTGCATGTTCGGGATCGGCCCGAGATTCTCAGGTTGAATCTGAATCCGAAGGTCAACCCGGTCGAGTTCACTCTCCAGTGATCGCAGCATCGACGCGGTGTGATCGGTGGAGGCATTGTCCGAGACAAGGACAGACACCGAAGGTGACGACGCCGCCGGATCCGAAGCAATCGCGCGCAACAGCGCCTCGAGCCACCGCGCCCGCCCGTAGGTCGGGATGAGGATCGCCAGCGAGGGCGCGTCGTCGCGACGCGGATCGTTCGAGTTCGTTCGCTGCTTCATGATCAGCTCACCAGAGAGATTTCTTTGAGCTCCGCCCGCGCGGCGTCTACGGTCAGAGCGAGACCATCGCGCAGCGACACGCGTGCGCGCCAGCCCAGAGTCCGCTCGGTCGATTCGGTGCACGCGCGCCAGCTGAAACGCTCGCCGGGCCGGTAGGAGACCTCTCCGAACCCGAGCAACTCCTCCCCGCCGGTGAGCTCGGCGACGAGCAGGCAGAGCTCGCGCACGGTGCTCTGTACGCCACTGCCAACGTTCAGCGTCAGCCCGCTCACGCCCGGTTGCGCGACCGCCTCGAGCAGCGCGTCCGCGACGTCGTCGACGTAGATGAAATCTCGTACCTGGCCGCCCGGCGTGAGCGCGACGGGCACGCCGCTGAGCAGCGAGCGGATCACCGAGGGCACCAGTCGCCGCTGGTCCTCGGTCGGTCCGTAGACGGAGAACAGGCGCGTGTGGACCGTCTCGAGCCCGACCTGGCCGCCGAGCACCCGCGCGAGCAGTCCGCCGGCGAGCTTGCTGACGCCGTAGGCATCGTCGGGGTCGGGCGCGAGCTTCTCGTCCATGGCACCTTCCACCGGCCCATACTCAGAGCTCGAGCCTGCCGTGACGAGCCGGCGGGCGCCGGCGTGGGCGAGCGCGCGAGCGATCACGGCGGGAGCGAGCACGTTCACGGCGAGGAGCGTGTCGAGGTCGTCCTCGCGGACGACCGCTCCGGCGGCTCCAAGGTGCACGCAGGCATCGGGTCGAGCTTGGACCACGGCCCGCTCGAGCCCCTTGGCGTCGCGCAGGTCAGCGCGCACAACCTGCACGTCGAGCCCCAACGGCGTCAGACGATCGAGCCGCGAGGTTGGGCCGACCAGCGCGCTCACCTCATGTCCGCGGCGGAGCGCCGCCGACACCACCGCGGCGCCGACGAAGCCGGAGGCACCGGTGACGAGCAGCCGACCGGCGCTCACGCCAGGACTCCCACTACAGAGATCATGCTCAGGCGGCCGCCCGCAGCCCGTCGGTGCCAACCAGCTGGAGGGCCTGCGCGCGGATCCCATCCGCGGTGATGCCGTGTGTCGAGAGCAGGTGCTGCTGTGATCCAACCTCGTGAGCAAACGTATCGGCGAGCCCGATCCGGCGAAGGCGGGCGCCGGCGCCGGCCTCTGCGAGTGCTTCAGCGGCGGCGCTGCCGAGCCCGCCGACGACGTTGTGCTCCTCGACGGTGACGACGGCTCCGGTGCGAGCGGCGGCCGCGACGAGCGCGTCGTTGTCGAACGGCTTGACGGTCCCGAAGTGCAGGACGCTCGCCTCGACGCCGTCTTGGCGCAGCCGCTCCGCCGCAGCCAGGACCGCTCCCAGGACGGGACCGGTGCTGGCGAGCACGACGTCGCCGCCGTCGCCGAGCTCGACCGCGCGACCGATCACGAACGGCGCGTCCGGAAGAAGACTCGGCTCGCCGTTCTTGCCAAGCCGTACATAGACGGGCCCATCGAGCTCGAGCGCAGCCCGCGTTGCGCGCGTAGCCTCCGCTGGGTCGGCCGGGGCGAGCACGGTCATTCCGGGCAGCGCGCGCATCACGGCCAGGTCCTCAGTCCCGTGGTGAGTCGGCCCCAGGTATCCGTAGGCGACACCGCCGCCGACTCCTACCAGGGTGACGTTCGCGCGTGAGATGGCGACATCGACCCGCACCTGCTCGTGTGCCCGAGCGGTGAGGAACGGCGCGATCGAGTACGCCACCGGGCGCATCCCGGCGTACGAGAGTCCTGCGGCCACGCCGACGAGCGCTTGCTCGGCGATGCCCACATTCAAATAGCGGCCCGGAGCTACGCGCTGGAATTCGTCGAACAGGCCAATGCCGAGATCGCCGGTGAGCGCCCACACGCGCTCGTCGCGCTCGGCCGCCTCGGTCAGCGCAGCGAAGAATGCGTCGCGCATGTCAGCGTGCCTCCAGTGCGGCGAGCACCGCCTCGCGGTCGTGCTCGGGGATCGACCGGTAGTGGGACATCACGTCTCCCTCCATCGCAACCCAGCCGTAGCCCTTGATCGTCCGGGCGATCACGGCCCTCGGCCGCCCGTCGGCCGGACCGTCGAGGGCGCTGCGCAGCGCCTCGTGGTCGTGTCCGTCGACCTCCTGGACTGCCAGCCCAAATGCCTCGAGCTTCGGCTTCAACGGATGCCGTCCGAGCACGTCGGCGCACGGGCCGAGGCCCTGCAGGCCGTTGGCGTCGACGATCACGGTCAGCCGGTCGAGTCCGAGCTGCCCGGCGAGCGCGAACGCCTCCCAGACCGAGCCTTCGTCGAGCTCACCGTCGCCGACCAGGCAATACGTGCGGCGCCGACCGATGTGGCGCTCGGCAAGCGCGATCCCGACCGCGATCGCCGGCCCGTGGCCGAGCGAGCCGCCGGTCATCTCAACGCCGGGGACGCCGCGCTCGGGATGGCCGGCCAGCAGCCCGCCGTCCGAGCAGTAACCCTGGAGCACGTCTTCGGGCGACAGCACCCCGACCGCGGCGAGCGTGCCGTATAGACCCGAGGAGCCATGCCCCTTCGAGAGCAGAAGCCGGTCGGCCGACTCGTCCGCTTCACGCGGCAACACATCGGCGTACAGCACGGCAAGGATGTCCACCATCGAGAGCGAGCTGCCGATGTGGCAGGTGCGCGCTCGGATCGCCGCTTCGACGGCTAGGCGGCGGGCCTGTCTGGCCACCGCTTCGCTGCGCTCGCTCACACCCGGGCCGATCCGAGCAGCTCTTCCACGGCATCGCTCGCGCGCCGCCGCGGATGTCGCGCGCCGTCGGCTCCGCCGCGGCGATCGTCCCAGACCCGCCAGGGCGCGTCGCCGCTGTCCCAGAGCCCGCGCAGGAGCTCGACCTCGCGGACGGTGTCGGCGCACTGCCAGAAGCCATCGTGCGGGTAGACGCAGAGCTCGCCGTCGGCGGCCAATCCCTCGAGCGGCTCGCGCTCGAGCACGCAGCTCACGTCGGGCGAGAGCCGCTCGAGCACCTCGCGCGAGAACACGAAGTAGCCGCCCGAGATGCGCGGGCCGCTGGCGGGCTTCTCGGAGAAGCTCGTGACCTCGTCGCCGTCGGTGACCAGCTCGCCGTACCGCGACGGCGGGTGCACGCCGGTAACCGTCGCCAGGCGGCCGTGGGAGCGGTGAAACTCGAGTAGACGGCTGATGTCGATGTCGGCGAGCCCGTCGCCGTAGGTGCACATGAAGACGTCGCTGTCGCCGAGCGCGTGCTCGACCCGCTTCACGCGCGCGCCGGTCATCGTGTTCTGGCCGGTCTCCACCAGGCTGACCCGCCAGTCCTCGACCTCGCCGCCGCCGTACTCGACGCGGCCCTGCGCCAGTGAAACCGTCACGTCGGTCTGCAGCGCGTGGTAGTCCAGGAAGTAGCGCTTGATCACATCGCCGCGGTAGCCCAGGCAGCACACGAACTCGTTGAAGCCGTGCGCGGCGTAGCTCTTCATGATGTGCCACAACAGAGGGCGGCCGCCGACCTCAACCATCGGCTTAGGCCGGTACTCAGTCTCTTCACGCATGCGCGTGCCGAGCCCGCCGCAAAGCAGGACGACACGAGGAATCGTCAGTTCGCCATCGAGGGACATGGCCCGATCATCGGCCCTCGCCGTCCAACCTTTAGGCACCGAAGTTCAAGAATCTCCGGCTCCCGCCGACGACGGGGGCATGACCCCCACCTCGGAACAGATCCTCGCGCTCGTAGCCGAATACGCCGCGGAGCGCCACCACAGCCCGATCTTCGACCCAACCCGGCCGTCCGTACCCGTGTCGGGCAAGGTGTTCGGTCCTGAGGAGGTGGTCGAGCTCGTCCGCTCGAGCCTCGACTTCTGGCTCACCTCAGGCCCCGAGACGCAGCGCTTCGAGCGCGCACTCGCCCGCCGCGCCGGCGTCAAGCACGCGCTGATGGTGAACTCCGGCTCGTCGGCCAATCTGCTGGCCGTCTCGACGTTGTGCTCGGCCGGCATGCGCGATCGCCGCCTGCAGCGCGGCGACGAGGTGATCACGGTCGCCGCGGGCTTTCCGACCACGGTCAACCCGATCGTCCAGAACGGGCTCGTCCCCGTGTTCGTGGACATCGAGCTGCCGGGCTACAACATCGACGTCTCGCAGCTGGAAGCCGCGCTCTCCCCGCGCACGCGCGCGGTGGTGATCGCCCACACGCTCGGCAACCCGTTCGACCTGGACACGATCGCGGCGTTCTGCGCCGAGCACGAGCTGCTTCTGGTCGAGGATTGCTGCGATGCCCTCGGCGCCACCTACGACGGGCGTCCCGTCGGAACGTTCGGCGACCTGGCCACGCTGTCGTTCTATCCCGCCCACCAGATCACCACCGGCGAGGGCGGCGCGGTCCTGATGCAGCGGGCCTCGCTGCGCCGCGTGGCCGAGTCGGTCCGCGACTGGGGACGCGACTGCTGGTGCGACACCGGCTGCGACAACACCTGTGGCAAGCGCTTTAACCAGCAGCACGGCACCCTCCCGCCCGGCTACGACCACAAGTACGTGTACTCGGAGCTCGGCTACAACCTCAAGGCGACCGATCTGCAGGCCGCCGTCGGCGCAGTGCAGCTGCGCCGCCTGGACGAGTTCGTGCAGCGCCGGGCGCACAACCACGCCCGCCTGCGCGACGGGCTATCCGACCTGCAGGACGTGCTGATCCTGCCCGAGGCGTCGCCCAAGGCGAGCCCGTCGTGGTTCGGCTTCACGATCTGCCTGCGCGAGGACGCGCCGATCTCGCGCAACGATCTGCGCCATACGCTCGAGGCGCGCGGCATCGCGACCCGCCAGCTGTTCGCCGGCAACCTACTCCGCCAGCCGGCCTACCAGAACGTCGAGCACCGGGTGGCCGGGCCGCTCACGGTCACCAACCAGATCACCGAGCACGCGTTCTGGATCGGCTGCTATCCCGGCCTGACCGACCCCCACATCGATCACACGATCGACCAGGTTCGCGAGGCGCTCTCGCCGCGGGTTCAGTCGGCGCCGGCTGCCGCCGATCTAGCAAGTAGTTAATGAGTTACACCGACGCCGTAAGCCGGGTCTCCCAGATCCAGGCCCAGATCGCCTCCCTACAGACCGCCTTCGATCCGTCTGTCGCCGCGAGCACGACGGGCTCGTCAACCGGTGGGGTTTCCACGACGGGCACCGGCACGGCCGGTTCGACCGGCTCGAGCAGCTTCGCCGACGCGCTGGCGCAGGCCCAGGGGCCCTCGGGTACGGTGGGCACGGCGGCCGACATCCCGAACATCGTCAGCTCGGGCCTGACGAGTGCGGGCCTCACCAGCTTGGGTATCGCCGGCACGAGCACCGGAGGCGCGGCGCTGCCCGCCAGCGCGCAGACCATGCTGACCTCCGATCAGCAGCAGTTCGCCTCCCGGCTGGCGGCCGACACCGGCCTTGATCCAAGCGTCGTCTCGGCCTGGCTGCTCGCCGAGGAGTCCGGTGGCGCCGCCCAGTCGCGCCAGTCGCAGAACAACAACGACTGGCTCAACATCGGCTACACCGACAGCGCCACCTACGGCTCGAGCGACTCGATCTGGTCAAACCCGGTCACCGCCGCCGACGCCACCGCCGGTTGGCTCAAGGGCCAGAACACGATCCCGGGCTACGGCACCGCGAGCTCGGGCATCCAGGGGATTCTCAGCACCGCCGGCTCTGCTCCCGCCGCCCAGATTTCCGCGCTCCAGAACTCGGGCTGGGCCTCGAGCGGATACCCGGACCTACCGTCGCTCTACTCGCAAGTGGCCGGCTAGCACGGCGGTTGCTGGTCAGGGCTAGCGAACCGCGGTCAGGGCTAGCGAACCGCGGTCAGGGCTAGCGAACGGCGGTGAGCGGAACTACCTTAGCGCCGGGTTCGCCGCCCGGCCCGAGATACCTGGCGCATTCGGCCGCCAGCGCCGGACGCCCGACGTGGAACCCCTGGGCGTAGTCACACCCGAGCCGGGCCAGCACCTGTTTGACGTTCTCGGTCTCGACCCCTTCGGCCGTCACCCGCAGGCCGAGGTTGCGGCCGAGGTCGATGATCGAGTGCACGAGCACGGCGTCCTGGCGGTCAGTCTCCATCCGGGTCACGAACGAGCGATCGATCTTGATCTCGTCCACCGGCAGCTGCTGGAGCTGCGACAGGGACGAGTAGCCGGTGCCGAAGTCGTCGATCGCGATCATCACGCCCATCGCCCGCAGCTCGTCGAGCGCCGCCCGCGCCCGGGGCAAATCGGCGACGATCCGGCTCTCGGTGATCTCGAGCTGCAGCGCCGAAGCGTGCAGATCCAGCCGCTTCAGCAACCCGCCGATGATTACCGGGAGGTCGTGGTCGAGCAGGCTGCGGGTCGACACGTTGACAGACACCGTCACCTCGAGGCCCTCCTGGCGCCAGCGCGCGCACTGCTCCAGCGACGCCTCGAGGACTCGATCGGTCAGCGGCTTGATGATCCCGGTCTGCTCCGCCAGCGGGATGAATCCGTCCGGTCCGATGCAGCCGAGCTGCGGATGGTTCCAGCGCACCAGCGCCTCGAGCGCCAGCGTCGCGCCTCCCTGGAGCGGCACCTTGGGCTGGTAGTGGACGACCAGTTCACCGCGCTCGATCCCGCGCCGCAGCTGGGCCGCCAGCGCAAGCCGGTCGATGCTGTACTCGTCGTCCTCCTCGGCGTAGGTGGCGAACCCGTCGTCCGAACCCTTGGCGCAGTACAGCGCGACGTCCGCGTGGCGCATCAGCTCTGCCGCGCTGCGGCCGTGGTTGGGGAAGCAGGCGATGCCGATACTCGCGCAGATGTGCAGCGCCACCGAGTCGACCTCGAGCGGCTGGTCGAGCACCGCTAGCAGCCGCCCGGCCAGCTCCTCCGCCTGCAGCTGGCCGCCGTGGACGAGGACGCCGAACTCGTCGCCTCCGATCCGCGCCAGCACCGTCTCCTGCTCCCCGGACGGTGCGCCGTCCTCGACGGCATGACTGAGGCGCCGCGCGACTCGCTGGATCACCAGATCGCCGAGCTCGTGGCCGAGCGTGTCGTTGATCGACTTGAAGTCGTCGAGGTCGAGCAGCATCACCGCGACCGGATGCGCGTCGGACGCGACGTCGTCGAGCGTTCCTTGCAGCGTCTCGGACAGCGAGGAGCGGTTCGGCAGGCCGGTCAGCACATCGTGGTGGGCACGGTGGCTCGAGATGGCCGCCTGGCGGCCGCCGAAGTACACCGCGAGCATCGGGACGAAGCACACGGGGACGAGCGCCACGCTGGCGTTGGCCGACGCGAGCAGAGCCGGGGCGAACGCGAGCACGCATCCGGCCGTCCACGCCTGGAAGGCCAGATCCTCGCGCAGGTAGACGCGAAGGGGCAGACGCGCGAGCAGCGCACCCGCCGTGCACGCGAGCAGATGGTTGGCGACGAAGAAGGCCGCGCCGGCGGCCAGCACGGTCGGCAGCTCGCCGCTCGTGATCTGGCTGAGCGGCAGTTCGCCGGTGAGGTTCAGCACCGCCGCCGCGGCGACCATGGCGAGCACGTACTGGGCCGCGTTGAAAAGGGTCTTGAGCGGCGAGACGTGGCCGGCCAGATCGGCGATCACCGAACTCGAGACGTAGATCACAACGGCCGGCCCAGCGCCGAAGCGGAGCAGGATCGCGAACGCGAACGCGGCCGAGATCGTCACCCGAGTCAGACCCCGCCTCCGCGGCACCGGGATCGGCAGCAGCTCGCCGGCCAGGACGAACACCGACAGGACCACGAACAGCGCCGGGTCGCCGACCCGCCACTCGCGCATCCACGGCAGCAGGATGAGCGAGCCGACGGCGGCGGCGGCCACGAGCGCGACGTAGACGACGAAGCTGCGCGGCGCCGGCCCCTTGCCCGAGTCCGAGCGCAGGCTGTTCGCGACGACGAGCAGGCGTCTGGTCAAGCGATCTTGTGCCCGGCCGCGTGCGCGACCTGGAGAACCTGGACGACCTGGACGACCTTGGCCGGCGGCCGGACAGAGGTCACGAGCACCATATGTGCGGGCACCGGGATCACATACGCCGGCGTCACCGTCTTGGCCGACGCACCCGCCACCGAGCTGAGCGCGAACGTCAGCGCCGCGCCCAACGCCACGAGGACCGAACCCGTCCGCCGCCTCCCAAGACGGTAGCCAATTCCACGCATCTCTACCTCACTTTGTGTCACGTGCGCCCCCGGGCGACACTGACCTTTCATCCGTCTCTGCCCCGGTCATCGGCAGCGGGGCCCAGGCGGTTAATCGAACATTCGTCCAGGGGGCAGGAAAACGCTCAACCGCCGCGAACCGCAGGCCCGGCCCGTCAGAAAAGGACTTCCTGGCCGGGCAACTCGATGCCCTCGCGGGCTCTGCCTCCACGCCCGAGCGCGACCGCGACGTCCCGGGCGATCGCTCCCTCGGACCGCGAGGCGATGACCGGCTCCTCGATTCCCTCGATGTAGACGAGCGTCCGCCGGCCGTCGCCGCGATCGTCCCCTTCCAGCGGCACCAGCGCGAACACCCGGTCGGCGCGTACAAACTTGCCGTAGCCAAGGGGAATCAGCGCTGCGGGCTGGCGAGCCATCCGCGGATCCTACGCCCGCCGCCTGACCGCACGAATGCGCCGACCGGTACTCTGCCCGGCGTGCCCGCCACCGACCTCACCCTCACCATCGGCGGCGACCTCGAGATCTTCCGGATCGGGTTCGGGTCCATGCGGATCACGGGACCCGGAGTTTGGGGCCCCCCGGCCGACCCCCCTGGCCCGGCTGGAGCACGCGAGCTCCTGCGCCGCGTGGTCGACGCCGACGTCAACCTGATCGACACCGCCGACTCCTACGGGCCCGACGTATCGGAGAACCTGATCGCCGAGGCCCTGCGTCCCTATCCCGAGAACCTCGTGATCGCGACCAAGGGCGGCTTCGAGCGGCCGGGACCCGGTCGGTGGGAGCCGAGCTGCCGCCCGGACCGCCTCAAGCGCTGCTGCGAGGCGTCTCTGCGGCGGCTACGGCTCGAGCGGATCGACCTCTACCAGCTGCACACGGTCGATCCGAAGGTGCCGATCGAGGACTCGGTCGCAGCCCTGGCTGAGCTCCAGGACGAGGGCAAGATCCGCCACATCGGCCTGTCCAACGTCGGGGTGGAGGAGATCGAGCGGGCACAGGAGATCGCTCCGATCGTCTCCGTTCAGAACCAGTACAACGTCGTCAACCGGGCGTCCGAGGACGTGTTGCGCTTCTGCCAGGAGGCGGGAATCCCCTTCCTGCCCTACTTCCCGCTCGCCGTCGGCGAGCTCGCCGAGTCCGGGACCGCGTTGGCCGACATCGCCGCCGGTCACGGCGCCACGCCTGCGCAGGTCGCGCTGGCCTGGCTGCTCCAGCATTCGCCGGTCACCGTTCCGATCCCGGGCACCAGCTCGATCGCGCACTTCGACCAGAACCGCGAGGCCGTCGAACTCGAGCTCGAGGACGACGAGCTCGAGGCGCTAGACGAGCTGGCGGCCGCGTCCTGAGCGCCCGTCCGCCGGGCCGGACTAGTCGGCCAGGATCAGCCCGAGGCGCCGCTCGAGCGCGTCGGCCAGCCGCTCGCGCACAGGCCCTTCCTCGAAGCGCTCGACCAGCGTCGCCAGGAAACCCTCGATTACGAGCCGGCGGGCGACCTCGAGCTTGAGCCCTCGCGAGCGCAGGTAGAACAGCTGCTCGGGGTCGAGCTGCGCCACCGCGGCGGCGTGGGTGCAGCGCACGTCGTTGGCCTGGATCTCGAGGCCGGGGATCGCGTCGGCGTGCGCGCGCTTGGAGAGCAGCAGGTTGCGCGACTCCTGGAACGCGTCGGTCTTCTGCGCGCCGGGGTCGACGATGATGTTGCCCCGCCAGACCGCGCTCGAGCGACCAGTGAGCACCCCGCGGAAGGCAAGGTCGGAGGTCGTGTTCGGCGCCGCATGCTCCTGGGTGGTGTCGAAGTCGATGTGCTGGCGGGCGTGGCTGGCGTAGGCGCCGGTGACCCGCGCCTCCGCGCCCTCGCCGCCGAGCCGCGTCTCCATGCGCACCCGGCCCCGCGCCGAACCGAACCCGAGCGCGACCCAGTCGAGCCCGGCATCGCGACCGACCTCGGCGCGCTGGGCACCGAAGATCCAGCTGCGCTCCGACAGTCCCTGGCCACATACGTAGCGCAGGTGGGCGCCGCCACCCACGATCAGCTCGGTAACCACGTTGAAGACGCCGTCGAGAACCGCCTCGGCCGACAGGTACTGCTCCCAGACCTCGGCCCGAGCGCCTTCCTCGAGCACAACCAACGTCCGCTGGTTGAGCAAAGTTCCTGCTCGCGCCTGCACGCTCTCAAGCGCGATCGGCGCCTCCAGGGCCACCCCGCGCGGAACGTAGACGAATGAGCCGGCGCGGTAGCCGGCGTCGTTGAGCGACACGAACACGTCGTCACCTGGGCCAATCAGCGTGCCCAGGTGGCGGCGCAGCAGCTCGCCGTGCTCGCTGGCCGCCTGCTCGATCGAGGTGACGATGACGCCCTCGGGCAGCTCGCCCGCCGGCGCGTCGAACATCCGATCGGCCGGATCGACATCGCTCAGCTCCTCGGCGCCGCGCACCGGCTCGTACGCGGCCAGATTCAGCTCGGAGATGTCGGTGAACTCCCAGCCAGCCCTGCCCTTGAATGTAGGCAGCTCCAGCGCGGGGGCCGGCGCGCTAGCCAATCGAGCCCTCCATCTGAAGCTCGATCAGCCGATTCATCTCGACCGCGTACTCCATCGGGAGCTCCTTGGTGATCGGCTCGATAAAGCCGTTGACGATCAGCTTGGAGGCCTCGTCCTCGGGAATGCCGTGGGACATCAGGTAGAAGAGCTGGTCATCGCCGACCTTAGAGACGGTCGCCTCGTGTCCGACGTTGACGTCGTCCTCGCCGATCCTGATCGTCGGGTAGGTATCGCTTCGTGAGTTCTCGTCGAGGAGGAGGGCGTCGCATACGACCTTTGACCGCGCGCCGTGGGCGCCTTTTGCGATCTCGAGCAGACCGCGGTAGGAGCCCCGCCCGCCGTCCTTGGAGATCGACTTGGCGAAGATGTTGCTCGTGGTATTGGGGGCGGCGTGGATGATCTTGCCGCCGGCGTCCTGGTGCTGGCCCTTGCCGGCGAACGCGATCGACAGGATCTCGCCGTGCGCCCGCTCGCCGAGCAGGTACACGCTCGGGTACTTCATGGTCAGGCGGGAGCCCAGGTTGCAGTCGACCCACTCGACCGTCGCGTCCTCGTGCGCCACCGCGCGCTTGGTCACCAGGTTGAACACGTTGGTCGACCAGTTCTGGACCGTCGTGTAGCGAATCCGCGCACCCGGCTTGGCGATCAGCTCAACCACCGCGGAGTGGAGCGAATTGGATGAATAGGTGGGCGCGGTGCAGCCCTCCACGTAGTGCACGTAGGAGCCCTCGTCGGCGATGATCAACGTGCGCTCGAACTGTCCCATCGATTCCGTGTTGATCCGGAAGTAGGCCTGGAGCGGCATCTCGACGTGGACGCCCGCTGGCACGTACACGAACGAGCCGCCGGACCACACCGAGCTGTTGAGCGCCGCGAGCTTGTTGTCGTTGGGCGGGATCACGGTGGCGAAGTACTCCCGCACGAGGTCTTCGTGCTCGCGCAGCCCGGAGTCCATGTCCTTGAAAATCACGCCCTGCTTCTCGAGGTCCTCACGCACCTGGTGATAGACAACCTCGGACTCGTACTGGGCCCCGACGCCCGACAGGAACTTGCGCTCGGCCTCGGGAATGCCGAGCCGGTCGAACGTCTTCTTGACATCGTCGGGCACGTCGTCCCACGAGCGCTCGGCGCGCTCTGATGCGCGGACGAAGTAGTGAATGTCGTCGTAGTCGACCTCCTGGAGCATCGGCGAACCCCAGGTCGGCTGCGGCCGCGAGAGGAAGTGCTCGAGCGCCTTGAGGCGGAAGTCGCGCATCCACTGGGGCTCGGACTTGAACTCCGAGATCTTCTCGACGATCTCCCGATTCAGGCCCTTGGGCGCCTTGTACAGATAGTTCTCGGCGTCATGAAAGCCGTAGCGCTGCTCGTAGTCGGCGTTGATCGCCGCCAGCGCGGCATTCTCGGTCGTCACGTCTACAGCCACTACTCCACCTCCAGCTTGATCGTCTCGTCTTCGATGATCACCGGGAAGGTGTCCACCGGAACGTATGCGGGCAAAGTCTTCGGGTTGCCGGTCTTCAGGTCGAACAACGACCCGTGCCGCGGGCACTCGACCGTGCAGTTGTCCGGATCGAACTCGCCCTCCGCGAGCGGCCCGTCGTCGTGTGAGCACCGGTCCTCGATCGCGTAGTAGCTGCCGCCGCAGTTGAACACGCCGATCTCGAGGTTGTCCCACTCGACCAGGCGGCGTTCGCCCGGTCCGAGCTCATCCACACGACACACGTCAATAATCTCCGGCACAGCCAAATCCTAGCGCACCGATAGGAATTTCTTAGGCGGCGCTGCTCTCCGGCTCCCACCCGGCTGAGTGCCCCAGCGAGGCGCCCTTCAGCACCTTCAGCGACAGCAGCGCACACTTCATCCGCGTGGCGGAGATATCGATCCCAAGCAGATCGAGCACGAATGATCGGTCGAGCGACAGCAGCTCCTCGGGCCGCATTCCCTTGACCTCGTCCGATGCCATCGACGCCGCCGCTTGCGAGATCGCGCACCCGTGCCCCGAGAACCGCACCGCCTCGATCCGCCCGTCCCCATCCAGCGCGAGCCGCACCCGCAGCTCATCCCCGCACAGCGGGTTCAGATCCTGGAACTCCAGGTCGGCCCCCTCCAGCTCCGCGTCCGGCGGACTCCAGTTATGAGGGTGCTTGTAGTGGTCGAGGATGTTCTCGCGATACAGCTCGTCCATTGCCATCCAAGCGTAGCGTCCGGCGCCCCACCAACCATCATCCGGCGGCCGCCAGCGCCCTCGGCAACAGCACCTCGACCGCCAGCCCATAGTCCAGCCGATCCCCGGCCGACAACGGCCGACACGTCGACGCGTCAACGATCACGCCGCGCGCCCGGTGCTGCTCGGCCAGCGACCCTCCCAAGGCCGAGCCGCAACCGGGCGCCGGCGCGATCGCTCGCCCATCCGGCCGCCTGAAACTCACCGCCCCGCGGCCTGACCGCTCGACCCTGAATCCGCCCTCGTGCACGAGGCGATGGTGGTACGAGCACAGCTGCACCAGGTTCTCCAGCGTTGTCGGGCCGCCCCGCGCCCAGTGCTGGATGTGGTGTGCGTGCAGAAATCGGCTGTGCGTACACCCCGGGAAGCGGCAGCCGTCGTCCCGGCTTCGGAGCGCCCGACGCATCGCCGGCGGGATCGTCCGCGTCCGCCGGCCCACCGTCAGCGGACGACCGTCCTGCTCGACGATCCGGACAACGGCCGCATCGCAACCCAGCCGACGCGCCGTCTCCGCAGGAATTGTCGGCCCATCGGCCAGCTCCGAGCGCTCCACCACCTCGTCCGTCGTGAGCGTCGCGGCATCCACGTGGACCACGAGCTCCGGCACGGCGCCGGCGCGGGCGGCGCCCCTGGCCAACGTCACCAATGCATCGGCACGACGCGCGCCGGCCAGCGAGGCCACATAGTCGTCCCCCTCGGCGCACTGCTCCTCAACGCCGCTCAGCGCGTTGATCAGCAGCGCCCCATCATCCGCCGGCAGGCGCCCCTCCACGCGAAGCGACCCATCCTCGTTCCAGCTCCACCTGAGATAGCGCAGCTCCTGCTGGCGCCGCGCCGACCCGAGGGTCGCCGACAAGGCGCTCGAATAGCAGCGCATGAGCTTCTCCAGCTGCGCGCCGGTCGCGTGGCGCGCGATCTCGAGCAGACCCTCCTCGGTCTCCGGCGTCGCCGCCCGGGTGAGCGCACGGACCTTGCAGTAGGACAGCTCTCCGCGCGAGAACGCTTCGCGCACCAGCGGCAACTCCTGGAGCCGATGGGCAACCCGAACCTTCTCCCTGGCGACCCCGGGCGCGATCGAGCACTTCCAGGACAGCCAGTGCGCACACGACTTCAGACCACATTCCGCCCAGCCGTCTCGCGAGTCGAACTCGGCGAGGAGCAACAGCCAGCGGCACGTCGCGACAGCGATGTGCGCGGCCAACTCACAGATCTGCCGCTCGAGTTCGAGGAGTGACGCCGACTTCTCCGGCGCCTCCATTGGGATGTGGTCAGGCGAACACATGTTCGATAGATTACGCGTGCCGTCGGACGGAACGAGGATGGGCCCGTGGCCGGTCGAGCCGGAGTATCCGCAACCGTCTGGTTGCGTTTCCGCGGGAACGTTTCCCAGACTGATCCAGCGCCTCGTTACCGCGTCGCGCTCGTCCACGATCAGGACCTCTCGCCGATCGGCGCACTGCTTGTCGAAAAGCTCGCGGCGTTCTTCGTCAGCGCAGCGCAGTGACCAGCGCGGCGCCGTCCGGGCTCCCCAGCCCGGTGCACGGATCCCAGCCCGTCCCCGCCGTGTAGGCCCCGTTGTTGCCCTGAGTGATGTCGTGAAGGCCCGCGGCGGAGGAAGCCTGATAGAGCCGCGGCTGGACGAACCCGACCGGCTGACCGAGCGACTCGTTGACCAGCGCGAGCAGGCCGGCCCACAGGGGCGCCACGGCGCTCGTGCCGCCGACCGACTCCTGGTTGCCGTCGACGAAGATCGTGTAGCCGGTCTGGGGATCGGCATCGCCGGCCACGTCGGGCACACCGCGCCCCGGGCTGCCGGTATCGACGTTGTCGGGCATGGTCACGCCCGTCTGGTAGGAGGGCACGGCGAACTCGATGCTGATGCCCCCACCCCCGGCACCGCCGCTCGGCAGATCGTTCCAGACAACCTCCGAAGTCGCGGCGCCATTCGAGATCTGCAGCGTGGTGCCGCCACAGCCCAACGCGTGGGGGGCAGACGAGGGAAAGTCGACGTGCTGCTTGCCGTCGGTGACGCCATCGGTCGACCCGTTGTCTCCTGCGGCGACCGCCACGGTGACGCCGGCCGCGGCCGCCTCCGTCAACACCTGCTCCATCTGCGTCCTGGCTTGCTGAGTCCAGGAGTCCTCGGGTCCGCCCCAGCTGATCGAGATCACGCTCGGCGTGTTGGTGGCGTCGTGCACCGCCGACGACACCGCGTCGATGAATCCCTGGTCGGTGTTGGGCGAGAAGTAGACGACGAACTTCGCCCCCGGGGCAATCGAGCCGGCCACCTCGATGTCGAGCATGACCTCCCCGTCCTCATCCGGATTCGTGCCCGGGGAGTTGGTGCCGCCATCGACTCCGACCGCGGTCACGGTCGGCGCCGGCGACACCCCGAGACCGGAGAAGTAGGTGTCCAGATCGCTCTGGCTGAACCCGCCACCGAGCTCGATGAACCCCACCGTCTCGCCCGCGCCGGTCACGCCGGTGGGAAAGTCGTAGGCCGCCGCGACCTGGAGCGGCGTGTACGAGGTCGCGTCCGCGGCTGGGACCTGGGGGCGGATGTAGGGCTTGGCTTGCGGACGCTCGTCAATCCCGAACGCGCCGATGATCACGCCGTCGAGCTCGCGCGGGATCGTCAGTGGCCCCTGGCGCCCGCGATACGAAACGCCGCTCGGGTGCTCGAACAACCCCAACTCATCCGCGCCAAACGCCCGCGCCATCGCATCGACCGTCCCACGCAGCTCCACGGCCCGGCGCCCGGCGTCGACCTCGCCCACGTCCAGCCCGTACTGAGCGGCGAACGAACGCACGGCAGCCACATCCTGATCACTAGCCCCGTTCGCGGTAGCTAGCTCGGAGCGGGACAGTGTCCGCCGCTCGGCCGGAGCCCGAGCGGCTTCCTGGTCGACCCAGTCGAGCGATCCGGACCCGCGCAGATAGACGGTAACCGAGATCGCCTTGCCCCGATCGACGTCCCCGATCACCCGGTGCCCAGGCTCCAACCGGCGCTCGCTGCCGGGAATGACAACACGTTCTTCAGGTGAGATACGACTAGGTTCTCAGGTCGAGCCGCCCCGTGTCGAGAGGGCGGCGCAAGCGGCTCAGTCCAACTGCAGCGTCGTCCGGACCCGCGCGAGCCCTTCGATCAGACGATCCACATCCGCGACCGAGTTATGCACCGCAAACGAGGCCCGGGTGCTCGCCGGCACGCCGAGCCGGCGCATCAGCGGCTGAGCGCAGTGGTGCCCGGCGCGCACGCACACACCCTGACTACCGAGGATGTCGGCGATGTCGTGCGGGTGTGCGCCCTCCAGGACAAACGACACCAGGGCGCCGCGATCGGAAGCGGACAAAGGCCCGTGAACCGACACGCCCGGGACCTCGTCCGCAGCAAACCGCTCCAAGAGCTCGGAAACCAGCGCCTGCTCGTGCGCATGGATCCGCTCGATCCCGACAGATCGAATCCAATCCACCGCCGCGCCCAAGCCGATCGCCTCGGCGATCTGGGACGTCCCGGCCTCGAACTTCCACGGTAGGTCGGTCCACGTCGACTCGTTGGCCGCCACCGTCCGGATCATGTGGCCACCACCGATGAACGGCGGCATCTCCTCGAGCAGCTCGCGACGGCCGTGCAAGACGCCAACGCCAGTGGGCCCGTAGGCCTTGTGGCCGGTCCAGGCGTAGAAATCGACATCCAGATCGGGCAGCCAGACCGGCATCTGCGGCACCGCCTGGGCCCCATCGACAAGAACCACCGCGCCGGCAGCATGAGCGCGCCGCGCGATCTCGGCCACCGGATTAACCGTGCCCAGGACATTCGACACATGCACAAAAGACACCAGCCGCGGACCCCGCTCCAGCAACCCATCGAGCGCGTCCAGATCCAAGAACCCGTCGGGCAAAACCGGCACGTACGCCAGCTCGGCCTCCCGGTCCTGACACAGCAGCTGCCAGGGCACGATGTTCGAGTGGTGCTCCATCTCGGTCAGCACCACTAGATCCCCGCGTTGAACGTTCTGGCGCCCCCACGTGTAGGCGACCATGTTGATCGCGGCCGTCGCGTTCGCCGTAAACAGAGTCTCTTCAGGCGTCGACCCTAACCACGAAGCGATCCGCTCTCGGGCGCCCTCGAACAGCGTCGTCGCCTCGTCGGCGAGCGGATATACCCCACGGTGAATCGACGCCCGCGAGTGCGTGTAGTACGACGTCATCGCGTCGATCACCGGCGTCGGCGTCTGCGAGGTCGCCGACGAATCCAGGTAAGTCAGCGGATGCCCGCCAAACGTCCGCCCCAGAACCGGGAACTCCGAAGCAACATCCCCAACGGAAACCCCAGAGATCCCGGATACCGAAGCCATTACGCGGCCGCCTCGATCTCGTCGGTGATCCATCCGTAGCCCTTCGCCTCGAGTGCCTCGACCAGCTCCGGCCCGCCCTCTCGGACGATCCGACCCTGGAACATCACATGCACGTGCGAGGGCTGGACGAGGTGCAGGATCCGCTGGTAGTGGGTGATGATCAGCACGCCCATGTCAGGACCTGCCACCGAGTTCACGCCGTTGGCGACCACCCGCAACGCGTCGATGTCCAACCCCGAGTCCGTCTCATCCAGGATCGCCATCATGGGCTTCTGGAGCGCCAGCTGCAGGATCTCCATCCGCTTCTTCTCTCCCCCGGAGAACCCCTCGTTCAGATATCGGGTCGAGAAGTCGCGCGGGACGTTGGTCAGCTTCATCGCGGCCTCGACCGTCTGGCGGAACTCCTTGAGCGGGATCGGCTCCAGGCCCTCGCCCTCGCGGTGCGCGTTCAAAACAGTTCGCAGGTACTTGGTGACCGTGACACCCGGCACCGCCACCGGATACTGAAAGGCCATGAACAGCCCCATCCGGGCCCGCTCGTCCGGCGAAGCCGCGGTCACATCCTCACCCTTGAACAAGATCTGGCCGTCGGTCACCTCCAACCCGGGGTGACCCATCACGGCGTTGGCCAGAGTGGATTTCCCCGAACCGTTGGGGCCCATCAACGCATGTATCTCGCCGCGACCGACGGTCAAATCGACACCCCGCAGGATGTCCTTCTCACCGGCCCGGACGTGAAGGTTTCTGATGTCTAGGTCTGCCATATCAACTTTCGGGTCGTAAATCTCAAGCGTGCAGGGGCTCGCGCTCGTTCCGGCGCGAGAACTCGACCAGCTCGGCCAGCGTGGTGGTCTGCAGCGAGCGGATGATCCCGCCCTGCACGCGCGTCCACAGCAGCTTGGTGGCGCAACCACGACCGGCGTCGGGCTCGTGCGAGCACAGCACGCGCTCGGTGTGGTCGTGCACGAAGCACTCCATCGGGGCGATCGCGCCCTCGAGCGCCTGTACCACGTCCACCATCGCGATCTCCTCGGCCGGCCGGGCGAGCCAATAGCCGCCGTGGGCGCCGCGAGCGCTCTGGACGAGCCCCGCCTTGCGCAACCGCGCGACCACCTGCTCCAGGTACGCGAGCGGCAACCCCTCCGCATCGGCGATCGCCTTCAGGGATGTGGGTTGCTCGGGCGACTGGCGCCCAAGCTCGACCATCAGGCGTACGCCGTATTCCGCCTTCGAAGAGAAGATCATGCGGTTTATATCCTACCAGGACGGTCGGTTTACCCCTGACAGGTAGGCTGAAACCATGCGAACCCAGACGAGCCGTGGCCAACAATCCCCTCCGCTGGCCACCTCGTTGGACGTAGCCACGGCGGCCGCCACCGCTCGGGCCGCCGGGCGGCTCGGCATCGACACCGAGTTCATGTCAGAGGGCCGCTACCGCGCCCTGCTCTGCCTCGTCCAGATCGCGGCGGGGGAGGAGGTCCTGCTGATCGACCCGCTCGACGGCGTGGACGTGACGCCGCTCGCCCAGCTGCTGGCCGATCCGGCGATCGAGGTCGTGCTTCACGCCGGCCGCCAGGACGCGGCGATCCTCCGCCGGGCGTGGTCGACGGAGATCAACAACATCTTCGATACCCAGCTCGCGGCCGGGTTTGTCGGCGCGAGCGCCCAGACCGGTTACGGCAACCTGCTCGGCGCCATCCTCGGCCGGCGCGTGGGCAAGACGGCCAGCTACACCCGTTGGGACGCGCGGCCCCTGACCGCCGAGCAGCTGAGCTACGCCGCCGAGGACGTCGCCCACCTGCTCGAGCTGGCCGACGAGCTCGAGCGGCGGCTGACCGACACCGGCCGTCTGGAGTGGGCGCGCGAGGAATGCCGGCGCCTCGAGTCGGCCACCGATGAGCGCGATCCCGACACCGCCTGGGAGCGGCTGCCCAGGGTCGGGCAGCTCGATCCCCGAGCCCGGGCCGTGGCCAAGGAGCTCGCTGCCTGGCGCGAGCGGACGGCGTCGACCGAGGACCGCCCGGTCGGGTCGGTGCTGGCCGACCCCGCGCTGGTCGAGCTCGCCAAGCGCCACCCGTCGAACCTCCAGGCACTCGAGCAGATCCGCGGGATCCACCCCTCGGGCATCCGCCGGCGCGGCGCCGCGATTCTCGAGGCGATCGCCGCCGGGATGCAGGCCCCGCCGATTGCCCGCGAGGAGGGACGCGGCCGCTCCGAGCCCGAGGACGCCCCGCTGATCGTGCTAGCCGAGGCCCTCCTGCGCGCCCGCGCGCTCGACGCGGGCCTCGCCTATGAGCTGATCGCCTCGCGCAACGAGCTCGAAGCGATCGTCGGCGCGTCGCGACGTGGCGAGCCCGAGCCCGACGTGCGGGCGCTCGAAGGCTGGCGCGAGGAGCTCGTCGGAGCCGACCTGCGTGACCTGCTGGCCGGCCGCCGGGCGATCTCGGTCGGCCCGAACCGCCGCCTGATCCTCGGCTAAGACGAACCGATCTCGAGCATCATCGACATCGTCGCGGCGCGGGCGAACATCGAGCTCGACAGCGAATAGACGACTGGCCACGGCCGGTTGATCGCACCGAGATCGACCTCCTGGAGATCGCCGGCGGCGGTCGAGAAGGTCAGCCGCAGCGTGTGCCCCGGCGAGTTGGCCGCGCTCTGTGCCCCGGTGTCGCCGTGGGCGAGCGACCACCCGTCCTTTTTCAGCAGGCGACCCTCGTCGCGCAGGAGGATGTCGGACGAGTCATAGCCGCCGTTGCGCACGACCAGATCGATCGCGCAGTACGCGTTCGACCCCTGGTCGCAAGCGCGCACCTGAGTGACAATCCGAGAGCCGGGGAGGAGCGGAACCGACTCGGCCGTAGGCGTACGCCGCCCTGCGCTGTCACTGCCGCAGCCGGCCAGGATCGCGCTGAGTGCGAGCGCGCATACGGTGAGCAGCGCCCAGGCGCCTAGTCTTCGGCCGATCATGGGAAGCTGCGCAAGCGTAGCCAAGCTCCCTAAGTGGGCCCGGGAGCTGCTCGACCAGGCGCGCGTCGGACGCCTCGGCCTGATCGACGACGAGCACCACCCGCGCGTCCTCCCGGTGACCTTCGCCCTCGCCGGCGGCGCGCTCGTCACGGCGGTCGACCACAAGCGAAAGGACGTGCCGCCCGAGCGGCTGGCCCGCCTGCGCTGGTTGCGCGCCCGCCCGCGGGCCGCGCTGACCGTCGACCACTACGAGGAGGACTGGTCGCGGCTCGCCTGGGTGCAGGCGCTGGGCGAGGTTCGAATCCTCGATGACGCCCCGAATGCCATTGCCGCGCTCACGGCACGCTACCCGCAGTACCGCGATCACCCGCTCGTCGGCCCGGTGATCGAGCTCTCTCCCGACCGCATCCTGTGGTGGAGACCGTAGGCCGCTACGCGCTCGGCGTGGCCGGGCTGGCGGTGATCTGCGTCGCGCTGGCGCTCGCCGCCGTGGCGATCCGCCGCCGGATCCTGCCCGACTGGGACGGCGCTCCGGCCCGCCTGACGGAGGCCGTCATTGGCCTGGCCGTCCTCATCGGCATCCTCGAGGTGCTGGGCGCGGTGGGGCTGTTCGCCTTCGCCCCGGTCGTGCTCGCCTCGGTCCTGGCCGCGATACTCGCGCGCCGGTGGGCCTCGCTGCGCTCGGCGTCCGTGGGGCCGTCAGGGCCCGTCCTGACCCGCGCCGATGTCCTCCTCACCGGGCTGGCGGTCCTCGCGGCCGCGGCTGTGATCGCGGAGTGGGGAGCGCTGACGATCCAGTCCTACGACGTCGGGATCCGCGGATTCGACTCGCTCTGGTACCACCTCCCGTGGGCGGCGAGCTTCGCGCAGACCGGGAACATCGTGTCGCTGCGCTTCACCGACGTCGAGTACCTGACTTCGTTCTATCCCGCCACGGCGGAGGTGCTGCACGGACTCGGGATCGTGCTGCTCGGACGCGACACGCTGTCGCCCGGCCTGAACCTGGTGTGGCTCGCGCTGACGTTCCTCGCCGCCTACTGCGTCGGGCGCCCCCGAGGCGTCGGGGCGGGGACGCTGCTCGGCGCGGCGGTCGCGATGGCGACCTCGGTGATGGACTACTCGCAGGCCGGCGCCGCGGCCAACGACGTCGTCGCGGTGTTCTTCCTGCTGGCTGCCGTGGCGTTCCTGATCAACGGGGCGGGCGGGTCCCAATCATCCGCCGCCTTGATCCTCGCCGCGGTCGCGGCCGGGCTGGCCGTCGGCGTCAAACTCACCGTGCTCGGGCCGGTGCTGGGTCTCACGATCGGCGTGGTGGCGATCGCGCCGCGCGGGGAGCGACTGCGCACCGCCGGGCTGTGGCTCGGGCCGCTGATCGTCGCCGGCGGCTACTGGTACGCGCGCAACCTGATCGCGGTCGGCAACCCGCTGCCGTGGAGCAGCCTGGGCGTCCTGCCCACGCCCGCAGCGCCGCTCCAGCAGAACACCGGCTTCTCGGTGGCGCACTACGCCACCAGCTCGCACTTCTGGAGCGCGTTCGCCCAGCCCGCGCTCGCGTCGGGGCTCGGGGGGTGGTGGTGGGCTTTGCTCAGCGGGGCGATCGTTGGGCCACTGCTCTGCGTCTTCCACCGGCGCTTGGGAGATAACTCCCGTATAGCGAGAGTTATCTACCAACCGACCGATCGCATCGTCCGGATGCTCGGAGCAGTCGCCCTCTTTTCGCTCGCGGCTTACGTGATTACACCCGAGACCGCCGCCGGCCCAGCGGGGAATCCGCTCGGGTTTGCGTTCAACCTGCGATACCTCGCGCCGGCGCTGACGCTGTGTCTGGTCGTCCTCCCGCTCGCCCCCGCCCTCGCGTCGCCGGCGGCGCGAGCAGCTACGACCATCGGACTTGCTGCCGCGCTCGTCGTCACCATTGCGCAGCCGCGACTATGGCCCGCCCACACTCCAGCCGCAATCCTTTTAGCGGTGGCCGCGGTACTCGTCGTCGGAGCGCTCGTCGCGGTCGCCCGCGTAAGCCGCGCGCACATCGCGATCGCACTCGCGGCAGTGGTCGCAATCGCAATAGCGATCGCCGGCCACCCACTCCAGACCCACTACCTGCGAAATCGCTACGTCTACCAGCCGGGCGTCTCCTACCTGGCGCGAGTGTGGGCGCTGTTCCGCACCGTCCACGACGCGCGCGTGGGCGTGGTCGGTACCTACGGCGGCTTCTTCGCCTATCCGTTCTTCGGCCTGGACCTCTCCAACCGCGTGCAGTACGTGGCCGGGCGGGGGCCGCATGGGTCGTTCACGCCCATCACCACCTGTGCTCGATGGCGATCCGAGGTGAACGCCGACCACCTGAACTACCTAATCACCACACCCGCACGCGACCCTTGGCACCCGAAGGTGCTCAGCTATTCCCCCGAGAACGACTGGACCGCATCGGATCCCGCGGCCCAGCCGATCTACCACGAGAGCGCGCTCGGCCAGCCGATCGTCGTGTATCGCATCCGTGGACCGTTCGATCCGAGCGGCTGTGGGTAAGCTCAAGAAATGTCGACCATCGCTGACCATCTCTCCGATCCCGAGCTGACCGCCACCGAGTGGGACCTCGCGCCGCTGCTCGACGGCGAGGAGGACCGGGCCCACGCCGAGCGCATGCTCGACGAGGCCAAAGAGCTCGCCACCCGCTTTTCAGAGACGTTCGCGGGCAAGGTCGCCGACCTTGACGCCGCCGGCCTGCACGGGGCAATGCACCAGCTCGAGGTGATCAACGAGCTGATCGGTCGCGTCGGCTCCTACGCCAGCCTGCGCTTCGCCACCGACCAGGCGGACCCGGAGCGCGGGGCGCTGCTCCAGCTCGTGCAGGAGCGCGCCACCGAGATCGAGACCCTGCTCCTGTTCTTCGAGCTCGACTGGGCCGGCCTTGACGACGACCGCGCCGAGCAGCTGCTGGCCTCGGGCGAGGTCGACCGCTACCGCCACCACCTCGAGAGCGTGCGGCGCTACCGCCCGCACCTCCTCTCCGAGCCAGAAGAGAAGGTCTTCGCCGAGAAGTCGATCTCGAGCAACGGCGCCTGGGCCCGCCTGTTCGGCGAGGTCGTCTCGGCCGTGCGGGTGAACATCGACGACGAGGAGCTCACCCTGGACGTGGCGCTCAGCCGGCTCCAGATGGCAGACCGCGACGTCCGGCGCACCGCGGCCGAGGCGGTATCGGCCTCACTCGAGCCCGGCCTGCGGACGCGGGCCTTCATCTACAACACGCTGGTCTACGACCACTCGGTCGAGGACCGGCTGCGGAACTACCCGAACTGGCTCGCGAGCCGCAACCTCTCCAATGAGGCCTCGGACGAGTCGGTGATGGCGCTGATCCAGGCCGTGCGCGCTCGGTTCGACATCCCCCAGCGCTGGTACCGGCTCAAGGCCAAGCTGATCGGCGTCGAGAAGCTGGCCGACTACGACCGTTCGGCTCCCGTGCTCGACACAGACGTGACCTACTCCTACGCGGAGGCGCGAGACCTCGTCCTCGACACCTACCAGTCGTTCGCGCCGGTCGCCGGCGAGGTCACCCGCCGCTTCTTCGACGAGCGCTGGATCGACGCGCCGCCCCGGCCGCACAAGCGCGGCGGAGCCTTCTGTGCGTACACCGTCCCCAGCGTGCACCCGTACGTGCTGCTCAACTTCACCGCCCAGCGCCGGGACGTGTTGACGATGGCCCACGAGCTCGGGCACGGCCTGCACGCCGCGCTGGCCCAACCCCAGGGGGTCTTTCACCAGTCCACACCGCTGACCCTGGCCGAGACCGCGTCGGTGTTCGGCGAGGCCCTCGTGTTCGGCCGGCTCTTGGCCGAGACCACCGACGAGGAGCAGCGCCTCGGCCTGCTGGCCGAGCGGATCGACGGTGCGATCGCCACCGTGTTCCGGCAGATGGCGATGAACCGCTTCGAGCACCTCGTGCACACCGGCCGGCGCAACGAGGGCGAGCTCTCGGTCGACCGCATCAACGAGTTCTGGGTGACGGCCCAGAGCGAGCTGTTCGGTGACTCGGTCGAGATCACCGACGGCTACCGTATGTGGTGGTCCTACGTTCCCCACTTCATCAACACGCCCGGCTACGTGTACGCGTACGCCTACGGGCTCCTGCTCGCGCTGTCGGTGTACAGCCGCTACCTGGATCAGGGCGACTCGTTCGTCCCCAGCTACCTGGAGCTCCTCTCGGCCGGCGGCTCACGCAGCCCAGAGCAGCTGGCTGAGATCGTCGGGATCGACCTCGCCGACCCGGGCTTCTGGAACTCGGGGCTCGCCCTGGTCGAGGCGCAGCTCACCGAAGCCGAGGAGCTGGCCGCGCGCGGCTAGTGGTGCGAAGCCTTGCGGGTGCGGCTGCGCTCCTCCTGGCGCTCGACCACGTTCACGATCAGCTTCATCACCTGCTCGATGCCGGTCGCCGTGGCATCGCCGTGCTCGAACGCCTCCCGCCAGTCCCGTATGTGACCCTTGGTCGCGAGCTCGTTGAAGGTCGGGCGCGACACCGAGATCCGCACCTTGGCGTCGGCGGCGATGTCCTTGGTCACCTTCGGTCCGGGGACCTCAACCCGATACATCTGCGGCTCGCCCCGCGCACGTAGCTCGAGGCCGGCCACGAGCTTGAGGTTCGCGAGCGCCGGCACCTCGTCGAGGAACCGCGTGACCGCGGTCTCGATCAGGGATTTGGTGTCGGTCGGCGAGGTCAGGAGGGCGAGTGGCGTTGGGGGTGGGCGGTGGGGATCAGATCTTGTGGCGCTGTAGGAGCTTTCGCCCGATGACCATGCGCTGGATCTCGCTCGTGCCCTCGCCGATCAGGAGCAGCGGCGCGTCGCGGTAGATCCGCTCGATCTCGTACTCCTTGGAGTAGCCGTAGCCGCCGTGGATGCGCAGGCACTCCTCGGCGCAGAAGCGACCGGCCTCGGAGGCGAACAGCTTGGCCATCCCGGCCTCGATGTCCGAGCGCTCGCCGGCATCCTTCATCCGAGCCGCCCGGTGGGTCAGTAGGCGCGCGGCCTCGACCTGGGTGGCCATGTCGGCCAGCTTGAATTGGATCGCCTGATGTTGGGAGATCGGCTTGCCGAACGCGCGGCGCTCCTGTGAGTACTTGAGCGCGAGCTCCAGAGATCGTTGGGCGAGGCCGACGCCGCGAGCGGCCACGTTCACGCGCCCGAGCTCGAGCGCGTCCATCATCTGGCCGAAGCCCTTGTTCAGCCCGGCCCCCTCGCCACCGAGGATGTTCTCCGCCGGGCAGCGGTAGCCGTCGAACACGAGCTCGGTCGACTCCACGCCCTTGTAGCCCATCTTCTTGATCTGGGGCGGGACGTTGAAGCCGGCGTACTCCCCCGTGTTCTCCGCGGCGCCCGGTTCCTTCTCCGCGATGAAGCAGGTGAGGCCCCGGTGTTTGGGCTCGGCGTTCGGATCGGTCCTCACCAGCACGAACACGAGCGATGACCGCAACCCGTTGGTCACCCACATCTTGGTGCCGTTGATCTCGTAGGCGTCGCCGTCGGGCAGCTTCTTCGCCGAGGCCTTGATCGCGGCCACGTCGGAACCGAGCTCGGGCTCGCTCAACGAGAAAGCTGCTCGCATCTCCCCGGTGGCCATCTTCGGCAGGTACTTCTGCTTCTGCTCGTCGGTGCCGAACTTCATCAGCAGGTAGGAGCCGATGAAGTGGGTGTTGACGATCCCGCTGATCGAGATCCAACCGCGCGAGAGCTCCTCGACGATCATCGCGTAGGTCGTCAGGTCGAGCCCCATACCCCCGTACTCCTCGGGGATCGTGACCCCGAACAGTCCGAGTTCCTTCATCTGCTCGACGATCGGCTCGGGGAACTCGTCCTCGTGGTCGTAGTGCTCGGCGTTGGGGATGATCTGCTCGTCGGCGAACTGGCGGACCATCTCGCAGATGGCCTTTTGCTCGTCGGTCTTCTCGGTGTAGGGGGTCGCGATCGCCATGGTTGCGAGTATGGCGAAATCAGCTGCGGGCGGTTGCGGCGGCCTGCGACTTGACGCCGTGCGACCAGACGGTCTCGGGCCGGCTCTCAGGCTCGCCGTCGACCTCGACGTCAACCCGCTCGTTGAAGAAGCACAGCAGGCCGGCGATCCGACCCACGGCGGGCAGCGGATCGTCGTAGTACCAGATCAGATCCTTGACGAGGTCCCCGTCGCCGCGGCGCACCGCGTAATAGCTCGCCTTGCCCTTGTACGGGCAGCCCGTGACCGTGTCCGTCGGCTCGAGCTCGGCGACGACGTCCTCGCGCGGGACGTACCAGCGGATCGGCAGGTTCGATTCGAACAGGGCCATCGCCCGCTCGCTCTCGGCCAGCAGCTCGCCGTCCAGCGAGAACCGCAGGTGACGCGAGGTCGGGATCACGTCGATCCGGTGGTAGGGATCGCGCGGGTGGACGAACACCTCCTCGTCCTCCTCGTACCAGTGATCCATCCGATCGAAGTAGAAGGCGATCAGGTCCTTGAGCGGCTCCGCTCCCTCGAGTGGCTCGGGGTAATACCAGGCACCGGCCTCGACGATCGTGTCGCCGACCCGGATCGTGTGGTAGGAGGCCTCGCCCTTCTTGGGGCAGGTCGTATGCCGATCGGAGGGCTCGAGCAGGTCGAGCCGGACGTCATCGGGCGGGAAGTAGTAAGTCGGCTGAAGCCCTGACTCCGACAGCAGCACGACGCGGCGGCTGTCGGCGATCGTCTCCCCGCCGACCACGATCCGGATCCACTTCGGCGAGGGCTCCATGTACAGAGCACGGCCGGGTGGCGGGGGCTCGAAGTTGAACGTCCCCGCTGGCTTCTTGCCCAAAGGCCCGGTGCCGGTCATCAGCCCCATCAGCTCGGTCGAGCCTACCGCATGAAGAGTTCGCCGCCGGCGACAACCAGATCGATCGCCGGTTCTGCCCGGCGAGCCCCAGATGGAGCCGACCCGCATGCAGTCGATCTAGGCCCCCATGCGCCGGCGGCGTGCCGATTGTGGCGTAAACCTCACAAAACTTCAGCAAACTCGACGAATGTTTGAGAGGGCTTTAGGCGCGGGCGTCGACGGGCTCCGTTCCAGATCGTCACGCGCCGCGATGCTGGCAGACTGGCCAGCGCTATGAACTACTCGCGCGACGTCGTCGAGGCCGCCCCGCCCGACCGCAGGGCCCTGGTGGAGCTCGCCCGCGACGGCAGCCGGCGCGAGTGGAGCTTCGGCGAGGTGGCCGATCACAGCGCCCGCCTGGCCGGTGCGCTCCGGGACCGGCACGGCGTCGGCCGGGGCGACGTGGTCATGACGCTGGTCGGCAGCCGCCCCGAATGGGTGCTCACGATGATCGCCTGCTTTCGCCTCGGCGCGGTGGCGCTCGCCTGCAACGAGCAGCTGCGCGCCCATGACCTCGCCCAGCGCCTCGCCGCGGCGCGCCCCAAGCTGATCGTCGCCGACGAGCGCAACCTCGGCGAGCTCTCGGGCGCCCGACCGGACTGCCCGGTCCTGACCGTTCCCGACGAGGCGCTGTATGGCGGCGAGCCCGCGCCGGCCGCCGAGCTCGAGCTCGGCGACCCATGCCTGATCACGTTCACCAGCGGCACGACCGGCGAGGCGAAGGGCGTCGTTCACGGCCAGCGCTACCTGCCAGGCCAGCGTCTGCAGGCCGAGCACTGGCTCGACGCCCAGCCCGGCGAGCTCGTCTGGTGCACCGCCGCCACCGGCTGGTCGAAGTCTGCCCGCAACGTGTTCATCGCCCCGTGGCTGCGGGGCGCCGCCGCGCTGCTGCACGACGAGCGCTTCGACCCGGCGCGGCGGCTCGAGCTGCTCAGCGCCGAGCGGGTCAACGTGCTGTGCATGGCTCCCACCGAGTACCGCGTGATGGCCAAGCGGGTGGAGCTGCATCCGGTGGCGGGGCTGCGCTCGCTCGTGGCCGCCGGCGAGGCGCTCAACCCCGAGGTGATCCGCGCCTTCCGCGAGGCCACGGGCCTCGAGATCCGCGACGGGTACGGCCAGACCGAGACCGGCCAGCTGACCGCCAACCCGCTCGGGCAGCCGGTCCGCCTCGGCTCGATGGGCCGTCCCCTGCCGGGAGTCGACCTCACAGTGCAAGACGGGGAGCTCGTGCTGAACGATCCGAGCACCGACCCGACCTTTTTCGTCGGATACGTCGACGGCGGGCGGGCTCCGGTCAACCAGCCATGGCGGACGGGCGATCGGGTCACCCGCGACGACGACGGCTATCTGTACTTCGAAGGGCGCACCGACGATGTGATCATCTCCGCCGGCTACCGGATCGGGCCGTTCGAGGTCGAATCCGCGCTGGTCTCCCACGCCGCCGTGGCCGAGGCGGCGGTGGTGGCCGCGCCCGACGACGAGCGAGGTGCGGTCGTACGCGCCGTGATCGTCCTGCGCGACGGCTACGCCCCGGGACGCGACCTCGCGACCGAGCTCCAGGAGCACGTCAAGCACGAGACCGCCCCGTACAAGTACCCGCGCATCGTCGAATTCGCCGAGGCGCTGCCCAAGACCGCGTCGGGGAAGATCCAGCGGGCTAAGTTAAGAGACGGATGAGCGACCAGATGGACCGGACGAGCGACCGCCGACCCGTGATCGGCATCTGCACCGTGCTGGCCCGCGCCCGCTGGGGGGTGTGGGAGCGCGACGCCGCGTTGCTGGCCGTCAGCTACATAGAGACCATCCAGCGCGCCGGTGGCCTGGCGCTCATGCTTCCGCCGGACGCGCACTTCGAGCAGGACCCCGACGAGGTGCTCGACCTGCTCGACGGCCTCATCCTGGCCGGCGGCGATGACATCGATCCCGCCTGCTACGGCGCCCAAGCCCACCCGGAGACCACGCACTTCGTCCCCGAGCGCGACGCGGCCGAACTCGCGCTGGCCCGCCGGGCGATCGCCCGCGACCTGCCCGTGCTCGGGATCTGCCGCGGGATGCAGCTCATGAACGTGGCGTTCGGCGGGACGCTCAGCCAGCACCTACCCGAAGAGCGTCGGCCACGAAGACCACCGCCGCACCCCGGGGAGCTTCGACGACGCCGACCACGACGTCCGCCTCACCCCCGGCTCGCTCGCGGCGCGCGCCGCCGGCGAGGAGCTTCACCCCTCCAAGTCTCACCACCACCAGGGTGTCGACGCGATCGCCGCCCGCTTCGAGGTCACCGGGTACTCCGTGCTCGACGATCTGCCCGAGGCGATCGAGGCGCCAGACCGCCGCTTCGTGCTCGGCGTCCAGTGGCATCCCGAGGCCGACGAGGACAGCCGCATCGTGTCCGCGCTGGTCGAGGCCGCAGCCGAGCGCAGGCTGCTGCCCGCAGCGCCCTAGCGCGAAGCGGTCCAGGCTCGGAGTAGCCGGCCGCTCGCACCGCGTCGGTTATCCGGCGCGCGTGCGCCGGTCCTCGCGTCTCCAGGACCAGCTGGACGGCTGTCTCGCGCACGTGGAGGTCGAGCCCCTCGCGGATGTGCTCGACGTCGAGCAGGTTGGCGCGAAGCTCGCCCACCAGCGTGAGCAACCGTGCCAGCGAGCCCGGCCGGTCGGGCAATGAGGCGAGCATTACGAGCCGCCGCCTCGATTGGCTCTCGTGGCGACGCGCCACCTCGCCCAGCAGGCCCGCGTCGACGTTGCCGCCCGACAGCACTACGACCGTGGTGCCCTGCTCAGCCGGCGACAGCCGCCCCGAGAGGAGCGCGGCCACCCCGACCGCGCCGGCGCCCTCCACCACCAGCTTCGCCCGCTCGAGCAGGAACACCATCGCCTCGGCGACCTCGTCCTCTTCCACGCACACCAGCTGGTCGACCCAGCGAGCGATCAGCGACAGCGTGAGCTCCCCCGGGCGCTTGACCGCGATCCCGTCGGCGATCGTCAGCGCCGAGGTGACCGGGACCGGTCGCCCGGCGGCGAGCGAGCCCGGCATCGGGGCGCAGCTGGCCACCTGGACCCCGGCGACCTCGATCTCCTTGCGTGCGGACTTGACCGCGACCGCGATGCCGCTGATCAGACCGCCCCCGCCCACCGGCACGATCACCCGCGCCAGGTCCGGGACCTGCGCGAGCAGCTCGAGTCCGAGCGTTCCCTGTCCGGCGATCACGTCCCGGTCCTCGAACGGGTGCACGAACGCCATTCGCTCATCCTCGGTGGCCAGGGCGTGAGCGGCTTCGAGCGCGTCGTCGACCGTGGTACCGATCATCCGCACGTCCGCGCCCAGCGCTTCGGCCGCCTCGACCTTGGCGATCGGGGCCGGCTCGGGCATGAACACGACACAGCGGAGGCCGCGCGCGCGGGCGGCGTAGGCCACCGCCTGGGCGTGGTTGCCGGCGCTCCCCGTGACCACCCCGTCGGCACAGGCATCGCCCAGGGCCGCGAGCTTGTTCAGCGCGCCGCGAAGCTTGAACGACCCGGTGCGCTGGAGGTTCTCGGTCTTGAGGACCACAGTCCCGCCGACGCGCTCGCTGAGCGTCCGCGAGCTCAGCACCGGCGTCTCCTTCACGACACCGGCCACCGTCTGAGCGGCCCGGCGAAAATCCTCGGGCGTGAGGGAGGCGGCTTGCGCCGTGTCAGTCAGGGATCGCCACCACGGCGTCGATCTCGACGAGCGCCCCGCGCGGCAGGCCCGCCACCGCGATCGCCACCCGCGCCGGCGGATCCGACTCGAAGAAGGATTCGTACACCGCGTTGACCGACGCGAAGGCGGCCATGTCCGTCAGGTACACGGTGAGACGAACCGCGTCACCCAGCGTGGCGCCGGCGGCATCGCACACCGCGGCCAGGTTCTCCAGGCACCGCCCGGCCTGGTCGGCAGCGGTGGCGCCGACGAGCTCACCGCTCTTTGGGTCCAGCGGGATCTGGCCGGAGCAGAAGAGCAGGTCCCCCGAGCGCACGGCGTGCACGTACGGGCCAATGGCCTCGGGAGCGCCGGGCGCGTTGATCAACTCGCGATGTGCTGGCAACGAAACCTCCTCCTCGTCCAGGAGCGGGAGTCACAGCCTAGTGAGGGTACGCTCAGGCTGTGGCAAATCGCCTCGCCGCCGAGAGCTCACCGTATCTGCTCCAGCACAAGGACAACCCCGTCGCCTGGTATCCGTGGGGTGAGGAGGCACTTTCCCGGGCACGTGAGGAGGACCGGCCGTTGCTCGTCTCGATCGGCTACTCGGCCTGCCACTGGTGCCACGTGATGGCGCACGAGTCCTTCGAGGACCCGGCCATCGCCGCGCTCATGAACGAGCGGCTCGTGTGCGTCAAGGTCGACCGCGAGGAGCGCCCCGACGTGGACGCGATCTGCATGGAGGCCTGTCAGGCGATGACCGGGCACGGCGGCTGGCCGCTGAACGCGTTCCTCACCCCGGAGGGAGTTCCGTTCTACGCCGGGACGTACTTCCCGCCCGAGTCGCGTCACGGACTGCCGAGCTGGCGGATGGTGCTCGACGGCGTGACCGAGGCGTGGGCGAATCGGCGCGAGGAGATCCGCGAGCAGGGCGACCGGATCGTCCACGCGCTGAGTGCGAGCCAGCGGATCGAGCCGTCGGCCGAGCCGATCCGCGGAGAGTTGATCGATCAGGCGCTCGACTCGCTGCGCGCCACGTACGACCGCGCCAACGGCGGGTTCGGAGGTGCGGTGGTAGGGGGGAGGGTGGGTGGGCCTAAGTTCCCGCCGGCGTCGGTGATCGAGCTGCTGCTGGCGCGCGGCGAGCGCGAGATGTCGCTGGGCACGTTGGCGGCGATGGCCCGTGGCGGCATCTACGACCAGATCGGCGGCGGCTTCGCCCGCTACTCGGTCGATGCCACCTGGAGCGTGCCGCACTTCGAGAAGATGCTTTACGACAACGCGCTGCTCGCACGGGCCTATCTCCATGGATGGCAGGTGTCGGGGGAGGAGCGTTTCCGGCGCGTGTGCTGCGAGACGCTCGACTGGGCGCTGCGAGAGATGCACGGACCCGAGGGTGGTTTTTGCGCCGCGCTCGACGCCGACTCCGAGGGCGTAGAGGGGAAGTTCTACGTGTGGACCGAGGCCGAGATCCGCGACGCACTCGGCTCGGACGCGCTCGCCGACCAAGCCCTCGACTACTTCCGCCCGCACCGGTTCGAGCACGGGCTGATCCTCGAGGGTCGCGGTCCCGAGCCACCGCCGGAAGTCCTGGTCGAGATCCAGCGCCGGCTGCTCGAGGTCCGATCCCGCCGCGTCCGCCCCGGGCTCGACGACAAGCGCCTGACCGCCTGGAACGCGCTCATGATCACGGCGCTGGCCGAAGCCGGCGCCGTGCTCGAGCGCTCGGATTACCTCGAGGCGGCGGACCGTTGTGCCGCCTTCGTGCTGCGCGATCTCCGGGACGGCGATGGCCGACTGCTGCGCACCTGGAAGGACGGGCGCGGGCGGATCGAGGGGTATCTCGAGGACTACACGTTCCTGCTCGAGGCGCTGCTCGGGCTTTACGAGGCCAGCGGCGAGCCCCGCTGGTTTGCCGAGGCCCGCGGCCTGGCCGACGCGATGATCGAGCGCTTCTCCGACCCCGAGCGCGGCGGGTTCTTCACGACGGCTTCCGATCACGAGGCGCTGGCGGCGCGGCGCAAGGACCTCGAGGACTCGCCGATCCCGTCGGGGAACTCGGCGGCGGCTTTCGGGTTGCTGCGGCTGGGGCTGCTGGCCGGCGAGGGCGCCTACGAGCGCCACGCGATCGGCGTGCTGCGGCTGCTGTTCGGACTGGCCGTGCGCCACCCGCAGGCGTTCGGGCACCTGCTCGCGGCCGCCGACTTCTACCTCGCGCCGGTGAAGGAGGTGGCGATCGTGGGGCCGGAGCCTTCGTCGAGTGAGCTCGTGCGCGTGGTACGCGGCGCCTACCGCCCGCACCTGGTGCTCGCGGCCGGCGAGGCTCCCGACGGCGTTCCGCTGCTTGATGGCCGCGAGCCCGTCGACGGCCACGCCGCCGCGTACGTGTGCGAGCACTTCGTCTGCCAGGCGCCCGTGACGAGCCCGGCGGAGCTAGCGTCAGCTCTCTGAGGATCTGCAACCATTTCTGGATCCAACGGGTCCGTCGCACCACGACGCTCTTCGGGGCTTCCTGATGGCGACCGCGTTGGCCGCGATCGCCGCGACCAACGTCACGCTCAGGGGTCGCGGAAGCCGAGCCGCGTCTCGCCGATCTGAATGACGTCGCCGTCGCGCAGCGTCCGCTGCCCGTGGAGCCGCTCACCCTCCACGAACGTGCCGTTGCGTGACAGGCCGTCGTCCTGGATCACCCAGCGCGACCCCCGGCGCTCCAGGCACGCGTGGACCCCGGAGACGCGCGGATCCCACGGGATCTCGAGGTCGCCGCCCGGCGCGCGGCCGAGCACCAACCGCTCCGCCTCGAGCGACACGATCACCTGCGTGCCGTCGCCGTCGCGAAGGAACAGGAAGGGCATCCCTCGTCGCTCGGCGGCGATCATCGCCTGTATCTCGGTTGGGCGCAAACCGGGGCCCAGCACAGCCCTTTCCTGCGCTCGCACGACCTCAGGGTAGCCTTGGCGGCGTGTGAGAGTCGTGGCCGGCGATGGCGAAGGGGGAGCCCCGGCTGATCACCTCGAGCCCGCCGCTCCGGCTCCGGTTAGGTGACGATTGATCCGGCTACCCGACGGTTCGGCGCGACCTCCCGCCGCCACCGCCGACAACATGAATAGCCTGCCAATCGCCGCGGGCTGCGGCGACCGTGGCACCTGGTGCACGTGGGAGCTGCACAGCCTGCCACGGTCTCGTGGCGGGCCACCAATTGGCAGGTTATGCACGTCGGGTCGTGGTCGTGAGCCTGCGTCAGCGGCGCCAGGGCCTGACGACCGCTACGCAATCCGCGACGCCTCGCGCGCGAGCGCCGGCCGGTCCGGCGGCACGCAGACCATGCCCTCGCCGAAGCCCGACGCCCCGATCCCGAAGGCCGCGTTGAAGCGGTCGAGGTTGACGAGGGTCAGCAGCGCGGTCAGCTCGACGATCTGCTCATCGGTGAAATGCTCCTTCATCCGGGCGAACAACTCGTCGCTCACGTCCACCGGCGTCCGCATCACCCCGACGGCGTAGTCGAGGGCGGTCTTCTCGCGCTCCGTGAACAGCTCGCTCTGCCGATAGCGCGGCAGCGCCAACAACTCGTCCTCGGAGAAGCCCGAGTTGCGGCAGATCTGCGAGCCGAGGTCGACGCAGTACTCACACCCGATCATCTGCGCGCCCTTCAGCTCGACCAGGTTCTTGATCCGCTCGTCCACGCTCTTGCCTTTGCGGATCGCCTGGTTGAACTTGCCCATGCCCATCATCATCTTCGGCTGGTGGGCCCAGACCTCGATCGGCTCGATCCCGCTGCCGTGCGCCGGCTCGCGGCCGGTCAGCTTTTTCATCATCCGAGGTCCGAACCGATACGCCAGCCTTACCGTGGGACTGGCCTGGTTCTTCGGAACTCCTTGGATGCGTGCCATCGGGCCCTCCTGCGCTGCGTTGGTTAGACGGGTCTACGAGACAAGACCCGCAACGCCGCGGAGTTGTGACAGCAGAGGTAAGGCCCGCCGAGTTCTGGCAGCAGCCCTACAGCACGGGTAGGTAGCGCTCGAGCTCCCAGGGAGTCACCTGCACTCGGTAGTCCTCCCACTCCTGGCGCTTGATCTCGATGTAGCGATTGAACGTGTGCTCGCCGAGGGCGCGGAGGACGAGCTCGGACTCTGCGGTGAGCTCGATCGCCTCACCCAGCGTCGCCGGGAGCTGCTCGATCCCCAGCCGCCGGCGCTCCTCGGATGAGAGGTGGTAGAGGTTGGTCTCCATCGGGTCGGGCAGCTCGTAGCGATGCTCGATCCCCTCGAGCCCGGCCTGGAGCAGGACCGCGAAGGTGAGGTACGGGTTGCAGGCCGGGTCTGGGCAGCGCAGCTCCATGCGGGTCGTGCGCTCCTTGCCCGGGTGATACATCGGCACCCGCACGAGGGCCGAGCGGTTGCGACGCGACCAGGCGAGGTAGACGGGCGCCTCGTAGCCGGGAACGAGCCGCTTATAGGAGTTCACCCACTGGGCGAAGATCGAGCAGGTCTCGCGCGCGTGCCGGAGCTGGCCGGCGATGAACGCCTTGCCGATGTCGGACAGGAAGTACGGGTCGTCGGGGTCGAAGAACGCGTTCTGCTCGCCGGTGAACAGCGACTGATGGGTGTGCATGCCCGAGCCGTTCTTGCCGAACAGCGGCTTGGGCATGAACGTCGCGTGCAGGCCGTACTTCATCGCGTATTCCTTGACCGTGATCCGGTAGGTCATGCAGTCGTCGGCCATCTGCAGCGCGCCCTTGAAGCGCATGTCGATCTCGTGCTGGCTGGGACCGACCTCGTGATGGGCGTACTCCGTGTGGATGCCGAGCTGCTCGAGCGCCAGCACGGTCTCGCGGCGGAGGTCCGATCCGGCGTCGAGGGTGGTCAGGTCGAAGTAGCCGCCCTCGTCGAGCACCTCGGTCGAGGTCGGGCTGCGGAAGTAGAAGTACTCGAGCTCGGGCCCGACGTAGAAGTGGTCGAAGCCCATCGCCTTGGCTCGGTCCAGCGCCCGGCGCAGAACATGCCGGGGGTCGCCCTCGTAGGGGGTCTTCTCCGGGGTGTGGATGTCGCAGAACATCCGCGCCACGCCCTGCTCGACCGGCCGCCAGGGCAGCGTCGAGAACGTGCTCGGATCCGGCATCGCGATCATGTCCGACTCCTCGATGGGGTTGAAGCCGGTGATCGAGGAGCCGTCGAAGCCCATCCCGCCCTCGAACGCGTCGGGCAGCTCGGTGGCGTTGATCGAGAACGACTTGAGCTGACCGAGGATGTCGGTGAACCACAGGCGGACGAACCTGATGTCGCGCTCCTGCACGAGCGCCATCACGTCCTCCTGGGTCAGCGGGGCGGCGGTGGTGGCCATGGCGCCGCGAACGTTACTTGCTGGCGCCGCCCGCCAGCGCGCGCTCGCCCGGCCGCGCTCGCCCGGCGCTAGAGGCGCGTCGTGAGGCCGCGCTCGCCGAGCCAGCGGTTGGCCCAGCGCTGGAGCTCGGCCAGAGCAGGCTCCAGCTCACGGCCCATCTGCGAGAGCGAGTACTCCACCCGCAGCGGCGGGCCGGAGATGACCCTCCGCTCGACGATGCCGCGGCGCTCGAGCTCCTTCATCCGCTCGGATAGGAGCCGGTCCGACAGCTCCGGCACGGCCTGGGCGATCTCCGAGAAGCGCAGCGCGCCGTCCATCAGAACCCGGAGGATCGCCCCGGTCCAGCGCCGTCCGACCAGCTCTACCGCCTCGTGGTACAGCGGGCAGCAGTGCGGCGAATCGCCGCGCTGCACCTTCGTAGCCGTTTCTTGGGGCGCTCCCATCGCCGCGGAAAAGCTTACGCTGCTTGCAACGCCCGGGACGCCTCACTCGATCCGTCGACTGGCACCTCACCGGCCACGTTGACCATCGCGGTGAAGCCCTCCAGGGCTACCGTGGCGATCGCTTCGAGGATCTGCTCGTCGTCCCAACCGGCCTCGCGCGCCTCCTCGTGGAGGTGCATAGGAGCCCGGCCGCGCTCCTCCAACAGCGCCTGGAGGTAGCGCAACAGCGCCGCTTCGCGCGGATCTTTGGAGTTGAACTGCCGCGCCAGGGCAACCTCGTCGAGGGCCAGCCCGGCGGCGCGGGCGGTGCGCGAGTGCATCGCGATGCCCGGCTCGGACCGGTAGTACTCCGCAACCGCCAGCGCGATCCGCTCGAGCGTCGCCAGCGTCAACTTGCCGTGGCGCAGCTCGGAGCGGAAGCGCGCGTACGCGCGCAGAGCCGCCGGCGAGCCCGCCAGTACACCGAGGAAGTTCGGCAGCTGACCGCCGGTGGCCAGTGCGCCGCGCAGGACGGGCACCGACCCCTCGGGAGCGGTCAAGTCGTCGTGGATCTGAAATCTGCTCATCGAAGTCTTCATAGTTGACCACCAGTAGGTCCAGGGGCTAAGCGGGCGGCCTTGCCCTTCACTTTCGAGACCTGCTTACGCTTGATAAGTGTAATTCGGCGGGCGCAGGCGCACAAGAGGCGTCGGCACACTTTTCGGCGCACATCGAACACGGTCGCACGCCGCGTTGTCCACCACCGGCAGACTCGCCAACTCCTCTTATACGTGACGGCTTAAACGCCGGATCAGCGCCGGCCCCAAGCTGTGTAAGCCGTGTTAATGCGCCAGGTGAGACAGGACCGCTGCGTGCGCGCTCGCCGCCGCCACCAGGATCAGGAGCACGCCGAGCGCCACGGCCCACAGGGCAGTCCGGTCAGGTCGGTACCCAGGCCGCTCGTGGCGTCGTAGCGTCGGCCGCGCCATCGGCAGGTTGCGCTCCGCGCCACGGCCGTGGATCGTCACCGTCCTGCGGCCCTCGATCCCCTGCCCCGCCCTGACGGCGCCGTTGCTATCCCGCGCGACCGCACGCTGGGCCTCGGCACGGGGCACAGCCGACGACAGCGGTTGGGCAGCCGCGGGGCGGGTAGCGACCGGGCGGGTAGCGACTGGGCGCGCGGCGACTGGGCGCGCGGCCACTGGGCGGTCGGCGACTGGGCGCGCGGCCGGCTTGGTGATCCGCTGCCGCCGAGCCGCCGGGAATTCCCGGAACGCCTCGCTGTCGAGCTCCTCCCACCACGGCGCCACGGAACGACGCGCAGCACGCGCAGAGACTCCTCCCTGGGGCATCTACCAACCTCTTTCGGTTGCTTACGGGGTTAGCTGACGGGCTCGCGCCGAAAGAGCGGCGCTACGCAAAAGCGATTCGCCCCAACAACTTGGGTCCCCCGCTCCCGCCGCCCGTTTCTGCGAGCGGCGCGGGAATTCAGCTTTGCGGCGCCATCCTAACGATGCCTGCGGACGGAGGCGTGCTCGACCGTCCGACGCTTTCCCGCAAGATGCGGGCTATCGGACCGGGCTACTCTTTGCCCGCGACCTTGGCCACGAACTCGGCCACGTCGGTCGCGTCGACGCCCTGCACCACGTCCGCCGGCATCGTCCCGTAGCCCAGGCACGCCTCTTGGCTAGCCGGCGGTGGGTTCTGGAGACACCCGTTCACGATGGTGTGGAGCACCAGCTGTTCAGTTGGTTGGAGGACGTCGAGGTTCGGTCCCACCTTGCCCACGGCGTTGGCGGCGGCGAGCGTGTGGCACAGGCCGCACTTCTCGCCGAAGATGGTCCGTCCGTTCTGCTCGGCAGCGTTCAGTTTTATCCCGCCCACCTGGGCGTTGGCCCGGTTGTGGTTCCCGACCAGGAACACAACCGGGAGCACGATGGCAAAGCCGACGAAGGTGAGCGCGAGCACCCACGCCCCCGCCCGGCGGGCCCCGGGTGAGCGCCGGCGGGAACGAACCGTGGCCGTGGCGCCGGGGCCCCGGCGGAAGGCCAGGGCGAGCACACCCACGCCCAGCACAACCCAGAACGCGGCAAACAGTAGGAGGGCGAGCACGGAGCGGGACCTTACCGCGCTCTCCCGGCGGACGGCTCATTGGGCCTCGTGCGGTGGCGCCAGACCCCGGCGCTGACCGCGACGCCAGACCGCGGCGCCTCATCGCCGCCGACCCGATGCGAAGCTCATGACCGGTGGAGCCACCGCGCGGAAATCCTCGGCCTCGGTCTCCCGCGAGGTCCGGTCGCTCTGCGCCCTCTCCGCCGCCAGCCCGCGGCGCACCTGCTCGTCGAGCATCGAGAAGTCCTTGATCTCGGCGGTGATGTGATCTGGCGCATCGATCGGCTCGACCCGATCGACCAGGATGTTGATCGCGCCACCGGCGGCCGGGAGCCGCTCCAGCTTGCCCGCAGCCATGATCAGCGGCTCGGTCCTCACCGTCAGACGGTGCCGTTCGTAGACCTCGGCCGGGACGATCAGGTTGATCGTCCCGTACTCGTCCTCGAGCAGCACGAACACGATGCCGTTGGCCGTGCCGGGGCGCTGCCTTGCCACCACCAACCCTCCCGCCCTGACCCGGGTGCCGTGGCCCAGGGTCGCAAGGTCCGAGCTCCTCACCAGCCCGTCGGGCAGCCGGCCCCGCATCAGCGCCATCGGATGCGATTTCACGGTCATCCCCGTGGTGCTGTAGTCGGCGAGCATCGACTCCCACCTGGACAGCGACCGCAGCTCGGGCGGCGCCGGCAGATCCAGGGGCAGGGCCAGCTGCATCCCGCCCGGCACCTTGCGACCCGGCGTCGCCACCCCGAGCTGCCACAGCGCGACCCGCCGTGCCGAGGCTGGGCGGGTGGGGGCGGGGCGGGCGGGATCCAAGTCCTCCACGAGCGAGTCGCACGCCCCCGACCAGGCCAGCAGCTCCAGCGAGCCCGCGCTCGAGCCCGCTCGCGAAGCGAGATCGGCCAGGTTCCTGAACCGGCCCCCAATCTGGCGCGTCGCGACCAGCTCCTTGACCTCCTGCTCGGCGACGCCCCGGACGTAGCCCAGGCCGATACGGACGCGGAGCTCCTCTCCCTCGCGCTCGATCCCGCAGTCAGCATCGCTCTCGTTGACGTCCGGCGGGAGCACGTCGATCCCCCGCCGCTGGGCCTCGTGGACGAGCGCGTCGGGCGGATAGAACCCCATCGGCTGCTCGTTCAGCAGCGAGCACAAAAACTCCGGGTTGTAGTGGACGCGCAACCACGTCGACTGATAGGCGAGCAAGCCGAAAGCCGCGCCGTGAGCCTTGGGGAAACCGAACCCAGAGAAGCCCCGGACCATCGCGAACACCCGCTCCGCCTTCTCCTCGTCCACGCCGTGCCGGCGGATCGCGCCCGCGACGAAGCGCTTGTGGTAGGCCTCGATCGCGGCGTCTGATCGCTTGCGGCTCATCGCTCGCCGGAGCCCCTCTGCCTCGCCGGGCGAGAAGCCGGCGAAGGCGATCGCCACCTCAATCACCTGGTCCTGGAAGATGATCGCGCCCAGCGTCTCGCGCAGCGCGGGCTCGAGCGAAGGGTGCTCGTAGGGGACCTGGTACTCGGGATCGACACGCAGTCGCTGCCGGCGCTCGATGTACGGATTGACCGCGCCCCCTTGAATCGGACCCGGCCGGACGATCGCTACCTGGACGGTGATGTCCTTGAGGTTCTCCGGCCGCGTGCGGTACAGCGACTGCATCTGCGCCCGGCTCTCGATCTGGAAGACCCCGGTCGTCTCGGCGCGCTGGATGCACTCGTAGGTAGCCGGGTCGTCGTACGGGATCCGGCTCAGATCGATCTGCTCGCCGCGCGTGCGATCTATCAGCTCGACCGCGCGCTCGACCGCTGACAGCATGCCCAGGCCGAGCAGGTCGATCTTCAGGAAGCCCGCATCCGAGCAGGAGTCCTTGTCCCACTGCACGATCTGGCGGCCCTCCATCGCCGCCGGCACGATCGGGCAGCAGTCGATCAAGGACCGAGTGGAGACGATCATCCCACCCGAGTGCTGGCTGAGATGACGCGGCAGGCCGTGGGCCTGCGCCGCCAGCCGCGCCAGCCAAGCCCAGCGCCCGGTGGATCCGCGACGAGCTTGAAAAACATTGTCGATGTCCTTGCCCACCTCGCGCGCATCCCAGCCCTCGCTGCCCCGTGCCACCCGCTCGATCTCTCCCGGCGGCAGCCCCAGCGCCTTGCCCAGCTCGCGGATCGCCCCCCGCGCGCGGTAGGTCGGGAACGCCGCCACCAGCGCCGAGCGATCGTGGCCGTAGCGCTCGTGCACCCGTGGGATCAGCTTCTCCCTGATGTCACGCGGGAAGTCGAGGTCGATATCGGGCAGTGACGTCAGCTCGTCGTTCAGGAAGCGCCCGATCAGCAGATCGTTGGCGATCGGGTCGACGTGCGAGAGGCCGGTCAGGTAGCAGACGATCGACGAGACGCTCGAGCCGCGGCCCCGGCCGGGGGGCAGCAGCTTCCTGACGCTATCCGGCCCGCGCACCTCAATCGCCACCTCGCGCGCCAGCTCCAGCATGTCGTGATGGAGCAGGAAGAACCCGGGCAGTCCGAGCTGCTCGATGATCCGGAACTCCTGCTCTAGACGACCAGCCGCTGCACTCTGTACGTCCGCCGGTTCGTCCCGGTAGCGATCGTCGCGCCGCGCCTGACACAGCTCGGTCAGCTTCCGCATCGCCTCCACATCCTCCGCGCCCGGATAGCGGTATCCCAGGTCGCTGCTCAGATCGAACCGCAGCCGCTCGGCCAGCCGCACGGTCTCCGCCACCGCCTGCGGGTGCTCGGAAAAGCGGGCCGCCATCGCCGCCGGCGAGGCGAGCACATGGCTGAAGTTGCCTCGCCGCTGGGGCTCGGAGGCGTCGAGCGTGGTGTGCAGGCGCACGGCGACAAAGGCGTCCTGCAGTGGAGCCCGGACGCGTGCGTGCGCGTGCACGTTCCCGGTCGCCACGCACGGCACGCCGAGACGATCGGCGACCCGCTCGAGTCGGCGGTTGCGCGCCCGATCGTCGCGCAGGAACGGCCGCTGCAGCTCTATCCGCAGGTGATCCGGTCCGAACGCCTCGAGCAGGCGCCGGAGCGAAAACTCGTCGTGCACCCCGCGCAGCGCGCAGCCGCTCAGACAGACCAATCCGCAAGCATGCTCGAGGACATCCCTCAGCTCTACGAACGCTTGTGATGGAGGCCCCGGTTTTTCTCGCGTGTGCGCGTGCGCGCGGGTCAAAACGCGGCACAGGTTCGACCAGCCGCGCGCATCCTCGACGAGCAGCGTCAGGTGACGACCGTCATCGAGGTCGATCTCGGCGCCGTGGATCGGGCGCAACCCGAGCGCGCGGGCGGAGACGGCGAACTCCATCGAGCCCGAGACCGTGTTGTGATCGGTCAGCGCCAGCGCTTCGTATCCCAGCTCCAGCCCGGCGGGAACCAGCTCGTCCGGAAGCGACGCTCCGTCCAGGAACGAGAACGCCGAGTGGCAGTGGAGCTCGACGTACGGTTGCGGTCCCATACGAACGCATGTTCGCATGAGTATCGGACGCTCAGACTATGTAGGCAGGAAGTCGACCAGCAGCCGGCTCACGTCATCGGGCGCATCGAGTTGCATCCAGTGGCCCGGACCATCGAGTCGCTCGTAGCGCCACGGTCCGACAACGCTCTGGGCCGAGGCGGCCATCTGCCGCTCGGTGAGCGCCATATCTCCGGAGCTCCACACCCCCATCGTCGGGACCCGGATCGGCGGCAGCGGCCGTCCGGCCGCGAGCCACACCTCCGGTCGGATGTTCGCGCGGTAGTAGTTCAGGGCCGGCGTCAGCGATTCATTGGCTTCGAGCTCGGCGATAACGGCGTCCACGTCCGGGTGACGCCCCCAGGCGCGGAAATTCGCCCAATCATCGGCCGACAGCCACTGTTCGGCGACTCCGGGAAACTGGAACAGCAGCATGTACCAGGACTTCTCGTGCTGCTCGAACCCGGGCCCGGCGCGGAAGGTCGCCGGGTGCCCGACCGACAGCGCCACCAGATGGTCGACGCGGTCACTCGCGAGCGCCGCGAGCCCCCACGACACCGCCGCTCCCCAATCATGCCCGACGATGTGTGCCTGCTCCACTCCGGCATCGCCCATGACTGCCAGCACGTCGCCGGCCAACGCCTTGACGCCATATGCCTCGACCGCCGACGGCTTGTCGGAGCGGCCGTACCCGCGCATGTCAGGCACGATCACCCGGAATCCCGCCCGCGCCAGCGCCGGCACTTGGTGGCGCCACAGCCGGCCCGAGTCGGGAAAGCCGTGCAGCAGCACGACCGGCCGGCCCTCTCCCGTGACCTCGTAGTGGATCCCCACGCCGCTGGTTTCGATCCGCATGTCGCGGAATAGTTTGCATGACGTGACAATGGTCATCGCCCATCGCGGCGCGTGGGGTCCGGCGGCGCCCGGCGCGCCGGCCGAGAACACGCTCGAGGCGTTCGAGGCGGCGATCGCACTCGGTGCCGACATGATCGAGCTCGACGTGCGCCGCACGCGCGACGGCCACCTGGTCGTGTTCCACGACGCGCGCGTGAAGACGGTTCCAACCAGCTCGATGCGCTACGAAGCGCTGAAGATCAAGGGCACGCGCTCGCGGCCGCCGCTCCTCGACGAAGTACTGGCGCTGACCAAGGGCCGCATCGCCCTGAACCTCGAGGTCAAGGAGCCGGGCTACGTCGTGGACACAATCGCACTGCTGCGGCGCCACGACTTCGAACGCTGCGTGCTCACCTCGTTCCTCGACGACGTCGTGCTCGAGGCCAAGACGCTCGCGCCTGAACGCGAAGCCGGGCTGCTCATCGCGACCGGGCTTCGCAGAGCGCTCACGACCCGCGTCCCGGCCACGAAGGCCGACACGCTGGGACTGCATCGCCGGCTCGCCGACGCCGCCGCGCTTGGGAAAGTAGCCGCGGCCGGCGTCCGCTGCGTGATCTGGACGGTCAACGCTCCACGGGCGCTCGATCGCTACCTGGGCGATCCGGCCGTGGAAGGAGTGATCACCGACCGGCCGGCACTTGCCCTCGAGCGTCGCGCGCTACGCGACGCCGCGTAAACGCGACAGGCGACATGCGCGCGCCGTCACCGCCCGAACTGTGCCCGCAGCGCGGCGCTCAACGCCCGTGCCGCGTCGGCCAGATCCCGCCGGCGCGGGTGGCACAGCGCGACGATGCGCCGCGTCAATATGTCCGGCGGCGCCAGCCAGGTGAGCGCCGGATCGACCGCCCGCTCGGCCGCCAGGCGACCGACGCATGCGTGCCCCAACCCGGCGGCGACAAGTCGCTGCAACGCCAGGTTGTCGTCGGTGCGGTAGACGACACGTGGCTCGACGCCGCGTCGCCGCCACGCTCCCTCGAGCTCGTCCTGGATCTCCCAGCGCGACGTCCACGCGACGACGTCCGCCCCGTCGAGCAAATCGAAGCTCGGACGCTCAGTGGCGGCGATCGCACGCGATCGTGCCGGCCGCGCTCGGCGCGCTCTGGCTGATGCGGCGCCCGCGCCCCTCCCTCCAGGTGATAGAGGTCGGTGCGGATCCGACGTACTGAGCCCCGTCACCCCTGACCGAGGAGGCACCCATGAGCGAGGTAGCACCCACGACCGAGCAGGCGCTCCGCGAGCAGGTCGCGCTTGGCTGCCGCATCCTCGGCGCCAACGGGCACGACGACTTCATCTGGGGCCATGTCTCGGCTCGCGACCCGGCCGGCCGCGGCGTCTGGATGAAGGCGTCGACGTTCGGCTTCGAGGAGATCACCGCCGAGCACGTGATCCTCGTCGGGTTCGACGGCGAGGTCCTGATCGGCGAGCACCCGCGGCACGTGGAGTGGCCGATCCACACCGAGGTGATGCGCTCCCGCCCCGATGTCGGCAGCGTCGTCCACTCTCACCCTCCGCACTCGATCGCGATCGCAGCGAGCAGACAGCCACTGCAAGCCGTGTCGCACGCCGGGACGATGTTCGTCCCGCCCGATGTGCCCCGCTTCGCGAAGACCGCCGAGCTGATCGTCACCAAGGCGCTCGGCACCGATGTCGCAACCTCGCTCGGCCCAAGGCACGCGCTGTTTCTCGTCAACCACGGCATCGTCACCGCGGGACGGGACGTTCGCGATGCGGTCATCCGCGCCGTGCTCCTCGAGAAGGCGGCCCACCAGCAACTGCTCGTCGTCGCGTTCGGCGGAGCGCAGCGGTCGTCCTCGGACGAGGAGGCACTGCGAAAGCGCGCGACCGTATGGGCCGAGAATCAACGGGCCGCGCTGTGGAGCTACCTAGGCCGACGGGTCTAGCTCCTGTGTTATGCGGCCTCGCTTCGCTCGGCGTCCTTGGAGGGTGGCCTGGCCCGCTCACCTTGTGCGTTAGGCCCGAAACCCCCCACGCTCGATCCTTCCCTGCAAAACGTGACAAGCCGGGCTCTCTCTGGCGGGCGTTGGCAATGAGCATCGGGTGCATGCTTACGTCGCCAAAGGACGGACCCTGGTGAGGGCTTCGTCACGTTCTGCACGGCCAGAGCCCGCCGCCGAGCGGGCGGGGGTCGAACGCCGCGAAACTCGGAGTCGGGGTGGGGTGGCGGGGATGGGCCTCGCTCGGGAATCCGGCGTCGGCCCAGTTCTGGTGCGAGCCGTCGCGGCGCCGGATTCCCCTAGCTCGGCATCCGTGGGACCGCGAGGGCCCGTCCTGTCCCCGGTCGCGATCACGCCGCCGTTCGAGCGAGTGGGCGGGCGAGCGGCCGGGCCGGGATAATCGCCGACGGACCGCGATGATCACCGAGGCGTTCATCACCTGCGCCGTGACCGGCGCCGGCGACACCGTCGCTCGCAGCGAGCACGTGCCGGTGACGCCGGAGCAGATCGCGAACTCGGCCCTCGAGGCCGCCCGCGCCGGAGCCGCCGTCGTTCACATCCACGTGCGCAATCCCAGAACCGGACGCGGCGCGCGCGATCCGGACCTGTTCCGCTCGGTGGTGGAGCGGATCCGCGCCCATCCGGACGTCGACCCGGTGCTGAATCTGACGGCCGGGATGGGTGGCGATCTCGTGCTCGGTGGCGCCGAGACGCCGCTTCCGGTGAATCCGGACGGCACCGACATGGCCGGCGCGAGCGAGCGGCTTGCCCACGTCGCGGAGCTGCTCCCCGAGATCTGCACGCTCGACTGCGGCACGATGAACTTCGCCGCCGGCGGCGACTACATCATGGCCAACACGCCAGGGACGCTCCGGGCGATGGCGCGCCGGGTGAAGGAGCTCGGGGTCCGGCCGGAGCTCGAGGTGTTCGACACCGGACAACTCGTGATGGTGCATGAGCTGATCGCGGAGGGGCTGATCGACCAGCCCGCGCTGATCCAGCTGTGCATGGGTATTCCCTACGGAGCGCCGGCGGATCTCGGAACACTGCTCGCGCTGGTCGCGCGCCTGCCCGCGGGCGCGGTGTACTCGGCGTTCGCGATCGGCCGCCTGCAGCTGCCCTACGTCGCGTTGGCACCGCTCGTGGGGGCGAACGTTCGGGTCGGGCTCGAAGACAACCTGTATCTGTCGCGCGGAAGGCTGGCCACGAACGCGGAGCTCGTGGAGCGGGCGGTGGCGCTGCTCGAGGCGATGAACGTGCGCGTGCTAGGCCCCGACGAGGTGCGCGAGAAGCTCTCGCTGCGCACTCGTGCGCTGAGAGGCCGGCAGCGATCGGACTGCTCGGGGGCGGCGTGATCGGCGGCGGCTGGGCGGCGCGCTTCGCGCTGAACGGCGTCGACGTGCAGATCTATGACCCCGACCCCGACGCTCCGCGGAAGATCGAGTCAGTGCTCGACGGCGCCCGGCGTGCGTACGCCAAGCTCACGATTCTGCCGCTACCCGTCGAGGGTCGAGTGACGTTCGTGGACTCGCCCGAGGAGGCCGCGACCGGCGTGCAGTTCGTCCAGGAGTCGGCGCCCGAGCGAGTCGAGCTCAAGCAGCGCCTGCTCGCGGCGGCGAGCGCGGCGGCCGGGTCCGACGTCGTCTTCTGCTCCTCGACCTCGGGACTTCGCCCCTCGCTGCTTGCGGCCGAGATGGAGCACCCGGAGCGCTTCGCGGTCGGGCATCCGTTCAACCCGGTGTACCTGCTGCCGCTGGTCGAGTGCTGCGGCGGCGATCTGACCGCGCGGTCGACCATCGACCGTGCCGCCGAGATCTACCGCGCCCTCGGTATGCACCCGCTGGTGCTCCGCCGCGAGATCGACGGGTTCCTGGCCGACCGCCTGCTCGAGGCGCTGTGGCGCGAGGCACTGTGGCTGGTCAACGACGACGACGCGACGGTCGAGGAGATCGACGACGCGATCAGCTACGGCGCCGGCCTGCGCTGGGCGATCATGGGCACGTTCCTCACCTACCGGCTGGGCGGTGGCGAGGCAGGCATGGCGCACTTCATGGAGCAGTTCGGGCCGACGCTTCAGCTGCCCTGGACCAAGCTGGTCGACGTCCCGATCGCTCACCCCGGAGCTGATCGCGAAGATCGTCAGCCAGTCCGATGCGCAGGCCGGCGGCCGCTCGGTGGCCGAGCTCGAGCGCCGGCGCGACGATTGCCTGGTCGCGCTGCTCCAGGCGCTGCGCGCGCAGGACGCCGGTGCCGGCGCGACGCTTGCCGCCTGGGAGCGTGGGTTGCTCGATGTGGTTCCCGGCGCTGGTGCGGCGACCAGGGCAGGTGACGAGTCACCCGATGGGGGGCCGCCGGCGCCGCTGGCGGTGTACTCGCGCGAGATCCCGCCCGACTGGATCGACTACAACGGCCACGTCACTGAGAGCCGCTACCTGGAGCTGTTCGCCGATGCCACCGACGCGCTGCTGCGCTACGTCGGGGTCGACGCCACGTACGTCGGGTCGGGCAGCAGCTACTACACGGTCGAGACGCACATCTCCCACCTCGGGCAGCTCTACGCCGGCGATCGCGTGCACGCGGTCACCCAGGTGCTCGGCTGGGATGAGAAGCGCCTGCACGTCTTCCACACGCTGGTGCGCGCAGGCGAGGACGAGCCGGTTGCGATGGGCGAGCACATGCTCGTGCACGTCGACGCGAGCGCCGGGCGAGCCGCGCCGGTCGGCGACGGCGTGCGCGGCCGGGTCGCCGCGCTGGCCGAGGCGCACGCGTCGCTCCCCCGGCCCGAGCGCTCCGGCCGCCGGATCGCGCTCTAGCCCCGCCAGGCCGCTCACGCTCCTGGCTCGGTCATAACTGCGAACTCGGGCCGCCCCCGGCGGTGAACCCCGGTTCGGCCAGGTATGCGGGTCATAACGCCAGGCTTCGGGTGCGCGGAACGCCGAGCCCGCACATATGCCCCACCGCGCCGAGAGAACTTTTCGAGCCGACTCCTTGACAAATTATTAGTGGCTGCTAACTTACGTGCCTAGTTAGCACTCACTAAGAAGGGATCACGCGATGTCAACCCCCATCACCGCAGGCAAGTCCCAACGGATCTGGACGCTCGTGATCGTCTCGCTCGGGCTGTTCATGATGGTTCTCGACAACCTCGTCGTGAACGTCGCCCTGCCGAGCATCCATCGCGACCTCGGCGCCTCGATCCAGACGCTCGAATGGACGGTCAACGCCTACATCCTGGCCTACGCCGTGCTGCTGCTGACCGGGGCGGCGCTGGGCGATCGGCTCGGTCGCAAGCGGATGTTCATCGCAGGGATCTCGCTGTTTACCGCGGGCTCCGCCGCCGCGGCATTGGCGCCAAGCATCGGCCTGCTGATCGCCGCCCGGGCCATCCAGGGTGTCGGCGCTGCGGTCGTGACCCCGCTGACCCTGACCCTGCTGGCCGAGGCCTTCCCGTCGGAGCAGCGCGGTCTGGCGCTGGGCGTGTGGTCCGGGATCAGCGGCATCGGCGTGGCGCTTGGCCCGCTGGTCGGCGGCGCGCTCACCCAGTTCGCCTCCTGGCACTGGATCTTCTGGGTGAACGTCCCGCTCGGCATCGCCCTCGTTCCGCTGGCCTCGCGTCGCCTGGTCGAGAGCCACGGAGACGCCAAGCACCTCGACCTTCGCGGACTGGCACTGGCGTCGGCCGGCCTGTTCGGCATCGTCTACGGCCTGGTTGAGTCCCAGTCGCTCGGTTGGTCGAGCGCCCAGGTCCTGATCAGCCTGGCTGCAGGCGCAGCGCTGGTCGTCGCCTTCGTCGCCCAGGAGCTGCGCACGTCCGAGCCGATGCTGCCGATGGGTTTCTTCGCCAACCGCGGCTTCGCGGTGACCAACGCGGTCTCGATCGCGATGTACTTCGGGATGTTCGGCTCGATCTTCTTCCTGAGCCAGTTCCTCCAGAACGTCCTGCACAACACCCCACTCCAGGCCGGCGTCAAGCTGCTCGTCTGGACCGGAGCGATCATGGTCGTCGCGCCGCTCGCGGGCTTCATGTCCGAGCGGTACGGAAGCCGGCTGTTCATGGTTGCCGGCCTGGGACTCCAGGCAGTCGCGCTGGGTCTGCTCGCGATGTCGGCCAGCGTCGACCAGAGCTACGTCAGCATGGTGATCCCGTTCGTGCTCGCCGGGAGCGGCATGGCGCTCGTGTTCGCGCCGTCGGCCAACGCCGTCCTGTCCTCGGTGCGCACCTCCCAGACCGGCCAGGCCTCAGGGGCGACCAACGCGCTGCGCGAGCTGGGTGGCGTGCTGGGCATCGCCATCCTCGGCACCGTGTTCACCAGCCACGGCAGCTACACCGCGCCGCAGGCCTACATCAACGGCCTGGTGCCGGCACTGTGGGTCGGCGCGGCCGTGCTCGCCGCCGGCGCGCTGATCGCGGCGGCCCTGCCGTTCAGCACCCGCGCCTCTGCCGCCGCCAACGCCGCGGCCGAGGCCGGGCCTGCCACCGTTCCGGCCACGCTCACCGCCTAAGGCTGTCGTAGGATCGCTAAGGCACCGCCCACAAATTCCCAATCAGCGAGATGGCCATGACCTCCAGGACAGCGGACAAGCCTCCCCGTCAGCGCGTCCCGGCGTCAGAGCGCCGGGACGCGCTGATCGAGGCGGCCGTCCACGAGTTCGCGCACGGCGGGCTGTACGGCACCCCGGTCGACCGGATCGCTCGGCAGGTGGGCGTGGCCCAGCCCTACGTGTTCAGCCTGTTCGGGAGCAAGCGGGAATTGTTCCTCGCCGCCGTGGAGCGCGGCTTCGAGCGCGTCGCCGAGGCCTTCACGAAGGCCGCGGAGGAGTTCGACCCGGCGGGCGCCCACAAAGGCTTGAGCGTGCTCGACGTAATGGGGTACGCCTACGTCGAGTTGCTCTCCAACCACCGCGACTATCTGATGCTCCAGATGCAGGCCTACGCGGCGTGTGACGACGAGGAGATTCGCGACCGGGTGCGGTCCTGGTACGCCCGCCTGGTCGCGCACGTCGAACAGCTCTCGGGCGCCGAGCCGGAGTACGTCGACGAGTTCTTCCGCGGCGGGATGTGGCTGAACACGGCCGCCGCGATGGGCGTCGAGGACCTATCGGCTAAGTGCGACTGGATGCGCGCCGAGGCAGCCGCCGCAGCCTCGGAAGAGCAGTAGGCCGCGGTCGGTCCGCGCCAACCTGGATCAGTCCGCTACCCGGCCCTCCGGGTAACGCGGCAGGCCGTCATCCGGGATCGGCTCCCACGGCACCGCGTAGGCGACGAACTGATGGGCGGCGGGACGGATGCCGGGGTCTTCGTCGAGCACGCCCAGCCGCACCCCGACCCTGCTGGCGTCCTCGGGATCGCGGCTGAACAGCGCCGAGCCGCAATCGCCGCAGAACCACTTCTCGTACCCATCGTCGGGCTTCCAGGCCTTCAGGCGGTCCTCGCCGACCAGGATGTGAAAAGTGCCCGGTTCGAGTGCCGCGCTGACCGAGGCCGCCGTGCCGGTCCGGCGCTGGCAGCGCGTGCAATGGCAGTACTGCGCCGATACGGGTGGGGCGGTGACCTCGAAGCGGACCGCGCCGCAGTTACACCCGCCAGTCAGTCGAAAGGTCGTCGCCATCTTCTCGGCGCTAGTGTCGTGAGCGATTCGTGAGCGCGCGCGGGGCTGGGCGTGGATGACGGGTGGCGATGATCCAGTCGTACTTGGTGGTACGGCGGTCATCGCCGCCCGCTCCGCCCGACGCCCCTGCGCCACCTTGGTGAGGTCACGTTCCGGAGCGATCCCCCAGCGTTCGGCCACCTCGGCAAGGTGGTCGCTGAGGTCCCAGCGATCGGGCCGCTCCTCGCCCGAGTGCTCGGGGTTGGCTCCCTTGAGCGCCATGCAGCCGGTGTTGTCGCCGATCGCCCGGATCGCCGCGACATCCTCGTCGCCGAGCCGCAGCTGAGCCGGGAGCGCCGCGAGCTCGGCACGCTTCGCTTCGACTCCTCGAGCGCCCGCGCCCATCTCCTGGATGAGCGTCGGCACCACGCAGGCGACCGACTCGTGGGCCAGGTTCCACTGGCAGGCCAGCTGGATCATGGTCAACCCGGTCCGCTGGGCGATCGGACGCATCTGATCGAGGCGCGCGCGACCCTGCTCGATCCACCCCGCCGGCCGGAAGCTCCGGTGGTCCTGGGGCGCGAGCTCCTGTCCGGGAAGCACGTCGTCGAAAAACAGGCCGCCGTAGTCGACCACGCGGGTGATCACGTTCACGTCGGCTTTGGTCGCGGCGTCCAGGCACAGCTCGCCCGGCCAGGGCTCGAGCGGGTTCAGGATGATCATCGCCCAGTCCAACAGCGGGCCAAAGCGCTCCAGGCAATCGATCAGATCGAGCGTGAAGCCGTTGGCCGGACCCGGCGCCACGCCGATCAGCCGCGTCAGCCCCGCCTCGCGCAGCGCCGCCATGCCCTGCCACACCCGCTCGTCCGTATAGCCGATGCGGTCCGGGTTGTGCAGCAGCAGCAGATCGAAGCTGTCGATCCCGCAGCGCTCGAGACTGCGCTCGGTGGCCATCCGTAGATAGTCGCCGTAGCCCGAGGCGTCGCGCAGCCGCCGGTCGGTGAAGCGGGGAAAGCCCTTGGCCCCGTCGCGCTCTCCGGAGTAGAAGTCGTGCCCCACCGCGCCCACGATGCACATCTCCTCGCGGGCCCGGCCGGCGATCGCCCGCCCGAGCATCCGGTCGGCATCGCCGGCGCCGTAAACGTCGGCGGTCATCACGGTTCGGATCGACTCATCGGGCGTGATCAGGGCGATGAACCGCTCGTCGTCGAGCGGCTCGCCGAAGCGCATGAAGCGTCCGCCGCTCCACGTGCCAACGGCGGTCGGGCCGGGCTGGAGCGGGGTTGCGCGCTGGTCAGCCATGAGGTCGTGCAGTTTAGGGAGGGCCGGCCGCGGCCCCGCCGACCCCGGCCCACTGGGCCGCGCCCCCGGGCGCCGCGCCCCCGGGCTCAGCGCTGCCGCCACCATCTCGCGTGCTCCAGATCCTGGAAGAGGATCTCATCGCGCCCGCACGTGGTGACGAGTTCCCAGTAATGCCGTCGCAGCGGCCGATCGGTCCACCAGCGATCCTCCACCAGCCATGACTCGCGGACCGCCTCGACCTCGCGGCCATCGACGAGCTCCGGGCGGCCGTCCTCGCCGGCGCTGACCGCGACCCGGCGGGGAACGGCAAGACGGCGTGGACCGCTCATTGCAATCGCTGGGTTGAGGGGGTGTGGTCGATTTGGACCCAATATCGGGCCTTTTCGACCACACCCCTGAACTCGCATCCGTGTACGCGTGGCAAGGATGGGGCCAGCATGACTAGCCCTCGAACGGGGTCAGCACCGCGCGACGCTCGGGAAAGCGCGATTCGGGGTCGACCTCGAGCACGCGAAGCGCGGCATCCGGGCCGGCGACGGCACGCGCCTGGCGGATGGCCTCGCGCAGGCGCGCTCGCCGCGCCGCGACCGGGTCGTCCAGCAGACCCCGCTGATCGCTGGCGTGTGGGCCGAAGCGCTCTACCGCCAGGCGCAGCTGCTGCGCCGGCGCCGGCATCAGCGCCAGCCGCGGGGCGAGCGCGAGGCGCATCCTCACCGGATCGGCCAGCGCCTCGCGAAAGACGACCTGCTCACGCCAGGTCCCTCCCTGCTCCACGAGCACCGCGGAGAGCACGACCGCCCGCAGCGTCCGCCCCCGACGCTCGCGCCGCGCCAGCAGGCGATCGATCAGCAGTCCGAGCCCGCGCTCGAGCTGGATCCCCGACGCCGCCTCGGGCAGCTCGAGCGCCTCGCGCAGAAACTCGCTCGCCGGCCGCGGCCGCAGCGCGCCATCGCCACCGCACGCCAGCTCGTGGGCGTGCAGTCCCGCCGTGCCGAATCGGTCGGCCAGCGCGGCCGGCGCCACCGCGGCCAGCTCACCCAGGGTGCCGATGCCGAGCCGCTCGAGCGCCACCGGCAGGTCGGCCAGCGCCGGGCGAGCTCGCAGCAGTGCGACCGGTAGCGGCGCCAGAAACGCAGCCGCCTGCTGGCGGTCGCCGGAGACGATCACCGGCCGGCGCACCCTCGCCCGGCTCGCCGCTGCCACCGCCGCGAACCGCGAGGGCGCCACGCCGTAGCGAGCCGGCACCCGCAAGCTTCGCCGCGCCGCGGCAAGCACCCCCTCGAGCCCGCGGTGCAGCCTGAGCAACCCGCGGACGTCGAAGCAGACCAGCCCCGGACGCTCGGGCTCGACGGCCGCCCCGATCGCTTCCAGACGGACGAGCAACCGCTCCCAGAAGTCGGCCACGCCGGCCGGATCGGGTGGGACCAGCGTGAGCCGGGCACAGCGGGCGAGCGCCTCGCCCAGACGCATCCCCGGCTGGACCCCGAACGCCTCGGCCGGGAGCGAGACCTCTCCGATCTGCTGTGTAGCGCCTGGTTCCGGGGCGAGCGCCACGGGCTCTTGCAACAGCTCGGATCGATCGCCGATGGCGACCGTAAGCTGGAATCGAGGGAGGAGCACGCACGCGATCATGACGAACACATGTTCGCATATGGCTCGGACGAGAGGCGGGCAGGGCTTACTGGAACGCGACGCGATAGCTCAACGAATTTAGGGCACGGCCGTCCGCCGACAGCCACGTAAGCGACCACACCTCGTCCTTCTGACCGTTGGCGACCGGCAGCAATGAGACGTTGTCCGGGACAGGCAGCGTGACCGTGACCCGTTGGCGTCGCCCCGGATACTGGATCGTCCACCGCGCGCGGACCACCCGGTCGGGCACGACGGCAAGCCAGGTCTTCGGTCCCTGGAACAGGCCGGTGACCGGATGGTCCGGGATCCCTTCCGGTGCAGACGCGGTCTGACCGTGTTCCAGCAGGGTCCTCGCCGTCAGCGCCGGACTGGCCAGTATCGACTGCTCGCGTCCGACCGGGACCACACGAGACCTGCCCCGCACGACCTTGCCACCGCTCACTGTCGGGTCGTACTGGGCGAACGGGACCTCGAGCCAGACCACGTCGTAATGAGGCGCGGGCGCCTTGAGTTTCAAATTCGCCTGCCCAACGACCGCCGGCCGCCGGCCGCCGGAGATGGTTCTTGATACCTGCAGGGACACCGAAGACGGCGGAGTCGATTCCAGCGACCCGGCCGATGGCCAGGTAGATCCGCCTGCCGTAGGGCAATCTCGCGACCAGCCGGGTGAGGCTCGGGACGACCGTCAAATTCTGCGGACCCGCAGCTGGTGGGTGGGTGACCGACTCCAGGACGAAAAGGTGCGGGATCGGCGCCTCGATTCGATCCGCCGCCGTATGCGGCCGCCTGAACACCCCGAGCTCGCCCACGAGGGCACGCGACCGCCAACCCGCAGATTCGCAGAACCAGCAGACTGCGGCCCGCGACCACAGCACTGCTACGGTCACGTCTCGCCATGGCGCCACCGAACCCGTTCGACATCGCCGCCGACAGCATCCGTACGCTGAGGGCGTTCGGGCAGCGCATCCCGGGCGCCGGCGACGTACTCGCCCGCTCGCTCAAGGACGCGGTCACCGGTCGCACGGTGATGATCACCGGCGCCTCTTCGGGGATCGGCCGGGCGGCAGCACTCGAGATCGGGCAGGCCGGCGGAACGATGCTGCTCGTCGCGCGCCGGCGTGACCAGCTCGAGCAGGTGGCGCACCAGATCGAGGCACTGAACGGGACCGCGTACGTTCACACGTGCGACCTGAGCGACCCCGACGACATCGACCGGATGTGCGCGGAGGTCCTTGAGCAACACGGAACGGTCGACGTCCTGGTCAACAACGCCGGCAAGTCGATTCGCCGTTCGATCGACCGGGCCTACGACCGCTTCCACGACTACCAGCGGACGATGCAACTCAACTACTTCGCGCCGGTCAAGCTGATCCTCGACCTGCTGCCCACGATGCGCGAGCGCGGCTCCGGCCACATCATCAACATCTCGACGATCGGGCTGCAGATGAACACGCCCCGGTTCAGCGCCTACGTCGCGTCGAAGGCTGCGCTCGATGCCTTCTCCAGATCGATCGCCCCCGAGGTCATCAACGACGGCGTGCACATCACCACCGTTTATATGCCGCTTGTGCGCACGCCGATGATCGCGCCGACCAAGATCTACGACCGCTTCCCGACGCTCAGCCCGGAAGAGGCTGGCCACATGATTGCCGAGGCGATCCGCAAGCGCCCCAAGCGGATGGCAACCACGCTGGGCAACCTCGGACAGCTCACGTACGCGATCGCTCCCGGGGCCCAGGACCTGGTGGTCAATCGCGCCTACCAGCTGATCCCCGAGGGCGACAAGAAGCAGCCCGACCACGAGCCCAGCGCGGAGGAGCGGGCGTTCGTGCGGGCCACCCGCGGCGTCCACTGGTAACGAGCAATTCGACCCCGGAAGCACCGGACCAACTAACGGGGCCGAGCCGAATCGCCCGTTCACCTGAGGCGCACAATTCGGTCACGTTTCGATAACACGGGGACCGCACCCCGGTAACACGAACGACGGCGTACGCGACTTAGGATCGCGCCGCCTAGAAAGCTCGCGCCCGGACCCGGCAGCCGGGGGAGTCAACCGGGATCGCGCGAGATCCGCCACCGCTCAACACGAGGGGGAACTTGCCATGCCCGAGATCACCCGCCGTCGTCTACTGGGCTCCGCTGCCGCCGGCGCGGGGGGAGTGCTCGCCTCTTCCCTGCTGCCACCGGCACTCGCCCGCGCGGCCGCCGAGGGACCGCGCCGGGGCTCGCTCAGAGACGTCAAGCACGTGGTCATCCACATGCAGGAGAACCGATCGTTCGACCACTACTTCGGCACGCTCGGCGGAGTGGCCGGGTTCGGTGACCCGAACGCACTGGTCCAGACCGACCCCAATCCGCCGTTCAACACGGTCCAGGGCAAGTCGATCTTCTACCAGGTCGATCCCGCCCAGGACGGCGACGTCAACCCGCCCCAGGCCATCACACCCGTCAACCCCGACGGATACCTGCTGCCCTGGCACCTCGACACGCGAAGCACCAGCTCGCAGGCGATCCCGTCGACCTCCCACGCCTGGCACTACCAGCACCTCTCGCTGAACATCACCGTGCCGACGACGGCCGGACAACCGACGACCGCGCTCAACAACGACTGGCTCCAGTCGCACTATCTCGCCGACCACAGCGCCAACTATTGGTACGTGATGGGCTACTACGAGCGCCAGGACATCCCGTTTCACTTCGCGCTGGCCGAGACTTTCACGCTATGCGACCACTACCACTGCTCGCTGCTCGGCCCGACCTGGCCAAACCGCATGTACCTGATGACCGGGATGATCGATCCAACGGGCCAGTACGGCGGCCCGATCATCTCCAACGTCGTCCCCAGCCCGGCTTCCGGCACGCCGTACAAGTGGCTGACCTACCCGGAACAACTGACCGCGGCCGGGATCAGCTGGCGCGTCTACCAGGAAGAGGACGACTACGGCACCAACGTGCTGGAGTTCTTCGAGGCCTTCCAGTCCGCGAAGCCGGGCTCGCCGCTGTACGAGGGCGGGCTGACGATTTATCCGCCGGACAGGTTCGAGTGGGACGCGAAGAACGGCCGGCTCCCGACCGTCTCCTGGATTGTCCCGACCTCGGGCCAGAGCGAGCATCCGGCGTACCTGCCGGCCTCGGGCGCGAACTACCTGGCCTCCAAGCTGGGCGCGGTGGCCGAGAACCGTGATCTCTGGAACTCGACCGTGTTCATCGTCAACTACGACGAGAACGACGGGCTATTCGACCACGTCGTGCCGCCGCTGCCGCCCGCTGGCACCGCGGATGAGTTCGTCGACGCCGGCTCGAACACCACGCCGGCGTCCCCCAACTGGCCGATCGGCGGAGGGGTCCGCGTACCGGCGTTAATCATCTCGCCGTGGACGGTGGGCGGCTACGTCGCCACCGAGCAGTTCGACCATACCTCGGTGCTCCAGTTCCTCGAAAAAGTGACAGGGGTACAGGCGGCCAACATCACCAACTGGCGCCGCGAGACGTTCGGCGACCTGACCTCCGCGCTCGGCTTCTCGAACGGCAAGTCCTCGACCTTCCCGCGAACCCTGCCGAACACGATCGGCGAGTTCTGGCAGGCCGAGAACGAGGTCGAGACGCTCCCGGCGGCGACGTTCCCGGGCGCGAACCAGAGCCCGCCGGTCCAGGAGAAGCACCGGCCGCCGCTGCCCTGGAACCCGCAGCCGCGGCCCTGGCTCCATGCCCACTCGCGCAAGGCGCTGCGGACGACCGCGAGCCGCCTCGAGGAGAACCGCACGAGCCACCGCGCCGACTTCGGTGACAGCGGCGACAAGGTGTACCTGGCCAGAATCCAGGCGGTGGCGGACAAGCCCCTGATCAGCGGCACGGTGTACGCGTTCATTCCGGGGATCGTCGGCGGCAACGTCGCGATCCTGAACACCTCGACGTTCACGCTGGCCTCGGCGGTTTCCAGCGGAACCACCAACCCCTACGGCGCCGCCGCCACACCCGACGGAAGCGAAGTGTGGGTGACCGAGTCGGGGACGAACACCGTGTCCGTGATCTCGACATCGACGAACAAGATCACCGGTACGGTGGTGGTCGGCATATATCCGCACGGGATCGCCATCACGCCCGACGGCAAGACGGCTTACGTGGCCAACACCGGCCCGAACACCGGCCCGGGCGGATCGCAGACCGTGTCGGTGGTGGACGTGGCGAGCCAAACGGAGACCAGCACGATCGACGTCGGCGAGGCGCCCCAGATCGTGACGATTTCCCCCGACGGCACGCTCGCGTTCGTGACGTGCGCCGACGGCGTGTATGTGATCACCACTTCGAGCGGCAGTGTGAGCAAGGTGCGCGAATCGCTTCACCAGCCACACGGAGTGGCCGTCACTCCCGACGGAACTCACGCCTACGTCACCGACTCAGAGCGCGACGACGTCGTCGTACTCGCCACCAACAACCTGCGCGCGGTGGGCCGGATCGCGGTGGGAAGGACGCCGTGGAACACCGCGTTCAGCTCCGACGGCTCGAGCGCCTATGTCACGAACTCCAACGAAAACACGGTGTCGGTGATCAGCACCGCCAGGCGACGGGTGACCGACGTGATCGGGCTCGGCTCGTTCACCTATACCGACGCCAAGACGCAGTTCTCCCAGCCCAACCAGATCCCGACCGGAATCGGCCTCGCACCTGACAACCGCTACCTGTGGGTCCTGTGCAACGTCTCGGGCTCGGTCGCGATCATTGACACCACGACCAACGCCGTCACGACGACGGCGCAGATCGGCCTCGGGGACGAGCCGACGACGATCGCGTTCGCCTGACGCCGGTTCTCTGACCGACGACAACCCGATGTCCGGGCGCCGGCCCCTCGTCACCCGAGGGGCCGGCGCCCAAGCGTTACGCGGGCGAACCCTCGAGGATCTTACGGTGCAGATCTAGCAGCGTCGGCACATCGTTGGCGGCGGCGCGTCCCATCCCGCACTCCGTACAAATTCCCCAGTCCCGAGTGCCGGACGGGGACTCGGCGAGCTCGGCGTCGATCAGCCTCACCTGCGCGGCCGTTGTACCTTCCGGCTGGTCGCTCGGGTGATACGGCACGAGCGCAAAGTAGAGCTCGGTCTCTGCACCGACGCGTAGCTCGCGCAGCGGCGCGAAGTAACTCTCGTCGCTCCTCGACTGTGGCACGGTGAACGAGAACCAGTTGACCGGCCGACCAGCGTCCGCGACTGCGGCGTTCACGAGCCTGACCTGCACTTCCAATGACTCGGGTTGCGTGAAATGCTGGTGTCCGTAGTCGCCGTAGCACAGGTGAAGCCCGACCGGGACGTCCGCGGGCACGCGGTCGATACACCGGATGATCCCGGGAAGGACCTGGTCAAGCGGTACACGCGCGCCAAACCCTCCTTCGAGCAGCCCGAACTCGACCGCGACGTCCCATTGCACGGCGCACCGATCGTGCGGGATCCGCGCGAGCGCCTCGTCGAGATCGGCGAACAGCGCAGCCTCGTAGGCAGGGGCGACGGCGGCCATCGCCTCGGGTGCGAATGTCCCCGCCATCGACGCGAGCGGGGTCGGATACTGCATCTGGAAACGCACGCCGGCCGGGATCGTCCAGTCGTCCTGGAGAGCGCTGAATAGGGCGAAGGACTCGGAGTAAGCATCGGCGTAGCCGAGGTTCGGCCAGTTCACATCCTCGGCTGAAACTCCGTCGACTAGCCGCAGCCGAGGCGACTCCGGCGCGTCCTCCTCTGTCTCGTACGCCCGGCCGACGCTCACCGTCTCGAACTCCGGCATCGCGAGGAACTTCTGGATCTGGAAGTGGATCCAGTAGCCCCGCTCGCCGGTCTCGCCATCGGTCATCCGGCGCACGCCGGTCGGGATCCGCGAGGAGATCTCGCGCATGACCGTCTCGGCATCCGGCAGGTTGACCGAACCGTTGAAATGAACGCTGCTAGGTGGCACCGCGACTCTCCGATCTGCGCCCACGCATCGAAGTCGGCCGGCCCCGAAACGTCCGGGGCGGGCGGGGGATTAAATGTCGCGGGACTCTAATCTAATCTAAGTTAGGTTAGGTTAGGCTCGTGACGCTGCGTCGAACGATGCTGCCCAACCACTCGGCACGCCCAGCGCCCGCTGACGCCAAGACGGTCACGAAGCATCGCGACCGCCCGGCGCCGACGGGCTGGGCCTACCAATTTCCCTTCGCGATCTCCTTCAGCGCCACGACCTCGAACTCCTTGTCGGCCACGATCCGCTTCAGCGTCGCGTTCTCACGCTCCAGCTCCTTCAGCCGCTTGACGTCATCGCCCTTCATCCCGCCGTACTGGTGCGCCACCGGTGATACGTCTGCTCGCTGATCCCCAACTCCTTCGCCGCCTCCGGAATCGTCTTGCCCTCACCGAGCATCCGCTCGGCCTCCCGCAACTTGCGGATCACCTGCTCCGGGGCGGACGGATCTCAGGGGGTCAGGCCACCGCCATGAAGCGACGCAGGCACACGCCGACGTGATCGTTCCTTCCTCGCCCATGGCCCTTAGGGTTCCCGGCTTCCTCACGGCTCATGATCTCAAGGGCGCGAGAAACTCTCACACGCATGTGGCTTGGGCGGAAAAGGATCATCGCCGTTGGCGGGAGCGCGATCGCAGCGGCGTCTGCCGGCGCGGATCCCCCAGGGCCAGCGACGCGGGATCCTCGCCGCGATCCAGCACGGAATGAGCAACGAGTGCCTTTCATACTGCTCCTCCTGGTGTGGTTGTGGTGGTGATGCCGTCGGTGACGGGGATCCGGTGATGATGACGGGCGCCGGCTTGGTTGCGTTGGCGGGTGTCCGGCGGGCGGGTCTGGCCGGGGTGGTAGAGGTGGGCGCGGCGACCGTCGATCCGTCGGCCGGTGATGTCTCCGCGGCGTTGCCAGATCTTGATTGTCTGGGCGGTGACGCCGAGCTGGGCGGCGATCTCGTCGAGCGTGAGCATGCCTGCGGCTTTGAGCCGTTGGTGGTGAGACGCGATGCCGCGGTGCTTGCACAGTTGGGTCAGCGAGACGACGGTGAATGGGTGACCCCAGCCGCCGGTCAGGCCGTTGTCGTTGAGGATCTCGACCGTTTCGTCGTAGGTGTGATCGTTGAGCAGTTGGTCGATCAGCGCGATCGTGGTGGGTGGCGTGGTGTGCGCCTCCCACGCCCGCAGCGGCCGTGGCACGTGCAGTGTGTGCTGCTGGCCGCCTGAGAGGCGGACGTGCGCGACGATCTGGTCGTTGGTCTTGTTCAGCGTGACGTCGGTGACGAGCAGGCGGATCAGCCGCTTGCGTTCGCGCATCGGGGTCGCCGGGTTTCGCCAGAGCGCGGGGAGGTCTGTGGCGAGCGCGCGGATCTGGGCTTGCTGCTCGGGGGTGAGCGGCCGGGTGCCGGTGTGGGTGGCGCGCTCGTACTCGTCGCGGGCGTCGGCGAGCTCGCGCAGCTTGTTGTTCCAGTCGGCTTCGAGCTGGTCGGCGACGAGCCGGTTGGTCGGGTCCACGGCGAGGTAGCGGCGGCGAGCAGCCTCGGCGGCGTGCTCGGCGCGCTGCACGCCCATCTGCCGGATCCGGTCGGCGTCGGCGGCGCGCTGGGTGAGCTCGGCGGAGACCGCGAGGGCGGTCTCGATCGCCAGTGGGGTGAGCTGTTCGAGCACGAGGCTGGCGACCGCGGCGTCGATGCCGGCGCCGCAGATCGTCTGGCATGGTGGGGTGCCGGTCGCGATCCCCTCACGCGAGCAGTGATAGTCCGGCTGCGGCTCGCCGTTGCACCGCTTGTGGTAGCTGACGGTCATCCGTTTGCCGCACTTGCCGCAGACCACCAGGCCTTGCAGCAGCGCCGGTCCCTCGCGGGCCGGGCCGGCGCGACGCTCCTCATCGCTGTGGGGGGCGGCGTTGGAGGCGAGCGTCTGCAGGTTTCGTTCGTACTGCTCAAAGGTGACGTATCCCGGATGCGCGTCTTCGATCAGCACCGTCCACTGGTCGCGCGGCTTGTGAACGGTGCGGGTGTGGCCGTTGATGTCGGTGAGTTGCTTGCGTCGTCCGTAGAAGTACGCGCCGGCGTAGCGCGGGTTGTGCAGGGTGAACAGCACGAGGTCGTGGCGCAGCGGCTTCCAGTAGGTCTCGCCGTGGTGCGGGCCACCGAGGTGCCGGCCGGGGAACCGCAGTCCTTCGGCGGCGAACTGCTTGACGACCGCGTGCGCGGAGCCGGTCTGCTCAAAGCATCCGAACAGGTACTCGATCGCCGCGCGGACGCGCGCGTCCGGGTCCAGCGTGACGTTCCCGAGCTGGTCATACGCCAGGCCGACCGGCAGCCGGACGCGCAGCTCGCCGCGGGCGGCCTTGGCGAGTAGCCCGCCCTGCAGCCGGGCGCGGATGAAGTGAAGCTCCGCCTCGCTGATCGTGCCCTTTAGGCCCAGGAGGAGGCGGTCGTTGATCGATCCTGGGTCATAGAGCCCGTCCTCGTCGCAGATCAGCGTGCTCGACAGCGAGCACAGTTCCAACAGCCGGTGCCAGTCGGCGTTGTTTCTCGCGAGCCTTGAGCATTCCAGGCCGAGCACGATCCCGGCCTTGCCGAGTGACACGTCGGCGACGAGCCGCTGGAACCCTGCGCGATCAGCCGCCGTTGCGCCGGACTGGCCTTGGTCGACGTCGATCACGATCACACTGTCAGCGGGCCAGCCGAGCGCGATGGCTCGGCCGCGCAGGTCGTACTGACGGCGGGATGACTCGGTGTTGTTGGCGACCTGGTAGAGGCTGGACTGTCGCACGTATAGGTACGCGTCGCGACGGAGATGATCGGCGGTCACCTTGCTCTGGTCGTTCATCGCGTGTCTCCTTCGGGGATTCGGTAGTGACAGAGGGATCTGGAGTGACAGTGGGCTTGGTCGTGACAGGCTTAGGCCGCGAGGGGTAGCACCATCTGTGTCAGCACCGCGACGATCTGATCGGCGTGGGGCAGCGCCGCCGGCTGGCCGGCCGTCCGCTCCGATCCGGCAGACGCGGGCGCCCCCGCGGCGGTGGCGGCGCCCGCCGTGCCGCCGACGGGTGGGGCGAGCTCGGCGACGGCGCTCATCCAGACGGTCATCCCGCGGGCGGACAGCACCCCGTGCCCGAGCCGCCAGCCACCGGCGCCGCCAGACAGGACCGCTTCTCGCAGCCGCTCATACGCCTCGCTCAGCGCGCCGGCATCCTCTCCGGGTCTGGGCTTGTCGCTGTCAGCCACTTTTCGGGCCCCGCGTGGCGGCCTCCCGGCGGGCGAGCGCGCGCTCGATCGAGCGGCGGTGAACCGTGACCCCGAACCGCTCGGTGACCGCGGCGGCCAGCGCCGCCGCACCCAGCCCCGGGTCGGCCTGCCGCAGCCCCTCCAGATGATCGAGCACCTCATCGGTCAGCTTGCTCGCACCCCGCGGCCCCGGCTTGGCGGGCACCAACCCCGCAAGCCCCTCGTCTGCCAGCGCCCGCACGGCCGAGTAGTACGACTGCCGGGAGAACCCGAACGCGCCCGCGGCCGCGCTCACCGACACGCCGTCGGCCTCGACCCGGCGCACCATCTCGTACTTCACCTGCACCAGATCCCGCGCGTCGAAGAACTCCGCCGAGCGAAACCCCTGATCGATGACCGCCTCCGGGCGCGGGTTCAGCGTCCTCGACGCCGCCAACTCCTCCGCCTTGCCATCACGTGCCCGTCGAGCCATGCCGCTCCTCTCCGATCGATGTCCAGTCGATTATGCGCCTCCTGTCGGACGGAAAGCCACCGGAGCGGCTCACCAGCACGGCACACAGACAGCAAACAACCGGACGCTACGCGCATCTGCCGCTGAACCGTTGGCGCGACCGGATCGGTTCCTTCCCCCCGCCGGCGGCAAAATCCCACTGACACGCGCGGCATAATCCGCTTGACGGCGAGCTAGTGGCTGGGAGCGGCGCGATCCTCGGCGGAGCTCCGCGCGGCCACCAGCGACGCGACCAACTCCACCAACGCCAGCAACCCCTCGAGGTGGAACGGCGCGCGGCCGCTCGCCACCACGACGAACGGATCCTCCGGCACCGCATCCGTCCATTCCGCGGGCAGCGAGACCAGCCGGTCCCCATCGTCGCGCACATACACGCGATCCGCCCGCCAGTTATGCCGGCGCTTGACGAACTCCAGCTCCCGGCCAGCCCACGGATGAAACGGGTGCGTCACCCGCACCCGGGGCAAAACGCTCAGATCCGAGGGATCAGGCGCATTCGACGAGTCGATCCAACGTGCGGATCGGGAAGATCAGCGCCCAGATCCGGCTGACCGCCCGACGCGCGTTGGGATGCCACAGCCCGCAGGCGCTGATCACCCTCGTGATCCTAAAATTGCCAACTGAGCTAAGGCCCACTACTAACGCGGTGACACGACCCGGGAAACGTCAAGATTCCGATAAAGAGAGACGGTCCAACCGAGCAGAACAAACCGCAGCACGGATACCGTACGCCAACCCCCTGGATTGGTGGCGATACCGCCCCCAATGGTCGCGCGCCGTCCGGATACTACCTCCAAGGGGTATCTGAGCGTACACCGACCTGTCGGTGACTCAGGACCGCTCAGTGGGTTGGCCTACTGCAGCCATACTTGTTGCAGACCTGGAGCGCCGGGATGCCGCCAGTGTCAATCAATCCGCCAGTAAAGTAATTCACTCCGACGGAATGCTCGCCTCCCGTCTGCCAGATTGCGCCTTGGGATTGATGTGGAGGTGCCAATCCGAGCACCGAGTTGACGCCGGGGCATGTCGACCACAGCACCCCCCACACACGAATACCAATTGCCAGACCGTGGCGGCGCAAGCTCCAATGCCCGTTGAACCCGCCGCAATGCACTTGCGGCGACACCGTCCCGGTCGACGCCAATGCCGCCGGCGTAGCGATCAGACCAGACATTGCCAACAAAGCCCCGACACTAGCTACTTCCCCCGGAAAAAATCGAGGGGTGTGAGTCGGAATTTGGGGGTGTGACTCCGACTCGTAGCGGTGGTGTGACTCGGGTTTTCCGTCCGACCTGAAGGTCATGATTTGCCTGCAAATGTGCGGGTTCGTGATCGATCTGGGAGGTGTCAGTGCTGACGCTGTTCGCCGACGGTGCGGAGTCGTTGTGGGACGAACTGCTGCCCGAGGAGGTGCGGGTGTTGCCCGACGATCTGGCGCGCTTGGACGAGCTGCTCTGCGATCCGGAGCTGCTGGTGCCGATCGCGATGCGGTGGGAGCGGGAGCTGGCCGAGACCAGCCGGTTTGCCGATCGGGGGCGGCCGTCGCTGGCGATGGAGACCTACGTGCGGTTGATGGTGCTCAAGCACCGGTGCGGGTGGGGGTACGAGACGTTGATGCGCGAGGTATCGGACTCGATCCATCTGCGGCGCTTCTGCCGGCTGGGACTGACCGAGCGGGTGCCCGACGAGTCGACCGTGCGCAAGTTGACCCGCCGGCTGGGGCCCGAGGTGGTGCACCAGCTCTCGCGCGAGTTGATTGGGAAGGCCCGGCGAGAGAAGCGCTTTCGTCCGCGGGCGGCGCGGATCGACTCGACCGTGGTCGAGGCCGACATTCGCTATCCGACCGACTCGGGGCTGGCGGCCGACGGGGTCAGGGCGCTGGCCCGGGAGGGGCGCAAGCTGGCGGCCAAGATCGGCGCCAAGCGCACCGCGGTCAGGGATCGCTCGCGCGCGGCCGGGCGACGGCTGCGCGGGATCACGCGCACGATGCGCCACCGCTCCGGGCAGGCCAAGGAGGAGGTGCTCAAGCTCACCGAGCAGACCGGCGGGCTGCTCGCCACATCGGTCAAGGAGGCGCGGCGGCTCGCCGCCGAGGCCAGGCGCCGGGCCCGGGGGCGCGGCGCCCAGGCCAAGCTCAAGGCCGCGCGTCAGCTCGAGGAGCTCGCCGACCGCTGCGAGAAGGTCACCGAGCAGATCACCAAGCGTGTCAAGGGCGAGAAGATCATCGACCGGCTCATCTCGCTGTGGGATCCCGACGCCCGGCCGATCCGCAAGGGCAAGCTCTCACAGCCCAACCAATTCGGCTATGTCGATCAGCTGTGCGAGATCACCGCCAACACCAAGCCGGGCGCGCGCGGGTTCATCCTCCCGCCCTCAAGCCAGATCGGCAACCCGGGCGAGGACACGCTGCTGCCGGCCACCGCAGCCGAGCTGCAGAACCTCGACATCAAGCTGCGCGAGGTGATGGTCGACGGCGGGTTCAACCAGGCCCCGACCAACACCGCGCTCGAGGGCCTCGCCGACGACGTGCACATCACCGGCCGCCAAGAACCCGGCTCCCGGCGCACCCGCCGCCGCCGACAGCGCTACCGCACCGGCGCGGAAGGACGGGTCAGCCACCTCAAACGCGGCTACGGCCTGCGCCGCAGCCGCCTCAAAGGCGACGAAGGCCACCAGATCTGGGACGGATGGGCGGCCTTCACCTACAACGCCGACACCTACACCACCCTCCCGTAAGGAACCAACCCCCAACCGGGAGGGGAACGGGCGAGGAGCCCGGAGGGAAGCAGCCGAAAGGATGACCACCCCTCCACAACCAGGTCACCCGCGCCGCCATTCCTCACCCATCAGTATCGGCCGCGGCGTTTATCCGGAGGAAGTAACTAGCAGCGCCGTGGTAGCCCGTAGGCGTCTCATTTCAACCTCCATGACTCAAGCCGCCGCTGCGACGCGACCGCGACCTTGTCCTGCCATACCTGTAGGACAACAACTGCGACGCGCCTATTCCGCACACGGTCCGATCCGCGCTCAGACGACTTGACTCCACCTCGACCGCCTCCCACTGTCGGAAGAGACCCAGCGTGCACATCGACCCACGCGATTGCTTCCATCCTCCGCCGGCCTCGTCTCCCACGAGTGGGTCGGCGACGAAAGCATCGCCGGATAGGGTCCTGCCTGCTCGTTCGCCCCGGGCCCCGGGGTCGGCGCGACGGTGTTGAAATGGCGAGGTCCGGGACTCTCGGTAGCACAGCACGCGGATCTGCATTCAGGCGGCAGCACCGCTCACGACGTGGATGGATCTCGCGCTCCTGCCTTGAGGGCAACGGCGAGCTCGGGGCTCACGAGCGGGCGCTCGCAGTCGCAGACAAAGCACTGGCCAACGAGCGACGGCGTGGGCTGGTGCCGGCCTTACTGAGCAGCGACGCCATCAGCGCCGACGCTGGCTACCCCTCACCAAGGGGAAGCAGGGTCTCAGCCCGCTGTTAGCGAGAGGAAGGGCTCGGCGACGATCGGGGGCGAGCCCTGCCTCGCGCTGGAGCGGATGATGCCGAGGCGCCATCCCGGGCGATGAGCGTCGACCTCTACATTTGGGGTGTCAGACGTGCGACGGGCGTCCGCACACAGTGCGCCCGTTGCCGTAGTTGGCGCATACCTTGACCGAGATGCCGCCGACCGGGCCGAACGCATTTTCTGCCCAGTAGTTGACGCCCTGCGAATCGCGTTCGAAACCGAACGTCCCGCCTGCCTCTTCGGTCTCACCCTCATAACCGGAGTCATAGCTTAGTTCAAGGGTGGTGTAGCTCTTGCAGTTGCTCCACACGATTCCCCAAACGTGAATATACGCTGACTGCCACCCAGAGCTCCACGTGACGTGCCCGTTGAACCCGCCGCACTGCACCCGCGGTGAGACCGTCGCGTTGGGAGACGCGAGTGCCGCTGGCGTGACTGCCAAGCCGAAGACTCCCAACGACGCCGCGATTCCAGCCAGCAGGGCTGTGAACCGCGTCGTTACACGCATACGCTTCATGGCAAGATCCTTGGTAGAGATTCAGGCGCCCGTCGCGAACGGAGCCGCTGATTGAGGGCGTTGCCCGTTAAGACAGCCGGCACATGCAACATATTCCATCCAAGCTGTTCGGTTTCCCTTGTGCACCGCACATCAACTGCTTCACTGGGATGGATCACCCGTCTACCCTGGGGAACAAACGGGGAGCGCGTGCACGCGATGACTCAGGCCGCTATTGGTCGCGAGGCTCGTGCGAGGGGCCGCGATCAAGTCGCACGGACGCGGCGCCTGAAGCTCCCCTGTGCGCATCTGCTACGGCGCTGGCGGCGGGGGCAACGCCGACGTATCCCGAGTCGGCTTCGCTCATCGGAGACGCCCGCCAAGCGTCCTGCGCAGGGGACAAAGTCGGCCCTGCCGCGGTCGAATCGCTGGCGATCCTGCTGCCCTCCGCGGCGAGCATCTCGGCCTCGTGCGGTCGCGTCCCGCCATGCGCGCGATCGCTTATCTGAGCTGGGTTGGGGTGTCAAGGCCTCCTGAGTGCTTGTGGTGGTTGAGGTTGTTGTGTGAGGGGGTCGCCCGCTGGTCATGGATGGCGAGCGGAATGTGGCCGGATGGGGTTCTGCTCCGTGGACGCCCTGCCTTATCTAGGCCCGCGGCCGCGCGTGGTGGCGGCCGGTGACTTGATGGTTGTATCGGTCGTTCCGGTGGAGCGCCTGCGGCCGGTCGGTCTTTTGTGGGCCGCCACGCTGGGCGTGGGTACCTCGGTCGCTGCTGGAGCTGGCCGCACGCTTTGAGCGCATCGGTGATGGGTGGGCTTGATCGGGGCGCTGGCCGGGAGGGTCGAGCGCGAGCTGCTGCACGAGGGCATCCCGCTGCCGCTCATCCAGCGCCAGCTCGGACACGCCTACCTGTCGACCACGGGCGCTTACCTGCAGGGCATCTCCACCGAGGAGATCATCGGCGCCGTTCACGCCCACAAGGCACCCATGATGCACGCTAGCGCGGGCCTCGAGCTGTAGCCGCCCGAGGGTCTGCGGTAGCGCCTAGCTCTCCCGCAGACTCGTCGCACAGAAACCGGTCAGCCGGCCGCCGCCGCCGCCAGCGCGGACTCCCGCTCCCGTGATCGACCACCGAGAGTCCAGAGCAGACGTCCGCTGATCGTCCTCAACGGACTAATCGCCGGCTGCGGGGAACTCTGCTGCTTCCTCAAGCCGACGTATATCGCGGCCGTGGTCCGCGCCGAGCGGGTTCCGGATCACGGCTCTGTCGCTCGTCGTGGGGAAGCAGGAGCGGTCGATATGGCGTGAACTCCGGCGGGAGAGGCCGGGACTCGTGTCGGGACCGGGTGAAGATGGGACGAATCGAACGGTCTGGATGTGTGAGCACCGAACGAGGCCGGAGCTCCGCGAGATTTCGCGGTGCTCGCTGAAAGGCTTCTGAGCCGGGTGGTGGTCGCCGGGCCTTGCCAGCGCTGGTCTCACGGTTTACTGGTCGAGCAGGGGATGTCGGACAGTCCCTGGTTGGCGCCGGTCACGGTGTTGTCGCAGGCGACGATGGTCCCGAGGTGCTGGCTCTGCACGTAGATGCCGTAGCCGGGCGCGTTGAGCGTCACCCGGTTGTCGTAGAAGGCGTTGTCGAGCCCCCAGCCCGGGTAGACCTGGTGGACCGAGAGACCGTCTTTGATCCCGTTGGTGGCGGTGTTGCCTTCGATGGTCCAGTTGTTTCCCTTGACGTTGATCGAGGCGGTCGCGGCGGTGGCTACCATGCCGATCGCGGCGAGGCGGTTGTCGGCGATCAGCCCGCTGCTGGTTCCTTCCTTGATGTCGATGTTCTCGGCGGTGGTGTCGGCGATGTCGTTGGCGATGATCAGGTCGTGGTCACTTGCATCGGGCTGGCAGGCGCTGTAGCGGCACCAGTTCTTGTGGGCCGAGCCGACGTAGACACCTTCGCCGAAGAACGATCTGTGCAGGCCGGTAGCGCGAATGAGGTCATGGCTGATGATGTCGTCGCTGCTGAAGGACCGTAGGTGGATCGCTTCGTCTCCGATTGTGTGGACGGAGAGGTCGTATAGGAGATCGTGGCTGGCGTCGTCGAGAACGACGCCTTTCTGCGCGCGCTGCAGCGTGAGGTCTTCCAGCCGCCACCACGACGCCCGGTCCAGATGCAGGGCGTAACCCTGCGCGACGCTCTGGCCCTCGAGCAGGGCGTCGCGCTCGCCGCACAGGGTGATCGGGTGTTGCGGGGTGCCCGACGCGGTGGCGACGAACTCGCCCTCGTACACGCCGGGCTCGAGCATGATCGCCTGGCCCGGGTCCGCTGCGGCGAGCGCTCGCCGCAGCGCATCGGGTGTCGAGACGCTGACGCTCTCAGGCAGCCCGGCGCAGCTGACCGGCCTGGGGGCCTGAGCGTCCCAGTTATCGCGCCCAGACGGGCTTGGCAGCCGGAGCTGGGCGCGAGTTTGCCGGGAGCCCCCAGCGGCCTTACTCGCGCAGCCGGCGAGCGCCAGCACGGCAAACACCGCCAGCGCGATCCGTGGTGCGCCGAGTGTTCCCATACTCAGTAGTTGATCGTTGCGTCCGCCGCGCCTCCGGATGTTTTTGTCGCGAGCGCCGGGCCAGGGCTCTCAGTCGTCGTCGAAGTCCCGCCAAGCACACCCGCGGCCCGGGGTTGTTCATGTTCCTCGCCGCTTTAGGCGGTGTTGGCGATCCAGTGGTTGTGGAGCTTGAGCATGTTGTGGGTCGCTGCTACCCGCAGCTCTGACTGCACGGCGGCTCTGCCTCTTCGCATGAACTGATCGACGCGCCGGTTGTACTGCCCGAAGACCGGCTCGATCGTGATCTTGCGTAATCCTTCGCCGCACAACGCCGGCCAAAACGCGGCCGACGAAATAGCCGACGACTGACACAAGAACGCCGCACCAAACCGCACTCGTCGGCCCCAGCGCGGTGCCCGCCGGCTGCGACCGCACTCGGAGCACGCGCACGTTCGATTGCCGATCCGTGATGAGAAAGGGGTCGCGGCAACAGGCAATCAATCCGTCTCCGTGAGCCCGCGGCTGAACACATCGATCACGAACGCGAAGTAGACGACGCCCTCCCAGCAGCGCAGGTAGCTCAGGTCGCCCACCCAGAGACGGTTGGGCTCCCGGGCGGTGAACTGGCGCTGCACGAGATCGGGCCGGCGCTGGGCGTTGGGGTCGGGCTTGGTCGTCCGCCACGGCTTGCCGCGGCGCTTGGCGCCCTGGATCCCGTGGGCTCGCATCAGACGCTGCACCTGGCAGCGCGGAACCGTCTCGCCGGCACGTCTGAGCGCCTTCCACGTCCGCCGATACCCGTAGGCCTCATAGTTGTCCTTGTGCGTCTTGCGGATCACCTCCAGCAGCCGTTCGTCCTCGAGCCGTCGGGCCGACCGCGCACCGCAGGCACGGTGGTAGTACGCGGACACCGACACGCCCAAGGGTCCGGCAGATCGGCTCGACGCCGAAGCGATCGCGATGCTGATCGATGAACGCGCTTGACCGGACCCCGTTGGTCGGTCCACCACGGGTGAGAGTTGGTGGTGGATGCGGGTCTCGAAGGAAGGTAGCGGCGGGGGCGGTCGGATCGGACGTGGCTCGCTGGAGGTGAGGCGGCTCGGGGTGCATCCCCAAGTCCTTGGCGATGTGCGCGATCGGCCGGCCGGACTCCAACGCCAGCCGCACACCGCGCTGGATCAACTCATCTGGGTACTTCCGGGGTCGTGGCATCCGCGGAGGGTCTCCTGACCCGAGGACAGATCGTCCTCGATTCGAAGCCTCCGCGAAACCCGGCCTGGCTCAGAGTGATACGACCGCGATTTTGTTCGGCACACCTTTAGGACAACAACTGCGACGCGTCTATTCCGCACATGGTGGGATTTGGGCTCCGTCGGTAAGAGCGTCCATTTGGGCGCCCGATGGGGACCGAGTGGGTCGCGCTGCCAGACCGCCCGGCCGGCGATTGTGACCGTGCGTGCCCGTCTGGCTGCGCGGACAGGTCGCCGTCGGATTGGGACTCGGTGTCGAGGTGCGCGACGCGCTTGCAGGCGTGTTCGAGCGCTGGGATGGGAAGCGGCGCCCAGAGGGCCTTCGAGGGTGAGGAGGTGGCGTTGGCGGCGCGAATCGTGTAGCTCTCCGGGGTGGTCGAGCGCCATCGGCGGGAGGGCGGGATCGACGCCGCGGTCGAGGTTCCCCGCGCCGCCGCCGTGGCACGCAGTTCGCGCCCGCGCTGGTGGATTAGCTGTGCCTCAGGCCGGCTCGTTGGCTTCGGTCGCCGAGGGTCGCTGCGTGCTGGTGGGCCAGAAGGCCACGAGCTCGACCCCGCTGGTCGAATCACGCCGCGCGCAGGACGACGCCACCCGCGCCGCGCACCGGTGTCACGCGCGACGCGCGCCCGAGCCACGAGCCGCGCGGATCGCCTCGCTGGTGTGCGCGCGGCGGGACTCGATCGGGCTACCTGACGACCCGCGGCTGATTCACACGGGGGCGGGCGATCCGCACTGCCATCTGCCGCCGTAGTTGCTGCAGACGGTCACGGCAATGTGGCCGGCGTTCAGAAGGGTTCTATAGGTTTGATTGACTCCGGACGTGGTTCCTGCGTGCGCCGAGCCAACCTGAGGGTTGTGAGCGCACGTGAAGACCCCACAATCGTTGTAGGACAGGTATACGGAGGTCGTGCTCGATCCCGCGTTGTGGTTGCAGGTGTCCCACACCAATCCCCAAATTTGCACGATCCGCTGCCTGACCTCGCTGCCAGCGCTCTCGTAAACGACCGAGCCGTAGCGCACGTGACCGTTGAACCCGCCGCAGTGCTCGCGAGGCGCCACGGACTTGGTCGTCGTCATGTCCACGGTCGCGGCCAAGCCGGACGCAACGATCACAAGCGAAGCGACCGCGACCACGAACGCCGTTCCGATGCGTGCCCGTCTCATCAAGACCTCCAGATCGGTAAGAATGACCGGCTGCCGTCAACGGCTAGCCAGTGCGTTACCGATAACGACAGCCCAATCCGCGCATCTATTCCCCAGAGCGCGCGCGGCCGTCGTGCGCCGCGGCTTCGATAGGGGTGCTGGTAGGCATCGTCTCACCAGCCGCCATGTGGCTTGGGCGGAAAAGGATGATCGCCGTACGGGTGTTTGGGCCTGCGCTCGCAGCGCTCGGTCAGGCTCGGCGAGTGCCCCGGCAGTTAGCGGTCCCGGCGCTCTTCGCCGCCGCAGTTGCGCTCACGGAGCCCTTCGTCGAGTTCGTACTGGCGGCCACCTTGACCGCCGCCCTGGCCGCCCTGGATTGACCAGCGCCTTGCCCCACGCCCTGGCGGCCACATTGAGGGTCCTCTCCTTGGGTGGCTGTCCCAGGGGCAAAGTCCGCGCGCAACGCGGCGCTCGTTCCCTTCCGAAATCGGAGAGCGACAGCGTGGACGCGCGCGTGGGCGGCTTCTGCCGCTTATCCCGAGCGGGTCGGACCGAACCACCGGGGTTCAGGTCACTTTGCTAGAGAACGCCGCAAGCTGTCAACAGCCCGCGCTGCCGCACGTCAGCGAGTACCCTCAATGGTGCTGCCATGAGCTGCCCGGCGGTTGCCCGGATCGTCGTGGAACTTCGGTGGCGATCCTCGCGGGTTGACAGTTACACGGTAACGGGCTGGCGGGTCTCCTGACGGTCGCGGTGCTTCGCGCAACGAGGAGCGCGTGACGCTCGATCGCGATCACGAGTTTGGCGAGGTCGCGGTAGCCGATGATCCGTCGGAATTGCTGCTCGGCGACGAGCATCCCGGCGGCGGTCCAGCGCTTGCGCATGTCGCCGTTCTGCCAGCGTTTCACGTTGCGCTGCGTGTAGCGGACGATCTCGATCATCGACTCGCACGGGTTCGTCGAGCACAGCGTCTTCGCCAGCTGGCCGGTGATCCCGAGCCGCATCAGAGTCAACGTGTCATCGAGTCCTTCGCGCAATGAGGCGGCGGCGTCGGGCCAGGTGCGCTCCAGCTCGGAGGCGAGCTGCTCGAGCCGCTGCTCGGCGAGGTCCGCGTTCTCCAACGCCCAGGCGCCGCGAATGCGGACGAGGATCTGCGGCCGGTCGCGCTCGGGCAACAGATCGGTGACATTCCGCTCCTTGTGGCGGTGACACCGGTGCACGAGCGCGTGCTCGCCGAACACGTCCTTGATCCCGCGCCTGAGGGCCTTCCCACCATCTATGACGAAGAGGATCGCCTGCTCGGGATCCAGGCCGCGGTCGACGAGGTCGGCCAGCAGCGTGCGGGCGAGAGTCGCGTTCTCGGTACTTCCTTCCCACAGTCCGAGCGGGATCTTCACACCCTCGGTCGAGATCCCGAGCGCGACGACGTGCGTGCGGTCAGCGATGTCCATCCCGTCGAGCATCATCACCGCCAGGCGGACGTCGTCCAGCCGGCGGCTCATCAGCTCACCCAGCGCAGTGCCGGTCCGCTCGATGAACAGCTCCGACACCGTGCTCTTCGACGTCGACGTACTCGACGCCTCGACGTCCTCGCCGACCGGCTCGCCCACCTGGGCGTACTTGCGGGTCGAGACGCCGGCGAGCATCCGGTCCATCACCGCCCGCGTGAGCGGGTCGCGGTCGGCGAAGTACTCGTAGCTCTGTACCGGCAGCTCGTGCTCATCGTCGGCCGTGCGCATCCGCGGCCGGCTGACCTCGACACGCCGGCCGCCGAGCGTCATCGATCCGCGCTCATGCCCGTGACGCTTCGCGGTCCGGTCCGGGTTGTGCTTGTGCTTCGGGCCGACGACCTCGTCGACCTCGGCCTCCATCAGCTCATGAACGACGGTCAGGCCGAGACCGACCGACAACGCAAGCAGTCCCTCTCTCGCTGCCCCGACGAGCTCTCCGAGCGCCTCCTGAATCTCCGCAGGCAGCGGCAACTCCGACGCCTCCGCGGTCGTGACGACCTCCGGGCCGGATACCTTCTTCATGGCGGTTCCTCCTGTCCTCTCGGACTTCTTTGGCACCCCGAACGCTCCCAACCGGAGCGGACGAGGCGGGAGGACCGCCGCTCGAAGTTCTACGAGATCTCGGACAACCTCGCTGCCCGGCTGGATCGGCAGACTGGTCGCCCGCGCCCGGCGGCTCGCGGACTGAGCGATTGCACATCGAAGATCTGTTGCGCCGTGGTTGCGTGGTGTAGTTCATTGCCATCGAGTGTTAGCGGCAGCTCCACGCCCAGCTCGGCCGCGCCTGGAGCGCGGCTCCAACGCCTCCGTCCCTCCTTCGCAGTAGCGGGCCAACAGACGGTGCATGTGCCGGCGGGAGAACCCGTACTCGGCAGCAGCAGTCACCGACAGCTGCTTGGAGGCGACCTTGAGAACAGCAACGCGAGCACGAGACATACCCGGCGAAGAACCCCACCGAGCGGCGGCGCCCGGCGATCGCCGCTACGGCGTCGCCCTCCGGGCTCCGCCTCCACGACGACCGCCGCAAACCTCTATCCCAACCCGAGTGGGGTGTGACCTATGTCCCGAGTCACGAGAGACCTATCACCTGGGACATATGTCGTGAACCCAGACACCCCGGCGGGCTTGTGGCCCTCCTCCCCTGACCGAGACCACTTATCAGTCCGGCTTTACCGACCGAGGGCTGGTACTGGCACTGACTGGGCGTCTGGTCGTCAAGATCGCACATTCGAAGCCACGGGGCCGCCTCAGGTGCGCCCGCCGGCCTTGGGCGATCCCGACCCGCGCCGGACGGGCGCGGTGGAGCTGCGGATCACGAGCTTCGGAGCCAGCTGCAATTGGCGCGGCGGCACCTCGCGCCCTTGCAGCTGCTCCAGCATCAACTCGGCGGCGGCGGCGCCGAGCTCATAGTGGGAGATGCGAACCGTGGTCAACGGCGGCCGAAAGCGATCGGCGAATGGTATGTCGTTGTAGCCGACCACCGACACTTCCTCGGGGCAGTGCAGCCCTCGCTGGTCGAGCGCGTCGTAGCAGCCGAGCGCCAGCAGATCGTCGCCGGCCACGATCGCGGTGAGGTCGCGCCGGCGGTCGAGCAGCCGGCCACAGCAGAGCGCACCCTCCCGCTCGGTGAACGCGTCGCTGAACACGATCAGCCCCGGGTCGAGCTGAAGGCCGCCCACTCGCATAGCATCGACGAAGCCCTGGTGGCGCGACCATCCGGTGTAGAGCGCCCGGGGTCCGGCCACGTGGGCGATCCGGCGGTGGCCGAGCTTGGCCAGATGCAGGACGGCCTTCCGCATCCCCTCCTGATCGTCCCCGGTGACGGCCGGGATCGCATCGCTGTCCACACGCCGATTAACCAGCACGAGCTTCGCGCCCGATCCGACGTGCTCGGACAGCAGCCAGGAGTCGAGGCAGGCGCTGGCGGCGATGAACCCGTCAACCTGTCGGGCGCTCATTGCCTCGTACGCGACCCGCCCGCGCCCGGCGTCGTTGTCGGTGTTGGCGATCAGCGAGGTGTAGGCGGCCTCCCACAGGCCATCCTCGATCCCACGCACCACCGCAGCGAACAAAGGGTTCAGCAGGTCCGGGACAAGCACCCCGATTGTTTGGGACCTCTGCGTCCTCAGCCCCCGCGCGATCCGGTTGGGCCGGTAGCCCAGCTCCGCCGCCGCGGCCAGCACCCGGCGCGCGGTCCGCTCGTTCACCAGCCCGCGCGTTTGCGGGTTGAGGGTGCGCGAAACAGTTCCGGGATGCACCCCAGCGACCCTCGCCACATCACGCAGGGTCGCCGCCCCGGTGAGGCTCAGCTTGCCGGTTGATATCGCAGGATGATTATGCACTCGTTTGCAGACACGCTGTGACTGTTATTCGGCGGGATGAAGCCACACGACCTCAGATCCGGCGGATCGCTCGGCTTACGTGACTTGCTCGACCGCGGCGTCGAACTGCTGGATTGCCGTCTCGTACGCCGCCACGACCGCCTCGCGCAACTCAAGCCGGCGGTACTTCTCGGAGATGATCTCCACCCCCCACGGTCCCGTGTAGCCGGTGGCCCGAACCGCTTCGACGAAACCCGCGAGGTCGAAGTCACCCTCCCCGCAGAGCCGCCGGCGGTTGATCGTGTCCTCGAGCAGCGATCCAACCGGTTCCGCATCGCCGTCGTCTAGCTCAACCGCGAACAACCGATGCCTGGGAACGCCGGCGACCTTCGCCAACGGAGTGAGGGAGCGCTCTACGTGCCACACGTCGATCGCCACGCCACCAGCGTCGTGGTCAGCGGCCTCGACGAGCTCGAGAGCGGCCTCGAGCGTGTTGATATTGGCCATCGGCATGAACTCCAATGCCACCCTCGTGCCGGCATTCGCGGCCTGACCGGCAAGGACTGCGAATTCGTGCGCCCAGTGGTCGAGGTCCCAGCGCTCGTTGCCCAAAGCTGGACTGACTTTGATCTGACGCGCGCAGAGTACCTCGGCCGCGGTGAGCAAATCGCGTCGCACCGCGTCGGACGCCACTCGGCGCTCACCTGACGCCCACCAGTCGCCGAGGAATTCGAGTTCCACGTGAACGATCCCGTGGCCATCGAAAATCCGGCGTATCTCAGGCAAACCGTACTCCCCTCGCGCGGCGATGAGATCGGCGTGAACCAGACCGAAGCCGCGGAATCCCGCACCGGACGCAGCCTCGACGCGGTCGCGCAGGGGATACGGGCTCCTCTCATCATCCCGGAGCGGCGCCGCGTCTCCGGCTGTCGTCCAACACGAGGCGAGCAGTTCGAGTTCTGTCATCGTCGATCGAGATTACACGCGTTCGATGTCACCGCTGTCCGTCGGCGCGCTGCCGCAGCACTAGCGTCGATAGCGCCGCGGCAGCCAGCGCGAATGCGATCACGATCACCAGATCGGAGCCGTAGTCCGCCAGTGAGCTGTCCAACACGGTGTGCTCCAGCGCGTCGATCGCGTAGTGCAGGGGGTCGAACGCCCCAGCCGCGTGAAGCCATCCCGGCAGGAACGCCGGCACCGCCACACCGCCGGCGAGGAAGAAAAGATACAGGGCGACCATCACCGAGAGCGACGTGACGAGCTGGAACTGCCGAAGCGCGGCGCCCATCGCGACGCCGATGCACGAGGCCGCAAGCCCGACCAGTGCGGATACGGCCACGGCTGGAAGGAGGTAAGGGCCGGCCGGGGAGATCAACCCGGTGGTGAGACCGATCGCCCACATGACGGCAGCGATCATCAGCGTGGTCAGCCAGCCGCCGATGATTTTGCCCGCGGCGAGCGTCCACGTCGGCGTCGGTGCCAGCACCAGGTCCTTGAACGTGGCCCCCTCGAACTCCTGACAGGTCGCGAGTCCGGTGTTCACGATCCCCGCGATGGTCAGGATGAGGACTAGACCCGGTAGCAGACGAAACTGGGCCAACGACACGTCGGTGGCGTGCGTGGTGCGGACGTCCACCGCGACCGCGGCGGTGGCACCCTCCCCGCGGGCGAACGTGTTTATGCTGAGAGCCAGAGAGCGTCGCACGTCGTTCCTGATGTCCTCGTTCAGGTTGTTCACCTCGATTGGCAGCCGCAGCGGCGCGTAGCTTCCCTTGGGCCGGCGGAGCGAGCTTGGAACCGTCACCACGGCCGCCACCTTCATCTGGCGAAGTTCCGCTTTGGCCCGCGCCGCCGACACCACGTCCACGCTGAAGCCACCGGAGTCGCGCAGGCTGTTCACGAGGCCGCTGCTCTCAGGACCTGGATGAGGGGCGACCACGGCGATCGGCGGCGTCCCGACCGAGATCGAGATGTAGTAGACGACGATCACATACATGATGCTCGGGGTGAGCGTGGTGAGTATCGCGACCGGACGGTGCAGCCAGATCGATAAGTCCTTGCGCGCGATGGCGGCGATGACCGTCACGCCGGCTGCTCCCGATAACGCATCAGCAGCGCGCTGGACGCCAGGATGGCGATCAGGAATAGGGCGAGGATCGCATAGTCGAACGCCACGCTGAGCGGTGTGGTGTTCACGGCGTAGAACGCGTGCTGCAACAACGCGTTCCCGTAATAGGTCGGCGAGAGCTTTGCGATCGCCCGGATGGGACCGGCGCTCCAGCTGACCGGGTAGAACGCTCCGCTGAGCGACAGCAGGGGAATCGAGAGAAGGATCGCGAGCGCGCTGAGCCCGTTACGCTGACGCATCACCGTCCCCAGCAGAACGCCTGCGGAAGCGTAGAGGGCAAGTAACACGGCGCAGACGAACGCCACCTCGGGCCAGCTCGCGGCACTAACGCCGAAACCAATCGTCACGAAGGCGAGAACCAGAAGCGCCCCCGGAGCGGCAACGAGGAAAGTTCCGAGCGTCATGCCCAACAGCAGCGCGCTTCGCGGCCGTGGGGACAGGAGCACGTCGATGATCGAACGCAGCTCGTACTCGCGAGCGACGTTAACACCACCATAAAACAGACCGCCGATCATGATCGCGACGACCACGATGCTCACCATCACGTACTGGTCATAGGGCACAGCGGTCCGGTGCTGGTCCACCTCGCGCGCGATCAGGAGCGCGCCGCGCGGTGCGCTGTGTGCCGCGAAGCGGTTTACCGCGAGGTCAACGCCACGCTTCACGTCGTCGGTGAAATCGTTCTCGACGTTGTCGATCTGCAGGGACACCGGAGCGGGGGCTCCCCGCGCGACCAAGCGATCGAAAGTCGGCGGGATGGTTATAAGCGCGACTACGCGTCCGCCCCGGTACAGCTTCCGTGCCGCCCGAGCATCGAGCGTCTTTAGACGGAACGAGTCAGTGCTCTCCAGGGCTCGCACGAACGCCCGCGCGTACGGTCCGTGATCGGCCACCACGAGCGCGGTCGGGTCCGAATTCCCGTTGATGACCGTGATCAGGAACAGGAACAGATAGTTGAGCGGGATCAGCGTGGCCGTGATGGCGAACTTCCGGTCGCGAGCGCTGATGCATAGCCAGTGCTTGGTGACCGCAAGCGTTCCACCGATGCCTTGCCCGAGCCGTGTAGCGGTGCTCGGCAGTCCACGACGCCTACCTAGCCGTGGCGCTGCGAGGTCAGTCGCCATCCGTGGGCCGGATCAGGCGAAGGAACACGTCGTCAAGGCTCGCCTCCCGTTGCCGAACGCGACGCAGCGCTCCGTGCGCTCCGACGGCGTTCAGGACCTCTGCCGCCGTGGCCTCGCCACCGGTGTAGCTGATCTCCAGCTCGTCGTCCTCGCGTCGGACCTCGACGACGCCATCGAGCGCGGTGAGCTCGGACTCAAGCGCGCAGGTCGGCTCGGCGACGAGGGCGATCTCGAGCACGCTGCCTCCGAACCGACGCCGCAGGTCGGCGGGGGTGCCGACCGCCACCGCCTTGCCGCGATCGATGATCACGATCCGGTCGCACAGCTCGCTCGCCTCCTCGAGATAGTTGGTCGTCAGGAGGATCGTGGTGCCCTCCTCGCGCAGCTGGCGGATGTGCGTCCAAATCGCGCGCCGGCTGGCCACGTCGACGCCCAATGTCGGCTCGTCTAGGTAGAGGATCGCCGGCCGGTGCAGGATGGCCCGGGCGATTGCCAAACGTCGCTTCATCCCGCCCGAGAGCGTCTTGACGCGGGAGGAGCGACGATCCCACAGGTCGACGAGCTCAAGCATTTGCCGTATGCGGCTGGAGCGCTCGGCACGGGGCACGCCGTACAACTCAGCGTGGAACCTCAGGTTGCGGTCCGCGCTCAGCTCACCGTAGAGCGCCGTCTCCTGTGGTACGACGCCCAGTAGCCGACGCAGCTTTTCCGGCTCGCGCACCACATCGTGACCGAGCACCGAGATGGCGCCAGCCGTCGGCGAGATCAGCCCGCATAGGAGGTTGACGGTGGACGTCTTGCCCGAGCCGTTAGGGCCGAGCAGGCCGAGTATCTCGCCTCGCTCGACGACCATACTCATCTCGTTCAGGGCGGTGCGCGTCCCATAGCGCTTGGTAACGCGATCGAACACGATCGCGGGCCCTGGCGCGGGCAAATGGCCGTTGAATTCCGCAGTCGCGAGGTCGGCGACCTGTGTCAGTTGCTGCATGTCAGTTGATTGAGACGACGACCTTACCGTGCGCGTCGCCGTTCGCCATGGGTTGTAGTCCATCTCGAACGAGACGCTCGAGCGCGATGACCCTGTCCGTGACGATCGGCGCGAGGCCGTCGTCGGCGAGTAGCTCGAGCGCCCATGGAATGTCGGTACCGCAGATATGGCCGTTGGATGAGCTCATATCGATCTCGTGAACCACGCAGTGATGGAGGTCGATCGTGCTCGGCTGGGCGGGCAGGCCGACGACGTGGATCCTGCCTCCGTGACGGACGGCCTCGACTGCCACCCCGAGGCCGCCGGGAGTCCCAGAAGCCTCGATCACCACATCGACTCCGAACGACACGTGCCCGCGAACGGCCTCTGCGACGTCGTCGTGCCCGGGCAGGACCGTCACGGCGGCGCCGAGTCGTTCCGCCCGTTGCAGGCGCTTGGGGTCGAGATCGATTGCGATCAGCGGCTCGGGCGCCAGGGTGCTGGCGGCGGTGAGGAGAAACGCACCGATCCCGCCCGCGCCGACGATCGCGATGCTCTCGCCGCGACGAGCCCCGCTGCGCGCCAGGGCGTGCAGCGCGATGGCCAGCGGCTGGGCGAGCGCAGCCGCCTCGTCGCTGCAAGCGACAGGGACGAGGTGGCACATCTTGGCCGGAACCACGACGTGTTCGGCAAGCCCACCGGGGGCGTGAAGACCATAGACAAAGTAGCTCTGGCAGAGGTTGGGACGGCCTTCCCGGCAACGGTCGCACGTCCCGCACCAGTTGCCGGCGCCCGGCACGACCCGGTCGTCGGCAGCCACGCCCGTGACCTGATCGCCACCCGCGACTACCCGTCCGGTGAATTCGTGGCCGAGGATCACGGGGCCGACGTGCCGGCTCGCTGGGTGGCGGTGGTGCAGCGGGATCATCGTGGGTCCGTGGACGAATTCCCCCAGATCGGTGCCGCAGATCGACGCGTGGGAGACGTCGATCAGCACCTGGTCGTCGGCCAGCACGCGGGGCTCGCGGACTCCCTCGATCCGCACGTCGCCTGGCCCGTGGTAGACGGCGGCCTTCATTGCTCGGTGCGCTCGCCGGCGAGCACACGGCCGATGACGGCCCAGTCCTCTGCGCCCCAACCCGCGTGCTCTGCACGCTCGAGATGTTCACGCGCCAGCGAGGCGATAGGTAGCTCGGCGCCGACTTGAGCGGCCAGTTCCTCGGCCAGGGTCGCATCTTTGATCCCTAGAGCGACGCGGAACAGGGCCGGGGTGTAGGTGTGCTCGGCGATCATCTGGCCGTAGCCGTGATACGCCGCACCGCCGAACAGCGAGGACTCGAGCAGCGCGGCGAAGAACTGCTCGCGGTCGACCCCGGCGCGGTCGGCCAAGCCGCCGGCCTCGGCCATCGCCTCGATCGCGGCCAGGATCAGGAAGTTGACCGTTATCTTGGCCGCGCTGGCGGCGGCGGGACGCTCCCCGAAGTCGTTGACCCTGGCGCCGATCGCCTTCATCGCCGGCATCACGCGTCGCTTGGACTCTGGGTCGCCGGCGATCATGATCGACAGACGGCCCGCCGCGGCGGCGTCGGGACGGCCGAGCACCGGCGCCGCCACGTACGCGTTTCCGGCCTTCCGGTAGCGATTTGTGAGCTCGTCCGACAGGCTCGGCGAGATCGTGCTCATCGACACGTGGACGCCGCTCGTGTCGAGACGCTCGAGCACCCCACCCCGATCCAGGCTGGTCTCCCTGAGCGCCCGGTCGTCGGGAACCATCGAGATCACCACCCCTCCGCGTTCGACCGCTCCCCCCGCCGAGTCGGCCACCGTCGCGCCGTTCGCCGAGAGCGTCTGCTCGTTGTTGCCGTTGCGGTCGTAGACCCGGACGCCGAAGCCGGCGTCGAGCAACCGGCGGCTCATGGCACATCCCATGTTTCCCGTGCCGATGAACGCGATCGTCTCGAGTCCGGTATCCGTGGCGAGGCTCACAACAGCCCCCGGATGCTGCCGCCGTCCACACCCCAAACGCTGCCAGTGACGAATGATGCCGCGTCCGAGGCCAGGAACGCCATGACACGCGCGACCTCCCCCGGAGTCCCGATCCGCCCCATCGGCAACTGCCTGAGGCTCAGCTCGTGCTCGACCGCTTCCTTGGTCGGCATCCCGTGCACGTTGCCGAGGGTCTCGCCGAACCCGCCGGGGCGCGTCCACAACTGCGTCCAGATCGGCCCTGGGGCGACCGCGTTGACCCTGATCTGCGGCGCCTCCGAGAGGGCGAGCGCCTTGGTCAGGCTCAGCACCCCAGCCTTGGCCACCTGATAGTCGGGCGGCCCCGACTCGGGTTGCCGAGCCAGATCGGACGCGTTGTTGAGAATGCAGCCGCGCCCGGCAGAACGCATCGCGGGCAGCACTGCGCGCGCCGCCCGCACGTAACTCATGAAGTTGACCCGCAGCGTCCGCTCCCAGTCATCGTCGGTCAGGTCATCAAAGGTGCGTGCGACGCAAACACCAACGTTGTTGATCAGCACGTCGACCGCCCCGTCGTATGTGGACAAAAGGCTTCCGAACCCGTCCTCGACGCCTTCGGCCGTAGCCAGGTCCGCCTGCACGATCGCGACCTGCGCCCCGAAAGCGGCGAGTTCCTCCTGCACCTGCTCGAGCCCCTCCCGGTCGATGTCGACAAGCCCGATCCGAGCACCCTCGCCGGCGAACGCCCTCGCCGTCGCACGACCGATGCCGCCCGAACCTCCGGTAATCAACACCACTCTGTCGGCCAAGCCCAGCTCCATCGCACACCTCCTATCCGACCACCGCACACATCGACTCACGATCAGCGTCGACGATCGGACCGGTGCGCGCGACGGGCGTTCTCACACCACCGCGTCCGATCAGGTGGCGCCGGGCCGCCGCGGTCGACTCGACCGTCCGGCACTCCTCGATCGCAGCGCGCACTACCGCCGTCGGAACCCGCGTGAGGGGCTTCTCGCCGGTGCGAACCGGTCGCCCAAGATCCTCCAGTAGCACCATGTCGTGTGTTCCGAACCGTGGCTCCAGGTAGCCGCGCTTGTTGTCGCGCCAGACCAGCGCCATCAGCTTGTCGGTGTCGACACATGCGGGCACGTTCCGAGGAGTGCCCAGCCGCCCGAGAAGGTCGTGGTGCGCCTCCTCGAGGCCCTGCGCCGCGACGCCGAGGAGCTCCGAGGTCCGTGCCGCGATGACCATCCCCACGCCGACGGCCAATCCGTGCGGCAGCTCGCCAGCCATCGTCACCTCGAGCGCGTGTCCAACCGTGTGGCCATATTCGAGCACGAGCGCGTCGCCCTTCTCGAAGGCGTCGACCGCCATCACCGACGTCTTCTGCTCGATGGTCAGCCCGATGATTCGAACGTACTCCTCGAGTGTGTAGTTCCCGTCGGGCTTGAGCAGCTCGGCGACCTCGTCGTAATGATCGGGCCGGATCGCGAGCACGTTCTTGACCACCTCGCACATCGCGCTCTTGCGCTCGATCACCGGCAGACCTGCCAGGAAGTCGACGTTCGACCACACGAACTGCGGTGCATGGAAGGTGCCGACGTGGTTCTTGCCGACCTTCGAATTGACCGCCTGCTTGAGCGAGAGTACCGAGTCCGACATCGCCAGCAGCGTGGTCGGGACATGGACGAATCTGATCCCACGGAACAGCAACGCCGACAGGAGGCCGGCGACGTTGCCGGCCAGGCCGCCGCCGACGGCAAGGACGCATGACCGCCGCGTGACGCCGGCCTCGAGCGCGGCTCGGGCGAGATCGTCGAGCGTGGCTATGGTCTTGGCCTGCTCACCGGCCGGAAACTCAAGTGTTAACGTCGGCGCCAGCGTTCCGGCCTTTGCGCACACCTCGGAAACCAGCTCACCCGGTACCGACCGCTCAGTCACCACGACGAACCGGTCAGCCCCGAGGTCACTCAGGGCCAGGACCAACGACTCCCACGCCGCCGCACCCCACGAGACCAGGTACCGGTAACTGACATCATCAAATGTGATATCGCATTCCAAAGAGTTGGGTGAGCCGTTGTCCGATGGCGTCTTCGCTCCATTCTCTTCGTCGGTGTACTGGATCGACTCCGTGCCGCCGGAAGCCACATCCACTCCATCAGACATATTCTTCACAGGCGGCTAGAGTGTCGAGGCCGGATAGATGTCGTCGCTTGCCGGTTCAGGTTCATGGTCGAGGCGGCACCGAAATCGATGTCGTTCACCATCGACACTGCCGTGATTGGAGGCTCCGGCTGAGTGTTTCGCTGATCGCGTTCACCGGCTGAACTATCACGCGCAACACGGTCCCCTCGCAACGCCAAACGCCAATCACCGCGATCGCGAATCGCGATCGGATCAAGTCGTCCGGCGAGACGACGCATCGCGGCTAAGCGGTGCGCTGCACCTCGGCGGCGCTTCTGGTTCCCGGGAGGTGTCCGGTGACCTCGCGGGCGACTTCGCCCCGGGAGCGGTAGCCGAGCTTGGTCAGAATGTTGCCCACGTGCCGCTCGACCGTGCGCAGGCTGAGGTAAGTTCGTTGGGGGGGTCCATTGGAAGCTTTATCCCCAGCCTCTGGGAAGCCGGGCAACTCTCGATCTCATCGGTCGTGTTCTTCATGATGGGCGGTCTCTTCGGGATCTGGATCGCATACCGACTGTTTGTCTGATGCGGTCACGACTTCTTCCCCGCGCTGCTGTGTGTTGCACCTTGCTCGCCTCTCCTGCTCTTGGCTGCGCCTCGAGCCCGCGCGAACAGCTCCGTCGCCGGCGCGCGCGCGACGCTGGTTGCATACGTCGCCGCCGTGATCGCCGGCAACGGCACGACCGCGTGCTCGCTGCTAACTCCCGCCAGTCGGAAACAGCTCGCCAAGGCCGACCATCAATCCAGCTGTGAGACGTCATCGAGACCGCCGCCGAGCTCCTGACGTCGCGACCGACTCAGGCGGCACAACTTCGGTCATACGCGTCAACGGTGAAAGTCACGCTCTACGGCGATACCGCAACCGTGCCCAATCTGAGCGGTGGCGGCCGGACCACGCTGAGCTACACCCACGGCTTCTGGTATCTCGCGAGCTCCTGAAGCGGAGCCGCGCAGCGCCCGCAGACGCGAAGATTCGCCCAGCGATCCTGGACTGGGATGCTGGCCTGTACGAGCGCCCGACTGGGGGCGCTCATCGGCGAGACAACTTGGCCTCGTTCACATGACGTTTCTGCCGATGTCAACCCGGGCGATCGCTTCGATCCTTCCACTGGCTCTCCGTGCACGACCGCCTTGAGCGACAGAGGTAAGCCCGCCGACGGGTCGAACCGGCCGCCGAGCGCGCGCGGGATGTTGCTCGGGTCCCGGCTGCAGCCCACGTTGCAGTAGCGCCGCGATGGTGTCGGCAAGGTCGTCTACCTGGACGACGAGGTGGCTGAACCCGGTGCCGATCTGCACGGGCCCGTCGGCTGGCCGGTGCACCAGCTCGAGCGTGACGACCCCCTCGCGGGGAACTTGAGCACGGTCAGTGTCGCCCCGCCGCCCAGGCTGATGCGTCCGACCTCCTGGTAGTCGAGCGCACCATAGAAGTCGAGCGAGACGGCCAGGTCGGTGACCCGGTACGCCGTGTCGAGCGTTCTCAACAGACCGCACTGTAGGCGCCTTACCTCGGATTGGCGACGCGCGGTCGCGCTGGCATGGAACGGCTGGCGCCGTGCCGGTCGATCGGGATTGCTCGTGGGGTGCACATGGGCGCCGGCGCTCGCGTGGCTCCCCTGTCCCCGGTTGCGGAAGGGCTCGTCGCCTGGATCGGCGTCGGCATCGTGGCTCCTCTGCTCCACGACCGGCAGTCTGGTGCGGGCGTGGGCACTGCTGCTCTTGTGCTTGCTGCCGTCGGGATCTCGGCTAGAGATAGCGCCGGCGCGCCGATCAGCCGATCAGCCGATCAGGCCGCCAGAGTGCCGCATCGCCCCGGCAGACGGGCAACCGTGGCCGCGGTCGCCGGCGCGGCTGGTCGCGTTCCAAACCGGCAACTTCGACGAGCTCGAACAGGCCGTGAGGGATTTCCGCTTCCGGTCCCGCGATCTTGGCAACAGCATCTCCTACCTGGCTCGTGTGTGCCACGGAGGCGCGTTGTACGCTGGCTAGAGACGACTGCTCGTGGCTGGAAGGGTGCGCGAACGCAGACCGTCGGCTAGTGCTAGTACCGCTAGTGCTAGTGCGGGTTGCTCATCTGGTGCATACCCGTGGTGGGCACACCCGCGGCGACCCGGAACTCACCAGTCTTGTCGTGCTGAACGAGGTAGAACAGGCGGACTTGCGGGAGCCCGATCGCCGTAGGGACCGGCCTTAACGTCCCTCCCGCAGGCGATTCACGCTCCCAAGCGCTCCTCTCCCAGTGCGCAGCCTGCCCCCGAGCGTCAGGCCACTACGGCAACGTCGGCACCCTAGGTCGGGCGGTACAGGTCCGTTAGTCGCCGCAGCTTCCAGGCGGCACGTCGGAAGTACTCGGGGTCCCGCAGCAGCGCGATGCGCAGGTACCGGCTGCCTGCGTCGTAATTGGCCCAGTAGAACCGCTCACCTGGGAGAAGCTGCGGGCCGCCCTCTCGATGCAGCCATTCTGTCAGCCTGGTTGCGTTCCAGACCGCCGGCACTTTCACCCATTCCAGTCCCATCCGGTGCTCCTCGTTGACGATCTCCAGCCTCGATCCCTCCAGCGCCTGTCGCAAGGCGCTGCGGTTTGCGTCGGCCACGTCCTGTGAGAGCACGCGTCGCGTGTCTGGCCGCTCGGCGGTGATCAACTTCGTCAGGACGGCAAACACGAACGGCGCGACGCTGAACAAGAAGTCATCGGATATGTCCTTCAGGTCGCTGTAGAGGCGCTTGCTCGAGATCGTCATGCCCAGCTTGACGTCGCCGGCGGGGAACGTCTTGCCGGTGTCCTCGGTGGTTATGAACTCGACCCCCGCATCCTGCATCATCTCGTATTGGTCGTAGTCCCACAGGTCGCCGTAGAACCGGAAGCAAAAATCGACGAGCATGAGGATGCCGTGCTTCGCGCAGTATTCGACGATGTTCGAAAACTGCTCTCGAGTGGGGCAATGACCGGTCGGGTTGTTGGGGACGACGAAATACAGCGCGTCGGTGTTGATCGGCGGCGACGCCGGCGTCAAGTGGAGGAGCTCGTCGACCGGCATCGGCGTGAGCGGCACTCCGTGGCGCTTGAGCGTGTCGGCGAGGGAGTCAAAAGTAGGGTGCATCATCGTGACGGACTTCCGCTGCAGGCGCAGATAGTTCGCCATCAGCTCGATCGCGCTCGAGCCGGAGTACTGACTGAGGGGCAGATCAAGCGTGCCGACCGAATCCTGGCCTGCCAGGCCGAAGAACGCCGACTCGAACGCCGCCTTGACGTCGTACTCGTTGCGCTTGGCCGAACGGATGAACAGCTCGGTCACGTCGCCGATGGCGCTGACTTGAGCCGAAGTGAGGTTCTGGCGCGGATGGCCGTCAGCTAGATTGAACCGGCTGGTGACACCGCTCCACTCGTGAACGGTGAGCTTCGCCGTCGGTTGCGACGCGCTGCCGGTCTGACCGGCGGGTCGGGTGGCGAGGAGTGCAGGCAAAGGTCATGACCTCGGGGACTAGAGCTGGACGGAGACGGTGGGGCACGGTTGATCATTCGGGCGCGCGCGATGCGGGCTCAACAGCAGAAGAAGAATCACGATGATCAAGTTCGCCACCAAGATGTAGAGCGGATAGACGATCGCCGTGAGGACTCCGAAGTTAGCCGCGAGTAGCGTCACGGCACCGCTCAAGCCGCTGAGGGCGAACGCCAGCCACGTCTCCTCGTAGGGGCGCAGCCAGGAGTGCCTGAACGTCGGGATCGCACCCAGGAAGTCCGTCACAACGATCACCACAGCCGCGACAGCCGGAGACTCCAGCAGGCCCCAGAGCCCCACCGCCATACAAGCGCCGAGCAGACAAGCGACGTCCAGCCGACCGAGGGTGCGGTCGCCATGCTTGTAACCCAAAAGGACCACCAGGCCGCACGCGAGCGCATCGCAGAGCGATAGCACCCCGGCGGGGAGCTGGCGGGTCGCAAAGGCGGCCGCCGAGCTGATTCCGACGAGTACCGACCACACCAGCCACGACACAAGGCGGGGCTTGGTGCGGCCTCGCACGATGTCACGGAGGTAGGGGATCGTCGCAGCGAGCGCGAGCACGCCGCTCAACGCGACCAGAACCGGTCTCATCGGCGCGAGAAGCAACAGGCCCTGAGCATCGGCTCATTGCCGGGAGACCGACTCACCGAATCTGAAGTCGACTGAGTCGAGGGCTGGATCGCTCGATGCAAATGAGTCGCGGACTCGAACAGACATGAATAAAACCCCTAGCTACTGAAATCGGGGGTCGCCCGTCGGAATTCTGGGTCTGACTGGGCCCGAGCTCGTAGTCGGTGGTGTGACTCGGCGTTTTCCGTCCACCTGAGCTGATTCCCTGCAAGTTGCGGGTTCGTGATCGATCCGGAAGGTGTCGTGCTTCGCTGGTCGATGTGCCGACCGTGCGGAGTCGTTGTGGGACGGAAGTGCTGCCCTGAGGACGCTGTTCGCGGCGTGCCCGACGATCGGCGTTGGACAACGAGCTGTCTCGATCCGGAGCTGCGTGGTGCTCGATCGCGAGCGGCGCGCGTCGGACGATCGCCGGCGATCGAGACGGAGCTCGATGGTGCCGATCGCGCGGTCGTGGAGCGGGAGCGATCGAGACCAGCTGCGGTTTGTCGTGCGCGAGCGGCCGCGCGGCGATGGAGACGCTACGTGACGGTCGAGGTGCGGCTCGATCACCGGTGCGGCGCCGCGCGTGAGACGTCCGAGCGCGTGCAGGACGGACTCGATCCGATGCTGCGGCGGTTCTGCCCGCTGGGCCTGACCGGCGGTGCCCGACGAGTCGACCGTGCGCAAGTTGCACGCGCCGGTGGGGCCCGAGGTGGTCCGCACCAGCTCTCGCGCGAGTTGACTTTCGGCCCGGCGAGGCGCCGTCTGCCGCGGCGCGGATCGACTCGACCGTGGTCGGGCCGACATTCGCTATCCGACCGACTCGGGGCTGGCGGCCGACGGCGTCCGGGCGCTGGCCCGGGAGGGGCGCAAGCTGGCGGCCAAGATCGGCGCCAAGCGCACCGCGGTCAGGGCATCGCTCACGCGCGGCCGGGCGACGGCTGCGCGGGATCACCCGCACGATGCGCCACCGCTCCGGGCAGGCCAAGGAGGAGGTGCTCAAGCTCACCGAGCAGACCGGCGGGCTGCTCGCCACATCGGTCAAGGAGGCGCGGCGGCTCGCCGCCGAGGCCAGGCGCCGGGCCCGGGGGCGCGGCGCCCAGGCCAAGCTCAAGGCCGCGCGTCAGCTCGACGAGCTCGCCGACCGCTGCGAGAAGGTCACCGAGCAGATCACCAAGCGTGTCAAGGGCGAGAAGATCATCGACCGGCTCATCTCGCTGTGGGATCCCGACGCCCGGCCGATCCGCAAGGGCAAGCTCTCACAGCCCAACCAATTCGGCTATGTCGATCAGCTGTGCGAGATCACCGCCAACACCAAGCCGGGCGCGCGCGGGTTCATCCTCCCGCCCTCAAGCCAGATCGGCAACCCGGGCGAGGACACGCTGCTGCCGGCCACCGCAGCCGAGCTGCAGAACCTCGACATCAAGCTGCGCGAGGTGATGGTCGACGGCGGGTTCAACCAGGCCCCGACCAACACCGCGCTCGAGGGCCTCGCCGACGACGTGCACATCACCGGCCGCCAAGAACCCGGCTCCCGGCGCACCCGCCGCCGCCGACAGCGCTACCGCACCGGCGCGCGAAGGACGGGTCAGCCACCTCAAACGCGGCTACGGCCTGCGCCGCAGCCGCCTCAAAGGCAACGAAGGCCACCAGATCTGGGACGGATGGGCGACCTTCACCTACAACGCCGACACCTACACCACCCTCCCGTAAGGAACCAACCCCCAACCGGGAGGGGAACGGGCGAGGAGCCCGGAGGGAAGCAGCCGAACGGATGACCACCCCTCCACAACCAGGTCACCCGCGCCGCCATTCCTCACCCATCAGTATCGGCCGCGGCGTTTATCCGGAGGAAGTAGCTAGAACGGGGCTCGCCCGTCATTCTGGTCCACTGGGCCCCGAGCTCAAATCGAGATTGACGGCCACCACGATCACCTTTTGCGAACTTTGTGGTCTTGTCATGGGCGTGTAGCAGTCCTTCACGTCGATAACAACCTCAGATAACGCTCGCGACAGGTGCCCAAAACGCCTGTTCGTTCACGTCATTCACACCCCCGGAACACCCGCACATAAACGCCTCAAGCAGCCACGGCGAAGTCGTGACCGCTCTGCGCCAACACCAGTAACCCGGTGGCGGCGCCGACACTGCTGCTCTTGTGCTTGCTGTCGTCGGGATCTCGGCTAGTGGCGGCGCCGATCAGGCCGCCAGACTGCCGCATCGCCTGACACGCGGGCAGCCGTGGCCGCGGTAGCCGGCGTGGCGGGTCGCGTTCCGAAGTAGCAGGTAGCCATAGCGGACGCGGAGGCTGATGTGCGCGTCCACTTCGCGTCCAAAATCGGTCTGTTCGGAAGGGGTCGTCGGGAACGGAGTTGCCCGCAACTGTGGGGTGCGGGGCGGGTGGTTGACCACTTCCCGGCTGTGCCGACGACGAAGCCTCGATACACCGTGACGGACACCGGGCATCTCGCGGAGCTGCTTGATGCGGCGGCGCGCCGGTGGCCGGATGTCGTTGACCGCAAGCAGCTGCTGCTCCGACTCGCGGAGGAAGGACATCACGCGCTTGCAAGCGCCGAGCTGGCGACGGTTGCCGGTGATCGGCGCGGCCGCGTTGCTCTGGCGCTTGAGCGGATCCCGTCGCTGGTTGACGTCGATCGGTTGCTCGTGGATGAGGCGTGGAGCTGACCGGGCCTTGCGGGCGGCGCTGGTTGCTGTTGGACAAGTCAGCGCTCGTGCGCGGCGCGAACATCGACGGCGCGTACGGGGAGCCGTGTCTGTGCGCGATCACGAGACTCGAGATGCTCTGCAGCGCCCGCTCCGCTCGCGCTTACGAGGAGCTCGAGGTCGAGCTCGATGCGTTCGATCAGCTCCGAGTGGACGCCGAGACGATCGCGACCGCGTTGACTGCTCAGCGTGAGCTTGCGACACACGGTCAGCATCGCGTGCCGATCCCAGACCTGCTCATCGCCGCGTGCGCCCACCAGCACCAAGCGGCCGTGCTGCACGTCGACCGGCATTACGAGACGCTTGCTCGGGTTCTGGCGTTCACCCCGGTGAGACTCACTACCTGAGCTCGCGCGTACGGAGAGGGCCTACGTCACCGCGACCATCAGGCGTTCCTGCGCGGGTTGGCAGGACTGGGACCACTCACACGCTGATGCTCGCCCAGGCCGACGAGTTGGGGCTGGAGGACTCGGGGCACGGAACTGGCTGACAAACAAAAGGAGGAGCGAGGGCAGATGACTCGCAGAGTTCATTTGGTCGGGGCCTGGCCGGGTCGGGACCCGGAGCACGCGATGGAGACGGCGCTGGATTACCTGGCTCCATATCTCGCGCGGATGACCGATGGGGAAACCGGGGATCGTCATCTATGGGTGACGCCGGCGATGGATTCGTTTCGTGCCAACCCCGATGTGGAAATGGAGTTCGATGGGAATTGGACCCGCAACGGCGATGTCGCTCGGTGGCGGGTCAAGGATGGCGTGACTCTGGATCCCGAGAACATCTGACTCCACTACACGCTCTCGTTCCAGCGAAGCTTTGACGCATTCAAGGAACTCCGCAGCCGCTTTGACCGCAACGATCTGCGCTTTCAAGTCGGGGTCCCCGCACCAATCGACCTCGCCCTTAACGTTTTCGGGGACGCCGTCTCCGATCCCAGCATCCTTGACGCGTGTACACAGGCCACCGCCCGGGAGATCAGTCGGATCTTCGCGATCGCCGGGGAGTGGGATATCGAACACCGGCGGACGTGGTAGTAGATCTGGTTATCAGGGACCGAACTCGGCGAGCGCGCTGCTCGGGTTGGGCGTGGATCGTTTGACGGACGACGTCTGCGTGGACGGCGACGAACCATGCGATTCGGAGCCCGACGATGAGTGAGTCGACAAGCTGGAGGAGGAGGCGGTCGCGTCTCTTCCCTCAAAGCCGAATTCTGACGCCGATGCGGAGGAGGATGGGGGAGGAGAAGTCGGAGACGCAGCCGGTATTCGGTTCTCAAAGCCGAACTCGGCATTGCTGGCTTGCTGGGACGGGTGCGTCCGGCCGAGCCCTGAGCCGGCTGAGCCGTTGCCCGAGGAGGAACGGGTGCGGCTGTGGCTATTGCGCGGAGGCGAGTCGACGACGGGTACCCCATCCGCGGATCGCGCGGCCGGCGCAGCTGTCATGATCGGCACGGCCAACCGTGCCGCGCTAGACGCCGGGCTCGTGCTCACGCGTCTGGCCTCCCGAACGTGATCACGCCGGGGCGGGCTCTCACCGAGCAGCGAGCGAATCGGGGCCGGGACGCCGTGCACGACGCAGTAGCTGGCGGTCGAGCCGGCAGCCAGACACCCGACCACCACCATCGCCGCCGCGCCCGGCCGCGCGGCTGACAGCACCGTCGCCTTCGATGGATCTAAGTAAACGAACACTCGGGTGGCATGACCCCGCGCCGTGACTCCGAGATCTGCGGTGCGCTGGCGCGCACCGCGCGTGGCCGCAGCGGCGCGGCCGAGCAGAGCTCCGGCAACTGGGAACGCAGGCAGCGGGAGCGGCAGCACCGCGGCGCTCCGCCTGGAAGCGGCTCGCAGCTCCAGCGCCCAATGGCTGCAGGCTGGGCATGTGTCCAGGTGTCGACGCGCCTCGGCGGCTCGTGTTGGTCCCGCGATGCCGGACACGTACGCGAGGATCAGACTGCGCCGACTCTCACAGAAACCGCCGTGGCGAACGAGCTCGAACCGCTCGGCGATGTGCCTCGTGGCTCGTTCGAGCTCCCGCCGATATACGCGCTCGGTGACGCCCAGATAACGCTGGATCTCCTGCGGCGAGCGGCCGAAGAAGAAGCGCAGCTTGATCACGGTCTGCTGACGCTCGGGGAGCTCGGCAACGATCTCGCGGACCCTCGCGTCATCAAACCGCGACGCCAACCCCTCGCCGAGATCTCGCTGTGGATCGGGTGGCTCCAACCCGAGTCGCTCATCATCAAGCGATAGCGACCGGCGGCTCGCGCGCTTGCCTTCGTCCATCGCCTTGTTCAACGCGGTCTGCGTGAGGTACGCTCGAACCTGCGCCGGCTGCATCGCTTCGACGTCGAGCTTGCCGTCGCGCTGCTTCTCGAGGAACACCGCGTAGGCGTCGTGCATGATCGCCTCGCGATCCGACGGATCCAGCCAGCGACAGCGGTTCGCCAGAACCTTGAGCACGTAGTCTCGGTGCTCCTCGTAGAGTCCCGGCGTTCTGGGAAGCACCGCGATAGTCCGCGTCGAGCGCGGCGGGTCGCTGGGGTGGCGCGCAAGCCTCATGGTTCGAGATGCCGCGGATCTGGCCCCGCCTTCCGGGCCCGCCGAGGAGACATGCCAGAGCGAAGTTGCATGGCTTCGTCTCAATGGATGACCGCCTTCGGGCGGCGGTTATTCCAAGGCAGTAGGAATCGGAGCCCCAGCCACGGAATATTCCGCGGCGAGCACATGTCTATCAGTCCAGAGACCAACGTCCCGACGCACGGAAAGGAGCGATCGCGAATGGCCAGAGCCCGAGTCCGAGTCCCACAGCTACGACCTTTGATTGGGAGCGGGGCAGCCGTGTTGGCCGCGGTCCTCGTAGGCCTGACCGCCGCGCCAACGGTCAGCGCCGCCACGAACGGGCAGGGGATCGGCATTCGATACTCAGCGCCGATCCAGTACCTGCAGATCTGCGGCGACAACCAGAACAACGCGTGGGTCTGCACGTCAATCGAGCAAGTCAGGGCGTCATCCGCGCCAGGCCCCTACCAAACCGTGTGGTTTGTCAATTATGGAAGCGACCTGGTCTACAGCCCGGCTACCCAGCTGTCTCAGGCACCGCTACAGCCCTCTCAGCCACCGCAATGGTGGTTCAAAGGGAACGTCCGCCTCTGGGCCTGGACTAGTTATCCCCACGGCCAGTTCCCATACGCGACTTGCGCCGTGCCGACCAGCCAGACGAGCGACTGGTTCCTGTGTAACTTCATCGTCCCTGCGTCCCCGACACCGACACCGACACCGACGCCGACACCAACGCCGCTCCCGCTGCCGCCGCCGGCATCCACGCCCCCACCGGCTCCTGCCCCGTCGGTGCAGGCCGGCCTGCTGCTCCACCCGCGTCCTCACCAGCTGCACAACGGGCAAGTCGTCCATCTGAAAGGCCGGGTGACGCTCGCGTCCGTCCCCGCGGGAGCTGTCGTCGAGCTCCAAGCATGGGTCGGGCCACGGCACTGGTTGACGTTCGGGGTGGCGTCCACAGGCCCCGCCGGCCGGTTCTCCTACGCCTACCGGTTCACGCGCACGAACGGCGTGCAGGTCTACCTGCTGCGCGCGCGCCTACCCAGGCAGGCCGGCTACACGGCGAGGGCGGCGGCGTCCCGTCCAGTACACGTCACGGTGGTTGGCTGAGGTCAGGGAGTAGCGAACCGCCTACGTCTGCACATGGGAATCGTGGCGCGTTGCAGGTGCCCTGTGCCAGTTCTGAGGGGACTGCAACTCGCCACCCATCGCTCGATCCGATCGCGCATGTCGAGGATGGCGATGCCTGCGACCGGACTCAAGTGACATCTTGTCGGCGGAATATTGCCTTACGTCCCGAGGTCTATGTCACGAGAAAGCCAACCGCAAAGGTCTGGCTGCCCGGAAAGGCCGTCAACGCCAGGCGGGCCCACGAGGCATTAGAAAGGATAATCATTGAAACGTGCTCGGCTGGCAATCAGGATTGCTTTCACTGCGCTCGCTGCCACGGCGCCGGCACTGTGGCTTGTGACGCCTGTCGCAAACGGCGACGTCGCGAAAATCAACGTAGGTGATGCTTGCGCTCAGTTCGATGGCGCCGTGAACTGGCATGGCTGGAGATACAGGAGGGTTCACGTTCTTGGGGCGTCCCTTCCGATTTTCGCCACGCCGCCCACGATTGACCTCAGTGGAATGCTCACGAATTCACATCAGTGCGGCGGCGCTCCTTCGTCGGTATGGCTTTCATACTGGTTGAAGTTGTACCCAAACTACGATGGGTACCACAACTGGAACGAAGCCAACGTGACAGGCTACGGAAGTACCACGGTCACCGCTCCCGGCCACACGCTGATCCTGAACCCCGGTCGGATCGGCGTTGCGGTGTGCAGCAGCTGGCGTGGCTGGCGATGCGGGCCAACTGAATACGTGAACCAGTAGGTCCGGCCGGCGGTCGACCAGCTCGCGACCCGCATGGGTCGTCATTGACGTGGGTGGCGGCCAGCCGAAGCCGACACAGTCGAGACAGCCCCGCGTCCCGGGCCTGGGGTTCCGCGAAGGGAAGTCGTCTGGGACACCGCCAGCGCGCTCAGTCCGACCTGGGCAACGTGTGCCCGCCGCCTGACGGATCACACGCCATGGAATAAGCCCGGCGCCGGATGTGTAACTTGCAACACATGCAGTCGCCGTGTCCGGAAGCGACCGTGTGGATAACAATCACGGAGGTCAAGTTGAACCGTCTACCCGTACCCAGGGACCGCCCTGCTCCTCGCAGCCCAGGGCAAGATGACGTCAGCCCGGGTGACGCGGCGCGTGGCGTGCCTACTCCTCGCTGTGTTGCCGCTGACGGCGTCGCTTGCGATCGCTGCCGGTGCGGCAAGCGCGCAGATCCAGATCTGTGGGAATGACGGCTATGGTTACTGCATGAACGACTGGGGCAACAGTGGCTATCAGAACCGATTAAGATGTACTACGGACATAGCAGCAACGAGACCTTCAGCGTGCTCCCGATCGATCCTGCCACGACGGCGGCCCCGGCCGCACCGGTGGCACCGTGAACTCGACCTGTCCATTTCAGAGTCGTGCCATGGACGCGTACTACACGACTTTCTCCATCATCGAGATCGTCTACGAGAACGGGCTCTGTGTGGGAACATCCCCTACCGGCACCGCGGAACTACTGGGCTGCGGTGATTACTACGGCAGCGGCGCCGGAGACGGGACAATCCGCCTCTGGGGGTTGATCAATACGCAGGATGCGATTGGGGTGGACTCTATGAACTCCTCTGAGTCAATCCCCACGTAGGCAATCCCCTACGCGGGATGCGCGTGCGATGAGGAACGGCGGAGGAAGTGATGAGAAATCCCCGCCTCAGGCAGCGACTCCGAACGGTCCCCTGACTGGCGACCGCACGGGCGAGGCGACCGGGGTGGCGGCGAGGGGACGGCGCTCCGCGCGTGACCCGGTCGCCCGCGGCGGGGCGTAAGACAACGACCGCTGCAGGCGGGCCGGGAATAGCTTCTGCGGCTCGGGAGTCTTGACCTGGTGATGATGAGATCATGTTTTCGCAGCCGCCCGCTCGGCGCCTGCACGACGGCGTTGCTCCTGGTGATCGGCGGAATCGCGCTGGCGCCATGGCGCGCCTGGGGCGGGAGCTTGTCCGCGGTGGCCAGCGCGACCCGGGCGCCAGCGCCGGTCGGGATCCCCGGCAGGTGGTCGCTGAAGTTCAACGACCAGTTCGCCGGCACCAAGCTCAGCTCCCAGCACTGGAGCACGGGCTGGTTCGGCAGGGGCATCACGCCCGGCCCCAACAGCCTCGAGCAGGAGTGCTACGACCCGCGGCAGGTAGCGGTTGCCCGCGGGCGGCTGACGATAACAGCGATCGCGAAGCGGGAAACCTGCGGCCGGTCGCAGCCGTACACCTCAGGTCTGATCACCTCCGACGGCAAGTACAGCTTCACCTACGGCGTGCTCGAAGCGCGGCTGTGGGCGCCGGGGCACGGCAGCATCATCGCGGACTGGCCCGCGTTCTGGGCCGACGGGCACGACTGGCCGCAGGACGGCGAGATCGACGTCCTCGAGGGCTCGCACGGGCACGCTTGCTGGCACTTCCACTACCCCCGCGGGGGTCCGGGCGCGTGCACGACGGTCCGGGGCGCCGCCGCAGGCTGGCACACGTACGCCGCCGACTGGGAGCCCCACACGATCACGTACTACTACGACGGCAGGCGCGTGGGCAGGATCACCTCGGGAGTGACATCCAAACCGATGTACCTGATCATCAACCTCGCCGTGTCGAGCATCGAGAGCCCACCCGCGACCACTCCCGAGACCCTCAGAGTCGCCTACGTCAGGGTCTGGCAGCGCCAGGCCGCCCCCCGCCGACGGGGTCGTCAATAATCGGACGCCAGCGTCGACCGTGCATGAGCTGACGAGTGTTCCGGCGCTGGGCGCATCGTCCCGGTCGGGTCGGCTGCGAGGTCGACATTCACGACCGGTGGCGGCCTAAGCTACAGGCTGGCGGTCTGACGATCGACCAGCAGGTACTCGACGTGCACCTGGTCCTCGACAACTACTCAACCCCCCGCGGTCCGCCACATGGCTCGCTGCTCGTCACCGCTTGCAGCTGCTGAGTTCGCCCAATCTGAAGCGCGCGGTCGGGCAGGGGGGCACGATTGTCTTGCTCGTTCGACCGGCGCCCGAGTGGCGGGCCGAAGAGTTCGGTCCTGGGTCCCCCAGCCGGTGCGACCAGCCGGCGTTTGCGCTGGAGGCGCTCAGTCTCGCCAGCGACACGTACGAGAACATGCTCCGCACCCAGCAAGGAGCATTTACAGCCCCCGAAGATGATCACGGTGACGGCGCATCGCGGAAAGACCTCTGGGCTCAGCTGCTGTCAACCGCCTCGGCCGGCCTGGTCCCGGGTAGGTGGCCGGTGGCGACTTCCCTGGCGATCTGTATGCGCGAGCGGTAGCCAAGCTTCGTGAGGATGTTGCCCACGTGACGCTCGACAGTGCGGGGGCTAAGAAACAATGCGGCGGCGATCTCGGCGTTCGTCTGCCCGGCGCCGACCAGCTGGGCGACTTCCTGCTCGCGGGCGCTGAGCACTCCGGCCGGGTTGCGTCGCCGGCCGGGTCGCATTCCGAAGCCGCGAGCGATCGCTCGGGCCCGGTCGGCCGCGCGCCGTGCGCCCATCCGGTCAAACTCTTCGATCGAGGCCTTCAACTCCTCCAGATCGCCGGCGAGACGGGCCGCCTCCAGACGCAAGCGGGCGGCGTCGTAGGCCTGATTGCTTCCAGCTGCGGCCGCTCGCAGGTGCTCGATCGCATCCTCCAGCCGGTGCTCGCCGGCAGCGACCCAGCCGCGGGCCTCCTCGCGCATCCACTCGCCCCCCGGCGAGCGCGCGACAAGCTCGTCGATCCGCGCCAGTGCCGCCTGGGCCGTGCCCAGCTCGCCGATCGCCACCGCCGTGCGCGCGACACCCAACTCGCAGTTCATCCGGGGCATCGGATCTTCGAGCGTTGCGCCCCTCTGGTAGTGAGACAACGACTCTGTCGGCGCACCTTCCTCCTCGAGCAGCAACCCCCAGAGCTCCGCCGCGCGCGTGGCGATGACGTCGCCGGACTCGAGCTCATAGCCCTCCAGGATTCGACGCACCGCCGCCAGCTCGCCACGCCACAGGTGCATATACGCCAGAGCACTCGCGGCCCAAATGCGCGTCCATGAGCCGCCGCGCGCCGCAACGCGCAGCGCCGCCAGTCCGTGTGCGAGGCCCGCGTCGAGATCCCCGAGATTTGCCTCTACGAACGCGAGGTTTCCCCGGAGCATCGCCGTGATCGCGGCGGGCGCGCCGTCGATCGTCACGGCGAGCCTGATGTGTGTCCTCACCGCCTCGGTGTCCCCCGACATCTCGTCCATGAAGGAGCGGTTCACGTAGGCGCGGGCGGCCTCGGCCGGCAGATCACCCTCGATCGACCGCTCGACCGCGCGGTCGAGGATCTCCTTGCCCTCGGCCACGCTGCGGACCATTCCCACGGCCAGGCCGAGCGTGTTGAGTACCCGCGCCTCGAGCGCCGGGTCGCTATCCGTCCGCAGAAGCTCCGCCGCTGCCTCGGCATCCACAAGCGCCCGGCTTGGTTCCCCGAGGCGCAGCGCGATCCACGCCCGCGTGGCCAGCGCTGCTGCCAGCGCATCGGGAGTTGCGTTCTCCATCAGCGGCTCGGCCTCTTCGAGCGCATCCCGCGCCAGCTGCGGGTCAAACTGGACGAACAGCACCTCGCTCGCGTAGCGGCTGAGGAAGCCCAGGCGCTCGGCCGGAGCGGCGTTGGCCCGCAGCTCGGACCGTAGCGCATCGGCCGCACGCCGGGCCGTGTCCTGCTCACCCGCGCCGACCAGCGCGAGCACCTGACCCGTCCGGGCCCGCCGCGCCAGCGGCCCATCCTTGCCGGTGCGCGCCAGCTCCTCGGCGCGCTCGAACAGTCGCGACGCGTCCTCGCCCTGCGCCGCGTTCAGCGCCGACTCGCCCAACGTCAGATACGCCTCCGCCCCCTCCGTCCACCGCCGCGCATACTCCAGCTGCGGTGCCAAGCGCTCGGGCGGGCCCCCCTTCAGCGCGTCCGCCACCACCCCATGCCGGCGCACGCGCTCCGCCTCTGGAAGTCGTCCATACACCGCGTCACGGATGATCGAATGCGAAAAGCTCCAACCACCATCTGACCCGCCGACGAGAAAGCCAGCGTCGGCGAGTTCCTCCAACGCGCCTTCCAGCCCAGCCTCGGCCACCACCTGAAGATCGTCAAAAGTGAATGGCTCTGGCAGGAACGCCGCCCAATCCAGCGTCTCCCGTGCGCCTGACGCCAGACGGTCGGACCGATCCGCGATCGCATCTGCGACCGTCGCGGGCACGAGCCGATCGACCGCGCCCTGGGCCGTGGTGCCGGAGAGCACGCGGAGCAATTCCACGCACAGGAACGGGTTCCCGTCCGTACGCTCATACAAAGCGCTCACCACCTCCTCGCTCACCGGCGAGGTACCCAGCACCGCCTCCGTCAAAAGGCGCGTCTCCTCAACCGACAGCGTGCTCACCTCGACACGCTCAAGCAGGCCCTGCCGCTCGAGGCGGTGGACCACCCGCGACTGCGACCGCCCCGACCTCGCCGCCAACATCCAACCAATCGGCAGGTCGCTCAGCCGCGCCAAACAGTAGTGCACCAGATCGACCGTCGCCGCATCCGACCACTGCATGTCGTCCAAGCACAACAGCAACGGACTAGGCACGCTGGCCAGCTCCAGCTGCTCGACCACACTCCAGAACACCTCCCGCGGCGAGTCACCCACCGCAAACCCCAGCGGCTGCCCGAGCGACCGCAACAGAGCCAGGACCGGATCCAGCGGCAACGAGGTCGTCAACGGCAGACACCCAGCGACTGCGGTCCGAAAACCACGCTGCAGCGCCATCTGCCGGGCCTCGGCAACGAGCCGCGATTTGCCCACTCCCGCCTCACCCAGCACGAACAACCCCCCTGCGTGACCCTGCCCGACGGCTTCCAGCAGCTCACTCACCCGGGTCAGCTCTGCCGAGCGACCGACAAACACGCTCCCGGCGGTGATCGCTCCAGCGTCGGGCGGGCTCATCAGCTAATCGGCGCCCCAGCGCCGGTTCTCGGTCCCGGTGCTTGCAACAGGCCCAAGAGCGCAGGCCCGGGCGTGTCGTTCAAATGTCCGAGGATCATTGGGGTTCTCGAGCCGGCGCTACGCCACAGCCAGCGCTCCTCGCCAGATGAGGACATACGCGAGCATGCCTGCGAGATGTGCCTGCGTGACTCGCTCGCCGCGGGTCGCTTGATCGACCGCCGCAAGGTGCACCGGCAGCGCGCTACACGCGGTATACGTGCCAAGGACAACCCGGATCGCCGTTCGAGATTCGAAGCCGCTCTTCGAGCATAAGGAGTGCTGGCACGGGATGCGTCCTCGCCATCCCTCTGATTCTCGCGCATGAATGTCTCTCGACCAGGGCTGTGGCATCGGCTCGGCTTTGCTCGAGACGGCCTTCGCACGGTTCGCCGCCGCCGGGCTTCGGGAAGCGCAGCTCGCCGGCGACTCCGGCAACACCCGAGGACTGCGGGTCTACGAGCGGGCCGGCAATGACGCCCCGATTCCAGACCTATGTGTACGAGCGCCCGGTGCGGGCGTCGCGGGTTGACGTTCACGTCCGACGAAATGCGTGCGACTCTGAGCAGTTCACCGGTCAAATCACAGCCAGGCGCTCACTCCATGCTCTGCATCGCGAGCGACAGCGTGCCTGCTGCAGTTGGGTCGAGGGGGGTGGCCGCGCCGGGCAGGCGTCCGGCGGCGGCCTCGGTGGCGATCTGTACGCGGGAGCGGTACCCCAGCTTGCTCAGGATATTTCCCACGTGGCGCTCGACGGTGCGGGGACTGAGGTAAAGCGTCGCGGCGATCTCGGAGTTGGTATGTCCGGCGGCGACCAGCTGTGAGATCTCCTGCTCGCGTGCGCTCAGCACGCCTTCTCGGTGACGGCGTCGCCCGGGTCGCATTCCGAGGTCGCGGGCAATCGCGCGGGCGCGGTCGGCGGCGCGGACTGCCGTCATCCCCTCGAATGCGGCGATCGCCGCCAGGACCTCTTCGCGATCGCCCGCCAGGCGGCCAGCCTCGAGACGCAGGCGCACGGCGTCGTATGCGCGCGAGCATCCGCCGGCGGCCCTCAGGAAGTGCTCGACCGCGTCGTGCGTGCGGTTCTCGCCCGCGGCGACCCAACCGCGGGCCTCTTCGCACATCCAGGCGCCGACCGGCCAGCGCCCCACGAGCTCGTTCATGTGGGCCAGCGCCGTGCGTGCGGAATCGAGATCTCCAGTGGCGACCGCCGTGCGCGCGACGCCCGATTCGCACCAGATCGCGTTAGGGTCATCCAGCTTCGTGCCTTGCTGGTAGTTGCGGAGCGCGTCGGCCGGCGCTTGCTCCGCCTCGAGCAGCAGGCCCCACAGCTCCGGCGCCCGGGTGTCGTCGAGGTTGTCGGGCGTCAGTCCGTGCTGTTCGAGCAACCGTCTCGCGGCGGCGCATTCTCCTCGCCAAATGTGAATGTAGGCGAGCGCGCCGACGACACGGGCCTGTGTTGGCGGTCCGGCGCGCATAGCCTGATTTACGGCGGCGAGATGGTAAGCCAGCGCCTCGTCGAGGGCGCCGACGAGCGAGCGCGCGACACCGAGATTCGAATGCAACATCGCAGCGGTCGACGCGGGAATACCCTCGAGCTCCAGCCCTCGGCGACAGTACTGTTCCATGGCCGGCACGTCGCCGGCCGACTCAGCCAGATGCCCGAGGTTCGCGTAGGCGCGCGACGCCTCCACGGGTAGATCCGCGGCGCGCGCGAGATCGGCCGCGCGTTCGAGGATCGCCACGCCTTCCGGGGCGCTGCGGGCCATCCCGACCGCCAGCCCGAGCGCGTTGAGGACGCTCGCCTCCAGGCCCGCATCCTCGGCCGCTCGCGCGAGCTCCACCGCCCGCTCGGCGTCGTCCATCGCGCGGGCGGACTCCCCGGTGCGCAGCGAGACCCACGCCCGCGCGGTCAGCGCCTCTGCCAGCGCCACCCCCTCCGCCTGCCCGATCAGCGGTTCGGCCTCCTCTAACGCCTCCTGCGCAGTAGGGAGATCCAGCTCGGCATGAACCAGGATCAGTGCCGTCGCAAACCGGGCCAGGAAGTGCAGTCTCTCTCCGGGCTCGGCCGCTACGGTGAGCTCGGCCCGCAGCGCAGACGCTGCGCTCCGGGCATCGTCGCCGGCCCCGGCGCGCACCAGCGCGAGCACCCGCCCGGCCTCCGCGCTCCGGCGCAGCGCATCATCGCCCGCGGACCGAGCGAGCTCGGCAGAGCGTTCGTACAGCCGCGCGGAGTCCTGACCCTCCCCACGGTTGAACCCAACCAGCCCAAGCTCCAGGTACGCCCTCGCTGCCTCGGACCACCGTTGCGCGCGCTCCAGCTGCGGAGCCGCCTGCTCCAACGGCATCCCGGCAAGCGCGTCGACCACGACACCGTGACGACGCACCCGCTCTCTCGTGGACAACCCCGAATACACCGCATCATGGACGATCGAATGCACGAAATTCCACCTGCCACGACCATCCGAGGTCAAGAACCCCGCCTGCGCCAAGGGCTCCAGCGCAACCCCGGCCCCGGGTCCACCAACCGCCTCGAGGTCCTCAAAGCTGAACGGAACCGGCAGCACCGCTGCCCATTCGAGCGCCGAACGCATTGCGGGTGCCAACCGCTCGGCCCGCTCGCTGACCGCCCCCCTAACCCCTGCCGGCACCGACTCCGCGAGCGTCGCCGGAACGTCGCCACGTTCCACCTCACCCGCCGGCAACGCCCGCAACAGCTCCTCACACAAGAACGGATTGCCGCCCGCCCGCTCAAACAAAACCGTGGCGAATCGATCGCTCACCCGCCCCGACCCCAGAATCCCCTCTGCCAACGACCTCGTCTCCGGCAACGACAACAATCCCAACTCGATGCGTTCCACCAGCCCCGCCCGCTCCAACCGGAACGCCAATAACCCCGCCTCCGCGGCCGGCTGCCCAGCCAAAACCCACCCGATCGGTAGATCGCTCAACCGCGCCAGACAGTAATGCACGAGCTCGAGCGAGCCCGCATCCGACCACTGAAGATCATCGACGCACACGAGCAACGGCGCCTCCGCGGCGACTTCCTCCAAACGGCCGACCACCTCCCCGAAAAGCTCCCGCGGCGACGAGGTCGGCAGCCGAACGTGCCGACCCAACGAGCGCAACACCTCCAACAACGGATCAAACGGCAGCACTGTCGTGAGCGGCAAGCACGCGGCTCTCCCCACAACCACACCCATGGTCGCGGCCTCAGCCGCCGCCTCCGCCAGCAGCCGCGTCTTGCCCACCCCCGGCGCGGCGACCACCAACAACCCACCCGCCCGCCCGGCCCGTACGCCATCGATCAACCCGCCAACGCGTGCGAGCTCAGCCCACCGACCCACGAGCTGACCAGAACGATCCATTCAGATCAATTCCGACGATACCGACCGAGCGTTCGGGAGTGTCCGAGGATTTGTGCGGGCATGGCCGAAGCCGATTGTCACGCGTTCAATCAAAAAGAAGTACCCTCCCAGCGAGCGATGGAGGTCGAGCTGACCGAGCATGTGGGCTACGAGCCGCATCAGGAGCCGCCGAGCGGCACGGGCGAATACGCGCGACGGGACGAGCCGAAGAGAAGCGATTAACCTTCGAGCCGTCCGTGCCGCATGCGAATGACGCGGGGGATGTCGGGATCGAGCTGGTGTTCGATTGATATGACGACTTTGCCTCGGCGCGCGAGCAGGTGACAGCGCTCGCGGACGCGTTGGGCCATTTCTGGGCTCAGCGGCGCCAGCGGTTCGTCCAGGAGGAGCAAGGGGGGGTCGGTCAGCTCGGCCCTTGCGAGTGCGACCAGCTGTTGCTGGCCGCCTGAAAGAGTCCGGGCCGGGCGACCAAGCAGGTTGGCGAATCCGTACCAGTTGATGACCTCGGCAAGCACCGCCTGATTGACCCTCCTCCGCCGTAGGCGGGCAGATAGCGACAAGTTGGTCGCGACGCTGTGCTCAGGAAACAGGGCGGCCTTTGGGTTCTGACCCACGTATGCAATCAAGCTGCTACGGAGTGTGGCGCGGGCCGAGGCGGTGAGGTCGTATACGGGCAGCTTCCCGTAGCGAACGCTTCCCTGGTCGGGCCGTCTGTCACGGAACCCACGGCTGGCCAGAACGTTCAGCAGCGTCGTTTTTCCTGAACCGTTCGGTCCGGTGAGCGCGACATACTCGCCGGGCTCGATCCTCAGGCTAACCGCATCGAGAAGCCGGTCATCGTCGTGCACCACTGTGACGGCTGAGGCCGTCAGTGGGAACAGGGCTGCTGGCATGTCGATGGGCTTGTAACGACTGCGTGCCAGCATGGCTACTCGCGTTCTACCGCCGTCTTGGTCATACGCCTGATATAGATAGCGCTCGCCAGCGCGCCCGCGAGGTTGGCGCTCAGCCCGACCACGAACCCGGCGCCGAGGGCGGTGAGGTCGAACCGCTCGGCGACGCCAAACTGCGAGCTGGCGTTCATCGCCATGAACCCAAGTGCGGGGAAGCAAGCAAGGCAGCTGGCCTTAACGCAATCACACCCCGCGCGCAACATTTCTGCACCCGCGAGCTGACCGTCGCGGGCGCCGTCGGCGTGTAGGGAGGCGATCGACTGGCGTCGCATCAGGACATCGGTGATCTTCATGAAACTGAGTCCTGCCAGACTGGCCAGCCAGAGGTAGAAAACGAGTTGCATCTCGGGTGGATCAACGCTCTTGCTCCAGAACGCCGCGTACTCGCCCCTCAGCCGAGCAAACGACACAGCGGCATATGGCAACCGCCGCTGCTCGAGCAGCCCGCGCAGGGTCGATCCGGAAAGCCCGCGGACGGCCAGGCCCGAATACGTCGTCCCCGCGGTGATCCGGCCCTGTGCCTGCTCAAGCGGGCCAATCACCACCGCACGATCCAAACCAGGGAAGACATCAATCGTCTTTACGACCGTAGCGAGACGATCTTCCACCAGCACGTGCTGGCCGACGCTCGCGCCAAGCTGGCTATTAGCGATCACCGACAGCGTGCTGCTCCGGGGTCCATCGGTGACTCCCAACGCCCGAGATGAGATGTGAAATAGACGGGAGATCACCCGCGCGGGCAGAAGGACAATCGCGGAGGTCGCGGGGTTGTCGGTTGCTTGCGGTCTGCGTACGTCCCCGAGGAGCAAGCTATAGGGCACCGCCACGCCACCATCGCGTTGCACCGCTCGAACGAGTCCTAACACACGACCGACCGCGAGCTCGGAATGGTCGAGGGGCAGGGCGTAGGGCTGCTGAACGACGAACATCCGAGGTCCCAGCGCAGCCGGCGCGACGTCCCCCAACAGGTTGACAGGCGCGTTGGCTCCGCTGGCGGTGGCGTCGCCAAACGCAGAGGCTGCCGCCGCCGCCGCCACGAGTACCGTAGTCAGAGCAAGGTTCGTTCGTGCCGCCATGCTATGTCGACGCGTGATCGTCAACGCGGCGTCGAGCTGCCCGCATACTCCGCGCAGGAGAACGCCCAACGCGAACAGCCCCAGCCCGGCGGCAAGGACATACGGCCCCGCAGCTCGAATCGCGTCATTCGCCGATATCAGGAATCGAGCCGCGGCCGGATTTACCGGTGGATGAGGCGTATAGCCCTCCAACGCGATCACCAGGCCCGCAGCAGATATCGTCGCCGCCGCTAGAAGCACGCCTCTAGACCGCAACCCGCCGAGCGCACCAGTAGCCACCTGCCGGCGCGTGCCGCCACCGAATCTCTCTTCGAGGCCCGTCAGGACGGGCGCACGCACGGCCACCTCGTACTCGGTCCAGGATTCGCGGTCTCGACTCATCCCTTCCTACGACCGTCCAGGCCAGTCAGGACCCTGGTCGCGGAGGCTTCCTTCGAGATCGATCACGATCTGGCCGGCTGCGTCGGCGTGCCCTTCGGCAAGCAGCTTGCGGGCTTGCAGCATCTCGTTGTTTAGGACAACGAAGCGGAGCCCGGTATTCCCGAGCGACTTGAATCGGCGGTAGGTCAGCCGGACGCTCAGCGGCCCTGGCGAGCGCGAACGCGGCCGATGTCACCTTCCTCCAGGCGCCCGGCGACCTTGTTACGAGCCCGATACAGCCGGCTCATCACCGTGCCGGGCGGCACATCGAGCGCTTTTGCCGCCTGACCGTACGAGAGGCCGAGCACGTCGACGGCGAGCAGCGTCTCACGCAGGTCGGGCGAGAGTTCGCCAACTGCCGAATAGATCGCCTGCGTGTCAGTGACTGAAACGCTCGGATCGGTGTCTGGATCGACCACATAGTCAATCGACTCGTCGAACTCGACCGTGGTGACTCGGCGCGAACGCTCCTTGTAGGAGTTGATCCAGGTGTTGCGCAGCACCCTGAACAGATAGGCGAGGTCCTGATCACCGCGCAGAAAACGCGGCCGCCTGAGCACACGCGCGTAGGTCTCCTGGACAAGGTCTTCCGCGTCCTCCCGGGACCTGCACATTGCATACGCGGCGCGAAACAGGCGATCGCAATGATCCGGAAGCCGTTGGACGTCCAGCTGTCGGGCTTCCCGCTTGTCGCCTCGAGGGGTCGATGGATCCTGACGCGCAGATCTGTGAATGGGGCTGGGAGACATGGCTGACGCGACTACCGCGGGCAGCGACTCATCGTCGATGCTCCGGCTGATTTCGCCAATCGTAATCGCAGAACGGCTGGGTCGCGTAATCGTGACGTACCGCGGACCCGGGTGACACCCGCACGCCGATCTCGTTTCCAGATCACCGGCATCAGGATCGACGATCGCCGTAGTCCCACGGCCCGAGTCCGGTACCTGGCATGATGACTGTCTTCCGATGCGCGAGTTCCCATTTTTCGGTGAGTCGTCGGACTTGGGTGCGTGACTCATGCCCCGCCCGAATGGTAAGCCCGCGGCTGCTGACAGCGATCTTGGCGACGATCTCGCGGGAGGCCCCCACGACTCCGGCCGGCGCTGGCTCGGAGTCGAGTTCCGCCACCTCGGAGCACTTGCTGCTGTCGCGCGAACTGGTTCATTTCGCCGCGCCGCCGAGAGCCTCGGATATGTTCAGTCAGCCATCAGCGGCCAAATCGCCCAGTTGGAGCAGGCCGTCGGTACGCAGTTGGTGGAGCGATCGAGCGGGTCGGCGGGTGCGACCCTCACTTCGGCCGGCCAGATCCTCCTGGGCCACGTGGAAGAGATCCTCGCTCGCTTCGACGCCGCGCGAGTCGACCTGCGTTCGCTGGCGGAGGGCACAGACACCGTCGTGCGCATCGCGGTACTCGAGGGCATCGGTCAGCGTCGGTTGCCCCGGATTCTGTCGGCTTTCCGCGACGAGTTCCCATCCGCGCAGGTGATCATCGACGAGCACGACGGCTCGGAGCGGAGCTTCGATCGGCTGGCTCGAGGCGAGCTCGACCTCATGATCACCGAGTTGCCGCTCGACAATGGCCCGTTCGAGCACATCCTGCTCGAACGGGACAGGTACGTGCTCCTCGTCGCGGCCGACTCCCCGTTGCTCGAAGACGGCGCCTCGCCTTCTGCCGACCAGCTCGCCAGGCTGCCGCTGATCCTGCCTGCCTCAGTCCGACGGCAAGACCGTGTCGTCTCGCGTCTGCGCGAGAACATGATCGTCCAGCCCCCCTGGCTGAGCCCGCGAACTGCCGCATCCGCGCAGGCTCTGGTCGGAGCCGGCCTCGGCACCGCGGTCGTGCCGCTACTGGCGGTCGATCCAGACGAACCGTCGACAGTGGTGGTCCCCGTTCCGGCCCTGCTGCCTGAGCGTCAGATCGTCCTGGTCAAGCATCGCGAGCGTGAGTATTCAGAAACTGTGGATAGGTTCGTGGCCCTCGTCGAGTCGAGCTTCGGCTCCCCGGTCTCGGAATAAACTGGGGACCTCCCTGTAGCTAGCCGCTCGCCTGGGGCCGAGAATCCCCGGCACGATGCGCACACGATCCGCACATCAGGGCGACAGCGATAACCGGGCAAAGCTTCGAACCATCTCCCGAGACGCGGGAGCCGAACGAGCGGTGCGCAATGATTGCCAGGCCGACGCGCAAACCCGCTGGCAAGCGATCGAAGTTCGTCATCTCGCTGCCCTGGCCGCCGTGGCGCGCGAGGGATCCTTTAGGCGCGCAGCTGATCGCCTCGGATACGTGCAGTCCGCCATCAGTGGCCAGATCGCTCGCCTCGAGCAGGCGGCTGGAACCCGCCTCCTCGAACGGGCCAGTGGAACCCCGATCGTCGAGCTCACGCCTGCCGGTCAGATCCTTCTCCGGCACACCGATGAGATCCTCGCTAGGTTCGAGACCGCCTACGCGGATGTCAATTCGCTCGCGAGCCGAAACGCGGGAGCCGCACGTGTCGCCGGGCTCGAGCTCTTTTCACCACACAGGACCGCTCAGATCCTGAGCCTATTCCGCGAGCGACATCCGTTCGCTCGGCTGACGCTCGAAGAGCCGAGCAGCGGTGCTGCCGATGTCGAGCTGATCCGAGGGGGCGAGCTTGACCTGCTGATCTCCGAGTCCCCACCGATCGATGAATCGCTCACCCAAGTTGTGCTCGAGGAGGACGAATACGTGCTTCTGGCGGCGTCTAGCTCCGAGCTCGCGGCACGGGTCGATCCGATTCCGGCTACGGAAATCGCGGCTCTTGGTCCAATCGTTCCCAGCGAATGCGCGACCTCCGGCGACCTCCACGAGCAGCTTGACGAGCTCGGAATAGAGGCCCGCTCATCCGTGATCCCTGAGTCGGTGGCCACCGCGCAGGCGCTTGCCGCCGCCGGGGTGGCTCCGGCGGTAGTTCCTTCGGGGCTCTCGAACGCGCGAGACCCGAGCACCGTGGCCATCGATCTCTCCCATCTCCTGGCCGCGCGCGCGATCGTGCTGTCGCTCGACGCAGGGCGAACGCACTCGACGGCCGTTTACGGCTTCATCGACGCTCTGCGGGAAGTCTGCGACACGGATCCTGTTGCCGACGCCGTGTCTGATCGACGCGTCCAGGGTGACAGCGGCGCTTTCGGCCTCGCGGCTCCCAAAGCCGCCTAGCGTCTCGGCATAAGCGGCAACGCGGAAGAGCCCGAAGGGCAGCTCGCGGCTCGAAGGCCGCAGAAGATAGACCGTCCACACACTTGTTTCGTCGGTGCCGAGGACGAAATTGAGCCCGATGGCCCGGACCGAACGGTGATTACCGGAGATCAGGCGCGCGCCCGGTGCCTAAACCTAAACGGAGACGAGCTCCATCATCCGGCGGACGACGTGCGCGGCCACTCCTGGGCTGCGGCACCCGAGCCCGCAAGCCGTGGCGATGTCGACCGGCTCGCCGATCGCAGTTTCGACAGAGTCGAGCACCCGGACCTGCTCGGCGAACGATTGCCGCTCATGCGCGAGGCCGGCAACAATCCGCGTCTCCTCGGGGAGCACCTGCCGCAGCGCGGCGAGCGGCCGGTACAAGCCGGGGTCTGCCGGCGGCGGGTTCCGACCCGCCGCAAGTGAGAAGTGGACATATTCGAGCGCTTCCGGCCGCTCCAAAGTAAGTGAAATCGCCTCAATCGCAGTCACGATCGGAGCCGTCGTCGGCAAGCGTGGCACCGCTGCCCCTCCGTACCCGTCGCCGAGGCAGAGGTGCACACCGAAGCGCGCCTGAGGCGTTGCCCTGTTGATCACCAGGGCAACGGTCTCGCCGACCAGCGGCTCGTCGGTGTCGCAGCTGGGGGCCATCCCACGGCGCAGTGGATCCATCAGCGCGTGCGGGGACTCGATTTGAAACAGCACGGTGTCGGCGCCGATCTCCGCGATGATCGCGTGAATCTGGCGGTGGAGATGATCGGCGAACACCTTCCCGTAAGGCAGGGCGCCCGTGAGCTCGCTGAAGTCGCGGCAGAATGCCAGGAAGGCCAGGTCCACGTAGTGCGGCAGTCCTTGCTGCAACGTGAACTCCCGGTCGTATCTCGACTCGAGTTCATCCAGCACGGCGCGCGCCCTTGTCGCCTGGCCGAGGTAGTCGAACGCACCGAGCTGGCCGAGAGACGCTGGGGTGAACTGCGCCTCGTGCCCCGGCCGGACCCGGAGCGACGCGCGGCAACCGATGTTGGCCGACCCGATCCGATCATCGACGCCAACCGCCGGATGCTCCGCTTCGAGTGCGATCAGCTCGTCGCGCACCCAACACCTACGGTCGCCGGTCTCGCCGTCGGGAACGAGATCGATAGCCGTCCCCGTCCCATCGATCATCGCGCGCATCGCGCTCTCGGTATCCGTCGCCGGATAGCTGCCGACGAAATGAATTCTACGCAACTCTCTTCTAACCCCACCTTCTCAAGCTTTCTTCCTTGCCTGTTCAAATATATGCTACGTCCGCCCCGGGCCTCACGCCATCGCGATGTCGGATGTCACGGAGCGCGGATCGCGATCGTCGGTATCCGGGCTCCGCGGTCCCGTCGTGCCGGCCCAGTGTCGCCGTGACCGAGATTGCCGGGTTATGCCGAGTGCCGTTTTGACGAGAACCCACAGCAATCGCTGCAGAACCTGCGCAGCCGCCGTATCAAAGACCTGCACATATTTCAGCGACCTTGCCTTAGGCTGTCTAGGGGAGCATCGGCTCGTCTCTCAAGACCACCGGCACCTGCCGGACGACGACGGCCTCGACCACTCGTGCTCAGCGGGCGAGCGTCTGCCGGCTCAGGCTGCGCCGAACGCGACCGGCACCTTGATCGTGTGTGTGTAAGCCTGTGAAGTCGCGCAGGCGGAGGTCTGTGGTACGGAGTCGGTTTGGAACGAACCGCGCCGCCGGCGTAAGGGAGCTTCTGAACGATCGATACTCGTTTGCCGCTCGGAGCGCGCTCGCAAGACTTGGCCGTCGGCCGCCTCTGTTCTCGCGGACGAGTCCCGTCACGACTCCGAGGGGCGGTCGGGGGGCCAAGCTCAATTGAGGTGAGGCACATCGCGAACCCAAGGAGCTGTCCCATGCCTGAGCTTCTCCCCGAAGGCCTTCCCGACAAGGCGAGCCGATCGAAGTTCGATTTCGCGGCGTGGACCGATGGTCAAGCGTGGAAGTTCGTCAAGGGGTCGGACTACGACAGTTCGACCGAGACGTTTCGTGCGAACGTGAAGCGCTGGGCCAAGCAGAACGGATATGACGTCGAGCTGCGTCCCTACCCCGCGCTGGACCGCGCCGGGCGCGAGATCCCGCTGATCAAGGCAGACGGGATCGCGCTCGGGGTCAGATTCGTCCAAAACGAGGGAGCCCAGGTCGATCTCCACGCGGTTGGGCGGCAGCGGGTGCCGGCCAGCACGCGGGGGGACGAGCGGGGCGACGCTGGTGCCCCGGCACGGTCGGCTGCCTGAATCGAGGCGCCGGCGTAATCGCAGAGGGCCGCGGCTGGCTGGCTGAATAGTGCTCTACGCCCAAGACAAGGACACGAAGGTGTTCGCATTTGTCGCACCAGAGCCGCCGTCTCGGCGCCCGCCCGGAATCCGTCGGCCACCACGTCACGCTCCAGCCGCAACCCCAGGCCATAACATCCGGTCTCTTCATTGACCCGGATATTCGGCCTATGCCGGCGCTCTCACCGTGGGCCAGTTCTCCGACATTGGTCACGCACCCGATATGACAAGGCTTCTGTGGAATAGCGACCGTCCGCGGGCTGTCTGTCTGGGTAAGCCCCCAACTTTGGGTCGCGAGACTATTGCGGCTCGAGGGGGTTAAACATGCGGGGGCGACGACGCCCCGAGCATCAACTGATAGAGCAGCAAGACCCTGCGACCGATTTGGGGGAATACGTGGCTCCGATCCAGGTTAAGAATGCGAGTGTTTTTCGCGGTTTTGGTGGCGGCGCTCATGGTGGCCGCTGCCCTGGCATCCACGGCGTCGGCCGAGCAGGTTCTGATCAAGAACGGAGACAACGGCAGCTGCCTCGATGCCCGGGTGCAGACGATCGTCAACAACGTAGCTAGGGACGGCACCACCGTGCAGCTCTGGCACTGCCGCTCCAACGCTCTGAACCAGCAGTGGTACGTCGATGCAGCCGGTGGCGGTGCGGTGCGGATCCGGACCGCCGAGGGCGGACTCTGCGTCGGTCCCCGGCCGGGGACCAGCGTCGGCAACGGCACCGCGGTCCAGCTCTGGCCGTGCAGTGCCACCGACACGGCCCAGGAGTGGCTGCAGCGGGGGAATCTGCTCGTGAACTTCGCTACATCCGGCACCCGCACTCCGCGCAACCTCGACGCGCGGTTGCAGGACATCGCCCGCGACGGAACGCCGATCCAGCTCTATCAGACGAGCGGGTATCCCGTGCAGGAATGGTTCATGCAGCCGCAGACCGGATCGATCACGGCCAGTCCATCGGTGCTGCAGGTGCCGGATGGTCAGACCGGAGTGACGACGATTTCGTGGTCGGCTCCTGGCACCGGTGCAACGCTCTGGAGACAAGCAGCTGGACAACCCGCAGTTCGGATCGCCACCGGGCAGTCCGGGGTCTTGCGAGGCGTGCTGATCGCACCCGGGACGACGACCTTCACGCTTCTCTACGGCACCGACCCAAACGAGCCGCTCGCGGTGTTACGGGTGACCGCCGGGCCCTCGCCGGCCTCGCCCTCGGCCGTCGCGACGCCGTGCACAGTCCAGCCTCACAATGGTGCCGCATCGATCGGAGCAGTCATCGAGCCGCATCCGGTGACCGATCTTCAGAACGTGACGACGGGTTACGGCACCTCGGTGAGCGTCGCGGGCACGCTGACCACCGCGCAGGGCGTCGGAGTCCCCGGCGGCACTGTGTGCGTCGTCGCGCAGGACAACGCACCGGGCGCGCCGATGCAACTCGTGGCCAGCGGGGTGAGCAACACCGGCGGGCAGTTCTCGTTCCCCCTGCCGGCAGGGCCATCCCGCACGGTGTGGGTCGTCACTAGCGGCGCGTCTGCCGTGGTCACGACGACGCTGTCCGTCAACGTCTTCACCTATGTCACGTTGAAGCCCAACCGCCGGCACCTGCGGAACGGACACGTGCTCGTGCTCCGAGGGTCGATTCCGGGGCCGATCCCGGCCGGAGGAGTGCTGCTCTTGGTTCAGGTCTGGCGGGGCACCTACTGGGAGACGTTCAAGTACACGCACGCAGGCCCAGCGGGGCATTACGTGGCCCGCTATCGCTTCCACTTCACGACGACTCCGACCACTTACCGGATGCGGGTCGTGGTCCCGGACCAACCTGCGTACCCCTTCATCGGCAATCACTCGCGCTTCGTGCGGATCCACGTGCGCTGAACGTCGCTGGGTTGTTGCCGGCCCGGTAGTGGCCCGTTTGCCAGACAGTTGGAGCGTGGCGCGCCCGTGTTGCCGACTACTCAGTGACTTGGCAGAACTGGCGTGACGAGCGGGAAATCCGTCCTGTACGCATACGGGTGATGGAACACATCGAGCGGGCTGTTGCCGGGCGGCACGCTCAGCTCAAAGAATTCGCATAGCTTGCTGTCGTAGACGGTGACGTGGAGCTCGTTGGTCGGCCGGGACCACAGGAGGGCGACCTCGATTCCATCGCTCTCCCGGAACGCGAGCTCTTCGACTGAATCTCCAGACATCGCTGTTCTCCTGTTGGACTCAAAGGCTTTGACACCAAAGACCGCTTCGACAGCCGGTTCATTCCAGGAACTTTCCTCGGCCGGCGAACGGGGCGGCCGGTGTCGTGTCCAGAATCGGGAGCAACCGGTCGTCCGCGAAGTCGACCTGAAGGCGGCCGACGCGCCCGCGGTAGTCCCGCATCAGACATCGCCCGGGCCCCGCGGTCAGGAGCTCGTGCGCGACGGCGCCCGAGTCGGCCTCGCAGCGAAGCAGTCGCGACACGGGAACCAGCTGACTCTCGCTCGCGAGACGGAAGCAAAACACGGCGCCGAAGCGCTCCTCGAGCCATTCTGGGTCGTCGATCGCGCGCGTAGCCACCAGCGGTGTGAAGTTCGCCGTGCGGCTGCTCAGCAGGATCAGATCTATCAGATCGCGGCCCGCGGCGTCGCTCATCAACGCGGCTGCCTGATCGAGCCCGAGCAGGCAGTGGCTCTCCTCGCGTTCGCGCGCAAGCTGGAGGCCGTACGCTGCGAGCAGGCGTAGAACAAGAGACCCGACTTGCTCCTCGGGGCTAGCGGCCGTCGGGGTCTTCGCCGGCTCCTGCAGCCGGAGATCCCGGATCCGGAGGCTCGTTATCTGCTCGCGCCCCGGCTCGGGTGGTGTCTCACCGGGGCGCCCGAAGCCGAGCGCAGCTAGCCCCTCGGTCGCATGGCGCCGGATCGCACGCGCCGCGGCGCGGGCGTGAGGTCCGCGCCGGTCCAGCTCGTCCACCACTTCGGCGCAGGTCCGGCTCCCACGGCCGGCGGCGACGCGCACGGCGATCTCGACCTCTTGCCGCCACTCCGGCGGCACAGGTGGCGGGAGAACCCCGATGAGAAAGTCAACTGCGAGCTGCTCGCGGCCGCCGAACGGGCCGATCCGCAACGGGTCCAGCAGGCCCGCAAAGCGTCTCGTGGCGGACAGCTCGAGGACCTCTACGTGATCAGCGGCATCGGGGAGGCGCTCGAGGGCGTGATCACCTTTAGGGTCGACGTCGATCACCACCGAGCCGACGGTGAAGGCCTGGTACATGATCAGCTGCATGCACACCGTCTTGCCCGACCTGGCGGCGCCGCTTAATAGCGTGCCAGCCGGTGCGCCACTTCCTGCCCTCTCTCTCGGATTAAACAGCACGGGTCGCGGGGCGCCGGCAGGGATGTGCCCGACGTAGGCGCCGGCTCCGGAGCCGACCGCCGAGCTCGCCAGCCGCAAGGCCCCGACCCGCTCCGCAGGGAGCGCGGAGCCGGCAACAGAGTAAGGGCCGACCGGGAAGTGGCTGTGGAACAGCTCGAGCTGATCCTCGGGACGGTGCAGTCTGACGCCGGCGAACATGCGTCGCAGGCGCACCACCCGGCGCTCGAGCTCAGGGACCGAGGAGGCGCTCACGCACAGCGAGAGGGACGCCTGCACGGCCGAGCGGCCGTCTACAACCGAACCAGCCAGCAATCTCACGCCGGCTTGGGCGCGACCGACGGCCGCTGCCACCGGATCGTTCGCTCGATGCATAGTGAGCGCTGCGTCGATCGGAAAGTCGACCGTTTGAAGCAGGTCGAGCAGCGCGTCGGCCCCCCCGGCGCCGGACGGGGGCAGCGCCTGCACCTCGAGGAATGACTGATGGCTGTAACCGAGCTCCGAGGCGATCCGCAGCGACCGGCCCACCGTCTCGATCGACCGCGGCGGCTTCGGTCGAGCATCGACTCCATGCGGGCCGTCACGCCGGATCTCGCAGTCGAGCTCGAATCGTGGACGGCCTGGCTCATCGGCGTCCCGATAACCGAGCCCGCGCCTGAACCCGCGCCGGATCAGCCAGGCGAGCTCATGCGCGGTGACTCGACGCACGCGGTCCCACTCAATCACCGCTTGGAACGCGGTCGTCTCGACGGCCAGCAGCCCGTCGACGTCGAGGCGCTCGTCCGGCGATCCGGCGCCACCGGACAGCCGCACCGAGAGGAATACCTCAACTGTGTGGGCGCGCAGGCCCTCGAGCGCGGCGCGCTGGGCCTCCAGGCAACGGGAGAGCAGATCACGCCGCACATAGCGAATGTCGGCGATCGCCTCGACCCCCATCGCGTAGTCGTCAAGCGACCACGGACGCTCGATTCTCAGGATCGAGAAGTCCGTCCCGATCGCCTCGGCAAGAGTCCCGACCGTCGCGTTCGCGCGCTGCCGGCGTCCCCCCGCGCCGGCCCGTCGAGTTGCACGGTCCGTCTGCAGCCGGTAAACCGCCCAGGCGTCCGTAGCATCGCGCGCGACCACGAGGTTGCCGCAGATGAGGCCGACCGGGGTTCCTGCAGCGGCTATCGTCTCAACCGGTCGACTCATCTGCGGCTCTCCGGGCGGCGGAGCACAGCGCTCCGCCCGGCAGGAACGATGGTCGCGGTCGGTGTCGAGCGACGCGGGGTCGATGCGGTTCACGTGCTCTCCTCGGTCGCATATCTGACGCCGCTTTGATTGATCAGCTCGCGATCTGTGCCCCCACCGCATCGCGTCGACCCGGCGGAGGGCCGGCGAGCGGTCGGAGGGGCGCCATCATGGCCACGGTCAATTGCATGAGTGCGCCATGCTGATTCCGACCGCGTCGACGCCCTATGAGGAGCACCGTGATTACGTGCTCGGCGTCCTCGCTCGGCGCTGCGGATGGCTTGATCCATCCGATCGCGAAGCCCTGTTCCACGATTCGTACGCGGTGTTCCTTCAGAAGCAACGCGATCGTCAGCTCGACGTCGACGCGATGCGCCCGCCCCAAGTCCGGGCCTACCTCACCCAGACCGCGCTCAACAAGGCCATGGACGAGGGCAAGCGAGCCGGGCGCCGGCGCTCTGTCTCGCTCGACGACGAGGTCCTCGGCATCGAGCCGCTGGACCCGCGCCGACATCTGGACGAGGAGCTGGCGGCGCGGTTCGACGACGCTCGCGTCCGCGAGATCGTCGCGGAGCTGCCCCAGCGCCAGCAGGTCGTCATCAAGCTGCGGTTCCTCTTCGGTCGCTCGCCGGAGGAGATTCAGCGCTATCTGGGTGTCACCGAGCGCGTCTACCGGCGCGAGCTCGAGCGCGCCAGCCGCCGCATCATCGAGCGGTACCAGCTCGTTCGTGAAGGTGCCTATTGCGAGAGCCAGCGCAGCCTGATCCTCGCCTATGTGACGGGCGTTGCCGGGCCGAACCGTCGCGCCAAGGCTCGGGAGCACCTGAATAGTTGCCCGGCTTGCCGGTGCTGGGCGGCCGAGGTGCGGACGTCGATGGAGCGGGTCGCCGCGTTCGTTCCGGTGCCGGCGATCGGCGCGCCATTGGTTCACGGCCCGTTGCCCCGCTCAGCATTTGCGGTGCGCCATCTCGGTGAGCGCGCCGCCGAGGTGCTGGCCGGCGCCAAGGGTCGGCTCGCGCCGGGCCTGCTCCGCGTAAACCCTTCAAATGTCGCCGCGCTCTCCGCCGTCCGGCCGGCGACGACAGTGGCGCTCGTGGTCGGGTGTCTGGCTACCGGTTCGACCGCCACCTATTGCATGGTCCACGGCTTGCCCGCGCCGATCAGGTCGCTGCTAGGCGCGCCCGATCGGACGCAACCAAAGCATCACCGCGACAAGCTTCCGCCTCCGGTTCGGGTGTACGAGGCAACTTCGGCAGTTTTCTCGCACGTGAAGGTCCCAAGCACGCCGCCGCCCGTCAAGCTCAACACAGCGACCACTCGTGCATCGATCATCGCGGCCCGACCGCCCACCCGTCATCCGAAGCGACGGACGAGCACCACGGGCAAGGGAGCGGGGGTCTACGCGGTACTTGCGGCGGCCGACGCGCAGCGGGTGTATCGCAGGACGAATCCCGAGTTCGGCCTCGGCAGCGGCGGCGGCTCCTCCGGGCCGGCGCCCAAGCCGGCTCCCGCCGCTCCGCAAGACTCCTCCCCCTCCGCCGGCGGCTCTGCCGGCGCCGGAAACGCTGCACCGCCGGCTCCCAGCTCGCCCATGCCGGAGTTCGATCCGTGAGCAGTTCTGCGGCCATCCGCTTGGCTTCCCCGAGCAGCCGCGACGTGCCAACACCGGCGTCCCCGAGCAAAAACACCCCGCCGGATCGTCCCTCCCGCGCTTGGTCCGGCAGCTCACTCAGTCTGGCAAGCTCAGCCGACCGGCCGACAAACACATTCTTGGCGTCATAACTCCGAGGGGCGGTCGGGGGGCCAAGCTCAATTGAGGTGAGGCACATCGCGAACCCAAGGAGCTGTCCCATGCCTGAGCTTCTCCCCGAAGGCCTTCCCGATAAGGCGAGCCGATCGAAGTTCGATTTCGCGCAGTGGACCGATGGCCAGGCGTGGAAGTTCGTCAAGGGGTCGGACTACGACAGTTCGACCGAGACGTTTCGTGCGAACGTGAAGCGCTGGGCCAAGCAGAACGGTTACGACGTCGAGCTGCGTCCCTACCCCGCGCTGGACCGCGCCGGGCGCGAGATCCCGCTGATCAAGGCAGACGGGATCGCGCTCGGGGTCAGATTCGTCCAAAACGAGGGAGCCCAGGTCGATCTCCACGCGGTTGGGCGGCAGCGCTCGTCCGGCGGCACGCAGCCGGAGGCTCGAGCCGACAGCGGGTCCACCGCGAGGTCAGCTGCCTGAGGTACCCGTCACCGCTGTCGGGTTACACGCGACGGGCTAAGGAATCGCTCGCAAGTTATGTCGTTCGATGACTTCTCCTGTGTCGAGCTGCTGCAAGCGCTCGCGGAGTCGGCCGGCAAGGGCGCCGAACTAGTACCGGCGACGATCCAGGACGCGACCGACGTCGCCGCGGCGCTGCACACCTGGATGCGTGCGCGGAAGGCAGTCACATGCTGGGGATCTGTCGAGGTCGTCATGAACCGCCGGCCGGCGGCGGGACGAGCAGGGCTCTTGATCCGAGGACAGGGTTGCACCGCCCGCGCTACATGCACGGTGGTGGGACGTCGGCACGGAAAGCTGGGGGGGCGCCGTCGCTCGCTCGATCAACAAATGCCCATCGGATGTCCACGCCAGTAACTAATTCACCGAAGCGCCCACCAGCGCGACCGCCGTCCGCGACAGAAGCGCAGTCGCGCGTGCCGGCGGCTGAGCCGCAGCATGTGGATGGGTTCACTGCGAGTGGGCTCGGTGGTTTTGACCACGCGCAGGCATTTGCGCCTCCAAGCGTGCACGAGTCTCCTAACGCGTTTCGCCCAGGTTTCCCCGCGTCGGACGCCGAGAACGTTTTCCAGGATGCGAGAGCGATTAGCCTTCCGGTCGCCCGCGTGGGACACCGCCCCTGGTGGATGGACGCACTCGCGCACCTGCCAGACGTACTGCGCCCGTTGCGGTCGCGGCTGGGGCCCGCACGAAGAGCGCCGACGCCGCGCGTCTCAGGCAGCGAGCGCGCAACGGTGCATGTGGTGACCCCTCTCCTCGGGCGTCCGGCAGTGCATCGGATCAACTTCGACGGCATTTCCCGAGCCGGCCGTCAGTCTCTCGCTCGCATCGGAGACGGCGTCATGATCGCCGCCGACGCCGTCCGCGACGCCCCGCCGATCGCCAAGGTGTTTGCGGTCGGCGCGGTGATCATCGTCACGTCGGTGCTCGCTCTCGACAGTGGCACGAGCACGAAGCGCATTGTCGCCCTGAAACGAACACTGCACGTCGGGGTCACTCAAACGCGGCCCGCGCCACATGAGACGGCGCCGACGCTGGCACCTCCGATCGTTCCGTCTCCGGCCAGTCCAACGCCCGCTCACCCCATACACAGCACGCGGGCGCGCAAGCAACTCCCTCCGAAGTCTCGGCGCCGGCGAAGGGCCGCTCAGCACGCAAGCGCCACCCCCGCTGCGCCTCAGGCCGCGCCGCAAGTGACGCCGGAGGTTTCGTCACAGATCACGCCGCAGGTGGCGTCGCCGGCGGCTGCCACACCGGGCAGCGAGGCCGCGCCCCCCGGCCCACCGGCCCAGTCCTATACCCCACCGCGTCCGGCGCCTGTCACCCACGCGCCGCGTCGATCCCGATCGTCGAGCGAGTTCGGCTTCGAACGGTAGTTAGTCACTCGTCATCCCAAGGAGGATCACACACATGCGCACCCTTACGTTCGTTCGCGGCCTATCGCAGCCTGGCCGCCGACTATGGACCCGCACCAACCTGGCGCTCTGCGGCGGCGGTGTCATGACCACACTCGTCGCCTGGCTCGGCGCAAGCCGGATGGCCGCGATTCTCGAGTCTGCGACCGGTGCGACGAACGGTCAGATCGGAGGGCAGGGCAGC
>CAVWRC010000022.1:0-216835 GCA_963757235.1 uncultured Solirubrobacterales bacterium | reverse complement strand
CCACCGTGTCGTTCGAGCACTACCCGGTGCGCGATCCGGCGCTGCGCGAACCGGCGCGCGTGGTCGAGGCGGCGCCGTGAGCGCTTACACGCTGGGGGAGACCGACGTCGCCGACACGTTCGCCGAGGCGTTCCCGATGCGGTTCGCGCGACTAGTCATCACGGCAGCGACCGACGCCTGGGCGCGCGAGGCGGCGCGCTCCGCGACCGGGTTTGCCACCTCCGTCATCGGCTGCAAGTGCGAGGCGGCGATCGAGCAAGCGCTGTCGTCTGACGAGACGCCGGATGGGCGGCCCGGGATCGCAGTGCTGCTGTTCGCGATGGACCGCGAAGGCGTCGGCAAGCGCATCGTCGAGCGCGTTGGCCAATGCGTCATGACATGTCCCACGACGGCCTGCTTCGACGGGCTACCGGGGTCCGACCGGACCGTGGCGCTCGGCGCGACCCTGCGCTATTTCGGCGACCACTTCCAGGCCAGCAAGGTGATCGCCGGGCGGCGCTTCTGGCGGATCCCGGTGATGGAAGGCGAGTTTCTCGTCTCCGACTCGGCCGGCGTCGGCCACGGAGTCGGCGGCGGGAACCTGGTGATCGGCGCCGGCAGCGACGAGGCCGCGCTGGCCGCGGCGCAGGCGGCGGCAGAGGCGATGCGCGGTGAGGGCATCGTCCTGCCCTCCCGGGAGGAATCGTGCGCAGCGGCAGCAAGGTGGGGGCGCTGAGCAGCAAGTCGATGCCGGCCTCCACCAACCATGCGATGGCGCCCACGCTGCGGGCCCAGGTGACCGACTCACTGGTCCCCGACGGTGTCGACGCGATGTTCGAGATCGTCATCGACGGCATCTCTGAGGAGGCCGTCCGCGAGTGCATGCGTCGCGGGCTGCACACCGCGGCTGCCGCCGGCGCCACGCACGTGACTGCGGCCAACTTCGGCGGCAAGCTCGGCGAGTTTCACTTCCCGCTCGGAGAGCTGCGCGATCCGCCATGACGCTGACCCTCACACTCCGCACCGAGCCGCCGGCTCGCGTGCTCGGTGCTCCACTGGCACCGGAGCGCCTCTGCGGCTTGAACCGCTCCGCGGTGGCCGGTGTGGATCTCCGGTGCGGCGCCGAGACGGTGGCGTTGGGCGACTTGTTCGAGGTGTCCGGCGCCGGGACCGAGGAGGACCACCTCGTGCTGGCCGGCGACCTGCGCCGGTTCGATGGGATCGGCGCCGGCATGTCCCGGGGCGAAATCGAAGTGCGCGGCGACGTCGGAGCGTGGGCGGGCGCCGAGATGTCCGGCGGCGTGTTGCGGATCTTCGGGGATGGCGGGGCCCGGCTCGGGGCCGCGTACCCAGGCGCGCGAGTGGGGATGACCGGCGGCGAGATCGTGGTGTCCGGAGACACCGGTGAGGAGGTGGGCGCAGGAATGCGTCGTGGCCTGGTCGCGATCGGCGGCCGGACGGGAAACGGTGCCGGGCTTCGCATACTGGCGGGTACGGTGATCGCCCTCGGCGGTTTCGGTGAGGAGGCGGGTCTCGGCAACCGGCGGGGCAGCCTCGTGTCCGGCCGAGCGGTCCGGCCGCTCCCCAGCTATGCGCGCGCCACTCGCTTTCGCCCTCCGGCGCTCCGTTTGCAACTGCTGCGCGTACGCGAGCTGGGACTGACCGTGCGCGATGAGCTGGTGGACGGGAGCTGGACGCGGTGGTCGGGGGACGTAACCGAGCTGGGTCGCGGGGAGATCCTGATCTTCAACGAGGAGGAGGGGCCGCTGTGAACGTATCGATGAACGAGCTATCGATGAACGAGCGCGCCGCGGCGCTCGTCGACGGTCTGCTTGCCGACGCGGGTGCACTCGGGATCGAGGTGCGCGTGCTGAGCCCGGGCGCGCGCCTGGTCGACTGCGGCGCCGAGGCGCGGGGTGGGCTCCAAGCGGGCCTGGGCTTCGCGGCGGCCTGCATGGGCGGCTTGGGGCGCGTCGACCCGGTGCCGGTCGTCGTCGGCGACCGTACGTGGCCGGGCGTCGGCGTGTCCGTCGATGAGCCGGCGGCTGCCTGCCTCGCCTCGCAATACGCCGGCTGGAAGCTCGAGGACGGCGACTTTTTCGCGATGGCCAGCGGGCCCGGGCGCGCACTGGCGCGGACCGAGGACCTGTTCGAGGAGCTGGCGTGGCATGAGCGGGCCGACCGCGCCGTCCTGTGCCTGGAGACCGGCCAGGAGCCGCCTGCCGACGTCGTCGAGAAGGTGGCAGAGCGTTGCGGCGTCGATGCGTCCGCGGTCACATTCCTGATCGCACGTACCGCCTCCGTCTGCGGCTCGGTTCAGATCAGCGCCCGCGTGGTCGAAACCGCGCTGCACAAGCTGCACGAGCTCGAGGTTGATCCCGCGCGCGTCCGCCAGGGTTGGGGCTGCTGCCCGATCGCTCCGGTGGCCAAGGATGATCCGGCGGCGATCGGCCGGACCAACGACGCGGTCCTGTACGGCGGGACCGTGCATCTGTGGATCGAGGGGGCCGATGATGAGGTCGCCGAGCTGGCGCGGCGGCTGCCCTCGTCCGCCTCGGATGCGTTCGGCACGCCTTTCGGGGAACTGCTGGCGGCCGCCGACGGGAACTTCTACGACATCGACCCGATGCTGTTCAGCCCCGCGGCGGTCACCCTGACCAGCACCGAATCGGGACGCGCGCATCACGGCGGCGGGCTGGCGCCTGACGTGCTCGAGCGTTCGTTCACGAAGTGACCGAACCCCTGCGGGTGGGAGTGCTCGGCGCGTCGGGCTCATGGCATTCGCGTGCGCTGCTCGCGGCGCTGGCCGATCGCGGGCACGCGACGTTGGCGATTCCCGCCACGCGGTTGCGAACCAAGGTCGATGAGCGTGGCGAGGTGCGTGTGGTCGGACCGGATGGCGACGCGCTCGACGGGCTTGATGTGCTGATCGTCCGCGGCCTGCCCCGCGGCTCGCTCGAGCAGGTCATCTTCCGGGTGGATGCGCTGCACGTGCTGGCCGCGCTGGGCGTCCGGTGCGTCAACACGCCGCGCGCGATCGAGTGCACCGTCGATAAGTCGTGGGCAAGCGCGACGCTCGCCCAGGCCGGAGTGCCGACGCCACCGACGATCGTGTGCGAGCGCTTCGACGATGCCATCGCCGCGTTCGCCGAACTGGGCGGAGACGTCGTGGTCAAGCCGCTGTTCGGGGCGATGGGCAACGGGATCGTGCGCGTTGAGGATCGCGATGTGGCCCACCGAGTGTTTCGGGCGCTCGAGCTCGAGCGGGGCGTCTACTACGTCCAGCGCACCGTGGCGCCGGCCGGTCGCCGGAACCTGCGCGTGCTCGTCGTTGCCGGCGAGGTGGCCGGCGCAATGGAAAGGGTGACCGACTCGTGGCGGGCCAACGTGGCGCGCGGGGCGAAGCCCCGGGCGGTTGCGCTGAGCGAGGATGAGCGCGGGCTTGCGTTGGCGGCCGCGGCGGTGCTCGAGGTCGATGTCGCCGGGGTCGACCTGCTCGTCCGTCCGGACGGCGCGGTCGTTGTGCTCGAGGTGAATGGGATCCCCGGGTGGCAGGCGCTCCAGTCGGTGTGCGAAGACGATCTCACCGCACGGGTCGTGCGTGCCTGCGAGGCGCTCGTCAGGGCTTGATGCGGCCCTCATGCAGCGCGGTGGCGACCAGGGCTCCCGCGGCGCCGGCCGCCTCGAGCGCACGGAGGTCCTTGTCGTCGCGGACGCCGCCGCCGGCGTAGATCGCAACTTTCGGCAGGGCGGTTACGAGTTCGGTGACCGCGTCGAGCGGCGGGCCGGCTCCGCTGCCGACGCGCGCGAGGTCGATCACCAGCAGCTCGCGGATCTCGAGGGCTGCGGCCAGCGGTACGGCGGCGGCTGGCTCGCGGCCGGCGAGCTCGGGGTCGGGCGAGATCAGCCGTCCGTCACGCAGGTCGACGCTGAGAACGACGGCTGGCTGAGGGATGGTGGACGCGCGCCAGTCCGGCCAGTCCGGCGCGATCGACTCGGTGCCGATCACGTTGCGGGCGACACCGGCGTCGAGAAGGGTCGCTGCTTGCTCGGGTTTGGTGGCGCCTGCGTCGACCCAGGGATCTGCCACGGCGGCGAGTTCGCCGAGGGTCGCTTGATCGATCGGATGGCCGGCGATCGCGTCGAGATCGGCGACGTACAGAGTTTTGGTGCGGCACACCGCGCACAGCGCTTGCGCCACCGCGACCGGGTCGGAACCCTGTACGAGCGGACTTTCCAAGGCTGCGTACTCGTCGCGCTTACCTCGGCGCGCGTGCACGACGACGCCGCCCTTGAGATCGAGGACCGGAATGACCTTCATGGCAGTGCGTCTACCAGGATCGACTGTTCCCTTGTCGCCTCGTCAGGTACGTCACACACTCGATCGACGTAGAGCAAGCGAACGAGGAGTGAACCGATGCAGAGAAGAAGGCTCGGTAGCGAAGGACTCGAGGTCTCGGCACAGGGCTTGGGTTGCATGGGCATGACCTGGGCCTACGGCACGGGCGATGAGAAGTTAGGGCTCCAGACGATCGATCGCGCGCTCGAGTTGGGCGTGACTTTCCTGGACACGGCCGAGGTATACGGGCCATACACGAACGAGCGGCTGGTGGGCCGGGCGATCGCCGGGCACCGCGACCAGGTGCAGATCGCGACCAAGTTCGGCTTCAGCTTCGACCCCGACAATCCGTACGGCCCCCGCGGGCTGGACGGGAGCCGCGACAACGTCAAGCGCGCATGCGAAGGCTCCCTCGAGCGCCTCGGGACCGACTACATCGACCTCTACTACCAGCACCGGGTTGACCCGTCGGTGCCGATCGAGGAGACGGTCGGCGCGATGGCCGAGCTGGTCAGCCAGGGCAAGGTCCGCTATGTCGGGCTCTCGGAGGCGTCCCCCGAGGTGATCCGACGGGCTCACGCTGTCCACCCGCTGACCGCGGTCCAGTCGGAGTATTCGCTGTGGACGCGCGACCCCGAGGCTGAGGTACTGCCGACCCTGCGCGAGCTCGGGATCGGCCTGGTCGCCTACTCGCCGCTCGGTCGTGGCTTCCTGACCGGTCAGATCCGCTCGATCGATGATCTCCCGGAGGAGGACTGGCGGCGCGACAACCCGCGCTTCCAGGAGGAGGCGCTGCGCCAGAACGTCGAGCTGGCCGACCATGTGGTGGCGCTCGCCCAGGAGCGTGGAATCACGCCGGCCCAGCTGGCGCTGGCGTGGGTGTATGCCAAGGGGGAGGAGATCGTGCCGATTCCGGGCACCAAGCGCCCCGAGCGCCTGGAGGAGAACGTGGCCGCGTTCGACGTGAAGCTGAGCGACGAGGACGTGGCGACGCTCGATGAGGCGATCCCGGCCGGCGCCGCCGTCGGAACCCGCTATCGCGAGGCCGACATGGCGCTGGTCAGCGGCTAGTCGTTGGCCGCCGCCGTCATGATCCCTCGATGGTTTCGGTCATCGGGCTCGACGTCGGCGGCGCCAACACCAAAGCCGCAGTGGTCGAGGTGAACGGAGCGCGCGTCGTCTCCGAGCCCTACGAGGTGTGGCGCAACCCGGGGGAGATAGCCGGTGTGATCGCGTCCGTGGTCGGGCGGTTCGGTGTCGACGGCGCTCCGGTCGCCCTGACCACGACCGCGGAGCTTGTCGACGTGTTCGCCAGCAAGCGCGAGGGCGTGCTGTACGTCCTCGACGCTTGCGCGCAGGCGCTGGACGGTCGCCCGCTCCGGGTGATGACGACCGACGGGGACCTCATCGGCCTCGATGCGGCGCGGGCGGCGCCGCTGCGCTGTGCGGGCGCCAACTGGATGGCGACGGCGTTGATGGTTGCCCGCACCGCGCCCGACGCGATCCTGGTCGACTGCGGAGGCACCACCACGGACGTCATCCCGATCGCGGGTGGTGTGGTCGCGGCCCGCGGACGCACCGACGTCGAGCGGCTGCGTGCGGGCGAGCTCGTCTACACCGGCGTGCTGCGGACGAACCTCGCCGCGGTGGTGTCGGAGGTGCCGGTCGGCGGCGAGCCGTGCCCGGTGTCTTCGGAGCTGTTCGCGATCAGCGCCGATGCGCATCTGCGGCTGGGCAATCTCACGCCCGATCAGTGCACGTGCTCGTTCCCTGACGGCCGCGGGTCGTCGGCCGCCGAGGTCCGCTCGCGACTGGCACGGGTCGTGTGCGCCGACCCCGAGCAGCTCGCCGACGGCGACCTCGAGGCGATCGCCGACGCGGTGCAGGAGGCGCAGGTCGCGGCGATCGCGCGGGCCATGGCTCGGGTCGCTGCTTGTGTCCCGGCGGGCGCGCCTGTGATCTCGGTAGGCGTGGGCGCGTTCCTGGCCCGGGCCGCGGCGGAGCGGTGTGGGTTGACTATCGATGCGGACGCCGTGTGGTCGCTCGCCGGTGACGGCGGCGACGTGGCGGCCGCGGTCGCGCTCTCGGTCCTGGGCCGTGAATGATCCGCGGCCGCTGGTCGTGAAGGTCGGGGGCGGCCTGCTGCGGTCCTGCGGTCTGGAGGGACTACGACTGGGCTGCGCGGACGCGCTCGAGTTCGCTCGGGGTCGGCCGGTGCTGGTCGTTCCGGGGGGTGGTCCGTTCGCCGAGGCGGTGCGTGAACTCGACGCTCAGGTGGGTCTCGGAGACGAAGTCGCGCATGTGCTGGCGCTGCGGGCGATGGATCAGCTCGGCGTCCTGCTGGCGCCGCTGCTGCCGGGAGCGGAGGTTCTCGATCGGCTAGTGGCGCCCCGCGGCGGCCTCGGTCTCCTGCTCGCGGCGCCCGCCTTCGAAGGACACCCCGAAATACCGGCGTCCTGGGATGTGACGAGTGACTCCCTCGCGGTGTTCGCAGCCGGCGCGATCGGTGCCAAGGAGGCGATCCTGCTCAAACCGGTTGAGGGCGGTGCGGTCGACGGCTACCTCCCTGAAGCGGTGCGCCGCACCGGGGTTGCGGTCACCGTCCGCACCCCGAACGGACTTTGGCGATTCAGTTGACGTATGCGGGACTCCAGCGCCAAAATTCGATCTCGTAGTCGAGAACTTTGGCGACGGGAGTCACGTACGCGTGGCTTCGGCGCCAGAGATCCCGTGGAGCTCGGCCACCGCGGCCGCGACCAACGACTGCTCCAAATGCGCCGTTCGCTCGCCACCGCGACACACGGCGGAGCGCACTCCGACCACGTCAGCGCCCACTCGACCCAGCTCACCCAGCCGCAGCTGCCCGGCCACGGCGAAGCTCCCGCCGACCGCGTGGGTCGCATCGATGAGCTTGGCCAACTCGCGCGGGGATTTGTAGCCGTAGAGGCCGCGGCCGTCCTTCACGAACGTGTCGACGAGCGCGCCGGCGATGGCGGTGCGATCCACCAGAGCCGGGAGCCACTCGGGCGTGAGTGCGGGAGGATCGAGGGCGCCGGCGTCGACATATGCAGAGGCGATCACGGCGACCCGGTGACCCACGGCGTCGGCCACCGCGTGCACCAGCGCCACCGCGCCGTCGATGTCGCGCACCCCGCGCAGCCCGACCTTGACGAACCGTGCCCCGCACTCGGCCGCGCCGCGCGCGGCAAGCGCCGCCGTGTGGGGGAGGCCGGGGTCATCGCCCAGTGCCACACTCACCGGAGCCGCCTCGCCGACGGCAGCGACAACCTCGGACAGGACGCGCGGGGACGGCGCGCCGAGCGCGCCTTCGCGCGGATCCTTGACGTCGATGATGTCGGCGCCGCCGGCGAGCGCGGCCCGCGCCTCCTCGGCGGAGATGACGCTGACCAGCAGCTGGGTCACGCCGCGGCCGCCCCTGAAGATCCGTCCCGCGCGACGAACGCACCGCGCCGATCGAAGTCGACCACGCGGACCTCCGTGCCGTCGCCCGCCGCCGCGCGGAGCCGGTCGGCGACCTCGGTGGCGCGCTCGGGCGACTCGACGATCCCGTACGCCGTGGGACCCCACGAGCTCTGGCCGACCGCGCCGACGCCGAGCGACAGCAGCGCGTCGACCAGCGGAGCCGCCCGAGGGTGGAACACCCCGCCCTGCCGGGCGGCGAACATCGCCCCGATCTCGCGCTGGATCTGGTGCAGCGCGACACCGAACTCGTCGAGGTCGGCGGCGAGCAGCCCCGGCAGGAGGTCGGTCAGCAGGAGCCGCGACACGCTCGGCTCGATGGCGGCCCGGTCGTGCTCGAGATCCGCGAAAAATCTCTCCTCAGCCGTACCGGAAAGCCCCTCGACCCCAAGCGACAGCGCGAGCACGCACCGCCACCGATCCGGCATCGGGTGGCGCGCCACCACCGGGCTGATCGTGTCGCCCTCGCGCACGCCGGCCTCGACCACCAGGCCAGGTGCGGCGAATGTCCAGGAGCCGACGCTCGAGCGCGATCCACGACCGACGGCGGCGGCGAGGCGCTCGGGTCCGGCCGAGATCCCGGCCAGCTCGGCCACCCCGCGGGCGACGGCGAGGCCGAGCTTTGTCCCCGACCCGAGGCCCGCGTGGGCCGGGATCGCCTCGTGGACGGTGACCTCGATGCCGGCGTTCAATCCGAACGCCGTCCGCGCCCGCTGCGCGAACTCCGCTGCGCGCTCGGCTTGCGTCCCCGAGCCGACGACCTGCCGGTCCGACCGACGCCGAAGCCCGACCGCCACCCGCGGATACTCGATCCCGACGCCAAACCCGCCGTAGCGGCGAGCACCGATGCCGGCCGGGTCGAGCATCCCGCAGTGCAGCCGGGCCGGCGCGGTGACGACGATCTCGGTCACGTTCGCTCGCCGACATAACGCCGCACGTAATCCATCGCTGCACGCTCGCACGGCCCCGCGGTCTTGTCCACCAGCTCCTGCAGGCGGTCGAGCTCGGCCAGGACGTGGGCGGCTCCCAGCCACCGTAGCCGCGAGGCGAGGATCGACGCCTCGACAGCGGCGTGCCGGGCGCGGCACAGGCCGAGCGGCTCTCGCGCGCCGGTACCGGTGGCGACGACCCGGGCGCGCACTCGGGACCGCGGCGGGTCCGGCGTGATCTCGGCCACGACCACTTCTCGCCAGGCATTCGCGTTGTCGATCACGGAGCCGGCCACGATGCCGGCGGGGTGCATCGACGGCTGCGGATGTCCCAAGGCCGCCTGAACGAACAGGAGCACGTCATCGGTGAGATGCACCACGGCCTCGCCGCGAAAGCGCAGGTTCTTCAGGGTCCGCGTGCCGTCGAACGGCCAGAAGACGAGCTCTTCCTCGCCCCAGCGCACCCCCATCGCGGCGCAGTTGACCACCCCGTCACTCCCGGTGGTGGTCACCACGGTCTCGATCAGCGGCGCCCGCTCACTTGCTGTCGTCGACAAGGCTGAAGAACTCCTGGCGCGTGCGCGCGTCGACGCGCAGGAGACCGCGCACTGCCGAGGTGACGGTCTTCGCGCCCGGCTTGCGTACACCGCGGATCGTCATGCACATGTGCTCGGCGCGGAGCACCACGCCCACGCCTCGGGGGGAGAGCTCCTGCTCGAGCCAGTCGGCGATCTGCACGGTCATGCGCTCCTGGAGCTGGAGATCCCGGGAGAATGCCTCGACCACGCGGGCAAGCTTCGAGATTCCGATGATGCACTCGTCCGGCAGGTAGGCGACGTGCGCCACGCCGTGGAACGGCAGCAGGTGGTGCATACACAGCGACTGGAACGGGATGTCGCGGACGAGGACGAGCTCGTCGTAGCCCTCGTTGCGAAACAGGGTCGCGTCGAACTCGGCGGGCGTCAGCAGCTCGGCGAACGAGGCGGCGACGCGGCGGGGCGTGTCGAGCAGGCCCGGATAGTCGAGGTCCGCGCCGAGCGCGCGGAGCAGGTCGAGCGCGGCCTTCTCCGCGGCGGCGAAATCGAGCTTCGACGAGTCCACGACCCGCGCCGGGGTGCTCGGGACAACGATTTCCTGATCGCGACGGACGACGTTCATCGTCGGAGCGTAACGCTCAGGCGAGTGGCGAGCTCGACGAGCATGCGCACGCCGTAGCCGGACGCGCCCGGACCGAACGCGTCGCCCCGGTCCTCTTCGAGCAGCGCCGGGCCGAGCATGTCGACGTGGGCCCACGCGCCCTCGCCGGCGAACTGCTGCAGGAAGGTCGCGGCGACGATCGGAAAGCCGAAGCTCTTGCCCGCGGTGTTCCGCAGATCGGCCACCGTCGAGTCGATCAGCGTTCGATACCGCCGGTGCAGCGGCCACGGCCAGGCCAGGTCGCCGCTGTCGTTGCCGGCCTGCACAACGGCGTCGCGCCACGCCTCGTCGGGCGCGAAGACGCCGGCGTACACGTCGCCCATGCCGGCGCGCATGGCGCCGGTCAGCGTGGCCAGATCGACGATGTGCGTCGCCCTGTCTCGGCGGGCGTACCAGAGCGCGTCGGCCAGGATCAGGCGTCCCTCGGCGTCTGGGTTGTTCACCTCGACGGTGAGGCCGGCGGCCGTCGTGATCACGTCGGTGGGGCGGATCGCCGAGCCGCTCAACATGTTCTCGCAGGCGGGCACTACGCCGGTCACCGACAACGGAAGTTCGAGCTCGGCGATAGCACCGAGCGCTGCGATGACCGCGGCGCCGCCGGCCATGTCCGCCTTCTGGCGGACGATGTCGTGCTGGGGCTTAAGAAAGTAACCGCCGGTATCGAAGGTGACGGCTTTGCCGACGAGCGCGAGCCGCGGTGTCTCCGGGGCATCCATCGGCGTGTGCCGAAGGACGATCAGGCGCGGGGGAATCGCGCTGCTGCCGCCGACAGCGGCGAGTGCACCCAGGCCGACCTCACCACCGGGGTAGACAGTTTCACTACCCAGGTGGGCAAACTTACCTACCCGATCGGATAGTTCGATTGGTGTCATCAAGTTCGCGGGTGTGTCGACGAGTTCGCGCGCAACGTTCGTCCAATGAGCGATCAGCGCGGCGCGGTTGGCCACTGGTTCGAGCCCCTCGTCCGCGCCGCAGATGACGAAGCGCGCGACGCCCGGAGCGGGCGGAGAACTTCGCCAGCGCCGACCGTCGTAGGAGCCGATGACCGCTCCCTCGCTCAGCGCGCGTACCTGCTCCACGACCGGCATCGGCAGCGTCGGATCAAGCGACCATGCGACGATTCCGCTGCCGCGGCACGCGCGCACGGCATGCGCCGCCGCCGTTCGCAGGCCCTCCACGTCGGCGTCGAGCGCGATCACCGCGAGGGTGGCGCCGGGGTCGCGATAGACGATCGCGACGGGGTCGGCGTCGGCCTGCGCGCGGGGCGGGGCACCGAGCTCGGACGCTTGCCGGCCCACCGCGACGGCGACGAGATCGGCGCCGACCGAGTCACAATCGGCAGCGGTTACCTCGACGTTCATTGTCTGACAGCGATTTCTGGCACTTGCACTGTTCCGCTAAGATGGCCCCGGACGTTGAACTCTAAAGAGGGAGAGCCCATGACTTGGAGCAAGCCGAAGTTTGAGTTCATCGAGATGTGCTCAGAGGTCACTTCCTACCTCTACCACAGGTAGGACCTGAAGCTCGCGTGGCCTCGCGGGATCCGCGGGGCTACGCAACGCTTCCTCCTCCGCGTGCGCGTTCGCATCCTCGGCTCCGCCGCCGGCGGAGGATTCCCGCAGTGGAACTGTCGTTGCCCGACGTGTGAGGCGGCCCGGGCGGGCGTGCGAGCGCGGCCGCGCACGCAGTCCTCGCTGGCTATCCGCGGAGTAGACGGGCCGTGGTTCCTCGCCAACGCGTCGCCCGACCTGCGCCAGCAGCTCGAGGCCCTGACGCCTGCGCGCGTTGACGGGGTCCGGGCGCCGCTGATCGGCGGCGTCCTGCTGACCGATGCCGAGATCGACCACACGGCTGGCCTGCTGCTCCTGCGCGAGTCGGCATCACCCGTGCGGGTGTACGGCGACGCGGGGGTGCAGCGCGCCCTCACGCAGGGTTACCCGGTGTTACCGATTCTCGACCGTTACTCCGGGGCGGAGTGGCGAACGCTCGAGGCGGGGCAGACCACGGGGCTTGAAGGATCGAGCCTGACCGTGGAGCCGTTCGACGTCGGCGGTGACGCGCCGCGTTACCTCGACGGATCGGGCGTCAAGCTCACGGCGAGGGGCTTGCAGTTCGGCGATCGCGCGAGCGGCGGCGTCGTCACCTATATCCCCGGCCTTGCTCGCCTCGACGAAGAGGTGCTGGCCCGGCTCGCCGCCAGCGATCTGGTGCTCGTGGACGGTACCTTCTGGCGCGACGACGAGCTCGCCCAGCTCGGCATCTCCGACCGCAGCGCGCGCGATATGGGTCACCTGCCGCTGTCGGGACCCGGGGGAACGCTCGAGGCGCTCGAACGACTCGAGCGACCGCGGAAGGCGCTCGTGCACATCAACAACACCAACCCGGTCCTGCTCGAGGACTCACCCGAGCGCGAACAGGTCATCCGCGCGGGCGTCGAGGTGGCATACGATGGACTCGAGGTCGAACTGTGACCGAGGAGTTCATCAGCGAGCTGCGCGCCCAGGGCACGCGTTACCACAACCTGCATCCCTTCCACGTGAGGATGGACGCGGGCGAGTTGACCCGCGACGAGCTTCAGCGCTGGGTCGCGAACCGGTTCTATTACCAGAAGTGCATCCCGCTCAAGGACGCGGCGATCATGTCGAACTGCCCCGAGGTCGAGGTTCGCCGCCACTGGATCGAGCGGATCATCGATCACGACGGCACGGTGCAGGGAGGTGGCGGGATCGAGTCGTGGCTGCGACTGGGCGAGGCGCTCGGCGTCTCCCGCGAAGCATTGCAATCCGAGCGTGGCGTTCTCCCTGGCGTCCGTTACGCCGTCGACGCCTACGTCAACTTCGCGCGACAACGACCGTGGATCGAGGCGGTCGCATCGTCGCTGACGGAGCTGTTCGGCCCGGCCGCGATCCGGGTGCGGCTCGAGGCGCTCGAGCGTCACTACGCGTGGATCAATCCGGCGGGGCTCGAATATTTCCGGACCCGGCTGGTCAAGGCGCCACGGGACGCGGACTATGCGCTTGAGCTCGTGGTGGCGCGCTGCCGAACGCGCGAGCAGCGGGACGCGGCGGTGTCGGCTTTGAGATTTAAGACTGAGGTGCTGTGGGCCCAGCTGGACGCCATCGAGCGGGGCGACACGCAGCCGAGCGCGTGACTCGTCCGCGGCTCCTCACCGGTGCGCGACTGCGCTACGACGAGGTCCGCGAGGAGCACCTCCTGCTCGTACCCGAGGGCGCCGTGCGGCTCAATCCGACCGCCGCCGAGGTGCTCGAGCTGTGCGACGGGGAGCGATCGGTCGACGACATCGTCGGGGTCTTGAGCTCGCGATACGAGGGAGCGGATCTCGGCGACGACGTCCGCGAATTGGTCGATGGGATGACGGAGCGAGGGTTACTGGTCGATGCCGACACTGCCTAAGCCCTACACGCTCATAGCCGAGCTCTCCTACCAGTGCCCGCTGCACTGCCCGTACTGCTCGAACCCGGTCGACATCGGAGCTGACAGGTACCGTCGCGAGCTCGAGACCGAGGACTGGATCCGCACGTTCGACCAAGCCCGCGGGCTGGGTGTGCTGCAGCTGGCGCTCACCGGCGGCGAGCCGATGCTGCGCCGCGATCTGGTGCAGCTGTGCGCGGGCGCGCGCGAAGCCGGCCTGTACTCGTCGCTGATCACCGCGGGCACGCTGTTCACGCGCGAGCGCGCCGAGGCGTTGAAGGCGGCGGGGCTCGACCACGTGCAGGTCTCGATCCAGAGCCCGGATCCGGAGGAGAACGACCGCATCGCCGGCAACCGGTCGTTCGAGAAGAAGGTCGCGGCCGCGCGGGCCGCGAGAGAGCTCGACTTCCCGCTGACGATCAACTGCGTGCTGCACCGGCAGAACCTCGACCGCATCGAGGAGCTGCTCGAGCTGACCCTCGATCTCGGGGCGCAGCGGCTCGAGCTCGCCAACACCCAGTACTACGGGTGGGCGGTGGTCAACCAGGATGCGCTCATGCCGTCCCTCGAGCAACTGCGGCGCGGGGAGGAGGCGGTCGCGCGCTTCCGGGAACGCGTCGGCCCGGCCGTCGACGTGCTGTGGGTCCTCCCCGATTACTACGAGGATCTGCCCAAGCCGTGCATGGGTGGCTGGGGCCGGACGGCCCTCGTGGTCGCTCCCAACGGCGACGTGCTGCCCTGCCAGGCTGCGTCGACGATCCCAGGGCTCGAGTTCGACAACGTGCGCGAGCACGCGCTCGGCTGGATCTGGAACGAGTCGGACGCGTTCACACGCTTCCGCGGAACGGAGTGGATGCAGGAGCCGTGTCGCTCATGCCCGCTCGGCCGCCAGGAGGAGGATTGGGGCGGGTGCCGCTGCCAGGCGCTGCGGCTGGCCGGCGACGCCGCGGCCACGGATCCGGTGTGTCAGTTCTCGCCCCACCACGACCTTGTCGTGTCGGCCCGCGAATCGGCGCAGACCGATCAATACGTGTATCGGACGATGAAGCGGCCGGCGAGGCTAAGGCGCCGCCGCCAGGCGCCGCCGACCATTCCCATCTGAATGCCACACTATTTCTGATGGCGCAAGACCCGTACATTCCGGCCGGAGCCGGCGGCCTGAGCGTCCCGCTTGCCGACCGCACCGAACTGTCGATCTTCCCGCGGCTCTCGACGTACTCGCAGATCGTGGCCAAGCTCCAATGGGAGCCGGCGGCCATCGACCTCGGGCCCGACGCCCGTGCGTGGCCCGAGCTCCCGGTGCAGCGACGACGGCGCCTGACCACACTGCTCGCCGGGTTTCGGGTGGCCGAGGACGCCGTCGCCGAGCACCTCGTGCCGTTCGCCGATCGGGCCGAGCACGTGGACACGATGATGATGTGGCTGTTCTTCCTGCAGCGTCGCGACGAGGACCGTCACACCGTCCTGTTCGACCGCATCGCCGCCGAGGTGCTCAAGCTGCCGGGCGATTCCCCGGCCGAGCGGCGGGAGGCAGCCCGCGCGATGGTGCCCGCTGCCCTGGTCGAGCTGTTCGAGGTTCGGCTCCCGGCGCTCGCGGCCGAGCTTGCGGCGGGCCGCGCGGAGATCCTCGACGGCGTCGCGCTCTACCACATGGTGCTCGAGGGAGCGGTGTTCACCGCCGGACAGCGCGCGCTGCTCGACGACCTGGCCGACGGCGTCCTGCCCGGGACGCTCGAAGGCATCGGGCGGGTCGAGCGCGACGAGCGCTGGCACGTCGGGTTTGGCGTGCGCTGCCTGACCGAGGCCAAGCGGCCGGACGTCCTGGACGACGTGCTCGATCGCGCGGCCGAGGCCGCGGCGGCCTGGGGCGACGCGGTGACGCCCGAGACTCGCGACTACGCCGTCGGCCTGGTTCGGCGCCGGCTGGCTATCGCCGGCCTGGTCGACGCGCCGACCGCCGCGTAGGCCTACATCGGCTTTTCGTTTAGCCGGGGTTGTTTTTCAACCGCTGATGGTCTAAATAGCCGACGTCGCGGGTATCTCTCGACGGTCCAGAAGCTACGCAGGTGTAGCTTCGCGATCCACGGGACCGGAACCGAGCACAAGATGCGATACCTCACCGACGGGATTCACCTCTACGAAGTCGTCGAACGGCGGACTGTCGAGAACTTCGGGCTCACCCGGGGCGAGCTCGCCTACGTGATCCTTCGCGACTGCGTCACCGAGGCCACCGCCACGGTCGACGAGCTGCACCTGGCGGCGCTGTCAGTGGTCGTCTGAAGGTCCGGCTCAGGCGGCGGGGCGGTGCGCGACGCGGCCCAGTCCCAGTCGCCGGCGACGGCGCGTAGCGGTGAGCTGCGAGGCCCGGAAGTCGAGCAGCGCCACGGCGTCCGCGGTACGCACGAACGGGTTGGCGACCACGCGCCCATCGCGCAGCGACCGGGCGGCCACCGGCTCGCCGTCGACGAGTGCGAGCAGGACATCGCCGTTCAGCGTCCTCGCGTTGTCGAGGTCGGCGATCCGGCGAACGACGTCGCCCTCGTCGTCGTGGGCGACGCGTAGAGCGAGAACGGGCTTCTGCTGCGGAGTCATCGGGATCTTCCTCTCAAGTTCGACTGTTCTGATTCTGGAGCTAAGACGCGGCTGGCACATCGGGCGAAAGGAGCGACCGACTGGGTCGGATCCCTTAGGCGGCTGGGCGTGATGCCTTAGCGCTACCTTCCGTGGTCGTGACCGATGAGCCGCGGCCACTTCCGGCGACCCTGGCGAGCGATGCGGAACGCGAGCAGAGCATCGTGCTCCTCCGTGACGCCGTGACGAGTGGCCGGCTGACCCTCGAGGAGTTCAGCGATCGCGTCGGCCGGGCCCAGTTAGCGCGGACCAACAGCGACCTGGCGACACTGACCGCCGACCTGCCCGCGGTGGCGCCCCAGTTGCCGGCGCTCGCCCCGGTGAAGCATCGCGCGTTGTGCTCGAGGCTGGTCCGGAGCGGCGCCTGGGAGCTGCCGGCGCACTCGTCGTGGCGCTCGATCTTCGGCACGATCGTGCTCGACCTCCGTCAGGCCCGGCTGCCCGGGTCCGAGGTCGACCTTGAGATCCACAACCTGTTTGGGACGGTGACGGTGATCGCGCCGCCGGGTGTCGCCGTCGACGTTCAGGGTGGCGGAGCGTTCGCCAGCCAGGTGCTCGAGCCGCCTGCGTTCCTGCCTCCGACCGGCGCGCCGCGGCTCCGTATCAACGTCTCCGGTCCCGGCGGGACGCTCTACGTCCGGTCCTCGGAGAAGCCAGGCGCGCTTAGCCGCTGGCGCTGAACGGCTGCGAGGTTCCGATCACGCGGCCGGCGGAGTTGACGGCCTGCACCTCAAATCGCGTATATCCGTTCGCGGTCGTGATCGCGGTCTCGAACCCCGACTTGGGGGCTGAGGCCAGCGTCGTAGTCGTGCCGCCGCTGCTCACCCCAAGCACCCGCCAGCTCGCGAGCTCGGTGGCGCCGTTCCAGCTGGCGTAAACCGTCGTCTTGCCGTTTTGCCGGCGCGCCGCCCCGGCGGGGGGATAGAGCGGCAGCCCGACCCACGGCTCGACGGTCGCGCGGTAGGTGATGTCCGAGCCCGGGAGGCGCGCGTCGAGGAGCATCTGGCCCGAGGAGCTGTACTCGGTGAACCACGGCGCCGATCCCCAGCCGACGAACTCGTTGCCGTTTGACAGCGGCTCGGTGCTTCCCATGTAGTCGGAATCGAAGTTGCCGCCGTGGCTGTAGTCGCCGGCGAACGTGGCGGTGTGGGTCTGTGTGTTGAGCTTGAGCACCAGGCCCCGGGATGGCGCGGTCGGCGAGACATAGGTCCCGCCGCCGGTGATCTGGCAGCAGTGGTCATCGAACATCGTGATCAACGACGTCCCGGGGTATGTGACCACATCGTGCTGCCACTCGAAGTCCGCGTTTGAGCCGAGCCTGAAGGTCGAGTGCGGACCGCCGAGAGTCCACTCGATCGCCCCGGTCGTCATGTTTACCTTGTAGACCGCCCAGAGGTTGCGCATCGACACCACGAACGTACCGTCGCCAGGGAGGTTGATGGAGTTCACGTGATAGGCGTCCCAGGGGAAGCCGTTGGTGGGCAGCGAGGCGCGCGAGTCACTGAGCGGGATGTGGTCGAGCGCGTCCCAGCTGTAGACCAACTTGCCCGTGTTCAAGTCGTACTCCTGCACGGCCGAGTCGTCCAGCGCGCCGTTGTAAGCGCCGCCGTAGCGCGAAAGGTTCATCGGAATGTCCTTGTTGGCGGTCACCCACGCGTCGTGACCTCGGATCACGATCTCGTGCAGGGTGAGGACCCATCCGTTGGTGGCCTTGAGCGTGGCGATCGTCCGGTAGTGCTGGTCGACGATCACGTCCTCGCCGCTTTCGGTCGAGCCCGTGCTGGTGATCGTGCCCTGCCACCAGGCGAGCACGGGCTTCCCGTTGTAGACCTGCAGGCTGAGATTGCCGGCCACGACGTTCGTCGGCACCGGCCTGAACCACACCGGCTGAAGGTGGTTGTCGAGGATCAACGGCCCGCTCTGGCCCACCATCGGCGGATGGTTCAGGTCGTAGAAGTTCGTCATGAAGATGTACCCGGGAGCGAGCTTGCTCGTGTCGGTCGGGACGTCGGTGCGGATCACGGGCGGCCGGAGGCCGGGGGCCGAGACGTAGCTGTAGGTGTCGTTCGTGACGTAGGCGCCGATCGGCGTCCCGTGCGATCCGCCGACCGCGAAGTCGAACGCGATGAACGCCACGATCACCACCGCCACGGCGACGGCGATCGGGGCACGGTATGCCCCCCGCGCTTGCGCCGGGGGCCCGGACGCGGCTGGAGCGTGCCCAGCGGGCGCCGGTGCCGCTCGCGGAATGAGCGTCAGCGTGAGGACGACGGCGGCGGCGCACAGGCCGGCGCCGATGAAGTAGCCGAGCCGGAAGCCGTCGGTGAGCGACTGCAGCTCGCCGTGGCCGTGGCCGATCAGGTGGCTCGAGAGCGACGTGGCCAGCGTGATCAGCACCGCGATGCCGAGCCCGCCGCCCACCTGGCGAGAGGTGTTGACCAGCCCGGACGCCAGCCCGGCCTGGCCCTGCTTGGCGCCCTGGGTGGCGGCGATCGTCGAGGGGACGATCGACATCCCGATCCCGGCGGCGACCAGCAGTCCCGGCACGATCACGTACAAGATCGCGCTGCCGCTGGCGGCGATCTTGGTGAACAGGAGCATGCCGGCGGTCATCATCATCAGGCCGCCGCTCAGCACGGCGCGCACGCCGAAGCGGCTGACGAGCTTCCCGGCGCTGCGGGCGACGACCATGATCGTCAGCGCCATCGGGAGGAAACACAGGCCGGCGTGCAGCGGGGAGAGCCCGAGCACCTGCTGGAGGTAGAGCGAGCTCAGGTACCACATCGGGAACAGTGCCGCGCTGAACAGGAGCACGATCATGTTGGCGACCTGGAGCGACTTGGTCAGGTCCTTGAACGGGATCAGCGGCCGCGAAGCGAACCGGATCTCGATCACGCAGAACCCGGCGAGCAGCACGATCCCGGCCAGGATCGGGCCGAGTGCCAGCCCCGCGCCCGGGCCGCGCAGGCCGGCCTCGACGACGCCGTAGACGAGCACCATTTGGCCGAGGGTCAGGGTCACCGCTCCGGCCACGTCGAAGCTCTGGCGGGCCTCCCCGCGGCGGCGGTCAGCGACGACAGCCCACGCGACGACAGCGGTGGCGATCCCGATCGGGGGGTTGATCAGCAGCACCCAGCGCCAGCTGAGCTCCTGAGTGATGATTCCCCCGAAGAGCGTCCCGGCGGCGCCGCCGGCCCCGTTCATCGCCGCCCACAGGCCGATCGCGCGGTGGAGCTGCGGGCCAGGCGGGAACGAGGAGGTGATGATGGCCAGCGAGGATGCGGCCATGAACGCACAGCTGAAGCCCTGCACGCCGCGGGCGACGATCAGCATCTGGCGGTTGACGGCCGCGCCGCCGACCAGCGACGTGATCGAGAACAGGATCAGCGCGGCGACGAACACCCGACGCTGCCCGAGCTGATCGGCCGCGCGGCCGCCCAGCATCAGGAAGCCGGCGAACGTGATGGCGTAGGCGTCCACGACCCACTGCAGGTCGGCCGAGGTGAAGTTGAGGCTCGACTGGATGGAGGGCAGCGCGACGTTGACGATGCTCAGATCGAGGATCACCATGAACTGCGCTACGCAGCAGACGGTGAGGATCAAGCCCGACCGCGAGCTGGCGGGGAAGCTGAAGCCGCGTGCGCGGAGCGGGGCCGATTCCGGAGCGTCCGCGACGAGCGGCGGCTCAGCGGTCAGCGCGGCGGTAGCTGCCGTGCCGCGCGCAGCGGCGTGGGTCGGCGCGCCATGGGTGGGCAGGCCATGGGTGGGCGGGCCATCCGTGTCAATGTCGTCATCGTCCCGCGGGACAGACGGGATTCCCGATCCCTCCATGAACGAGGAATACCTTAGCGGGGAGGTTGTCGGATGACCGTCAACGGGGTAGTGGGTCCCAGAATTGCCGGTCATTCCGGGGAAAAGCGCCGGCTTGCGCTGAATAAGGCGGATGTCAGTTCGGTGGGTCACTTACCGGAACAAACAGGCACCCGGGGTGTCTTGTACCCTGAGAGCACGCTTATGGAAGCGAGAATCGGAGCTGGACTATGAAGAAAATGGTGTTGAGCACAATCGCGGTTGCGTTGGCGGTGGCCGGCTGTGGCGGCGGGTCGTCTTCAACGACTACCTCCACCACCAAGGCTGCGTCGACACCGGCGACCACCACCGCGACAACGTCTCAGACGACGACGACCGATCCCGCCACCAAGCCCAAGAAGCCGAAGGCGCACCCCAAGCCCAAGCCCGTGACGACGACCGCGGCCACCACGACGCAGGCGCCCCCGGTCACGACGCATTCCTCGCCTCCGCCCGTCACGACGACGAGCGCGCCGGCTCCCGTCGTCGCCGCTCCGAGCCCGAGTGGTGGGAGCAGCAGCGGCGGAAGCGGAACGACCAGCACGAGCAGCCAGGGCTACGGGCCGGGTCAGCAGGGCTACTGAGGTTGGGCGGGTCGACCGATCGGCCATTGACCGATCGCCGCGGCCTTCCATCCTGGTCTCGCGAGTTGCCGCTCGCCAGCGTGCATAGCCGGCCAATCCGAGGGCGCGGACGCGACCGTGGCAACTTGTGCATCTGGGAGCGGCACAACCTGCCGCGGCCGGCGATTTCGCCACGAATTGGCAAGTCATGCACGTCGAGTGGTGTTCGTGGGCCGTAGACCGCGGACTCGATGATCTCGGTTGGCGGACGCTTGTTCCCGGGCGGTCGTGATCCAGACCGCGGTGTCGCGCGGCACGCCGCGGCCGTCAGATAACGCGCCGCTCGCGAGCAACGCCGCCGCGCCTCGCGGAAGCGGCACCGGCGCGTCGGCCGACATATTCACGATGCAGATGAAGCCCGGTTCGCGGGCAAAGGCGACCGCGCCGGCCGGCGCCGGCAGCCAGCTGAGCTCGCCGTCGCCGAGCGCGGGGTGCTCGCGGCGGATCGCCAGGGCCCGGCGGTAGAGCTCGAGGGTCGAGCCGTCCACCTGGTCCTCCGCCTCGACGCTCAGCTCATACCACGCCGGCGGCTGCGGGAGCCACGGCTCGGCGTCGGCGTCGGGTGGGCTGAAGCCGAAGGGCGGCGCCGATCCCGACCACGGGATCGGAACGCGGCAGCCGTCGCGGCCGCGCTCGGCGTGGCCTGAGAGCTCCCAGCCCGGATCCTGAAGTGCCCCATCGGGCAGGTCCTCCACCTCGGGCAGGCCGAGCTCCTCCCCCTGGTAGATGTAGGCGCCGCCGGGAAGCGCGAGCATCAGCAGCGCCGCCGCCCGCGCGCGCCGGAGCCCGACCGCGTGATCGGCCGGGAGGGCGAGGACGTCGTCCAGCTTGAGCAGCCGGCCGGGGTGGGCGGGTCCAGGTTCCCGTGCGTAGCGCGAGGCCTCTCGGACGGTGTCGTGGTTCGACAGCACCCAAGTCGGCACCGCGCCGACGGCAGCATGGGTCCGCAGGGTGGTCTCGATCGACCGGCGCATCGGCTCGGCCTGCCAGGGGGCCAGCAGGAAGTCGAAGTTGAAGGCGGCGTGGAGCTCGTCCTCCCGCACATATTGAGCCAGCCGCTCGGGGTCGTGGACCCAGGCCTCGGCCACGAACACGCGCGGATCCTCGTACTCGTCCGCGAGCGCGCGCCACGTCCGATAGATCTCGTGCACCTCGTCGCGATCCCAGTGTGGGTGCCCAACTGGGTCGCCCGCCGCGGGCGACCGCGCGATCTCGCCGAGGTCGGGCAGACCCTCGGCCTTGGCCAAGCCGTGCGCCACGTCGATTCGGAAGCCGTCGACCCCGCGCTCGAACCAGAAACGCATGGTCGCCGCGAATTCGTCCCGGACCCGTGGATTGGTCCAGTCGAGGTCGGGCTGCTCGGGCGCAAACAGGTGCAGATACCACTGGCCGGGGTGGCCATCGCTGTCCGTGACGCGGGTCCACGCGGGCCCGCCGAAGTTGCTCTGCCAATCGTTCGGGGGCTCCGCGCCCGCCGGCCCGCGTCCGTCCCGGAAGATGAACCAACCACGGGCCGGTGAGCCCCGTCCGGCCTTCAGCGCTTCCTGAAACCGGGCGTGCTGGTCGGAAAGGTGGTTGGGGACGAGGTCCAGCAGCACGCGCAAGCCCAGCTCATGCGCCGCGCCGATCAAGACCTCGGCCTCCGCGAGCGTGCCGAAGTTCGGATCGATGACGCGGAAGTCCGCGACGTCGTAGCCGCCATCGCGCATCGGCGACAGGTACCACGGGTTGATCCAGATCGCGTCCACGCCGAGCCGCGCGAGATACGGCAGTCGCGCCCGTAGGCCGGCGATGTCGCCGATGCCGTCGCCGTTCCCATCCGCGAAGCTGCGGATGTAGATCTGGTAGACGACCGCGCTGCGCCACCAGGGGCCGGGATCACTCGCCGTCACGCTCGCGGCGCCATGTCGTCGAGCCACGCTAGCGACCAGCGTCCGACTTGCCGTCGCGCGTCGGCTCGAGCGGCAGCGGGGAGGGCGGCTTGAGCTCCTCCAACCGAAGCAGGGTCATCACCCGCGCGGCGCCGCCGCGGGTCGACAGGCGAGTGAGCACGCGCTGGAGCTGCGCAACCTCCCGGGCGACGATCAGCACCATCGCATCGGTCTCGCCCGTGACCCAATCGGCCGAGATCACTTCGGGCATCTCACGCAGGGCATCGCGGAAGCGTCGGTGAGCCGTGTCCCCGTGGTTCTGAAGGGTCACGGCGACGTAGACCTGGAGTGGGAAGCCGACGGCCGCAGCGTCGAGCCGGGCGGTCACGCCGCGCACGATTCCGGACTCCTTGAGCCGGCGGACGCGGTGCAGCGTGGCCGCGGGCGAGAGGCCGACGAGGCGGGCGAGCTCCACGTTCGGGCGGTCCGCGTCGGTCTGGAGCTCGCTCAGGAGGCTCACATCAATCAAATCAAGCGAAACCGCCATCTCGCAAAATATTTGATCGTCTTGAGAGCCAAATGTCAAATCTAACTGGAATTTTCCGGGATCGGACCGATCCTCATGTATGTGAAGTCCCAGAACCGCACCGCGATCATCTGCCTCGCGACCGCAGCCACCCTGTGGGGGTTGAACGTGCCGCTGACCAAGCTCGCGCTCGCGTGGCTTGGCCCGGGCTGGGTGACGGTGGCCCGCTTCGCCGTGGCCGCGCCCGTGCTGGCGCTGGTCGGCCGGCGTGGCCTGCGGGAGGCGCTCACCGGGCCGATCCTGGCCTCGGGTGCGATCGGGTTCGGAGCGGTGATCATCCTCCAGAACGTCGGAATCGAGCACACCAGCGTCAGCCATGCCGCGGTCGTGATCGGGGCGATTCCGGTGCTGGTGGCCCTGATGGCGGCCGGGCTCGGACAGACCGTCACCCGCCCGTTCACCTGGGCCGGGTACGCGGTCGCGCTCGTGGGCATCGCGCTGGTCGCGGGATCGGCCGGCGGCGGGGCCAGCACCCATGGCGATCTGATCGTCCTGGGATCCGCGGCTCTGTCGGCCGGCTTCATCGTCGTCCAGCCCCGTTTGCTCGCGGGGCGCGATGCTGCGGCGGTCACTGCGGTCCAGTTCGCCGGCGGCGCGCTCGTCGCCGTGCCCGTGGCGATGCTCACCGAGGGGCTGCCGCACGGGCCGGCGGGTCCGACCTCGGCGATGGCGCTCGCGGCGCTGGCGCTGGCCGGAACCCCGCTGCCGTTCTGGCTCTTCGCCTTCGGCCAGGCGCGGGTGTCGGCTGAGCTGGCCGGTGCCTTCCTGAACCTCGAGCCCGTGGTCGGAGCCGCGACCGGGTGGCTCGCGCTTGGCGAGGCTGCGACCAGCGCACAGATCATGGGGGCGCTCGCGGTGCTGGCGGGGATCGCGATGAGCACGGCGCCGGCGCGTCAGCGGGACGACGCCCGCGAGCCGGTCGTGGCTCGAGTGCGGCGATACGCCACCGCCCGCTTACGAACTTCTTAGGCCGCTCAGCGCGCGCCTGCTTCTCAGCCCGGAAGGGTCACCCACAGCCGGGGAGCCAGCGCGAGCACCGTCTCCGGCTCGAGCTCGCCGACGGTCGCGGCGCCCGTGCGGTCCATCGCCATCGAAAGCTCGCGCCAGGCCTGCGCCACCGGCGCGACGCGCGCCGTCGGACCCCAGCCGACTGCCGCGCGTAGCTCATCGGCTCGGGACGCGGTGTCGTCCCGTGTGAGCTCGCCGAACGGGCGGTTGGCACCCCGGATGAACACCTCCTGGTCGAGCACGCGCGTAAGTTCGGAACCCGCGCCGCCAGCGTCGGTCACAGCGTCGCCGCCGCAACCGCCGCCTGACCGTAGCTGATCCCGCCGTCGTTGACAGGAAGCCGTTCGGGCACGAGGACGCGCAGGCCGGCGCCGGCGAGCCCGCTCCAAACCGAGTCGAGCAACAGCCGGCTCTGGAATACGCCGCCGGACAGGACCACCAGGCCAGTGCTGTAGGTATCGGCGAGCCGCGCGCAGGCCTCCACGGTTGCGCGTGCGATCGCGCGGTGGAAGCGGCGCGCGATCACGCCCGGGCTCTGACCGGCGCGAACGTCCGCGGTGATCGCGCGGATCATCTCGCGGGGATCGATCACCAGCGGGTCTCCGGTCACCGCGATCGGGTATGAGCCGCGCTCGGACACCTCACAGGCCGCCTCGAGCTCGATCGCCGCCTGCCCCTCGTAGTTGACCTCGGAACGGATGCCTATGAGCGCAGCGACCGCGTCGAACAGCCGCCCCATGCTCGTGGTCAAGGGCGACGCAAGGCCAGAGCGGGCCAGCTCGCCGATCGGCAGCCAGGCCGCCGGCGGCTCGATTCCGCTCGCCACGAGCCAGGCGCACGCCATTCGCCACGGTTGTTTGATCGCGCGCGCGCCGCCGGGCAGCCGGACCGGCAGCAGCGCGCCGACGCGACGGAACGCGGCGACGTCGCCATACAGCAGCTCGCCACCCCACACCGTCCCGTCCAGGCCGTATCCCGTCCCGTCGAAGATCGCGGCGATGGCGGGTCCGGGCTCGCCGTGCTCGGCAAGGCAGGCGGCGAGGTGGGCATGGTGGTGCTGGACGCCAACGAGCTCGACCCCGTCGAGCTCGAGCGCGTACTTGGTCGACAGGTACTCCGGGTGCAGATCATGGGCGACGACCTCGGGCACGACGGCGAACAGCCGCTTGAAGTGCTCGATCCCCTCCTCGAACGAGCGGAGCGTCTCGTAGTTCTCGAGGTCCCCGATGTGATGGCTAACCCACGCCCGTGTGCCCTTGGCCACGCAGAAGGTGTTCTTTAGCTCGGCGCCGCAGGCGAGCGTGGGCCGAGTTGCGCCGGGCGCTGGGAGTGGGATGGCCGCCGGAACGTAGCCACGGGAGCGTCGCAGCACTGCAGGCCGTGGAGTGGCGCGTACGACCGAGTCGTCGGTGCGCGTCTCGATCGGCCGGTCGTGGACGAGGAAGACGTCGGCGATGTCCTTCAGGCCCACCAGCGCGTCCTCGTCGCGGTAAGCGATCGGCTCGTCGGAGACATTGCCACTGGTGAGCACGAGCGTGGCGCCGACGTCGGCCAGCAGCAGGTGGTGAAGTGGCGAGTACGGGAGCATCACGCCGAGCTCCGTCGCCCCCGGTGCGACGGTCTTGGCGACCGGGGCGCGGGGGCGGCGCGGGGCGAGCACAATCGGGCGAGCCGGGCTGGTGATCAGCTTGCGTCCAAGGTCATCCAGGGCGACCAGCGATTCAGCCACGGTCAGGGACGGCGCCATCAGCGCGAATGGCTTGTCCTCACGGTGCTTGCGCGACCGCAGCGCCGACACCGCGCGCTCGTCATCGGCACGGCACGCCAGGTGGTAACCGCCGATCCCTTTGACCGCCACGATCGCCCCGTCGCGAATGGCGGCCACGGCGGTGTCGAACATCGGGCAGCGAAGGTCCACACGCCGGACAAGCGTTGGGCTGGGCGTGAAAGCGCCGGTCGGAGGGTCCTCGTACTCCGCCCGGCACGCCGGGCACATCGTGAAGACGGCCATCGTGGTCGATGCGGCGGTCGTACAGGCACCCCGCGCACGATCGTGAATCGCGGGCCGCAGTTCGTGCAGTTGATGAACGGATAGCGAAAGCGACGGTCGGTGGGATCGAACAGCTCACGCAGGCAGTCCGGGCAGGTCGCGCTGTCCGGCGTCACCGGGGCGTCTGGGGCGTTGCCGCCCACGCTCTCGCGGATCGCGAAGTCAGGGTCGCCGCTCGGCGACACGTCCTCGCACACCATCCGCTCGACGACGGCGAGCGGTGGAACCTCTGACTGGAGGCGCTCCAGGAATCGGTCGATGACCGGAGCGCTCCCCTCGACCTCGATCAGCACGCCGTGGGTGTCGTTGAGGACGTAGCCCCCCAGCGATAGCTCGCCGGCAAGCCGGTAGACGTATGGGCGGAAGCCGACGCCCTGCACGGTGCCGGTCACGCGCACGCGCGCGCGGCGACAGACGACATTCATCCCACCAGCTCCACGAGCGCGTGGTACGCGCTCGCCTGGGCCTCCTGGATGCGCGGGATGTGCTCGGACCGCGTGATTACCACGTGGTCGGCGAGCCCCTCGCCGGCGACCCGGCCGCCGTCGTAGCCGACCATCGCGATCGTCACGAGACCGCGTCGCCGGGCCTCGGCCAGGGCATGGATCACGTTGCCAGAGTTGCCCGACGTAGACAGCGCAAGCACCGCGTCCCCGGGGGCGCCGTACGCGATGACCTGCCGCGAGAAGATTGCCTCGACGCCGATGTCGTTGGCGATCGCGGTCAGGATCCCCGGGTCCTCGGTCAGGTCGATCGCCGGCCGGTTGACGCCACGGAAGTCGGCGACCACGTCCATCGCGTCGGTCGCCGATCCGCCGTTCCCGAGCGCGAGCAGCTTGCCGCCCTCCTCGAAGCACGCGCGCAGCGCATCAGCGGCGGCCACGAGCACGACAGCGTTATCCGTCAGGGTCTGCTCGCGCAGCGCCCCAATCTCCCGTGCCTTCATCTGCACCGAACGCCGCACGTCGTCGAGCACGGCGTCGAGGTCGGTCTCGCGTTCGTCGAGGAACGGGTACAGGAAGCTCGACGCGCCGGCGTCGTGTACGCGTCGCTCGGTGCGCCCCTCGAGGAGTCCGCGATGCTCGAAGAACACGTGCACGAGCTCCCACAGCACGTGGTAAAGCGTCTCGACCAGCTCCTGCCGGATGTACGGGTCGTCGGTCACCGGCTCGAACTCCCACTCGGCGCCGACCGGAGCGAAGCCGATCGTCAGGCAGCCGCGCTCGCGCGCGACCGCGACCGCGACCTCACAGTCCGCGCCGAAGCCCATCGCGATGTCTCCCGGAGCCGCGATCAACCCGACCTCTCCCCCGAGAGCGAGCGCCGGCAGCGCTCGCTTGCCGACGATCACCGGATGCACGAACTCGACGGCGACGTGCCGTGCGTCCGAACGCGCGGCCGGCGAGTGGCCGAACGCGATCAGACGACCGCCGCGAGCGAACCGCTCGGCCATCAGGTGACACACGCGCGCCAACGCGTCGCCCGACTGCTCGAAGAACCGCCCGTTGCACTCCGTCCGCTCCGATAGGAGCGCGGCGACCGTCAAACAATCGCCCCCTCGCGGGCGGTGGCGCGCACGAGCCACTCGCGCCAGGCGTCGATGCCCTGACCGGTACGGGCGCTCAGCACGATCGTCTCGACGTCGGGGTGGACCGCGTCGATGTTGTAGAGCAGCTTTTCGAGGTCGAGGTCGAGGTGCGGGAGCAGGTCGATCTTGTTGACGATCACCAATTCGCAGGCCCTGAACATCAACGGGTATTTGAGCGGCTTGTCCTCGCCCTCAGTCACCGCGCTCACCATCACGCGCGCGTCCTCGCCGATCCGGAACTCGGCCGGGCACACGAGGTTGCCGACGTTCTCCACCAGCAGGAGATCGATGTCATCGAGCGGGAGTGACGGGATCGCCGAGCGGACCATGTTCGCGTCGAGGTGACACTCGCCGCCGAACCCAGCGCCGGTGTTGAGCTGGGTGACCGGAACATGCAGGCTCGCGAGGCGGTCGGCGTCCATCGAGCCCTCGACGTCGCCTTCCAGTACGCCGACGCGCACGCCTTCGAGATTCGTCACCACCCGCTCGAGCAGGGTCGTCTTCCCGGCGCCGGGCGCGCTCATGAAATTGATCACGGTGACGCCGGCGCGATCGAAGTCGGCCCGGTTGGCGCTCGCGATCGTGTTGTTGGCGTCGAGCGCGTCCTCGACGATTCTCACCCTTGTGCGATGCACTCTGCCTCCTCGACTTCGATTGACTCCACTTCGAACTCGTTGCCGGCGACGATCTCGACGTCGCTTCCGGCGCACTCGGGGCAGCGGAACGCGGGGATCTCGATCGCCCACTCGTGCTCGCACGCACGGCAGCGCAGGACGCCTGGGATCAGCTCCTGCTCGAGCACTGCCCCTTCGCACACAGATCCGCGCGCGACGAACTCGAAGTAGAACTCGAGCGTGTCGGGAACCACCTGCCGCATGGCTCCGACGCGCAGGCTGACAATGGTGACCCGAAGCCCGGCCGCGTGCTTCTCGACCGTGTTGACGATCGCGCTACTGAGAGAGAGCTCGTGCACCGGCGCGCAGCTCCGCGACCGTTTCGACGACCAGGTCCACAGCCCGCTCGATGGCGTCCCGGACTGGCTGCGACAAACCCCAACCCATTTCCTCAACATCAGCGGGCTCGCAGGCGATCACGACGACCCGGCCCGGCCAGGCCCCGACCGACTTCACGAACCGAAGCACGGTCTGCGGGTCCATCGCGTGCGGGTTGATCACGTCGCCGTCCTCGATCGCGCCGGGCACCGACTCCTCATCGGGCTCCATGACGTAGAGCGTTCCCGGCTCTCCTCCCTGCTTGGAGACGTCGATGATCACCAGCGCATCGAAGCCCCGCATGACCTCGTACGCGAGGTCGAGCCCGCCCGTGCCGGCGTCCATGACCTCGACGCCGGGCGGGAGCTCACGCTCGCTCAGGCGCCTAGCCACCTCGCCGCCGAACCCGTCGTCGCGCAGCCAGGCGTTGCCGACGCCGGCGATGAGGATGCTGCGCAGTAGCTCGTCGGTCATTCGTCGATCACCTCCACCTCGGGGGCAAAGAAGTACAAAAAGCGGCCGCTCTCGCGCATCAGGTCCTGGCCCGGGTCGTCGTCGATGGTCAATCCCAGATGCGTCTTCCCGTCGTAATCGGTGAGGATCCGCTCGATTGTCGCGGTGCGACCGTCGAGCATCCGCGCCTGGATGTCGGCGTCCGGACCGGGTCGAATCACGACTTTCAGACCTCGGGCGAAGCGCACGCCGTCGACGATTGCGTAAGCCTGGCCGGCGGCGGGGTCGGGCAGGTTCGGCGGCTCGCTGGGCGGCTCGAGCGTCACCGGATCGCGAAGCTCGACACGACCGTGCAACGCGATGATGTCCTCCGGGGTCGCGGCCGCCGCCCGCTCGATCATCTCGCGCACGGCCGGATCGGCGGCCTCGATCTCGGCGCGCTCGTCATCTGAAAGAACCTGCACGTGGAGAAGCAGCGCCTCCTCGATCTCGGTCGAGTCGAACAGACTGCCACGGCTCTCGGGTGCGATCTGCGGGTGGTCGGGGAGCACGTACGCGGTGCCCAGCACGGCATCGTCGGACTCGGTGGCCAGCACCGGGTAGGTGTTGACGCTCGTGGGTGGGCCGTCCAGGGGCGAGCGAAAGCGTCCGCCCGAGATGCGCACGAGGATCTGGGTGGACATGAACGAGTGGGCCAACGCCCCGGCGCGGTCAAGTCCGTGCGGCGCGTCGCGGACGTTGTGCACGCAGCAGCGCACGACCGCCTCACCGTTGGTGCGGGATTCGGAACGCAGGGTGAACCGACCACCGTCGAACTCGGTGCTGTCCCGGTCGCCGACCGGGGTCGGGCCGAGCTCGACGCGGCGCTCGCCATCGGGGGCGAGGTAACGAAGCGTTGCGGTCAATGTCGCGTCGGACGCCGGCTCGGCGATGCACTCCAGACGGGCGTGGTCGAAGGCGCCGGCGCACTCAGCGGCGTAGGTCGGTGGGTACACGATCCCGAACGGCGTCGGCGTGGCGTTCTTGATGGCACTCGGCGTGTAGGGATACAGCGCGTGGCCCTCCCACAGCAGCGACGTGACCAGCTCCTCCAGGTGGTCAGTCATGATTCAGCAGTGCGCTGACACACGCGTCGAGTGTCGCCAGGCCGCGCTCGAGCTTCTCCTGCTGGAGCGCCTCGAGGGTGTCCGCGCGCACGGCGACCCACGCGGTGCCGGGGTAGTAGTGCTCGATCGTCTCCTGCCAAACCGACACCGGCATGCGGAAGTCGATCGACTTCGACCACGGGATCAGCACCATCTGCAGGCCGCCGTCCTCGCGCGGGTAATAGACCATCCCGTTGAAGTGCAGGGCGAGCGGGGCCTCGCCGTCGGGGAGTGAGTGCAGGTACTTGGCCGCCGCGAGCTCGAGGTCGTAGTGACATGTGATCGGGACCGTGACCGTGGTCATGCCGGTGAAGGCGGGCACGAGGACGTCGAGCTTTGACCACATGAGGCTGCGAGTGGTGACCGCCCACCGCTCGGGCGCGCCGAACAACTCGACCAGACGCTCGCGAGTGGCGTCGTCGTAACTTCTCCGCGCGGGATCGATCATCAGCTGGATGCTCAGCGCGACCATATACACCTCACGGCCGCCGGTCTCGCTGATCTGAAGGTCGAGCGTCAGCATTGGGGCGGCGGCGTACCTCACCGGGCGAGCGCCGAGCACCGCGAAGTCGAGGTCGACATCGACGAGGGTGCTCAACGGGCGGTCGCCTCCGCGCGGAGCGAGTCGAAGAAGCGCGCGACCGCGTCGTGGACGCCCGGGCCACCGGAGATCCCCTCCCAGTGGGCCTTGATCGTGCCGGTGAGCGCGTAGCAGCGATCGATCGGCGCGATCACGTACATCGGCGGCTCCGCGAGACGATTGGCGATCAGCCCCTCGATGTCTGGCTCGAGGTTGTCGAGCACCGGGTTGAGCGACCGCATCCGCGTCCACGAATCGAAGTGCAACTCCGACTCGGTCGCCCCGCCCGGACTCGGGTACATCGCGACCACGCAGCCGGTTACCGTCGACTCCATGAAGAACGCCAGTCCGATCGGGATCTGGAAGCTCGCCCACAGATCGTCGGGCACGTCGAGCCCGGGGAGCCATACGGTCCGGTTGCCGGTCGGCCGGTAGTCGCCCTCGCCCGAGCGCATCGCCCAGCACGCCTCGCACGCGCACACGATCCGACGCTCCGACAGCGCAAGCAGGTGCCGGTGGTTCTCGGAGATACCGACGCCGCACAACTCGCAGACCTCGTCGGTGGCGGCATTCGTCCGCGCGGGTTGCCGGGCCAAGCCGCGCAGCCCCGATACGAGCCCGGCGCGCCGGCGCGCGGCGACCGCATCGTCGATCAGCCGGCGAGTGTCGCTCATTGGGTCAGCGCCACTCTCACGTGGCCGTTCTCGCGTAGCAGAGGCACGGGCTCCAGTTGCATCCGGTCATCGTCCATCGATCGTCCAGCGCTGGGCAGGAAGAATGACCGTGCGCACTCGGGACAGGACAGTGCACCGGCCATGAGCAGTCCCTCGTGCAAGCGCGAGCCGCAGCTCGCGCATCGGTCTTGGTAGGCGAGCAGGTTGCCATCGACGTTGGCGACTACCAGGTCCGAGCCCGCCACACTGACCGCGGCCAGAGATCCGTCTGTGAGCGCGGCCACCGATTCGAGGTCGAACCACGTCGGTCCTGACATCACAACCGGGAGGGCTCGGGGCGCTACCCCCTCTACCTCGAGGCCCTCGAGGTCGGGCGCCGCCTCCTCGAGGGCCTGCTTGATCGCAAGCTCGAGTGTCACCGAGGAAGCCGAGCAGTCCGAGCAGCTCCCCTGGAGGTGGATCCGAGCAACGCCATCGTCCAGCGAGAGCAACTCGACGTTGCCCCCGTGCGACTCCATGTACGGCCGGACCGAATCGAGCGCGTTCTGCACGCGCTGCTCGAGCGGCACCGGATGCAGGTCGTGGATCAGGAGCAGCGTCGCCACCAGTGGGTCTTCTGCGAGCGATGCTTCGATCCGGGCGCCAGCGGCGCCCGCTTGATGCAGCGATTCGACGATCCGCTCGAGGCCGACGCCGTACATCTGCACGACCGCGGACACGAGCTCCTCGGCGAGCTCTCGCGTGCCCGACTCGGCGGTCCCGTCGAGCTGCGCCTGGAGGTCCTGGACGCGCTCGACGAGCTGCTCGATTTCCATCGCGTTACGCCAGCGCCGTCGGCGTGTGCATCACCTTGCGCACCTTCCCCGCCCCGGTGTACATGTGCACACCGCACGGCAGGCAGGGATCGAACGACCGGACCGCCCGCATGATGTCGACCCCCTTGAAGTTCTCAGGGCCGTTCTCCTCGAAGATCGGCGTGTTCTGGACCGCGTCCTCGTAGGGACCCGGCGTACCGAACACGTCGCGCGGGCTCGCGTTCCACGGCGTCGGTGGGTAGGGCTGATAGTTGGCGATCTTCCCTTCCTGGATCACCATGTGGTGCGAGAGCACCCCGCGGGCGGCCTCGTGGAAGCCACAGCTGACGGCGCTCTCGGGGACCTTGAAGCTGTTCCAGCTCTTGGTCCGGCCCGCGCGAACCTCCTTGAGGGCTCGCTCGAGGTTGTGCAGCGCGATTAGCGCGCTGTACGCCTGGTGGTAGGTGCGGGCGCGATCGCGCTCGACCGCGTTGGACTTCTCCGGCACGTTCCACTCGAGCTCCATCTCGGGCATGTTGGGGGAGCGGGGGAGGACCATCTGGATCGAGTTCCCCGTCGCCTTGGCGTAGCCGAAGTCGACCAGGCCGGCCTTGGCCGTGCACCACTGTCGCGCGAACGGGCCGCCGCCTGTGTCACAGCACACGTGGGTATCCGTCCGCTTGTCGTAGATCCGTGGCGACACCACCCACGTGTACTTGTCGGTGAAGTCGCGCTTCTGCGGCCGTGGCAGCGTGACCTTGTTCCAGGGGTGATTCTTGTCGACGGGGTTGCCGAGCGGATCGTGGGTGACGAACGTCGGCTCGTTCTCCCACGAGTCGAAGTAGGAAGAGCCGAGCAGGATCCGAATCATTAGGTTGATCTCGACCAGATCGGTCGAGATCAGCTCGCCGCCGATCGCCACGCCGGGCGTGATGTAGCGCTTGCGGCCCCAGTTGGTCATGTTGCGGTAGTCGTAGTCGACGTAGTCGGGGTCGTCGAAGGAGCCCCAGTTGACGAGGTTGGTCTCGCGGAAACCGACCTGGTCGTACCCGGGCAGCTCCGTGAGGAAGAAGTCGTACAGATCGTCGTGCATCGGCACGCTGCGCTTGACGTAGTCGAAGTAGCGCATCAGCCGCACGTAGTAGTCGGTGCACGTCTGATGCGTGATGTCAGCGCTGCAGCCGCCCGGCATGATCGTCGAGGGGTGGGTGTGCCGGCCGCCGAACAGGCAGTACATCTCCCGCGTGTACCGCGCCACGTGCAGCGTCTCGAGGTAGAACTCGCCGGTGAACGGGTTGAGCGCCCGCATGATGTCGGCGATCGTCTTGTAACCGTGGATGTCCTGCCCGGGGGCAGCGGTGTTCTCCGCCTTCGCGAGCAGTGTCGGGTTGGTCTCCTTCACCATCTGCTCGCAGAAGTCGACGTTTGCCATGCAGTCGTTGAAGATGGCGTGGTCGAAGATGTAGTCCGCCGTCTCGGCCAGGTTGAAGGCCAGGTCACCGAGCGCCGGGGGCTTCACCCCATAGGCCATGTTCTGGTTCAGGCACGAGCAGGTGCAGTGGTTGTCGCCGCAGATGCCGCAGATCCGGCTGGTGATGAAGTGGGCGTCGCGCGGATCGATGCCCTTCATGAAGATGTCGAAACCGCGGAAGATCATCGAGGTGCTGTAGCACTTGAGCACCTGCTGGTTGGTGAAGTCGATCTCGGTGTGGATGCCGAGGCTCCCCACGATCCTGGTAATGGGATCCCAGGACATCTCCTTGACTACGACTCTCTGTCCCGTCTCAACTGCCATCGCTGTCTCCTGTCGAAAGGTGTCGGGTTCGAACGCTTCAGGCTCTGCTGGACGCGTTCACCAGCGTTTGACGTAGCCGGTGGTGAGCGTGTTGCCGCGCTTGCGCCACTCCGGCTCCTTGTCGTAGTTGGTCTTGATGTGACGGTGACGCACGAACTTCACGATCGGTCCGTAGCTGTACTGGATGATCCGTTGGGCGGCCGCGCCCCACTTGTCCTCGTCCATGAACGGCATGTACTTGTCCGGGAAGCCCGGCATCGTGCAGGCCATGCAGATGCCGCCGACGTTCGGGCAGCCGCCGACGCCGTTGACCCAGCCGCGGACGGGGACGTTGCATCTGACGACCGGGCCCCGGCAACCGAGCTTGACCAGGCAGCGGTGGTCGGAGCCGTACTCGCTCGCGAACTCGCCCTGCTCGGCGAAGCCAGCGCGGTTGCAGCCCTCCCGCACCGTGCGCCCAAACAGCCACTTCGGGCGCAGCGCCTCGTCAAGCTCGGGCGCCGGCGCCAGGCCGGCCAGATGGAGGGCAAGATAAAGGAGAGTCTCGGTCATGTTGTCCGGCTGCGCCGGGCAACCCGGGATGCACACGATCGGCAGGCCCGCCTTGGAACGCCAGCTCCAGCCGAGATAGTCCGGCACTCCCATGGCGCCGGTCGGGTTGTTCTTCATGGCCGGGATCCCGCCGTAGGTGGCGCAGGTCCCGACCGCGACCACCGCGGCCGCCTTGGGTGCCAGCCTGTCCATCCACTCGTTCATCGTGATCGGCTGACCGTTCTCCGGGTTCACCGCAAAGCCGGTCCAGTGGCCGTCGCCGTTGATCTCCTCGTTGCCGAGCGAGCCCTCGATCACCAGCACGAACGGATCGAGCTCGCCCTTCTCGGCGTCGAACCAGGCCTGGGCGTACTCCTGCCCGACCGCGTAGTCGACCACCTGGTTGTGGACCACCACCTTGGGCATCCCCGGGATGGCCTGGAGGATGATGTCCTCGAGGCTCGGGTTTGTCGCCGAGGTCATCGCCACCGAGTCGCCCTCGCAGCTCAGCCCCGTGGTCATCCACAGCACGTGCGCGGTGACGGCCTCGGTTTCCTTCTGCTTCGCATACGGATTCGACAACGCCGACATACCGTCTCCTCTCGCTCTTCTCAACAAATCCGCGGCAGCGGATCCCCGACCAGCTGGTCCATGACCCGCTTGCCGCCAAAGCTCGTCTCCACCAGCACCATCCTCGGCGGCTCGGTGCGCACCTCGCCGATCTCGGCGGCTAGTTCGCAGCCCGGCACGTCCCGCATTGCGTTGAGCGCGCGGTCCGCGGCCTCGGCCGCGACAAACGCGACCAGCTTGCCCTCGTTGGCCACGTACATCGGATCGATCCCAAGGATCTCGGCGGCGCCGGCCACCTCGGGTCGCACAGGCACGGCGCCCTCGCGCACGATCATCGCCACCGACGAGGCGCGGGCAAGCTCGTTGAGCACGGAGGCCACGCCGCCGCGGGTGGCATCGCGCAGGCACCGGAGCTCGGGTCCGGCCGCCTCCAGCAAGGCGTCGACAACCGGCCACAGCGACCGCGTGTCGGACTCGATCTCGGCGTCTAGCTCGAACTCGTCGCGCGCGAGCATGATCGCCGTGCCGTGCTCGCCGATGCTCCCGGAGAGGAGGATCCGATCGCCGGGGGTCAGTCCGCTCGGCGACAGGCGCGCACGGGGGTCGCGGACGCCGATACCCGCGGTGCACACGTACATGCCGTCGGCGTGTCCGCGCTCGACCACCTTGGTATCGCCGGTGACGATCTCGACCCCGGCCGCCCGGGCGGTGCGGGCGATGGCGTCGACCTCGGCTTTGAGCTCGTCCGCACCGAGTCCCTCCTCCAAGATCAGCGACAGGCTGAGTGCGAGGGGTTTAGCGCCCGAAACCGCGAGGTCGTTGACCGTCCCGTTGACGGCCAGCTCCCCGATCGACCCACCCGGGAAACGCATCGGCTTGACCACGTAGGAGTCGGTCGTGAACGCGAGTTCGACGTCATCGATCGCGATCGTCGACGCGTCGGCGAGCTCGTTCAGCGTGTCGGACTCGAACGCCGGCGCGAGCAGACCCTCGATCAGGCTCTGCGTCGCCTTGCCGCCGGCTCCGTGGGCCATGTTGATCCGCTGATCGCGGAACTTCGGGCGCTTGCCGCGCGCCGTCTCAATGATCCCCAGGATCCTCTGCTCGCGCTCGGAGACGACCGCCGGATCGCCCATCAGACGACTTGGCGCTCCCGCGCAGAACCGTGCGCCCTGCGCCCAGACGCGATCACACGACCTCCCGTTCGCGCGCAAACCGGCCGAAGTTGTAGTAGGCGGCGCAGGCGCCCTCGGAGGACACCATGCACGTGCCGATCGGTCGCTCGGGGGTGCAGGCTGTGCCGAACACCTTGCACTCCCAGGGCTTGATCACGCCCTTGAGAACCTCGCCGCACTGGCAGGCCTTGGGATCGGCGACGCGTACGCCCGGGACGCTGAAGCGAATCTCCGCGTCGAGGTCGGCGTAGGCGTCGGACAGCTTGAGACCGCTGTGCGAGATGAAGCCCAGGCCGCGCCACTCGAAGTGGGGGCGCAGCTCGAACACCTCGGCCATCACCTCGAGCGCCCGCAAGTTGCCTTCGTACGGGACCACGCGCTTGTACTGATTCTCGACCTCGCAGCGGTCCTCGGTCAGCTGGCGCAGGATCATCGCGATCGCCTGGAGGATGTCGAGCGGCTCGAAGCCCGCGATCACCACCGGCCTGCCGTAGTCGGCGGGGATGAACTCGAACGGGCGCCCGCCGACCACGGTCGACACGTGACCGGGCCCGATGAACCCGTCAAGCCGCAGGTCCGGCGACTCGAGCAGCGCGCGCAACGGCGGGACGATCGTCACGTGGCTACACATGACGCTGAAGTTGCTTTGGTGCTCCGCGCGTGCCCGCTTCAGAGTCAGCGCCGTGGACGGCGCCGTCGTCTCGAACCCGATCGCGAAGAACACTACCTCGCGGTCCGGGTTCTGCTTGGCGATCCGCAGCGCGTCGAGCGGCGAGTAGACCATCCGGATGTCGGCGCCGGCGGCCTTGGCGTCCAGCAGGCTGCCGCCCGAACCCGGCACGCGCATCATGTCGCCGAAACAGGTGAAGATCACGCCGTCCTGGTGGGCGACTGCGATCCCGTCGTCGACGCGTCCCATCGGGATGACGCACACCGGGCAGCCGGGGCCGTGCACGAGCTCGACGTTGGCCGGGAGGAGGTCGTCGATCCCATACTTGTAGATCGAGTGCGTGTGGCCGCCGCACACCTCCATCAGCTTGTAGTGACGCCCCGGCTCGACCAGCGACAGGATCTCGCCGGCCACCGCGCGGCCAAGCTCAGCGTCGCGAAACTCGTCGACGAACTTCACGCCGCCGGCACCTCGGTCGGGTAGAGCAGCCGCGCCAGCGCAGTCCCAGCGTGGACCAGCAACACCTCGCCCGGCTGGGCCGGTTCCACGAGCGCCGTCTCAACCGTGGATCTCGCTCCCTCCTCGTCAGCGCACAGTGCTAGCCCGCGATCGAGATCGACCGCCACCACGGTCATCGGTATCCCGTCGTCGCCGCAGGTGACGCAGTGGTCTCCGGGGGATTCGCAGGACCCGAACTGGCCGGCGCTCACTCGATCACGCTGGCCTTCAGCTCCTCGAGCTCCCGCTCGTAGTCGCCCCCCATCCGGACGAGCAGGTCGCGGGTGGCGCGAGCCTCCTCCTCGTCGACCTTCGAAATGGCGAACCCCACGTGGATGAGGACCCAGTCGCCGGGGCCCACACCCCCGTCCTCGGCGTCGAGCAGGCCGATATTGACATTGCGGCGGACTCCCGCGACATCGACCTTGGCCAAACGATTCGGGTCGTCGACGATCTCAATGACCTGTCCGGGAATCGCCAGGCACACGCAGGCACTTCTACCACTCGGTTTAGGCAGCACGAAGGAGCATTGGCCGGGCGGGTAATCAGGGTTACCACCGGGATCATGAGCGGGTGCGCTGGGCGCTGGCCGGGCATAGACTGAGGACTCGACGTCCGTCGTCGGAGAGGCGAGAGTGCCTGTGGAAGACTCAAGGGTGAGCGGTCCAGGACCCTTGCGGTGGCCCCGCCACCCGGATATCGCTGGGGCCAAAGCCAAGTCGATCGTGCTCTACACGTACCTGCTCGACGCGGACGGAGAGCTCGCCGACGAGTTCGACGTCCGGGCCCGGATCGCCGCGCGCCAGTTGGCGACCGCGCGCGTGCTCCAGGTGGGCGCCGGCGGTTGCGATCTGGGGCCGTGGTTCGAGGTGGCCGGACAGGGCCTCGGCCTGCTGATCCTCGAAGGGCTGCTCGCGCTCGAGACCCGCGTCGGGGACCGCACAGCGGCCGAATTGGTCGGCCCGGGCGACCTGCTTCAGCCGTCGGGACCGGCCGCCGATCAGCTGCTGGACCGGACCTGCGGCTGGCGGGTGCTCAGTCCGGCGCGGCTGGCCCTGCTCGACGCGGAGTTCGCCGACCGGGTGCGGCCGTTCCCGCAGATCACCCGCGCGCTGCTGCGGCGGGCTTGCCGGCGGCCGGTCGAGCTCGACGTGCTGCGGGCGATCACGTCCCAGCCGAGGCTCGAGGTCCGGCTCGTGCTGCTGGTCTGGCATCTGGCGACGCGCTGGGGGCGGGTTGAGCCGGGCGGGGTGCGACTGTCGCTGCCGCTGACCCATCGCCTGCTGGGTCAGCTCGTCGCGGCCGAGCGTCCGTCCGTCTCGCACGCCCTGAAGCGGCTGGCTCAGGCGGGGCTCGTGACGGGAACGGCTGACGACCTCCATCTGCACGGCAGCCTCGAATACGGGCTCCAGGAACTGACCAGGCGCGCCCCGGTGCTGCGCGAGCGGGCTGTGTCGCACTCAATGCACTCGCGAAGACAGATCGTGTAGAAATGCGCGGGCCGGCCGGGGACCCCGTCAACGTGCTGTGGCTCACCTCTGGGCTGGGCTGCGACGGCGATTCGATCGCGATGACGGCAGCGCAGAACCCGAGCTTCGAGGACTTGATCCGCGGCTGCTTCCCAGGTGCTCCTCCGGTGATCATCTACAACCCGGTGTTCGCCTATGAGACCGGCGATGAGTTCATGCGCGCCTTTCGGGACGCGTCGGTCGGCAGGCTGGATCCGTTCATCCTCGTGCTCGAGGGATCGGTCCCGAACGAGGAGATCAACGGCGACGGGCACTGGGCGACGTTCGGCGTGGACCCGGTTAGCGGCGAGCCGATCTCGACCTGCACTTGGATCGATCGTCTGGCGCCGCGCGCGGCGGCGGTGCTCGCGCTCGGCACGTGCGCCGCGTTCGGCGGGATCCCGGCGATGCGGGGCAACCCGACCGGGGCGATGGGGTTGGGTGATTACCTGGGCTCGTCCTGGCGTTCCCGAGAGGACATCCCGATCGTGAACGTCCCCGGATGCCCGGTGCAGCCCGACAACATCACCGAGACGCTGCTCGCGGTCGCGCTCCGGGTCGCGCGTGTTGCTCCACCGCTCGATCTCGACGATCATGGGCGTCCGCGGTGGCTGTTTGGCCGGACCGTGCAGCAGGCGTGCGGCCGCGCCGGTTTCGCCGAGCAGGGAGAGTTCGCCGCTACGCCTGCGGACCACCGAGGGTGCCTGGTGAAGCTCGGCTGCAAGGGGCCGGTCGCGACTTGCAACGTGCCGATCCGCGGCTGGGTCGGCGGTGTCGGCGGTTGCCCTAACGTTGGCGGCATCTGCATTGCGTGCACCATGCCCGGCTTTCCTGACAAGTTCATGCCGTTCATGGAGCCCAACCCGCTTGGCCTGCTCGGTGCCCGAGTGACGCGGTTCAGCTACGGCCCGCTGCTCCGACGGTTGCGCCACAGTGCGATCGCCCGTCACTACGATCGCGAGCCGGCCTGGCGCGGACGCTCCAGCGAACCTCGCAGCGGATACGAGCCAAGCTGGTGAGAGGTCCGATATGCCGGTGACCGTTGTCTTCACGTGCGAGATCTGCGGCGCGCGTCCCGACGCCGAGACCCAAGTGGCGCTCGAGCGACAACTGCTCGACCTCCGACACGGCGAGTACGTCGACGCCGAGCCGGGACGCTGGCTGACCTGGCACGGCCGCGGCATGTACGGGCCGCAACGGTACGCGTGCGGCGCCCACCGCGGCGAGCTCAAGGCGCTCGTGCGCGAGCACTACGGGACGCTCGGGTGGCACCCGTGGGCGACCGGACCTCACCCGTGGGCCGGCCGGCGCGGGACCGACCGAGCGCGCTCGCTCGTTCGCTCGCTGCGCTCGACCTTCGGAGCGCCGGGCGGATGACGGTTTCACCGAACGTCCCGCCGCTCGCGGTCGACAGTCTGCGTGAGGCCGAGCAGGCGCTGCGCAGATCGGGGCTTCGACTCTCCACGCCGCGGCGCCTGGTGCTCGAGGCGCTGTTCGCGGCCGACGGCCCGGTCGCCGCGGGCGACCTCGCGCGGCGGCTCTCGATCGACGAATCGTCGGTCTACCGCAACCTGGAGGTGCTCGAGCACCAGGGGCTGATCCGCCACGTGCACCTCGGTCACTCGGCGGGGCTGTACGTACGGGTCGGCCGCGAAGAGGCCGAGTACCTCTATTGCGAACGGTGCGCGAAGGTCACGACCGTCCCGCCCGCGCGGCTCGATTCGGTCCGCAAGCGCATTCGCGAGCAGTTCGGGTACACGGCCCGGTTCGGCCACTTCCCGATCGTCGGCGTGTGCGAGGACTGCACGCGGCGCAGAGTCGAGGGGTGATCGTAATTACCAGCGCCTTGCATTAAGGACGGCGGCGGGAGTAGGTTCCAGCGAGCGATTTTCCGGCTGATCCAAGTCGAGTTGGTTCCCGTATATCCGGTCAGCGCTCGACCTCGAGCGGGGATCGATACAGGAGGAAATGATGGAGGCGACGACGGCTGGTGTCCGGCCGCGGTCCCGGCGCCGGTTGGCCGGCTTCTGGGCTTCGCTGACCGCGGGCCAGCGGCGGACGCTGGTGATGATGCTCGCGGTCGTGGTTGGCTTGCACGTGGTTGGGTTCCTGACGCTGTTCGCGCTCGTCGCGCCGGGTCACTATCGGGTGGGCACCGCGGGGGCGTTCTCGATCGGGATCGGGGTGACCGCGTACACGCTCGGGTTGCGGCACGCGTTCGATGCCGATCACATCTCCGCGATCGATAACACGACGCGCAAGTTGATGGGGGAGGGCAAGCGCCCGTTGAGCGTGGGGTTCTGGTTCTCGCTCGGACACTCCTCGATCGTGTTTGCGCTGGCGTTGTTGATCTCGTTCGGGGTCAGGGCGCTGGATGGGCCGGTCAAGAACGATCACTCGAATTTGCATCAGGTCACCAACTCGATCGGGACGTTGGTGTCGGGGTCGTTTCTGTATGTGATCGCGGCGATCAACGTGGTGATCCTGGTTGGGATCGTGCGGGTGTTTCGGGAGATGCGAACGGGTCGGTATGACGAGGCGGAGCTTGAGGAGCAGTTGCAAAAGCGCGGATTGATGAATCGGCTGTTGGGCCGGTTGACCCGGTCAGTGCGCAGTCCGGGGCAGATGTATCCGATCGGTCTGCTGTTCGGGTTGGGGTTTGACACCGCGACCGAGGTGGCGCTGCTGGTGTTGGCGGGAGGCGCGGCGGGGGCGGGGCTGCCCTGGTACGCGATTCTGTGCCTGCCGGTCCTGTTCGCCGCGGGAATGTGCCTGATGGACTCGATCGACGGGTCGTTTATGAACTTCGCGTACGGGTGGGCGTTCTCAAAGCCGGTCCGGAAGGTGTTCTACAACCTGACGATCACCGGGTTATCGGTGGCGGTGGCGGTCGTGGTCGGAACGATCGAGCTCGGGGGGTTGTTGGCCTCGGAGCTGAACCTGTCCGGGTCGTTCTGGGGGTGGTTTGAGAACATCAACATCAACATGCTCGGTTTCGTGATCGTGGGCATGTTCGTGTTGACGTGGGTCGTCGCGCTGACTGTGTGGCGCTACGGCCGGATCGAGGAACGCTGGGGCGCGTCGCTACCCGAGTAGCGGTCTACTCCGGGTGACAGAGCCCGCCGACCCGGGCTAGCGCCACCAGGGGCGGCTGCGGAACTTCGCGACCTCAGCCGCCGGCTGGACGAGTTCGCGGGCATGGTCGCTGAGGTGGTCGAGGTGCTCGCACAGCCACACGCCGTAGTAGGAGCCGGTCGAGCTGTCGACGATCCCCGCCGCGGCCAGCGACGGCGGCTCGAGCTCGGCGACTGCCCGATGATCCGGCTTGCCGACCTGGTCGGCGAGCTGCTCGTACCACGACGCGAGCGTCGCGGTCCGGCGCTGGAGCACGGCGCCCGCCGCATCGCGGCCGGTCGCGTCCCCGGGCATCTCGGCCACCGCGTGCGCGGTGAGACGGAGTCGAAGCGTGCCCCCGACGAGCCGCCACAGATCCTGCTTGGTCATGTGCTTGGTCCCCTGCTCGGCGAGGAACCCGCGCAGCGCGTCGTCGAGGCGTAGGCCGGCGTTCCCGGCCGCGCCCGCGTTCTCGGGCTCGTCCGCCCGTGCTCCGGTTGCCCACTGGATCGCCTGGGTCAGATACGAGGCGCCGGTGCGGAACGAGTCGGCGAGATCGTCGCCGACGACCGCGGCCACGCCGCGCGGCCAGAACAGGGTGCCGATCACGACGCTGACCGCGCAGCCGAGGGCGACGTCCTCGATTCGGACCTCGCCGATCTTCCAGCCGACCGGGACGATCAGGTTGAACAGCACGGCGATCATCACCGTGAACGCCGCCTGGCCGACCGCGAAAGGCGTCGTGCCCGGCGAGTAGGCGGCCACGAGCACAGCGATCGGGAACGCGATCCATAGCGCCGTCTCGTCGCTTCCGATCGCGAGCACGAGCGCTCCGCCGATCACGAAGCCGAGCGCGGTGCCGGCGAGGGCCCGGAGCGCGGTCGCGCCGGTCGCCGCGGCGTTGGTCCGGAGAACCGACAACGTGCCGAGCACGACCCAGAAGCCGTGCTGGACCGTCGTGACATCGGCGATCGTCACCGCGACGGCGATCGCCACCGCCCCGCGGATGCTGTTGACGAACCAGACGGATCGCACGCTCGCGTGGGCGTACGCCGTCGAGGCGACGCTCGACACTCGCCTCACGGTCCGCGCGGCGGCGGCCGATCCGGGGTACCAGCGTTGCCGCCTGGCCTCGAGCCATTCCGGGTCGGCGAGCCCGCACGCGATCAGCGTCTCGTACGTGGCCGCCAGGACGGCGACGGCGATGCCGTGGGCGTGGAACGCGATCTGCGCGACTGCGCGGAAGTGATCGGGTCCCGCCGAGCCGGCAGCCGCCGTGGCGTCCGCTCGATCGAGCCGCGCCACGACCGCTTCCTGGCGACGCTCGAGCTCATCGACGTCCGGGTGTGCGTCGCCGCCGGCGAGGAGGGTTCCGGTGTCTCGCAGCACCGAGCTCGAGGCCGCGATGAGCTCGAGGTCGCACTTCGCCGCGTGCGTGAGGTCGTGCCGCTCGCTGACCGCGTCGGCGATCAGCGCCGTGCACCACTCGAGCAGCTCGATGCAGTTTGCGAGCGCCTGGTCGGTGACGGCCAGGCCCGTCGGGCGGAACGGAGTCGCCGTGAAGTTCGCCAGGACGTCCCGTTTGGCTTCGAGGGCGGCGGCGAGGTAGTCGTCGGGGCCCTCGCCGCGCAACACCCCGTCGAGCTCGTCGGCGAGCGACACCGCCAGCTTCGAGGCCGCGGCGCGCAGCTGGTTGCCCCCGGTCTGTCGTGGTGAGAACAGCAGCACGGCGGCGGTGCCGGCGACCGACGCCATCCACCAGCCGAGCAAGCGATCGGGGATCATTCCGACGGTGCCGGCGGACGCCGCGGGGAGGACATACGCGAGCAGCGCTCCGGTGGCGCCCGAGGCAGCATTTGGGCCGGTGATGCCGGCAAAGAACACCGCGAACGTCACGGGCACGGTGACGATCGCGGCCGCCACGGTGGAGGAGCTGACGCTCGTCGCGATCGCGATCAGCACGCTGCCGGTGAGCGCCAGCGCCAGATGAGCCAGGAGCTTGTCGCGCCAGGTTCCGGCGAACGACGCCAGCACGAGCGTGGCGAAGCCACCGAACGCGCAGAACGTGGCGATCTGGGCGTTCCCAATCACCTTGCTGGCGATCGCGAACAAGCCGCACACGACGACCACGGCACGGATGGCGCGCATCGCCGCCGGGACCGACCAGCGCGGGATCGCCCAGCGAGCCCATTGGGCGAGGTCCGCACGCGCCGAGGAGGCGAGCGCCGTCACTCGAGCAGCCGCTCAAGCTCGCGGTAGACCTGCGCGTTTACGGCCATCCCGCAGTGGCTGCCCGCTATCTCAACGCACTCGGCGTCAGGGTCCAGGCACGCGCGCCAGTCGACGATCGCGTCGCTCCGCGAGTACAGCGACAGCGCGGTCGCGCCGGGCGCCAGCGGTCGAGCGAGGAGCGAGCGAAACTCGGCACAGCAGTCGCCGTTGCGGCACCCGGTCGAAAACAGACCCGGCACGCCGAGATCGCCCAGTAGGGCGACCGAGCGAATGGTCCGGAGCACCGATGGCGATACGGCGAGCGGATCGAGGACCGGGGAGCCGAGCGTGATCAGCGCCGCGACCTGGTCGTGATGGCGTGCCGCCAGGGCCCGGGCGAGCGTCCCGCCGCGACTCTGGCCGATCACGACGACGGGGTCGTCGAACGCCCGCAGGACCGTGCCGAGTTGATCGAGGTCGCGCCCGGCGCAGCCGACGTTAAGGCGGATCCCGCTGGTGCGCACACGGTGGCCGCGGCGGCGCAGCCAACCGGCCATCATGGTGAGCGAGGCATCGCCGGCGAGGAACCCGGGGATCAGGAGGACCGGCTGCCGCGTCTGCCGCTTGGGCCACCAGAAGCGAGGATCACTGACCAGGCCGGCGAGTTCGGGCCAGAAGCGCAGCTCGCCCTGTAGTGGCGCCGAGCTCACGCCGCTCGCCGGTCGAGCTCGAGGATCAGCTTGCCGACGTTCTCGCCGCGGAACAGCCGGAGGAACACATCCGGGAACTGCTCGAGCTTGGTCCGGACCACGTCTTCCCGCGAGATCAGCTTGCCGTCCTGGAGCCACTCGGCGAGCTGGGCGACCGCCTCCGGGTAGCGCTTGGCGTAGTCGAACACAAGGAAACCGGTCATCGACGCGCGCTGGACGAGGAGCTGCATGTAGTTGGCCGGGCCGCGCGGCGGCTGCTCGGCGTTGTATTGGGAGATCGCGCCGCAGATCACGACCCGGGCGTGCCGGGCCAGGCGGCGCAGCACCTCGTCCAGGAGCTCGCCGCCGACATTGTCGAAGTACACGTCGACGCCCTTCGCGGCGTACTGGCGCAGATCCGTCCGGACCTCGCCGGCCTTGTAGTCGATCGCGGCGTCGAAGCCGAGCTCCTCGGTCAGCCATTCGCACTTCTCCGGGCCGCCCGCGATGCCGATGGTCCGGCAGCCCTTGATCCGGGCGATCTGGCCCGCGACGTTGCCCACGCCGCCGGCGGCGCCCGACACGACGACGGTCTGTCCCGGTTCGGGCCGCCCGATGTCGAGCAGGCCGAAGTACGCGGTCAGCCCGGTCGTCCCGAGCACGCCGAGGTGCACCGGCGCCGGCGCCAGCGCGGTGTCCACGGTTCTGATGTCCCGGCCGTCGGAGACGGCGTAGCTCTGGACCCCGAACATGCCCGACACGAGCTCGCCGGTGATGAAATCGGGGTTGCGCGACTCGACGACGCGACCGATCCCTCCGGCGCGCATGACCTCGCCGATACCCACCGGTGGGACGTACGAGCGGGCTTCGTTCATCCAACCGCGCATGGCCGGATCGAGCGAGATGTATTCGAGCGCGATCAGGACCTGCCCGTCGGCCAGCTCGGGGGCCGGCTCCTCGACCCACTCCCAGTCAGACCGCTTCGGTAGACCGACCGGCCTCGCCGCCAGGCGCCATTGCGCGTTCGGTTCGCTCACAGCGCTTGGCAGCCTACTTGACCGGACTTGGGAGATAACTGGCGCATAGCGCCAGTTTTATCCCAAACGACCGTTCAGCTGGAAGCCTGCTGGAGCGCCGTCACAATCCCGTACACGGCGAACGCGCTCGCGCCCACAGCCAACGCGAGCGCAGGCCACATCCGCAGGCCGCGCTTGAGCGCGAACAGCGGGAATGCCGCGAACACGATCAGCTGGCTGACCCACAGCGCGACCTCGGACGGCTTGAGCAGGGTGCTGTAGAAGCCGTCCGGGTCGATCAGGCTGATCGGTGCCGCCACGAGCGCCACCGCACCGATCGCCGCCGCGATCGGCCGGATCCGCCACCGGCCGATGTGGTGGATCAGCCGCGTCAGCGCCACGTACTCGCACAGCATCACGCCCGCGGTGCTCACCGCCACACCGATCCCGATCGCCTTCGCCACGCCGGGGCCGGCGAACTGCTCGGCGACGCTCACGCCGGGCACCGCGGTGCTGAGGAGCCCGGGCGCCGAGGCCAGCGGCGCCACCGCGAGCACGATCACCACCGCGGTCGCAACGAACGCGAAGATCAAGCCGCGCCGGATCGTGCGCTGCGCCGGCGCCGCCAGCTCACCACCGAGGAACAGCGGCAGGCTGCCGCAGACGTAGAGCAGCGACGTCTGGGCGCTGGCCTTGGCGACCGCCTGCGTACCCGCGCCCGTGCCGAAGCTCGAGAGTGGCGTCGAGAGGTGCGCGAGCGTCACCCCATCGAGGACTCCGGCCAGCGCGAGCTGTCCGGCCGCGATCACTCCGAATACGAGGAACGTCACGGCTCGTCCGGCGAGCATGACCGCCACCAGCGCGACCGGGATGGCGAGGGCGAGCACGCTCTGGTAGCGCCCCACGCCCGGCAGCACGCTCGGGAGGAGGTCGTAGACGATCTGCACCGTCGTGTAGACGACGTACAGCAGGTAGCTGAAGATCCAGATAGCGGCCTGGGCCAGCGCGACGGGCCGGCCTGCCGCCTCCTCCACGAACGCGAACAGGCCGCCCGAGCTGGTGACCTCGCGCGAGTAGCGCAGCCAGATGGCGAGCGGCACCAGGAACACGACCGCTCCCGCGAGCATCGCCAGCCCGCTCGAGCCGGCGGCGTCGCCGACCACGCTCGGCGCGCCCGACGCGGCCAGGGCCAGCGGGCCGCCAAACGACGCGACCGCGAACGCGGTGAACGCCCACGCGGGGAGCGGTGGCGAGGAGTCGCGGCCCGCGCGCTTGCGGCGGCCACCCGTCAACGCGAGGGTGCCCGCGCGGTCGCGGGCACCCACAGTGATCTCTGACATGGGCCTGAGGCCCTGGGTTGGCTAGGCCCAGCCGCCGCTCGAGGATCCGCTGCTCGAGGATCCGCCGCTCGAGGATCCGGCGCTCGCGGTGATCGCGCTGCCGGACGGAGTGACCAGCCACCACTTGGCGCCGAAGCTGTCGCTGCCCTGGCCCTTGGTGGTGCCGGACGCGGTGTCGGCGACGAAGTAGTACAGCGGGTGGCCGTCGTAGGTCACCTGCTCGGTTCCGTCTGAGCGCTTCGTCGTACCGAGCATCGACGCGGTGACACCCGATCCCGCCGTCGGGCTGCCCGTCGTGGTGACGGGAGGCCAGGCCTTAGCGCAGGCGCCCGAGCAGCTGGAGGTGCTGCCCTTGTCAGCGACCCACAGGTAAATCGCCCGGCCGGATGCTCCGGTGAGGTAGGTCTTACCGTGTGCGGTCGCGGTGCCGATCATGGCGGCGCTCCCCGTCGCGGCGGCCGCGGTGGTCGAGGCCGTTGTGGCTGTCGCGGCCGGCGTGGTCGCCGCCGCCGAGCTCGTGCTCGAGCTGGAACTCCCGCATGCCGCAAGCGCGACTGCGCAAGTCGCCAGCGCGACGATCCCCGCCGCGCGCAACCTCGCTGTTCTCAGAGTGGTCATTTTTGCTCCCACAATTGAAGTTTTCTCGAACCCGCTGATGTGGCAGGCTATTTGTGAAGACCCCAACCGGGGGCAAATCCTTCCTGCGGCCGGCGCGGCGCACCGCGCCGGCCGCGGTAACTACGCGGCGGTCGTGGCCACGCCAACCGGAGGCTTGATCTCACGCTTGAGGATCTTCCCCGTGGGTCCCTTCGGAAGCTCGTCGACGAACCAGACGTGCCGTGGGTACTTGTAGGCGGCGACGTTGCTCTTGACGTAATCGCGCAGCTCGGCCTCGGTCACGTTCTGACCGGACTTGAGCGCGACCGCGGCACCCACCTCCTCGCCGAGGTCGGGATGGGGGATGCCGATCACCGCCGCCTCGCGCACAGCGGGGTGCTCGTAGAGGACCTCTTCGATCTCCCGCGGGTAGACGTTGTAGCCGCCGCGGATGATGAGCTCCTTCTTGCGATCGACGATGAAGAAGAAACCCTCTTCGTCGATGCGCGCAATGTCACCCGAGTAGAACCACCCGTCGGCGTCGATCGCCTCAGCAGTCGCCTCGGGACGGTTCCAGTAGCCCTTCATCACGTTGTGGCCACGGATCGCGATCTCACCTGGCTCGCCCGGGACGCTGTCGCGCCGGTGAAGATCGACGAGCTTCATCTGCACGCCCTCGATCGGCGTGCCGATCGAGCCCGGCTTACGGTCGCGGCCCGGGTGATTGAATGAAGCGACCGGCGAGGTTTCGGACAGGCCGTAGCCCTCGAGGATCACACATCCGAACGCGTCCTCGAATGCCCGCAGGACCTCGACGGGAAGCGCAGCTCCGCCCGACACGCACAACCGCAGGGCGCTCACATCGAACCGCTCGCGCTCAGGGTGGTGAAGCAGCGCCGAGTACATCGTCGGCACGCCCTCGAACACGGTCACGCCGTAGCGTTCGATCGCCTCCAGGGCGCGGCCGGCGTCGAAGCGGGCGAGCATCACGAGCTCCGCCCCGGCGCTCACCGCCGTGTTCAGCGCACAGGTCTGCCCGAACGCGTGGAATAGCGGGAGCGCGCCGAGGATGACGTCGTCGGGGCCGATCGAGAACACCTGCTTCATCACGTCGGCGTTGATCGCGAGGTTCGAGTGCGTCAGCTCGGCGCCCTTGGGCTTGCCCGTTGTTCCGGACGTGTACAGGATCACCGCGGTGTCCTCGGCGGTCCGCTCGGCCACGTCAGCGACCGGGTTGGCCGACGCGAGCAGGCGAGCGAACGTCTCGGGCTCCACGACGACGCACTCCGCCCCGACCTCGGCCGCGCCCTCGAGAGCGGGGTCGGCGAACTGGTGCCAGGCAAAGACAAGCTTTGCCTCGGGATCGCCGAGGTAGAACGCGACCTCGCGCTGCTTGAGGAGCACGTTCATCGGCACCACGACGCCGCCGGCCCGGAGCACGCCGTAATAGGCGATCGCGAACTCGGGGACGTTGGGAAGCATGATCCCGACCCGATCGCCGGGCTCCACGCCGTGCTCCTGCAGGAATCCGGCAACGCGGGCGCTGGCGTCGTCGAGCTCGGCGTAGGTGAACACCTCATGGTCGAGGCGCAGGGCTGTCCGCTCGCGATGCTGCTCCGCGGTGTTGATCAGGTTGTATGCGAGGTTCTCGTTCATTGGCTCTCCTTCGCTCGTTGGTGCGTGTGGAAAGCCTCCCGCAGCAACCACGTGGCGACCATGGCATTGGGCGCCTAATCCGAGGCCCTGCGGTTGTGGGCCGCCACCAAAGGTGGCGGTCGCCGCTAGCGCGTGGGCTGCCCGTTTCCGTCGGCCTCGGCGAGCCTGGCGGCGATCAGGATCTCGAGCAAGTCGCTGACGTTGCGGAGATCTCGCCCCGTCCGCTCGGCGATCCTGCCCAGGCGGTAGTGGGCCGTGTTGACGTGAATGTGGAGACTGTCGGCGGCCCGGCGAGCGTTCAGGTCGCAAGCGACATACTCGCGCAGGGTGGTAACCAAGGGCGCGCCCTCTTCGGCGTCTTGGGCTACGAACTCGTGGATGGCCGGTGCGATCAGGCGGCTGGCCGTGGGGTCCGGGCGAAGAGTCAGATACTGGAAGGCGCTCAGGTCAGACAGCGCCACGACGCCGGGCCTCCAGCCTCGAGCGGTTCGCAGCGTCCTCGCCTCACGGTAGGCGTCTGCGACCTGCGCCAGGCTCGGGACCGCTGTGCTGATCGCGACTGCGAGCGGCAGCCCGCCGTCGGCGAGCCGCCGCTGGACGTCGATCAGTTGCGCGGCAGACGTCGGCGTACCCCCGGGGCCGGCGGCGACCACGACCACGATCTCCTCGTGGCGCACGACCGCGAGCGGAAGCGCCCGACCGCCGGCGGCACGCGCGAGCGCCGCGGCGGCGCCGCGCAACAACTCCTCGTCGCTCGGGCGCGACTCCGCGGCGGCGGAGATCACGGCAAACGACGAGCTCTGCTCCAGCCCCGCGGCGCGGGCCGCGTCGAGACGCGGTCCGGGCTCCGGAGTTCGCCCGGCGAGCAGATCCTCGAGCAGGTCGCGCCGGACCGCCTCGCCCGTGGCCGCCAGTTGCTCCTGGGTCTCCAGGTACACCTCGGCCGCGTGGGTCGTCGCGACCTCGAAGTAGCGCGGCAGGCGTGAGGCAAACGCGAGCGCCGCCCGCTGCGACTCCTCGTCGGTGGAGGCCACGTCGAGCGCGGTGTCCCACAACACCCCCTCGCCGACATAGAAAGCCCGGATGAAGTCGGTCACCGACACCCGCCTGGCCCGGCGGGCCGCGTGAGGGCGGACGAACAGCAGGTCCTCGCGGGTCACGTCGCGCCCGGAAGCCATGCTCTCCACGCTCGCGCGGAGGTGGGCGAGCACGTGGGAACGGACGTCGCGGCGCATCGCCTCGTCGATGTTGCGGTAGGCCGGGATCTCCGAGACGATCCGCGCGGTGGCTTCGTCGGCCAGCTCGTCCAGACGCGCCGCGAGCGCGTCCCTGAGGGCGGCGATCGCCGGATCTGGATTACGCCCCATCGCTCCTCTCCTCGGGAGGGATTGTAGGCAGCGCACAAGCCCCCCGCGCGAACTTCGGGCGCTCGACCCTAGCCGGGGGGGCGCAAATCGAGAGAGTCTTATGGCCCACGCACAAGATCGAGGGAGAGCGATGAACGAGAACGCGACAACCGAAGCGACGCCGGACCCGGGTCGAGCGACGCGCGTGGGCCACGCTGCACACGCGGGCCTTGACGTGATGCTGAGCGACGCGGCGGCGGGTGGCCGGACGGGTGGACCGTCGCGATTCATTGCCCCCGGATCGGGGGTGAAGGTGGGACTTGGGCTGGTTCGGCGTCCGGGCCGCGTGGCCGCGCGGGCCGGTGGCCTGACGGCTTCGCTCGCTCGCACGGCCGCCGGCCGCTCGGAGTTGGCGCCCGCGAGGGGCGACCGGCGTTTCGGCGATCGGGCGTGGGAGGGCAACTGGCTCCTGCGTCGCATCCTGCAGACCTACCTGGCCGTCGGCGAGGCCGTGGACGGCCTGATCACCGACGCCGACGTCGACTGGCGCGCCGAGCGTCGGGCTCGGCTCGTGGCGGGCAACGTGCTCGACGCGCTCGCCCCGAGCAACTTCGTCTGGTCGAATCCGGCCGTACTCAAGGAAATCGTCGACACGGGCGGCGGGAACCTGGTGAGAGGCGCGAGACAGTTCGTCCACGACATCAACACCCCTTCGCGGCTCCCGGCCACGGTCGACACGAGCAAGTTCGAGGTCGGCGCCAACCTCGCCGCGTCGCCCGGGTCGGTCGTGCTCCGCACCGAGGTGTTCGAGCTCATCCAATACAAGCCGACCACCGACGAAGTGCGCGCGACGCCGCTGCTGATGATTCCACCGACGATCAACAAGTTCTACGTGCTCGACCTGTCGCCGGGCAGAAGCATGATCGAGCACTACGTCGCCCAGGGGCAGCAGGTGTTCGCGATCTCCTGGCGCAATCCCGAACAGGCGCAGGGCCACTTCGACCTCGACACTTACGCCACCGCGGTCGCCGAGGCGCGCGATGCGGTCGCGGCGATCACGAACCAGACCGCGGTGCACCTCGCGGCCGCCTGTTCGGGCGGGATCATTACCGCGGGACTGGTCGGTCAGCTGGCAGCCACCGGCGAGCTCGGCCGGGTGGCCAGCCTCACGTTGATGGTTTGCGCGCTCGATAACGACACCGAAGGGACGATGTCGGCGCTGGCCAGCCGCGACGTCGCCGCGGTCGCGGTCGCCGAGTCCGCTCGCAAGGGGTACCTGGACGGGCAAGCGCTCGCCGGCGTGTTCACCTGGCTACGCCCGAACGATCTGGTCTGGAACTACGTCGTCAACAACTACCTGCTCGGCAAGGCGCCGCCCGCGTTCGACGTCCTGTACTGGAACCAGGACACGGTCCGGCTGGCGGCAGGCCTGCACCGCGACTTCATCTACCTCGGGCTCGACAACGCGTTCGCGCACCCCGGCACTCTCCAGGTTCTGGACGAGCCGGTCGACCTCGGTGCGGTCGACCTCGACACGTATTTCATCGCCGGCGCGACCGATCACATCGTCCCGTGGGAGAGCGCGTACAAGGGCGCGCAGCTGTTCGGCGGCACGCGGCGCTTCGTGCTGTCGCGCAGCGGTCACATCCAGGCGCTGGTCAATCCACCGAGTCCGGACAGTCGTTCGAGTTTCCGGGTAGCCGAGGAGCTCCCGGAAACGCCGGAGGAGTTCGTGGCGGGTGCAGCACAGCTGCCGGGTAGCTGGTGGCCGGACTGGGATGCCTGGCTGGCGGCACGCTCGGGCGAGTGCAAGCCCGCGCCCAAGACGCTCGGTAATCGAACCTACAAGGCTCAGGCGAAGGCGCCCGGGACCTATGTCCTCGCTAACTGATCTTCCCCCGGTGCCAACCGAGCGTTGGGCCGGGGGACATCTGCGAGAGACGCGCTGGCAGCTCGAGCTGTGCCGGTTGCTCGTCGACCCCGTGCTCCGCGGCGGCGGGGTTCCGCGCGGCGACGGTCGCGCGGTCGTCCTGTTGCCCGGCTTCGGCGGCGGTGACCAGACCCTGATCGTGCTCGCGGCGTGGCTGGCCCGGATCGGATACCGGCCGTACACCTGCGGCTTCTTGGCTAACACTGGTTGCTCAGACCGGGCGCTCGAGCGAGTCGAGCGCCGTGTCGAGCGGGTCTACGACAAGCACGGGCGGCGGGTGGCGCTGATCGGCCACAGTCGCGGAGGGCACTACGCCCGGGCGCTTGGCCACCGCCGCCCCGAACTGGTCTCGCATGCGATCTCCGCCGGTGCGGGCCTGCGGCTCATGCTCGCGACCAGCTATGTAACTCAGGGCGCCGTGGGCGCGGCACGGCGGGTGACGGTGCACAGCGGCAGGGCGCGGTCACCCCGCTGCCTCACCGACGGGTGTGACTGTGCCTTCGCTCGCGACTTCGCCGGTGCGTTTCCGAGCGACCGAGTTCGCCTGACCAGCATCTACTCGAAGGGCGACGGCGTCGTGCGCTGGCAGGCCGCACTCGTCCCCTACGCCGAGAACGTCGAGGTGACCGGGAGCCACGTCGGCCTGATCTTCAACCGCAAGACCTACCGGGTGATCGCGAACGCGCTCGCCGAACCAGAGCTAGGAGAGTGGAGGACCCGATGCTGACCGTCCCTGATCTGTTCGAAGACCTCGGCCACGCACTGGCCACCGACTACTTCTTCCTGCGCGAGCAGCTCACCGACGCGCAGCTCGACGTCTTGCGTCGCGTGCGCGTGTTCGTCGATGACGAGGTGCTGCCGGTGATCGGTGGCTACTGGGAGCGGGCCGAGATGCCGTGGCCGCTGATCCGCCGTCTCGGCGAGCTGGGAATCGTCGGCGAGGACATTCACGGCTACGGTTGCCCCGGCCTCGATCCGATCGCGTCGGGCCTGGTCCACATGGAGCTGAACCGCGGCGACGGCAGCCTCGGCACGTTCCTCGGCGTGCAGGCCGGGCTGGCCATGCAGTCGATCGCCATGCTCGGGTCGGAGGAGCAGAAGCAGCGCTGGCTGCCGGCGATGGCCCGTCTCGATCAGCTCGGGGCGTTCGCGCTGACCGAACCCGATCACGGCTCGGACTCGGTGTCACTGGCCACCAGCGCGCAAGCCGTCGATGGCGGCTACCGCCTGACCGGCGCCAAGCGCTGGATCGGAAACGGCAGCCTGGCCGACGTCGTGGTCGTGTGGGCGCGCAACGAGGACGGCCGGGTGAACGGGTTCCTGGTCGAGAAGGGCGCGCCCGGCTACGACGCCGAGGTGATCGAGGGCAAGGGTTCGCTGCGGGCGATCTGGCAGGCGCAAATCGAGTTGAACGACGTGTTCGTACCGGCCGAGAACCGCCTACCGGGCGCGAACAGCTTCAAGGACACCGCTCGCGTGCTGGCGGGGACGCGGAGCACCTGCGCGTGGGCCGCGCTCGGGCATGCCGTCGCCGCATACGACACCGCGCTCGCCTACGCCAAGCGTCGCGAGCAGTTCGGACGTCCGCTCGCCGGCTTCCAGATCATCCAGCAACGGCTCGTGAACATGCTGGCCGAGGTGACCGCGATGCAGCTGTACTGTCTTCAGATCGGGCGCCTGGCAGAGCGTGGGCAGCTGCGCGACACGATCGCGGGGCTGGCCAAGCTCAACAACACGCGCAAGGCGCGCCAGGTGTGCGCCGAGGCACGCGACATGCTGGGCGGCAATGGGATCCTGCTCGACAACCACGTGATCCGTCACATGACCGACATCGAGGCGATCCACACGTACGAGGGAACCGAGACGATGCAGTCCCTGATCGTCGGCCGGGACATCACCGGGATCGGGGCGTTCGCGTAGTAGGTGCTTGCGGGCCTTCGTAAGAGAGCTCTCACGTGATGCTTAAACCGATCTCACCCTGAACGCAGACAGTTCGAGCGGGGCGCACCGTTTGTTTGCGGGAGTCAGACATGCCGGCCCCGTTCCACGTCGACGGACGTGGCCGGCGTACACGCCAACTTCCGGGAACTGATGAGCGAAGCCATGCCACAAACTCAGTCGCGCCGCGCGCGCTTGCAGCCGGTCCTCGTCAAGGTGCCCGAGATCACGCTGATCTTCTGGGTGCTGAAGCTGCTGACCACCGGGATGGGAGAGGCGATGTCCGACTTCCTGGGTCAACAGAGTGTCCCGCTCGCCGCCGTGGTGGGATTCTTTGGGCTGGTGCTCGCGCTGCGACTTCAGCTGCGCCAGCCGCAGTACCGCGCTCCGTATTACTGGTTCGCGGTGATGATGGTCGCCGTGTTCGGGACGATGGCCGCTGATGCCATCCACGATGGGACCGGGCTTGGCTACAGCGTGACCACTCCGGCGTTCGGTCTCATTGTCGCCGTCATCTTCATCCTCTGGTATCGCACCGAGGGCACCCTGTCGATCCACAGCATCGACACGCGCCGTCGCGAGTACTTCTACTGGGCGGCGGTTCTCGGAACGTTCGCCCTCGGCACCGCCGCCGGCGACTTGACCGCGTACCAGCTCAACCTCGGCCTGTGGGCGTCGGTCGTGCTGTTCGCGGCGATCATCTCGATTCCCGCAATCGCCTGGTCGCGCGGCGTCATGAACCCGATCCTCGCGTTCTGGTTCGCGTACATCGTCACCCGGCCGCTGGGAGCGTCGTTCGCCGACGGCTTCAGCAAGCCGATCGGCGGTGGTCTGAACATGGGCGACGGAACCGTCAGCGCGATCGCGCTCGTGATCTTCGTAGCGCTGGTTGCCTACGTAACTCGCCGAGAGAGCGGCGCTCAGGCCGCGCCCGCCCGGCGCCACCATCACCACGTTCCGCACCTCGATCTGGACGTGATCGAGCCTCAGCCCGTCGCGGCGGACTGAGCCACCTGGATCCGCGACACCGAGCCGGGGTCACGTCGCGCGCGCGGCGTCGGCCCCGGCATTCGCGGCCCGCTTGCATGAGCTCCCCCGAGGCAATCTGCGGCTAAGCTTCCCGGTTGGGATGGCGGACCGGTGATCAGTGGGTGTGCCAGACAGGGCGGTCGATGAAGCGCTTTCGGCGGGCCACCTTGGCTGGGTGCCTTGGCTTGCTGGTCGGCGGCGTGGCGGCGGCCGCTCCCGGGCTCGGCAGCGCGGCTTCGATCACCTTGCCGAGCGTATCCGTCCCCACGGTCACCGTGCCGTCGCTGACGGTGCCGTCGGTGACGGTGCCGTCGGTGACGGTGCCGTCGGTGACCGTGCCGAAGGTGAGCACCGGTCCGCTCACGACTCCGTCCGTCAGCACGCCGAGCCTCACCACGCCGAAGCTCACCACCCCGACTCTCACGACTCCAACGGTGAGCACGCCGTCGGTCAGTACTCCGTCGATTCCGACCCCGACGCTTCCGACGTCGACGGCGCTGACGCACGACACTCAGTCGCCGACCCGCGGAGACTCGTCGTCGACCGCACCCGACGGAACCGCGTCCGCCGCCCCGGCCCAGCCGGGTGCCGGCCGCACGACGCCGACCTCGCGCCAAGGCCAGGGCAGCGTTCGCAGCACCGGACGCGGCGGCAGGTCCGGCGCTCGGGCAGGTACGGCGAGCGCCGGGAGCAAGACCGCGGGGACAGGGACGAGGGCGGCCGCGAGCACCGCCGCAATAGCGACCGGGACGACGGACAGCGCGCCTGGGTCGACCCGGTCTGGGCGCTTGGCGTCGAGCGCCGCGCCCGCGCCGGCGAAACCCAACGGACCAATCGCACGCCTGGTCAAGGTGCTGCCCACGGCCGCGCTCATCGCCCTCCTCGCGTTCGCCGTGATCGCGGCGGTGATGGCGCTCAACGCATACCTCCAGAGGCGGCGCGCGAAGTCGCTGGCCGGTCAGCGCGCCGCGCTCCTCTCAGATGTGGGCGTGCTCCAGGCCGCGCTGCTTCCCGCGGTCCCGGCAACCCTCGGCGAGCTCGACGTCTCGGTTGCTTACCGGCCGGCGCAGGGGCTGGCCGCCGGAGGTGATTTCTTCGACGTGTTCACCGTGTCGCCCGAACAGACCGGAATCATCATCGGCGACGTTTCGGGACACGGGCGGGAATCGCTCATCCACGCGGCACTCGTCCGGTACACGCTGCGGACGTTGATGGGCGAGGGGCATTCGCTGCCCGAGGTGCTCTGCCGGGCCGACCGCTACCTCACCGGTGAGCTCGGCGAGGGCTACGCCACGGTGGTTATCTGCCGTTACGAGCACACGACCGGTGAGTTCGCCTGGGCGAAGGCCGGACACGAGCCGCCGATCATCGCGGGCCAGCCCGAACGCGACGAGGAGGCGGCGACCCCGCTTGGCCTGGGGATGGGGGACACGTGGCCGCAGTTCGCCCGCTTCCTGGCCCCCGGTGAACGGGTGTGTCTGTTCACCGATGGTCTGACCGAAGCTCGTCGGGGCGGCCAGCAGCTCGAACGCACCCATCTCAAATCGCTCGTCGAGCTGGGTCTGAGCGCGCAGGAGCTCGTAGAGCGGATCCAGTCGGACGCCGACGAGTGCAGCGACGACCTGGCCGCCGTGGTGATCACGCGAGCGGAGGTAGTGCGCGGTACGGTCGTTGCCTCGACCCCGGAGCGGGAACCGGCGACCGCCTAGCGCCGGCGTGGGCGCTTATGCAGGTTCGGTCAGGCGGCTTCGAGCGCGCGGCCTAGGTCGGCCACCAGGTCGCCGGGATCCTCGACGCCGCAGCTGAGCCTGACCAGGTCAGGCGGGACGGCCGCCACCGAGCCCTCGACCGTTTGGTGGGTCATCGCCTGCGGCACCTCGATGAGCGACTCGACACCGCCGAGCGACTCGGCCAGCGTGAACAGGCGGGTGCGCGTCGCGAGCTCGGTCGCGCGCGGGTGCCGGAAGCTGACCATTCCGCTGAAGCCGGGCCAGCGCACGTCGCGCACGTCAGGCGTGGCGCGCAGCAATTCGACGATCGCCCCGGCGCTGCGCGCGTGCGCCTCCATCCGGAGGTGGAGCGTTCGCAGGCCTCGATGCACCAGGAAGCAGTCGAACGGGCCGGGCACGGCGCCGACCGCGTTCTGGACGAAGCGGATTCGCTCGTACCAGTCGTCGGATCGACTGATCACGACGCCGCCGACCACGTCGGAGTGTCCGCCCAGGTACTTCGTGGTCGAGTGCACGACGAAGTCCGCCCCCAGCTCGAGCGGTCGCTGGTTGAACGGGGTGGCGAACGTGTTATCGACCGCGACCAGGGCGCCTCGCCGTCGGGCGACGACGCCGGAAATGTCGATCACGTCGAGCTTGGGATTGGTTGGGCTCTCTACCCAGATCAGTCGCGTGTCGTCGCGGACGGCACGTTCGAGTGCGCCGAGATCGGTCTGATCGACCAGGTCGTACTCGAGCCCCCAGCGGGCCATGACCTTGTCGATGAGCCGGTAGGTGCCGCCGTACAGGTCGCCGGGGAGCACAACGTGCGAGCCGGCCTCGCAGGCGGCGGTAATGAGCGCGTGCTCGGCGGCCAGCCCCGAGGCGAAGGCCACGGCCAGGCCACCCTCGAGCTCGCCGAGAGCGGTTTCCAGCGCCGCCCTGGTCGGATTCGCGGAGCGGGCGTAGTCGTAGTCGCCGACGAACTCCCCGGGCCGCGGCTGGGCGTAGGTCGAGGTCTGGTGGATCGCGGGGATGACCGACCGGAATGAAGGGTCCGGCGTCAGCCCGGCGTGCACCGCGCGAGTAGCGAACGCGTCATTGCGCTCGCCCTCTGAGGGGAGGTCTGAGGGGCCGGGAGCGGGACTCAATTAGGAGGCCAATGCTTCCAGCAAATCCGTCCGCGTGACGAGCCCCTCGGCCCGGCCGTCCCGCGTGACGAGCAGCGCCTGCTGATCGCCGACCAGCAGCTCGACCGCCTCGCGCACCGGATCGTCGATCGACACCGCGGGGAACGGAGGCTCCATCACCTCGACGATCTCGGCGTCGAGCACCCTGGGGTCGTCGGCGGCTCGCTTGAGCAGGCCGCGCTCCCCGATCGCGCCGACGACGGTGGCCGGATCGTGAGCGCTGACCACGGGGAGCTGGGACACCCGGTGCTCGTGCAGGAGCGCCACCGCGTCGCGCACCTTGAAGTGGGTCTGGACCGTGACGAGGGGCGGGATCTCGCCTGCCTCGCGCTTGCGCGCGAGCACATCGCCAACGGCCAGCTTGGTGTCGCGGTCGAGGAAGCCGTACTGGCGCATCCACGGGTCTGAATAGATCTTCGACAGGTATGAGCGCCCGCCGTCGGGGAGGATCACCACCATCAGGGCGTCCGGGTCCTCAATCTCGGCGGCGGCCTGGAGTGCGGCGTGGAGCGCGAGACCGCCGGATCCACCGGCCAGGATGCCCTCGAGCTGAGCCAACCGGCGCGTGGTCAGGAACGCATCCTTATCCGACACGGTGATCCATCGGTCGATCACGGCGGGGTCGAACGTCTCGGGCCAGAAGTCCTCGCCGACGCCCTCGACCAGGTAGGGGCGCACGTTCTCTTCTCCGCCCGAGTAGATCGAGCCCTCGGGATCAGCGCCGATCACGATCAGGTCAGGATTGCGCTCACGCAGGTACCGAGCCGTGCCGGTTACCGTGCCGCCGGTGCCGACGCCGGCGATCAGGTGGGTGATCTGCCCGGCCGTCTGCTCCCACAGCTCGGGTCCGGTCGACTCGTAGTGGGCCTGCGGGTTGGCCTGGTTGAAGTACTGGTTCGGCTGGAACGCGCCCGGGATCTCGTCGGTCAGCCGGTCCGCGACGCGGTAATAGGACTGGGGCGATTCGGGGGGGACGTCGGTCGGCGCCAGCACGACGTCCGCCCCGTAGGCGCGGAGGAGATCGATCTTCTCCCGCGACATCTTGTCGGGCATTACCGCGATCACCCGATATCCCTTGAGCCGGGCGGCGATGGCGAGCCCGGTGCCCGTGTTGCCCGAGGTCGGCTCGACGATCGTGCCGCCGGGCCTGAGCACGCCGTCGCGCTCGGCGGCGTCGATCAGGGCCACCGCGACGCGGTCCTTTATCGAGCCACCCGGGTTGAACGCCTCGAGCTTGGCCACCAGCCGGGGGCGCAGGCCGGCGCCGATCCGCGACAGGCGGACGAGCGGAGTATCGCCGATGGTGGCGAGGATCGAGTCCTTCAGAATCGGTGCGGTGGCAGTAGAGGTCATGCTCACAGTCTGATGATTATGCGACGGTGCGGCAAGTCGCCGTAGATCCTGCGATAATCGCGGTTTGACTCGCAGATCCTTCGTAATGCGCGAAAGGAGACCCACGCGTGCCGAATGATCGTCAGCCGGCGATAGATGAGATAGACAGGGCGATGCTCGAGCTGCTCGCCCAGGATGCCCGGATCACCAACCAGGCGATGGCCGATCGCGTGGGGGTGGCGCCGTCCACGGCGCTGGCCCGGCTGCGCTCGTTGCGAGAGCGAGGCGTGATCACCGGGTTCCATGCCGAGGTGGATCTGGCCGCCCTGGGGCGGCCGCTGCAGGCGCTGATCGCCGTGCGCCTCACGGTGCACGAGCGAAATCAGATCGACGACTTCACCGATACGGTCCGCGCGTTGCCCGGCGTGCTGATGGTGTTCCACCTGACCGGGGTGACGGACTACCTGGTGTGGGTGGCGGCAGCGGATGCCCAGGGTCTGCGCGAGTTCGTCGTCGACCATCTCGCCACGCACCCCTCTGTGGCCCACGCCGAGACGTCGTTGATCTACGAACACCGCCGGGGCCCCGGAGTGTGGGGCGCGGCGGATCCGGCATGACCTCGGCTCCCGGACGCGACTTCACGCCCGCCGCCCGTCTCGAAGGGCTCGGCACGACGATCTTCACCGAGATGACCGCGCTCGCCGTGCGCACCGGGGCGATCAACCTGGGACAGGGCTTCCCGGACACCAGCGGGCCGTCGACGGTGATCGAGGCGGCGGTTAGCGCGCTGCGTGCCGGCGAGAACCAGTACGCGCCGCTTCCGGGCGTGCCCGCGCTGCGCGAGGCGGTGCTCGCGCATCAGAGGGACTGGTACGGCCTCGAACCCGAGGACGTGCTCGTCACCTTCGGCGCCACCGAGGCGATCGCATCCGCGCTGCTCGGACTGTGCGACCCGGGCGACGAGGTGGTGGTGCTCGAGCCCTACTACGACTCGTACGCGGCCTGCATCTCGTTTGCCGGCGCGACGCGGCGGCCGGTGACGCTTCGCCCCCCGGACTTTGAGGTGAGCGCGGAGGCTCTTCATGATGCGATCGGTCCGCGCGCCCGGCTGCTCCTGCTGAACTCGCCGCACAACCCGACCGGGCGCGTGCTCACGCGCGAGGAGCTGGAGCTGATTGCCGCGGCCTGCCTCGAGCACGACCTGATCTGCGTCACCGACGAGGTGTACGAGCACCTGGTCTACGACGGCGAGCACATCCCGATCGCCACCTTTCCCGGAATGAGCGAGCGGACGCTGACGATCTCGAGCGTCGGGAAGTCGTTCTCGGTCACCGGCTGGAAGATCGGCTGGTGCTCGGGGCCGGCTCCACTGGTCGCCGCGACGCGGATGGTCAAGCAGTACCTGACCTTCGCCGGCGGAACGCCCTTGCAGCACGCGGCGGCCGCGGCGCTCCGCCTGCCGGCCGAGCAGATCACCGCGCTCGCGGACGACCTGCGGGCCAAGCGCGACCAGCTGTGCGCCGGGCTCGAGGCGGCGGGGCTTCATCCCTATGTCCCGGCCGGCACGTATTTCGTCAACGCCGACGTCGGCCTCGATGCCGCCGAGTTCTGCCGCGAGCTGCCCGCGCGCTGCGGCGTGGTGGCGATTCCGACCGGCGTCTTCTACGACGACAAGGACGCGGCCGCCAGCCTGGTCCGCTTTGCGTTCTGCAAGCGGCGCGAGGTGATTGCCGAGGCGGCGCAGCGCCTGGCCACCCTCGGGTGAGCCGGCCTGGCACCATGGTGAGATGGCTCGCCGCCTGATCTCCAGTGGTTCGCAGTTCGAGCGCGATGTCGGGTATTCGCGTGTGGTCGTCGACGGCGAATGGGCGTTCGTCGCGGGGACGACGGGCTTCGACTACGCCGCGATGACGATCTCAGACGACGTCGCCGAGCAGACCCGTCAGACGCTACGGAACATCAGCTCCGCACTGGCCGAGGCCGGTTTCTCGCTGGCCGACATCGTCCGCGCGAACTATCTACTCCCAACCGCCGATGACTTTCCTGCCTGTTGGCCGGTGTTGCGCGAGTACTTCGGAGAGGTCAGGCCCGCCAGCACGATGCTGGTTGTCGGACTGGCCGACCCGCGGATGAAGATCGAGATCGAGGTGACCGCGAAGCGAAGTGCCTGAGCCCCGCGGCTCAACCTTTGGGGTTCACGTGCTGGAATCCGAAGCGGCCCTTGATGCACAGGTTGCCGCGAGTGATGTCGTGATCGGCGGGGGAGGTCACCTTGACGATCTGGTTGTCCTGCACGTGCAAGGTGAGGTTGCAGCCCACGCCGCAGTAGGGACAGATCGTGTCACTCTGGGTCTGTTTCGATTCGTCCCAGGCCGCGGCGTCCCGGAGGTCATGCTCTGACTTGAACATAAGTGCCCCGGTTGGGCATACCGCGATGCAGTTGCCGCAGTAGACGCACGCGGAATCGGGCAGCGGGTTGGCGTACTCGGTTGAGATGCGGGCGTCGAAGCCGCGACCGGCGACCGTGATCGCGAACGTGTTCTGGTATTGCTCGCCGCACGCGTCGACGCACTTGTAACAAAGAATGCACTTCGAGTAGTCGCGCACGTACAGGTCGTTGTCGACCTTGGTTGGAGCGTGCACGGTAGCCGCCGTCTGGCCGTCCGGCCGCTCGTGGTGGCCGGTGTGCTTGTGGTCACGGTGCGGGTCGGGCGGTGCCGGCGTTCCATAGCGTTCGGGCCTGGCGTGGTAGCGCCCGAGGTAGTCCTCGGCTGCCGGGGTGATCGACAGATCGACCGAGGAAGCCAGGAACTCGATCACCATCTTGCGGCTGTGGCGCACGCGATCGGAGTTGGTGCGAATGACCATGTCGGGCTCGACCTTGCGCGAGCAGGCGGGCACGAGGGTGCGGGCACCCTCAAGCTCGACCACGCAGATCCGGCAGGCGTTGGCGGGCATCAGCGTCTCGCCGTAGCAGAGCGTAGGCGTGTCGATCCCGATCTTGCGGCAGGCGTCGAGGATCGTCGAACCTTCCGGCACCTCGACCGGCTGGTCATCGATCGTGACCGTGATCGGTCGTGCTGCTGGGTGCGGCGCAGCCATGGGCAGCTCGATTGGGTTCACGCGGATCCACCGTTGGTCGAAAACACCCCGAGCCGCGCGATGGCCGACTCGACGGCCGAGGACGCAGTTTGCCCTAGCCCGCAGATCGAAGCGTCGCGCATCGCCTCTCCGATCTCGGCGATGAGCTTCAGCTCGTCCTGCACTGTGCCGCGGGTGCGGCCTGAGATTAGCCGGGCGAGCGCCTCCTCCTGGCGGACGGTGCCGACCCGGCAGGGAACGCACTGCCCGCAGCTCTCGTCGCGCATGAAGCCGGCGATTGTCATCAGTAGCTCGGGAAGGTCGGCGTCGTCGTCGAGCACCAGGACGACGCCGGATCCCAGCGTCGTGTGCACCTCGCGTGCTGCCTCGAAGGTGAGTTTCAGGTCGAGGTAGTCGGCCGTGACAAAGCTGCCGGCAGCGCCGCCGAGCAGGACTGCGCGCAGGGTGGCACCCGGGCTCAGACCGCCAGCCAGCTCGAGCAGCTCACGCAGCGTGGTACCGAAAGGCACCTCATAGGTGCCGGGTTCGACCACGGCGCCGGAGACAGAGAACAACTTGGGACCGGTAGAGCGCTCGGTGCCGATCGCGGCGAACGCGGGACCGCCCTCGAGCACGATCGGCAGCACGTTGACCAGTGTCTCGACGTTGTTGACCACGGTGGGCTGACCGAACAGTCCGCGCTCGACCGGGAACGGGGGCTTGTTGCGCGGCTCGCCGCGATAGCCCTCGATCGAGCCGAAGATCGCGGTCTCCTCGCCGCAGATATAGGCGCCGGCGCCCTTTCGCACCTCTATGTCGAAGCGCAGCAGGCCCCGGCCCATCACGTCGTCACCGAGTAGCGACTTCTCTCGCCCCTCCTCCAGGGCGTTCTCCAGCCGGCGCTGGGCGAGCGGGTACTCACCGCGCAGGTAGATGTACCCGTGCTCGCAGCCGGTGGCGTACGCGGCGATCGTCATCGACTCGAGCAGCGAGAACGGGTCGCCCTCCATGATCACGCGATCCTTGAACGTCCCCGGCTCGGACTCGTCGGCATTGCAGATCAGGTAGTGGGGGCGGCGCGGCTGGCGCGCCACCGCGTCCCACTTGCGCCCGGTCGGGAACGCCGCGCCGCCGCGGCCCATCAACTTCGAATCGAGCACCTCGCGGATGACGCCCTCGGGACCGATCTCGAACGCGCGGCGGAGCGCGTCATAGCCGCCGTGGGCGCGGTAGTCGTCGAGGCTGCGGGGGTCGACCACCCCAACTCGCTTGAGCAGGCGAAGGCCGGATTGACCGGACTGCGGAGGCACCGCCGATCGCGGGGGCGCCGGCGTCGCGCCGTTCACGATCTCGAGCAGGCCGTCGGCGTCGACCGCGGTCAGCTCGCGCTCGGTCGGGTCCTGGCCCGACTCGACCAGAAACGCGGCCGGCGCCCGGTCGCACTGGCCCAGGCACGGGCTGGGCAGCCAGGTCGTGCCGTCCTGGTCGGTGCCCTGCGGGCCAACCTGCTCGGTCAGGGTGTCGATCAGCTGCTGCGAGCCTGCGCACCGGCAGGCCAGGTCGTTGCACACATGCAAGACCCGCGGCGCGCGTTCCTCCACGGAGAACAGGGCGTAGAACGTGGCGACGCCATAGACGTCGGCAGGTGGGATCGTCAGCCGCTGGGCGATGTAGTTGAGCCCGCCTGGGCTAATCCACCCGGCGTGCTCGTGGAGCGCGTGCAGGGTGGGGAGGAGCTGGTGGCGCTGGGCCCGGGCGGCATGACCCCCATGGGCCGAGTGGCCGTTCTCGACCCGGTCCGCACCGGCCCACGCCGACACGGGCGGACCGAGGAACGCGTCGATTGCGGCGCGCTCGTCGGTGGTCGGTTCGGCGTCGAGGAGGCGGAGATCCACGCTAGTACAGAAACCTACTCGCCGGCCTCGCGGCTGGCCACTCCCGCCGCTTCCTTGGCGTCGCCGTTCAGCTTCTCTACGCGGACGGCGGTGGCCTTGAACTCGGCGGTTCCGGACTTCGGATCGGTGGCGTCGATCGTCAGTATGTTGACGTCCACCTGGTCGGGGAAGTGGAAGGTCATGAAGGCGAGACCCGGGCGCAGGTTCGTGTCCAGGCGCACGGGCGCGTCGACCGATCCCCGGCGGGAGCTGATCTTCACGATTTCACCGGGCTCGACGTCCAGCTTCGCCGCGTCCTCGGGGTGGAGGTCGAGCGTCTCGCCCCGGCGCAACGGCGAGCTGTAGAGATTGGACTGAACTCCCGTGTTGTAGGAGTCCAGGCGCCGGCCAGTGGTCAGCCGCATCGGGAACTCGTCGCTGAGCTCGTCGATCGGCGGCACCCAGGTGGTGATCGAGAACGGCGCCTTCGGTCCTTGCGTGGGGTGGGCGGGGTCCCATTCCCATAGGCGGCCGTGGAGGAACAGCGAACCCGGATGATCCTCGCTCGGGCACGGCCACTGGATTCCTCCCTCGTTTTCTAGCCGCTGGTAGCTCATGCCCGTGTGCATCGGGCTCAGCGTGCGCAACTCGTTCCAGGCATCTTCGAGGGTGGGGTGGCCCCAGTCGTGACCGAGCCGCCGGGCGAGCTCGGAGATGATCCAGTGGTCATCGCGGGCCTGGCCGGGGGGATCGACCGCCTTGCGCATCCGCTGCACGCGCCGCTCGCTGTTGGTCACGGTGCCGCCGTCGACCTCGCACCACGAGGCCGTGGCCGGCAGCACCACGTCGGCCATATCGGCCGTCTTGGTCCTGAGGATGTCCTGGACGATCAAGAAGTCGAGCCCCTCGAGCAGCTCTTGCGTCTTCTTTGAGTCTGCTTCCGACTGAGCCGGGTTCTCGCCGAAGACGTACAGGGTCTTGAGCTCGCCGCGCTCCATCCCCTCGAACATCTGCGTGAGGTGCCAGCCGTACTTGGGGATGATCGGGGTGCCCCACTTGGCCTCGAATCTCGCCCGCGCTTCCTCGTTCTTCTCGATGTCCTGGAAGCCCGGGAGCTTGTTCGGGATGGCGCCCATGTCGCCGCCGCCCTGGACGTTGTTCTGGCCGCGGAGCGGGTTGAGCCCCGAGCCATAGCGTCCGACGTGGCCGGTCAGGAGCGACAGATTGATCAGCGAGAGGACGTTGTCGACGGCCGTGACGTGCTCGGTGATCCCGAGCGTCCAGCACAGGATCGCCCGGTCGGCGCGCGCGTAGGCGTGGGCCAGCTCGCGGATCGTCTCGGCCGGCACGCCGGTGATCCGCTCGCCCTCCTCGAGCGTCCACGGCTCAACCGCCGCCTTGAACTCTTCGTAACCCGTGGTGGCGCGCTCGATGAAGAGGTCGTTGGTCAGGCCGGCGTGGATGATCTCGCGCGCGACCGTGTTGGCCAGGGCGATGTCCGTGCCGACGTCCAGCCCGAGCCAGGTGTCGGCCCACTGAGCGCTGCTCGCGCGGCGCGGGTCGACGCCGTAGAGCTTTGCCCCACGATGGATTGCCTTGAGGACATGATGGAAGAAGATCGGATGCGTTTCGCGCGCGTTCGATCCCCACAGGATCAACAGATCCGTGTCTTCGACTTCCTTATAGGACGACGTCCCGCCGCCCGCACCGAACACAGTCGCCAGACCGACGACGCTAGGAGCGTGTCAAGTGCGGTTGCAAGAGTCGATGTTGTTCGACCCCATCACGGAACGCACGAACTTCTGCGCCAGGAAGTTGACCTCATTTGAGGCCTTCGAGCAGCTGAACATCCCGAACGAGCGCGTCGTGTCCGTGGCCTTCGCCCGGGCGAGCCCGGCCGCCGCCACGTCGAGCGCCTCGTCCCAGCTTGCCGGGCGAAGCGACCCGTTCTCGCGCACCATCGGCTCAGTCAGCCGGCCGCGTGTCTTTGGCAATCCGATCACCTCCTCTCATCGATCCGTGCCACGAGGGCGGGGTGGACGTATACGTGCAAGAGTAGAGAACCTGGGCGATGGCGACAAATCCGGCGGGTTGTTTTGCGTCCGCGTTCTGACCGCCCGCTGCGAGCCCGACTTTCTCCGCCCTCGCCGCGGCGATTCAGGTGTCGACGCGGTGGCGATCGAGTAGCTCTTGCGCACGGGCGCGGTCGAGCTCGCCGAGTGACGCCGGTTCCAGCTCGTAGCGCGTCGCGTACTCGCCCAGGAGCGCCCGTCGCACGTCCTCGAGCCCGACCCCGGGGGCCTCGTCCGACACCGCGCCCGCGGTGTCCGGGTCCCAGTCGAGCCCGAGCGCGGCATAGACGTCGGTGAGGACCTCCCGGATCGGGCCGGCGGACTCGACTACGACGACGCTCGAGTGCAGCCACGACCCGCGCACGATCCGCTCGGCGGCGCCGATCAGCTTGACTCGCCCGCGCGCGTTGACGCTGAACTCGCCCGGGCAGTATTCGCCGGTCACCTCGCCGACGAAGGCGTCGACGCCCAGGCCACGCAGCGCGCCCGCCTGCCGCCCGGCGTCCGCGGAGAACCGCTCGCGGATCCCGGCGATCGACTCGCCGCCCGGCATGACCTCGTCGAAGATCAGGCATCCGTCGTCGTAGGCGGCCGCGCGGCCGCCGGCGCCGCGGATCACCGGCGCGAACCGGTGTCGCCGCGCCGCGGCGACGGCATCCGGGAAGCCATCCAGGAAACGATCCCGGCGACCGAAGGCGACGGTGGCGTGCGGGCGGTAGGCGCGGATGACCGGCGAGCGCTGGCCCGAGGCCACCAGATCCAGCAGCGCGTGCGCCATCGCCACGTCGAGCACGGGATCGCCGCCGGCTGAACCCTCGACGAGGTCGACCTGCACCGCGCGCCTAGAGGTCGGAGATGCGCCGCACGATGGCCGGATCGACCTCGAGCGCGGTCACGTTCTCGGCGAGCTGGGCCTCCGTGGTAGCGCCGAACAGCACACTCGCCACCGCCGGGTTGGCCAGCGCAAACGCGATCGCCAGCGCCGCCGGGCTGAGGCCGAGCTCGGTTGCGAGCGCGCGCAGCCGGCGCCCTCGCTCGCGTGCGGCGGCGAAACGCGCAATCCTGAGATCGGCGGTCGCGCGGCCGGTCCTACCGGCGTCGTACTTGCCGGTGAGCACCCCGCCGGCCAGCACGAACGACGCGACCACCCCGGCACCAGAGGCCTCGAGCGCAGCCGTCATCTCCGGCCGCTCGACCCAGTCGCGCTGTACGAGGCTGTAGGGCAGCTGGGCGGCGCACGGCATCGGGACGCCCTGCGCCTCCGCCGCCCGGACCGCCTCGGCGAAGGGCTCGGCCTGCCAGTTGACGATCCCCCAGGCCCGGGCCTTGCCCGAGCCTACGAGCTCGCCGATCGCGGCCACGAGGTCGGGAACGGTCAGGCCGGCCGGCGCTGGGTTGGCGTAGATCAGGTCCACGTACTCGAAGCCCATCCGGGCGAGCGACCCGTCGAGCTCTGCGGCCGCGCTCTGCTCGGGCCAGAACTCCCACCACAGCTTGTTCGAGACCACGGTGTCCGCGCGGTCCCACCCGGCGGCCCGGAAGAGCTCGCCGAACAGCACCTCGGAGTACCCGGTCGGGATCGGGGCGGCGCCGGTCTCGTCGTTGTAACGGGCGTCGTCGAGGAAGTTGATTCCGTGCTCGCGCGCGGCCAGCATCACCGCGAGTCCGTCCTCCCGAGGAATCCGCTCGAACGTACGCCAGGAGCCGAGCGACAAGCGGGACACCTCAAGCTCCGATCCTCCTAGCCCGCGCCTGGGCATGCCAGGCTCAGGGGGCAAGCCGCTCGATCCTCCAGGTGCCGTCCGCGTCGGGCGTGTAGAGGAGCCGGTCGTGCATCCGGCTGGTGCGGTGTTGCCAGAACTCGAACCGGCGAGGCTTCAATCGGTATCCGCCCCAGTTCTCGCCGAGGGGCTCCTGGCCGGGGCGGTAGCGGTCGGCGAGCTCGCCGGCCCGCTCCTCGAGCCACTCGCGGCTGGGAATCGGTTGACTCTGCGGAGATGCCAGCGCGCTCAGCTGGCTGCCGCGCGAGCGGCTGCGCGCGTACGCCTCGGACTCCTCGCGCGAGGTGCGCTCCACCGGGCCTTCGATCCGGACCTGGCGTCCGAGCGGTTCCCAGTGGAAGAGCAGAGCGGCGCGCGCGTTGGCGGCCAGTTCGCCGCCCTTACGGCTCTCGTAGTTGGAGTAGAAGACGAACCCGACGTGGTCAGCATGCTTGAGCAGCACCATCCGGACCGACGGAGCGCCGTCGGGCGTCGCGGTGGCGAGCGCCGCGGCCTCGGATTGCGAGATGCCAGCCTGGTTGGCCTCCGCGAACCAGCGCTCGAACTGGCGCACGGGGTCCGGATCGACGTCCTCCTCTCGGAGGGGGGTGTCCGTATCGGTCACGCCGCGATTATCGCGGGCCCGAGCGACGCGTAGGCGAACGGATGGGCGAACGCTTCGCGGGCGTGGGCCCCCTCGACGGGGAGCACGAACGTCTCACCTGTCCGCCCGTCCTCGACTGTCACGGAGACCTGATTGGTGTGCGAGTTCCACAGCAGCCGCACGTCGACGCCGTCGGTGTGCCGGTGGTCCAGTTCGCGGATTGCCGTTGTCGTCGTCGTCAACATGGTTCGTTCCTCCTGGTGTGATCTCGCCAGTTAAGACGCCACACCCGGCCCGGACTCATCGGTCGCCCGAGGATTAGTCTTCGCCCTCGATGCCCGAAGCGCCAAAGATCGTCCACCTCGATCAGCTCGAGTCGATTCCCGGTCCCGGAACCTTGACCTGGCACCCGGTCAGGCTGACGCTCGGCGTGCAGGCGTTCGGCTGCAACGCGTACACGGCGGGTGAAGCCGGCCAGGACGTGGTCGAGCCGCACACCGAGGACCCGAAGCTCGCCCATCAGGAGCTCTATTTCGTGGCCAGCGGCCGGGCGCGGTTCACGATCGACGGCGAGTCCTACGACGCGCCGACGGGAACGTACGTGTTCGTCCCCGATCCCGCCTCGCACCGTCATGCGGTGGCCGAGGAGGCGGGCACGACGGTGCTCAGCTTCGGCGGGCCGCCGACGTTCGAGCCGTCCGCATGGGAGTCGACGTTCCGGGCGGCCGCGCTGGCGCGCTCGGACCCGCCGCGCGCGCTCGAGATCCTGGCCGAGGGCCTGGAGGCCCACCCCGAGTCCGCCTCCCTGCACTACGAAGTGGCGTGCCTGCAAGCCGTCAAGGGCAATCGCGACGCTGCGCTCGTGGCGCTCCGCCGGGCGCTCGAACTCAAGCCCGAGGCCGCGGTCTGGGCCCGCGACGACGAGGACTTCGAGACCCTTGGGGACGATCCGGAGTTCCGGGCGCTGGCGGCGCTACCGTAGCCCTCGGGATGCGGATCTCCACCTGGAACGTCAACTCCCTCAAGCAGCGCCTGCCGCGACTGCTGCCGTGGCTCGATCAGCGCCAGCCCGATGTGGTGTGTCTGCAGGAGACCAAGCTCGCCGATGACGCATTCAACGAGCTGCTCGGCGACGAGCTGTCAAAGCGCGGCTACGAGGCCGCCGCCTACGGCGAGACCGCGTGGAACGGCGTGGCGATCCTCTCGCGCGCGGGACTCGACGACGTGGTGCGCGGGCTCGACGGCGCGCCGGGGTTTCCCAACCCCGAGGCGCGGGCGGTGGCGGCGACGTGTGGCGGGATCCGGATCACGTCGGTGTACGTCCCGAACGGTCGCGCTCCTGGCTCGGACCACTACGAGTACAAGCTGAAGTGGCTGGGCTCGCTCCGCGACGCCGTCGCCGCCGGGCCGAAGGAGCAGATCGTGTGCGGCGACATGAACATCGCGCCGACCGACGAGGACGTGTTCGATCCCCAGGCCTACGTCGGCCACACCCACGTCACCGAGCCAGAGCGCACGGCACTGGCCGAGGTGGAGGCGGTCGGCCTGCACGACGTGGTGCGCGACCGGTGGCCGAACCAGCGCGTGTTCACCTACTGGGACTACCGGGCCGGGATGTTCCACCAGGACCTGGGCATGCGGATCGACCTGGTGCTCGCCAGCGCGTCCGTGGCCGAGCGGGTCAAGGCGGCGTGGGTCGACCGTCAGGCGCGCAAGGGGACCGGCCCGAGCGACCACGCGCCGGTCATGATCGACCTCGATGAGGCGCCCGACGGGGACATAGGCCCGGTCGTCCCGCCTCCGTCCAACCCAGTGACCAAGCGGGGCACGAAGAAGCTCCCCCAGGCGACTCCCTAGGTCGGCTTGACGTGATCCGATTGAGTTTTCTGCGAACAGTTCAGAGAAAACTCAACCGCACCTCGGGTTAGCGAGGGCGGTCGCGATCCCGGGAGGGTTGGACGCGTTTCGGCTCGCCGGGCATCTTCGGGTAGTCGGGCGGGTAGGGCATGTCGCCCAATCCGTTGGCGAGGTCCCGCTCGTACAGGTCGAGCAAGGGCTGCAACGAATGCGACACCTCGTCGATGGCCGAGTGACGGTCGCCGAGCTGGGCGAACCGGGTCGGCATCGTCGCCACCGTGAAGTCCTCGGGCCGGACGTCGGGAACCTCGTCCCAGTCGAGCGGGGCGGAGACGGGCGCCCCCGGCTTGGCCCGGATGCTGTAGGCAGAGGCGATCGTGCGGTCGCGCGCGTTCTGGTTGAAGTCGATGAAGATGCGCTCGCCGCGCTCCTCCTTCCACCAGCTGGTCGTGACCTGATCGGGGACGCGGCGCTCGAGCTCGCGCCCGAAGGCGATGGCACCGTGGCGCACGTCGGTGAAGGTCCAGCGCGGCTCGATCCGGATGTAGATGTGGATGCCCCGGCCGCCCGAGGTCTTGGGAAAGCCCCGATAGCCGAGCTCCTCGAGCAGCCCCCGCGCATCCGCGGCCACGCGCGCCGCGTCCTCGAAATCGGTGCCGGGTTGGGGATCGAGGTCTAGGCGCAGCTCGTCGGGGTGGTCGACGTCGGAACGGCGGACCGGCCAGGGATGGAAGGTGATGGTGCCCATCTGCGCCGCCCAGGCCACGACCGCGACCTCAGTCGGGCACACCTCGTCGGCGTGGCGCCCGGAGGGGAACGCAATCTGGGCGGTTTCGACGTAATCAGGGGCTCCCTTGGGAATCCGCTTCTGGTAGAAGGCGTCGCCGACCCGGCCCTCGCGGGTCGATAGCGTCATGCCCGGGAAGACGCCCTTCGTCCAGCGCTCAAGCGTCGTGGGCCGGTTCGCAAGTGCGCGCATGATCCCGTCATCAACGGCCAGGTAGTAGTTGACGATGTCGAGCTTGGTGACCGGGGCCGTTCGCTCGGTCTGGGGGAAGATCACCCGATCCGGGTTCGATACGCGCAGATCGCGGCCGCCGGCGTCGACGATGGTTTCCGGGAGCGAGGCCATACCCGAAGTTCTACAGATCGGCGTCGTTGACGAGCAAAGCGATCTGAACGCGGTTCTGAACGTCGAGCTTCGACAACCGGCGGGTGACGTGCGCCTTGACCGTGGCCACGCTCATGTACAGCTCGATGGCGATGTCGGCGTTGGTCTTGCCCTGGCCGACGGCACGGGCGACCTCGAGCTCGCGATTGGTCAGCCGATCGAGGCACCGGCGCGCTACCGCACGGCGGTCCTCGCCGTCGCCGCCGTCGCCGGCCACGTGGGCGATCAGTTGCCGGGCCGTGCCGCGGGACATCGGCGGGATCGCGTGGTTCGCCTCGGCCGATGACCTGTGTCGCGTCTACATGTCCCTGCGCCGGCTGGCCGACCAACCGGGTCTTGGCCCGATCGGCCGCGTGCTCGAGAAGTGGGCGTCCTGACGATGACGTTCCTGGCCACGACCCGCACCGGGCGCAGCTACTTCTCGGCCGTGCTCGCCGAAGATCCGACGTCGCCGATCGACGAGGGCGAGGCGGCGCCGGCGATGCTGTCAGCAATCAACGGCGCGCTGACGCTGGCCGCATCGATTTGAAGCTGGGGTGGCTACGCCCCCGATCTCAGCGGAATCCTCCGGACGTGGCAGATCGTCGCCGAGATCGACAGCTGGCAGTTGAGCGCATCCCTGAGCGCGATCATCGCTTCATCGGCATATAGTCGTTCCCCGTGGTCGTCCGGCTCGGGGACGGGGTATCCGAAACGCTTCTCCCACAGCGCGAGAATCGTCGGACTCGTCCCGAGCATGGCCGCAGCAGTCTCCGCGGTCACGTTATCTCCGGCCTTCCGGGCCGGGTCCGGTCGCGAGTACCTCCGTCATCGTTCCCTCCTGCGATCGGTTGCGCCACCGCGCAAGGCCTCTGCGCCCGGTCCCTCGGGTTCACCGAAGCCTTACAACGGTGGCGGGTCCTAGTCGAACCGACCACGCGCCAGCCGGTCGAAAGTCAGGAGCTATCTCGCCGGTCGTGTTTGCCGGAGAGCACTCCGGCGACCGTGCTCGTCACGGTGCCGACCGCCGTGCTCGTTACGGTGCCGACCGCCGTGCTCGTTACCGTGCCGACCGCGGTTATCGTCGCAGCTCCGAAGGCGGTGGTCGCGTTGCCGACCGTGGCACTCACGCTCGCCGGAACGGGGGCGTTGCCGACAACGTTTATGGGGCTGGCACCCGCGGACGAGGCGGATCGGTGATTGTCGTTTGCCGAGCCGCCTCGGTTCCCGTTCCCGGAGCCGCCCTGATTCCCGTTGCCGGATCCGCCGCGGGCGGTTCCGCCGGACCCCCAGGAGTTGCCGAGGGTCGATTCCGGGCTTCCGGATGCCGCCGACGCCGAGGCGGCTGTCGGGCCGGCGTGATCCGATCGCGCCCGCGCCGGTCCGCCCCACCACCTGTCTCCATCGGCATCGGAATATGCCGTGCTCGAGCCTGCTTGGCCACCCGCGCCGCCGCTAATCGATCCCTTCCCAACCGTGGATCGATCGATGACCAGGGCCCGCGATCCAGCGGCGCCGCGGGACGACCGATCACCGATGACGGCGCGCTGGAGCCCGGTGCTCCGTATGCCGGGTGGGGCCGCGCCTAGGACGCGGTCAGCACGGGGCCGCGGGCTCGAAGCCGCGCCCAGAAGCGAGCTGGGGCGCGCCGGCGCCGTCCGGGCCGGGCTGGCCGGCGCGTGCACGCCGCCGCGGGCCGTCTCGCGTTGAGGCATCGCGTGCATGAGCTGGCCAAGGCCGACGCCGACTCCTGCGGTGGCAGTCGCCACGACCGCAACGCCCGCGAGCGCATTGGCGCTTAATCCGACGCTCGCCGAAGCGGTCTTTACCGTGGCGCCCGCGGCCAGCCTTGCCAGCCCGGCGCCACCGCCGCGGCCCGCGGACGGGACCGCGATCCGCCCGAGCAGCCCGGCGGCAGCCACTCCCGGCAGCGCCGGGGCGAGGGCGCGCAGCTCTCCGGTGCGCGTGGGGATGGCCGCGGCGAACGCCGCGCACCCGCCGCATTCGCGCAGATGCGCTCGCAGCCGCCGGCTGCGGAGCGAGCGTCCGTCCGCGTCGGAGATCGTCCTGCGGATCTCATCGCAGGCCATGGCCCGCCCCTCGGCGAACTCGAACAGCGACTGGCGCGCCTCGAAGATGGTCTGCTTGGCGGCGCCCACGGAGGTCCCGAGCGCGATCGCGATCTCCTGATGCGATAGGCCGCTTAGCTCTCGCAGCACGAGCGCCGAGCGCTGCCGGTCGGTCAACTCGTGAAGGTCCCGCATGAGGGCCGAGAGCGCCGCGCGCTCGGCGACCCGGTCCTCGATCGAGCTCGTGGCGGAGTCCGGCGCTTGCGATAGCTCCAAGGCGGGGCGCCGTCGGCGCAGTATCGAGATGGATTCGTTGTGGGCAATCCGGAACAGCCACGGCCGAATGGGCGCGTCCCGCTGACCGGTTCGGAGGCTGGCGAAGGCAGCCGCGAACGACGACTGGAGCGCGTCTTGGGCGTCCGCCTCGTTGTTCAGGATCGATCGGCAGTACCGATAGAGAATCTGGTGATAGCGCTCGTAGACGACCGCGAACGCCCGCTCGTCGCCGGCGCTCGCCGGTACGCGCTGCGGCGGTCACTGGGTGCGTCTCGCTCCACTCATGCTCACAACGCGAATTGAAGCGCGTCGTCAGGGTCTAATGCGCCGCCACCGCACCGGGGGCAAAGACCGCAAGGTTCGCGGACTCGTAATGTTTTTGAACGACCGTTCCAATATGGTTCCGATCATCGTGTTTTTGAACGAGGGTTCAACCATTGCCGGCTTGGCCGGCGGAAAGGCGAGACTCGATGAGAGCGATAGTGGTGCGTGAGCATGGCGGGCCGGAAGTACTCGAGATCCGGGAGCTCCCGGCTCCGGTTGCGGGGGATGGTGACGTTTTTGTCCGGGTTCGAGCGTTTGGGCTCAACCACGCCGACACTTACATGCGAAGCGGCGTGTGGCCGTTCGGGATCTCGGTGCTCGGGATCGAGGCGGCGGGGACGGTTGAGCACGACCCGAGCGGCCGGCTCGATCCAGGCACCGCGGTGGTGGCGATCGTCGGCGGGATGGCACGCGATCGCAACGGCAGCTACGCGGAGCTCGTCTCCGTTCGGGCGAGCAACCTCGTGCCGGTGGAGTCCACCCTCGACTGGGCGGAACTGGCCGCGATCCCGGAGGCGTACGCCACCGCGTGGACGGCGCTGTTCGGCAACGTCGCGCTGGAAGCGGGCGAGAGCGTGCTGATCCGCGGGGCGACCTCGACGGTCGGGCGGGCGGCGGTCAACCTTGCGGCCGACGCCGGCGCCCGAGTGATCGCTACCACCCGCACCCGGGAGCGCGAGCCGCTGCTGCGCGAACTCGGGGCGCACGAGGTGCTGATCGACGACGGCGCGCTGGCGGAGCAGGTCCGCGAGCTTCACCCGGACGGGGTCGATGCCGCGCTGGAGCTGATCGGCAACAGCGTCCTGCGCGACACGCTGAAGGCGATCCGGCCGAAGGGCCGCGTCTGCCTGATCGGGTTCCTCGGGGGGCTCGCCCCGATCGAGTGCTTCGATCCGCTGATGGACCTGCCGAGCGGCGTCCAGCTGACGACCTTCGCGAGCGCGTTCGTGCTCGGCGACGCGCACTTCCCGACGACCGACGTCCCGCTCCAGGAGATCATCGACAAGGCGGCGCGGGGCGTGTTTGCCGCCAAGCCGGCGCGGGTGTTCCGCTTCGAGGAGATCGTCGAGGCCCACCGGCTGCTGGACTCGGGCACGGCGGGTGGCAAGCTGGTCGTCAAGGTCACGTGAGGTCGGCGAACGCCGACTCGACGATCGTCGCGAGCACCTTGCGGCCCGGGTCGGTCTTGCCGACGACCATCAGGCCCATCCCCGTGGCCATCAGTTGGGTCGCCTTGGCACGTGGGTCGATGTGCTCCGGGATCTCCCCGCGCTGCTTGGCGTTGCGCAGCGCGCGGAGCGCGTTTCGCTCGAGCCGCTTCATGTGGTCCCGGACGACTGCCCCGACTTCTGAATCCTCGGTGGCGAGCTCCATCGCCGAATTGACCATGAGGCACCCCATGCGATCTTCGCGCGTGGTGAGGTCATCCACGAGCCCGTCGAAGTAGGCGCGCAGCTCGGGTACGCCGGCTCCCCGGCTCTCGAGCGCTCCCAGCTTCTCGGGCACGACAAGCCTCGAATACCGATCGAGTGCCTGCAGGAACAGACCGCGCTTGCCTCCGGGAAACGCGTGATAGAGGCTGCCCGGCCTAACGCCGGTCGCCTCGACGAGGTCATCGATCGAGGTGACGCGGTAGCCACGCTCCCAGAACTCGCGCATGGAGCGATCGAGCACCTCTTCAGGGTCGAATTGTCGCGGTCTGGCCATGCGTCGAGGCTAGCGTAACGACCGCTCAAAAAAGGGTGATTACGGGCCGGGGCGCGTCCCGTAGTCGCCGAGACCGCTTGAGAGCAGCTCAAGCGCCTTTTGCGCCTGGCGGCGTACGCGGCGGGCGAGGGTGGGGTTGCGGGTGCCGGCGACGATCTCGCGGCGCGAGTAGTCGACGAGCGCCTGGTGCAGGCCGATCAGGGTGCGGGCGACTACCCACGGCTCCAAGTCGCCCGGACTTGCGCCCGTCTCGGCTGCGAGCAGCTCGGCCAGGGCGCCGGTGTACTTGGCATAGATCTGCTCCTCGCGCGCGAGCAGCGACGGGCTTTCGGTGATGACGCGGGTGATAGCGGCCAGGTGCTCGACTTGCTCGGGGTCGTCGGCGGCGAGCAAGCCGCGCGGAATGGTGACGAAGTCGCCGAAGGCGGCGAGCGCGGATTTGCCGGGAGCGCGATCGCGGATGCTCGCGAGCAGCTCTTCCTCGAACGCCTCGAGCCGGTGGTAGAAGAGGTCTTCCTTGGTCGGGAAGTAGTTGAACACGGTCGCCTCCGAGACCTCGGCTTCGCGCGCGATCTCTGAGACGGGCACCGCCTCGAATCCACGCTCGGCAAACAGCCGCCGCGCCGTCTCGGCAATTACCTGGCGCGTGCGCTGCTTCTTGCGTTCCCTGAGGCCGACCTCAGTGGCCATGCGCCTGATCATAGCGGGAATGCTTGACACGCCCTATTTATATAGTTACCCTAAATTTAAAGCCGCACAACCTATCCCGATGGGAGGACTCCATGACGCGGACCACGGGGTGATCGTCGGGCCCGATGGCTGACGCAGGCGTCGCCGCGGAGAACTACGGAGATCCCATTGTGGCATGTTTGTAGTACGATCGTGGCATGGCACGAGTGAGGATCTCAACGACGGTTGACGGGGAGTTGCTCGAGGCCGCGCGCCGGATGCGATCAGGACAGGCGGATTCCGTACTCATGGACGAGGCGCTCGCTTCGCTCCTGGCTCGGCATCGCGAGGTCGTTCTCGACGCGGCCTACTCCGCGTACGACGAGCACCCAATTGGCGAAGTCGACGAGTGGGGTGACCTTGCATCGTTCCGGAGGGTCGCCGGGGCGTCGTGACCTCGCTGCCTGCGAGGGGTGAGGTCTGGTGGTGTGAGCTTGCTGAGGTCGGTCGGCGGCCGGTCGTGGTCCTTTCCCGGGATGCTGCGATCCCCCGACTGCGGCGAGCGCTCATCGGCCCGTGCACGACCACGATCCGTGGCATTCCGAGCGAGGTCGTGCTTGACCCTGGCGAGGATCCGATCCCACGACGCTCGGCGGTAAACCTCGATTCGGTCGAGAGCGTCTCGGTCGGGGTGCTCGTCGAGCGCTTGGGCAGGCTGAGCGACGACCGGATGCGGGAGATCTGCGACGCATTGGCGGTGGCGGTGGCGTGCTCGGCCTGAGCTCCGATTGGCCTCAGGAAGGCAGATCCCCGGGGCGCTTCTTGGCTAGCTTGGCGAAAAGTCCTCGTCGGGCGTGTACTCGGTCACGGTTCTTTCCTCCGGTGTGCGGTTAGGTAGTGGTGGGCCTCGCGGCTAGTTCCCGCCACGAGCAGCTGGTCGATCTCACCCAGTAGCTGCTCGTCGTGCTGGGTCTCGCGAGAATGTTGGCGCTCGTGTCCTCCCAGGTGGCGACAAGGAAGGTCTCGAGGTATCGGTCAGGGTTGGACTCGTCGGTGAACAGTCGCCATTCCATCGCACAGGTGCGCTGGCGGAAGTGCCGCAGCTGCTCTGAGCGGGCGAGAAAAGCATCGACGGACTCGGGAGCGACGTCGTATTGCACGGTCACCAACACCCGGCCCACGGTGCCCTCGGGCACGACGGGGAGGGGCATCGCGTTCGCCGGCGTGACGTCGATCGCGCCCGGCCGGGGCAGGGCAAGGCGAAGCGTAGCCACCGCCGCGACCACGAGCCCCCCGCGGCGAGCACGAACAGTCCGTCGTTCAGCGAGGTCGCCTGGGCGACGGCGCCGAGAGTCAGTGCGCCGATCCCGGTAGCTCCCTGGAAAGCGACCGTGTAGAACGCCATTCCGCGGGCCTTGACCCAGCTGGGCAGCGTCGACTGGAACGATGCGTTGAGCAGGCCGAGCGCGAGGATCCAACCGGCCCCGGACAGGACGAGCAGAAGGCCGTCGACCATGGCCACGTGCGAGACGGCCAGCACCAGGGCGCACACGGCGACCGCTGCGGCGCACGCCGCCATCAACGCGCTTGGCGAGAGCGCCCGGCGGATCGCGGGTGAAAAAGTTGCCCCGAGCAAGGCGCCGATCCCGACCGCCCCCAACAGCAGACCGTACCCGCCCGATCCGAGCCCGAGGGTGTGGCGGGCGACGAGCGGGAGCAGCGCCCACACACCGCTGGCAAAGAAGCCGAATGCGGCCGCGCGAATCATGATCGCGATCAACACCGGCGCGTTGCGGACGAAGCGGGCGCCGGCCCGCGTGGCCTCGCGAACGTGCTCCCGCGGGAGGGTCAGAACGCGGGCGGGCACCGCCACAGTCGCGACGACGACGATCACGGCCAGGAACGACGCCGCGTTGACGAAGAACACGAGGGCCGCGCTGGTCGCGGCGAGAAGCAGCCCTCCGATAGCCGGGCCGATCGCGCGAGCCAGGTTCTGGTTCACCGACCCGAGCGCGATCGCCTGCGGCCGTTCGGACGGGGGGACGAGCTCGGGTTGGAGTGTCTGGGCGATCGGTCCGGTCAGGCCCTGCCCGACGCCGACGCCGCACAGGAGCGTGAGGAGCACGGCCGGGGTCACCAGTCCGGCGAGGTCAAGCGCGCCCAGCGCGGCCGCCGATCCCAGCATGACCGTCTGGCCGGCAATGATCAGCTTCTTGCGATTGAGAAGGTCGCCCAGCACGCCGCCAGGGACCGCGAGCAGCAGCACCGGGAGGTTGGTCGCCTGAATCGCGCCGACCAGAAACGCCGACGTCGTCAGCGTGGTCATCACCCACTGCGCCGCAATCGTCTGCATCCAGCTGCCGATGTTGGAGGTCAGGTTCGCCAGCCACCATCGCCGGAAGGCGGTGAAGCGCAACGGGCTCCATCCGGATCGGTCGGCATCGGATGGAGCGCCCGGTTTGGTCGCCACCGGCGCATCGCCGGAACTCGGCGCGGTTGCCATCGGGTTATCTCTCCGCGCGCGCCGCGCGCGGTACGTAGGCCAGACCCGTGGCGAACGCCGCCGCCGCGGCAACCGCGATGGGAAGGAAGAGAGCGGTCTTCAGCAGAAGTGCGCCGACTACGGCGCCGGCGAGCATCGCCAGTACGGCGGCGAGTCGCCTGATCGACCCTTTGCCGGTCCCCCCAGCGATCGGAGAATCGGCTGCCAGCCCGGTCAGGGTCAAGGTGAGCACCGTCGTCGTCAGGTCCGGCACGCCGATCCGGCGCACGACGGCATTTCGCAACCCCATCGCGAGGGCCATCAGGACGATGAGCGCGTACGCGGCCGCGTCGCCTGGATGGACCGTCGTCGCCGCGGCCAGGATGGCCGCGGCGGCGAGCAGCGACGTTTCAATCCCAAGCGCGCGGGCGACGAGTCCGCTGTGACGCTCCGCCAGGCGCTTGGCCAAAACGCCTCCCGCACCGGCTCCAACCAGGAACGAGAACAGCGAGACGATCGGTGCGACCACAGGCAGACCGCCGCTCCCCGCGATCCCGAATCCGAGCAGTACGACGTTGCCGGTCATGTTGGCGGTAAAGACATGACCGAGTCCGAGATAGGCCACGGCGTCGACAAGCCCCGTCGTGAATGTGAGCGCGAGCAGCGCTCGAGTGAGCGGGTGCCGCACGCTGGCCGCGTCGCGCCTGAGGGCCTGCTCATCGAAGTGGGCGACGTTTGCGGCACCAATGGCTTTCACCGCTTACCTCCTCCTCATGGGGATCGCGTGGTCCTGGATCATGCCGCCGTAGCGCTGACGTCGTCATTCGCCGTGTGAATGCGCGACCTAACGCCAGGGCGCTGACCAGTGTCGCTACGGGCCCGACCGACGAGCTGGCAGAGTGATGCTGGTCCGCGGGTCCAACCCCGCCACAGAGCTAACCCTGACGAACGGAGGCAGCAGCGCATGGGCACGATCACCACACGCGACGGGACGGAGATCTTCTTCAAGGATTGGGGATCGGGGCAGCCGATCGTCTTCAGCCACGGCTGGCCGCTTTGCGGCGACGACTGGGACACGCAGATGCTGTTTTTCCTGCTGAACGGCTATCGGGTCATCGCTCACGACCGACGCGGGCATGGTCGCTCGAGCCAGGTCGGCACCGGCCACGACATGGACCATTACGCCGACGACCTCGCCGAGGTGACCACCCATCTCGATCTCAAGGACGCGGTTCACGTTGGGCACTCCACCGGCGGCGGTGAAGTCGTGCGGTACATAGCCCGCCACGGCGAGAGCCGGGTGGCGAGGGCGGTCCTGATCAGCTCCGTGCCGCCGCTGATGCTGCAGACGGACGCCAACCCGGGTGGGCTGCCGAAGAGTGTGTTCGACGGCCTCCAGGCCGAGGTCGCCGCCCACCGATCCGTGTTCTACCGCGACTTTGCCTCGGGGCCGTTCTACGGGTTCAACCGGCCCGGCGTGGAAAAGTCTGAAGCGATCATCGATAACTGGTGGCGCCAGGGCATGATGGGCGGAGCCAAGGCCCACTATGACGGCATCGTCGCCTTCTCTCAGACCGACTTCACCGAGGACCTGAAGCAGATCACGGTGCCGGTTCTGGTGATGCACGGCGACGATGACCAGGTCGTCCCCTATGCCGACTCGGGACCGCTGTCCGCGAAGCTCGTGCAGAACGGGACGCTGAAGACATACAAGGGCTTCCCCCACGGCATGCCCACCACCCAGGCCGAGACGATCAACGCTGACCTACTCGCCTGGCTGCGCACCGGGTAGACCTTCCGCTCGCCATCGGCCGCCGGCGCAGCCCTCGGGTCGTCGCCAAAAATTCAGGACGGACGCCGAGGGCTACAGGCGCGAGACGAGTTCGGCGACGATGTCCGCCGCCGGCTGACTCCGCGTGGCGAGCGCGACGCTCTGTCCGGCCCACATGGACAGCGGCTCGATCTCGCCGGTCGTGCCGACCATCGGCGGCGCGGGTTCATAGCGAACGATCGCCTCGCCGGAAGCGAAGTGAGCCAACACCTCGCCCTCTCGCGGTCGGCTGCCGGGGGCGGGCCGGCCCGCGGCCTCCCACATCTCGGCCGTCGAGTTGTGGATCGCGCGGTGCGAAGCGTCCGGCCATCCCACCTCATAGAGATTGGGGTACCACTCGGCCTCGGTCTCGGTTGCGGCGATTAGACGGCGGCGATACTCCTCGTGAATCGGCATCTCCTCGGCTAACAGGAACCGCGTACCGAGCAAGGCCGCCTGCGCGCCGAGGGCGATGACGGCCGCGACACCTCGGGCGTCGCCGATCCCACCGGCGGCAATGACCGGCACCGGTGCCACCGCGTCGACGACCGCCGGCACCAGCGGGAGGGTCGCCACGCCACTCCACACGTGCCCGCCGGCCTCCCAACCCTGCGCCACGACGACGTCCACTCCGCATGCGACCGCCCGGCGCGCTTCTTCGACGCTGCCGACCGTGTGCATGACGAGGCCACCGCCGTCATGCACCAGCTCGACGTAGTCCTGGGGATCGCCCCAGAAGAGCGACACGACCCGCAGACCCGCCGAAAGCGCCTGATCGATTCGATGGTGCTGATCGAAGGCGAGAACGAAATTGCCGGCAAACGGCCGGTCGGTGAGGCCTGCTGTCTCCCGAACCACGGCTCCCGCATCATCCGCCCACCCCAGCCCGAGGGTGCCGAGTCCGCCGGCATTCGACACCGCAGCGGGCAGTCGGGGATCCTCCGACAGCGGCGCCTCGACGATCGGGCGATCAATCCCCAGCAACTCGCACACCGGGGTGTGGGTACTCATTGGGATGGCCCTCTTTCTGGCGCCCGTGGCGCCGGTTGACTAGGCTCAATCTCGACCCGAAGGGCTCCGATGGCGCCCGGGTTGCCACTGCTCCACGCCCGTGCCGCGCACCGGGGGTCCGGAACCGTCGTCCACCGGGCGCGAGTGGACCGGACGGCGGCCATCGTTCTCGTCATTCCTCCACCATAGACAGGAGCAGATCATGCGCAGCGACATCGTCCCCGGCGGGACGTTCCCCGACTACGAGTTGCCCGACCACGAGAGCGTCTCCCGCAAGCTGAGCGAAATCCAGGGCGACGATCCGATGATCCTCACGCTCGCCCGCGGGAACTACTGCCCCAAGGAGCACCAGCAGCACCTCGAACTCGCGGCCAACTATCCCAAGATCAACGTGGCCTACACGAAGGTCGCCACCATCTCGACGGATACCCATCACTCGAGCCAAGAGTTCCGCGCCTCGACTGGCGCGCAGTGGCCTTTCCTCTCAGACCCGGGCCGGACCGTCCAGAAGGACCTCGACATCCAGGAGTACACGGACCCCGAGCACGACCCGATGATCCCCCACACCCTCGTGCTCAAGCCCGGGCTGGTCATTTACAGCGTCTATAACGGCTACTGGTTCTGGGGCAGGCCCTCGTTCGTCGACCTCTGGCATGACCTGCGGGCCGTCACCAGCGAGATCCGCCCCGACTGGGATCTGAGCAAGCCGGGGCTGCGCAAGGCCTGGGATGCGGGCGATTACTCGCCATTTCACGGATGGGACAAGCGCTCCCCTCAGTCGATGCCGACGTCATACCATTCTTAGCCGTCATAGGCTGGCCCGAACCGGGGCCGGTTCTAGGTCCCGGCTTGTTCCCTCCATCTCGGGAGGCTTCCCGCATGAGCACAGAAGCCAATGCAGCTAACGGGTCGTCCCCCCGGACGCTGACGCCGATCGGGGCGATCGTTCGTGGGATCGTCGCGGGCGCGGTGGGAACGGCGGCCATGGATGCGTTGCTGTTCAAGCGCTATCGGCGGGGTGGCGGGGATGAGTCCGCAGGGCAGTGGGAGTTCTCCGAGGGGCTGTCCAGCTGGGAGGACGCTCCGGCGCCGGCAAAGGTCGGGAAACGACTGGTGGAAGGGTTGTTCCGGATCGAGATTCCCCCGTCCCGCGTGCCGCTGGTGAACAACGTGACGCACTGGGGCTACGGAATCCTCGGCGGTGCCCAGTACGGCGTCGTTGCCGCGTCGCTCCGCAAGCCGAGGGTCGCGTACGGGCTGCCGTTCGGCGCCACCGTGTGGGCGTCCGGCTATGTGGTGCTGCCCGCCGCGATGCTCTACAAGCCGATCTGGGAGTACGACGTGAAGACGCTGGCCGAGGATCTGAGCGCCCATCTCGTCTACGGGCTGGCCACGGCAACGGCCTTCCGACTGCTTTCACCGTAGGCTCTCCGGGCTGCTGCCCCAGCCTCGCGCGTCGGCAGATCGCTCGCACCCGTGTGACCCTGGTCTGTTCCCTGGGACCGGGGACGTGACCAGGGCCGGCATGGATGCGACGCGGCGCTTGCTGTGCAAGGCTCCCGTTTGAAATGAGTGATCCTCTTCATCCTGCTCCACAGCCGCAGCTGGCCGGGCAGACGGTGGTGCTACTCGGCGGGAGCAGTGGCATCGGGCTCGAGACGGCCCGGCGAGCACGCGTTGAGGGCGCCGAGGTCATCCTGACCGGGCGGAATGCCGGACGGCTCGAGGGCGCCTCGCGCGAGGTCGGAGCGCGGAGCACCGCCGCGTTCGATGCGAACGATCCCGAGGCGCTCGCCGACTTCTTCGCGAGCCTGCCCAGCCCAATCGACCACGTGCTGGTCACGGCCGGCGGGCCGCACTACGAGCCGCTGCTGAAGATGAGCTCGGACGCGGTGCGGGCGGCGCTGAGCGACCGCGCGGTGTTGGCCCTGGATGTCGTGCGTTGCGCCGTAGGCAACATGCGTCCCGGCGGCACGCTGTTGTTCATGGGCATGACCGGCGGCCGTCGCGTCAGTCGCGAGCTCGGGATTGCCCCTGCCGTCACCGCTCTGCTCCCTCCGTTCATCGCAGCGCTCGCCCTCGAGGTCGCGCCGGTGCGGGTGAACCTGATCGCCGCCGGTTTCGTCGACACCGCGTTGTCGGCATCAATCCTGGGCGACGGCCTCGAGCAACGGCGCGAGCAGTTGCGCGCGACCTTGCCGATCGGACGGGTCGTCGAACCGGCCGACGTCGGCGCGCTTGCCGTTCACCTGATGATCAACACCGCGGTTACCGGTGCGACGTTCGACATCGACGGCGGAGCGCAGTTCGTCGAATAGTTCCCGCTCAGGCGTTTCGGGGGTCATCGGCCGGGTCCAGATATTCCAAGCCAAGCGGGCCGATCGCCGAGACCTGAGTGACGTACTCGCCGGACCTCGCCCAGTGGAAGTGAGGGGTGTCTCCGGGGAGCACGATGACCGCGCCGGGCGGATATGCCTGCAACTTCTCGGCGTCGAAGTGTTCGCCCCGGCCGATGTAGAAGACGCCGGAGATGACCGTGTACACACGATCCTCGGGGTGTCGGTGGGGCATCAGCTTGACCCCGGAGGGCAGCTTGACCCTGATCGTGTACATGGCGGGCTTGGTCGGATCGCCGACGACCACGGCGAGGCGGGCCGAGGGTGGAAACGACGGGAACGGCTTCCAGTCGACGTCCTCGGGCAGGACCGAGTGGAAGTCGACCCCATCCACGTCGTTGGGCTGCACCATCGGTGATACCTCCTCGTTCGGTGAGAATCTGACCCGTGCCGACGCTATCGGCTGGCGGTGGCCACCGCCTGCGCGTCGGGTAATCGATAACCCGGACGTCTGGCCCGCGCTCGAGCTCCTTATTGGGGCCGCCCTCGGGTGACGCAGGCTCTGGTTTTCGCCCGGTTGACCAATCCTGAAAGGACCGCAGCTCGATGGCGGCGGTTGCTGACCATCCGTTACCTTCGGGTCCCCCCACGCGTCACACTCGGCGGGCGCTCAGCGCCGGGTGGACGCAGCTTCAGCGGCGGGCGCTCAAGGCGGTGGGCTACGCAGTGTTCGCCTATCTGCTCCTCAGGCTGCTGCCCTCCCTGAAGCAGGCGTTCCACAGCCTCGAGCACGTCCGGTCGGAATGGCTGGTGGGTGCGATCGCGCTAGAGGTCATGTCCGAGTGCGGCTACGTGCAGTCCTGGCGGGCGATAGTCGATCCCGACGATGTCCTGGCGGCCGACGGACGTGGCCTTCGGACCACGACGCACGCGGCCTGGGCGCAGCTTGGCGGTGGGATGGTCGTGCCCGGCGGATCGCTCGCGAGCATCGGCGTTGGCGCGTGGATCCTGCGCCGCTTCGGGATGCCGGCCAAGACGATCGCGGAGCGCCAGTTCAACCTCAGCTTCCTCAACACGGCCGTCGACGCGATCTCGCTGGTGGTGTGCGGCGTCGGGCTGGCCATCGGTGTCTTCGGCGGTGAGGGCAACCCCTTGCTGACCTGGCTGCCGGCATGCTTGGCGGCCGCCGGCATCGGCGGCGCCGTGTTGCTCGCGCGCGGCGGCGCCAAACGGGTTCCGGCGCTCGAGGCCGAGCACCCCAAGATCGCGGCATCGATCGCTTCACTGACGGCTGCTGCCTACTCCACCGGCCGGATCCTGTTTCACCACGGAAGTCGGCGGGGCGTCCTCGGCGCCGTCGCTTACCTGTGCTTTGACGCGCTCGTGCTGTGGACTGCCTTCCTGGCGATCCGCGCGAATCCGGTCCCCGGATTCGCCGCCATGCTGATGGCCTACATCACCGGCGCGCTCGGCGGGTCGATCCCGCTCCCGGCGGGCATCGGAGCGGTCGGCGGGATCGTCGGCATGCTGATCGTCTACGGGTATCACGGAACGCCGCGATCGCGGCGGTACTGATGTACGAGGCCATCGGACTTCTCGTCCCGTTGCTCGGCGGTGCGGTCGCCTACCTGTTCCTGAGGCGAGAGTTCGGGCCGATGAAGCGCTCCGGTGAGCCCCCGCCGGCGTACGCCGATCAGACCCAGCGCTGACTTCGAGCGGTTCTCGGAGTCGATCGCCAGCGACTAGCGCTTGCCCGGTGTACTCCGCGGTTATGGCCGCGGCGCTCGTTTCATCTGGTCGGGCGCCGCGATGTGACCCAGCGTGACGCCATGGGACTCAACCGTCCGACGTGGACACCCGGACGCGAGCGCCACCGCCTGTCAGCGTCGCGCTTGAAGCGGGTCGACGCGCTGCGCCGGCGGCGTGAGCGGCAGGCCCGCGACCGACTCGCAGCCAGGCAGCTGGAGGGTTCGCTCCTGTCGCTCGTCGCGCTCCTCGGCACGGTGGTCAAGGACCCTGCCGGCACCGGCGTCGGCGAGGTGCGCGACGTAGTCGTCAATTGGACGTCCACTAGCGCGAATCCGCCGATTACCGGGATCGTGATGCGCGCGGGCCGGCGCGACGTCGTGATCGGCTCCCGCTGGATCGAGCTCTCCCCGCCGGCGTCCGCACGCCTCAACTCGCCCAACGCGTATGCCCGTGCCGTCGAGCGCCGCCCGGCGGATGTCGCGCTTGCCCACGACGTGCTCGACCACCAGTTGGTCGACTCGGCCGGGATCCAGATCGTTCGCCCCTCCGACATCTACCTCGCCACGGTGGACGGCCGCCTCCGGGCGGTGGGCATCGAAGTGGGACCCGGGGCGCTGCTCCGGCGCCTCGGACCGAGGCGGCTTCGCGGCCACGTTCGCCCCCAGCAGGTCATCGACTGGCGAGATATCGCCTCGTTCGCGTCCGGGCGGGACGGCGTGCCGCCTTCTCTTGGCCGCCGATCAGAGATCGCGGGCCGGCCCGGTGCGGTGCTGTCGCTCGGAAGCGAGGGGGGAGACGTGAAGCGGCTGCACCCGAGCGAGGTGCGAGCGGCGCTGAGAGCCTATGAGATGCGCCGAGACGGAGAGGATTCATGACCGCGGTGGACGCACCGGCTGGCGCCACGCGCGGCCGCATCGCGCGGCTGCCACGGTGGCTGCGCCGCGCGCTCGGGATCCTCGCGATCCTCGCCGGGGCTGGTCGCGGCCAACGCCGGCAACGACGCGGGCGGCATCCTGACTTATGCCAGCGCCGGTGCGCAGTTCGGTTACCGGACCCTGTTTCTGATGGTGCTCGTCACCGTTGCCCTGGTCGTCGTCCAGGAGATGTGTTCCCGGCTCGGGGCGTACACCGGCGAGGGTCTCGGCGCGTTGATCCGCGAGCAGTTCCCGCTGCGAAGCGGCGCCGCCGCGATGGTGCTCCTGTTTGTCGCGAACGCCTGACTCACGGTGAGCGAGTTCGCCGGCGTCGGCGCCGCGATGGAGTTGTTCGGGGTCTCACGCTACGTCGCGGTCCCGCTCGCGCTGGTGGGGATCTGGGCGGTGACCGTGCTCGGTAACTACTCGCGGGCGGAACGCGTGTTCCTGGTGATGGGGCTGGTGTTCATCTCCTATCCAATCGCGGCCGTCCTCGCGCACCCCCACTGGGGAACGATGGTCAGCAACCTCGTCTGGCCGCACTTCCTGCACTCGAACGCGTTTCTGCTCCTCGCCGTGGCGCTGATCGGCACGACGGTCACTCCCTACATGCAGTTTTACGTCGCGTCCGCGGTCGTGGACAAGGGCGTCACTCCTGAGAATTACCGTGGCGAGAGGATCGACACCGTCAACGGCGCAATTCTCTCCGACGCCGTCTCGATCTTCATCATCATCGCCACCGCCGCGGCGATCGGTGGCAGCGGGCCATTGCATTCGGTCGCGCAGGCGTCGGCTGCCCTTCGCCCGGTCGCTGGCGCTGCCGCATCGCAGTTGTTCGCGTTCGGGCTGCTCGGCGCGTCGCTGCTGGCCGCTACCGTCGTCCCGCTTTCGACCGCCTACGCGGTCGCCGAGACCGCGGGAGTCGAACGATCGCTACCGCGCAAGATCCGCGAGGCGCCGTTCTTCTACGGCGTCTACACGCTGCAGCTGGTGATCGGCGCGATCGTCGCGCTCCTCCCCGGGAACCTGGTCGAGCTCTTGATCAACGCCCAGGTGCTGAACGGATTCATCACCCCGGTCCTGCTCACCTTCATCTTGATCCTCGCCAACCGCCGCTCGGTGCTCGGCGCAGCCGCCAACGGTCCGGTGTTCCGCGCGGTGGCGACGGTCTGCGTCGCCGTCGTCGGCGCACTGTCCGGTCTGGTGCTCGTCCAGACCGTTGCTGGCTGGGTGTGAAGGCCTGGCGCGCGTAACTCACCGACCCAAAGGAGCCATCGATGTCAAGCAACCTAGAGCACGCCATCCGTGAGTCGCTGATCCGCGACCCGCGAATCACCGATCCGTCTGAGGTCGCCGTAGTCGCTGTCGACAGCACAGCCATTTTGCGCGGCACCGTCGGCAGTCTGAGCCAACGCAGTGCCGCCGGCCGCGATGCTCGAGCCCTTCAGGTGCTCATGTGGGACAGCGAGGTGCCCGCCGACCTAGTCGATGTCCACGTGAGGGATGGTTGGATGACTCTGGTGGGCGAGGTGACTCACCAGTTCGAGAGTGACGCGGCCTACGAAGCGGTGGCCCGCCTCGATGGCGTGCTCGGCATCACCAACGAGATCAAGGTGTCCACGGTGCTTCGGTCGCACGATGCGCCCACCCACGTCTACTGACAGCAAAAGGAGTCTCATGGCACTCGCAATGTCGTCCGAGACCGGCGTCCGCGGCACGGGCGTGTTCGGTCAGGTGATGGGGCTGGTCGCGACCACGCTCGGCGTGTTTACCCTCGGGGCGTACCTCGGGCGGCATCTGGCCGGGGGTGCGGCCCTGATCTGCTTCGTCCTCGGCTTCGTCTGCATCTTTGGCCTTAACAACTCGGGCGGGTCCTATTCCTTCTCCTGCTCGGGCTGATCGTCTACGGCCTCGTCAGCCTGTTCGTCTCGATGCCGGCCGGCAACGTCATCTACGCGGTGCTCGGTCTCGGCATCTTCGGCGGCTACACGCTGTTGGACTTCAACCGCCTCAACCGGGCTGGTGAGGGCGACGCGGTATCGATCGCCACCGGGATATTCCTCGACGTCCTCAACGTGTTCACCTTCTTCCTGCAGCTGTTTGGGCGGGGAAAGGACTAGAGGCCGAGGGCAGGACCACACCCGGGCCACGTCGAACCGATATGCACGTCGCTCATCCGCAATCCACTCACCTCGCCGCGGTCGCGGTTCACGGAGGCTCGATGGCGGGCGGGGTGGCGGTTGTCCTGATGCTCGGGGTATGCCTGGGCGGGCTCGTGGTTACGCTGATCGCGCTATTCACCGAACCTTCGCCAGATCGTCGCGACAGTGGAGAGGGTGACTCCGGTCCCGGCGGCGGTGGCGGTCCTGGCCGCGGCGGCCCGGATCATCCCGGGCCGGGTGGGGGCGACCCCGCCTGGTGGCCGGAGTTCGAGCGTCAGTTTGACGCATACATCACTTCAGAACTTCCAGCCGGTGCCCGGCCGTGACCAGCTCCTCGGACTCGGGAGAGCCGCCGCCGCACGCGCCGGCCGAAAAGCCGGCGCAGCCCCCGGAAGCGCCGGCGGTTCCGCAGCCACCGGCGTCGGAGGAGACTCGAGCCGGCGCCGGCGAGGATGCGCTCACCGCTCCACTCGTCCGGCTCGCGGCTCCGTCGTTCGGCGGGATCGTTCGAGCGGTGCTGATCGTGACCGTCTGCGCGATCGGCCTATACCTGGTCTGGCGCGTGCGAGGGGTCATCCGGCTTGTCGGGATCAGCCTGTTCCTCGCGCTCGCCCTGTTTCCGCTGGTCGACGCGATCACAGGCAAGGTCCGAGTGCCACGGGCGCTCGTGATCCTGATCACCTACCTGCTGCTGATCGTAGGCGTCGCGGTCGTCGGGTATGTCGTGGTCCCGAGCCTCGTCAAAGAGGTCGAACAGCTGTCGCGCAACGCGCCGCATTACGCGGCTGAGCTACGCGGGAACGGGACCTTTCGTCACTACGACAACCGCTACCACGTGAGCAGGAAGCTGGTGCAGGACGCCCGCCGGCTGCCGCAGCTGCTCGGACACCTGGTCGGACCGCTGAAGGACGTCACGGTTCAAGCGGCCAACTTCATCGGGCAGCTCGTCACCGTGCTCGCGGTCTCCTTCCTGCTGATCCTTCACGGCCGCGATTACGTGAACCTGGGACTGGGCCTCACCGGCTCCCGTGAGCGGCGCTATCGCCAGCTGATCATCGACATCAACCGAGCCGTCGCGGACTACGTCCTCGGCAACATCGTGATCAGCGGGCTGGCCACGCTTGCCACGTGGATCGTCCTCTCGATCCTGGGGGTCCCATACGCACTATCCCTAGGCTTCGTCGTCGGGTTCTTCGACCTCATCCCGCTCGTCGGCGCCACACTCGGTGCGATCGTCGTCGCGGTCGCGACCGTGACGGTCGACTTCCCCACCGCGACCATCGTGTGGATCGCTTTCATCCTCGTGTGGCAGCGGTTCGAAGACTATGTGGTGCAGCCGCTCGTCTACGGAAGGGCCCTCCGCGTCAATCCGATCATCACGATCGTTTCCGTGCTCGCGGGTGCCGCCCTGCTCGGGATCCTGGGCGCCCTGCTGGCCATCCCGATCGCGGCGGCGATCCAGATCATCCTCAGCGACTGGTGGCGAAACCGCGGTCACCCGGCGTCATACACCGCGTGAATGGTGGATCCACGCGCGCCGTCTAGGGCGGGCAGCGCTCATCGACCACGCTGCCGATAAGCGCATCACCACATCCGTCTTCTGGAGGAACCATGTTCGTTACCCCGGGCGCAGTCCCTGACTTCGCCCACAAGCTGTCTCGCGAGGCCGCCGAGAGCGTGGCCCGCAACTGGTGGAGGCTGCTGGTCAACGGTCTGCTGCTGATCGTGGCCGGCGTGCTCATCTTCAGCATCAACTGGAGCGTCCGCAGTCTGGCGACGTTCCTCGGTGCGCTGTTCATCCTCGAGGGCGTCACGTTCGCACTGACATCGGGAATCGACTCGCGCGTCCGGCGGACCAACGTCATCACGGGCCTGCTGTCGATCGCGACTGGGATCGCGATCATCGTCTGGCCCGCCCCGGGAATCGTCGCCGTCGCCATCTTCCTCGGCGCCTGGCTGATCGTGATGGGCACCGTCACAATCTCGGGGGCGTTTGCGGCGCGCCACCTCATCTCCGATTGGTGGCTGTTGCTCCTGCTCGGGCTCGTCGAGGTGCCGCTCGGCGTGCTTGCGCTCGCCGACCCCGGCGCGACCCTCGCGGCGATCATCACCGTCGGTGGCATCTGGGCAGTCGCCGTCGGTGTAATGAGGATCGTCCTCGCGTTTGAGGTCAAGGACCTTCCGAAATCGCTTGACCAGGCATGGACCCAGGCCGCCCGCAACGGAGGCGCAGCCACGCTCAAGGCCGGTTCGGACCGACCCGTCACGGCGGCTTCCTGACCTGGCGGTAGCCCCAAGAAGCCTCGCTCGCGTGCCGATGCGGGCGAAGGCAGCGCTCGAGTGATCGAGCCAGTGTCCGGATCGGCGGCGTGGGAAAGCGCGCCGCTCGGTCCGGGCACTTTTCTTCGACTACCGCCGAACGCAGCGGAACCCGATGTGGCTGGTGGAGGTGTCGATTGCCTCGGGTTGACGGGCGGCGGGTCGGTAGCGCAGGCAGTAGCTGGGGGCGCACAGGTGTGAGCCTCCCTTGATGACGCGGCGCGGGATGTGCGCGCCCGGGCGGCCGACGTCGTAGCTGCCTTCGGGGGTCTCGACGCGAGGGTTCGGGGGCGGTTTGCAACAGGGACTTGCCGGCGCGTCGGTGCCGGCGCCCCGCGCCGAGTAGTAGTCGCCCGTCCACTCCCAAACGTTTCCGGTCATGTCGCAGAGCCCGTAGCCGTTGGCGGGGAACAGGCCGATCGGCGTCGTGCCGCGCCAGCCTTTGCTTCCCGCGTTGCGCCAGGGGAACTCGCCTTGCCAGAAATTGGCCATGAGCTCCCCGCTCGGTCGCATCTCCTCGCCCCAAGCGAACACCGCGCCGTCGAGCCCGCCGCGGGCCGCGTATTCCCATTCGGCCTCGGTCGGGAGCGCCTTGACTGCCCACTGCGCGAACGCCTCGGCGTCCTCGTAGGCAACGTGCGTGACAGGGTGGTTCTGCCGCTGAGCGTTGTCGCTCCGAGGCCCCCACGGGTGGCGCCAGCTCGCGCCCGGAACGTAGGACCACCACTGGCCCGGATCGTTGAGCGGGACGGGGTGGGGGGTGGGGTGAAACACCGCCGACCCGGCGACGAGCAACGAGGGGTCGGCGTCCGGGTAGTCAGCGGCGTCGGGCGGGCGCTCGGCGAGCGTCGTGTAGCCGGTGTCGGCGACAAAGCGGGTGAACTCGGCGACGCTCACCGGCTCACGGTCGATCGCGAAACCATTGATCTCGATCTCGCGCGTCGGCCCTTCCTCGGGATAGAAGTCTTCCGAGCCCATGCGGAACTGCCCGCCTGGGATCTCGACCATGTCGTCAGGGGCCATGAGCCCAAGGTTCCGCCCCGGCGGCGGTGGCGCACATCACCTTTTTCGGATGATGAAGGCGCGCTCGCGCCTCGCTGATCATGGCCGTAGATCCAGCGAGCCTGAGATGGAAGGGGACCTGATGGCCAAGCCGTTCAAGGGGATCATCAACGTCGACGTGACCGAGTCGGTCCCGGACTGGGAGCCGTACACGCAGCCGATCGCTCCGGAGGGGACGCCGAATGTCCTCTACATCGTGCTCGACGACGTCGGTTTCTCCGCGATGGAGCCCTTCGGCGGCCTGATCGAGACCCCCAATATCAACCGGATCGCCGAACGGGGGCTGTTGTACACGAACTTCCACACCGCAGCGCTGTGCTCACCGACGCGCTCGTGCCTGATGACGGGCCGTAACCACACGACCAACGGGATGGCCACGATCACCGAGAGGTCTACGCGGGGTTCCTCAGCCACGCCGATCACGAGATCGGGCGCCTACTCGGCTATCTGGACGAGTCAGGCCAGCTCGACAACACGCTGATCGTGCTCGTGTCAGACAACGGCGCCTCCGGGGAGGGCGGCCCGAACGGCTCGGTCAACGAGAACAAGATCCTCAACGGCCTGCCCGACAAGATCGAAGAGGCTCTCCCGTTCCTCGACGACCTCGGCAGTCCCGGGGACCTAGAACCACTATCCGACCGGGTGGGCGTGCGCGTTCAACACGCCGTTCAAGCTGTGGAAGCGCTACTCCAACTGGGAGGGCGGCACGGCCGACCCGATGATCATCGCCTGGCCCAAGCGGATCCAGCGAACCGGCGTGCGCCGGCAGTACACGCACGCCGTCGACATCGTGCCCACCATCTACGATGCGCTGGGGATCGATCCGCCGGACGTCGTGAAGGGACACACCCAGCATCCGATCGAGGGGGTCAGCTTCGCCGCCACGTTCGACGACCCCGACGCCAAGACCGGCAAGCAGACCCAGTTCTACTCGATGGGCGGGACGCGGGCGATCTGGCACCAGGGCTGGAAGGCCGCCGCCGTGTCCCCGTCCGCGCCCGACATGTGGGCGCACTACGCCAGCCAGCGGTGGGAGCTGTTCAATACCGACGAGGACCCGTGCGAGTGTCACGACTTGGCGGCCGCGCAGCCCGAGAAGCTGCAGGAGCTCATCGGGCTGTGGTGGGAGGAGGCGGGCCGCTATCAGGCGCTGCCGCTCGAGGACCGCGATGTGGTTCAGATCCTGACCACCGATCGTCCGCAGCTCTCGAAACCCCGCAGTCGCTATGTGTATTACCCAGGTGGCGCCGAGGTGCCAGAGTCCGTCGCGCCGAACATCCGCAACCGTTCGTACTCGATCGCGGTCGAGGTCACGATCGACACGGAGGAGGCGGAAGGCGTCCTGTTCGCCCAAGGGTCGCGGTTCGGCGGCCACGCGCTGTACATCAAGGACGGCAAGCTCAAGTACGTCTATAACTGGGTCGGCCTCGAGGACCAGCTAATCGAATCGACCCAGCCCGTCCCGATCGGTCACGTGGTGCTGTCGGCCTCGTTCGAGAAGGAGGGCGATGCGATGCCGACTGAGGGAATACTCACCCTGCACATGCGCGAGGAGGCGGTCGGCGAGGGGCGGATCAAGACCCAGCCCGGCAAGTTCTCACTCGCCGGCGAGGGCCTCAACATCGGAAGAGAGGGAGGCGAGCCGGTGACCGACGACTATCCGGGCGAGCGCCCCTGGGCGTTCGTTGGCGGCACGATCCACAAGGCGATGATCGATGTCAGCGGCAAGCCGTTCGTGGACCTCGCTCAGGAAGCCCGCATGGCCTTCGCGCGGGACTGATCGCCGATGGCAGCAGTCAAGGGCGCCGGCACGATGCTGGCCTCATGGAACGACACGCCGGCGACCCAGGCGATCGTCGATTTCGTCGAGCGCGTGACGCATGAGGGCGGCGCGGACTACGTGCCGCCCGCCGAGCGCATCGCCGTGTTCGACAACGATGGCACCCTGTGGTGCGAGAAGCCGATTCAGATCGAGGTCGGGTTCATCTTGAAGCGGCTGGCCGAGATGGCCGAGGTCGATGATTCGCTGCGCGACCGGCAACCATGGAAGGCGGCCCACGAGCGCGACTATGCCTGGCTCGGGGGCGCGATCACCAAGCACTACCACGGAGACGAGACCGACGTGAAGGTGCTGATGGCCGGCATCGTGCACGCCTTCGCCGGCTTGTCCGTCGAGGACTACGCCGCCGCGGCCGAGGAGTTCCTGCGAGGTCGCCACGCTGCTCTCGACCGCGACTACCGCGACTGCGCCTACCTGCCGATGATCGAGCTCTTGCGCTTCCTCGAGGCCAACGGCTTCACGACGTTCATAGCATCAGGCGGCGACCGCGACTTCATGCGCCCGGTCACCGAGGAGATCTACGGGATCCCGGCCGAGCGCGTGATCGGCAGCTCCAACGCGCTCAGCTACCAGGAGGACGAGCACGGAGGCACGTTGGTCTACCTGGCACAGCCGGACGTGTTCGACGATGGACCGACGAAGCCGGTCAGGATCTGGAGTCGAGTCGGCCGTCGCCCGATCCTGGCCGGCGGCAACTCGAACGGAGACATCCCGATGCTGCGCTACGCCGGCGGCCCGGCTCGGCCGGCGCTCCGCCTGCTCGTCCTCCACGACGATCCCGAGCGCGAGTTCGACTACACCGCGGGAGCGGAGACATCGCTTGAGCGGGCGGATTCGGACGGCTGGACGGTCGTGAGCATCAAGCGCGACTGGGCCAAGGTGTTCGCGGACGCGTAGCTTCAGACCGTCCCGCTCGCGGGGCCGCCCGCGCTCAGAAGGTGGTCAGGACGAGAGCCGTCGATATGACCGAGAGCAGGATCGCGACGCCGGTCAGCCAGTTGACGACCGGCGACGATAGCGGCGAGAACGTGTTGTTGCGCAGCGCGGCGGCGCTGCGCTGCTGACGAACTGCGCCCACGATCAGCACTGCGACTGACAGCACGCCATAGCCGACGCCGAGGGCCCGATAGGGCCAGGTGTGCCGGTGGGTGAGCTCGGGTAGGAACCGGCCGAGCGCGAGCGCCACTGCGCCGACCCCCACACCCGTTCGCCACCACGCGAGCCACGTCCGCTCGGCCGCGAGCCACGTCCGGCGGGTGACGTCGCTGACCTGAGCCGGAGGATCGGGCATCGCGAGCGTGAGCCTAAGCCGTGGCACGGACGGGACCTCATCTCGATGGGATGACGAGCCGCCGGGGCGGAATCACCCCGAATGGATGATGTGGCCACCACCCGCCGCATCGAGAGTGGCCGCTTGCGTCATGGGCTGGTTGTTCGCATCGCTTCGCGGCTTCCAGCGGTCGTGGCTGCGGGGCGATCTCGTTGCGGGCGTAACCGTCTGGGCGGTGCTGGTGCCCGAGGCGCTCGCGTACGCGTCGATTCGCCGGGGTCTCTCCGGTCGTCGGTCTTTACGCCGCGCCGGGGGCGCTGATCTTCTACGCGGCTTCATCTCAAAGCCTGTGCTCAAATGATTCATCATCGGGCTGGCGCTGACGATCATGGTCGGCCAACTGCCCGATCTGTTCGGCGTGAAGAAGGGATCTGGCGACTTCTTCGAGAAGCTCGGGAACGTGATCAGGCAGCTCGGGGACACCCACGTCCTGACCCTGGTGATCGGTCTGGCCTCGCTGGCGACCGTGCTCGGGTCGCGCCGGGTTGCCCCTCGGGTCCCGGGTTCGCTGGTGGCCGTGCTGTTCGGGATCGTGCTGGTCGCCGTGTTCAGCCTCAACGATCACGGGGTCGCGATCGTCGGCCACATCTCGAGCGGTCTGCCGTCGATCGGCGTTCCGAACGCGCCGCGCTCGGATTACGTGAAGCTCCTGAGCTCGGGTATCGGAATCATGCTCGTCGGCTTCGCGGAGCGGCTCGGCGCGGCCAAGACCTACGCCGCCCGCGAGGGGTACCAGATTGACCCCGACCGCGGGTTGATCGGCGTCGGCGCGGCTAACGTCGCGGCGGGGCTGTTGAGCGGAATGGTCGTGAACGGCAGCCCCGATTTCATCGCCGCGGTCGGCGCGCTCTTGGGTGTGACGATCTTCGACACGCTGCCGGGGCTGTTCATCGGGATCGCCTCCTCGCTCCTGTTGCTGATCTATCGCGCGTCCCGTCCCCGGATCGCGAGGCTGGGCAAAGTCGCCGGCGCCGGCGGCCACTACAGCGACATGGAGCGTCACCCCGAGGACCACGCGAGCGAGCACCCGAGGCTCGCCCGCGTCTACTCGACCGTCCAAGCCGCCGTCGACGCCGCACAGCGGAGCGCGAGCTGATGCCGCACCCCCGCGAGTAGCAACCGCGATGGGCGAAGTCGCTCTCCTCTCACTCACGGCGGCGCTGAATCCGACGCTGCTCGCGGTGAGCACGATGATGATGCTCCTGCCGAGCCCGAAGCGTCTGATGCTCGGCTACTGGGTGGGCGCGATGATGACGAGCATCACCCTTGGCTTGGTGATCGTCTCCTCCCTGGAAGGGTCGACTCTTATCAGCACGACCAAACACACCCTGAGCCCGGTCGCGGACCTGGCGATCGGCGCCATCGCGCTCCTAGGCGCTTGGGTACTCGCGTCCGGGAAGGACGAACCCCTCCATGAGCGACGAGCGGCCCGAGCGGCCCGGAAAGGGGAAAAGAAGCCACCGAGGTGGCAGCGCGAGCTACAGAAGGGAACCGCGAAGACAACGTTCCTGCTGGGCGCCGTCCTCACCCTCCCAGGTGCCTCGTACCTCGCGGGCCTGAGCCGGATCAGCAAGCTGAACTACTCGACGCCCGTCACAGTGCTCGTGGTGATCGGATTCAACCTCGTCATGCTGCTGTTGCTCGAGGGCCCGATTCTCGCGTTCACGATCGCCCCGGAGCGGACCCCCGCCGCGATCGAGAACGCCAAGGACTGGGTTCGAGCGCACGGCCGGGTGTACGGCGCACGAGGGTTGGCGTTCATCGGCTTCGCCCTCGTGGTGAAGGCGCTCATCGAACTGCTCTGATCGCCGCGCCTGGCCTCAGGCGGTGTCGCGGCGACCGGCCGCGTATTAGGCTGCGTGCATGGGCTCGGACGGACGGATGCGCGACATCGTGATCCGCTTCACCGGGGATCCTGGCTGGCTGCCGTCTGTGTCGCGCGACATCACCGACGCGATCCACGCCGAGCTGCCCGACGTCGACGCCGATCCGGAGCTGCGCGAAAGCACGTATGCGAGTACCGAGAACGTCCTGCGGCTGCTCGTCGACCTCTCCCGCAGCAATCTTTCACCGCGCGAAGCGCTCCCTCCGCCCGCCGCCGTGGACTATGCGCGCGAGTTCGTACGCCGAGGCCTGCCGTTGGATTCACTGCTTCGTGCCTACCACATCGGTCAGGCCACTTTCTTTGCGCGATGGTCCGAAAAGGCTCTCGCCGACATCCGCGACGCCGGCGAGCGGGCGGAGGCGATCGAGCTCGGAGCCAAGTGGACCTTTGAGTACGTCGAGGCATTGAGCGGCGGCCTGGTTCGGCGCTACGCCGAGGAACGCGAGCGCTGGGTTCGCAGCGCCGCGGCGCTCCGAACCGAGCTCGTCGATGCCCTTCTCAACGGTGAGACCGTCGACACCGTTGCGGCGAGCCGACGACTCGGATACGAGCTCGATCGTGAGCACCAGGCGTTTGTCGTTTGGAGCGAGGCACAGGCGGACGGGGGCGAGCAGGCGCTGGCGATGCTGGAGCGGGCAGCGCTCGAGATCGTCGGCTCACTCGGCGCCGTCGGGCCCCTGCTGGTGATGCGAGCCCGACTCTGCCTTGCGGCGTGGGTCGGCTGGCGCGGAGAGCGGCCGCTCGAAGCCGAGCCCGTCCAAGTCGACCGCCAGGCTTTCCCCGAGGTGCTGGCCGCGTTCGGCTCACCGGGACACGGAGTGGGTGGCTTTTGTCGCAGTCACCGCGAAGCCCTATATGCGCGACGCGTCGCTCAGCTGACCCATCGTCGGTCCGGATCGGTCACGGCATACGACGATGTCGCACTGGCCGCCCTGGCCAGCGCAGATGTCGAACACGCGCGGGAGTTCATCGGGAGGGAACTTGGCGAGCTCGCGGCTGGCGATGACTACTCACGACGAATCACCGCGACGCTTCGGGTCTACTTGGAGGAGAACATGAGCCCGCTGCGGTCGGCGCAACGGCTGGGTGTTCACGAGAACACGATTGCCTACCGCATTCGCGCCGCCCAGGAACTGCTCCCGCACCCGATCGAGCATCGCTCACCCGAGCTGCAGGTGGCTCTCCGCTTGCTCAGGCTGGAGCCCGAGGCGTAGATCACGCCCTGGGCGGTTGTTGGCGGCTAGTTCACACACCACGTCTCGCTTGGAGGGAGAATGGCGCACATGACGACTGAGACCGAGAAGACCCGCCTCGCCGCCCCGCTTGGAGCCCGCGTCGAGGGCGACGGAGTCACCTTCGCCGTGTTCAGCAGCGTCGCCGACGCCGTCGAGGTGTGCCTGTTCGACGAGAGCGGCCAGGAGACGCGCCGAGCGCTCGATTCCGACGAGGGCTACATCTGGCGCGGGGACGTCCCGGGAATCGGGCACGGGGCGCGCTATGGCTTCCGCGTTCACGGCCCGTGGGATCCGGGGTCGGGCCGGCGCTGCAACCCGGCCAAGCTTCTGCTCGACCCCTACCACGCGTGACCTCGGCCCGGTCGAGGACGTCGTCGTGGCCGGGCGATCGCTCGTACTGATCGAGCGATCCGCCGGTTAAAGTCGTGTGATGAGGGACGGCACGAGCCTGATCGAGCCGGTCCGCGGGTTCCTCTCCGCGCCGCGGTGCGCGGTGTTATGCACGCTCGGGCCGGACGGCGCGCCCCGCCAGATTGTCATTCACTACATGCTCGGCGATGACCACGTCCGACTCAACGGACACCGGGATCGTCGCTGGGTGGCCAACGTCCGCCGGGATCCTCGCGTCGCTTTGATCGTCCACGACGAAGGCGACTACCTGCATTACGTCTCGATCCGCGGCCGGGCCGCGCTCGTCGACGAGAGCCAAGACGCCCTCGCCGAGGCGATGACACAGGCCGAGCGCTACGGCGAGGACCCGGCCGGCTTTGCCGGCCAGCCGCGCGTCAGCTTCCGCGTCGATCCCGAGCACGTCCACGAATACCACTGAGCCGCCCCGCGCGGGGCGCTCCTGGGCGTCACCCGCGGATGGGGGCGATGGACGCTCGCGCCGCGAGCGCCGGGATCCTCGCCGGCTCGAGCACACCCGGACCGGGCACCTCGGCGTTGGCCGCTCCGGCCGCAAGCGCTTGGGCGAGCAGCTCACGCGGCGGTAGTGAGCGCGAGAGCCCCAGAGCCAGGCTGCCCAGTGCCGCGTCGCCGCTCCCGACCGGGTAGGCCCCGATCTCCTCGATGCGGCCGCCGAGCGTCTCGCCCGAGTCGTCCACGAGCGCCATCCCGCTCGTCCCGCAGGTGACCACAGTGGTTTGGTTTCCGGGCACTCGCCGCTTGATCTCGGCGGCGGCCTCGGCGGCCCACCGGAGCAGGCCGTGATCCGGCACGAAGATATCCAGCGCCTCGGCTGCCTCCTCGGCGTTGAGCTTGACGAGTTCGGGGCCGGCTTCGAACGCCGAGAGCAGGTGAGGCCCGTGCGAGTCGATCGCGACAGGAACTCCGTTGGCGTGAGCGATCTCCGCGATCCGCCGGTAGCCGTCAATCGGCGCCCCCGCGATGAGGCCACCGGAGAGGCAAACGACCTCCGCCCCGCCGATCACGTTCTTGGTGACCGCCTCCAACTGCGACCACGAGCCCGCGGGGATCGGCTCCGACGGCTCGTAGAAGCCGGTGATCGAACCCGCCGGCTGGTCAGCGGACGCGACACTCACCGAGGTGCGGGTCTCTCCGTCAGTCCAGACGAACGTGCCCTCGACGCCCTCCGCGTGAAGCGCATCAGCGATCCACCGGCCGGCATGGCCGGCCAGGATGGCCAGGACGTGTGGGTTGCCGCCAAGGAGGCGTGCCGCGCGGGCGGCGTTCAGACCCTTCCCACCCGGGACAACGCGGACGAGCGCAGGCCGGTGGATCGAGCCGGGCCGGATGTGCTCGACCTCGTAGAGCCGATCGATCGACGGATGCCCCGCGACGAACGCGATCACCTCTGCTCGCGGTCGGTATATGGAATGCTGCGTGCTCGGAGCGCTCAAGGGGTGCGGGCGCCGGTAGTACCCGACGCGTCGAGGTGGGGACGACCCATATCGAAGTCAACCGAAGCGAGGATTTGATGGCGACGATCACCGAGCACGAGGAGCGGCAGGTCAAGCGGGCGAACGCGTCGGAACGTCAGCCGGTCGTGTTCATCCACGGTCTGTGGCTGCTGCCGAGTAGCTGGGATCGCTGGGCGACATTGTTCAAGAAAGCCGGCTATACCACGCTCACACCCGGTTGGCCGGACGACCCCGAGACCGTCGAGGACGCCAAGGCTCACCCCGAGGTGTTCGCGCACAAGACGATCAAGAGCGGGGACCGCTATTGATCATCGACGGCGAGAAGGACAACACGGTGCCGTGGGCGATCGCCAACGCCTCGTTCAAGCGCCACGAGCGCAACGACGGCGTGACCGAAATCGTCAAGATCCCAAATCGCGGCCACTCGCTCACGATCGACGGCGGCTGGAGGGAAGTCGCCAACACCTCCCTCGAGTTCGTACAGCGGTTCGTCAACCCCTGACTAAAAACCGGGGCGGGGTCGGGCGTGGGTCAGCGGCACGTTTCGTGTCGCCGATGATCGGGGCTGACGCCTAACCTAATCGAGATCATGTCCATGGGGACGATGTCGACGTCGGGCGGTGAGGGGGACAGCCGCGCGCGGCAAGCGAGCGGCCAGTGGCGTACCGCGCTGGTCTCGATCGCCGCGGCGTCACTCCTGGTCGTTCTCAAGCTCGGCACCGGGATCGTTTCGGGGAGCTTGGGCCTCGTATCGGCGGGCATCGAGTCCTCGGGCGATGTCGTCGCCGCGATCTTGACGTTCTTCGCGATCCGGCTCGGAGTTCGCCCGGCCGACATCGATCATCCCTACGGACACCGGCGAGCGGAGAACCTCGCCGCGCTGGGCGAAGCCGCGATTCTGTACGGCGGCGGCGTCTTCATCGTGATCGAGGCGATCGCGCGCTTGACCTCAGGCGGCTCCGATCTGGCCGCTCGTTGGTACGTCTTCGCGGTGATCGGGGTCGCGCTCCTGGTCGACGTGTCGCGCGTTGCTGTTTCGATCCGCACGGCTCGCGCCTACCGCTCCGCCGCATTGCGCTCGAACGCCTTTCACTTTGCCGGGGACATGCTCGGATCGGTGGCCGTGCTCTGCGGCATGATCGCCGTCGCTGTGGGGTTTCACGATGGCGATGCGGTAGCTGCGCTGGTCGTGGCGCTGATCATCTTCTTGGCGGCGACGCGACTCGTATACGAAAACGCCCGGGTGTTGATGGACACGACGCCCGCCGAGGCTCGGGCCCGGGCGGAGGCTGCAATCAGCGGGCTGGGTGACGCGGTCGAGCTCCGTCGGCTCCGAGTGCGTGAGTCGGGCGGTCGTTACTTCGCAGACGCCGTCGTCGGCGTGCCGCCCGGCCAGGCGGTCGTCGAGAGTCACGGGACGGCCGACGCGGTTGAGGCCGCCGTCCGCGAGGCACTCCCGGAAACCGACGTGGTGGTGCATCTCGAGCCGCGGCGTCGGGGACTGGATCTCCGCGACCGCGTGCTCGCCGCCGCGCTCGCCGAGCCACTCGTTAGGGAGGCGCACGACATCACCATCTACGAGCACGACGGCCGGGTGAGCGTCTCGCTGCATCTGAAGATGGCGTCCGACATCCCGATCGAGCAGGCGCATGAGGTCGCCGAGCGGGTGGAGTCGGCGGTGCGCGATGAGCCCGGCGTCGAGGACGTGCACACGCATCTGGAGCCGCTCGAACAGCCCCTCGCGGCTCAGCCCGATGAGGACGGTGAACATCCCGATCAGGCGCAGCGCGAGCGGATCTCCCGGCTCGTCCTCGATCGGACCGGGAACGAACCACGGCAACTGCGGCTGCTACACGCGGCCGGCGGCCTGGTCGTGTTCGTGAGTGTCGTCGTGCCGCCGGACATGCCGCTTCCTGAGGCCCACGACCTCGCCAGCCGGCTGGAAGACGACATCCGCAAGGGCCAGTCGCACGCGCAGGATGTGGTCGTGCACACCGAGCCCTAGGCCGGCCGCGAGCATGTGCGGCGCGGCCGTCAGCCGACGGCCGCTCGCCAGCAAACCCATCCGCAGTAACCGTCGGGGAGTGGGAGTGTCGCCGCGCGCCACGGGCCGCAGATGCCACCGGGCCACCCCGCCGGCGACTCGAGCCGGCGGGGGTCGTAGTTCAGCGCGTCGCCGAGCGCCTTGGACAGAGCCTCCTTGCTCGACCACAGAGAGACGATCTCCTGGTCGGTGCTCCAGCGTGCCGCCGCCTCCTCGGCCGGAGTGGAGATCGACGAGGCGAACGCCGCCGGACAGGTGACGACGCGTTCGACGTCGACGCCGATCTGCTCGGCGTGCCAGGCGACGAGGGCATAGGGGTGGCAGTAGGAGCGCGACACCCTGTCGGCCCCTGCTGCCGCCCCCAGCTCCCGGGCTCGCACCCGTAGAGCCGCCTCGTCGAGGCCCCCGGTGGAGGCGTCGATCAGCGCCACCACCGGGGCCCCGACCGCGTCGATGTCGAGCAGCGTCACCATCGGACTACATGGCCACGACCGGGGTGCCCTGCCAGCGTGTGCCCGCGGGGAGCTCCTCGCCTCGGAGGACGACCGAGTGGCCGAACACCCGCGCGCCGGCGCCGAGGTGGGTGTCTGGAAGGACCACCGCGGTCGGCCCAAGGGTGGCACCGGGATCGAGGTGTGTCGGGCCGATCCGGAGCAGCCGGTCGTGGAACAGGTGCGTCATCAGGCAGCCGCCGCGGTTGACGGCGGTCCCGTCGTCGAGCGTGATCATGTCGTGCTCAGTAACCGCGGTCGTCTCGCACCACACGCCGCGGCCGATCTTCGAGCCCATCGCCCGCAGGTACATGGACATGATCGGTGTGCCCATCGCCAGGCGCAGCAGCCGTTCGTCGGCCAGCTGCTCCTGGGCGGCGTTCATCATCTCGTCGCGCCAGACGAAGCTGCACCACAGGGGATGCTCGCTGCGGTGGTAGCGCCTGATCAGGATCCACTTCATCGCGATCGTCACCGTCGTGGCCACGAGCGCGCCGGCGATCAACACGAACGGCGCCGCGACGATGGCCGCGACGAGCCCGAGCTGGGCGCCGAGCGTCGCCAGCGACATGATCTCGAACGCCTCGATCACCAGCACGATCGTGTTCGGCACGAGCAGTCGGAGCAGGTCCATCGCGCCGCGGGCGAGCTTCAGCCGCCGGGGCGGATTGACGGTGCGCGACGGATCGGTGGCGTCGGGGACCCGGGGCAGCTCGAGCGCCGGGACTCCGAGCCACGAGGTTCCTGCGGCCGGCGTCCGGGGCGACAGCGTCATTACGCCGAGCAGGCTGTCGTCGTCAAGCCGGGTCCCGCCGCGCAGGATCGAGCCCGGGCCGAGGAAGCTGTGATCGCCGATCTCGATCGGCTCCACCGCCGTCCAGCCGTCGCGCGACCGCACGCCGCAGAAGCCGATGTCATCCGTGCACTGGCTGAGCTCCCCAAACGACACGAGCGGGTTGAGCCCGGTGGTCACCGAGATCTCGGTGCCCCGACCGACGTTGATCCCCATCATGCGGAACCAAGGACGGGTATAGAGCGACGCGTACAGCGGGAACAGCAGCGTGCTCGAGCTCTGCTTGAGCTCCTCGCCGAACCACAGGGCCCAGCCGACCGGTGAGTGCTCGTCGTACCAACCAGGCTGCACGACCCGCCACACGAGGCGCAGGGTGAGCGCGACGAGAATCGCCGTCATCGGAACGAACACGGCGGTGAAGATCGCCGCCTCGAGGAAGATCCCGACGAAGGAGCTCTGGAAGGTCGGCAGGTCGCTGCCGAGCAGGGCGAGCACGCCGACGGCCGGAGCGATCGCCGCGGCCGCTAGCGCGAGTTCGAACCCGAGGCTCGCCCCGAACAGCCATGCCCATCCCCGGGCGCGCCCAGGCGTCGGGGCCTGCGCGGGCCAGTTGTCACCGGCCACTCCGGTGCGACGGGCGGGCGCGCCGCCCCAGCGCTCGCCGGCCGGGATCTCTCCCGACACGACCGTGCCCATCTCGATCTCGGCGCCGTCCCCGATGACCGATCCGGGATTCAGCAGGGAGCGCGAGCCGATCCGAGCGCCCGCGCCGATCCGGATCTCGCCGACGACGAGGTCCTGGCCGTCGATCCACCAGCCGCGCAGGTCGACGTTGGACTCGATGGTCGCGCCCTCGCCGATGTGCAGGAGCGCACCCGCGGGGGGCACCGTGGCCAGCCGCGCGCCCTCGCCGACGTCGGCGCCGACGAGCCGAGCGTAGCGATCAGCCCACGGCGTGCCCCCGAGGCGGTTGAAGCGGGTCACCTCGGCGAGCCGGTCGACAAACCACAACCGCGCGGCGAGCGACGAGTACCGCGAGTGGCGGCCGGGCCGAAGGTCGCGCAAGAGGACACGCGTGCAGACGCACTGGAGCGCGATATGCGCCGGTGGGCTCGCGAGCAGTACCCAGGCGGCGCCGAGCCAGAGCCAGCCGACGTGAGGCGTGCCGATGTTCGCGAGATCGCCATACGCGAGCGCCCCGAGTAGCCACGGGACCGACTGGATCGCGAACAGGACGAACACACCGACGAGTTGCATCAGGCCGAGGCGCCGCATCGCTCCAAACGAGAACTCGGGCTTGGCGTCGGTATCGATGGCGCCGACCGACTCCAAGCGCGCCGCCAGCTCGCGCAGGGTGCGGTGGTCGTAGACGTCGGCGACCGCGATAGCCGGATGCTCGGCCCGCAGGATCGAGACGAGCTTGGCGACCGCGAGCGACGTGCCGCCGAGCGCGAAGAAGTCGCTGTCGGCATCGATCGCCACCGGCCCGAGCTGCTCGCGCCAGCGCTCGGCGAGCTTCCGCTCGGCGGGGGTGAGGTTCGTATCGCCGGCCGCGTGCCCGTCCGCGCTGGTCGGGGGAGGCCAGGGGAGTCCTTTGCGATCGACCTTGCCCGAGGTCGCCATCGGCAACTCGTCGAGCGCGATGATCAGCGGCACCAGGCTGGCCGGCATCCGCTCGGCGGCCACGGCGCGAATGTCCTGGGCGTTGACCTCGCCGGCGACGTAGCCGACCAGGATCTTGTTGCCGGCCGCCGACTCGCGCACCACCGTGCAGGCGCCGCGGACGCCCGGGACAGAACTCAGCACGCCGTCGACCTCGCCGAGCTCGATCCGGCGCCCGCCGATCTTGACCTGATGGTCACGGCGCCCGACGAACTCGAGCCCGTTGTCGGTCCGGCGGACGATGTCGCCCGTGCGGTACGCCCGGTCCCAGCCCATCGCGGGCAGGCTGCGGTAGCGCTCGGCATCGAGCTCGGGCTTCAGGTAGTGGCCGAGCCCGACACCGCTGATCACGAGCTCCCCAGCCTCACCGTCGGCGACGAGGTGACCGTCTTCGTCAACGATGGCCAGTTCCCAGCCCCGCAACGGCTTTCCGATCGTTACCGGCGCGCCGGGCTGTAGCCGGATCGCGGTGGCGACGACGGTGGCCTCGGTCGGGCCGTACGTGTTCCACAGCTCGCGGCCTGGGGCGAGGCGCTCGACCAGGTGCTCGGGGCACGCCTCGCCGCCCAGGATCAGCAACCGGACCGACGCCAGCGCGTCGTCGTCCCAGATGCCGGCCAGCGTCGGGACGGTCGAGATCACCGTGATGCCGTGTTCCTTGAGCCAAGGGCCGAGCTCGACACCGGAGCGCACGAGCGCGCGTGGCGCTGGGACGAGGGCGGCGCCATGCGCCCACGCGAGCCACATCTCCTCGCAGCTCGCGTCGAACGCGACGGACAGGCCCGCGAGGACTCGGTCTTCGGGCAGCACCTGCCACAGGTCGTCCTCGGCGCGGACGAACGCCGCCGCGGCCCGGTGCTGGACCGCCACGCCCTTCGGCTTGCCGGTCGAGCCCGAGGTGAAGATGATCCAGGCGTCGTCGTCCGGAGTTGGACGTCCGACACGGCCGCCGGTCGGTCCGCGCCACGTCACCTCGAGCGACTTACCGATTACCGCGCATGCGCCGGCGTCGGTGAAGATCTGCTCCGCGCGGGCATCGGGATCGTCGGCATCCACGGGTACGTACGCCGCCCCGGCGGCGAGCACGCCGAGGATCGCGACGTAGAGGTCCGCTTTTCCGCTCGGGACCCGCACGCCGACGCGATCGCCCGGGCCGACCCCGTCGGCGCGCAGGCGATCGGCGAGCTCGTCCACCTCTGCCGCGAGGTCGTTGTAGCTGAGGACACCGCGTGGCGCGTCGACCGCGGGGCGCTCGCCCCACCGGGCGACCGTCGACTCGAAGACGTCCAGCAGCGTCAGCTCGAGCACCGCACCCTCAGAACGAGACGGTGACGAATGTCCGATCCGAGCGGATCTGCGCCCGGGATGCTCGCCCGCATGACCCGGCCGGCCGGTGAACCGGCGGACGGATCGCCCGGTCACAGCATGAGTTTCAGTGTTGCTCATGAGAGGCTCCTATTCGGGTGACGCGGTTCTTAGACGCGCCGTTGATCTGCTTATGCAGCCTTTCGCGGCCGGGACGCCGGGTCGTTCGTAGTGGACTACGACACTGCCGGCGGCCGGCTACGTACTGGGAAGACGCCTAGTCGACCGGCGGCGGGTACACGTCGGCTACGTAGCGGTCGACGACCGCTTCGGGGAGCCGGCAGGCGATCGCCAAGCGGTAGACGATCAGGCTCCACGCCGCTGAGACGAGCAGGCCGCCGACCAGTCCGAGATCGTCGTTGCCGCCGTGATCGAGCACGTGCTTGAAGATCCCTATGCCGCCGATGATCCCGCCGGACCCGAAGTCGCCGAAGTACGAGATCACGAGCATGCCGATGAAGTACGGCGCGATCCACGCGGCGGCCTTCCACTCGAGCTTGGGCGCTTGCGGGTTTAGGCGGAAGAGGTAGGAGAGGGCGACGATCGTGTAGCCGATCAGCATCGCGACCATGAGCGTGGTCAGCGTCTGCCATCCGGACCAGTAGATGATCCAGCTCGCGCACACGAACGCCAGGGGCGCGAGGATCCGGGCAGCCGGAAGTCGATACACGCGCGGGAGATCGGGCTTTGTCTTTCGCAGCGCGGCGAGCGCCAAAGGCGCCCCGGCATACATGAGCACGGAGGAGCTGGTCGCGATCCCGACGAGCTTGCTCCAGCTCGGGAACGGCAACAGGAACAACAGGCCGATCCCGGTGGCGAAGAGGACGCCGAAGACCGGAACGTGCGTGCGCTTGCTCGTCCGCTCGAACTGGTCGGGCACGTACCCGTTTCTCGCCAGCGCGAGGCTGATCCGCGACGACGTGGTCGCGTACAACAGGCCGGTGCCGAACGGGCAGATGACCGCGTCGAGGCGGAGGATGAACGCGAGCCAGGCGAGCCCGGCGATGCGGGTCACGGTGTAGAACGGCCCGGCGTTCAGCGCCGTCACCGCGGGATTGGTGTTGGTGGGGCCGAGGTTGGTCCAGGTGTGCTGGGAGGCGAGCAGGCTGGGGCTGATCGACCCGATGAAGACGACCTGGAGCAGGATGTAGATCCCGGCGCCGATGAGGATCGACAGGATCACCGCGCGGGGAAGGTTCCGCTCGGGGTTCTCCGCCTCTCCGCCCAACTGCACCGCCTGTTCGAATCCCAGTAGAGCGAACACGATTCCGCCGGTGGGGAGCGAGATCAGGATGCTCTTGACCGCAGCACCGTGAACGAAGAAGCCGCCGCCGGCGGTGAAGTTGCCGGGGTGAAAGTGCGTCGCCAGCAGCACGGCGATCGTGAGCAGCGGAATCGCGACCTTCCACGTGGTGATCGCGGTGTTGGCGCGGGTCAGCCACCGGATCCCGATCAGGTTCAGGACCACAAAGCACGCCATCAAAATCACCGCGGCGATGATCCCGTCGGGGCTCAGCGTGCCATTGGCGCGGTAGAAGCCGTGCGCCCACTGCGCGGTCGACAGGTACTGGATCACGGCAAGGACCTCGATCGGCGCCGTCGTCGCCGCCTGCAGGTACGAGGCCCACCCGAAGGTCATTCCGGCCAGGCTTCCGAACGCGTAATGGGGAAATCGGCTGGTGCCGCCGCTGACGGGGAATAGCCCACCGAGCTCGGCGTGCACCAACGCCAGCAGGATCACGATCGCCGACGCGATCACCCAGGCGATCAGCGCCGACGGCCCCGCTACGGTGGCCGCGATCAACGCGCCGAACAGCCATCCGGACCCGATGATCGAGCCAACCGACGCCCACAGCAGGCCGAGAAAGCCGATGCTGCGTTGAAGGCCTTCGCCCTCGGGTGCGGCATCGGCAAAGACCTTCTTGGGCGAAACGATGCCTTCTGGTGGGGTGGCCGTAATGCTCATGGGAGGCTCCTGTTTCGGTGGTGCGCTGCGGTCGGTGTGAGGAGACTTGCGGCGTGGGCTCGTACGGTCGTCCGTATCGGCCTACGACACCTGTGCGCTTTCCGGTACGTATCGCGCGGATCCCCCGAGCGAGGAGCCCGCCTCGATACGATGCCCCGGGGACCTTGATGCAGACAAATCCCGTGGCAGTCGCTCGCGCCGGCTCGGTGTGGCCGTTCGTGGGCCGGGAGGAGGAACTCGCGAGCATCGCCACCGCCCGCGCGGACGGATGCTCCGGCGTCGTGCTGTGCGCTGACGCGGGGATCGGCAAGTCGCGACTCGGGCGGGAGGCGCTGGTGACCGCAGAGCGGGAAGGGGCGATGACCGAGTGGGTCCAGGCGACACGGAGCGCCGGGGTGATTCCGCTCGGGGCGTGGGCGGGGCTGCTGCCGGATGAGGTCCCATCCGACCAGGCGTTCCGGCTGCTTCAGGCGACCGTGCAGGCGCTCCATGAGCGGGCGAGCGGGCGGCCGATCGTCGTCGGTGTCGATGACGCGCAGTGGCTTGACCCCGTGTCGGCGACGCTCGTTTTGCAACTTGCGAGCGGTGGCGATGCCTTCGTGATCGCGACGGTTCGCGTAGGTGAGCCGTGCCCGGATGCCGTCATCTCGCTCTGGAAGGACGCCGGCGCGCGTCGGTTTGAGCTCGGAGGCTTGGGTGACGATGAGATCCGCGGGCTGATCGAAACCGTGCTCGAAGGGCCGGTGGAGGAACGGGTCATGCGCTGGATCCTCGACCGCAGCGGCGGCAGCCCGATGTACGCGCGCGAGTTGGTGAACGGAGCGGTGAGCGGCGGAAGCCTGGCCTGGGTCGGCGGCCTCTGGCGGCTTTCAGGCCCGTTGTCGATTGCGAAGTCGCTCGTCGAGTTCGTCGGACAACGGATGGCCGAGCTTCCCGCCGGGCAGCAGGCGCCATTGGAATTCCTCGCGCTCGCCGAGCCGCTGCGGCTCGACGAGCTTGCCGGGCTGAGTTCTTATGACGCGCTGGCTGAGGTGGAAGCGGCGGGGCTGATCGTCGTGGCGCCCGGGTCGAACGATGTCCGGCTTGCGCATCCCTTGTACGGCGAGGCCCTGCGTGCCTCCCTCCCCGCACTACGCGCGCGTGGACTGCGCGTGCGACTCGCGGCGACGCTCCAGCAACGCGAGCGGCCGACGCCCGAGGACACCGTCCGGGTTGTGCGGATGCTCCTCGACGCCCATGCGCCAATTCCGCCCGAGCTTCTCGTCAGCGGGGCGGACGCGGCCAACTTCGCCGGCGATCCGAACCTCGCGACCGAGCTTGCCGAGATCGCGGTCGCCGATGGCGCCGGCTTGCCCGCGGCGCTGGCGCTCGGGCGTGCCCTGGCCTCGCGTGGCTTGTTTCTCGACGCTGAGGAGACTTTGGCGGCCGTCGAGGCGGAGGCGCCCGGCCATCGGCTGGCCCTGGATTACCTCGACCAGCGCACGCGCGTGCTGTTCTGGGGTCTGGGTCGCGTTCGCGGTGCCCGCGCACTCCTCGAGCGCGCGCGGTCGTGGTCGCAAGAGCCGGTGTGGGGTTGGGCGCTGCTCGGAGTGTCGATGCCGAGCGCGGTCGTCGACGATCTGTCAGGTGCGATCGGAGCGGTCCGCGCCGCGCTGGCGGATCCGGCCATGGACGAGGACACGCGCCGCGCCCTGGAGCCACGCTTTGCCTTGGCGCTGTTCTATGGCGGCGAGTGGAATGAGGCTCAGGCGGTCGCCCGGAGCTGCCGCCCGTCAATTCCGGTGCGCGATTACCCCGGCCTGGTGGGGCTCGGGGCGTTCCGGCTCGCCGGTGTCGAGTCCGGCGCCGACTGGGTCGCCCTCGAGCCCGAGTTGACTCAGATCCTCGTGGAAGGGGTGCGGCGACACGATCACGAGGCCGCGGCGCAGGGCGCGCTCGGACTCGCCCAACTGGCCTTCATGCGCGGCCGCTGCCGCGACGCCGAGCGTTGGCTGGCCGAGGCCGAGTTGCATTTCGAGCACGAGGACGCGTTCGGGACGCTTGCCGAGGTGCTCGCGCTCCGGGTCGGAATCGGATACTTGACCGGCGACCCAGCGGGCGCGGCCGCCACGCTCGCGGACCTGCGGGTGATCGAGGACCACATCCGCCTGCGGCCGCTTGCGCGTCAGGTCTACCTCGCGCGCGCACATGTCTGGGCGGCGTGTGCGCGGGAGGGCCCGGCTGCGGCGCCCGGCTTCCTCGCCGCCGGCGAGATGTTCGCCGCCACGATGCCCGGCCTGGCCGGAAAGCTCGTTTACGACGGACTGCTGGCCGGCGCACCGGCCACCCAGGTGAACGCCGCGCTCGCGCCGCTCGCCGAGCGCGCCGACGCAACGCTCGTCGAAGCCTACGCGGCTCACGCCTCGGCGCTCGTCGCGCGCGACGGCGATGCCCTGATGCGTGTCGCCGACCGGTTCGAGGAGATCGGTGCTCTCCGCTTTGCGATGAGGGCGGCCGCCCATGCGGCTTCGACCTTCGTCGATCAGGGGCGGCAGGATTCGGCACGGCGCGCCGCCTCGCGCGCCCACGAGCTCCACGTACCCGGGCAGGGGACCGACCCGCCAGCGATTGATGGGGTGGATGGGGATCGAGTCGGGCTCACCGCCCGCGAGAGCCAGATTGTCGAGCTCGTCCGCCAGGGCCTCAGCAATGCCGACGTCGCGTCTGCGCTGGCTGTCTCGGTCAGGACGGTCGAGACGCACCTCTACCGTGCGATGCATAAGCTGGCCGTGCGCGACCGGCGGGACTTGTGATCGGGGAGCTGGGTCCGCCGCTCATCGGGCGCGCCCTCGAGCTGCGGACGATCGCTGAGAACCGAGCGGGCGGTGGCGTCGGTTGCGTGCTCGTCGGCCCGTCCGGGGTCGGCAAGACACGGCTCGCGCGGGCGGCGCTCGCCGAGGCCGGCCAGGCCGGCGCAGCGCCGCTATGGGTGCAGGCGACGCGCAGTGCGGCGACGATCCCGCTCGGCGCGTTGGCCGGAGTGCTGCCCGGAAGCGTTGGATCCGATGACCCCCTGACCGTGCTGCGAACGAGCACGCAGGCCCTCACCGAGCTCGCGGGGCGGAGACAGCTTGTCCTCGGCGTCGACGATGCGCAACACCTCGACCCGACCTCGGCCGCGCTCGTGCTGCACCTGGCCGGGACGTCGGCGGCGTTCATCGTCGTGACCGTGTGCAGCGGTGAGCAGTGCCCGGACGCGATCCAGGCCCTTTGGAAGGACGCGAGCGCACAGCACCTCGCGCTCGGAGCGCTCGACGAGTCGCAGACCGACCAGTTGCTCGAGGCGATCGTCGGTGGCCCGGTCGAGGCGGGCGTGCGGCAGTGGATCTGGGAGCTCAGCCGCGGCAATGCGCTGTACGTCACCGAACTGCTGCGCGGCTTGCTCGCCGGCGGCGCGTTCAGCCTCCAAGATGGGTTGTGGTGGATGTCCGGGCGCCCGCGGGTGCCGACGTCGCTGGCCGAGCTCATGTCCGCACGGGTCTCGGGCCTCGGCGACGGCGCACGGCGCGGTCTCGAGCTGCTCGCGCTCGGCGAGCCGCTGCGTCTGTCTGAGCTCACGCGCCTCGAGCCGCTCGAGTCGCTCGTATCCGCCGAGGCCGAGGGTTTGATCACCCTCGATGAGAACACGACCGATCCCCTCCTGCGTTTGGCCCATCCGCTGTACAGCGAGGCGCTCCGAGCCTCACTACCAGACCTGCGGGCGCGAGCGCTGCGCCTCCGGCTGGCCGAGTCGCTCCAGCAGAACGCCACACTGACGCCCGAGGGGTCCCTGCGCGTAGCGCGATGGCTCCTGGAGGCCGGCGAATCCGTTCCGCAGCGGCTGCTCGGCGACGCCGCCGGGGCGGCGATCGCCACCGGCGATCCGGAGCTTGCCGGGTTGCTGGCCGAGCGTGCCGTCGCGGGTGGAGGTGGAATGGAGGCGCGGTTGCTGCTCGCTCGCTCGCTGGCGGCGCGAAACCGCTTTGAGGAGGCCGCCGCTGCGCTCGCCGACGCCGAGCAGACGATCGAGACGCCTCACGCGGCGATCGAGCCAGATGTCGCGATCGCCTACCTCCAGCAACAGACCGAGGTGCTTTTCTGGGGACTGAATCGCGTCGCGGACCTGCGCGCGCTACTCGCGCGCGCGGGCACGTGGTGGCCGGATGCCTCGTGGCAGCGCCGCCTCGATCCGCTGCGCGAGTTGATCGACGCGCACCTCCCGCGCGAGCGTCCGGGCGTCGGTGGGCGGCGGGCCTCGATCCTGTCGGACGCCACCGGCTCTGACCATGATCGCCAGCGGGCCGTTCAGACAGCGCAGCTTCGGCGCCTCGCGTACGACGGCCGCAGCCAAGACGCGTACAGGTTGGCGCTCGCCCTTCGTCCGGCGGTGCCCTTCCGAGACGTCTACGACGAAGGCGCCGCGGCACTCTGGGTCGGCGTTTGCCTAAACACCGGCGAGGGCTGGGATGAGCTCGAGCGCTGGTGTGCGAAAACGATGCAGGCGGCAGTGCGGAGCCGGGACCACAGCGCGGCGGGCATAGCGGGGCTCGGGCTCTCGAACCTGCGCTACGCCCAGGGACGGTTCCGCGACGCGAGCCGGTGGCTCGCCGAGGCCCAGTTGCACTACGAGCTTCATGACCCGTTTGGTCTGCTCGTCATCACCCATGCCTATCAATGCGCGGTCGCGGCGATCACCGGCGAGCCGGCTGCCGCGCGCGCCGCGCTCGAGCGATGCCGGGCGGCGGTGCGGGGGGAACCGCCCCCGCCCAATCAGCTGCCGCATCTCAGGTGGGCCGAGGCGTGGACGGCCGTCGCCGAAGGCGACCCAGCGCACGGGTGGCGCGTCCTGCTGGACGCGGCGCAGATCGCTTCCTCTCCGCACGACGCGGCGTTCCTCGCCTACGACGCGCTGCGAACGGGCGCTCCGCCGGCGACGGTCGCTCCCATGTTGGCTGACCTGGACGCTCGTAGCGATGCGCCGTTGATCACCGCAGCCGCTGCTCACGCCGCCGGGTTGCTCGACGGGGACGGAGCGGTGCTCCTCGACGCCGCCGAGCGGCTGGAGACGATCGGGGCTTTGCGCTGCGGCTGCGAGGCGGCCGCGGACGCCGCCCGCGCCTTCCTCGCCGAAGGCCAAGAGGGCTCCGCGCGCCGCGCGGCCGCGCACAGCCGGCGCCTGTTCGTCGGTGGCGAGGGTGCGAGCCCGCCACCGATCGACGGGCTCGCCGGCGGGCCGGCCGTGCTGTCGGCCCGCGAGGCGGAGCTGGCCGCGCTGGCCGCGCAGGGGCTGAGTAACGCGGAGATCGCCGAACGTCTCGTCCTCTCGGTCCGCTCGGTAGAGACCTACCTTTACCGCGCGATGCACAAGCTCGGTGTGAACGACCGCCGCGATCTGGCCCACGCGGTCGGCGGCGCGATCGCTCCGCGTCGGATCGCTTCCTAGCCCGAGGCCCGCCGGCACTACGCGCTGGGGCGTACGTACTACGTAGTCGTCGCGATGGTCAAGTGTCGTACCCGGCTACGGACGGCAGTACCACGCGGGGGTGAGACCGTGGAGGACACCGAAAACGCGCCTCCAGTCCTCAGGCGCTCACCTCCTGAAACGAACGGAGTTCCCATGTTCCCCTATCGCTCACGTATCTCGCCCCTGAAGCTCGCCGGCATCGGGGCCATCGCCGCGACTGCTCTGGCCGGCGCGCCCGCCGCGCTCGCTGCGACGTCGGGGGGCGCCGCTGCCGCGCCTGCCTCGGCGAACGTCGCCAAGAGCGCGCCGTTCACGATCGGCCTCAGCGCGACGACCGTGAAGCCGGGCGCGAAGCTCACCATCTCCGGGCTCGCGTACGCCAGGGCCGGCCTGAACCTCACGATCATGTCCAACGCGATCATGTCCTCCAGCACCGTCAGCGGCGTCCCCGCCGTGCAGACGCCAGCGCTCGTCGAGGGCATCTATCAGACGACCGTGCGGGTGCCGCCGGCGACCGAGCCCGGCGTCTATTGGGTCTATCTGCGCTTCAACAACAAGCAGGTCGCCGCGATCCGCACGCTGCGCGTCGTCGCGGCCAGCGCGTCGGCGGGCGGGTCAACGCGCCTTGATCGCTGCGCTGCCATCGGCTTCACCGTCCTGCACAACGACCGCGCGGGTTCGGCGTATCTGCCGGCCGGCGGGTACACCGTCTCCAGCTCGAACATGGACTGCGGAACCGCCTCGGCGGACTTCACGAGCTTCCTGGCCGGCGCCGGCAGGCCGATCGCCGGTTGGAACACGACCTCGCCCGCGGCAGGCCGTGCGACCTTCACCCAGCGCAGCAGCGGGCTGACCTTCAGCGTCGCCAAGACGCGCTGACCCTCTTCCCAGCGCCCCCCTCGCGCTCGGCCGGACCGCGAACCGCGGCCCGGCCGAGCGCCGTTCTGCACTCCTCGGGGGCGTTCGCGGTCACTCGCCAATGAGCGCAGACGAGTAGGGATTTCGGTGCTGGTTGAGGGCGAAGTGCCTAGGCAATGCTTGAGTAGGAAACGCTTGAGCTGTAAAGTTTTTGGTCAACGACCCGGTGCGAGGGGATCAAGCAGCACGGCAACACCGACCTCGGTGACAAGACGCTGCTCGACGCGCTGGTCCCGGCCGTCGACATGCTCGAGGCTGAGCTACCCGACGGCGCGGGCGTCGCGATCGAACGCGCTGCCGCCACCGCGCGGGAGAAAGCCGAGGCGACAAAGGGCATGGTTGCGATGCGCGGACGCGCCTCGTACACCGGTGAGCGCAGCCGGGACTCGGTTGACGCGGGCGCGATCGGCATCGCCGTGATCTTCGAAGCGGTGAGCAAGGCATGGCAGGAGGCCGAGCTGGAACTGGCCTGACGGCCGGGGTTACAGGCGGGTTAGGGGCGCTCGCGTCGGACGCTGGCGAAATCCGTTCAGCGCGATAAGAGGCAGGACACTCGAGAGGAGACGTGGTGAAGAAGTTCGTCAATGACCCGCAGCAGTTCGTGCCGGAGATGCTGAAAGGGATCGAGCTCGCCAACCCGGGGACGCTTCGTTACATCCCCGAGTACAACCTGATCATGCGGGCCGACGCTCCTCAGGAGGACAAGGTCTCGATCGTCCAGGGATCCGGTTCGGGGCATGAGCCAGCCCACGTCATGGTCGTGGGCAAGGGGATGCTCGACGCCGCGTGTCCGGGTGATGTGTTCGCGGCGCCCCCGTCCGACTACGTGTACGAGACCACGAAGTTGCTGGCCAGCCCCAAGGGCGTGCTGCACATCATCAACAACTACACGGGCGACCGCATGTCGTTCGAGATGGGCCGCGAGCTGGCCGAGGCCGAGGACATCAAGATCGCGACGATCATCGCGACGACGACGTTGCGGTGAAGGATTCGACCTATACCGTGGGTCGTCGCGGCGTCGCCGGGAACTTCTTCGTGATCAAGGCGGTCGGGGCGGCGGCCGAGCGCGGCGCCGAGCTCGACGATCTCGTCAAGCTCGGGGAGCGCGTGAACTCCGTCACCCGGACGATGGGCATGGCGCTGACGTCGTGCACGCCCCCGGCCAAGGGCTCGCCGCTGTTCGAGCTCGGCGACGACGAGATGGAGATGGGCGTCGGCATCCACGGCGAGCCAGGGCGCCGGCGCGAGAAGCTCGCGAACGCGAACGCGATCATCGACGAGCTACTCGAGGCGGTGGCGTCGGACCTGCCGTACTCGTCGGGCGACGACGTCGCCCTGATGATCAACGGACTCGGCGGCACCCCGATCTCCGAGCTGTACATCCTCTACGGCCGCGCCCATCGGCAGCTCGCAGACCGTGGCATCAACGTCACGCGCAGTTACGTGGGCGAGTACTGCACCTCCCTCGACATGGCCGGAGCATCGCTCACGCTGGTGAAGCTGGACGACGAGCTGAACGACCTGTTCGACGCACCCGCCGAAGTCGCGGTTCGCATCTTCTAGTCGTCATTGCCAGACCCGGCGTCGGCGGCTTCGGCCCCCGGCGCCGGCCAGCTCAGTCGAATCGCGTCGCCGTGAGGCAGCGCGCGCTCCCGCGGCGGCTGGCGGCCGACCGCGATCAGCGCGGCCCGGATCGTTCCCGCATGGGCGACTACGAGCGCGGGAGTAGGACCGGCGGCGACCACGTTCAGCGCTCTCCGCGTGCGCTCGACCTGCTGAGCGATCGACTCTCCCTCGGGGAACACGAAGTTTTGCTCGGCCGCCTCGAAGGCTGCGAACATGCCAGGGGAAGTCGCGGCGAGTTCCGCGACCGGCCGGCCCTCCCAGCTTCCGCGATCGGACTCAATCAGGTCCTCGAGCACGGTTGGCTCGACGCCGATCGCCTCGGCGACGATGGCCGCGGTCTGCCGGGCTCGGCGCAGTGGCGAGCACCAGATCGCGGCCAACGCGTCGGCGGCGACGCGTGCCGCGAGCCGTGCGGATTGTTCCCGGCCAACCGACGACAGCGACGGGTCGTGCCGGCCGAGGATCAGGCCGTGCGCATTGTCCGGCGTCTCGCCGTGCCGGGCGAGGAGCATCGACACGACCACGTTGAAGATTCTCGACCAACGCGCCGACGGCGTGCTTGCAAATGACGCTAAATCCGCCATGCCCGGTTCAAACGCGCTGCGATCGGGCAGAAATCTGGTTGCCTCTCCGCCTGCCTTCCGTCCGATCGATGAGTGACCGAGACATTCGCGCGATGCTCCGTGGAGCGACCGCCGCGAGGCTGCTCGATGGCTGGCAGGGCCCGCATCTGAGCGAGCGGACCTACTGCATCGCGCCGCGGTATGCCGACGCGATGGAACAGCCGCTCGACTACGTGATTGGGTACTGCGAACTGCTCGCCGCGGCGGGCGTCGAGCCGCTGTACCGCGAGTCCGAGCCGCTGCTCTAGTCCCTCCGTGAAGAGCGCCGGGTCGGCCTCGGGCGCCGAGGGGCGTCGCGGCGCTCGGCGTCCGGAGAAGTCGATTCCGGCTGCGATCCGCTCGCGGGGGGGCAAACGCCCGAAATCGGACCGCCCCCGGCGGCTGCCGGGACATCAGCGCCTCCCAGGCGCTTATACCCCCGAGACCGATGCGCCGCGCCCACCTCCGGGCACTATGCACCGTCCTGCGGCCGTCGGGTGCCGGCCGGCCGGCTGGTGGCGCGAGCGGAACGCCCGACACGCGTACTCACCCCACCACCCACATGTAAAACGCAGCAAACCTGTCCGCCAGGCCGCCCCCTTGGCGACATAAGCATCGAGAGCATGCTTATGTCGTCGGAGCGCTCCGGGAGCCGGGGGGTTTGACGCGTTTTACATGGGGGTTTCCACGTGAGCGTGCGGGTCTGATCGTGGCGTCTTGAGGACGCTCAGTAGCGCCACAGGTGAGCTGCGATGATCTCGTCGAGCTCGTGCTCCGCGGCCCACGCCGCGTCCGCGTGGCGGACGGCCAGGAATGCGCCCAGGATCGGATCGCCCAGAGCTGCCGTGACGCGCGCGCTGCCGAGCAACGCTTGCTCCTGTTCCGCCGGGGTCGACGGCAGCGGGACGATCCCGGCACGCTCGCGCTCCTCGGCGGTCCAACGCCCCGGATCCTGCCCGACCGCATCGGGCAGAACAAGCCCCTCCTCGACGCCGGCGAGGCCGGCAGCGATCAGGGCGGCCAGGGCGAGATAGGGATTCGCCGAAGCATCGGACGGCTTGAGCTCGATGTTCGCGTGTGAAGCGCCCAGCAGCGGGGAGGACGGCACGTAGCGGAGTGCCGCTTCTCGATTCTCGACTCCCCAGAACGCGTAGGCGCTGGCGAAGTAGCCCGGGCGCAGGCGCGCCAGCGAGGGCACGCTCGGGGCACTGACCGCGGTGATCGCGGAGAGGTCTCGGAGCAGCCCGGCGATATAGCTCGCACCCTCGGGCCGGGGGCGCGTGGCGTCTCCGGCGAGGAGGTTCTCGTCGCCGCGCCACACCGAGGAGTGGATGTGCCAGCCGTTCCCAACCCCCGCCGCGGTGACCAGCGGCGCGAAGCTCGCCCGCAGCCCGTGGGCACGCGCCGCCGCATGGATCGTTTGGCGCGCAAGCAACTGGTTGTCGGCGGCGGCGACCGGGTCGGTCGCCGTGAGGCTCAGCTCGACCTGCGACAGCGCGTACTCGGCGTGGAGCTGGCCGATCTCGAGGCCGTTGGCGCTCAGGTCGCGCAGCAGCTGGGCGGCGAACTCATCGACGGCGAGGAGCGCGTGCGGGCTGTAAGCAGGCCCCTGATGGGCGGGCTGGACATCGTCCGCGTCGCGACCGATGAAGAACTCAATCTCGTATCCGGCGCGAATCTCGAGCCCTACCTCGGCGGCACGCCTCACTTGAAGCTCCAAGGCCGCGCGCTGGTCGTAGGGCCACACCGAGCCGTCAGCCGCGAGCTGGCGTCCGGGCGCCCAGGCAAACGCGGGCTGGCCGGCGAGCGGTCGCAGACGGTCGAGCACCGGCACCAACCGGACGTCGCCGGATGGGGTGGAGAGTCCTTCGTGACCGTACGTGATCCCGTCGTGCGTGTCGAACACCGCGAACAGCGAGGTCACGCCGACGCCTCGCCTCGCCGCCTGCGCGAGCCGATCAACCGGCACCGTGCGCGACCGGGGGATCCCGTTGTTGTCCGCCCAGGCGATCGTCACGCCCGCCACCCCGGAGCTTCTCAGCCAGTCCGACAGGGAGTCGGGCAGCACCGGTCTCGAGCTGCGCTCGCTCATGTGGCGGACGCTATCGCGGACAATCTGAACGAGGCTTCTCGATGATCAATTAAGTTAACCGCCTCGATCAGCATGCTTGAGAATATCTACGGATCAGCCGCCGCGTACCCGTTCGACCTCGGGTCGTTCGGCCGGAGCACATCGACGCCGTCGGTCGAGGCTCGGCGCTGGTTCGATCGGGGGCTGGTCTGGAGCTATGCGTTCAACCACGAGGAGGCGATCCGCTGCTTCGAGGCCGCGGTCGTCGCCGACGATCGGTTCGCGCTGGCGCACTGGGGCATCGCTTATGCGGCCGGCCCCAACTACAACAAGCAGTGGGACGCGTTCGACCAGGCGGATCTGCACGCCTCGCTGCGGCGAGCGTATGAGGCGACGCAGCGGGCGCTGGAGCTCTCGACGCGGGCGCCCGACGTCGAGCGCGACCTGGTCGACGCGATCGGCAAGCGCTACCCCAGCCCCGAGCCGGCGGACGATCTCGCTGCCTGGACGGCCGCGTACGCGGAAGCGATGGGGGCGGTGTACCTCCGGCACCCCGACGACCTCGACGTGGCCGCGCTGTACGGCGACGCGCTGCTGAACGTGACGGCATGGTCGCTGTGGGACCTCGTCACGGGCGAGCCCGCCGAGGGGGCGCACACGCTCGAGGCCAAGCGAGTGCTCGAATCCGCGCTTCGCCTCCCGGGCGGTATGGCCCATCCCGGGCTGCTCCATTTCTACATCCACCTGATGGAGATGTCGCCCACGCCCGAGGCGGCGCTCGAGGCTGCCGACGCGCTGCGCGGGTTGATTCCCGACGGCGGTCACCTGCTCCACATGCCCACGCACATCGACGTCCTGCTCGGCGATTACGAGCGGGTCATCGCCGATAACGAGCGGGCGATCACCGCCGACGAGCGGTATGCCGTGCACGCCGGACGCGTCAACTTCTACGCGCTGTACCGCGCGCACGACCATCACTTCAGGATCTACGGCGCGATGTTCGCCGGCTGCCGGGCGACCGCCGTGGCCGCGGCCGACGCGCTGGCCGCCTCGCTTCCCGAGGAGCTTTTGCGGGTGGATACGCCTCCGATGGCCGACTGGCTTGAGAGCTTCGTGCCCATGCGGGTGCACGTGCGGATTCGGTTCGGCCTCTGGCAGGAGATCATCGCCGAGCCGCTGCCGGCGGATCCCGAGCTCTTCTGCGTGACCACGGCCCTGATCCACTACGCCAAGGGTGTGGCGCTCGCCGCCTCCGCGCGCGTCGCGGAAGCCGAGGATGAGCGCGACCGGTTCATCGCGGCGGTCGCGCGCGTGCCCGACACGCGGTATCTGTTCAACAACACGGCGCTTGACATCCTGGCCATCGCGAGCGCGATGCTCGACGGCGAGATCGAATACCGGGCGGGGAACTACGACGCCGCGTGGGCGCATCTGCGGCGCGCGATCGAACTCGACGACACGTTGCCCTACGACGAGCCCTGGGGATGGATGCAGCCAACGCGTCACGCGTACGGGGCGCTGCTCCTCGAGCAGGGCGAGATCGAGCGCGCCCGCGAGGTGTACGCCGCCGACCTAGGCCTCGACGACACGTTGCCGCGAGCGTGCCGCCATCCGAACAACGTGTGGAGCTTGCACGGCTATCACGAGTGCCTGATGCGGCTGGGTCGGATCGATGAGGCCCGCCGGATCAAACCGCAGCTGGATGGCGCGTTGGCGCGAGCGGACGTTGCGATCGAGTCCTCGTGCTTCTGCCGGAGGGCAGCGTCGCCGGCCTGACATTGCGGACGGGCTGAACCACTTCCCGTTGGGGGATTCCCCTGACCCGCTCGACGGCGCGATGCTACACGGCGTGTCTGGGCCGAACAAACTCCGGCGCGCGTTCAATGAAGCGATCGCCTTCTACTGGGGTTCCGGTCTCTCGAACGAGGTCCCGGCCCTCGCGTGGTTCCTCCTTGCCTCGCTGGTCCCGCTGGCGCTCGGCATCACCGCGCTGGCGGCCGTCGTGCTCGGCGACTACGGGAAGGCCCAGATGGTGGCCGAGAAGCTGTCCGAGGGCCTTCCTCACAACGTGCACGAGCAGATTGTGCAGCTGATCCTCAGGACCCACCGCGACTCACCGCTCCTGATCGTCGGGTCGATCGCCGCCATGCTCTGGATCAGCTCGGGTGCCGTCGGCGTGCTGAAACGGAGCCTGTCGCGGCTCGCGGGAGAGTCGGGCCAGGGGATGGTCGTCGGGAAGCTCCGCGATATCGGCGTCGCGGCGGCGGTGACCGTGCTCGTCGTGATCATGGTTCTGGCCGCCTCCGCCGGCACGGGAGTGATCTCCGAGCTCCGACTGAACTCGCTGCTGACCCGTCTCGTCGTGCCAATCGCGTCGATCGGGCTGACCGCGTTCATCTGCGGTGGGGTCTACTGGGTGCTGAGCGGCGGCGGAGTCCGGCTCAGGGCAGCGCTGTACGGCGGACTGGTCGGCGGCGTGCTGCTCCAAGTGACGCCCATCGCCGCCGGCTACTACCTGCGCTACGTCGCCGGCAACACGCCGGTAGAGCTCTTCCTGATGCTGTCAGGGGTGCTGATCACCTGCTATCTCGCGGCGATGGCGCTGCTGATCGGCGCCGGAGTGACGATGCGCCTGCAGCTAGGGCCCAGCCCCGGCGATCAGGGCGCGTAGCGGAGGATCGCCGCGACGGGACCGTGGCCAGGAATATCGTCGTTGCGGACAGCGAGGACGCGCGCGTCGGTCAGCCAGGCCCGCCGGGTGATCTCGTCGGACACATCGTGCACGTCGCCCGTCGGGCCGCTCGCAAAGGTGACCGCGCCGGGACGACTTGCCGACGGCGCCAGCGACGTCCGGGCAGGTCGGTGACGTTGATTCGCGCCGGATCGAGGTCCGGTGTCACCTCGACCACCCGGACCGAGCCCTGCGCCAGCGCCAGCACGAACGCGACGTGCGGAAAGGTCAGCGTCCGAAGCACGCGCACTCGCCCGTAGTACATCAAATCGGATTGATGTGGTTTCGGGCGCGTCCGGAGGGTCGGGTTGCCAAGACATCCCTCCGAGTGGGAGTCTTGTGATTGGCGTGATGTGGATGCAGACGGGTACACAGAGGCCATGAGCGAGTCGGGGTCGCGCCCGGGGTCCTTTGAGTCGTTGCGGCGGCTGCCCGTAATCGGTCGCGCAATGGACTGGGGTCTTGGTCCCGGTGCGGCCTCGGACCCGACGCGGCGCGCCGAGGCGAGGATTTCCGGGTTGAAGGTGACCGAGTCGGTGTGTCCGTTCTGCGCGGTGGGCTGCGGGCAGCTGGTCTACACACGGGCCGGGGAGCTGGTCGACATCGAGGGCAACCCGCGCTCGCCGATCAACCAGGGCACGTTGTGCCCAAAGGGGGCGTCGTCGCGCCAGCTGGTGCAGCAGCCGGGGCGGCTGACGAAGGTCAAGTACCGCCGGCCTGGCGCCACCGAGTGGGAGGAGCTGGAGCTCGAGCAGGCGATGAACATGATCGCCGATCGCCTGATCGCCGCGCGCGAGAGCGGCTGGCAGGACACCGACCGCCACGGCTGGCGGGTGGACCGCACGCTGGGGTTCGCTCATCTGGGCGGGGCCACGCTCGACAACGAGGAGAACTACCTGATCAAGAAGTTGTTCGCGGCGATGGGCGCGATCCAGATCGAGAACCAGGCGCGAATATGACACAGCGCCACGGTCCCCGGTCTGGGGTCCTCGTTCGGCCGCGGCGGCGCCACCAATTTTCAGCAGGACCTCCAGAACTCCGACTGCATCGTGATCGAGGGCGGGAACATGGCCGAGGCGCACCCGGTTGGGTTCCGCTGGGTGATGAAGGCCAAGGAGCGCGGCGCGCGCGTCATCCATGTCGATCCGCGTTATGGCCGCACGAGCCAACTCGCCGACTTGCACGTCCCGATCCGGGCCGGGACCGATGTCGCGTTCCTCGGCGGACTGATCCGCCATGTGATCGAGACTGAGTCCTACTTCACCGAATACGTCGTCAACTACACGAACGCCGCGACGATCGTCTGCGACGGGTTCCAGGACACCGAAGACCTCGATGGGCTGTTCTCGGGCTTCGATCCCGACATGGGGTCGTACGACCCGGCCAGCTGGGGTTACGAGGACTGTGTTATCGGTCTCTCGGCCGGTGTGCATGAACATGCGACGCAGGCGTTCAGCGAGCACACTGGCGCGGGGATGGACCTTGGGGGCGTCCGCCATGACGACACCCTCCAGGACCCGCGCTGCGTGTTTCAGGTTCTACGCCGTCACTTCAGCCGCTACACGCCGGAGATGGTGCAGCGGATCTGCGGGATCTCACGCGAACAGTTCATGGCCGTTGCGGATGCGCTGATCGCCAACTCGGGGCGGGAGCGCACGGGCATGTTCTGTTACGCCAACGGGTGGACGCAGCATTCCGGGGCCGTGCAGATGATCCGCAGCGCGGCGATCCTCCAGTTGCTGCTGGGCAACGTCGGACGCCCCGGGGGCGGGATCATGGCGATGCGCGGGCACGCATCGATCCAGGGGTCGACCGACATCCCAACCCTGTATGACCTGCTGCCCGGCTACCTGCACATGCCGCGGACCCGCGAGGGGCACCTGACGCTCAAGGAGTACATCGGCGTCGGGAAGGCGGATCGCGGCTGGTGGTCTCACTTCGATGCCTACATCGTGTCGCTGCTAAAGGCGTGGTTCGGTGAGGCGGCGACGGAGGCGACCGACTACGGCTTCGGCTGGCTCCCGAAGCTGACCGGCAACCACTCCCACTTCTCGACCATGCTCCGGGCCCTCGACGGCGGGGTGGAGGGACTGTTCGTGATGGGGCAGAACCCGGCGGTCGGCTCTCAGCACTCCGGACTTCAGCGCCGGGCGCTGGCCAAGCTGAAGTGGCTGGTCGTACGCGACATGGCGGAGATCGAGACGGCGACGTTCTGGCGCGACTCCCCCGAGGTGCAGTCGGGCGAACTCCGCCCCGAGGCGATCGAGACCGAGGTGTTCCTCATGCCGGTCGCCTCGCACGTCGAGAAGGAGGGGACGTTCACGAACACCCAGCGCCTGGTGCAGTTTCGCGACAAGGCGCTCGACCCGCCCGGCGACGCGCGCTCGGAGCTGTGGTTCATGCACCACCTGGCCAAGCGGGTCAAGGCGCACTACGCCGGATCCGACCGCAAGCAGGATTGGCCGATCGTGAACCTCAAGTGGGATTACCCCGAGCACGGGGAGATACACGAGCCCGACGTGGAGGCGGTGATGAAGGAAATCAACGGCTACGACGTCGCAACGGGCAGGCCCGTCGCCTCGTTCGACGAGTTGCGCGGGGACGGCTCGACCGCGTGCGGTTGCTGGATCTACTCCGGTATCTACAAGGACGGGGTCAATCAGGCGCGCCGCCGCGATCCGGGTGACGTCAGCGCGCCGGGCGGGATCGTCTCACCGGAGTGGGCGTGGGCGTGGCCGGCGAACCGGCGGATTCTCTACAACCGCGCCAGCGCCGACCTGGAGGGTAAGCCGTGGTCCGAACGAAAGCGCTACGTGTGGTGGGACGAGGACGCCGAGAAGTGGACGGGCTACGACGTACCCGACTTCCCGGCAACGAAGCGGCCCGACTACCACGCGGGACCGGACACCACAGGGATGGACGCGATCTCCGGCTCGGATCCGTTCATCATGATGGCCGACGGCCGTGGCTGGCTGTATTCGCCGAGCGGACTCCTCGACGGGCCGCTACCCACGTTCTACGAGCCGCTCGAGTCGCCGGTCTCGAACATTCTGTATCCGAAGATGGACGGCAGTCCGGCGGCGATCCGCTGGCGCCGGCCAGAGAACCCCTACCACCCGCCGGGCGACCCGCGCTACCCACTCGTGGCCACGACCTTCCGGCTGACCGAGCATCACACGGCGGGCGGGATGAGCCGTACCCTCCCCTGGCTGGTGGAGCTACAGCCGGAGATGTTCGCCGAGATCGATCCGCAGCTCGCCGCCGATCGTGGGATCGAGGACGGCGGTTGGATGACGATCGTCACCGAGCGGGCGGAGATCGAAGCGCGGGCCAAGGTCACCGACCGCATCCGGCCCCTGCGCGTGGACGGTCGGGTGATTCACCAGGTCGCGTTGCCGTGGCACTGGGGCTACAGCGGGCTCTCACGCGGTGACACCGCCAACGAGCTCGTCGCGCTGTCCGGCGATCCGAACGTTTCGATCCAGGACGACAAGTCGTTCACCTGCGATGTTCGGTCCGGTCGCCGGCAGGGTGCGAGCACCGCGCGGCTCGCCGGCGTGGCACTCGCGGGGCATCACATCCGGCCGAACGAAGACGACCCGGTGGCGGAAGATCCGGGGGAATCGGTGGAATCGGCTGGCGCCGATTCCATTGGGAGTTCGGCTGCGCCGAACTCCCGGGGTGGTGACAATCCATGAGTACCAGCGTCCCGGACACCGAGATCGCGATCCATCGTGTCGGCGCCCGGCGGATGGGTTTCTTCACCGACACCTCGGTGTGCATCGGTTGCAAGGCGTGCGAGGTCGCGTGCAAGCAGTGGAACGACCTGCCGGCGGACGGCTCTCAGACCGGTGAGGGTGTCTCCTACGACCACACCGGGGATCTGTCTGCCTCGACGTGGCGCCACGTCCGGTTCGTCGAGCTGTTCGAGCCCTCGCCCCAGCTCAGGGAAGAGGCGCAGCGCGCCCTCGAGGCCGGAGCCGGGGGCAAGCTGCCGGCGATCCCGGCCGCCGGCGCGATCGACCTGGTCGATGCTTTGGAGTCGGGGCCGGTGGATGTCGCCGAGGCAGTGCGCAAGACGGGCGACTGGGTCTTCATGTCCGACGTGTGCAAGCACTGCACCAACGCGGGGTGCCTCGACGCCTGCCCCACCGGTGCGCTGATCCGCACCGAGTTTCAGACGGTCGTGCTACAGCCGGACGTCTGTAACGGTTGCGGTTACTGCGTCACGGCGTGTCCGTTCGGCGTGGTCGATCGCGACCACATCGACGGCCGCGCCGGGAAGTGCACCCTCTGCTACGACCGCCTCGAGGATGGGCTCGAGCCGGCCTGCGCGAAGTCGTGCCCGACCGATTCGATCCAGTTCGGCCCCCACGAGGAGCTCGTCGAGATCGCGTCCCGCCGGCTCGCGCAGCTGCATGAGCGCGGCATCGACGGCGCCTACCTGTACGGAGCCGGCGACGAGCCCGAGGACCAGCTCGCCGGCGGCCTGGGCTCGTTCTTCCTGTTGACGGAGCCGCCCGAGCGCTACGGATTGCCCGCGCACGCCGACTCACCGGTGCAGGAGAACGTCGTCCCGGCCACGCTGGCGGCGGTCGGCGCCGGCCTGCTCGCCGCCGGGGGGGCGGTCCTCGCGTTCGCTGCGGCATCACGTCGGGGCCGTAGAACCCGCGGACAGGGGACCTGGTGAGCCCGGAGCCCGGCTGGGAGGGCCCGCTCGAGCAAGCCGGCGAGCCGGCGGAGCTGGCTCCTGAGCACCGGCCTCCGGATACCGCCCGCGCCCGCGCGGCCGAGTGGGTGGCCGACCACGACACCGAAACCCGCGACAGCCAACCGGCGCTGGGCGCCCGCGGCGGACCGGGGCCGTGGACGGCGGCCGAGCCGGGGGCGCGGGTCGCGCTCGCGCGCCCTGACTTTGGCGACGCTCGCTGGTCGTATCTCTACAAGGCGCGCGACACCGGCTATGCCGACGCCCAACCGGCTCCCGGTCAGGTGGCCGAGGCGAACCGGAGGATGCGTGACGCGCCGGTCTCTGACGTGCGTGGGCCGTTCATCCACGCTCCACTGTGGGGCTGGGAGGTCGCGACCTACTTCTGGCTCGGCGGGATGGCGTCCGGCTCGGCGTTCGTCTCGCTCGCCTGCGACGTCGCCGGCGACCACCGTTCCGCCGCGATCGCCCGCAAGGTGGCGCTCGGCGTCGTCGCCCCCGCGCCCGTCTTGTTGATCGCCGATCTCGGCCGGCCCGAGCGCTTCCTGAACATGACGAGGGTCTTCAAGCCTCGCTCGCCGATGAACACAGGGGCTTGGTGCCTGCTCGCCTTCAGCGGCTCGGGCGGGCTGGCCGTCGGTTGCGATCTGTTCGACCGTCCGAGGATCGCGCGCGGGTTGGGCGCACTGACTGCGCTGCTTGGCAGCTACCTTGGCTCCTACACCGGAGTGCTGCTCGCCTGTACCGCCGTTCCGCTGTGGTCGCGGAGCCGAACGATCCTCGGGCCGGCATTCGTCGCCACCGCGACCGCGACCGGCGCCGCCGCCACCCGCCTCGTGCTCGTGGCGAGCGGCCTGCCGCACAAGCATCCGACGCGTCGGGCGCTCGGCACGATCGAGACCGCCGCGATGCTCACCGAGCTCTCGATCTCGGCGTTCGGCGAGCGCCGCCTCGGAGATGCCGCCCAGGCGCTCGACCGGGGGCGCCCGGGCGTCTACTTCCGCAGCGCCAAGAGCCTTGTCGCCATTGGTCTCGCGCTCCGACTGGTTTCGCGCCGGACCGGTCCGCGCGAGCACGAGCTCGCGAGCTTCATATACCTCGCGGCCGGTCTGCTGTTCCGCTTCGCCTGGGTCTACGCGGGCCGGGCGTCCGCGACTGACGACGAGGTCGTGGCCGCGGTGGCGCGGGACCGTCCTCGCTCCGACGATGGCTTGCAGCGAGCGTGGCAAGCGCGCGCCCTGTCGGTTCGGCGCTCCCCGTTGCCGCTGCCGGGCTTCGTTCGCCGCGCGTACGGTGAAGCCATCAGGCGGACCAGCCTCGCGATCGAGCGGCGGCTGCGCCCTTAGGCGATCCGGGCTCGCTCGCCGGCCGGTTCGGCGGGGATGCCGCCGCCGAAGTACAGCGCCATCAACGCGACGACGGCGACAACCGCAAGGGATGAGCGCAGGGCGTCCAGGCGAGCGGTCGCGTTCTCGTCGACGATTGCGTTGGCGGCGTCCTTGGGGACCCCGGCCTTGTCGAGTGCGGTCTGAAGGTCCTTGTCCGACAGGAACGGGACGCCGCTGGCCAGCTCGGTCTTGGCCTTCGACTTGATGTCAGCGGGGACGGCGGGGTTGTTCTGGATGCCGGCGATGAGGGAAGCAGTGAGCGCCGATATCAGCACGGCGCCACTGAGCGCGGTCCCGATCGACGCGCCGAGGTTCGTGACCGTGTTCTGCAGCCCGCCCACCTCGGCGCTCTGCTCGTCGGGGACGGCCGAGACCGTCACCGCGCCCAGTTGAGAGGCGAGCGCGCCGATCCCGAAACCGGCCAGGAGCATCGGCCACGTCACGATGTCCGCGCCCGCACCTGCGTCGAGTGCACCGACCATCGTCGCGATCCCAGCGAACAGGGCGAGGAAGCCAAGGCGCACGACCCTGCGAGGCGACGCGTTCGGAAACACCTTCGGGATACCGGCCGCGGCCAGCAGGAGGGTCACCGACAGGGGCAGGAGGCGGACGCCGGTGTCGATCGCCGACAGGCCGAGTGACACCGACAAGAACAGGGGGACGGCGAAGAACAGCCCGGCCTGCAGCAGATACTGGAAGAAGAAAGCAGTCAGGCCGCCGCGCAGCCTTGGGTTCAACAGGATCGATGGGTCGATCAGTGGTTCCGCGCCGCGGGCGAGCTGCCGGTTCTCCCAGCGGAAGAACAGCCAGAGCACGACCCCGCCGCCGAGCATCAACCAGATCGCCGGGGACAGTCCGAGCCAGTGTGGGGCGTCGGGCTTCGGCTGCACGAACCCCCACGAACCGGCTTTCAGGATCCCGAACACGACCAGCCCCAGGCCGAGCGCCGATAGCGCCGTCCCCACGAGATCCAGTCGCGGGCGATCGTCGGGCGGAACGTCGTGGATCCGGCGCCCGACCACGAGGATCGCGAGCACGATCAGAACCTCGCCCACGAACACCCAGCGCCACGACGCGTACGTCGTGAACAAGCCGCCGATCAGCGGTCCGGCCGCGACGGCGATTGCGCCGGCTGAGGCGACGAGCCCGTATGCCCGCGGCCGCTCGGCCGCCTCGAAGTTCGAGGCCACCAGCGCGACGATCGCGGGGAGGATCAGGGCGGCTCCGACACCCTCGAGAAACGACCAGCCAACGAGCAGCACGGCGAGGCTCTGGGAGATCGCCGTGACGAACGACCCGCACCCGTAGATCACGCAGCCGATCCCAAATGCGCGCTTGCGGCCGAGGATTTGGCCGAGCTTGCCGCCGGTGATCATCAGCGAGGCCATTACCAACGTGTAGAAGGTGATCGCGGTCTGAATCCCGGTGACGGTCGTGCCGACATCCTTGGCGACCGTGGCGATGGAAACGTTCATCACCGAGCTGTCGAGGGTCATCAAGAACTGACCGGACGCCAGTGTCAGCAGGACAACTCCGGAGGCGCTCGCCCCGCCACCCTTCGACTCCGTCACTCCGCGAACCTAACCGCCCATCGAACCGCCCGGTATCACCCGGATCGGGTGATCGCCGCGTGTCATCGGGGAGTAATGGACGCCGCGCCTCGATGAGATGCCAGACAACCGCGGCAACGTCGTGGATGACGATCCGGGTTCGGGCGGTCTGGTGGTCGACGATCTCGAGTCCCGCCGCCCGTGCGGCGGCGGCTTCGTCGTCAGGTGGCCGCTGGCGAGCCTTCGGCTGCGGACCGAGCGAGAACTCGAAGCTCGGGGCGAGCGTCCCCGTGCGCGGATTGTTCGTGCTCGAGCCCGAGCTCGCGCACTTCCCCGCTCTGGCGGCGGCGTGGGCGGACGAGCATCGGGATGCGCTGCGGGGTGCGATCGGGCGACCAGCCTGAAGGCCGCGGCCACGTCATCGCGGCGCCGCGACATCCGCTTCCTCGATAACGAACGTCGGGTCCGACGCCGAGCGTTGGGACTGGGCGTTGATCTGCGCCCCGACCGGCGGCGCGACCGGACCTCGTAGGAGCGGGTCATCGGTGCCGACCATCCACTCTTCGAGGCGTTCGCGAAGCTCGGCCAGCACGCCGGAGTAGTCGTCGTTGTCGATGTAGTTGCGCCCTTCGCCGGGATTGAAGAACAGGTCGTGGAGCGACTCGCGGGGGACGGCGCGGGTCGCCCAGCCCCGCTCGAGGTAGGCGTTCTTGCTCGGGCTCTCGTCGCAGTTGGGCAGCACCGGATACGGGTAGTCGTCGAAGCGCCGGACGTACTTGTAGCGGTCGGTACGGATCGCCCGCTGTGGCTCATATGCGGCGTGGTATGTGAGCTCGGAGAAAATCGCCGACCGTGCCCCGGGCTCCTCCTCGCCTGCGACGAGCGGCACCAGCGAGCGACCCAGCGCCCACGGTGGCGTCTGAACGTCGGCCATCTCGCACACGGTCGGGAAGATGTCGAGGTGCGAGACGAGCTCGTCGCGCGCGCGCCCGCCGGTGAACCCGGGTCCGCGAACGATCAGACTGACGCCGATCCCGCGATCGAGCAGGCTGGCCTTGGCCGTTGGGAAGGCGAGACCGTGGTCGGTCGTGAAGACAACAAGCGTGCGCTCGTCGAGGCGGGTCTCCTGAAGCGCGTTGAGCACGCTCCCGACGCCGTGGTCGAGCGAGCGCGCACTCGCCTTGTAGGCGGCGATGTCCTCGCGGATCTCCGCCGTGTCGGGCAGAAACGGAGGCGGCAGCGAATAGACCCGATCCCGGACGGAGCTGGGCTCGAAGAAGCTCCGATGCGTCTCGAAAAACCCGACCGACATGAAGAACGGCTCGCGGATGCCGCTGCGCAGCGCCTCGATCGCGGCCGGGCCCACCGAGTGCACGCGAGTGTCGGGGATCTCGTGCACGACGTCATACCCGAGCACGTTCGGATCGGCGGAGATGTGCTGCTCGCCGATCAACTCGGAGTGGTAGCCGTGGGCGTTCAACACCCGCACGAGCTGATGGTCGTAGTCGTTCAGCGAGAACCCGCGGTGCGCCAGCCCCATCATTCCGTTCGTGTGGCAGTACTCCCCGGTTAGGAGCGCCGCGCGAGAACCCGAGCACGACGGGGCGGCACAGAAGGCGTTGCGGAACATGATCCCTTGGTCCGCGAGCCATTGGAGGTTGGGCGTCGGGATCGCATGGCCGTAAGGCTGTACGTACCGGCCGGTGTCGTGGGAATGGATGTAGAGGATGTTGGCCGGCATCAAGCGCGGGGCGAAGCGGTGGCATCGCGATGGTAGGCGACGCGCCACTCGTCGTTCAGCTCATCCGACTGCTGAGCCATCCCGGCGTCCGGTTCCCATCCCATGGGGAACTCCACCCCGACGTGCGCCAGAACCCGGGCGACGGCGCCGGCAGGATCCGGGCTGACATCGTCCTCGTAGACCAGCTCCAGCGGAACGATCAACGAGTGGAGGAAGAACCGCCCCCATGCCTCGTCATCGGCACTCAAGCGACGACGCAGGTGTTCGATGCCATCGAAGCTGTAGGCGAGGGTTGGGCGCTCGTTTTCTGCCCCCGGATGCTCCGCGCGCCAGGTGCGGGTCTGAAGCGCCCGCCACAGGCTGATCGCCTGGCGCACCTTGTCGCGGCGGCGCATCCACACGTAGCTCGGCTGCTCGAACAGTCGCTCCAGGAGATCTGAGCCGTCGAGGCCGGCGAATTCCGCCAGCGCGGCCGCGTGTTGCTCCAGGTCGGGCAGCTGGTTCCACATCAGCTTGGCTGCGAATACTCCGTTGTTGGTTGTCCCCAGGCGAAACGTGCGCGCCAGGTGTGCCTCCCAGCCGTCGACCGATCGCAGGTCCGAATACTCCGGGGCGTTCGTCGGACGCCCGTCGTCGCGAATCCCCGCTCCGGTCCGCGGCAGTCCGGCGAGGAAGTAGCCGGGGTGTGGTGGTGACCCAGTCTCCGCGCGCGCTTCGAAGTATTCCTGAGGGTTCCCAGCCACGCCGGTGCTCGCGAGGAGACGGCACAAGTAGGTGCTCCCACTGCGCTGAGTGGAACAGACGATGTAGGTGCGATTCGGCTCGACCACGAACGGCTCTGGTGTGCCCTTCCAACAAATTCGACCGAGATAATCGAATTGGTGATTATGGCATTCGCTTCCCGCCGTCCTGCGCCCTCATTCACGCGTTTGCGGACGCGCGGCCTACACCCGTGCGGTGCCAGAGCCAAGCTGGGCCGAGGCAACCCGCCGCGGGAGCCGCGCGCGCATCAACGCCGGCACCGCGAACCCCGGCAATCCTGCGATCCACATGATCGTTGCGGCCACGCGCTGATCGTGAAGCGCCGCCGGGCCGAGCAGCCCGACGTAGTGACCGTACACCGGACTCGGAGCGCTGCTCAGCCACGCGGCTATCGCGGCCATCGGCACCATGCAGGCGACCATGCAGGCCACTTGGCCCCAAGGACCGGGGCGGTGCGGCAGTGGGTCGACGCCGATGATCGGCGCCCATACCAGCAGCGAGGTCAAGAGAAACAGACCGTGCTCGATCTCGTGGACGTAGTCGTTGCTCAGCGCCAGCCCGTAGACGGCCGGCAGATGAGCGACCAACAGGACGCCCGAGAATAAGGAGATCGAGCCGACGGGACCGGTCACGACGGACACCGGCCGCGAGCGAAGGCATCGGGCCAGCGGTAGGCGGCTGATTCGAATTGTCACCTGGGGCGGCGCAGGCCGCGCACCTAACCCGATCCGCTGAGCCGCGAGTCGACTCTACTAAATCAATCCCCTTTGTATAGAAGGACGCCGCTGTTTACGTCCCTTCGGGCGCGTGGCAAGCGAGACTACTCGTCGGTACGATGACGCCGAGGCTGCAGTGGGCGATCTGGTTCCCGCGGCGGCCGGTCGCGCCGAGTACCCACAGCATCAGTGAGCACAGCACAGGTCGTAGCACCGAAAGGCAAGGCATGAGCGCTGGTGGCCCGGAGGAGGGTCCCCAGGCGCTGGTCGGTGGCAGGCTGCTCGCGGAGATCACGAATCGGATCGTCGCCTTCATGCGCGAGCACTACGGCCGCGGACCAATCAAGGCCAAGACCTACGTCCTCGACAACCTGATCGTGTGCGTACTCAGCGACGGGTTCACCGCGATCGAGCGCACGATGGTGGAGGGAGGGGAGCCGAACCGCGTGCTCGACATGCGGCGCGACTTTCAGCGAATGATGAAAGAGCGCTACAGCGCGATGATCGAACAGCTCACCGGGCGCAAGGTCCTCGCCTTCCTCAGCCAGGCCCATATCGAGCCCGACCTCACGATCGAGGTGTTTCTGATGGACGGCCCGGTTCCGGGCTTCGGCGCGTTGGAGCTCGTCGACCCGGCGGCTTCCGAGGAAACCGGCGAGGACTGATCGGAAGCCCCTGAGCGGGACACCGGTCGACTGCGCTCGCCGGACTGGGTACTCGCGCACTCTCGGTGGTGGATGCCGAGGGAGATATCGACTAACCTGGAACTCCTCGCGACAAGTTAGCGGAACTACCCTGGTTCGGCCGGCTTGCTTCGATTGATCGAAGCTTGCGCTCATGGCGGTCTGAATGGCGGCCTTTGGGGGTTGTGCTTGGAACATCAACCCCCTTCATTGGAGCGGTCATTTTGCCTCCATCGGATTCCCGGCTCGGGAATGACGAGCTCGCCGTCTACGCGCATCCCTGCCTCAGGCGAAGCGTGCTCGACATCGCCACTTCTGTCGTGCCGTACCTGGCCGTTTCCGTCCTGATGTACCTCGCGCTTGGCGTCTCATATCTGCTCACGCTGGCGCTGGTCCTTCCGGCCGCCGGCTTCCTGGTGCGGACGTTCGTCGTCTTTCATGACTGCGCGCATGGGTCTCTGCTGCCTTCCAAGCGCGCCAATCGATACGTCGGGCGGTTCGTCGGGCTGTTCGTGCTGTCACCGTTCGAGCGCTGGCGCCACGATCATGCGATCCATCACGCAACATCGGGAGACCTCGAGCGCCGCGGGGTCGGGGACATCATCACGCTGACCGTGGACGAATACCGGGCGCGCCGATGGCCGGGTCGCCTCGCCTATCGCCTGATGCGCAATCCGGTCGTGATGTTCGGGCTTGGTCCGGTTATCGCGATGGTGATCGGGCCACGCATCGCAACCCGGTCACAGCGTCCGAGGATGCGCCACAGCGTGCTCGGCACCGACGTAGTGCTGGTCCTCGTCATCGGTGGGCTGTGCTGGTTAATCGGCTGGCAGAGCTTCCTGATCGTCTGGGCGCCTTCGGCGATACTCGCCGGGTCGGTTGGGATCTGGCTCTTCTACGTGCAGCACCAGTTCGAAGATGCCTACTGGCAAAGCGCCGCTGACTGGACTTACTCGGACGCGGCGCTCCGCGGCAGCTCATACCTGAAGCTGCCGAGGGTCATGCAGTTCTTCACCGGCAACATCGGGCTGCATCACCTCCACCATCTGAACTCGCGGATTCCGAACTACAACCTTCAACGCGCTCACGATGAGAACGCGATCTTCCACCGGGTTCCGACGCTGTCATTGTGGGATGGGTTGCAGAGCGTCCGGCTCAAGCTATGGGACGAGGAGCACGGAAAGCTCGTCACGTTTGCACAAGCAGCTCGCACGCAGCCTACGAGCGCGGCACGCCACCGACCGGCGCCAGACCAAATCTCCCCCGGCCAAGCCAAAGCCACAACATAGGCTCTCGACCTGGCTACTGCTTAGCCGATCGAGCCCTCCATCTGGAGTTCGATAAGGCGGTTCATCTCGACGGCGTACTCCATGGGGAGCTGCTTGATGATCGGTTCGACGAAGCCGTTGACGATCAGTTTGGAGGCCTCTTCCTCGTGAATTCCGTGTGACATCAGATAGAACAGCTGATCGTCGCCGACTTTCGAGACGGTCGCTTCGTGCCCGACGTTGACGTCGTCCTCGCCGATCCGGATCGTGGGGTAGGTGTCCGAGCGCGAGCGCTCGTCCAGCAGCAACGCGTCGCACACGACCTTGGAGCGGGAGCCGTGGGCGCCCTTGGCGATCTCCAGCAGGCCTCTGTACGAACCTCGGCCGCCGTCCTTGCAGATCGATTTGGCGAAGATGTTCGAGGTCGTGTTCGGCGCCGCGTGGATGATCTTGGCGCCCGCGTCCTGGTGTTGGCCGGCGCCGGCGAACGCGATCGACAGGACTTCGCCGTGGGCGCGCTCTCCGAGCAGGTAGATGCTCGGGTATTTCATCGTCAGCTTGGACCCGAGGTTGCAATCGACCCACTCGACCGTGGCATCGGCATACGCGACGGCGCGCTTGGTGACCAGGTTGTAGACGTTGGTCGACCAGTTCTGGACGGTCGTGTAACGGATCCGCGCGCCGGGCTTCGCGATGAGCTCGACGACCGCCGAGTGAAGTGAGTCAGAGCTGTAGGTGGGAGCGGTGCATCCCTCGACGTAGTGAACGTACGAGCCCGGCTCGGCGATGATCAGTGTCCGCTCGAACTGCCCCATGTTCTCGGTGTTGATCCTGAAGTACGCCTGGAGTGGCATCTCGACATGCACACCCTCGGGGATGTATACGAATGATCCGCCCGACCACACCGCGGAGTTCAGCGCCGCCAGCTTGTTGTCGTTGGGAGGGATGACCGTCGCGAAGTACTGACGCAGGATGTCCTCGTGCTCGCGCAGCGCCGTGTCCATGTCGGTGAAGATCACGCCCTGTTTCTCGAGATCCTCGTGAATCTGGTGGTACACGACCTCTGACTCGTACTGCGCACCCACGCCCGAGAGGAACTTCCGCTCAGCCTCGGGAATACCCAAGCGATCAAAAGTCCGCTTGACATCATCGGGCACATCGTCCCAAGACCGGCTGGGTGTCTCGGAGGCACGCACGAAGTAGCGAATGTCGTCGTAGTCGAGCTCGGCCAGCATGGGGGAGCCCCACGTGGGCTGCTTGCGGGCCAGGAAGTGGTCGAGGGCTTTCAGTCTGAAGTCGCGCATCCATTGCGGCTCTGACTTGAACTCCGAGATCTTCTCGACGATCTCCCGGCTCAGACCCTTCGGTGCCTTGTACAGGTAATGCTCGGCGTCGTGGAACCCGTAGCGCTCCTCGTAGTCGGCGTTGATGCCTGCAACCTGCTCGTTCCCAGTCAGCACGACTGCCTCGGGAGAAGCCACTAATCCACCTCCAGCTTGGTTGGGGATCCCGGCCTGGGCAAGGCGATCGAGACCGCGGTCGCGTACGGTAACTCGTGGGGGAGATCCCCCGGTCCGATGACGCGGAAGCCAAACGTGAGCTCCAGGCTCGCGATCGGCTGCGGTGAGTCCCCGCATTCAGGGCAACGGACAATGTACGCCGCTGCCGCGGGGGCGAAGCGGATCCGGCAGTGTGAGCAGCAGAGGCGGGTCGTTGGTCGGGTCACGGCGTGTTCTTTCCCGGTAGGCCGTGCCCGCATGCTGGGCACACCCGGTTCATGACAGGGTCCTGTGACCGCTGGTCACTCAGCTCGAAGTACACCCGGTGGCGACCGAGCCCGGACAGGCGCAGGATGTGCCCGCACTCGGGGCAGCTGTAGGTCCGTCCTGGATCAGACTCGCGCGGAGCCGCGAGCGGCTCTGCCGGCGCGATCAGCGTTGCGCCGGCCACTGGGCCACCGCCTCGCTGCTGAAGCTGCCGCGCTCGTCCAGCCAACGCTCGGCGTCAGAGTCGTCACAAGCAGCGCGACGGGCGGCGAGATCGACTGGGGCTGTCCCGCTCTCGCGGGGCTCCAAGCGGGCCGAGGCGGCACCGTCGCAGATCTGGTGTGCGGCTTGCTCGGCATCGTCGTATGAACCGAAATCCCCCGACTGTCCGAGGGTGGAGCCATCGCCGGCGAGGATCGTCCAGTGATACGAGCCGCTGTTGTCCTCGAAGATGTGGAACTCCATCGCCGCCCGGACGTGCACGCCGGCCGGACGCTCGGCGAGTTGTCTCGACGCTCGGGACTTCTTGTTCGCGGTGGCCATCGCCAACCGCCTCTCTGCCCTTCTGACCGAAGACGTCGCCCGGGAAGCAAGAAGAGCGAGGGGCTCACTGAGCGCACGCACAAACATACCACATTCCGACCCCCGCGGTAGGAATTGGCATTCGGCCTGTCTCGCGTCGAGGCCTTCGTCAGTCCAGCGCGCCTGGCGGCAGCACGAAGCGCAGCGGCGGACGAGCCGCGATCGCGTCGCCACCGGTCATTCGCGAGCCGTGAAGCCCCCCGCTGCGAGTCGCGGACACCGTCGCGTCGGGCGCCCCGTCGTGTGCGACGATCCAGTTCATCACCGCGGCGAAGTCGGAGCCTTCGGCGAGGATCGCAGCTCGCTCGATCACGACCCCACCCGAACGGTGCGGGCGCGACAGTCTGGTTACAAGCGCATGGATCTCGAGATCGTCCACTGGTTACACGGTAGTTGTTGCGGGCAGTGAAGGTGAGAGACCGGACTGCCGCCGGATCGCGACATGACCGATCGTGTCTGGGAGGTCAGCTTGGACATCGGCGTGTCCGGGGCGGAGGTGGAGCAGCGCGGTCAAAAGCAGAAGCGGAGCGCCCGCGGCCCACGCCTGGGGACGCGAGGCCGTCGCGAAGGCTACCGGGACCGAGGTACGTCGCCGGGGAAGGCCGGCGAAGACTTCGGGCAGCCGATGCTCGAAATACGGCGCGGCGGCGAGCATCGCGGAGGCGATCTTGGCCGCCGCCTCATGGTGTCCGTACCTGGCGAGCCCGGCGACGATCAGCGAGTTGTCGTGCGGCCAGACCGTCCCCGTGTGGTAGCCGAGGGGGTTGTATCCCGCCTCGCGCGTGGCGAGGGTCCGGACTCCCCAGCCGGAGTACAGCTCATCGTCCAGTAGCCGCTCGGCGGTGGTGTCAGCCTCGGCGGTGGTGTCAGCCTCGCTGTCGTCGAGGATTCCCGACCACAGCAGGTGCCCGACGTTGGAGGTCAGGCTGTCGACTCGCCTTTTGTCGCCGTCGAGCGCGAGGGCGTAGCAGCCGCGCTCGTGGATCCGGAAGTCGTGCCGGAAGTGATCGCGGAGGTTGCCGGCGTGGTGCTCGAGCCGCTCTGCGAGCGCGTCGTCGCCCCAGACCTTGCGGGCCAGGCGCGCTGATCGCCGCTGGGCGTCGTAGATGTAGCCCTGGATCTCGCAGGTTGCGATCGGTCCCCGTGCGAGCCGCCCGTCGGCGAATTGGATCGAGTTCCAGCTGTCTTTCCAGCACTGGTTGATCAGGCCGGTGGTGGCGTTTCGCCGTTCGTACTCGACATATCCATCGCCGTCGCGGTCTCCACTGTCCGCGATCCATGCAAGGGCCGCGCGGGCGTTGGGCTCGAGCTCCCGCACCAGCGAGTCGTCGCGGGACCACAGGTGGTACTCGTCCAAGAGGATTAGGAATAGCGGCGTCGCGTCGGCGCTCCCAAAATACGGTGAATGCGGTCTCTCGCGACGCGCGGTGAGCTCACCGAACCGCAATTCGTGAAGGCTGTCACGACCGAACAGCGCCATGAACCACGGCAGCCCAGCCGCGGGGAGGGTCGGGTGCTCGTCCAGATCAGGGCGTATGCGAAGCGCACCGAGATCGCTGAGGCTCGCGCGGTAGGTGCGTGCGAGCGCCGGGTCGGCGGCCTCCAACGCGGGGGCTTCGGCCAGCCACATCTCGAGCTCGGCATACCTCGCCTTTTGCTGGTCCTCGAGGCAGCCCCGGGGCGCGTGGCGCGCAAACGTGATCCCGGGCTGGGCGGCGTGCGGGGAAACCGCGACGTCGACCGACCACTGCTCACCGTGCCCGAGCTCCAAGGTGAATTCGAAGCCGTGGCGCGTGACGGATCCCGGTGAGCTCGCCGCGACCGTGACCGACCTGCGGAAATCGCCTAGCGCGTAGCTCAAAGTCAGGGACGAATCATCGCGGTGGCAGCTGACGTCTCGCTCGGCGACGCGCCCGTCCTTGACCTCGAACAGGTCGGCGAAGTCGGTGTCGACGTCGAGCCCCAGGCGCAGACGGGTGCTCTCGTGCAGATGCTTCGTCACTATCAGCCGTTCCATCCACACGTCGCCGACGAGACGGTGGCGCACGATCGAGCACGGCGGCTCCTCGTCAAGTCCCACGGTCGGCGTCAAGAAGAACTGGGCGTCGAAATGAGCGCTCTGATTGAGGCTCAACAACTCCAGTGGCTTATCGTCGAGGCGAAGTACCCAGCGTGAGATGAAGCGGGTGTCGTCCGAGAAGGAGCCGTGTTCACGACCGGCGTCTGGTCGCACGTCGCCAAGACGATCCCCGAGGACGAACGTGCTGCCGTCCAGCACGCTGAGGGTCGGCTCAGACACGGGCGACCGCACGCGCCGGGCCAGGGAGCGCCACGGCTCGAAAGGTACGTTCGTACGCGGCGGCGACCACGTCGACGTCGCAATGCTCGCTCACCCACGCTCGGCAGTCCCGCGCGGCGATCTGCTGCAGCCGGCCTACCGCGTCGCTCATCCCCCGCTCGTCATCGACGAGGAAGCCGGTCTTCCCGTCAACGACGAGCTCGCGCGCCGCACCCTCGGGGAACGCGATCACCGGCGTCCCGCACGCGAGCGCCTCGACCATCACCATCCCGAACGGCTCGTTCCAACGGATCGGCATCAGCAGACCGCGGGCCCGCGCGAACAGCGAGCGCTTCGCTGAACCGCCGATCTCGCCCACGAACTGGACTCGGTCGCCGTCGATGTGGGGCGCGATCTCTCGGTCGAAGAACTGCTGCTGACCGGGCTGGATCACGCCGGCCAAGATGAGCGGTACGTCGACGGCGCGCGCGGCTGCGATCGCGCGATGCGCTCCCTTCTCCGGGGTCATCCGGCCGACCCACAGCAGGTAGTCGCCCTTGCGCTCCTCCAGGGGCCAAGCGCGCAGATCGATCGGGTTGGGGATCGAGGCGATCGGACCCAACCCCGGCGGTGCCGATGACAGCTGGGCCCGGCTGATACCGACGAGCGTGCCCTTGTGGCCATGGCGGGCGTAGAAGGCCGCAGTCTCCGGAGTGAACGGCCCGTGCAATGTGTGCACGAGCGGAGTATCGATGCGGTTTGCCATCGCGAGTGCCGTGAACCCGCAATGGTCGTGAACGACGTCGAATCGATCACGACCGGTGGAGCTATCGATCGCGTCAAACGCTCGTCCGACATGGTCGACCTCGTACAACGACCGCTCGATCTCGTGAGGATGGGCCTTCTCGAGCAGCGTCATCACCCTGGCGCGCGACGTAGAGCCCGGAGCGCAGAAGAGCGTCACCTCATGACCCAGGCGGACCAGGCCTTCCGTGAGGCTGCTGACGACCGACTCAACGCCGCCGTACCCTGGCGCCGGGACTGAGATCCACGGCGGAGCGAGCACCGCCACGCGCAGCGGTGCTCCAGGCGCGCCGACCAACGAGAGCTCCGGCATGCGGCCGAAGCTCGTCCGGCCCCATAGCTGACGACGGGACCTTTGCGTGGCCGCTGGGCTCACAGCATTCATCGGCACTCCTCACGTGCCTCTCAGGCGGGGGCTCTCGCGAGGCAGAGAGGTCAAGTAGGACCGAGCGAGCGCATGATCGCCAACCCCTCAGGGAACGCGATGGACACTCTCACCGTACCACGTGTCGGGCTAAATCCGAGCCCCGCGGTCGGAATATGGTGCGGGGGTCCCCGGTAGTTGGAGCGCGAGCGCCTCGCTTTGTCGGCGACCGAAAGACACGACGCGGCGCGGAAGCAGGCTCGTAGAAATGCCCGAGGCGCACGCCGCCGCAACCGGCGCCCGAAATAGGAAAGCCCCGCTGAGCGGGGCTCCTAGTGCGCCCGAGAGGACTCGAACCTCCACGGACCCTACGGTCCACAAGGCCCTCAACCTTGCGCGTCTACCAATTCCGCCACAGGCGCTAGAGGCGGCGAGTATAACCCCGGCCCGGCAATGGCACGGGCATCTGGACGGCGCCGGCCAGGGGAGAGGGCCGCCGCGGGCCGCGGTGCCGATGCCGACCGACCGTGGCGGAAATTGCGCGATTTGAGTCCGTCCTAGAGCCGCGCTACAGTGCCGAACACATGTTCGACTCAGTGCAGATCGCCGAGCTAAACCAGCAAGGAGCGGACCCGTGGACCTGACCAAGCGCCAGCAGGAGATCTTCGACTTCATCAAGCGGTATTCCGCGAAGTACGGCTATCCCCCGACCGTGCGCGACATCGGCAAGGCCGTGGGCCTGGCTTCGTCGTCGACCGTCCACGCCCACCTCGCGAACCTGGAGCGGATCGGGTTGCTCAGGCGAGATCCGTCCAAACCGCGCGCGATCGAGCTGCTGGACCGGGCGGCCGCCGGTGTGCGCAGTCTGGTGCGGCCGGGGCTGCCGCTCGTCGGTCAGGTGGCGGCCGGCCAGCCGATCTTCGCCGAGGAGAACATCGAGGACTACGTGCAGACGCCGGCCGTGGCCGGTGGCGAGGAGGGCGACTACCTGCTTCGCGTACGGGGCGAGTCGATGAAGGACGCCGGCATCCTGGAAGGCGATCTGGTCGTCGTGCGCCCGCAGGACACGGCGACGGACGGGGATATCGTCGTGGCGCTGGTGGGGGAGGAGGCGACGGTAAAGCGCTTCTTCCAGGAGGCAGACCACGTGCGCCTGCAGCCGGAGAACGAGGCGATGGAGCCGATCCGCAGTCGGGACGTGCGCGTGATGGGAAGGGTCGTTGGACTCATGCGGAGCATCACGTGAGCGCTGGCACGCTGATCGCGGCACCGTCGCGCCTGGAGCAGGCTGGCGAGGGCGCGACTCTCGACGATCTCCTGGTCACGCTGTGGGAGGGGATCGACGCCCATCGCGCGATGGAGTGTCCAGTGTGCGCAGGGGAGATGAGGCCGGCGTACGGCGCGCACGCCCGGGCGATCGGGGGAAAGTGCGTCGACTGCGGGTCGACGGTGCATTAGTCCGCCGAGGCGGGGCGGCCTCGCGGCGGGACTCGGGCTATGCTTGCCCGTGGAGGCCGAGCAGTCGCGGAGGTGAGACGCCTTCGAGGAAAGTCCGGACATCACAGGGCAAGGGTGGTCGGTAACGCCGACCCGGGGAAACCCGCGGGAAAGTGCCACAGAAACGACACCGCCTAAGCCTGGGGCCGCTGCAGAGCACCAGGCCGGTAAGGGTGAAATGGTGCGGTAAGAGCGCACCGGCGTCGCGGTGACGCGGCGGCCGAGGTAAACCCCACTCGATGCTAGGCCAAGCAGGACCGTTCGCAGGTGGCCCGCCAAGGTCCGGGTAGGCCGCGCAGATGGATGACTGTTCTCGACAGAATCCGGCTTATAGGTCTCCTAAGGAAAGGCCCCGCCACGGCGGGGCCTTTCTAGTAGTTGCACCGATCGCGGGATGAGCTGCCTGTGCCCGCCGGGGGAGCTCGGGGTCCTCCGATCGATCTACTCCAATTGGAGGATTGGAAACCCTTCAGGCACTCCGTACGATCCCGCGACGGGCTCGGGGGCGGGTGGCGCAGCTACGCAGACCGTGAGTGAGGACCGCACTCGCCCCGCAAACGGAAAGGCTGCCCGCGAAAGCCGGGATGAAGGTGGGCTGACCATGGAGGGGGGGCGGGACCGCGCGCTCGACTGGATCGAGCATTGCGCCGGCATTGGCTGGTGGATGCTGCGCCTGCCCACGATGGCGTGGACGTGGTCAGACGGCATGTATCGCCTGCACGGCGCCGAGCCGGGCTCGCACAGCCTGCGGCCCGGCCCCCAGGCCATCCTCGAGCGGGTGGTGCGCGCCGACCGGGAGCGGGTCTCAAGCGCCCTGTCGGTGTTTGATGAAGCCGACAACGTCCACTCCGACGAGCTCGGGCTCGAATATTGGGTGCCCTCGGGCCGCGCCATTCCCCGCCGCGTCCGATTGTGCGGCGGGATCGAGCCGGCATCGGGCGACGAGGAGATCTCGTGGGTGGGCTGTGCGCAGGACGTCACCGACGCGTATCTCGCCGCGCGCGCTCTCTCAGCTCTCGAGGCCGCCGAACACGCACTCGCCCACTGGCGCTCGTTCGCCCCGAGTTTGGAGCAACTCCTGCGGGGCCTCGCACTCGCTCTGGATTCGCCTCGGGCCGTGGCATGGACCCGCGGCGCGAGCGGGCGGCTCGAGGAACGCGTGAGGTGGAGCGCGGCAGATGTGGCCCCCGACGCGGCCCAAACCTCGCCTGAACCCACGGTCGCGGCGCAGCACAGATCCCTCGCCCGAATGGCCTGGGCCGGCGGCGGTGCGGTCGCCACGAACGTCGGCTTCGGCGTCCCCGCGATCTGGCACGGTAATACGGTGGCGGCGCTGACCTTCGAGTCGAGGGGTCCGGCTTTTCTCGACGATGGGCTCGCGGGTTCGCTTCGCTGGCTCGGGTCCGCCCTCGGGCGCCGCGTGACCGGCGACCGACCCGAGGTCGGGGAAACCAGGCTCTCGGATCGCGAGCGCGAGGTGCTCCAACTCGCGGCGGATGGTTACGACGGACCGGCCATCGCCCAGCACCTGTTCGTCAGCCCCGCCACGGTGAAGACGCACTTCATCCATGTCTACGAGAAGCTCGGGGTCAACGATCGCTCCGCGGCGGTCGCGCGGGCGCTGCGCCAAGGTCTGATCGCTTGAGGGTAGGCGGCGGCACGGGCCCCGCCGTTCCGAGAAGATGTGGGCGCCGATGTCGCTTGTCCCGAAGACGATCACCGCACCCGTAGGACGGATCGGAACCGCCGCCCAGAACGCGCTCGAGGTCGCCCGCTTCGGAGGTCTCACCACCGACGATGAGCCCTCGCCCTACGAGGTGACCCACGAGCAGCGGGTGTTCCGCCTGCGCCGCTACTTCCCGGCCGTGGGCGCGCCGCTGACCGGCGAGGCGAGCACGGCGGGCGGGGTGGGCGGGCCGCAAATCCTCCTGGTCCCTCCGCTGATGCTGGCGGCCGAGATCTACGACGTATCGCCGGACTCGAGCGCGGTCAGCAGGCTGCACGAACACGGAGTCGATCCGTGGGTGATCGACTTCGGCGCCCCCGAGCGCGAGCGCGGAGGCCTCGAGCGGACGCTGGCCGATCACGTGCTCGCGGTGTCGGACGCGGTCGATTGCGTCCGCGAGCAGACCGGGCGTGACGTTCACCTGGCCGGCTACTCCCAGGGGGGCATGTTCTGCTATCAGGCCGCCGCATACCGTCGCAACGACGGCCTGGCCTCGCTGATCACGTTCGGGAGTCCGGTCGACACTCGTCTGGGCATGCCTCTCGGCCTCCCCGAGCAGGTCGCGGTCGAGCTCGCCGAGGTGATCGCGTTCGCGTTCCGCGGTGGGGGCCTACCGCCCTGGTTCAGCCGCTACGGCTTTCGGCTGCTCGACCCTGTCAAGTCCGTCCGCAATCGGGTCGAGTTCCTGCTCCAGCTCCACGACCGCGAGGCGCTGCTCCCGCGGGAGCGCCAGCGGCGCTTCCTCGAGGGGGACGGTTGGGTCGCGTGGCCCGGCCCGGCGCTGGCCGAGTTCGTCAACCAGTTCGTGGCCTCGAACCGCATGCTCGAGGGCGGGTTCGTGATCGCCGACCGCCTTCTCAGCCTGGCCGACGTGGCCCTGCCGATCCTGACCGTGGTTGGGACCGTGGACGAAATCGCGCCGGCCGCCGGCGTGCGCGCGGTCCGCCAGGCGGCGCCCCGGGCGGACGTCTACGAGCTCTTACTGCACGCCGGGCACTTCGGGCTCGTCGTCGGCTCGGGTGCGCGCGAGGTGACCTGGCCGACCGTGGCGGCCTGGGCCCGCTGGCAGTCGGGGGAGGGCGAGGCACCCGAGAACATAGTGCGGGTCCCCGATGACGGCGCGCCGGACCTGGCGCCCCACGTGCGAAACCGTGTCGTCTACGGCGTCGAGCTGGCCGCCGGTGTGGGGGCGGGGATCGCCCGCACCGCCGTCGGCACGGCCGAGCGCGCGGCGCGCGGCGTCCGCGAGCTGACCCGCGAGGCCGCGGCGCAACTGCCGCGGCTCGCGCGCCTGGAGCAGATCCAGCCGAGCACGCGGATCTCGATCGGTTTGCTCGTCGAGGAGCGCCGGCGCCGCGCGCCCGACGCGGAGTTCTTCCTGTTCGAGGACCGCGCGTATGACGCCCGTGAGGTGGGCGAGCGGATCGACAACGTGGTCCGGGGACTGATCTCGATCGGCGTGCGCCAGGGCGAGCACGTCGGTGTGCTGATGGGGCCGCGCCCGAGTGCGCTGGCGCTGGTCGTGGCGATCAGCCGAGTGGGCGCGGTGGCGGTGCTGATGCGCCCGGACGGTGACCTCGAGCGCGAGGCCAGGCTCGGCCAGGTCGAGCGGATCATCGCTGACCCCGAGCGGGCGCAACTGGCGGCCGGTCTGGCTGCCGTACACACCTTCGTGTTGGGTGGCGGCGGCAGAGCGGATGGGGACCTAGATGTTGGAGAGGCCGACGTGATCGACATGGAGGCGATCGACCCGGCGGCAGTCAAGCTCCCGCGCTGGTACCGCCCCAACCCTGGGCGGGCCGGCGACCTCGCGTTCATCCTCTTCAGCGGTGAGGGCGAGAACACGCGGGCGAGCCGGATCACCAACCGCCGCTGGGCCCAGTCGGCGTTCGGCACCGCCTCCTCGGCGGCGCTGACGTCGGCCGACACGCTCTACAGCGTGACGCCGGTCTCCCACCCGTCCGGGCTGATGGTCAGCATCGGCGGCGCGATCGTCGGCGGGGCGAGACTGGCGATGGCGCGCCGGTTCGAGGTCTCCACATTCTGGGAGGAGATCCGGCGCTACGGCGTGACCGTGGCGACGTACACCTGGACGCTGCTCGACGAGATCGTCGATGCGCCGGCGCAACCGGCCGAGCGCCACCACCCCCTGCGGCTGTTCATCGGCTCGGGTATGCCGCGCGGCCTCTGGCGGCGCGTCGAGCAGCGCTTCAAGCCGGCACGAGTGGTCGAGTTCTATGCCTCCACCGAGGCCGGGGCGATCCTGGTCAACCTCGGCCGAGGCAAGATCGGCTCGATGGGACGTCCGCTCCCGGGCAGTGCCGAGGTGCGGATCGCGCGCTACCACCTCGACGCGCAGGGTCTCTTGCTCAATCGGGATGGGTTTGCCGAGCGTTGCGGGACCGACGAGGTGGGCATGCTGATGGCCCGCGTGAGCCCGACCGACCCGCTCAGCATCACGCCACTGCGCTCGCTGTTTCGTCGCGACGACGCCTGGGTCGCCACGGGCGATCTGTTCCGGCGCGACGCCGACGGCGACTACTGGCGAGTCGACGGAGTCGCCGACGTGATCCACACCGCCCGCGGTCATGTATTTACGACGCCGATCAGGGATGCGCTCGGGGATATCCCGGCCGTCGACCTTGCCCTCGCCTACGGCGCGCCCGTCGGGGAGGGCCAGGTCGAGATCGCGGTGGCGGCGGTCACGGTGCGTCCCGGCCGGTCACTGACGCCGCGGGAGCTGACGCAAGGGCTGGCGGTGCTCCCGCCCGATGGGCGTCCGGGGGTGGTGCACGTCGTCGAGCGCATCCCGGTCACCCCCTGGTTCAGGCCGATGACCCACGAGCTGCGCGCGGCTGGGCTGCCCGAGCCGGGCCCCGCGGTGCAGGCCTGGTACCTGGACGCTTCGGGCGAGACCTACCGGCCACTGACCGCGGCGGCACGGCAGCGGCTGACGCGGTCGGCCGAGCCGGGCGCTAAGGGGTCGGTCGTGAGCCCTAAGCCGAAGCGGGCAGCGTCCGGCCCGAGTAAAGCTTGATCACACGGATCGTGCCGGCCGGCGCGGCGTTGATGCACAGCTCGCACAGCACGCACTCGTCGAGGTTCTCTTCGACGATCTCGACGCCGTGATTGGTGGCGCGGAAGATGTCGACTGGGCAGACCTCCTCGAGCTTGGCCGCCATACCCGGGTCGCTCGCCACCGGGTCGTCGACCTCGATCGCGATGAACAGGGCCTGGCTCGCGCCCGCTGATCCCGATCCCGAGCTCATAGGGCCGCGCCGATCCGGTCCTTGACGATCCGGGGGATCTCCGAGATCTCCTCGGCCACGACGATCCCGGCGTCGGCCAGGCGCGCGATCTTCTCGGTGGCGGTGTCCTCCTTGCCCTCGACGATCGTGCCGGCGTGGCCGAAGCTCATGCCGGGCATCTCGTCCATGAACCGGCCGGCCATGAAGGCGACGATCGGTAGGCGCGAGTCGTTCTCGGTCACCCAGCGCGCGAGCTCGGCCTCCATCCGCCCGCCCGGCTCGGTGTAGATCACGATCGCCTCGGTCTCGGAGTCGGCCTCGAACTGGGGCATGAGCTCGGCGTACGTCGAGCCGATGATCGCGTCCCCGCCGATCGAGACGGCGGTGGACTGGCCGAGCCCGGCCGCGGTTAGCGTCGAGGACATCTCGGTCGTCATTCCGCCCGAACGCGAGATCACGCCGACCGACCCCGGCGAATAGGACTTGGCGGCGTCCTTTGCCGGCCCGCCGATGCCGCCCATCTTGATCACGTCGGGGACGATGATCCCCAGGCAATTGGGGCCGATGATCCGGGCCTCGTGCTCAGCGGCGAGCTCGACCATTTGCGCGACGTCGCCCCGGGGGATCCGCTCGGTCACGATCACGACCAGCTTGACGCCGTTCTCGATCGCCTCGAACACCGCGTCCTTGGTGAAGGCGGGGGGCACGGTGACGACCGAGCCGTCGATCGGCGCGCCGTTGTGCTCGACCGCCTGCGCCACGGTGTCGAACACCGGCACGCCGTGGACGTCGCGGCCGAGCCGGCCGGGGGTGACGCCACCGACGATCTTGGCGCCCTTGCCGTAGTCGAGACACTCGCGGGTCAGGTTGACAGCCTCGCGGCCGGTGATTCCCTGGACGATGAAGGTCGTGTTCTCGTCGATCAGGATGGACATGTCTAGGCTGCGGTTCCCTGGATTTTCTCGACCGCGCGGCGGGCGGCCTCGTGCAGGGAGACGCTGCGGTCCGCGTACTCGACGCCGTAGCGGTCGAGGATCTGGAAGCCCTCTTCCTCCCAGGCTCCCGGGATCCGGAAGATCGCGATCTTCTCGGCCGGGTCGTAGCCGAGCTCGATGCAGGCCTTGATCACACCCCGGGCGACGATGTCCACACGCGTGTTGGAGACGATCGACATCATCACGGCGATCTTGTCCACGCCCGGCTTCTGAAGCACGAGCTTGGCCAGACCACACGCCTTGCTCACCGAGGGATTGCCGCCGATCTCGCAGTAGTTGGCCGGGTCGCCGCCGTGCGCGCGCACGGCGTCGAACAGCGTCAGCGACCCTCCCCCGGCGCCGATCACCAAGCCGAGGTTGCCGTCGAACTCGGTCACGTTCCCCGCCACGCCGCGGTGATCCTGGGAATCGACCTCCTCGCCAGCCAGCTCGAACGGCGTCGGCTCGCGCGCCAGTCGCGTCTCCTCGTCCGCGACGCCGAGCTCGTCCAGCAGCTGCTTCTGGCGGGGGCGGGCCTCGTTCTCCATGTCCATGTGGGCGTCGAGGGCGATGAATTTGCCGTCCTCGGTCTCGCCCAGCGGGTTGATCTCGGCCAGGGTCATGTCGTACCGCAGGAACAGACGGGCGAGGCGGGCCATGATCGGCGTGAGCCGGTTCAGCGCGCTGCCGCTGATCCCGAGCGAGGCGATCAGCTGCTTGGCTTCCCAGTCGGAAAAGGGCCGAATCGTCGAGAAGTGCCGGCGGGCGACGTGGTCGGGGTGTTCCTCGGCCACCTGCTCGATGTCAATCCCGCCCATGTCCGAGAACAGCATCACCGGCCGCTTGCGGATCCCGTCCCAGACGACGCCGGCGTAGTACTCGTGCTTGACCGCGGCGCGCTCGTCGACCAGGACGCCGCGCGGCATGTGGCCGCCGATCTCGAGCTCGAGGATCTGCTCGGTGTCGCGGGCCGCCTCTCCGGGCGTGTCGGCGAACTTGACGCCGCCGGCCTTCATCCGGCCGCCACTCAGGACCTGGGACTTGATCACGACCGGGCCGCTGATCTGCTCGGCGATCGTTCGTGCCTCGTCCGCGGTCTTGGCGAACCCGTGCTTGGTGACGGGGATCCCGGCCTTGGCGACGATCGCTCGCGACTCGTACTCGAAGAAGCGCATCGGGGCGCCGGAGCGTAGCGGAGCGAGGCTTCGGAGGGCGCCAGACCTACGGTGGCGTAGCTTTCGGGCTGGCGGATAACCGCGCCCGCGCGTCGGTCGGGGGTCTGGATGGGCCTCGCTTCGCTCGGCGTCCGTGGGACCGGGTGCCCCGTCCTGACCGGGGTCGTACCTGGCGGCTCGTTGGATGCGGGCGGGCGACACGACGGTGGTCGCTCGCGCCGAACCTGGGCGGATAACCCGCCACTCGCATAGCGCCGCGGCACGAGTGGCGCGAAACCCCTGCTATTGCCCGGTGAACGGCCGTTCACCGCCGGCGCGGTGGCGAGTCGCGAGAAAGCGAGGTTGGTGGACGCCAGGTGGCGAAGTAACCCGATTGGTCTGGTAATGTCGATGAAGTAAGTGCGGTACTTCTGTCTGGCTTAGGGATTTTAGCCGATGTCGCCGGCCGGCTTTGTCTTCCGCTGGCGCCACCCCGACCGTGAAAACCCGTCCCATTTAAGGGGTTGTAAATGACACCACGAGCACGCCGACTCACCTCGCGCCGGCCTGGCCGGCGCACCGCGCGCGCGGTCGCGCTCGCGCTCCTCTCGATCTTCGTCGCCGGCCTCGCCGCCGGCTGCGGCGGCTCCTCGGACTCGACGAGCTCGAGCAGCGGCGGCAGCGCGACCACGAGCAACGCCGCGTCCACCGGTGGCGCCGGCAGCGTCAACCTCAACCTGGTCGCCTACTCCACGCCCAAGAAGGCGTTCGACGCGCTGACCGCGGCGTTCGCCCAGACCCCGGCCGGCAAAGGGGTCAGCTTCAGCGCATCGTTCGGGGCCTCGGGCTCGCAGAGCCGCGCGGTCGACACCGGCCAGCCGGCGGACGTCGTTGAGTTCTCGACCACGCCGGACATGACCCGCCTGGTCAAGGACGGGATCGTGGCCAAGACGTGGAACGCCAACCCGTACCAGGGGTTCTCGAGCGACTCGGTCGTGGTGTTCGTGGTGCGCAAGGGCAACCCCAAGCAAATCACCGGCTGGGATGACCTGATCAAGCCGGGCGTCGACGTGATCACGCCCAACCCGTCGACCTCGGGCAGCGCGCGGTGGAATATCCTGGCCGGCTACGGCGCCCAGCTCAAGCAGGGCAAGACGCCGGCCCAGGCGCTCGCCTACCTGAACACCCTCCTGACCAAGAACGTCAGCGTCCAGGACTCGAGTGCGAGCGCCGCCCTGCAGACGTTCACCGGCGGTAAGGGCGACGTGCTGCTCGACTACGAGTCCGACGCGCTGTCGGCCAAGAAGGCCGGCGACGCGATCGACATCGTCTATCCGTCGCAGACGATCCTGATCCAGACGCCGATCGCGGTCGCCGCCAAGAGCTCGCACGCCACCCAGGCTCAGGCGTTCGTCAACTGGCAGTGGTCGACGGCGGGCCAGACGATCTGGGCCGAGAAGGGGTACCGGCCGGTGCTCGCGTCGGTCGCGTCGAAGTTCGCCAGCAAGTTCCCGACGCCGCCGCAGCTTTTCACGATCGACTATCTCGGCGGCTGGACGAGCGTCAGCAAGACGTTCTTCGCCCCGTCCACCGGCTCGGTCACCAAGATCGAGCAGGCCGCGGGGGTGCCGACTGCCAGCTGAGCTTCAGCCGGCCCCGGCCACCTCGGCCGGAACCGCTTCTCTCCACCAACCACCGGGAGCGGCCCACGTGCGCCCTTACGCGCGCGCGGGCCGCACCGGGCTTGGACTCGGCCTGTGCATGCTCTACCTGAGCCTGTTCGTGCTGATCCCGCTGGCCGCGGTGGTGGTCAAGGCGTTTTCGTCGGGCTTCGGGACGCTGTGGAGCTCGATCGACAACACGCTGACGCTCCGCGCGCTGGCGATCACGCTCGGCGCCTCGCTGATCGTCGCCGCGATCGGGGCGGTGATGGGCACGCTGGTGGCGTGGGTGCTGGTCCGGGACGACTTCCCGGGCAAGCGCGTCGTCAATGCGCTGATCGACCTGCCGTTCGCGCTGCCGACGATCGTGGCGGGCCTGACCCTGATCGCGTTGTACGGTCCCGACAGCCCGGTCGGGATCCACCTGGCCTACACGCGCGGGGTGGTGGTCGTGGCGCTGCTGTTCGTGACCCTGCCGTTCGTGGCGCGGTCGGTACAGCCGGTCCTGATCGAGCTCGATCAGGAGGTCGAGGAGGCGGCCGCCTCGCTCGGCGCCTCCAATGCCATCACATTTCGCCGGGTGATCCTGCCGGCGCTGTGGCCGGCAATCCTGTCGGGTGCCGCGCTCGCGTTCGCCCGCTCGGTGGGTGAGTTCGGCTCGCTGGCGCTGATCGCCGGCAAGGTCCAGATCGCCTCGATCGTCATCTACGCCGACATCGAGAGCGGCTCAGAGCAGGCCGCGGCCGCGCTCTCGGCCGTCCTCATGCTGCTCGCGCTGCTCGTGCTATTCGCGATTCGACGCCTAGGGGGCCGCATTGGTCGTTAGCCGCCGCGCCACCTGGTCGCTGCGCGCGATCGCGTTGGTCTATCTCGGGCTGCTCCTCCTGCTGCCGGTCGGGGTCGTCTTCTGGCGCACCTTCGAGCATGGCCTGAGCACCGCCTGGGCGTACATGACCACCCCGGCGGCGATCAGTGCGCTATGGCTGACGATTCTGATCGCGGCGATCGCAGTGCCGTTGAACACGATCTTCGGCGTGGGCGCGGCGCTCGTCCTGACCCGGAGCCACTCGCGCGGCAAGGCGATCCTGGACGCGCTGATCGACTTGCCATTCGTCGTCTCGCCGGTGATCGTCGGGCTCGCCCTGCTCCTCGTCTACGGCCAGGGCGGGTGGTTCGGCAGCGTGTTCCTGAACAACGGGATCAGGATCATCTACGCCGTTCCCGGGATGGTGATCGCGACCGTGTTCGTGTCGCTGCCATTCGTGGTGCGCGAGGTCACCCCGGTGCTGCGCGAGGTCGGTGAGGAGCAGGAGCAGGCGGCCGCCACACTGGGCGCCTCCTCGTGGCAGACGTTCTGGCGGGTGACGCTGCCGAACATCCGGTGGGGCGTCGCCTACGGGGTCGTGCTGACCACGGCGCGCGCGCTCGGTGAGATCGGCGCGGTGCTGGTCGTCTCCTCAAACGTCGCGGGGTCGACGCTCACGCTGCCGCTGCTCGTCTATCAGCGTGACTCGCAGATCGGGGGTCAGGTGGACACGAGTGTTTACGCAGCCGCTACCGAGTTGGCCGTACTCTCAATCGCCGTGCTGCTCGTCATGACCGTGTTCGGACGCAGGAAGGACACGCGATGAGGATCGAGGCGGACGGGATCTCCAAGCGCTTCGGCGACTTCGTCGCGCTCGACGACGTCTCGCTCGACGTGACCGAGGGAGGGCTGACGGCGCTCCTCGGGCCGAGCGGTTCGGGCAAGTCGACGCTGCTCCGGATCATCGCCGGCCTGGAGGAGCCCGACTCCGGCGCGATCCGGATCGCCGGCCAGGACGTGACGCGAGCCCGTCCGCAGGACCGCGGCATCGGGTTCGTGTTCCAGCACTACGCCGCTTTCGCGCACATGACCGTGTTCGAAAACGTGGCGTTCGGGCTCAAGATCCGCAAGCGCAAGCCGGCCGAGGTGAGAGCGAGGGTGGACGAGCTGCTGGCGCTGGTCGGCCTCACGCAGTGGGCCAAGCAGCGGCCACACCAGCTTTCGGGCGGGCAGCGCCAGCGCATGGCTCTCGCTCGCGCGCTCGCGGTCGAGCCGCAGGTGTTGCTGCTCGACGAGCCGTTCGGCGCGCTCGACGCCAACGTCCGCGCCGAGCTTCGGCGCTGGCTGCGCCGGCTGCACGACGAACAGGGTGTGACCACCGTGCTCGTGACCCACGATCAGGAGGAGGCGATGGAGGTCGCCGACACGATCGCGGTCATGAATAAGGGCCGGATCGAGCAGGTGGGCGCGCCGCGCGACGTCTACGACAAGCCGGCCAGCCCGTTCGTGATGGGCTTCCTCGGGCCGGTCAGCACGGTCGACGGCAAGCTCGTGCGCCCCCACGACGTGAGCATCTCGCTGACCGCGGAGGAGGGGCTGATCGAGGCGATGGTCAAGCGCGTCGTGCACCTCGGCTTCGAGGTCAGGGTCGAACTGGAGCTCAAGGGCGGCGAGCCGGCGCGCGTGCAGCTGACCCGGTCTCAGGCCGAGCAGCTCGAGATCAACCAGGGCGACATCGTCTACGTCCGCCCGCCGATGCAGGCCGCCGTGTCCGGGGATGCCGCCGAGGCAGCCGTCGCCGGGGAAGAGGCGGCGCTAACCAGCTAGCGGCTAGAGGCGCCAGCCTCTAGCCGCAGCACCCATTTATCGCGTGACCCAGGCCTCCGGGTCCTCGGCCAGCTGATCGATCTGGGCGGGGAGCTTGCCGCTCGCCACGTCGGCGACCGTGACGCGCTCGAGCACGTTGCGCAGGTTCGCGCGCACAGCGATCCAGACCCGCGGAAGCGCCTCCGACGCGCCCGGATAGGAGGTCTCCTCTGGCGGCCCGCCCCGCACGCTGGCCAGCGGACCCTCGACCTCCCGGATCACGTCCGCGATCGTGATCTCCTCGGCCGGCTTGGCCAGGCGGAAGCCGCCCTCGGCGCCGCGATGGCTGCGCACGATGCCGGCGTGTCGCAGGTCCCCCAGAATGTTCTCGAGGAAGTTGAGGGGAATCTCCTGCGCGATCGCGATCCGTTCGGCCTTGACCGGCTTCTCGTCGTCGGTGGCGGCCAGCTCGACCACCGCGCGTACCGCATAGTCCGCTTTGGCCGAGATTCGCATGAGGAGGAAACTCTATGCCGCCACGCGGTCGAACCCGTAGGCCTCGGCCAGTTCGGGGTCCTTTTGCGCAAGCATCTCGGCCAGGGTGACCATCACCTTGCACTGCTTCCAGGTGGCGTCGTCCTGCATCTTGCCGTCGATCATGTGGACGCCGCGCCCGTCGGGGATGGCCTCGAGTACCTTCTTGGCGAACGCGACCTCCTCGGGGTCAGGGCTGAACACCTTCTTGGCGATCTCGATCTGGACGGGGTGAAGCGACCAGGCGCCAACGCAGCCGAGCAGGAACGCCGCCCGGAACTGCGTTTCGCATCCCTGTACGTCGCGGATGTCGCCGTAGGGGCCGTAGAACGGGAGGATGCCGGCGGAGGTGCAGGCGTCGACCATGCGCGCGATCGAGTAGTGCCATGGGTCCTGCTGGGCGGAAATTCGATTCCCGCCCACCCCCTCGGGATCGGACGGGTCCGGATCCTCGATCACGCGGTAGCCCGGATGGCCGCCGCCCACCCGGGTGGTCTTCATCCGTCGCGAAGCGGCGAGGTCGGCCGGGCCGAAGCTCATGCCTTGCATACGGGGGCTGGCTGTGGCGATCTCCTCGAGGTTGACCACCCCCAGACCGGTCTCGAGGATCGCGTGGATCAGGATCGGACGCTCCAGCCTGGCGCGCGCCTCGAGCTGGGCGAGCAGTCGATCGACGTAGTGGATGTCCCAGGGGCCCTCGACCTTGGGAATCATCATCACGTCGAGCCTGTGACCGATCTCACTCACGAGCGTGGTGATGTCCTCGAGCACCCACGGTGACTCCAGGCTGTTGACACGGGTCCACAGCTGCGTGTCCCCGAGTTCCATGTCCTTGCCGACGCGGACGAGGCCCTCGCGGGCAGCCTCCTTGCGGTCGACCGGCACGGCGTCCTCGAGGTTCCCGAGCAGGATGTCGACCGTCGGCGCGATGTCTGGCACCTTGGCCACCATTTTCTCGTTCGAGAAGTCGAGGAAGTGGATCATGCGGGAGGGCTTGAACGGGATCTCGAGCATCGGCGTCGGTGCGCCGATGGCCAGGGGCTTTCCGAAGTCACGGGGGTTTCGCATCGCCAGAACCTTAGTTGGCTTCCCTCATCGAGGGCGCGGATGGGAACACCGCACGCGGCGCGGTCGCCTGACATTCTCTTGAAATGACCCAAACCGACACAAATCAGGCTGCGACTCCGATCGAGACCGACCAGGCGGCGCGCGAAGCTAGCGGTGGGCACCCCTACGGTCGCTACCTGGAGGAGTTCGAGGTGGGCGCGGTGTACAAGCACTGGCCGGCCAAGACCGTCACCGAGGCCGACAACCACCTGTTCTGCCTCGTGACGATGAACCATCATCCGCTGCACATCAACGACGTGTACGCCCGCCAGTCCCAGCAGGGGCGCAACGTCGTCGTAGGGCCGCTCGTCTACTCGCTCGCGCTCGGGATGAGCGTGTCGGACGTGAGCGGCAAGGCGATCGCCAACCTGGCCACCGAGGAGCTCAAGCACCCCGCGCCGGTGTTCCATGGCGACACCCTGTTCTGCGAGTCCGAGGTGCTTGAGGTCAAGCCCTCGCAATCCAAGCCCGACCGCGGAACTGTGAGAGTCCACACACGCGTGCTCAACCAGGACGGCGTCCTGGTGGCCGAGTTCAAGCGCCTGGTACTCGTTCCGCGAATAAATGGGGATCCCACCCATCCAACTGGCAGCCGCGCGCACTCGGCCGAGTCCAATGTGGAGTAGTACGTATTTAGGCCACGAGCCGGTCATATTCGTTCTCGCCCGGGTAGGCTTGGCGGCCCACCCTGACCCTAGGAGTTGCTGAATCCTCATGGCCCATACCGCACCGACGCACCAAGTGAACTCGAACCACGCCCGCTTGCAGGAGTGGGTAGACGAGGTCGCGGCGCTGACTGCGCCCGACGACGTTTACTGGTGCGACGGGTCAGACGAGGAGTACGAGCAACTTGCTCAGACCCTGGTGGCGGCGGGCACCTTCGAGAAGCTGTCGGACGCCAAGCGACCGAACTCCTACCTGGCTCTGTCGGACCCGGCCGATGTGGCGCGCGTCGAGGACCGGACGTTCATCTGCTCCGCGCGCGAGGAAGACGCCGGCCCGACCAACAACTGGACCGACCCGGAGGAGATGCGCCAGGCGCTGACCGAGCTGTTTCAGGGCGCGATGCGCGGGCGCACCATGTACGTCGTCCCATTTTCGATGGGACCGATCGGCTCGCCGATCTCCTACATCGGCGTCCAGCTGACCGACTCCGCCTACGTGGCGGCGTCGATGCGGATCATGACCCGCATGGGCCAGGAAGCTCTCGATGAGCTGGGCGAGGACGGCGACTTCGTGCCGTGTCTGCATTCGCTCGGGGCGCCGTTGGCCGACGGCGAGCAGGACGTGCCCTGGCCGTGCAACGCCGAGAACAAGTACATCGTCCACTTCCCCGAGACCCGCGAGATCTGGTCCTTCGGCTCCGGGTATGGCGGCAACGCGCTGCTCGGCAAGAAGTGCTTCGCGCTACGGATCGCGTCGGTCATGGCCCGCGACGAGGGCTGGCTGGCCGAGCACATGCTGATCCTCAAGATGACGTCGCCCGAGGGGGTCTCGAAGTACATCGCGGGCGCGTTCCCGAGCGCCTGCGGGAAGACCAACCTGTCGATGATGATCCCCTCGCTGCCGGGCTGGAAGGTCGAGACGATCGGCGATGACATCGCTTGGATGAAGTTCGGCAAGGACGGACGGCTGTACGCCGTCAACCCCGAGGCCGGCTTCTTCGGCGTGGCGCCGGGCACGAGCAAGAAGACCAACCCGAACGCGCTGAAGATGCTCGACCGCGACGTGGTGTTCACCAACTGCGCCAAGACCGACGACGGCGACATCTGGTGGGAGGGGATGGGCGACGCGCCGAGCTACCTCACCGACTGGCGCGGTGACGACTGGACCCCGGACTCGGAGACGCCGGCGGCACACCCGAACGCGCGCTTCACGGTGCAGATCGCCCAGTGCCCATCGATCGACCCGCGGTGGGACTCGCCGGGCGGCGTGCCGATCGACGCGATGCTGTTCGGCGGCCGGCGCGCCACCGTGGTCCCGCTCGTCTCCGAGGCGCGCGACTGGGAGCACGGAGTCTTCCTGGGTTCGACCATGTCCTCGGAGAAGACCGCCGCGGCGACCGGGAATGTCGGTGAGCTCCGCTTCGACCCGATGGCGATGCTGCCCTTCTGCGGCTACAACATGGCCGACTACTTCCAGCACTGGCTCCAGATCGGCCGGCGCGACGGGGCGCAGCTGCCGCGGATCTTCTACGTCAACTGGTTCCGCAAGGGCGACGACGGCAAGTTCCTGTGGCCCGGCTTCGGCGAGAACTGCCGCCCGCTGGCCTGGATCTTCCGGCGGCTCGAGGGCAAGGCGGAGGCGAACGAGACCTCGATCGGGCTCGTGCCGCCGGTCGGCGAGGGCGGGATCGACACCACCGGGCTCGAGATCGAGCGAGAGGCCGTCGAGCAGCTGCTCGAGGTGGATCCCGAAGCCTGGCTCGAGCAGCTCCCGCAGATACACGAGCACTACGGCAAGTTCGGCGACAAGCTCCCGAACGAGCTCAAGGCGCAGCTGGCAGAGCTCGAGCGGCGGCTGCGCGCCTGAACGCTCTTCGCTGGCTCTCATGAGCGCCGCGTAGTCTCACGGGCGTGGCGCTCCCGTTCATCCCGTCAGACGCCGGCATGCTCGCGTTGCAGGCGGCGACGGTCGCCGGGCCGCGGTCGATCGCGCGACCCGCCTGGATGGAGCGCTTCCGGGGACGCGGCTGGGCGTTTGTGCCGATCGGCTCGATCGTGGTCGTGATCTTCGCGATCCGGTACGTGTCGGACACCGCCACCGGGCTGACTTGGCTGGCGCTGATCGCGGTGCCGATCCTCGCCGCCGTCGCGCTCGGCTGGGCGATGCGAGGAGCGAGACCGTGGGCGGCCGTGCTCGCGGTGCCGTTGTTCGTGGCCGCCTGGGCGCTCAAGACCTCGCTCGTCGGCGAGGCATCAGGCGCGCTGCTCTCGGCCCTCAGCTGTGTGACGCTCGGTGTCTTGCTGGCGGCCGTGACCCCGCCCGCGTGGCTGAAGGCTGGGATCGTGCTGATGGCCGCCGCCGACACCTGGCTGGTGCTCACTGACTTGCTGCAGGCCCCAAACGCGACGCTGGTCGCGGCCCAGCCGCCGGCCGGACTGCCTCAGCTCCAGAGCGAGGTGTTCGGGACGATCTCGATGGGCTATGGCGACCTGTTCGTGGCCGCCTTGCTCGGCGCGGTACTCGCGGCGCAGTGGCGCCGGCAATGGCAGGCGGCGCTGCTCACCTTGGCCCTGGCGGCCGTCTTCGACCTGCTGTTCCTGGTCATCGCCGAGCTCCCGGCGACGGTGCCGGTCGCGCTGGCGCTGATCGTGATGGAGGTCTACGAGCGGATCAGTGCTGGGAGTCGCCGCCTGTCGATGCGGGCGGACGCGCTTCCTCGGCAAGCGAGGTGATGGCCAGGGCGCCGCGCGCGGCGTCCTCTAGGACCTCGGTGGCCTCGTCGGCTGAGCGGGCGTAGAGCTCGACCAGAAGGTGGACGACGATCCGGTCATCGTCGTGCTTGTGGAAGCGGACGTGGGTGAAGAACTCACGCGTGCCGTGGTCGCCGAAGGCGGCGTAGGAGAGGGCGTCGCCGGCCTCAGGCCCCGAGCAGGTCTCGACGTCGTCGGCATCGACGGTGACGGTGCACGAGGCCACCCAGGGCGTGCCGGCGATCATCCGCTCCCAGCGGTCCTCGATCGGCTCGACGCGGCCGTTGTGGAAGCCCAGATGGGGTTGGTCGTGCATGCACTCCAGGCACTGGACGACGGCCTCCTGCATCTCGTCCACGACCTCGCCCCGTTCACCGGTCTCGGGGTCGATCCGGTGGATCCCCTCGTAGTGCACCTGCACCTCGAGGTTCTGGGACCAGCAGCGGTAGCAGCGGAGCCAGCTCCGAACAGAGGTTGAGCCCTCCATTGCCTTGATTCTACGATCCCCGTGTGAGCGAGTACCGCAAGAGCCGCTGATGCGGTTCCGATCTAGGCCGGTTGGCGCAATCATGGCGGGAGGCGCGGGTCTGCGGATCGGCGGACAGAAGGCGACCGTCGAACTCGACGGCAAGCCGCTGATCTGTTACCCGCTCGAGGCGGTTGGGCAAGTGCTGAGCAAGGTGGCGATCCTGGCCAAGGCCGGCACCAAGCTGCCCTCGGTGACCGGGGTGGCGGTGTGGATCGAGCCCGAGAGCCCGCGTCATCCGGTGGTCGGGATCACCCAGGCACTGGCGCTCGCCGGCGGACGTCCGGTGCTCGTGTGCGCCGGTGACCTGCCGTTCGTCACGCCCGAGCTGATCCGCTGCCTCGTGAAGGCCGATCCGGGACGAGCCCCGGCCGTGGTGGCGTGCGCCGAGGGGCGGATGCAGCCGCTGCTGGGGTGCTATCAGCCGAGAGCCCTCGAGCTGCTCTCAGGCGCTGCCCGGGCGGCAACCGGCCGACTCGTGGAGATCGTCGCCGGGATCGAACCGGTCATGCTCGAGGTCGACGATCCCGACGCGCTGTTCGACATCGACACGCCCGACGATCTGCTTCAGGCCGCGGCGATGCTCGATCGCCGCCGGACAAGGAGAACTGTCGGCGGCGCCTAGCCGCGACGCCTTAGTCGGACTCGCGGCAGCGTTGGCGGCGACGCCTTACCCGAATGTGAAGTCGTAGGCGGTCACGCCCGGCGGGAGCTGGATGGTGAAGGCGAATTGTCCCGCGCTCGGGAACGAGATCAGGGAGTAGAGCCGCTCTCCGGTCACCGTGAGCACGCCGTTCTTGACGTCCGCCCCAGCGTGGGCGTTGGGAAGCGGCCGGCCGTCAAGCAGCACGCGGCCCTGGCGGGGCACGTTCCCGGTCGAAGTCAGGACCAGGTAGACCTTCGCCGCCTGAACCGCCCCCGAGATCGAGGCGCCCGAGGCGGCGGGCGTGATCGATTCAGATGACCCCTCCCACGAGCCCCCGAGCGCGAACTGGTTGACGTTCAGGCCTGTAGGGGCCCGATAGTCGTAGACGCCGTTGTGGATGGAGGTGGCGAAGCCCTGCTGGCGCTGGGTGTTCAGGTAGGTCTCGGGCGTGTCCAGTCCCGCCGACGGCATGATCGCGGTCGCGGTCATCGGCGGTGGCAGCGAGGTGGCGCCGGCGTCGGCCAGGAGGGCGCGGACGGCGGCCTCGCTTTCCTTGTAGTCGCCCTCCCCGAACTGGTAGTGGCGCACCTGCCCCTTGGCGTCGACCAGGTACTCGGCCGGCCAGTACTGGTTCTGCCAGGCGTCCCAGGTGCCGTACTTGTTGTCCTGCACGACCGGGTACTTGATCCCGTCCGACGCGATCGCCTGGCGGACGTTGCCCGCCTCCTGCTCGAAGGTGAACTCCGGCGTTTCGACCCCGATCACGTCCAGTCCGTAGCGGTGGTACTGGGCGTAGAGCCCCTTCACGTAGGGCAGTGTGCGCAGGCAGTTGATGCACGTATAGGTCCAGAAGTCGATCAGCACCACGTGCCCGCGGAGCGCCTTGAGGCTCAGGGGACGGTCGCCGGGCGTGTTGAACCAGTCCTGGGTGTCGGCGAACTCGGGGGCGTTTCCCAGGTCAGGCAGCGACGGGGTCTGCACGCCCGGGATCGCGACCTCGCGCTCCGCCGCGGTTGAGACCGGCTTGGCGGACGCCACCTTCTGCGCGGTGACGAAGCGGGAGGTGGGGCGCAGCGCGGCCAGGCGCTTCTGGACGGCGTTCGAGTTCTCGAGCGAGCGGGTCGGGTCGACCAGGATCGCCGGCAGGCTGGTGTCCTTGGCCAGCGCCTCCTCGAAGCGGACGTCGACGTTGAAGATCATGAGGACGCCGGTCGCGAGCAGCACGACGCCGAGCGCGCGCTGGACGCCGTAGCCGCGGCCGACATGCCGGATCCGGTTGATGACGGCCCGCCCGGCGAAGGCGTAGACAAGCATCACCGCGGACAGGCCAATCGAATAGGCGATCGCCACCGCCACGACGCGCGCATTCGCGCCGCTCGAGGCACTCACCGAGGTGACCGCAGCCAGGATCGGGCCGGCGCACGGCGCACACACGAAGCCGAGCGCCCCCCCGACGGCGAGCCCGGACCAGAACCCGTCGCCACGCGTCTTGGGTCCAAAGCGGGCCAGCCGGGACAGCGGTGCCTCCAGGCGGGCCGTGACGTCGGGAATCAGCAGTGCGACACCGAACACGATCAACACCACGATCGCGAGGGTCCGGGCGGCACCGCTGGCCAGGCCGATGCCCTTGACCAGCTGGGCGAGCAGGACGATCGCGATCGTGAACGTCACGGCGAGGCCGATCACGATCCCGATCGGACGGCGGCGGCCGCCGGTGGCGCTGGACGCAAGCAGCGCGGGCACGACCGGAAGGACACACGGCGTGATCGCCGTCCCCGCGCCGGCGATCAGGGCGAACAGCAAAAGCACAAGCATCTGCGAGACCAGATGATGCTGGGCGAGTCTTGCGAAAGGGTTAAGTAAGTGCTGCCGCTAGAGGCTGGCGCCTCTAGCGGGTTAAGTCTACGTGCTGCCGCTGGAGGCAGCACGCCGACGTTTACGAGAAGTCCCCGACTCCGGGCTGCTGCTCCTCGGCCGCCGCGCGGCGGGCGGCTCGCCAATCGGCCACCCTGAGCACGATCATGCTGACGATCAGCAGAACGACGAGCGGGGCGGCTTCCAAACCCGTCGTGACCGGGTCCGAGCCGGGCATAGCCGCGGCGATGACCGCGATGACCACGAGCGCGTAGCGCCAGTACTTCGTCAGCGTCTTGCCGTCGATCACCCCCGCGGCGCGCAAGCCGAGCAGTACGAGCGGCATCTCGAACGCGAGCCCGATGCCGCCCATCGTCAGCACCTCGAACGAATACAGGGGCTTCGCTTGCACCAGCGCCTGGAATTGCGCTGCGTTGTAGCCCTGCAGGAACCTGATTGCGGCCGGCAGCACGATGAAGTAGGTGAAGACGGCGCCGCCGAGGAACAGCAGCGGGGCGACGACGATGATCGGAAGGGCCACCGCCTTCTCGCGCGGATTGAACGCCGGCACCACGAACGCATACAACTCGTAGAGAAGCAGCGGGATCGAGATCAGGATCGCGAAGTAGAAGGCGACCGTGAGCGAGACCGTGAACGGCTCACCGGGACCAAGGGTTACCGGAACGGGGCCGGCCGACTTGGACGGTAGTGCCTTGGCCGCGCTCTCGAGCTGCGAACCTGCCGCCGACATCAGCGCGCGATCGCTGGGCGCGAGGGTTGACGAGTGCGCGAGTTGCTGGAAGTCACTGGCGGCTTTCAGGAGGTGGCCGCGCTCGCCGACCTGATCGCCGGTGACGCCGCTGATGTGGTTCTTCGCGGTCGTGGAGAGATGCTTGAGAGGCTCGTTCAGAATGTTGAGCAGATGTGCGTTCTGCCAGAAGCAGAGCCCGAACACGACCGCCAGCACCCCCACGCACACGAACAGGCGGTTGCGCAGCTCGTCGAGGTGGTCGACGACGCTCAGCCGGTCCTCGTGTCCGATCGGGCGCAGACGTCTTGGCATTTGTCGAGGGGCCCGGGTCTGACCTAGCCGCCGATGGCGGACATGCTGCGGGCGGGCTGGACGAAGCCCGGTTCACCGACGTGGTGCTTCAGCTCCTTGGCCCAGACGGCGTCGCGGATGATCCGCTCGAGCTCGCCTTTGTCGGCGCCTGCCCGGAGCGGGGTGCGCAGGTCGGTCTCATTCAGCGAGAACAGGCACGTACGAAGCCGCCCGTCGGCGGTCAGGCGAACGCGGTTGCAGTCACCGCAGAACGGCTCTGAGACCGGATTGATGAAGCCGATCTTTCCGTGCCCGTCCTTGAACCGGTAGACGCGGGCGGTGGCGTGGGGCTCGCGCAGCTCAGGCTCGAGCGGATAAACGGCGTCGATCTCAGCCCGGATCTCCTCGCCCGTGAGCACCTGGTCGGCGGTCCAGGCGTGGTCGGCGTCGAGCGGCATGAACTCGATGAATCGCACCTCATAGGGCGTGTGCCGCGCGAACTCGGCCAACGGGATCGCCTCGTCCTCAGTGAAGTCGCGCATCGCCACCGCGTTGATCTTGATCGGATGGGCCTCGGGATAACGAGCGAGAATCTCGAGCCCACGGAGCACCTGAGGCAGCGCATCGCGCCGGGTGAGCTCGAAGAAACGGTCGCGCTGGAGCGAGTCGACCGACACGTTGAAGCGGTTGATGCCGGCGCGCACCAGGGCCTCAGCGTCGCGCTCGAGCAGGTATCCGTTGGTGGTGACGGACAGGTCGGCGACGTCCTCGATGTCGCTCAGCATGCGGGCGAGGGTCGGGAAGTCGCGCCGGACCAGCGGCTCGCCGCCGGTCAGCCGCACGTCGTGGACGCCCATGGCCGCGAACAGGCCGACCACGCGGGCGATCTCCTCGAAGGTGAGGATCTCCTCGCGCTCGAGCCACGGCAACCCATCGGCGGGCATGCAGTACTGGCAGCGGAAGTTGCAGCGGTCGGTGACCGACACCCGCAGGTCGCCGATCAGACGGCCGTGTCCGTCGCGCAGAGGCTCAAGCGCCATGGCTAGAGGCTAGCTGGTGGGGCCCGTTGACTGCGTGTAATCGGTCGCCAGCAGGCCGAACGCCACCATGTCCTGGCGACCCTCCCGGCCGACCAGGTAGGAGCGCAACACGGCCTCTCGAGTGAAGCCACAGCGCTCGGCGACCGCCTGTGAGGCCGGGTTGTGGGTGGCGGCCATGAGGTCGATCCGCTCAAGAGCGAGGCTTCTGAACCCCCACGCGGTGATCAGGCGCAGCGCCCGACTCGCGTGCCCGTAGCCGCGCGCCTCCTCGGCCAGCCAATACCCGACCTCGGCCCGGGCGTGTTGCCAGGCGAAACGCATCAGCGACATCGAGCCCAGCAGGTGGTCGCGGTCCACGGAGGAGACGACGGCGAACGGCGCCCCGGTCCCGGTGTGCAGCGCGTCGTGGCGCGAGAGCAGGTAGGCGCGGGCCTCGCTCACGCCGTACGGGTACGGGACGCGCGTCCAGCGTGAGATGTCGGGGTCCTGGCAGGCGTTGATCAGGCCGTCGAGGTCGGAGTCGCGCCAGGCACGCAGCGCGGTCGCCCCGTCGACCAGGTGCTCGCCGGGCAGGACGATCCGCCGCGGGACACCGCGGCGGCGGCGAACCACCCTCATCGCGGCTCCTCGGCCCGGGCTTCGAGCGCGCGCTGAAGGGTGGGGACGTCGAGCTCGGGGTCCTGTCGCTCAAGCCAGCGCTGGGCCTCGAGCCGGCCTCCGAGGGCTCGCAGCCCGCGGTCGCCGTGCTCGGCCACGAAGTCGTCGAGGGCGTGCCGTCGCCGGGCGTGAAGGCGCCGTGCCGGGACGTCGAGACTGGAGCGGTGCGCGTCGAGCGCGTCCGCCAGGCGGTCGATCCCGGTCGGCGGAGGGACCGAGGAGACCGCGCAGACGGCGGTATCGGTCGCGCCGAGCGCGAGCAGCGCGGCGTTCAGGTCGGCCAGCGTCCGGCGCGCGGGGCTCTCGAGGTCGGCTTTCGTCAGGACGAGCACGTCGGGGACCTCCATGATGCCCGCCTTGAGGAATTGGAGCACGTCGCCCGATGCCGGTTGGAGCACCACCACGACAGTGTCGGCCACGTCGGCCACCTCGGTTTCGGACTGCCCCACCCCAACTGTCTCGATCACTACCACGTCGAACGCCGCCGCGAGCGCCGCAGCCGCCGCGCGCGTGGCCAGAGCCAGCCCGCCGAGCCGGTTGCCGGCCGCCGTCGAGCGGACGAACACGGATTTGTCGCGCGGATCGGCCTCGATGCGGGCGCGATCACCCAGCAGCGAGCCTCCGGACCGCCGCGAACTCGGGTCGACGGCCAGCACGGCGACCGATCGGTTTCGGCGCCGCCATTCGACGACCAGGCGGCTGAGCAGCGAGGACTTGCCGACGCCGGGAGGTCCGGTCACCCCGATGACGTGTCCGGGCGCCTCGGCGCCGATGGCGGCGGGGGAGACCGCGGCGAGGAGTTCCTGCGTCGGCCGGCGCGCATTCGGCGAGCGGCTCTCGATCAGGTTCAGCGCCGCCGGCGCGGCGGTCAGGTCGCGTTCGCGCAGGCGCCTGCCCAGCTCGCGTCCGTCTGGCAGGGCGGGGGTGAGTTTCAAGCGCCCACGGCGGTCTCGACGCCGTGGCGCTCGGCGACGAGCTCGATGATGTCGCGCATCATCCCGTTCAGGTTCCAGTCCTTCGGGGTGTACACGGCGGCGATGCCCGCCTCGCGCAGGGCCTCGGCGTCGCTCTGGGGGATGATCCCGCCTACCACGACCGGCACGTCCTCGACGCCGGCCTCGCGCATCGCGTCCAAGACGCTCGGGATGAGTTCTCGGTGCGAGCCGGACAGGATCGAGAGGCCGATGACATGGACGCCCTCCTGCGCGGCGGAGGTCGCGATCTGGGTCGGGGTCAGGCGGATCCCCTCGTACACCACGTCCATCCCAGCGTCGCGGGCCCGGACCGCGATCTGCTCGGCGCCGTTGGAATGCCCGTCCAGCCCCGGCTTGCCGACCAGGAACTTGAGCCGGCGCCCGAGCGCCTCACTCAGCTTCTCGACCTCTCCGCGCAGCTCCGCGAGGTCCTGGGTATCGGCGGGGGCGCCCTCGCCGACGCCGGTCGGGGCCCGGTACTCACCGAAGGTATCGCGCAGCGCCTGGGACCATTCGCCGGTGGTGGCGCCGGCGCGGGCGGCGGCGATCGTCGCCGGCATGATGTTCTCGGCGTCGTCGCGGGCTATTGCTCTGAGAGTCTCGAGGGCCTCGTCGACGGACGCCTGGTCGCGGGTCTCGCGCCAGCGCTCGAGCGCGGCGCGCTGCGCGGCCTCGACCTCCGGGTCGACGACCAGGATCCCGCCGTCGGCCCCGGCGGTGAGCGGCGATGGCTCCGTGGACGTGAAGCGGTTCATCCCGACCGCGACCTGCTCCCCGGATTCGATCCGTTGCCAGCGCTTGCGCTGCGATTCGACCAGCGCGGCCTTCATGTAGCCGACGGCCTCGACCGCGCCACCGAGCTCGGCCACCCGGTGCATCTCTTCACGGGCGCCTTCGAGCAGCTCGTCGACCAGCCCGTCCATCACCTTGGAGCCCTCGAAGATGTCGGGATACTCGAGCAGGTCGGTCTCGTAGGCCAGGATTTGCTGGAGGCGCAGCGACCACTGCTGGTCCCACGGCCGGGGCAGGCCGAGAGCCTCGTTCCAGGCCGGCAGCTGGATCGCCCGAGCGCGGGAATTTCGACCGAGCGTCACCGCGAGCGCCTCGAGCGCGATCCGGTAGACGTTGTTCTCGGGCTGCGCCGCGGTCAGTCCGAGCGAGTTGACCTGCACGCCGTAGCGCAGACGTCGGTGCTTCTCGTCATCGACCCCGTAGCGCTCGCGGCCGAGCTCATCCCACAGCACGCCCATCGCGCGCAGCTTGGCGTGCTCCTCGATGAACCGCACGCCGGCGTTGACGAAGAACGAAATGCGACCGAACACGCTTCCCATGAGGTCCTGTGAGACCCGCTGCTTGACCGCGTCAAGGACAGCTATCGCGTTGCTCATCGCGAACGCGATCTCCTGCACCGGGGTCGCGCCCGCCTCCTGGAGGTGGTATGAGCAGATGTTGATCGGGTTCCACCTGGGGATGTGCTGCACCGTGTAGGCGATCGTGTCGGCGATCAGCCGCATGCTCGGGCCGGGTGGGAACGCGTAGGTGCCGCGGCTCAGGTACTCCTTGAGGATGTCGTTCTGGGTGGTGCCCTGGAGCCGTTCCTGCGGGACCTGGTGCTCCTCGGCGGCGACGACGTAGAGCGCCAGCAGCCAGGCCGCGGTCGCGTTGATCGTCATCGACGTATTCATCTGGTCGAGCGGGATCTGGTCGAGCAGGGTCGCCATGTCGCCTCGGTGGGCGATCGACACGCCGACCTTGCCGACCTCGCCGCGGGCGAGCTCGTGATCGGGGTCGTAGCCGGTCTGGGTAGGAAGGTCGAAGGCGATCGACAGGCCGGTCTGACCCTTCTCGAGATTGCGTCGGTAGAGCTCGTTGGAGCGCTTGGCGTCAGAGTGCCCGGCGTACGTACGCATCATCCACGGCCGATCCGGCTCGGGGAGGCGAGGCGAGGGCGTCTCCGGCATGAGGCCGGATTGTATGAATGATTGTTTGCGTGGGCGAAGGGTCTGGGCGCTAAGGCGCCGCCGCCAGGCCGCCGCCGACCATTCGACTGACTCAGCACCCTGTAACGTGCGAGTCATGCCCGATCAGAGCTCAGCCTCCACCGAACACGCGCTCATGCAGGAGATCACCGCACCCCTGGCCACCCTTCCGGACGATCCCGTGCCAGCCGTCGCCGACGTCGAATTTCCGAGTGCCCTGCGCGGGTACGACCGGCTTGCCGTCGACGCCTACGTTCAGAGGACCAGTCAACTCGTCGCCGAGCTACAGGCCACGCGGTCGCCCGATTCGGCGATCCGGCGCGCACTCGAGCGGGTGGGGGAAGAGGTCTCGGGCATCCTCCAGCGCGCCCACGACACCGCCGGGAAGATCACCGCCCAGTCACGCAGCGAGGCCGAGGACCGGCTCGAAACGGCGCGCCAGGAGGCCGCGCAGATCGTCCAACGCGCTGAGGATCGAGTGCGCGAGCTGGACGCCGAGACCGACCGGATCTGGGCGGAGCGCCATCGGATCGTCGAGGACACCCGCGAGCTGGCGGGCCAGCTGTTGACGCTGACCGACTCGGCCGCCGACCGGTTCCCGCCCGATCCGGCGAGCGCGGAGCCGGCCCCGGTCGAGGTGCCGGTCGAGGATGCCCTGCCCGACGAGGTGCCGGTGGACGAAGATGAGCGCGATCCGGACATCGAGTCAACCGCGGTTCTCCCGGTGATCGAGCCGCCGGCTGACGACACCGAGACGACCTAGGGATTTGGCTCCCGCCCACCCGTCTCACCTGCGACATCTGGTGTCGCGTAGATGCAGCTGATCGACGTCATGCACCTGGGTCGCCCGCGCGTGATCGGCGCCTGGCTCGTCGACGACGTGGTGATCGATCCGGGGCCGACGTCCTGTCTGGAGACGCTGCTCGAGGGACTGGGTGGCACTCGTCCTCGCGCGCTGCTGCTGACCCACATCCACCTCGACCATGCCGGGGCGAGCGGATCGCTGGTGCAGCGCTGGCCGGATCTCGAGGTATACGTGCACGAGCGAGGGGCGCGGCACATGGCGTCCCCCGAGCGGCTGGTCGAGAGCGCGCGGATGCTCTACGGCGACGACATGGATCGCCTGTGGGGCGCCATGCTCCCAGTCCCGGAGGAGAACCTACGCGTTCTGACCGGCGACGAGACGCTGTTCGACGGGGTGTACGAGGTCGCCTATACACCGGGCCACGCCTCTCATCACGTGTCGTTCCTGCATACGCCCGACGGTGTCGCGTTCGTGGGCGACGTCGGCGGGGTGCGGATCGACGGCGCGCCGTTGACCATCCCGCCCAGCCCGCCGCCCGACATCGACGTCGAGAAGTGGCATGCCTCGATCGAGCGCATCGCCGCCTGGAAGCCGCGGCGGCTGGTCATGACCCACTTCGGCTCGAGCGACGACGTTGACGCGCAGCTGTCCGAACTGTCGCAGCGTCTCGATGCTTTTGCGGCGATTGCGCGGGATTCGGACCGCGAGTCGTTTGTCGAGGGGGTGCGAGCCGAGGTCGCCAAGCGGATGGATCCAGAGACGGCAGCCGCGTATGAACAGGCCGCGCCACCCGACCAGCTTTACGCCGGCCTGGAGCGCTATTGGCGAAAGCAAACGGAGGCGGTGCGCCCGGGTTGAGGCCGCCGGATAAAGCTATCCTGGGCCCAGATGTCGCAGACGGTTGAGCTGCCGCGCCTGAGCGGACCGGGCAGCGACGTGGGTGGCCTGTGGCGGGTGGTTGTGCTCAACGACGACCACAACACGTTCGACCACGTCGCCGAAACTCTCTCGCGGGTTATCCCGGGCGTGTCCCTGGCTGAGGGCTACCGGTTCGCCGACCAGATCCACAAGCGTGGGTGCGCGATCGTCTGGAGCGGCCCCCGCGACGAGGCCGAGCAGTACTGGGAGCAGCTCAACGGCGCCGGGCTGACGATGGCCCCGCTCGAGTCGGCCTAACCCGAACGGCGCGCCGCGCGGTTAGACGCCGCGGGGGAGGGCCTTGTCGCGCTGGCGCTCGGGGCTAACCCGCACGACGTTCCAGACGATCCCGAGCTTCTCGAGCAGCGCGATCAGCAGTCCGGTGGGGTCGGCCAGGCGCTCGAACCGGCTCAGCCCGTGGAACGCGGAAGTCGGGAAAGCATGGTGGTTGTGGTGCCAGGCCTCGCCCATCGACAGCGGCGCGAGCCAGAACACGTTGCGCGACTCGTCCTCGACGTCGAACCTTACGCGACCGAAGAAGTGGCACACCGAGTTGATCGACCAGGTCACGTGGTGCAGCAGGAACACCCGGACGAAGCCGCCCCAGAGAAGCGCGATCAGCGCGGCGCCGACGCCGCCCCCCACGATCCACCCGAGCGTGAACGGGATCACGAACCCGAGGGCCACCCACACGAAGAACAGCTTGTCGATCACTCGGAGCACCCGGTCCTTGAGGAGGTCGGACGCGAAGCGCTGACGGTCCGCGGTGCCGACCGCCTCGAACAGCCAGCCCACGTGCGCGTGCCACAGCCCCTTGACCCCGCCCCAGAACCCCGGTCCGGCCAGGTGGGGGGAGTGTGGATCCCCCTCCTGGTCGGTGAACGTGTGGTGCTTGCGGTGGTCGGCCACCCAGGTGATTACCGACCCCTGCATCGCCATCGAGCCGAGGATGGCCACGATTGCCCGGAAGGTCCGGCTCGACTCGAACGCATGGTGGGTGAACATGCGGTGGTAGCCGAGCGTCACGCCGAGCGCGGTGAGCACGTACAGCCCGACGAGGAGGCCGAGTTCGAGAGGCCCGATCGCCTGGTTCCAGAGCAGGACGATCGCTGCGAGCAGCCCAACCAGCGGCAACGGCACGCCGATCAGATTGGCGATCTTGTGCGCGCGGGTCACGGCCCGCCTAAGGATAGGACGTTAGATCGCGCTGAGCGGCGTTATTTCGATACCGCGGCCCCGCGCTGACCGCGCCGTGTCGTGTTCTGGAGGTCGGCCTGAGCGGTGGCTCAGACCCGCGCCGCCGGCCCCGGGATCGCCGGCTCTGGCTCGGGCTCGGCCTCAACCGTGGGACCCATCGCGCCGGCGACCAGCTCGTCGTGCCACACGTAGGCGATCGGGATCTGGTAGCGACCTGAGAGGCGGCGGCGGAAGGCGACCATCTCGGGTCCCTCCCAGTAGCTGTACCAGTCCGCCTTTGACTCGAACCACGACATCTGCGTGATCTTGTAACGGTCGTCGCGGGAGCGGTGGACGGAGTACTGACTTGCGCCGTAGCGCAGGGCCAGGGGAGCCACGGCGACGACCTCGGCCGCGAACGACTCCTGCCTCAGAACGGTCGCATACCAATCGACGTGCATAACGCCGGCCATCAGGCTCCCACTTCCGCGCGGATCGCGCCGGGCCCCTCGGACGTCCTTCCCTGGCCCTCCTCGGTCGCGCCGACCAGAATCGCGATCTTGCCGAGGTGGCGGTTGTCGCGCAGGAGCTGATGCGCCTCCGCGACCTTCTCGAAGCCCATCGTCTGCCACAGCACGGGCCGAACCTTAGACTCCTCGATCAGCTGGTTGGCCTTGGTCGCCTCCCAGGCGTTGGCGAAGTGCGAGCCGATGATCTCTTTCTGGCGCATCCACAGATAGCGCACGTCGAAATCGAGTTGGTAGCCCGACGTGGCGCCGCAGATGACCACCTTGCCGAACGGCCGGACCACGAGCACCGAGGTCGGGAAGGTTGCCTTCCCGACGTGCTCGAACACGACGTCGGGCGGCTCGCCGAGGATCGCTTCGACGGCCTTGCAGAACCGCCGCGACTCCTTGAAACGGGCCAGCTCCTCCTCGCGGGTCTCGTCGCCGCGGCGCATCATGCCGGCGAACTCGGTGCGGTTGATGTAGCCGATCGCGCCCAGCTGCTCGATCAGCTGACCCTTCTCCTCGCTCGAGACCACGCCGACTGCGTCGGCTCCGCTCAGCGCGCACAGCTGTGTGGCGAACACTCCGAGCCCGCCCGCGGCGCCCCAGATCAACACGCGGTGACCGGCCTGAAGGTGGCAGCGGTCGATGAGCATGCGATAGGCGGTGAAGTAGGTCAGGCCGTAGGCCGCGGCCTCCTCCCAAGCCAGGTGCGACGGCTTTGGCAGGAGCTGCTGGGCCTGGACCTTGCAGAACTGGGCAAATGAGCCCCATGTCGTCTCGTAGCCCCAGATCTGCTGACTCGGCGCCGCGAGTGGGTCGAACCCGTGCACCTCGGGGTCCTCGTAGGACGCCTGATTGCAGTGGATCACGACCTCGTCACCAGGCTTCCAGCGCGTCACGCCCGGGCCAACCTTCCAGACCACGCCCGAGGCGTCCGACCCGCCGATGTGGTGGCCCCAGCGCGGATGGTCGCCATAGCGCCACACGCCCACCGGCTCGCCGAGTGCCGCCCACACGTTGTTGAAGTTCACCCCGGCCGCCATCACCCGGACGATCACCTCGAACGCCTCCGGTTCGGGGACCTCGATCTCCTCGATCTGGAACGCGTCGGTCGGCTCGCCCTGGCGCTCTTCGCGGATCACCCAGGCCGCCATCGTGGGGGGAAGCTCCCCGGGCTCGGTCTCGACGCTTGCGACTTGGCTCAGGTCAACGGCCACTCGTGGTGCACCTTCCTAGGTCGGGTTGGCCGGATGCTACTGGTGCGTAGCTCCAGAAGCCGCACGACGCGAGCAGTGTGCGCATGCGCACACGGGGCCATCGGCTGTGAGCGGTATCAGACCAGGCTGACTTCGGCGGGCGCGTTCTCGGCGGCGTCCTGCGCCGCTTCGACCGGTGCTGGTTGCTTGATTCGCGGGGCGATCAGGATCCACGCGGCCACCGCACCGCAAAGGGTCACCGCGGCGCTGATAGTCAAGCCGGTGCCCAGCGCCGACACGAAGGCATCGCGCGCCACCGAGACGATCTGGTGAGGCGCGTGAGCGCCTCCAATTGTGCCGCCGCTGCCGAGCGCGTTGACGACTGCGGTCCGGGTCGATGCGGCCACGTGGGGCAACCCGGAATCGATCTTGGAGCGACCGATCGCGGTGACCAGCGCGCCCATCACCGCGACGCCGAAGGTGCTCCCCACCATCCGGGTCATCGACAGGACGCCGGATGCAGCACCGGCCTTGGTCCGGTCGACGGAGTTCATGGCGGCGGTGCTCATCGGCGACATCACCAGGCCCATGCCGAGTCCCATCAGGACAAAGCCCGGCAGCAGCAGGCCGTAGCCGCTGCTGACGGTGAGCCGCGACTGGATGAACAGGGCGGCGGCGACGATCACCAGTCCCAGCGTCATGAGCGGCCGGGAGCCGACGCGGTCGGCCAGGCGGCCCGCCAATGGGGCGGTGAAGATGATCAGGCCCGTCGCAGGAAGGAATCGCACGCCGGTCTGGAGCGGCGAGTAGTGCAGGACGTTCTGGAGGTAGAGGGTGAGGAAGAAGAACTGCGCGAACATCGCGAACGAGATGAGGAAGGCGACGATGTTGGCGCCGACGAACGTCCGGGCACGGAAGAACGCGAAGTTGACCATCGGCGCCTTGACACGGCGCTCGATCATCACGAACGCCGGGAGAGCGATCGCCGCAACGACGAGCAGCGAGATCACGGCGGGAGATCCCCAGCCCCAGCTGTTGCCTTCGACGAGCGCGAGCACGAGCGCGGTCAGGCCGACCGTGATCGCCCCGATACCCGCGAAGTCGACCGTCCGGCCCACCGTCTCGTCCCGCGACTCACGCGTGGCGAACAACGTCATGGCGACCGCGACGACGGCGATGGGGGGATTGATGAAGAAGATCGCCCGCCAGCTGACGTACTCGGTCAGGAAGCCGCCGACAACCGGACCGATCGCGAGCGCGAGGGCGCTGACGCCGGCCCACGTGCCGATCGCGGTACCGCGCTGCTCCGCCGGAAAGGCCTGGGTGATGATCGACAGAGTCGCCGGCATCATGAACGCGGCCCCGATGCCCTGAATCGCACGGCCGGCGACCAGCACGGTGTCATTTGGCGAGAAGCCGACCGCCAGGCTCGAGAGTCCGAACACGACCACGCCGAACAAGAACATCCGCCGGCGCCCGAAGATGTCGCCGAGCCGGCCGCCGGTCACGAGCAGCACGGCGAGGGTCAGCGTGTAGGCGTTGACCGTCCACTCGAGCGAGGCCAGCGAGGCATGCAGGTCGCGCTGGATCGACGGCAGCGCGACATTCACAACGGTGTTGTCGAGCATCAGCATGAACAGCGCAAAGCACATCGCGGCCAGCGTCCACCAGCGGCTGTTCTCTTCGGTGATGAGGCGGTGGCGGTGGGCGAGCAGTCGGTCGGTCATGAGGTCAGGGTCTCCGGTCGGCATGCGGCGACATCGCCGCGCGCGAGCAGCTTGGAGAGCGCTGACGCGAGCGAGCGTCGCTCGGCGGTGGTCAAGGTTTCGGCGAACTGCTCGAGCCCGGTCAGGCGGGCTGCGTTCAGCCGGCGGATCACCTCGCGGCCGCTTTCGGTCAGGCACACGCGCTTCATCCGGCGGTCCTCATCGTCCTCGCGGCGCAGGGCGAACCCACGCCGGACGAGGTCGTCGACCATCCGGCTGCCGGCGGGGAGCGACACATGGACGCTCTCGGCGGCCTCCTTGAGCGTGATCTCCCGCGGCTGGCCCTCGAGGTGGTGGAGGAGCTTGACCTGGGTCAGCGAGAGGTCGAGGGCGCCGAGCGCCTCGAACAGATCCGCGTTGCAGTTCTTGTGAAGGAACACGATCAGGGCATAGAGATCGCCGGCCAGGCCGGTGTCCAGCGCTTGAGGTGTCTCAATTGCTTGCACGCATGCAAGTATTGCACAAAAGCAAGGGCTCGCTTGGAGCCGAGTCGCAGGCCGGGCGCTAGCGGGGGTTACGGCTGGAGGACTTGGCTGTCGCTGTTCGAGCGCGGTGTGCCGACCGTGATCGACGCCGGCCGGACCGAGGAGCCGGTCCCGGAGTCGGCGGTGGAAAGCGAGTAGGCGCCCCGGGAAGAGAAGTTGACCGTGACCTGGGCGGTCGCCTGGGGGTTGATCGGCCCCGTGCTGGCCAGCGGGTCACCGGCCGAGGAGCCGGAGCGGACGATGGACAGCGACTCCGCCTGGCTGGCCTGGTTGGTGATGATGAACGTCACCGGGCCTGCGCCCACCGAACTGGGCGAGACCGACACCGAGCTGCTGTCGATGTAGACGGTGAGGTTGACCGGCGCCGGCGGGCGCGGCGTGACCGCACCGCTCGAGGTGGAGCCACACGCCGTCAGGGCGAGGGCGCTGGCCGCCAGCATGCCAATCGTCCTCGTGCGCATCCTCTCGCCAGCACCTCCTCGCAAGACCGCCTGGGGGAACGGGGGGTGACCTGGAGTCCCGGTCCCGGCGCGAACCCTAGCCAGCGTAATACCCAAACTGACAAACGCAACACCATTTGATGTCAGGATGGGAAACGGGCTCAGGTGGAGTTCTGAGTCAGCGAGGCTTTCCGGCGCTCGAGGCGACGCAGTTCGCGTTGCAGCTCAGTCCACGAATCACTCTCGACCTGCTCGTACTCATCGCCCTCGAGGTCGCGCAGCCGATCGTTGTACGTCATCCAGGCGCGGCGCGTCGAGTCCTCGAGCTCGCGGAGCTTGTCGAGATCAAACGCGGTGGTGGTCACTTCACCTCCTTTCCGAGCATTGTCCGCCGATCCTACCCTGCCAAACGGTCATCCAGACCAATACGTCCAAGCCGCCTGCAATCCTGCTTGCTTGCCGTCCGACGCGGGGCGTATCACGCGTCGAGTGACGCTGCTCGAGCACGCGACCGCGACGGCGGAGTTCCTCGTCGTCGACACCGAAACCAACGGCCTGGGTGGCGAAGCGTGCGAGCTGACCGAGGTCGGGGCGGTGCTGGTCGGGGGCGGGGAGCTGCACGATCGGTTCTCATCGCTCGTGCGCTGCAACCGGCCGCTCGGCCGGGGCATCCAGCGCTTCACCGGAATCACCCAGGAGATGCTCGCCAATGCCCCCGGCCTCGAGGAGGTGCTGCCCGGAATCGCGGAGCGCCTGGAAGGGCGAGTGCTGGTCGCCCACAACGCGCCGTTTGACCGCCGGGTGCTGCGGCGCGGGTTCGAGCTGATCGGGCTCGAGTGGCCGAACCCGCCCGTCCTGTGCACGGCGGCGCTCGCCCGCAAGTTGTTGCCGCTGCAAAACCGGCGCGGGTTGAGCGTCCTCGCCGACGCGCTAGGGATCGAGGTGGAGATCGCGCATCGCGCGCTGGCCGATGCCGAGACGTGCGCCCGCGTGCTGTGCGCGCTGTTCCCCCGGCTGTGCGCGAACGCGCTGACGATCGCCGATGCGGTGGCGTTAACGAAGAGCCGGCGCCGCCGCACGGTCGGCCGCAAGGTCAAGGTGCCCGCCGCCACGATGCCGCCGCAGCTCGACTTCGCCGACCTGCCCCGCGATCCGGGTGTGTACCTGTTCCGCGACGGCGCCGGTCGGGTGCTCTACGTCGGCAAGTCGGTCTCGATCCGTAGCCGGGCCCGTGCCCACTTCGCGCCCTCGAGCCTGCCCGCCGCCTGGACTACCCAGGCCACCGTGGTCGACTACCAGAGCACGAACTCCGAGCTCGGGGCGCTCGTGCTCGAGAACCGGCTGATCAAGCAGCACAAGCCTCCGGGGAACATCCGCCTGACCCGGCGCGACGAGCGCCTCTGCTACATCCGCTGCCGCCTGGACATCCCGTTCCCGATCCTCGACGTGTCCTCCGAGCCGGCCGCCGGGCACGCGGTCACGATCGGGCCGCTCCGGGGCCGGCGCCTGGCCCAGGAGCTGGTCGAGCAGCTCGACTCGCTGTTCGGGCTGCGTCACTGCGGCCGGCGGCTGAAGCTACGTGAGCATCCCTCGGCGTACGGGCAGATGGGGCGCTGCCTCTCACCATGCCTGGGCGATCTGGACCCGAACCTGTACCGGCGGCGCCTGGACGAGGCGCTGCGGCTGTTCGTGACCGACGGCGACGGGGGCGAGCGGCTGCTCGCGCATGTGAGGGGACAAATGCGCGCGGCGGCCGGACAGCAGCACTACGAACGCGCGGCCTGGCTGCGCCGGCGCATGCGCCGCCTCGGCGTGATCCTCGAGCGCCTGGGGGGCGCGCTCGAGGCTACGCACGCCCGCGCGAAGCTCGTCCTGGCCGGGCACCCGGTCGAGCCGGACCGCCGCGACGCTTTCTGGCTCGTCGGCGGACGTCTGGTCGATTGGGGTCCGCCTCGGGAGGGTGGGGACTCAATCCTCCGAGGACACCGATGCGCTCGAGGACCGCACCGGGCTGGCGCTCAGACGGGGCGGCTACGCGGGCGAGCTCGGCGCGCACGTGCCGCCGGACGAGATCGACGAGCTGCGGATCATCGCCACGTACCTTTCCTCGCACCCGGACCTCCCGCAGGTGATGCTCGAGCGGCGCGAGCGCGTTACCGAAACGGCAGCTCAGTGACCTGCGCGGTGAAGCCTTCGCCGGAGGTGACGGTCGATCCGGGCGGCGCCTCGCGGCGGACCAGGGCGAGGCCGATCGCGCCGAAGCGCGGCGACTGCGCGACGCTCGTGAGGCGGCCCACCGGCCGCCCTTCGAAGAGAAGCTCCTCGCCGGGCTCGGCCGGGGCGGTCAGACGCAGCCCGCGCAGCTGGCGGTTCGGCTTGCCGCGGTAGAACAGGCGCGCGACCGTCTCCTGGCCCACGTAGCAGCCCTTGGTGAACGACACCGCGCGCTCGTTCAGCCCCGCCTCCTGGGGGATCACGGTGTCGTCGATGTCGATTCCGTAGCGGGGCCGGCCACGCTCGACCCGGAGGCACTCGGCCGCGGCCTCGCCAATCACGACCGCGCCGGATTCCTCAAGTACGGGGCGCAGAGCGTCTGTGTCGGCCGCGTCGCACAGGAGATCCAAGCCCACGTCGGTGCGGATCGCGCGCGCCTGGATGCCGCCGATCGAGAGGGGGATGTGCGCGTGCTCCTCTGACGGCAGCCAGTCGGCGCCGGCCAGCCGATCCGCGTCCGGGCCGATCAACGACAGCAATCCGCACTCGAGGGTGCGCTTGTGCAACTCGACCTGGTAGCCGATGCTGAAGCGCCGGATCATGTTGAACAGCGCCTGGAGCGTCGACCGCTCGGTGTCGAGCAGGAGCTCATCGTCGGCGTTGAGGATCCGGACGTCGCCGAGCATCTTGCCCTTCGGGGTCAGGAACGCGGCATAGCAGCCGGTGCCCGCGGCCAGCGACTCCACGTCGTTGCTCACCTGGCCCTGGAGGAATCCGCCGGCATCGGCCCCGGTCAACGCCAGCTTGCCGCGTTCGGAGCGGTCCAGTAATCCGCACGCTTCGGTGATCGCGCGGTAGTCGGTGCCCAACGTGTCCAGCGACGCCATCTACAAACAGGATAGGGAGCGGGCAATGGCGGCCGAAATGCCCGCATCAACCGAAAATATCCCTTGAAAAATTCAAATTTAGGCATACCATAACTTTGGTCATGGGAACCCCAGAGACGCACGGTGTCCGCTCACAGGCGATCGAGGACTACGCCAAGGCGATCTACGCCCTGGAGCGGCGCGACGCCGAACCGGTGAGCACCAACGCGCTCGCCGAGCGCCTCGGGCGTCCGGGATGGTCAAGCGCCTCGGTGAGCTCGGCCTGGTCGAGCATCAGCCCTACCGCGGGGTGTCGCTGACCGAGGACGGCCGGCGCGTGGCGCTCGAGGTGATGCGCCATCACCGCCTGCTCGAGCTGTATCTCGTCCAGTCGCTCGGAGTGCCGTGGGATCGGGTCCATCAGGAGGCCGAGGTGCTCGAGCACGTGCTCTCGGACGAGCTCGAGGATCTGATCGCGGCCAAGCTCGGGAACCCCACCCACGACCCGCACGGCGATCCGATCCCGACCCGTGATCTGAGGATCGAGGAGGGCAGCACCGAGAGCCTTCAGTCGCTCGAGGCCGGCGCCACCGGGACGTTCGTGCGCGTGTCGGATTCCGACCCCGAGATGCTCCGCTTCCTGGCCGACCATGGCATCGCCCCCGGCGATGCCCTCGAAGTGGTTGACAAGCAGCCGTTCGACGGCCCGCTGTTCGTGCGCTTCGGTGATCGGGTGCAGGTGCTCGGCGGTGCACTGGCCGAGGCGATGCGGGTGGAGGTCGACCGATGACGCCCGCGCGTATCCCGATCCCCGAGCCGGCGCTGGAGGGCGCCGTCGGCGACGGCGCGGCGGTCGCCCTGCGCGAAGGGTCGGCTGGCCGCAGCCCGCTCGAGGAGCTGCTGGCCAAGGGGCGCCTTCGCGCCACCCTGTCGATGCTCGGGCCCGCGTTCGTGGCGTCGATCGCCTACGTCGACCCCGGGAACTTCGCCACCAACCGGAGTCGTCACCGACCGGTCTCTGCCCGAGGTGGTCCGCGAGCGCTTCGCGCGCCCCGTCACGTGGGGCATGTGGCTGCAGGCCGAGATCATGGCCATGGCGACCGACATCGCGGAGTTTCTGGGCGCCGCGCTCGGGCTGAACTTGCTGTTCGGGGTGCCGTTGCTCCCGGCCGGGCTGTTGACGGGCGTGATCGCGTTCGGGATCCTCGGGTTGCAGTCCCGGGGCTTTCGACGCTTCGAGCTGGCGATCACGGGGCTTCTCGGGCTGATCTTCCTCGGCTTCCTGTACGAGACGCTGCGGATTGGCCCCTCCGCGCACGAGTCGCTGCGCGGCCTGATTCCCGGCCTGGATGGCGCCAGTTCGGTTTACCTGGCGGTCGGGATCATCGGCGCGACCGTGATGCCGCACGTGATCTACTTGCATTCGGCGCTGACCAAGGGGCGCGTGGTGACCCGGAGCGACCGGGAGCGCTCGCGGGTGCTGCGCTTCGAGCGGCTCGACGTGATCATCGCGCTCGGCCTGGCCGGAATCGTCAACATGGCGATGCTCGCGGTCGCCGCCAAGCTGTTCCACACCCCGGGGCTGTCGGGGCTGACCTCGATCCCGCAGGCGCACATGGAGTTCGGCCGGTTGGTCGGCGGCGGCGCGGCGCTCGCGTTCGCGGTGGCGTTGCTGGCCTCGGGCGCCTCCTCCTCGAGCGTCGGTACGTACGCCGGGCAGGTCGTGATGGCTGGCTTCATCAACGTTCGGATCCCGGTGGTGGTGCGCCGAGCGCTGACGATGATCCCGGCGCTGATCGTCCTCGCCGTGGGCCTGAACCCGACCGATGCGCTGGTCCTGAGCCAGGTCGTGCTGTCGTTCGGGATCCCGTTTGCGCTGATCCCGCTGGTGATGCTCACCGGCCGGCGCGACGTGATGGGGGCCCACGTCAACCGCGGCCTCACGAGCGTCCTCGCCTGGGGCTGCGTGGTACTGATCACCGGGCTCAACCTGTTCCTGCTGTATCAGCAGTTCTTCATGCACTGAGCCCGCTAGCCTTCGCGATCGCATGGCCCTAGCGGACACCTTCCAGCAGATCGTCGACTCGCTGCCCGACGACTGGACCGACCTGGAGCTCGATCTGCGCATCTTCGACGAGCGCCGCTACGTCGACGCCGCGGTGCTGCTCGTCACCTGCAACGCGCAGCCCTACTCCAAGCACGACTGGCACTGGCGACTGCTGGTGGCGCACCGGTTCGGCCACGCCGCCTCGGCGCAGGCCGTCCACGCGTCGCTGGCGCTGCTCGACGACGCGGGGATCGACGGCGAGATGGTGGTCCGCGAGTCGCGCACCGGGCGCACCGAGGTCAACCCGATGTGGGGACGGACGGAATCGGTGCGCGAGGAGTTCCGCAAGATCCGCTCCCAGTAGGGGCCGGCGGTGGCCCGGGTCGTCGCGTTCGTCCCCGATCTGCTGTTCGGCTCAAACGTCGTGGGCGCGCTGCGCGCGGCCGGACACGAGCCGGTGCTGGTCTCGAATATCGAGGGACTGCAGCGTGAACTGCCGGGCGCGGACGTGCTCGTCGTCGATCTGACCGCCGACGCGATCGAGCGCATCGAGGACCTGCGCCCGGTATCGCGTGACGGGATCAAGACGCTCGCCTTCTACTCGCACGTCGAGGCCGACGTGCGCGCCGCCGCCGAGCAGGCCGGGTTCGACCTGGTCGTTCCGCGCTCGCGGATGGCGCGCGAGGGCGGCGGGCTGGTCGATCGGCTGCTCGAGACGGGTACCTAAGGCACGGTCACGCCCTGTAGCACGACCGGGCCGTTCAGCGGGTTGAGCTCGGTTGACTGGCTGACGCCCGACGGCGTGATCGTGTCTATCACCTCGGGCATCGTGGATGGGGGTTGCTCGCAGATCGCGGCGGTGTCGCCCGTCGGGCAGACGCCGAACGAGAAGGCGCTGGGGTACTGCGTGAACCCGCGGGCCTGGTCTGAGCTGAACCCGTTCTGCCCGGTGAGCGCGGCCGTGAACGTCCAGCCGTGGGTAACGGTGCCGAACGCCGACGTGGGCAGGATCAGCGTCATGTACCCGGGCGCGCCGTTCTGAACGATCATCTGCGCCGACCCGAGCGATGTGTTGCTCGGATCGACCCAAACGACCGGCGCAAAGCCCTGCGCCTCGAGCCGCTCGCTCCAGGCGTCGGCGGGGGCGATCGTGTAGTTGCGCGTCGGATAGGCGCCAGCGGTGGAGGTCTGGGCCGCGGACGGGTTCCGGACGTACAGGTCGAGCAGCTGTGCGCCGAACGCATTGCCGAACGTCGGCGCCAGGTCCCGGATCTCGACCTGGATGTAGACATCGCTCGTGGTCTGGTTGACGGTCAGGCCGAGGAGGTCGAACGAACCTGCCGTGAACGAGCTGTCCGTCGGGTACTGGAACGTGCCGGGACCGTCATCGTCGCCTGACGGATCCGACGCCGTGAACACCTGCGTGCCCGGCAGTGCGGACGAATTCACGCTGGTCTGCGCGTATCCGGTTGACCGGCCCTGCGTCGCGGTCACGGTGATCGTCGTCGTCCCGAGACTCGCTGGCAGCGGTAGCGAATAGTTGCCGCTGCCGTCGGCCATGGTGGACGCGGTTGCCGCGGTACCGCCGGCCGAGCCGACGCCCTCGGCGACGATCGTGGCGTTGGGCGCGGTCGTCCCACTGACGGTCACCGTCGCAGTGGTCACGTTCGTGCCGGCCGTCGGCGAGCTGATTGTCATCGGCAGCGCGCCGGGCATTCCGTGGCGGACGTAGCGGTCTGACACGATCTTCGGGGTCTCGAGGTCGCGCCCGGCGCTGAGATCGATCGCCAGGCGGGCATAAGCGGCCTGGGCCCAGGTCAGCGGGCTGGCCGAGCCTGCGGGCTTGCCGTTGGTGAAGCCGATCGAGGCCGTGGCAGGATCTGAGCCGAACGCCGAGGCAGGCTCGTCCGGGTCTTCCCAGACCTGCTCGGGCTCGAGCCCCTGACCCGACGTCATCCTCTGCATCGCGCTCAGCAGCTCGCCGGCGAAGCCGAAGTCGTCGGCGGCGATCTCGTACTCGCCCCGCTCCCCGTTCAGCACTGGCCACAGGTGCCCGGTGCCGGTGTCGGTGGGCGGCCACGGCGCGCCGGTCTGCGGGCACCCGGTCGGATTCGGGAGCGGAGCCGGGGGCACGAAGCAGTCGCCGTAGCCGTCGTCGGACTCCTGAGAGCTGTAGCCGTACCTGTAGAAGCCGGGGCCGCTCCGGGTCCGGCGCTCGATCGTGGCGTCGACCACCCTGAGCGAGTTCTGCACAGCCGGATCGCTCGCCGGGAGCACCCCGAGCCGGACCAGATCGAGGAAGCCGGCGTCGATCACCGAGCGCTGGTCGACCTGGGTGCTGTTCCCGTTGTTCAGGCTGTAGGTGACGTCGGCATTCGGATTAATCGAGCCGTCGGGCGAAGGCTTGGTCACGCGGATGAAGTAGCTCGGCACGCTTGAGCTGATGTACGGCCCGGTGGTCGTCACCGTCCACTTCTCGATGTTCCGCGCGAAGTCGTCGGCCGTGGCCTGATAGATCGCCGCGTGCGGCCAGTCCTGGTTGACGCGCGCGATCGCCGCCGCCGCGGTCAGGCCGGCGATCTCGGCGGCGATCGTCGAGGGCGAGTAGCCGGACTGCTCCTCCCAGCGCTCGACCCCGTCCGAGGGGCCGTTGGCGACCAGGAAATCGGCGGCCGGGATGACGTGGTTCTTGTACAGCGAGGAGTCGCGCGCCAGGCCCGACTGCCAGTCCATGAGGATCGGATAGGAGGTCTCGTCGAGCTGAAGGCCGCCGGTGTCGGGCGCCGCCTCGCCGTTGGGCAGCGAGTTGCGCGGCATCGACCCGTTGGGCAGTTGCTGGCGGTCGAACAGGAAGTACGTGGCGGCCTGGGCGGTCGGGATGTCGCCGGCGACCAGCAGGCCGGTGAACGCCTCGTACGTGTCACGCGAGAACTCCTCGCGGTAGGACCCGAAGTACGTCGGCTGACCGTTGGTGAACAGGCCGGCGGGTACCGACTGGCCCCAGGGCGAGGCCAGGCCGGCGGCGATCGCGCCCGGGAAGGTCTTGTCCTCGCTGGCCTTGACCACGTTTACTGACTCGTAGTACTCGCGGATCGCGGCCGGGCCGAGCCAGCGGGCGGGCTTTCGCAGTCCGGCGTCGTAGCGGTACCAGCCCGACTCGTAGTCCGCCCAGACCCGGTTGAAGTTCTGCCCCGCCGAGGCACTCGCCGTCGATACCGCGGCACCCTGGCTGGTGCCGAACCCGAGCGCCAGCGTGAACGAGTGGGAGGGGATCTCGGCGGTCAGCGTCACGTGCCCGTCGGGCGCGTTTGAATACGGGGTGAGCGCCTGGGCACTGTCAAGCATGGTCAGCCCGTCACTGGCCGTGCCGGCGTATCCAACGCTCTCACTCGTGAAGCCGCTCGAGGACTCGAGCGCCATGTAGGTTGGGACCGCGTAGGTGCGGTTGACCGCGTTGGTGACCGTGTTCGTGTTGTCGTCGACCGGGACGGTTTGACCGCGGCCGAGGTCGACGAGCTCGGCGCTGTTGCCGCCTGCGTTCTCGGGGTTCGACGCGCTCGCGTTCTGGTCGGCCCCGCCGCCGGTCCCCCCGGCGAGCGGATCCAGGCGTACGTACAGCTGGTCCGAGTGCGGCCCCTCGAACGAGCTATGCATCAGCACGGAGTCGCTCGAGGGATCGGTGATGTAGGTCGTGATGATCCGGTAGTGGTGGGCGCGGCTGGAGGCGATGACCGTGCACGCCATTCCGGTTGGATCGGGCAGGACCTTGTAGCTCATGTCCCTGGTCTGGAGGTCGGTGAAGCTGTGCCCGTCGGTCACCAGGTACTGGAGCGTGTTGACGTTGGTGCCGTCGATCGTCGGCCAGTAGGTGTCTGACAGCACGCCGTCGGCGACCGTGAACCACACCTTGGAGCTGGTGTTGCGCGCAGTGCCGACGCAGTCCTTGCGGGCCAGGTCGAAGTAGCTCATGCTCCCGGGGGTGCCGGGGGCCGTGGAGGCAGCAGACGCGACGCTCGCGCCGCCAACCGCCGCGATTACGGCACACGCGCCGAGCGTCCCGAGCGTGGCGATGACTCGTGCTTTCACCATCTCCCAACCTCCCTCATCGGGTACGGACCGGGCCCCCGTAGGCGTAGCCTAAGCCGCGGCGGAGCCGGCGGTCAAGCGGAGTTCGTCGAGAACGTGCTCCGGCGGCACGTAGCGCACCGCGACGATCGCAACGTCGTCCCGCGCGACCTCGGCCGGCTGTCCCGCCTCGTCCAACAGGGCATCGGCAAGGGCGTCGGCGCCCCGCTCCGAGCCGGGGCGTCGGAGCAGCTGCTCGGCCGAGCGCTCGAGGCCCGGGTGGGTGGGTCCCTGATCCGTGACGCCGTCGGTGTACAGCACGAGGGCCGCGCCGGGACGCAGCTCGAGCTCGACCTGCTGCAGCCGGATGTCGGGCCACACTCCCAGCAGGTCGCCGAACGCCTCGAGCCGCTCGGGCTCGCCGCGCGGCGAGACGAGGATCGCCGGTGGGTGTCCGGCGCAGGCCACGGCGACGCGCGCCTCGTCTGGGCGAACTTCGAGCAGCGCGTACGCGAGGGTGATGAAGCGTCCTTCGAGTCCCTGGCGGAGCATGGCGTCGTTCAGGCTGCGCAGGACGTCGGCCGGTGGCGCGGCCGCCGCCGCGAAGCTGCGCAGCGTCCAGCGCGCCATCGCCGTGACCGCGGCCGCCTGTGGCCCCTTGCCGCACACGTCGCCGATCACCACCGCCCAGCGGTCGGCCCCGACCGCGAACACGTCGTAGAAGTCTCCGCCCACCAGGTCACCCGCGCCGGCGGGAGCGAACCGGATCGCGAGCTCGCACGAGGGCAGGTCGGGTAGGTCCGTGGGCAGGAGGCTCTGCTGGAGCGTGAGCGCGGTCTGCTCGCTCGCCCGGTAGAGCGCCTCGGTCCGCTTGCGCGCCCGCTCGCGCCCGATGAGCAGCCAGCCGAGGGCGCTCGCCAGCGCGACCGTCAGCGCAGTGAGCGCGATCAGGACGACCACCCCAACCGCGACGGCGGTGTTCGCCGATCCGCGGGCGGCCCGCTGGCGCGCGGCCTGCTGGGAGGAGATCAGCCGCTCGAGGCCGGCCGTCTGTCGCCGGATCCCGTCGACGAGCCGTTTGCCGTCGGCGGTCGTGGCCAGCGAGCTGGCGGCGCTCGGATTGACGGTCACTTCGTGAATGACCGCGGGCACGTACTTGGCCATGTACGAGCGGATGGAGTCAATCAGCGACGAGGCCTCGGGCCTGAAGGCGCCCTGGTCGGCAGCGGCCGCCCGCTGAAGTGCGGCAGCCGCTCCTGGCACCTGCGCCGCGGCCGTCCGCTCGGGCGCCAGGAACAGCTGCCTGCCGGTGATTACGTAGCCGCGCAGCCCGGTCTCGGCGTCGAGCACCAGTCCTTCGAGGTTGATCGTGGCGGTGAGGTAGGACCCGGTGCGCAGCGTCGCGGCGGCGGTCGAGCGCAGGTGCACGATGTTGCCGAGCAGGAGCGCCACGCCGAGGGCGACCGCCGCCCCCCCGGCCACGACGGCAGCAAGGACCCCGGCGAACAGCCGAGTCCCCTGTCTCATGGGCCTATTCTGCCGATCAGCCCGGTCCTTGGGAAGAGGTTGTCCCCGCTCCGGCCGCGAAATTGGGATCGAACGTGGCCGACACGTCCGGCACGGCCGGGACGATCCCAAAGCGCGCCTCCCACCGGGCCCACTCGGTGAGCGTGGCCCTATCGAGCACGCCGACCCGGCCGCCGGCGCCGCGGAACGCCGGCAACAACGCGTTCAGCTGGGTCGCGACCAGCTTGGGATCGAGGCCGGGCACCGCGCGGTCGAGGTCCTGGGCGCCCCGAGCGGGGTTCGACAGCGTGAAGTCGTAGCCGCGGACGAGCGCGTCGACCGCGTCGTGGATCAGCGCCGGGTCGCGCTGGAGGGTCGCGCGGGTCACGCACAGGACGAGCTCCGGGTAGGACGGGGCGCCATAGTCGTCAACCCGAAATACGTGAAAGCTGGGGCGCTCTTGACGGATCGTCACGCCTTCGTCGCTCCAGAACGCGGTCGCGCCCGCGACCTTGCCGGCGAGCAGGTCGGCCACCGCGTTGAAGCCGATCGTGACCGTCTTGACCTTGGCCGGATCGCCCCCAGATCCAGAGACCTCCGAATCGAGCACTGCCGTATCGCTCGGGTCGCCGGTGACCCCGACCGTCGTTCCCTGAAGCTGCTTGGGCGAGCCGACGTCCGGCGCGGCGATCACCGCCGCCAGGGGACGCTCGACGATGGCCATGATCCCGACGACGTCTTGGTGGTGCTGGCGGGCGATCGCGAGGTCGTGGATGTCGAGGATCGCGAAGTTCACGCGGCCGGTCTCGAGCAGCTTGATCGAGTCGGTCGAGGCGGTGGGCGCGATCACGTGGAGATCGACGCCCGCGTCACGGTCGTAGTGCTGGGCCAGGGCGGCGTAGATTCCGGTGTGGACCGCGTTGGGCGTGAAGTCGAGGATCAGCGTCGCGGCGCGAACCTGCTCGCTCGCGCGGGTGGTCTTGGCGCCCGAGCCGCAGCCCGAGAGCAGGGCTGCGGCGAAGAGGCCGACAATGAGCAGCGTCGATCGGCTGGCGGCGCGCATCAGCCGGCGCAGCATAGGCGCTGCCTAGAATGAGGCGCGCCCATGCGCCGACGTGTCACGTTCAGCCGCAACCTCACGCTGTCGCTGTCGCGGACGTGCCGCTGCTACTGCAAATACTGCGCGTTCGCCACGCATAAGGCGCACCTGTATTCGCCGGATGAGGTGATCGCGATCATCGATCAGGCGGTCTCGCGCCATCACGTCAAGGAGCTGCTCGTTTTGACCGGGGAGATGCCGGAGGTCAACCCGGAGGTGGCGGCGCGCCTGGCGTCTTTTGGTCACGCGGATTTCACGTCCTACGTGGTGTGGGTGTGCGAGCGGGCGCTCGAGCGGGGTCTTCTGCCCCATACGAACCTGGGGGTTCTCTCCCGGGACGATCTCGCCCGTCTGCGCGAGGTCACCGCCTCCCAGGGGCTGATGCTCGAGTCGATCAACCCCGATCTGGTGGTCCACCAGGGATCGCCGACCAAGCACCCGGCGCTACGGCTGGAGACGATCGCTCTCGCCGGCGAGCTGAAGATCCCGTTCACGAGCGGGATCCTGGTTGGGATCGGGGAGAGCGAGGAGGAGCGAATCGCTTCTTTGCAGGCGCTCGCCGAGCTCCACGAGCGTTACGGGCACATCCAGGAGGTGATCCTCCAGAACTACGTCCCGCACGAGAAGTACTACGGCCGAGAGCCGGCCGAGATCGCGGACGCGGCCACGCGCGAGTACTGGCGGACAGGGGTGTGGGCCGGGCCGCGGCTGGATGCTCCGGCGTGGGCGTGCGAGGTCACGCTCGAGGACATGAAACGGCTGATCGGCGAAGCACGGCGATTGTTGCCGGGCGTCGGAAGTCAGGTCCCGCCGAACCTGTCGGACTGGTGGATCGAGCTGGTTCGCGCCGGCGCGACCGACCTGGGCGGGCTCAGCGCCAATGGGGACCACATTTCGCCCGAGCACCCCTTCCCCTCTCCAAGCGAGGTCCGCAAGCGCCTGCGGGTTGACGGGCTGGCCCTGTCCGAGCGGCTGTGCGTGTACCCGGAGTACATCGACCCCGAGTGGGTCTCGCGGCCGGTCATGGACGTGATCAAGGCTTCGTACTGGTCGTTCATTCCGCGCCGTGGATCAGGGCGAACCGTCGCCCTCTCGCTCGCCGACGACGTCGCGCCCCGGGCGGTGGAGCGGGCACGGGACGGGCTCGCGCTCAGCCCCGACGAGCTGACCGCGCTGTTTGCCGAGACGAGGCCGGCGGTGATCGAGGACATGCGCCTCGCCGCCGACGAGCTCCGAGTCGAATTGGCCGGCGACCTGGTCACGTTCGTCGTCAACCGGAACATCAACGTCTCGAACATCTGCACGGTCGGCTGCGCCTTCTGCGGGTTCGGCCAGTCGCGGCGCTCGCCCGACGCCTACGAGCACTCCGAGGAGGAGTTTGTGAGTCGTGTGCACGAGGCGATCGAGTTCGGAGCCACCGAGATCTGCATGCAGTCCGGGATCCACCCGAACTGGGGCCTGGAGGATTACGAGAAGTGGCTGCGGGTCGCCAAAACCGCCGCGCCGCAGCTGCATTTGCATGCGTACTCGCCGATGGAGGTCGCGCATATGTGCGACGTGTCCGGCCTTCCGCCGCGCGAGGTGTTCAAGCGCCTGCGCGACGCCGGGCTGGGCTCGACCCCGGGGACGGCCGCCGAGGTACTGCACGACGGCGTGCGAGAGCGAATTTCGCCCAACAAGCTGCCGGTGGCCCGATGGGTCGAGATCATCGAGGCCTCCCACGCCGAGGGGATCCGCTCGACCGTGACCGTGATGTTCGGCCACGTCGAGGAGCCGTGGGAGCTGGCCGAGCACATGCGCGTGGTCCGCGAGCTGCAGGAGCGGACGGGCGGGTTCACCGAGTTCGTGCCGCTGTCATTCATCCCGTTCCACACCCTGCTCGGTCGCACCCACGGGGTGGAGGAGATCACGCGCGAGGAGAACCTCAAGCACACCGCGGCGTTCCGGCTGGCGCTCGGACGAACCGTGGTCAACCTGCAGGCCAGCTGGGTCAAGATGGGCCTCGACGCCGCGACAGAAGCTTTGAGATGGGGTGTGAATGACCTGGGCGGCACCCTGATGGAGGAATCGATCTCGCGGATGGCCGGTTCCTATCACGGAGTTCGATTGACGCCGCCCGAGCTGGTCGCGGCCGCCCACGCGGCAGGACGCCCCGCGGCCGAGCGCACAACGCTGTACGACATTCGGCGGCGGTATGAGGTGCCGGTCGCCGCGTAGGACGTTCGGGTGAGCGTCGATCAGCCCATCGCCTCTCCGCCTCCGTCGCTATTCGCCGGGGTCGAGCCGCTCGAGGTGTTCGTCGAGCTGCTGGCCGAGATCGACATGCACACGGCGCCGACCGAGTTCTACGACCGGATCTGCGAGGCGATCTGCCGGCTGACCACGATGCGGCGGGCGGCCGTGTTTATGGCCGATACGACCCGCCGCCGGGTGCGCGCAATCGGCTCCCACGGGATCCCGTTCGAGCAGCTCTCGGGGCTGCGGCCGACGCTGGTCAACACTCCGATCGCGCAGCGGGCGCTGATCGAGGACAAGGTCGTGGTGATCTCGGAGGGGATCGAGGAGGCGGTCCCGTCGGCCTACGCCCAGCTGCTCGGGGTCACGACCCTGGTGTGCACGCCGATGAGCGCGGGCGGCTACGCGTACGGCGTGATCTGCGCCGACCGCGGCGGCGGCCGGTTCGAGCTCTCCGACGGCGAGCGCCACCTGCTGTGGACGCTCGGCAAGACCGCCGCGCTGGTCGCCGCGGCGCGCAACGTCACCCGCCAGCAGGAACGGATGCGCCGGCTCGGAGACCGCCTCGACCTGGCCCGCGAGATCCACGAGAGCGTGCTCCAGCGCCTGTTCGGGGTCTCCCTGGTGCTGGGGGCCGAACAGCCGCTCGACCGCGACGAGCGCGAGCGCTGCCGGATCGAGATGCAGGAGGCGCTGAGTGATCTGCGCCGCGCGCTCGAGCGCCCACTGGCGCCGCTCGCGCCCGAGACTGGGACCACGCTGGCGGCCGAGCTCGAGCGCGTGCGCAAGTCTCCCGGGATGGTGGTCGAGGTCGACTGGCGTGGCGAGACGAGCGTGCCGCCCGATGTGGAGCCGCTCGCCCAGTCCGTGCTGGCCGAGGCGTTGCGCAACATCGCCAAGCACGCCGATCCCTCGCGGATCGAGGTCGCGGTGGCGCGCGACGAGGAGGAGTTCACGCTCGAGGTTCGCAACGACGGACTGGGGTCGAGCGCTGGCGATCCAGGGATGGGGCTGCGGCTGGCGGCGTTTGAGGCGCTCCAGCAGGGCGGCGTAGTCGAGTACGGGCGGGTCGAGGGGGATCGCTGGCGGGTGCGGCTCGTCGTGCCGCTTCAGCAGGACTTCGAGTAGTGGACGACCGGCGGTTGCGCGTGCTGGTGGTGGACGACCACGACGTCGTCCACTGGGGTTTTCGCGTCCTGCTCGGCGAGCAGCCCTGGGTAGAGCGCTTCTTCCAGGCCCGGACGGGCGCCGAGGCGTTGGCTCTGGCCAGGGCCCACAAGCCCCACGTGGCGCTCATCGACCTGTTCCTGGCCGAGGAGTCGGGGGCCGAGCTCTCGAGCGCCATTCGCGAGGCGTCGCCAGCCACGCGCGTGCTGCTGATCTCCGGGGCCGGGCGGATGTCGCCGGCGGCGGCCCGCGCGGCCGGCGCCTCCGGATTCGTGTCCAAGGACTGGGACGCCGCGCGGGTCGCGGCCGCGGTGCGACGGGTCGGGCTCGGGATGACCTCGTTCCCGCCCAAGGCCGAGCAGCCGGCCCCGTTGCTCACCGAGCGCGAGCGCGAGGTGCTCGACCTGATCGCGTCCGGATCCACCAACCGCGAGATCGCCGAGCGGTTGTATCTCTCGCCCCATACGGTCAAAGAGCACACGTCCGTGCTGTACCGCAAGCTCCGGGCGCGCAACCGCGCCGAGGCGGTCCAGCGGGCGCAGCGGATCGGTCTGTTGGGCTAGGGCCGCTTCGCGGCATCCGTGGGGCCGCGCGGGCCCGTCCGGACCCGCGGCCGACGGATTGGGGCTGGGGTCAGTCGCGCTCGCCCGGGCGCATAAAACGTTCGAGGGCGGGCAGCTTGAGCATATGCGGGATGTAGCGGCTGGCCAGCATCGCGGCTCGGATGGGGAGGCCCGGGACGACCACCCGCTCGCCGTGCTCGAGTCCCGAGATGCCCGCCCGGGCGGCTTGCTCGGGCGAGATGAGCGTGCCGGGCACGGCGCGCTCGAACGACTTACCGCCTTGGACCTCCCAGCCGGCGATCCGCCAGAAGTCCGTGTCGACCGGGCCCGGCGCGAGTGCCGTGACGGTCACTCCGGAGCCGCGCACCTCCTGGTGAATCGCCTCCGAGAACGTCAGGACGTACGCCTTGGCCGCTGAGTAGCCGGCCGAGTAGGGCATCGGCTGCATCCCGGCGGTCGAGGCCACGTTGAGGATCGCGCCGCGCCCGCGCTTCACCATCGCCGGGAGGAAGGCCGACGTCAGCGCGACGACCGCCTCGACATCGACACGCACCTGCTCGAGCTCGCGCTCGGGGTCGGCCTCGGAGAACGGCTCGCCGCCGGTGGCGAAGCCGGCATTGTTGATGAGGAGCTCGACCTCGAGGCCGAGCTCCTCGACCCTCCCGGCGATCCGTCCGCGCGGAGTCGGCTTGGACAGATCGGCCGCGATTGTCTCGACTCGGACGCCGTGCTGCTCGCTCAGCTCGCCGGCGAGCGCGAGCAGACGGTCCTTGCGCCGGGCGACCAGCACGAGCGCGTAGCCGCGCGCCGCGAGCAGCTTGGCGATCTCAGCGCCGATGCCGGCCGAGGCGCCCGTCACGAGCGCGGCGGAGGTGGATGTCGGCTTGGGGAGGCTCATGGGGGAATTGGAATTGTCGGCGGCGCCTGACGGCGGTGCTTCGGGATTGTCGGGCACCTGACGGCGGCGCCTTAGGGTCAGTGAATCCGGGCGAATGGCGCCTCCCCCCGAACGGGGGGAAGACCACGAGGCACGTGTATCCAGGTCCGGAGTGCCGCGTAGGGTGATACCAGAATGGGAGTCACAGCAATCATCTTCCTTGGCGGGGAGTTCAGCGGTGTTTGAGCCCGGTCGTGTCGGAGTGGGCACCCGCGTCGCCGGGGACACGAGCGCCCAGGCGCTTGCCCCGGCCCGTCCCGCCATCCTGTCGGTCGCGGCGGAGGTTCCCTCGGCCCGTGTGAGCACCGCCGAGCTGGCGGAACGCCTGGGGGTCAGCGAGGACTGGATCGTGTCGCGCACCGGGATCCGCTCGCGCCCGGTCGCCGCCCCCGACGAGCGGCTGTCGGAGTTTGCGGCGCGCGCCGGGTCGGCCGCGCTCAGCCGCGCCGGCGTCGACCCGGCGGATGTCGACCTGGTGCTGGTGGCGACGCTGACTCAGGATGAGCTGATGCCCAACGCTGCGCCGATCGTGGCGCATGCGGTCGGCGCCGACCGCGCCGGCGCGATCGACCTCGGCGCCGCATGCACCGGCTTCCTGTCCGGGCTGTCGCTGGCCGCCGCGCAGATCGAGGCCGGTCGCGCCGAGCGCGTCCTGCTGATCGGCGCCGACTTCACCACCCGGATCGTCGACTGGGAGGACAAGCGGACCGCGCCCCTGTTCGGTGACGGCGCGGGCGCCGTCGTGGTGGGGCCAGCGGCCGGCGAGCTCGGCGCGATCGGGCCGATCATTCTCGGCGCCGACGGCTCGGGCGCCCCCGCCATCCACATCGACCATGCCGACCGCAAGCTCCGGATGGACGGTCCCGAGGTCTATCGCCACGCGGTGGCGCGTATGGGCGAGTCGACGGTGGCGGCGGTTGAGGGCGCCGACCTGACGCTCGAGGACATCGACCTTTTCGTCTATCACCAGGCCAACGGCAGGATTCTGCGCGCGCTGGCGGAAAAGCTTCAGCTCCCCCCGGACCGTGTCGTGGATGTGATCGAGAACCTGGGCAACTCCTCGGCGGGCACCCTGCCGTTAGGTCTCGCTGCGGCCGAGCGCGAGGGGCGCCTGCGACCGGGCGGGCGCGTGTTGCTGAGCGCGTTCGGGGCCGGGTTCACCTGGGGAGCGGGCGTGATCGAGTGGGGAGGCGGCGACGATGCCTGACTCCCCGACGGCGCGAACTGCGCTCGTCACCGGCGCCTCCCGCGGCATCGGCGCGGCGATCGCGCGCGTCCTGGCTCGAGACGGCTGGCGGGTCGGCGTCAACTACCGCTCGGATCGCGACGGTGCGGAGTCGGTCGTAGCCGACATCGAGCGCGAGGGTGGCCAGGCGGTCGCGCTTGCCGCCGACGTGGCCGATCGGGGCGCGCCCGACGAGTTGTTCGGCGCGCTGGAATCGCACTTCGAAGGGCCTGTGCTGGCGCTCGTGAACAACGCCGGGATCACCCGCGACGACATCACCCCGTCGCTCGGCGACGAGGAGTGGGACGCGGTAATTGAGACCGACCTGACCGCGGCATTCCGGCTCACGCGACGCGCCTTCAAGACGATGCTTCGCGCCCGCTCGGGCCGAATCGTCAACATCTCCTCGATCGCCGGTCTGCGGGCCAGCCCGGGACAGGCCAATTACTGCGCGGCGAAGGCCGGACTGATTGCGCTGACCAGAACCACCGCGGTCGAGGTCGCGCGCCGCGGCGTCACCGTGAACGCGGTCGCACCCGGGCTGATCGACACCGAGTTCATCGGCGGCGCCGCAAAGGAGCTGCTCGAGGCGATTCCGGCCCGGCGTGTCGGCACGCCCGAGGAGGTCGCGGCGTGCGTTCGCTTTTTGATTTCCGAAGAGGCCAGCTACGTCACCGGCGCGGTGCTCACCGTCGACGGTGGCCTGGCCGCATGATCACCGCTACCCACTGAAAGGGACAACATGGCAACCGTCACTGCAGAGCAGGTCGAAGCGCGCGTCGTCGAGACGCTCGCCAGCTTCGGCCCCGACGCCGATCAGATCACGCGCGGATCGACCTTCGAGGAGCTCGACATCGACTCGCTCGACCTGGTGGAGCTGGCGCAGGTGGTCGAGGACGACTACGGCGTTGTGCTCAAGGGCGAGGACATGAAGGAGCTCAAGACCGTCGGCGACGCGATCGATCTGATCGTCAGTCGAGCGGAGTGAGCTCGCAGGCGACCGCAGTGAATGGACGGGATGCACCGATGAAGCGCCGTGTCGTCGTGACCGGCCTGGGTGCCGTGACACCGATGGGCGTCGGCGCGGCCGCGCTGTATGAGCGCTGGCTCGCCGGCGAGTGCGGAATCGTCGACGGCGCCGGCGCGTGCACGGACTTCGAACCGGGTGAGCTGCTGTCCGTGAAGGAGGTCCGACGGTTGGACCGCTTCTCTCAGTTCGCGCTCGTCGCAGCCGCCGAGGCGCTTGCCGATGCCGGCTGGGACGGCGAGATTCCGTACGACCCGATGCGGGTCGGGTGCATCCTGGCCACCGGGATCGGCGGCATCCAGACGATCGAGAACCAGCACGACGTGCTCCGCGACCGCGGTCCGGCGCGGATGTCCCCACTCGGCATCCCGGCCCAGATGTCCAATGCGGCCGCGGCGGCCATCTCGATGAAGCACGGCCTCAAGGGCCAGGTGTTCAGTTTGGTGTCGGCGTGCTCGAGCGGCGCGCACGCGATCGGCTCCGGGATGCGGATGATCCAGTACGGCGACGCCGACGCGGTCGTCGTCGGTGGAGCCGAAGCCACGTTGACGACGTTCGGCTTCGGAAGCTTCAACGCCATGCAGGCGCTGTCGCCGACGGGCATCTCGCGGCCGTTCGACGCGCGACGCGACGGCTTCGTGATGGGCGAGGGCGCCGGCGTCCTCGTGCTCGAGGACGCCTCCGCGGCGGAGGCGCGCGGCGCTACGATCCTGGGGGAGGTCGCCGGGTACGGCTCGACCTCAGACGCCTATCACCTGACCGCACCCGAGCCTTCCGGCGAGGCGGCCACGCGGGCGATCGAGCTGGCGATGGCCGACGCCGGCGTCGGACCGGACGAGATCGACTACATCAATGCGCACGGCACCTCGACCGAGCTCAACGACTCGGCCGAGACGGCCGCGATCAAGCGCGCGCTGGGCGAGGAGCGAGCTCGCCGCGTGCCCATCTCCTCGATGAAATCGGCCACGGGCCACCTGCTCGGCGCCGCCGGAGCGGCGGAGGTCGTGGCGACGGTCAAGACGCTGATCGAGCGGATCATCCCGCCGACGCTCGGCTACGAGGTGCCGGACCCCGACTGCGATCTCGACTACGTGCCCGGCGAGGCGCGGCCGCTGCTCATGTCGAACGGACACCCGCCCACGGCGATCTCGAACTCGTTCGCCTTCGGCGGCCACAACGTCGCACTCGTAATTAAGGGCCCACCACCCACCCCCGCCACCCCGCCCGCCACCCCGCCCACCCCCGCCACCCCGCCCACCCCACCACCCACCCCCGTCAGCCCATCCGAGCGATGAGCGCCACCCTCGTTCGCGAACCCACCCAGCGGCTCGATCCGCTCGAGCGGCTAGAGGCGCTCTGCGACCCGGGGAGCCTGCAGGTCCTGCGCTCGCGGGTCGTCTCTCCGCGTCTGGGTGCTCGGGCTATCGCCGGGGACGGCGTCCTGGGCGCCACCGGGTGCGTGAACGGGCGACCGATCGCCTGCTACGCCGAGGATGGCTCGTACTTGGGAGGTTCCCTGGGTGAGCGCCACGCGGACACGATCGTCCGCGTGCTCCAGACGGCCGGCCGCGCCCGGATCCCCGTGGTGGGCTTCGTGGAGTCGGGCGGCGCCCGCATGCAGGAGGGCACGGCGGCGCTCGCCGGCTACGGCCGTATCTTCCGCGAGACGGTCGGCCTGACCGGGGTGGTGCCCCAGATATCGGTCGTGTCGGGAGCCTCGGCCGGCGGCGGCGCCTACTCGCCCGCGCTGACCGACCTGATCCTGATGACCGAGGACGCCGCGATGTTCCTGACCGGCCCGGGGGTCGTGCTCGAGGCGCTCGGAGAGGAGATCTCCGCCGTCGAGCTCGGCGGTCCGCGGGTGCACGAGCACAACGGCGTCTGCCACCTCGTCGAGCACGACGAGCGCAGTGCGGCGGAGCGCGTGCGCGAGCTGCTCGGGTACTTGCCGGCAGCGGCCGGTCTCCCGCTCCCGGTGGTGGAGCCCGTCGTTCCCGAGCTATCCGACCCCGGCGCCGTCGTGCCGTCGGAGCCACGCCGCGTCTACGACGTGCGCGATGCGCTCCGTGGGATCGTCGACGCCGGCTCGTTGCTCGAGCTGTGCCCGCGCTGGGCGCGCAACGTGGTCACCGTCCTGGCTCGGATCGAAGGCCGTCCAGTAGGGATCGTGGCCAACCAGCCGCATCACCTGGCCGGGGTTCTGGACGCCGAGGGCTCGGAGAAAGCCGCGCGCTTCGTCTCGTTCTGCGACTCGTTCGGGGTGCCGCTGCTCGCCGTGGTCGACACGCCGGGGTTCATGCCGGGATCGCGGCAGGAGCGCGCCGGCGTGATCCGGCACGGCGCTTCGCTCGTGCGGGCGTTCGCCGCCGCCCGCGTCCCGAAGCTCACGCTGGTCCTGCGCAAGTCCTATGGCGGCGCGTACATCACCATGAATTCGCGCGACCTGGGCGCCGATTTGGTGCTGGCGTGGCCCGACGCCGAGCTCGGGATCATGAGCGCTCGCGCCGCGGTGGGCGTGGTCCACCGCCGTGAGCTGATCGCCTCCGAGAATCCGGACGCCCTGCGCCTGCAGCTGGCCGACGAGTACGCGGCCGAGCACCTGACGGCCGAGGCGGCCGCCGCGTCGGGCTTCGTCGACGAGCTGGTCGAGCCCGCGGACACGCGGGCGCGGCTCGCCGGCGCGTTGTGGACGCTCTGGGGTTCGCGCCTGACGTGATTCTCGAAGGCAAGCGGTTGGTGATCACCGGCGTGATCACCAAGGATTCGATCGCGTTCCACGCGGCCTCGCGTGCGCTGTCCGAGGGAGCTTCGGTCGTGCTGACGAGCTTCGGCCGGGTGCGGAGCATGACCGAGCGGGCGGCTAAGCGGCTGCCGTCGTCCTCGGCGATCGACGTTTTGGAGCTGGACGTGAATCGGGCCGAGGATCTGGCCGCACTGACGTCCGAGTTGGAGGGTCGTTGGGGGGGCGTCGATGGCGTCCTGCACGCGATCGCGTTCGCGCCCGAGGACGCGCTCGGGGGGAAGTTCATGACCGCGCCGGCCGAGAGCGCGATGGCCGCCTTCCAGACCAGCGCGTTCTCGATGAAGGCGCTGGCCGCGGCGGTTGAGCCGCTGATGAGGCCCGGCTCGAGCATCGTGGGCCTCGACTTCGATGCGTCCGTGGCGTGGCCGATCTACGACTGGATGGGCGTGGCCAAGGCCGCACTCGAGTCGGTCTCGCGTTATCTGGCGCGCGACCTCGGGCCCCGTGGCATACGGGTGAACCTGGTCTCGGCTGGGCCGCTGGGCACGGTCGCGGCCCGCGGGATCCCGGGATTCGAGGCGCTGGCTGACCTGTGGCGCGTCCAGGCGCCGCTCGGGTGGGACGTCGAGGACCCGTCGCCCGTGGCGGACACGATCTGCTTCCTGCTGTCCGACTACGCGCGGGGGATCAGCGGCGAGATCGTGCACGTCGATGGCGGCTTTCACGCCATCGGGGCGCCCGCGCAGCCGTAATCCTGGACATTTTGGAATGAGTTCGGCACCCACCCGGCGTCTAGCCTGGGGTTGTGCTGGAGCGGTGGTTGGCGAGCTCGCGGGCGGTCCGGGTGGCCGGAGTTCTGGGCGCGGTGACGATTGCGTTCTCGAGCATCCTGGTCAAGCTGAGTCACGCCTCGCCGTCGACGGCGGCGATCTTCCGCTGCGCGTTCGCCGTGCCGGTGCTCGGGGTCCTGGCGTTGCTCGAGGATCGGCGATTCGGCAGCCGGTCGTGGGCGGAGCGAAGGATCGCGGTCGCCGCGGGCGTCTTCTTCGCCGTCGACCTGATCCTCTGGCATACCTCGATCGAGGACGTTGGCGCCGGCCTCGCCACCGTGCTGGCCAACATCCAGGTGGTGCTGGTGCCGCTCGCGGCGTGGGCGCTGTGGTCCGAGAAGCCGGCGCGGCGCGTGCTGGCCGGGTTACCCGTCGCGCTGATCGGAGTGGTCCTGATCTCGGGCGTGCTCCAGCACGGCGCCTACGGCCGAGACCCGGGTCAGGGAGCGGTGTTCGGGCTCTGCGCCGGCGTCGCTTACGTGGGTTTCCTGCTCCTGCTCCGGCGCGGCGGGGCGGACCTGCGCCGCGTGGCCGGCCCGTTATTCGACGCGACGATGACGGGCATGTTGGTCGCCCTGGTGATTGGGCTGATTGTCGGGAATGCGGATTTGACCCCCGGATGGCCCGGAGTGGGCTGGTTGATCCTGCTGGCGCTCAGCTCGCAGGTGATCGGGTGGCTGCTGATCACCACCTCGCTGCCGCGGCTGCCGGCGGCGATCACGTCGCTGATCCTGGCTGTCCAACCAGTCGGCACCGTGGCGCTGGCCGCGCTGATCCTGGGCGAGTCGCCGAGCGGACTGCAGCTGGTCGGTGTGGTGGTCGTCCTCGCTGCTGTGGTGATCGCGGCGCGGCCGGCCGCGCGGCCACGTCTATCTGAACAGATCCTCCGACTCCGGCCGGATCATCGCCGCCGCGCCCGGGCCGTCCCCTGCGCCGACGTGCCGGCCGGCGCCGCGGACCAGGACTAACGGCAGCGCGCCGTCCTTCGTCCGCGTCAGGTCGGCTGCAGCGGCGATCTCGTCCGCCACCGCGATCCGGGTTGACGTGAGCGGGCGGCCGGTGGCGTCGGTGCGCCCGCGCCAGTCATCGATCGGCTCCAGGCCGGCGCAGCCGATCGCGACGTCGACCTGGCCGTGGCGCCAGGCGCGGCCGAAGGAGTCGGTGATCACGACGGCTGGCTTGGTTCCGAGACGGCTGTTGAGTTGGTTCCGGAGCTTCCTGGCCGAGGCGTCGGGGTCCTTCGGCAGAAGAACAAGGGTCTCCTCGCCCGGGACGTTGGAGGCGTCCACGCCTGCGTTGGCGCACACGAAGCCGTGGTGCGTGACGCAGATCAGCACGCCCTGTGAGGCGCGCCGAACGGCCTGTGATTCGTCGAGGACGACCTGCACGTGACGCGGGTCCTTCCCGAGGGCGTGGCCGAGCTCGATCGCCCTCGCTCCCGGTTCGACGTCGATTAGTTTGCGGATTCTGCCTTCGGCCTTGGAGACGATCTTGTGGGCCATGACGAGCACGTCCCCCGGCTCGACCGTTTCACGCTGGCGCGCGAGAGCGCGGGCGATCAGCTCGGACAGGTCGTCGCCCGGATGGATCTCGGGCAGGCCTTCGACTGCGACCGCGGTTATGGCTCTTGCCACGGCGCCTTGGCCACTCAGGATCGCGCCCGCATGAGCTGGTTCAGCATCCCGCGAGTGTGAGCGGCGCCACCGTGGGTGGCCTCGAGATGACGCTGGAGCGCCTCGAGGTCGTCGGTGGTGTCGATGTCGAGTCCGAGCGACTCGAGTTCGACGACCTCGGCGGGCACGCCGGCCGCGGCCGCCTCGGCCAGATGGCGCGGGCGGCTGTCGGGCCCGAAGCTCGGGGCCAGGACGTCGGGCGGGGTGAGCAGGAGCGCATTGGTTCCGGTGCCATGGCGGTCCGGGACGATCAGGACCGAGCGCTCGCCCACGGGGTGATCCAGCAGCGCGTCGATGTCGCGGGGAGACAGCATGGGACAGTCGCCGGGAACCAGCAGCGCGCGTTCGATCCCGTCCTCGAGCACGGCCTGGACGCCGCGGGCGGCCGCCGCGTTGTGGCCCCGCTCGTCATCCTCGACGACGGTCGCGCCGTAGCCGCCGGCGATGCGCTGGGCGACCCGGTCGCCGCTGACCACCACGATCCGCTCGAGGGCGGCGACGCGGCCAAGCGCCACGAGCGCGTCGGCGAACATCGCCTCGACCAGCGCGCGCCGGTCGTGCGGCGAGAGCCCGTCGCGCAGGCGCTGCTTAGCCTCTGCAAAGTTCTTGATCGGGAGGATGGCGACGGTGCGCATGGGCGGGAAACGCTAGCTGGTACGCCGAGCCGAGAGGTTTCGGCACTGGTGGTGCCGGGTTCTGCACGGCTATCTCAGCGCGAGTGCGAACACGAGCGACTGCTCGGCCACCCTCTGCCGGGCCTTTGGGGAGGCCATCAGGACGTCGGTCTCGAGTACGGGCACGCGATCGGTCCGCTCGTCGGCCACGAGTCCGTCGATGATGCCCTCGTAGCACGCGGCGATCCCTTCGCTCGAGAGCGGAAGCCCGGTGAAGTCCATGAACGCGGCGGTTGGTCCCTTGACTACCTCGCCGCCGACTAACGGACTGATCGCAACCACTGGTGCGCTGGTCTCGTGCAGCGCATCTCGGAGCCCCGGGACGGCGAACATCGGGCCGATCGAGACGATCGGGTTGGAGGGTCCGATGATGATCGCCCGGGCGGCGGCGATGGCCTCGAGGACCTCCGGGGTCGGCCGGGCCGCCCGTGCGCCGTGGAACTCGACGTCCTGCACGGGGTCGGCTCCGTCGGTGGCGCCGCCGGCCTTGATCATGTACTCCTGAAACGGCCAGGTTTTGTTCGCGGCGAGTACCTTCGTGCGGACGGGGGCGTCGCTCATCGGCAGCACGGTGCCGGGTGTTTTTAGTGCTCTTGCTATCGCCGTGTGCGCGTCGGTCAGCCGCTCACCGGCTTGCAACCGGCGAGCCCGCTCGATCCCGATCGCCAGGTCCCGGTCGCCCAGGTTGAACCACACCTCGATCCCGATCGCTCTCAGTCCGTCCATCACGTGGAAGGTGTCGCCTTCCAGACCCCAGCCGCGCTCGTCGATCCGGTCGGCCAGCCAGAACGTGACCAGGTCTGGATCGGGCGACACGTACGCGCCGTAGATCTCGATGTCGTCGCCCGTGTTGGCGACGACGGTGAGTGAGTCGGCGCCGACGACGTCGAGCATCCCGCGCGCTAGCTTCGCGCCGCCGGTTCCGCCGGCGAGCACGACGACCGGGCCGCTCACAGGCCCGTGATCTTGATCCCGGCGCGGACCTTGTTCCGCACGTTGATCGAGATGATCAGCGCAGTGAGGGGCTCGACGATCCGGGCCATTTCGAGGGGGCCGCAGTCGACCGGCCTGAGCCCGTCGATGCGATTGACGAGCTCGGCCACCTTGGCCTTGTCCCCGCGGCGGTCGCCGCAGATCAGGACGTCCTCGTCGAGTACGTGGTCGAGGTCGGTCAGGAGTGCGGCGCTGACCGTGTGGAAGGCAGAGACGACTCGCAGCCCGTCCGGGACCATCTCCTGGGCCTGCTGGGCGGCCGAGCCCTGCCACACCCCGATCGTACGCGTCGCCTTGCCGCTGACCGCGGCCGCCAGGGGGACGGTGGCGTCGATCAGGAGCTGATCGGGTTTGAGCGCGTGCTTGAGGTTGGCGAGCGTCTCTGACTGGCTGCGGAACGGGACGCTCAGGATCACGATCTCGGTGTCCTGAACGGCATCGGCGTTTTGGCGGCCGGTGAATTGGCCGTTTTGGACCGTTTTCGCTGCGCGCCGTGCGGACTCTTGGGCGCGGTGCTCGTCGCGGGAGCCGATGATGATCGGGACGCCGGCCCGGCCGAGCCGGAGTGCGAGCCCGAACCCGAGCGCTCCGGTGCCGCCGACTATCGAGACGGGATTTGCCATTTGTCTATTGGCCGGCTTGCGTCATCCGGCGCGGTTGGTACTGGTGTCGATGATCCGCCGCTCATGCCTACCCAGGCCGATCGTCCGGCCGTCGTGGGCCGTGACCTCGACCGCGAAGCGGAGCTTCCGGCCGTCGACGATCTCCTCGAGGCGGGCGTGCGCGGTGCACCGCTCGCCCTTTCTCGCGGCGCCGACGTGCCTGACGTTGACCTCGAAGCCGACCGTCGCCTTACCGTCCTCGAGCGCGGGGTAGACGAGCCTCGATGCGGTTCGCTCCATCATGCCGATCATGCCCGGCGTCGAGAGCACCTCGGTGGGCAGCGTGCCGCCGACGTCGGTCAGCAACCGACCGTCGACGTCGAACTCTTCCGTGTCCTCCATACCCACGTGGAGAGAGCGGCTCATCGGCGGCGCACCCTAGCGCGTTCATAGAATCGGGACCGATGAGCGATTTGCCGGAACAGGTGCGCATTCGTGAAGTGGGTCCCCGGGATGGGTTCCAGAACGAGCCCGAGGTGATCCCGACCGCCGAAAAGGTGCGACTGATCGAGCTGCTTGGGGCCACCGGGCTGCGGCGAATCGAGGTCACGAGCTTCGTTCGGCCCGACGTGATTCCGCAGCTGGCCGACGCTTCGGAGGTCTTGTCGGCGGTCTCGCTGCCGGACGACGTCGCGGTGAGCGTCCTGATTCCGAACGAGCGGGGGCTCGAACGGGCCCTGCCGCTGCGCGAGCACTTTGACGAGATCAATGGGTTCCTGTCGGCGTCGGAGACTCACAATCAGCGGAACGTCGGGCGATCGGTCGACGAGTCGCTGGCGGGGTTGCATCGGACATTCGCTCGTGCTTTGGCTGAAGGGCTCCGCTGCGAGGGTGTGATCTCGACCTCGTTCGGTTGCCCGTACGAGGGGCATGTTCCAGTTGCTCGCGTGCTGGATGTGGCTAGCGCACTGGTGGACGCTGGGGCGGTAGAGATCGGGTTCGGCGACACCACCGGGATGGCGAATCCGCTTCAGGTCCGGGACTTTTTTGGTGAGGCTTTCGAACGCCTGCCAGGAGTAGAACTGACCGCTCATTTCCACAACACGCGCGGCCAGGGGCTGGCGAACGTGCTGGCGGCGCTGGAGGCGGGGGTCGAGAGCTTCGAGTCGAGCTTCGGCGAGCTGGGCGGCTGCCCTGTGCCGGCGGGGGCGACGGGGAATATCGCGACGGAAGACCTGGTGTCGATGCTGCACGAGATGGGGATTGCCACCGGGATCGACCTCCCGGCGCTGATCGAGGCCTCGCGGTCGGTTCAGGACGTTTTGGGACGGTCGCTGGGAAGTCATGTCCTGCTGGCCGGGCCGGTGGAGTGGGGGAGTCCGTCGTGACCGGCGGCGTCGACCGGGGCGATGTGCTGTCGGATGCGGTCGAGCGCGCGGTTGCCGGGGGTCCGGAGCGCCACCGCGAGAAAGCTCTGTCGCAGGGAAAGCTTCTGGTGCGAGACCGGGTCGCGCGGCTGCTCGACCCGGGGTCATTTGCCGAGGAGGGGCTGCTGGCCGGGTCGGAGGCGGATGGGCTCGGGGCCGAGGGCGTCGTCACCGGGCTGGGGACTGTTTCAGGGGCTCCGGTTGCGGTGATGGCCAACGACCCGACCGTCAAGGCGGGATCGTGGGCGCCTCGGACGGTTGAGAAGATCGTGCGGATCCAGGAGCGGGCGATGTCGTTGCGCGTTCCCTTGATCTATTTGGTGGATTCAGCCGGGGCCCGGATCGACCAGCAGGTCCAGATGTTCCCCGGGCGCCGGGGCGCGGGTCGGATCTTCTTCAACCAGGTTCGGCTGTCGGGCGTCGTGCCCCAGGTGTGCGTCCTGTTCGGGCCTTCCGCGGCGGGTGGGGCGTACATCCCCGCGTTCTGCGACGTCGTGATCATGCGCGACGGCAACGCCTCGATGTACCTGGGCTCGCCCCGGATGGCGGAGATGGTGATCGGCGAGAAGGTGACGCTCGAGGAGATGGGCGGAGCACGCATGCACACCTCGCGCAGCGGGGTAGGGCACGTGTTGGTCGCGAGCGACGAGGAGGGGATCGACTACGCGCGCCGGTACCTGAGCTACTTCCCATCGTCGTTCGCGGGTGAGCCGCCGGCTGCTCCGCCCGCTGGGCCGGTTGCTGCTGAGGTGTCGATCCGCGAGCTGATTCCGGCCGACGAGAACAAGCCGTTCGACATGCGTGTGCTGATTGATGGTGTAATCGATGAGGGCTCTTTTTGCGAGGTTCACGCGCGCTGGGCCCGCGAGGTGATCGTGGGTTACGCGCGGCTCGACGGGCGCGTGATCGGGATCGTTGCCAACCAGCCGAAGGTCAAGGGCGGCGTCCTGTTCGTCGACTCCTCGGACAAGGCCGCCCGTTTCATCTGGACGTGCAACGCGTTCAACATCCCGCTGCTGTTCCTGGCCGACGTGCCCGGTTTCATGATCGGGACCCAGGTCGAGCGCGAGGGAATCATCCGCCACGGCGCCAAGATGATCAGCGCCGTGTCGGAGGCCAACGTGCCGAAGATCTCCGTGGTCGTGCGCAAGGCGTACGGCGCCGGGCTGTACGCGATGGCCGGCCCGGCGTTCGACCCGGACTGCTGCCTGGCGTTGCCGACCGCCTCGATCGCGGTAATGGGGCCGTCCGCCGCGATCAACGCCGTCTACTACAACCAGCTGCAGGCGATCGACAACGAGGACGAGCGCGCGGCGCGGGTCGAAGAGCTGAGGCGCGAATACGCCGAGGACATCGACATCCTGCACCTGGCTTCGGAGCTCGTGATCGACGCGGTGATCCAGCCCGAGGACCTGCGCTCAGAGCTGATCCGCCGGTTCGCGCTCGCGGCCGGTAAGCACCGCGAGTGGCCGGAGAAGCACAATCCGGTCACGCCGGTGTAGCTGTCTGTTCTGCCGCGGTGAGCGAGGCGTTGATCTCGTCGATGAGTTTCAGTGTCACGTTCACGGTGCGGTCGAGGGTCGCTTCGTCGATCGTGGTTTCAGTGTCCTTGGATTGATGCGATCGGGGCGCCAGACCTTGGTTGTTTTGGCATCCGATGGCGATAGCGGCGAGGCCACGGGCGCGGGCCGGCTGGGCCGGCGTGGCGCCACGGTCGCGGTGCGGGGTGGCGTCCGGTAGCTCCGAGGCGAGTGCCCGGAGCGGACGGGCGTACCCGAGGGGAACCAGTCGGCCGTCGCTCCGCCAGTAGTGGACGTGCCCGCTCCCCGACGGGGCGATGCCGATCACGATCGCGTTGGCGCGTCTGAGCTCACGCCGGCGGCTTCTCAGGTAGCGCCGGATGCCGATCTCGCCCCCGTTGCCGGCGCCGGACAGGACGAGCTCCAGGGCGAGGTTGTCGGGTGGGTTTTGCGCTAGTGCGTTCATGAGTGCCGTCGCTACCGCGATGCCGCTGGCGTTGTCGTTGGCGGCCGGTCCGTAGGGGGCGCCGGCGGCCTCGAGCAGCAGAGCCAGGCCGAGGACGAGCGCGACGGTCGGTGGGAGCTGGATCAGTCCGAGAGCGGTCGACGACCCGTGGGCGGAGCTGCGAACGATCGCAATCGCCAGCAGCCAGGCGGTGGCGATCGCGAGCCAGGCGAGCCAGCCCAGGGCGGCCGGCCCTGCCAGGTTCCGGAGTCGGGCGGCGGTGCGGCGCATCGTGTCGCGGTAGACGAGGGCAGTCCGGCCCGCGTCGTAATTGCCGGTGATGATGAGAGGGGTCTCGGCGCCGGTCGCATCCGATCTGGCGAGGGCCGCTGCTGCCACGACATTCTGGCTGGCGTGCTCCGGGGTCAAGCGGCGCCCGAGCGAGAACCCGGTGATCTCGTCGCTCACGATCGACCCGAGAGCGATCGCGAGCAGGATCGCGCCAATGGTTGGGTTGCTCGGAGAGACAAGGCTTCCGACGAGCGCGAGCGCCACATGCCACGCCTGCGCCATCGCCCAGTTGGGGCGACACCAGAACGTCTCGATCCTGACCCGGAGGCGCTGAGCCGTCAGTTCGCCCGCGAGCCAGCGGGCCGCGCGCCGCTCGGCGTCGGTGCCCGGACCCCGCCGCTCGAACGCCGCGAGCCCCCGGATGGTCTCGAGCGGTCGCATCGGGCCGGATGATCGCAAGGCCCCGATGCGAATCGAGGCGGTTCGGGGCGACCCCAAGGTCAGCGCCGCCGATCCGATAGAAACCCAGGCCGTGACCGCCGACGACGAGCTGGCGCTGCTCGCGGTGGCCCGCGACGCCGCCGACGCAGCCGCCGTGGAGCTGCGCGAGCGCTTCGGCGGGCAGGCCCGAGGGGTGCGGACGAAGAGCACGCCCACCGACCTCGTGTCGGATGCCGATCTGGCGGCGGAGCGGGCGATCAGGGCGGTGCTCGCCGAGCGCCGTCCGGGCGACGCGATTCTCGCCGAGGAGGGAGGGGAGACCGCCGGTGGCAATGTTCGCTGGGTCGTCGATCCGCTCGACGGGACGATCAACTACCTGTTCGGGCTCCCCGCGTTCGCGGTCAGTGTCGCCTGCGAGGACGCTTCAGGGACGATTGCCGGCGTCGTGCTGGATCCCAGTCGTGAGGAGCGCTTCGAAGCGACCCGATCGGGGTCGCCGACGCTCAACGGCGAGCCGTTCGCGGCCCCGAACCGGGCCGATTCGCTGGGCGTGGCCATGGTTGCCACCGGGTTCGGCTACGACCCGGCCGTCCGCGCGCGCCAGGCCGACGTCTTGCTGAAGCTGCTGCCCCGAGTGCGGGACATCCGCCGGGTGGGCGCCGCCGCCCTCGACCTCTGCTGGGCGGCCTATGGGCGCGTCGACGCGTACTACGAGCGGGGGGTCAACGCGTGGGATGTGGCCGCCGGCGGCCTGATCGCCTCCCGCGCTGGCCTGGAGGTCCGGGACCTGGCGGCGACCGCGGCGGACCCGGCGGGGATCGTGGCGGCACCGGCAGAGTTGATCGACGATCTGCTGGCGCTGATCGTCGACTCTCGCCGCGACTAAGGGTCCGCGACGTAGTTAGTGGCGGAATCCGACGAGTGGCTGGGCGTGGCTGGGGCCGCCCGCTCGCCACGATCGTACTGGTGGTCCGTGAGGGCGAGCGGGCGGTGCCAGGCGCGTCCAGACTCCGTCGGAGCCGTCAATAACTTCGTCGGGGGCCCTAAACTGCCGCCGAGCGCGGCGGTGGCGCAATCGGCTGACGCGGTGCCCTCAAAAGGCACTGTCCTTCGGGACGTGTGGGTTCGAGTCCCACCCGCCGCATCTAAGGTCCTGCAAGCCCGGCTATTTGCGGCGGCGCGGGTCATGAACGAATCTCACGGCACGCCAACGAACTGGTAGATGCTCGAGTTCGGGGTGGCGTGGTAGCGCTCGCACCAGACTCTGCGATCGAACTCTTCAAGCGTGGTCCTGGAGTGACGCGGCGTGCTGGCGATGCTCGAGCAACCAGGAGGAGGTCCAGACGCCGTGGCGGCCGGCCTCGCGCCGACCCCGCGCGCTTGAGCGCTCTCGGTAGGCGCAGTTCCGCCACGGCCGCCCAGCTCAGTAGCGACGGCGATTGCGAGGATCGCCACAGCCACGGCGATGCCGATTAGCACGAGCGGGTTCACCTGGATCCGGATCTCGGCCACGCGGTCCCGTATCGAAGGACGTCGCGGCCCGGGGATGATGGTTACGGTCACCGAGGCTGCGTCGGGACGTTCACCGGCGGATTTCGGATCATCTTCCCACCGCGATTTCGCCACGAACTGAAGTATCGCGCCGCCCCGCGGCGGGCGGCGGTGCTCGAGCTACGCGGTCGCCGGGGCTCCCGAGCGAGGATCGGGCGGGTTGTAGCCGCGCCGGCGGGCCTCCTCGATCGGGACCTCCTGCTCGACGTTCCAGCCCTGGGCGAACGCGCTCAGCGCGAATAGGACGAGGAGAACCTGGACGGGGACGAGCAACACCGTCACCGCGCCGAGTGTGTCCGCGCTCAACCCCTTGCCTCCGAGCAGCGAATGCGTCGAGGCGAATCCGTCGTGGCTTCGGTCGAACCAGCTCGTCCCAGACAGGCCGATGCCGGCCACCAGCGCGACCATCAGCAGCAGGATGGCCAGCCCGGCCGCGATCGGCAGCATCCCGCGCGACCATCGCGCAAACACGTAGAACGCGATGATCAGGTACGCGATGCACCAGAAGAAGTTGAGCGGCTTCATCCCCTCGAGCTCTGACCAGCCGCCGATCGTCACGATCAGGATCAGCGCCACCGACACGAGCAGGATGAGGGCCACCAGGGCTTTCATCGCCTTGCTGCCGGCCTTCTCGCGGTTCGGGAACACCACGGCGTAGCCAGGCGTCAGGGTCCGCTGCTGGGGCATGGGCGCACCTTACAAATTGGCTTCAAGGTGTGCGACGGTTCCGGTGCAGGTGATCGCAGGGTCGCACGGCGGCTCCTCGCGGCGGTTCGCAGGGTCGCACGGCGGCTCCGTCGCGGCCGTTCGCCGCGCGGCACGTGACCCTTCCGCCTAGAATCGCCTCCTGGTTCGCGCGGGCGTGGCGGAATTGGTAGACGCGCCGGCTTTAGGTGCCGGTGGGCTCAGCTCATGGGGGTTCAAGTCCCTCCGCCCGCACTTCATCGCTACTCCTTCGGCCCGACGATTTCCTCGAGGATGGCGACGCTGTCACGGTGAGAGACCGAGAGGTTGCGAGGGTTCGACTGCGTCACGCGGATGCCTAGCAACGCACAGTGGTCGATGAAGATCTGCCGGATGTCGGCCGAGAGGTTGCTGAAGAAGTAGCGGATGTAGTGGTACTTCGCGATGCGGCCGCTCGGCAACTTGGTTCGGAAGCGATTCTCGACGCGGCAGCCATCCGAGTGGATCAATCCTCGGATGAGCGCCCCAGGTTGGGTGTGGCTGAGGTCGATCTGCCAGTCGGCTAGGACGATCGGGCGAAGGTGCTTGCGGCCCGGGCCGTGCTGAGGGAATGCCCGAGCGATACCCGGATGCGAGATGCGTACGACGGCTGACGCCCCGGTAGACGACGCAAACGTCGTCGGTCGTGCGTCTGGGAAGCTCAATATGGCCGCGGCGCGGATCTCATCCATGATGTCCGTGTAGCGCTCGTCGCAATACAGACGTAGTTCCCAGCCGTTGGGCGATGGGTGGGCAACCATTCCGTCGCCGAGGTAGCAACCGAGCAGGTAGCAGTAGGAATATGCGTCGAGTATGCGCCAGCCGAAGTGGTGAGACGCCCTTCCCGGGGGTTGTTGCCGACGGCGCCACCGGCGAACAGTGGGGCGCGGGATGCCGGTCAGCTTCGCGATTCGGCCGTCGCTAAGGCCGTCGAGCATCAGTTCCTTCACGTGGTCAAATTCGGCTTTCGCCCTCGCCATCTACGAACATATGTTCCCGCGTGGGTCGGACAGAACATCAGCCCGGTCGGTACCATCGCGGCTGTCCCAGGGGAGTGAGTCAATGGCTACACGCATGGTCTCCAAAACCATGAATCCGGGTTCGAATCCCGGCTCCCCTGCTTGAACTCCCACACGGTCTATCGGACCTTCAACACCGAGCGCCGCCGCGAGTTCATCCGCATCACCGAGGACGTGGCGCAGGCGGTACGGGACGCCGGCATCGCCGAGGGCATGGCGCTCGTGTGCGCGATGCACATCACGGCAGGCGTGTGGATCAACGACGATGAGCCCGGACTACAGGCGGACACGCTGGAGTGGCTCGACAAGGTTGCGCCCCCGAGCTGGCACGAGCCGGCCAACGAGGTCGCACGAGAGCTGCTGCCCGATCCGGGCGACTACCGTCACCACCGCGGCGGCGAGGACAACGGCGACGCGCACCTGAAGAACCTGCTCGTCCACCACCAGGTGATCGTGCCCGTCACCGACGGCGAGCTCGATCTCGGTCCGTGGCAGCAGATCTTCTACTGCGAGTTCGACGGCCGGCGTCCGAAGCGGCTCGTGATCAAGGTGCTCGGCGAGTGACGGTGGAGCCCTCGCGCGTCTTCGTTGACGGGGCGCTGGAGGGACAGGTCGCGATCGTAACCGGGGGCGGCACCAACCTCGGCAAGGCAGCGGCCGCCGAACTCGCGCGCTGCGGCGCCGAGGTGGTGATCGCCGGCCGTCGCACCGACGTGCTCGAGTCAGCGGCGGCCGAGGTGGGGGAGGGATGCTCGTGGGTGGCCGCCGATATCCGCGAGCCGGCCGGCGCCGAGCTCATCGTCAGCACTGCCCTCGAACGGCACGGGCGACTCGACGTTCTCCTGAACAATGCCGGCGGCCAGTACATGGTGCCGGCCGAGGACCTGGCGACCAAAGGCTGGCGCGCCGTCCATCGCCTCAACGTGGACGGAACGCTCGCGATGTGCAAGGCCGCGTACGAGTCGGCCATGCGTGAGGCCGGCGCCGGCACGATCGTCAACGTGACGGTCTCGCCGCACCACGGCTTTCCGGCGATGGCGCACACGGGGGCGGCACGCGCGGCGGTGGAGGCGATCACGCGCGAGCTGGCATCCCTCTACGGCGCACACGCGATCTCGGTGATCGCGGTCGCCCTGGGCCGGTTCGACACCGAGTCGCTGCGCAAGTACCCGGCCGAGCTGTGGCGCAGCGCCGCGGCCACCGTCCCGCTTCGGCGGCTCGGCACCCCCGAGGAGTACGGCTGGCTCATCGCGCTCCTCGCATCCCCGCTCGGCAAGGCGCTGAGTGGATCGGTCGTCACGCTCGACGGCGCGCTAGACAACTGGAGCGGCCCGTGGCCGCCGGCAGACCTGACGAAGGACGGCCAGGTGCCGACGGAAGCGCGGCGACCCGTCGCCTGACCGGGACACCCGGCTACCATCCGCCACAAGCGCGGGCGAGGTGTCAACGGTTGCACGGGAGCCTTCCAAGCTCTAGGAACGGGTTCGACCCCCGTCGCCCGCTCTGAGGTTCGGCGTAGAATCGGGTCTCATCACGGGGAGTAGCGCAGTCTGGTAGCGCACCCGGCTGGGGGCCGGGCGGTCGCAGGTTCAAATCCTGTCTCCCCGATGGCACAAAGGCCCCGCAAATGCGGGGTTTTTGTCGTTCAGGGCGGAGTCCCAAAACGCGCCACGGGGTCCAAACGGGGTCCAAATTTTTTTGGAACTTGCCCCGGGGCCGCACTTGACCGGCGACGTGCAGGGGTCGTGCGGCGGGCTCGCGGTCAGGCGCGACGGCGCAGCGGCAGCGGAGTCCGGCGCGCTCGCGATGCAGCAGTTCGGGCGGAGCGAATAGGTGGCCTCGGGGATGGCGCCCGCGACTCCGACCGCGAATCTCGCCCCGGCGCCGGATCCAACCGAGGCGGTCGAGGTCCTGCTGCGCTCCCTGAGGACCACCAGGAGGGGCTCAGCTCTCGCGAGGCGCAGAGGCGCCTCGCAGTACGGTCCAAACGAGCTCGAGCGCCGGGGGGGCGCCGATGGCCGCGAGAGCTGGCACGGCAGTTCACGCACCCGCTGGCGCTGCTGCTGTGGGCGGCGGCGCTGCTATCGTTCATCGTCGGCAGCATCACGATCGGCGTCGCGGTGGTGCTGATCATCGTGCTGAACGCAGTGGTCGCCCTCATTCAGGAGCGCCACGCGGAGAAGGCGGTCGAGGCGCTCGCCGGGTACATACCTCAGAAGGTCACTGTCATACGCGACCGCACCCCGAAGGTGGTCGACGCCGCCGAGCTCGTTCCCGGCGATATTGCGCTGGTCGAGGAGGGCGAGCGGATCGCCGCCGACATGCGGCTGATATCGGGCGCGGTCGAGGTCGACCTCTCGACGATCACCGGCGAGTCGGTCCCGGCGATGCGCTCGGCGGAGTACCACGACCGCGATCGTCCGCGCCTGCAAGCGCGCGAACTCCTCTTCGCGGCAGCATGTGCACGAGTGGTGACGCGCAGGCGGTCGTGTTCGCCACCGGGATGCACACCGAACTGGGCCGGATCGCGGCGCTCTCGCAAGGCGTCAAGGAGGAACCCAGCCCGCTCGATCGACAGGTGCGCCGGGTCTCGTGGCTGATCGCCAAGGTCGCGGTTGCGCTGGCGATCGCATTTGTCCCGCTGGCGATCTTCGTGACGGGACTGTCGCCGCGAAGCGCCATCACGTTTGCGGTGGGGCTCTTGGCAGGCATGGTTCCCGAGGGGCTGCTTCCAGTCGATCACCCTGTCACTCGCTGTGGCGGTGACGCTCCTGGCCCGGCGCGGGGCGGTCGTCAAGCGGATGAGCTCGGTCGAGACGCTCGGCAGCACGGACGTGATCTGCACCGACAAGACGGGAACGCTGACCGAGAACCGGATGCACCCGGTCGCGGTTTGGACCTGCGCCGGGGAGATCAGAGCTCGACGCCGAAGGGGCGCACCGAGACCGGACCGACGCAGGCGCCGCTGAGCGCTCTGATCGAGACCGCGGCGAGCTGCAGCAACGCGCGCCTGGACCACGAGGAGAACCCGTCTGGCGACCCGACCGAGATCGCGGTACTGCAGGCCGCACGGGCGCTGGGCGGCGATGTTCAAACCGACCGGCGTGAACGGTCCCGCCGCCACGAATACAACTTCGACGCGCACTGCAAGCTGATGAGCACGCTCGACGCCGGCGACGGCTTCAACTGGCTGCACACCAAGGGCGCGCCCGAGTCCGTGCTGCCGGCCTGCACCACGGTTCTCGATCGCGACGGTACCGAGATCGCACTGGGACGATCGCGCCGCGAGGAGATCTCCAGGCGGGTCTCCGACTACGCCAGCCAGGGACAGCGCGTGCTGGCGTTCGCTCGACGGTCGCTGCCGCTGACGGCCGAGGCGCCGGCGCGCGAAGCGGCCGAGCAGAGGCTGTGCTTCGTCGGGCTCGTGACGATGCTCGATCCGCCACGGCCCGAGGTCGCAGACGCGATCGCCCGCTGCCACACGGCCGGGATCCGCGTGATCGTCATCACCGGCGATCACCCGCTGACGGCCGCGGCGATCGCGCGGCGAGTCGGCATCGGCGGCGAAGACCCGCTGGTGATCGACGCCGATCGCTTCGACCATCGCAGCGAGCAAGAGATCGAGCGGGCCATCTCCGGCAACCGAGAGGTGGTGTTCGCGCGCGCCTCACCCGAGGCCAAGCTGCAGATCGCCGAAGCGCTCCAGGCCGACGGTCACGTCATTGCGATGACCGGTGACGGCGTCAACGACGCACCCGCGCTCCGGCAGGCCGACATCGGCGTGGCGATGGGCAAGGCAGGCACCGACGTCGCGCGTGAGGCGGCGACGATGGTCCTTACCGACGACAACTTCGCCACGATCGTGACCGCGGTCGCAAGCGGGCCGCGTCGTCTACGACAACATCCGCAAGTTCATCGTCTACATCTTCGCCCACGCCACGCCCGAGACACTTCCGTTCCTGGTCTTCGCACTGGCTGGCGGTGCCGTGCCGCTGCCGTTCCCAGTGCTCCTGCTGCTCGCCTTCGACGTCGGCACCGAGACGCTCCCCTCGGTTGCGCTGAGCCGCGACCCGCCCGAGCCCGGGATCATGAATCGTCCCCCGCGCCGCCAGTCCGAAGGTTTGATCCGCCGGCCAATGCTGATCCGCGCCTGGCTGTTTCTGGGCCTGATCGTCGCCCTCCTCTCGCTCGCCGGGTTCTTCTACGTGCTCACCCAGGCCGGCTGGCACTCCGGCGACCCGACCGGCGCCCACACCCGCTTCCACCATGCCTACCAGCAGGCGACGACGATGACCTTCCTTGGGGTCATCTTCGGGCAGATCGGCACAGCCTTCGCGGTCCGCACCCAGCGGGCGTCGCTGCGCTCGGTCGGAGCGTTCAGCAACCGTTACCTGCTTTGGGCGATCGCGGGCGAGCTTGCCATCGCTGCCGTGTTCGTGTTCACGCCGCCGTTTCAGGCGCTGCTCGGCACCGCGGTTCCGCCCGCCCGCGATCTGCTGCTGCTGATCCCGTTCCCGTTCATCGTCTTGGGCGCCGATGAGCTCCGCCAATACCTGATCAGACGCCGCGCGCCGGCCGGGCACGAAGCGGGCTTCGAACCCCCTCAGCTGGTCACGCCGTCGCCGTGATGCCCTCCCGTCGGCCTGCCGGTCGCCCAGGTGCCTCGCGCGACCGAGGGTAATGGCCGTCGCCGACCGACCGTGTGATCAGCGCGACGATGACCAGCCACCATGGGCTTTTCCCCGATGCGCGGGGCTCTTCCGGCGACGTAGCCTTGAGGGCGACGAGCATGAGACCGACCTCGGCTCACCAACAGATTTCGTCGGACGGCATGCTGCGTACCTCAAACGGCGCGGCGTCGGCGAAGCTCTCGTCGAACCTGCTCAGCACCCTGGCTGGCTGGGTGCAGAGGCGGATTCCGGCGGCGGATTTGAGCGAGCGCGATCCGGACTACATTCGTCGCTGGCATCGGTGGCGGGCTGCGGGTCAGGCGGCAGCTGGAAGCGAAGCGCAAGCCTCGCCTGTTCGGCCAGGTGGAGTCCCGCAAGGTGCGCCGGCGCATGGCGCGTCAACGGTCGAAGCCGCGCCTGCGCTCGTTGCGCTGAGCCAGGCCGCCGGCGAACGATTGCGCGTCGGGGCGCTCGACGACGCCGGAGGCGTGGCCCACCTGTCTACGGCGAACAGGCACCCCTTGCTAGCTGATCATCGAGGACGCCTGCCACCGGGTGCTCGAGCGCGAGCTGATCGCCGGCGTCGAAAGTTGAAGGTTCGGGGTCGGCGATTAGTCCGGCCGCGGCAATCCCCGTCCCGTCTTGCGGGTGCCTGCGGATGACACTGCCCAGTACGCCGGCGAAGATCTACGCATGGCGTTCGCCGCCCGCGGCGTCCCCGATTCTGGGAGGACTCGATGGCGGGATTGATGCGCCGTATCTCCACGCTGATCAGGGCCAAGATCAACAAGCTGCTGAATCGGGCCGAGGACCCGGCCGAGACGCTCGACTACGCGTACGAGCGCCAGTTGAAGGATCTCCAGAACGTCAAGAAGGGAATCGCCGACGTAGTCACGGCGAAGAAGCGCCTGCAGATGCAGGAGGCGCAGCTGGGCCAGCAGGCGGGGAAGCTCGACAGCCAGGCCCGGGAGGCGATGTCGGCGGGACGGGAGGACCTCGCCCGCACCGCGCTGGAGCGCAAGCAGCTGATCGTCCAGGAGACGGGCTCGCTCGACCAGCAGGTGTCCGAGCTCGAGTCTGAGCAGCAGAAGCTGACCGAGTCCGAGCAGCAGCTGCGAACCAAGATCGAGGCGTTCCGCTCCAAGAAGGAGGTCATCAAGGCGCAGTACTCGGCCGCTGACGCTCAGGTCCGGATCTCCGAGGCGGCGACCGGAATCGGCGATGACATGGCCGATGTGGGGATGGCGATGCAGCGCGCGATGGACAAGACCGAGACGATGAAGGCCCGCGTCTCAGCGGTCGAGGAGCTGCAGGCGGCCGGCACGTTCGAGGACCTGACCGCGCTCGGCCCAGCCCAGGACGACATCGACTGCCAGCTCGAGCAGCTCGGCGCCAAGAGCGCCGTTGACGACGAGCTCGGCAAGCTCAAAGCGGAGCATGGGGCGACCGAGCAGCCGCCCGAGATCGGGGCCGGTGAGCAACTGCCACGAGCGCTGAGGAGGCTCCCCATGGGAGCTAGTGACAGCTCCGGTGCGCCGGCGACGACCCGCGTCACGGCGATCGTCGAGTTCCTGGACGGCGCGGGCGTCGAGTACGAGCTGATCGAGCACGAGCCGACCATGAGCGGCGCCGCCGAAGCACGCGTTACGGAGCACGCGCCGGACCAGGTCGCCAAGACGGTCGTCCTGCGCGACGGCGGCGCGTATGTGATTGCCGTGATTCCGGCCTCTCAGCGGCTCGACGTGCACAAGCTGCGCGAGCTGCTTGGCGCCCCGCGCCAGCTGCGGCTCGCTAGCGAGGATCAGATCGCACGGGATTTCCCGACGCTGAAGGTTGGCGCCGTGCCACCGTTCGGGCCGATGGTGCCGGCGGCCGAGGTGATCGATCGCGCGTTGCTCGAGCAGCAGCGGATCCTTGTCCGGGTGGCGATCATCGTCCATCGGTGCTGATCGATCCGCGCGATGTCGTGCGGATCACCGCGGCGACGCTGGCAGATATCTGCCAGGAGTGACCACGTCGCATGGCTCTGGCCGCTCAGAATGCCTGTGCAGCTAGGAGCGCCGAGCGCTCTCGCGGCGGGGCGAACAGGAAGCACTGAACGATCACCAGTCCGGCGAGGTCGCTGACCTCGCGGTCGAGCTGCGGAACGACGATTGGGTCCTCGTCGTCGAGTTCGGCGGCGAGGCGGTGCAGGCTGACGGCGTCGCGGCGGGCGAGCGCGCGCAGGTCACGCAGCGCGCGCACCGACCTGGCGGCGAGCTCATCATCTCCACCGAGGTCCGCGGCGAGCGCGGACTCGTCGGTCGGGGGCGGGGCGGCTGCCAGCATCCGCATGCGGTTGACGACCAGGCCGCCGAACGGCATGCCAGCCTCGGCGAGCCGGCGGCGAAAGAAGATCGCCTCCTCGACGGGCGCAGGCTCGGCGAGGTGATGATCAGGAAGGTCGTGCCGGGGTCGCCCAACAGTTGGTCG
>CAVWRC010000021.1:0-87248 GCA_963757235.1 uncultured Solirubrobacterales bacterium | reverse complement strand
CACTACTCCGACCAGCCGATGCGTCGACAGTTCCGCTTCGCCAGCGAGCGGCAGCCGGATTCCATCGCGTGCTTGCCGAACCCTCGCCGGGACGCAAGCACGAGCGCTGCCGCTTCGGCAGCAATGCGGTCGTGGTGATCCGCGCTTCCGGATGGGACGAATCTGAGAAGCCGTCGCGACGGCGACGAGCAGACTTGCGTTCGGCCACGATTGCGGCAGCGAACTCGTCGGGCCGCTTGCCGCCCACGGCCAGCCAGCTAACACCGGCCGACGTCGCAGCGGTCGTCCGCCGTGTTTGCTCACCGCGTCGATGTCGGCGACCTGCGAACGATCGGCCCGCTTGGCGGTGTGCTCCATTCCCGGGAGAGCATCAGCCGCGGCGCCGGCGAGGATCTCTTGTGCTCAGGACGAATTCCACTACTCCGAGCGGCCGATGCGTCAACAGTTCCGCTTCGCGAGCGAGGGACAGTCACGTTCAAGCCGCCTGCTTGCCGAACGCTCGCAAGTGTGCAAGCACAGGCTCTGCCGCTTCGGCAGCAACGCGGTCGTGATGAACCGCGCTGCCAGATCGGACGATTTTCCACAAGTCAACCCGGAGCGCAATCACCGCCGTGCCGCTCTGCCTGTGCGAGCGGCAGCCGCGGCCGATCTCAGCTGGCTTGAACGAGACTGTCGGTTGGCCGGCAAAGCAGGCGCCGGGCATGACGTAATCGTCGCCCTCGACACTCTCGCTTGGGACGAAACGAAGCGGTCTACCAGCCGGCCGCGGCAGGCCGGTGCCAAGCCTGCTCCCTTTCGTCCGGTCCGAAAGCCACGGTCGGCCGGAGCCTGATGCCCGCGTTCTCGGCGGAGCAGCAACGGGGGCGTTAGCAGGCCAACGGCGTCGCGGCTAGCACCGCCCGTCGCCCGGCCTGCGCTTGGTCGCCAAGGCAATCACCGCCCGTCAGGTCTGCGGGAGGTCAAAGCGAGCGTCCGGAAGGCGCGCGCTTGCCGCGCATAGCGGGCTGCGGCCGCGACGTGGGGCAGGCTCGCGTGAAAGGGGAGGCAGGGCTGGTTATGCGGTCTCGGCGCAGGCTGGCTTGGACTTGATGGCGTCCGCGAGTGCAAGTGCGCCGGATAGCGGGCGGACCATCACCATGAGTTCGTCGATCGCGCCGTTCTCGTCGATGTGTATGAAGTCGCTGCCTTCGAGTTGCGTTTCGCCGATGCGCGCGCGGAAGACGAGCGCGTGGTCTTGTGCGTTGGCAGCCCCGATCTCGCGCACGTAGGCAAAGTCGTCGAACACGCGAGCTACGGCCCCCAGGATCGCGCGAACGGCAGCGCGACCGTGGTAGGGGGTAAACACGATCGGGCTGCGGAACACGACGTCGTCGGACAGGAGCGCGACTGCGCCGTCGATGTCTCGTGCTTCGATCGCGGTGCGGAACGGATGCGTGGCGTGAGCTCCTTCCAAAGGAGGCGTCGTGAGTCGATGTGCTGCTCGACGCGGGGGTGCCGTGGATGCCATGTGAGCCTGCGCCGTTCAGGCCACCTGCGCCGGCTGCGCGTCGCGGCCCGGGCGCGTCCGCCAGGCTCGCTCCCACGCGGCCATCGTCGCCGGGTAGACGACGCGGTGTCGGAACGGTTTGATGGCCTGCATGTAGGTGATCCCGAGCATTCCGTGGGGCTTTACGAGGACGGCCATCTGGCCGCGAAAGCCGCCCGTCCCATCGGAGACCCAGCCGATGTGGAGGACGCCGTGGACGGTCCGGTTGGCAAGCTCGGCGGCAAACTCGTCATCCAGCAGGTACAGCGAGGTGAACGGCAGAGCATCGAATTCGGGCGGCACCGCGTTTCGAAGATCCACCGGCAACCGGTCGCGCAAGCTCGTTGTCCCGATCCTCGCAGCCGCTCCTGCGTCGTCCCAGCCAAGGAGTGCTCCGAGCTTTGATCGAACCGCGAACAGCGCGCGGACCGCACGGGACGGGCTCCTCGATACGTTTTGCGCAACGATCAGTGACACCAGCCGAGTGAAGTCCTCACGGCCGCCTCGGCAGGGCAGCTCCCACACATCCTCGACGCGAAAGTCGTGCGCAAGCTCGTGGATCCTCCACGGCCGGGACGTATGGGCGGTAGGCGGTAGCCTCATCGGACGATCCATACGGTCACGTATCGATACGGTAGAGTACTGATTGTGCGATGTCAACTTCTGCCCGCCGGCTGCCACCACGGAATGTGTCGAGCGGGGTAGGCGATGGCAGCACCACTTCGAACCCCACGAAATAGTTGGATCGAAGAGGGCCTTCGAGCGCTCGGCATCGGGGGTCCAGACGCGGTCCGCATCGAGGCACTGGCGGAAGCGCTCGGCGTTACCAAGGGCGGGTTCTACTGGCACTTCGATGACCGGCGCGCACTCCTGGAGGAGATGCTCGACACCTGGGAGCGGGTGGTGATCGACGAGGCGATCGAACGCGTCGAGGAAGGTGGCGGTGACGCCAGGGCCAAGCTGGAGCGACTCCTGAGCATGGCGTCGTCCAAACAGGCCCGAGCGCTCGGCAGCATCGACCTCGCGATCCGAGAATGGGCCCGCCGCGATCGAGCAGTCCGACGCCGGCTCAAACGAGTTGACAACCGGCGAATGGAATACATGCGCTCGCTGTTCGCCGCTTTCTGCCGGGACGAAAGCGACGTCGAGGCGCGCTGCCTGCTGGTCCTCTCGCTGCTGGTAGCCAGCCGCCTGATCTCTGCCAACCACGGCGACCGCAGCCGAGCGGAGGTAATCGCGCTCGCCATGACCCGGCTGCTGGAGTAATGGCCAGCCTCGTGAGCCTCGGAGCGGACGCGACAGCCCCGGCCGGCACCAGCTGCGGCGACACCAGAACCAAGAAAGCAGCGCCAACAACGCCGCGTCAGACCGTCCGCCGATTCGCCCATCCGGGACCCGCCATTCCGCACGGCGCCGGTCGCCGGACGCCAACCGGGCCCCGAGCGCAGTCGGTACGGCGGATGCCACGCGCGGTGCGCGCGCGGATGGATCGCTGCGATCGGAACGTCGCCTTATGTGAGGTCGCTTCGCGGGTGTCAATGACGTCTATGAGGGTGCTCTGAGCGGGGCCGTTGGAGGCGTTATGTGAGGTTGGTCGGGACGTCGGCGACGTTTGCCGTTGAGTTCCGTCCGGTAGTGGATCTATTTTCTGGTGCGTCATGGATGACGCTCAGTCTGAGGATCGGACGCGACCGGGGTTCTTGGCTCGTCGTGTGCGGATGCCGTCGAGTGGCGTGGAGTCGTGGACGGTGGTCGGGCCCGCCGGTCGCGTGGTGGGGGTGATCGATGAGTTCCTTGGTTGGTTGACCGGGATCGAGCGCTCGCCGAACACGGTCGAGGCGTACGCGCGGGATCTTGGTTTGTTCTGGTCGTTCCTTGGCAGGCGTGGGCTGGCGTGGGATCGAGTGTCGGTGGTGGAGCTGGGCGAGTTCGCGGCGTGGGCGCGGCGGCCGGCGGAGAACGTGCTGGTGCTCTCAGAGCAGGCGGCGAGGCGCTCGGCGTCGACGGTGAACCGGATGCTCGCGGCGGTGGTGTCGTTTTATGAGTTCCACGGCCGGCGTGGGAATGAGCTGGCACGGGATTTGGTTGTTCGCACGCGCAGTGGCCGGGGCGCGTTCAAGCCGTTTCTGCATGGGATCGCTCGTGAGAAGCCGCGGGGTCGTCCGGTGCGGCTGCCGGAGCGCCAGCGGCTGCCGCGGACGCTTGGCTTGGAGCAGGTCGCGGCGGTGATCGACTGCCAGCAGCGGTTGCGTGACCGGTTCTTGTTCGCGTTGTTGGCGTCGACGGGGATGCGGGTCGGGCAGGCGTTGGGGTTGCGTCATGAGGATGTTGTCTCGTGGGAGCGGCGGATCGAGATCGTGCCGCGGGAGGGCGGCAGCGGTCGGGCGCGGTCGAAGGGCGGCGCGCGGGGGTCGGTGCCGGTCCCGGGCGAGCTGATCCGCCTGTGGTCGGATTACATGCACGAGGAGTACGGCGCGCTTGAGTCCGACTTCGTGTTCGTGAACCTGTGGGGTGGCGAGCGCGGCCGGCCGCTGGGGTATGCGTCGGTCAACGAGCTGGTGCGCCGCACGCGGGAGCTGGTCGGGTTTCACTTCACTGTTCATCAGTTCAGGCATACGTTTGCGACGTTGGCGTATCGCGACGGCGTCGCGCTTGAGGTGATCGGCGCGGTCCTGACGCACAGCTCGCCGTCATCGACGCTGATCTATACGCATCTGACCGCGGAGGATCTCCGCCGCGTGCTGGCCGAGCGTGGGGTGCTTGACCGGGTGGCGGATCTGCTCGTATGACCGCCCCGCCGCTGGAAGCGATCGATGGTGGACGCGCACCTGAGGGCTGGGAGCGGCTGTGGGCATTGGATCGGTGGCCGCTGCGCGAGCTGCCGCACAGCGATCTGCACAGCACCGCGCGAGCTGGGTCGGTCCTGTTCTCGGGGATTCCACAGCCGTGGTTCAAAGAGGCGGCGAAGCGGTGGGCCAGGGCGCGGCTGCTCGCGGGTGCGGCGCCGAGCACGATGCATAACTATGTGCAGCAAGTGTCGACGTTCGGCGCCTGGTTGGCCGATCGTGCACCCGCGGTGAGCTCCCCGGCGCAGATCACGCGGACGGTGCTTGAGGACTGGCTGTTGGCGGTTCGCTCAAGCGGGCTGGCGGCGGGCAGCAAGGCCGGACGGGTCACCGCCGTGCGGCTGTTCTTGGAGGAGCAGTGGCAGGACGGGCTCGCGGGGCTGCCGCGCACGGCCGTGATCCATGTCGGCGAGGTTCCACATAACCGTTCTCGGCGGCTGCCGCGTGGGATCGACGCGCCGGTGTTCGATCAGTTCATCGACCCCGCGAACCTAGCGCTGCTGCCGAGCGAGCAGCACCGCACGGTGATCCTGCTGTTGGCGTTCACCGGATTGCGGGTCTCGAGCGTCGTGACGCTGCCTCGTGACGCGCTCGTGATCGGCTCAGACAACCACCCGTACATGCACTACGTCAACGTGAAGCTGCGCCGCGAGGCGGTGATCCCGATCGGCCCAGCGCTGGTTGAGCAGCTGCACCGCCAGGAGGAAAGCCTGACCGCGATCTATGGGCCTGACGGCACCCGCTTCTTGCTGCCTTCCCCGCCGGAGGGGATGCGGGGCCCGTCGCGCGGTGGTGGGCATCACATCACGCCGCTGACAGCACGGCGGATCGTCAAGGCCTACGTGCGCAAGGCCGAGATCCGCGACAGCCAGGGCCGGCTGGCGGTCTGGGTTCACCCGCATCGGTTCCGTCACCACCTCGGCAGCAGCATGGTCAACGAGGGGGTGCCGCTGTCGGTGATCCAGCGGGTTCTCGATCACGGCTCGATCGAGATGACCGCGCTCTACGCCCACCTCGACGACGCGACCGTCAAACGCGAGATGGTGAGCTTTCACGAGCGCGTCAACATCCGCGGTGAGCGGATCGCGCTCCCCGTCGACGGGCCGCTTGAGCAGGCGGCGTGGATGAAGGAGCGGATCGCGCGCGCCAAGCAGGCGCTGCCGAACGGGTACTGCGGGCTGCCGCTCGTTCAAAGCTGCCCGCACCCGAACGCGTGCCTGAGCTGCGAGAACTTCCTCACCGACGGCTCGTTTCGCGACATCCACCGGCAGCAGCTCACCCACACCCAGACGCTGCGCGAGCGAGCCGAGCAGAACGAGAACGTGCGGCTCGTGGAGCTGCTGGAAGGGGACGAGCGGTCGCTGCGCAGGATCCTTGACGGGCTCGACGCGCTCGAAGCCGACGGCGTCGGCGAGTCGGCGTCCGCCGACATCGACGTGATCGAGCTGGCGGCGCGGCGCAACGCCAAAGCCAAGGGCGTCGAACCGTGAGCGGCCCACGCGCAGACGCGCTGCGCGTGGCGACTGACGCCCGTTCGCTCGCCGCCGAACAGCGCGCCCGACAAGCACTTGCTGAGCTGGACCGGCGTGGGGTGCCGATCAGCTTCCAAGCGGTCGCTACCGGAGCCGGCGTGAGCCGCGCGTTCCTCTACGCCCACCCGCAGCTGCGCGCCACGATCGAGCAGCTCCGCGACCAGCACCAGCACACCCCCTCGCGGCTGCCCGCACACGAGCGCGCAAGCGGGGAGTCACTCCGTGCCCGGCTGCGCGGCACGCTTGAGGAGAACAAGCGCCTGCGGGCCGAGAACGCGCAGCTGCGCGACGAGCTCGCGCTCGCGCACGGCGAAGTCCGCGAGCTCAAACTCGCCGGCCGCCACGGGGGCGCGAAGTGAGCCAGTGGCCCGCGCCCGTCGGCGAGCAGGCGCTTCACGGCCCGGCGGGCGAGTTCGTGCTGCGCACCGAGCCGCACTCAGAAGCCCACCCGATGGCGCTGCTGGTGCAGTTCCTGGTCGCCTTCGGGTGCGCGTGTGGCCGCGGCGGCCACTACCAGGTCGAGGCCGACCGCCACTACACCAACGAGTTTGCCGTGCTGGTCGGCCCTTCATCGCGGGGCCGCAAGGGGTCAGCCTGGGGTCATGTCCGGCGGCTGCTCGAAGACGTCGATCAGACCTTCCCATGCTGCCTGGTCGGCGGCCTGAGCTCCGGGGAGGGCCTGATCGCCCAGGTCCGCGACCCGGCCGCCGGCGAAGATGCGCCCGCGAGCGCTGACAAGCGCCGGCTGGTCATCGAGCAAGAGTTCGCGCAGGTGCTCAAGGTGCTGGCACGCGAAGGCAACACCCTGTCTGCGATCGTCCGCCAGGCCTGGGACGGCGAGCCGCTTCAGACGATCGTTCGCAACGACCCACTACGCGCGACCGGCGCGCACATAGCGATCCTCGGTCACATCACCCGCGATGAGTTGCTCCGCTACCTAACAGCGACCGAACTCGCGAACGGGTTCGCCAACCGCTACCTGCTGATCGCCGTGCAGCGCTCGAAACTCCTGCCGTTCGGCAGCGCGCTCGATCAAGAACGCCTCGCCGACATCCGCGACGCCATCCGCCTGGCGCTGCGCTTCGCCACCCAGCACCGGCCGATCAGCTTCGACGACGCCGCCCGGGAGCGGTGGATCGATGCCTACCGCGAGCTGACGGCCGACCGGCCCGGCCTGGCCGGCGCCGCCACCGCCCGCGCCGAGGCGCACACCGTCCGCCTGGCGTTGACCTACGCGCTGCTCGACTGCTCCGAGCGGATCCGCCTTGAGCACCTCGAGGCCGCCCTGGCCGTGTGGCGCTACAGCGCCGCCTCCGCGCACTGGATCTTCGGCGACGCGCTCGGCGATCCGACCGCCGACGAGCTCTGGTCGGCCGCCAAGGAGCGCCCCGCCGGGCTGACTCGCACCGAGGTCTCCGACCTGTTCAGCCGCAACAAGAAGCGCCGCGAGATCGAGCGCGCGCTCTCAGTGCTCGAGGACGCCGGGCGACTACGCCGCGAAACCCGCCAAGCCGAGCGCGGCCGCTCCGCCGAGGTGTGGATCCCCGTGCTCATCCCCGCCGCCTGATACTCGGGCCCCGCGGAACATCGCGCGACGTCTCGCGCGGGCGGCGTCACCCTCGGCGCGGCGAGCTGAAGCCCATCAACCATGCCCCGTGTTTGATCGGATCGGCGACAGGCTCCCCTGCCTCGACTCAGGCAGCGCACCGCGTGACTGCCGGGCAGTCAAGGGAGCCGCGTCAGCGGCGCGCGAAGCGCGGGCGAAGGCCCAACCTTGACCGCTCGGCGGCACACGCGACCATCATGCCGAGTCGTGGCAAGGGGGATCTCGCTCAACCACTTCATTCGTTTATTTCGTACGTCGTCAGCGCGTCCGGTGCCGGCCCTCACGCTTGACAGTCACAGACATGTCCATCACGTCAAACCCCACCAACGGCAGGGTCTGACAACCCCAACCTCACATAAGTCGACATCTCGATCACACCGGTCCCCAAAGCCTCGCTATCCCCTTGCCACTCAGTTATCGAGCGTTGAGCTCACGGCGCACCGTGTCGCGGTCGAAGCCTGCGTCCTCGAGCTGGCGGACGATCATGCCGACGTGCTTCTGGCTCAGGTTCTGTCTCCCGTGACCAGGAACCGTGATCACGACCCCGGATTCGTGGCGGAAGCGCCGATGGCTCGTAGCCTTGCCGCCGAGTTCGGCAAAGCCGTGATCGACCAGCCAGGCCGTGAGCGCTCTGCGGGTGACCGTGCTCATCGGCGAATTCTCAGACCTAGCCGGGTCACGCCGCGCCGCCCCGTTCGTGACGCTGGCCAGGGGCCGCCGCTCCCGGGCTTCCGCGTCCACGGGAGAGACCGGCAGTCGTGGCGTTCGCGACGAGACGCCCCGTTCTCGTGGCATGAAAATGCACCGCCGACGCTTCTGGATTGCCTGTGCCGTCGAGGCTCTCGTCGAGGCTAATCGCGAGAGCGCCCCTTTGGCTCAGTTGCGGGAGGCACCCACGCTTACCGCGGGCTGCCGCTTTGCCGATTGTTTGCAACGAACCTGCAATCACCGATGCCCGGATCTGGGCGAAACTCGCGGTTCGGCCTTGCTGGGTGGGGGGTCGGGGGGACATGTTCAGCGCCTGCGCGGTATTTCGACTCGAAGGCGACCCGGATTGCTGTGTTCTCGGACGGGATCGGCGACGAGCGTTGCGGTCGCGGTGGATCGTGCGCATGGGTGGTCGTCTGGAGGGGCGGGAGGCCACGCCGTAGACTGGCTTCGTGACCGGCGTGGTGCCAGGGATCCGGTTTCTCGGATTTGGGGGTCGCCGGATTGCCTATGAGCTCAGGGGTGACGGGGCGCCGCTGATTGCGGCGGCGTGGTGGGTTAGTCATCTCGAGCTGGAGTGGCGGGATCCGGCGTTTCGTTCGTTTTGGGAGTCGCTGGGGAGGGGCTGCTCGGTGGTGCGCTATGACCGGCTGGGCGTCGGGATGTCCGATCGGGAGATCGGGACGGAGGACCTCTCGCTCGAGCGTGACGTGGCGATGCTTGAAGCGGTCCTCGATGAGCTTGGGTGGGAGCGTGCGGTGGTGATCGGCGGTTCGTCCGGTGGATGCGCGGCGATCGCGTTCGCGGCCCGGTTTCCTGATCGGGTGGAGCGGCTGTTGCTGTATGGCGCTTATGCGGACGGCGGCTCGATCGCTCCTGAGCAGGTGCGGGCGGCGGTCGTGGGTGCGGTTCGCTCGCACTGGGGGCTTGGGTCGCGGGTGCTGGCGGACATCTTCCTTGGCGACGTAGGTACCGCTGAGCACGAGCGCTTCGCGCGCTTTCAGCGTGCCGCGACGAGCGCCGAGACGGCAGCGGCGCTGCTGGAGCTGACCTATCGCAATGACGTTCGTGGCGAGCTCGCCCGGGTTCAGGTCCCGACGCTCGTGCTGCACCGCCGGTCGGATCGCGCGATTCCCTACCGCCTCGGACGCGAGCTGGCGGCCGCGATTCCACACGCGGCGCTGGTTCCGCTGGAGGGGAGCGCCCATTTTCCGTGGGCTGGAGACACGGACTCGGTGGTGCGCGCGGCGCGGTCTGTGCTTGATCGCGAGCCTGCCGCGGCTGGGGTGCTGGGAGAGCCTGCGGCGGTGTTGCTGTCCGGTCGCGAGCGGGAGGTGCTGGCGCTGGTGGCGCGCGGACTGAGCGACCGTGAGATCGCCGAGCAGCTGGTGGTCAGCCCGCACACCGTGCATCGGCACGTTGCGAATATCCGCAACAAGCTCGGTCGTGGCTCGCGCACGGCCGCGGTGGCGGAAGCCGCACGCCTGGGGCTGCTCTAAAGCGCGATCACCCGAACGGGCCATTCGCGGTGAATGGCCCAGGCAGGCGATGCGCGACCGGGCGGCGCGGACGTATCGTCGCCGCCACGATGCAGACTCAAAGCGCACGGCAAGCGGCGCCGTCCTCGTCGAGATGGACGCGGATCGGAGCGGTGCTGTATGACTCGTTCGTGTGGGTCGCTGAGCTGGTCGGAATGCGACGGAGCCGCCGGGCGCTGCTCGCTCAGGCGAGCGGTCGGGTCCTGGAGATTGGTGCCGGCACCGGCCTGAACCTGGCGCACTACGTTGACGAGATAGACGAGCTCGTGCCGGTGGAGCCCGAGCCGTCGATGCGCGAGCGGCTGACCCGGCGGATCCGTCGCGCCGGGAGTCAGGCGGCCGTGGTTGATGCTCCCGCGGAGGCGCTGCCGTTCGCCGACGGGTCGTTTGACACGGTTGTGTGCACGCTTGTGCTGTGTACGGTGAGTGCGCCCGACAGGGTGTTGGGCGAAATCGGGCGGGTGCTTCGCCCGGACGGCCGGCTGCTGTTCATCGAGCACGTCCGCGCCGACTCACCGACCCTTGCCTACGTTCAGGACCGGCTGCTGGAGCCTTGGCGACGGTTCGCGTGTGGATGCCGCTGTAACCGCGCCACCGTCGAGTTGATGCGTGCGTGCGGGTTTCAGGTCGACGCCCGACGATCGTCCTGGCGCGCGATGCCACCAATTGTCCGGCCGCTGGTGAGCGGACGAGCCACGTACGAGGGGGAGATCCATGCCTAGCGTCCGCGTAGGGCTGTTTCCACCGATCGGCCAGCTCGAGCTCGACCCAGACCGGCTGCAGGCGTTTCTCGCTGACGCTGCCGACGAGAGCGTCGATCACGTGTGCGTCGGCGATCACGTCAGCTTCTTCGTGGGTGCGGGCTCGGACGGGCTGACGATGGCGACTGCGCTGCTCTCCGCTCAGGCTGAGCTGCCGGTGTACGTCGGGCTGTACCTCCTTCCGTTGCGCCACCCGGTTTTGGTGGCCCGGCAGCTCGCGACGATCGCGCAGCTCGCGCCTGGCCGGCTCTCGCTCGGCGTCGGGATCGGCGGCGAGGACCGCCATGAGATCGAGGTCTGCGGCGTTGACCCGAAGACGCGCGGGCGCAGGATGGACGAATGCCTTCAGATCCTCCGCGGCCTTGCCGACGGCGAGCCGGTCACCTTCGTCGGCGAGTTCTTTTCGCTGAACGACGCGCTGATCGTGCCAGCACCATCGCCGCGGATACCGCTGATCGTCGGCGGAAGATCGGACGCGGCGGTCAGCCGCGCCGCGCGGCTCGGCGACGGCTGGCTCGGGATCTGGGTCTCCCCACGCCGATTCGCCAGCGTGCGCGATCAGATCACCTTGGAAGCCAGCGAGGCCGGCCGGGACGCCAGCGCGTTCGAGCATGCGCTGAACGTGTGGTGCGGCTTTGCTCCCACGCGCGAGTCCGCTCGCGATCTGCTGGCAGCGCGGATGCAGAGCTTCTACCAGATGCCATTCGAGCCGTTCGAGCGCTACTCGCCGTACGGCACGCCGCAGCACGTCGCCGAGTTCCTGAGCCCCTATATCGAGGCCGGCTGCTCAGCGTTCAACGTGATCCCGTGCGCCGCCGACGACGAGAGCGCGATCGCCGCGGTCGGCGCGCTGCGAGAGCTGCTGATCGACGTACCGTCAGGACGTCTGCTCAACTCAGCCGCCGGCGCCGCGCCAACTACCCCGAGCAGCCGATGACCGCGGTCACCCGTCACGCGATCGTGATCGAGCGGCGCTTCCACGGGCCGCCCCAATCGGGACACGGCGGCTATACCTGCGGCCCGCTCGCCCGCGAACTTCACCTCGCTGTGCAGATGTCGCTGCGCGACGACGAGGCGATCCTCGCCGATGCCCAAGCGACCACGCCGGAATTCGATCGCCCACCGCATGTCGGGCGCGCCGCCCCGCACGCCGCGAGTTCGCGATGCCTCGGCTTCGCGCCCCGTCCATTCCCGACATGCTTTGGATGCGGTCCAAACCGCGCTGAAGGGTAGGATCGCGCGGCATGGCGAATGTCTTGTACGAGCGGCTGGGAGCCGCGTCTCTATTGACGATCGATCGGCCTGAGCGTCGGAACGCGATCGACGGGCAGACGGCCGAGGAGCTGCTCGCCGGGTATCGCAGCTTTGAGTCTGACGAAAACGCGCATGTGCTGGTCGTCACCGGGAGCGGCGAGAAAGCGTTCAGCGCGGGAGCTGACTTGAAGGCGATCGAAACGCTCGGGCCACGGGTGAATTCGATCGAGGGCGTCCTGGGATTCACGCGTCTGGTCTCGCCCAAGCCTACGATCGCCGCGATCTCCGGCTGGTGCCTGGCCGCCGGATTAGTGCTCGCTTTGTGGTGCGATTTGCGTATCGCGACCGGGGACGCGCGGTTCGGGTTTCCGGATCGCAAGTGGGGCGTGCCAATCCTGGATGGCGGCACCACGCGCCTGGCGGCCACCGTCGGGGTTCCCAAAGCGCTTGAATTGGCGATGACAGGACGGGAGATCGACGCGCCAGAAGCGCACCGGCTGGGATTGATCAACGAGGTCGTGGCGAACGGCCGGCATGTCGAACGCGCCCTCGAGCTGGCAGAGCTCCTCGCGGGCTTCCCACAGGAGACGCTCCGCGCCGATCGGCACGGCATCCGCGAGTCACTCGATAGCGCTCTACTCGACAGCTTCGCAAGAGACGCCGCGGTAGCTCGCGCAACCGCCGACGTCGCAACCCGCGGAGCCGCCGAGTTCAGCGCGCGCAGTCGAAGCGCCAGCTCCAGCTGATCGCCGCTCTACCCCGACAGAGCATTACTCAGCTCCGACCCAGTCTGCTGACGCCCCTCGAGGTGAGTACCCCCAGCCGGATTCGAACCGGCGATCTCCTGCGTGAAAGGCAGGCGTCCTAACCGCTAGACCATGGGGGCGTGGAAAGGATTCTAGGTCCGGTGCGAGCAGTTCGAACACGGGCCGGACGCGAACACACCAGCTGGTCCGGGTTGGCGACCGGCACGAGGTCGCGCTGAGCCGGACCACCGGGCAAGGAGTGCCGCTCGCGACCGCACGAAATCACAGCAAACGGCAACGCGATAGTCGGGGTTGCGGTGCATCGGTCCCCCAAAAACGGGTAGCCACATGAGACATGAATTCGCAACTTGCCCCCGCTCGATGGCCACGCCGGCGGGGTGAAAGGAACCGATGCGTCCCCTTCTATTCGTGAATTGGTCCTCGGTGAACGGAATGTTCCGGGGACTGATGTGGGTCGCCGCGATCGTCCTCGCGAGCGTGATCGTGATCCACCTCGTGCCGGGAACGCACCCGGCCCATCACTCGGTTCGAGCGCTGCGCTGAGCGCGCCCCCGCCGGCTCGCTAATGCCGAACGACGACTATCCCGGCGAGGCGTTCGGGAATGGTCTGGTTCAGCGGCGACCACAGGGCCGGCGCGTACATGGTGGCCGCTCCCAACAGGGGCGGGGCGCAGGAGCCTGTCGCATTCACGCGGTTGCGCTTGTAGAACTCCTTCACCGCCCGCTATCTTGCCTCGGGCTCATCGGCGTGGGCGCGCCGGACCGCGGCTAACTCCGGCTGGAGTGCCTCGAGGCGATGCTTGCGCCCGGTCAGCCAGGGCTTCATCAGCCGCCGCCGCAGCTGCCCTGACGCGATTGCGACGCACTGCTCAATGAGCACGTTGCCAGCCGTCAGCGCCCCGCCGGCGCGGACGTCGACCCGCCGCAGTCCCAACGCCCGGTACCCGGGGTGCGCCAGTTCCGAATCCGCACGCGGACCACCCCGGACACGACCCATATGACGACGTTCCACCGACCAGGGATCGCGAACGGACGCACCTCGTCGAGCTCAAGACCGCGCCGCGGCCCGTAGCGAATGTAGAGCCAACCGCCCCCGACGCAGACGGCCACGATCGGCGGCACGAAAACGACCGTGTCGATGAGCCCCGCACAAACCCGGCGCCCCAGCGACGCGACCCGAAGCCCCTGCGGACCGTCTCGCCCATCCCGCACAGCCTCTCACACCCCACATGAACCGACCAGACGACGCGCTAGCCCAGCGAGATGAGCGCGATCCCGGCGACTACGGCCACGGCGCCGACGATGCGAGCCGCGCCGACCTTCTCCCGGCCGCTGAGCGCGAGCACCGCCGTGGCCATCACCACGCTCGACTCGCGCACCGCGGCCACGGATGCGGCCGGCGCGAGTCTCAGCGCTAGCAACACCAGCGCGTACGCGCCGAAGAAGCCGACGCCCGCGAGCAGGGTCTTCGGGGTGACGGCGCTGCGCAGCGCGCTCGCGCCGCGCCGCCGCCACACGCCCAGCGCGTAGGCGAGCGCAGTGAGGCCGAGCACCACCTCGAGGTAGACCAGCGGATTGGCGTGCGTGACTCCATGCTTGTCCACCAGCGTGTAGCCGGCGATGCACGCCCCCACGGACAGCGCCAGCGCCAGATCGCGCGGACGCCCGCCACCGCGCACGCCGCGCACCAGCACGATCCCGACTGCGATGAGCACGACGCCCACCCCCGCCGGCACCCCCACGGTGGCGCCGCCCACGGCCGCGCCGGCGATCAGCACGAGCACCGGGGCCGATCCGCGCGCGATCGGATATACGAAGCTCATCGCCGCCACCGAGTAGGCGGTGGCCAGGAGCACGATGTAGAGCAGCTCGAGCGCGCTCGAGGACACCACGTAAGGCCACGCCGCCGCTGAGAACCGCCACCCGATCAGCGCGACCGGCGCGAACACAATCGCCCCGACCAAGAGCGCGACCGCGCTCGCGCTGTGGGTGTCCTCGCTGTCGGCCAGCAGCATGTTCCAGGTGGCGTGGACGACCGCGGCGGCCAGGGTCAGCAGAAGGGCGGAGAGCGGCATGCGGTCGTTAAAGCTTCGTGAATTTCGATTGGTCGGCGGCGCCTGACGGTGGCGCCTTAGCGCCGGCCGGCACGCCGCCACCCCGGTCTGGTTGGATTTACCCGTGCAGATCCTCGCCTCGCTGAGCGAACAGGAGCGCGAGCTGGCGCCGCCGGCGCCGCCACCGCGAACCGCCGGAGCGATGAAGGCGATGCTGACCGACGACCGGTTCTCGGACCCGAACTGGATCTACGAGCGCAAGCTCGACGGGATCCGTTGCATCGCGATCCGCGACGGAGACAGCCTCCAGCTCCTCTCGCGCAACAACCTGAGCCAGAACGACCGCTATCCCGAGCTCGTCGAAGCGCTCTCCCAGGAGTCCTGCGAGCAGTTCGTCATCGACGGCGAAATCGTCGCGTTCAAGGGCTCGGAGACGAGCTTTGCCCTCCTCGCCGAGCGCCACCAGCACTGGGTGCCGGTGTTCCTGTACGTGTTCGACATCCTCTGGCTCGAAGGCCACGACGTGCGCCAGCTCCCACTGCGCACTCGCAAGCGGCTGCTCAAGACGGCACTCCAATTCCACGGCCCCGTCCGCTGGACCCAACACCGCAACCGCGACGGTGAGGAGTTCTTCAAGCAGGCGTGCCGCAAGGGCTGGGAGGGGCTGATCGCCAAGCGCGCGGACAGCCCGTATGTGGCGACGCGCTCACGCGACTGGCTGAAGTTCAAATGTGAGCATGGCCAGGAGCTGGTGATCGGCGGCTACACCGAGCCGCGCGGTTCGCGCGTCGAGTTCGGGGCGCTGCTCCTCGGCTACTACCGGGACAACCGGCTCGAGTACGCCGGAAAGGTAGGTACCGGATTCGACACCGACATGCTGCACGAGCTGGGAGCCCGGATGCGCGCGATCGCGCGAGCCGACGCGCCATTCGCCAACCCGGAAACGATCAAGGAACGCCACGTCACCTGGGTCGAGCCGAAGCTCGTCGCCGAGATCGGCTTCACCGAGTGGACGCGGGACGGCCGACTGCGCCATCCCCGTTTCCAGGGCTTGCGCGATGACAAGGCCGCGAACGAGGTCGTCCGCGAGGGATGACCCCGACGACGGAAACCCTCAAGATCGGCCGGCGCGAGGTCCGCATCACCCACGCTGACCGCGTCGTCTTTCCCGAGGCCGGGGTGACCAAGCTCGACATCGCCCACCACTACGAAGCAGTTGCGCGACTCATGCTCCCCTACGTACACGACCGCCCGTTGGCGCTCCAGGCCTACCCGGAGGGCATCGAGCAGAAAGGCTTCTTTCTAAAGGCCGTCCCCAGCTACTTCCCGGAGTGGATCAAGCGCGTGACGCTGCCGAAGAAGGGCGGCACGACCACGTATGCGCTCGCTCAAGACGTGGCGACGCTCGTCTACCTCGCCGGCCAAAACGTGGTGACGCTCCACACCTGGCTCGCGCGCGCGGACGAGCCAAACCAGCCCGACCGGGTCACGCTCGACTTCGATCCCTCGGGCGGGGGCTTTGCCGAGGTCCGGGCCGCCGCGCGGGACGCCGGCGACCGCCTGCGCGACCTCGGTCTTACCCCCTACGCGATGACCACCGGCTCGCGCGGCGTGCACGTCGTGTGCCCGCTGCGCCGCGGCCCGGACTTCCCCACCGTCCACGCGTTCGCCCGGACTCTGGCCGAAAAAATGGTGGCCGACGATCCCAGCCACCTCACGCTTGAGTGGCACAAGGCGGACCGGGGGACGCGGATCTACGTGGACGTGAACCGGATCGCATATGCCCAGCACGCGGTCGCCCCGTACGCGGTCAGACCGCGCCCCAATGCGCCGGTGGCGGTGCCGCTGCACTGGGAGGAACTGTCGGACCGCTCACTCCGACCCGACCGATGGACGGTCAAGAACATCGCCTCGAGGCTCAGCGACGGCGATCCCTGGGCGGGTATGAACCGCCGCGCGCGAGCTCTACCGAAGATCTCGTAACTAGCGCTGGCGTCGACGGCGGCGCTTCCCGGTCACCTGCCACGGCCCGGGCGTGAAATCGAGCACGAGGTTCACGACCCACACGATCAGCGTGGCCACCACCAGCGTCCAGAAGCCGTCGATGTGGAAACCGCTGACGATGCCCTTGGTGATCACCAGCATCAGCATCGAGACGAAGAACCAGGCGATCCCGAACGTTAGGATCGCCAGGGGTAGGGTGACGAACCGGAGCAGTGGCTTGAGAAGCGTGTTCAGCACCCCGAACACGAGGGCTGCCTCGAGCAAGGCGCCCACGTTGCGAACGGTTACGTCCGCGAGCAGGCCGGCCACGACCGCGAGGATCAGCGCGTTGGTGAGCCACGAGATGCCGAGCCGCACCATCAGCGGCGGCCCGTCCGGACGCTGAACCACCGCGTTTCCCCGGGTTGAGCTCACCCATCCAGCGTACTCGCCAGCCCTCCCCGGCAGGAAGAACCTGCCGCGCAGACGCTGCGGCTATCCGAGCGTCAGCTCCCCGTGGGCGTAGTCGATCGAGATCGTGCCGAAGTGGGAGAGCACGTCCGAGCCCAATAGTCCGAACGCCTTGCCGTCGGCGCCAGCGATCACGGAGCTGGTGGCCACGATGTTCGGCAGCGACTGACCACCGATCGACCAGCGCGAGAGACGCACCTTGCTGGCGGGCTCCGAGCAGCCCACCCCAGTGACGTTGATCGGCTTGCCGACCGTCTTCAGGTGCAGCTTGCGCGCCAGCGCCTCGTCAACCAAGGTCTTGGAGGAGCCGGTGTCGATCAGGAACGGGAACGCGCGACCGTGAATGGTGACCCGGGCGAGCGCCAGGGTCTCGCCGTCGCGCGCCTTGAGGATGACTAACGGGGCGGTCGCGGCCACGTGTGCCGGCGGAGTCGACGCGAAACCCCAGCCGGTGAAGGCAACCAAAACGAACGAACCGACCAGCCCTCCGAGAGCGATGAAACGGCGCACCCTTCCTCCTTCGGTTGGAACCTCCACGTGGCGACCTAAGCCCGGTCGAGCGTAGAGGTTCCGGGTACCCCGCGCCTCAGCCGCCGCCCCCGGTGGCCTGCGCGACGTCGGCCCGCGTGATCGCGCCGCCCGAAGCGGGGACGCATGCCCTCGCGGCGACTGCGACCTGAGGGGCGTGGAGGTCGATACCGGCGTTGGTGATCATCTGAAGCGTCAGCTGACCCTCGGCACCGGGATCGGGGAAGCCGTTCACCCCGCGCCCGCGCATGCAGCGCGCGAAGCTCAGCAAGTCCTGCGTGTGCGCGTGGCGTTGCGCGGCCTCCGCGGCAATGTCGGCATTCGAAGGCGCCGGGAGGATTCCCTGACACGCCTTCGAGGCAGTCTTGAACCCCGGCGTGTTAGGTCCGACCGCCCGAATGGCGATCTGTTGCCCGTTTCCGTTGCTCGTCACCTTGGGATCGGGAAAGTTCGTCACGCCGTGATTCCTCATGCAGGCCGAGAATTCGTAGGCTTTCGAGACGAAGCTCCCCGGCGTCTTGCTCGAGGTGGTCGTGGTAGTAGGCGATGAGGAGCCGCAGGCGCTCAGCAGCACCGCGGCACTCGCAACGACCGCCCCGGCAGAAATGATTTTCATGTTCGCTACGCCTCCTCAGCGCATGTGAGCACTCGAACGTCGACAGTTGTAGAACACGGGTGGTGACAGCATCGTCACGGACGCTGTCACCTAGCTGTTACCGAGCGTCAGGCATGCTGTATGGCGCCGGGGAGGAAGACATATGAGGATTCTGGTGGCGGAAGATCACAGACGGCTCGCCAACGCCGTGGCCGAGGGCCTCCGTCGCGAAGGGATGGCCGTCGATGTCGCCTATGACGGAGCGGACGCGCTCGCCCACGCCGCGCTTCTGCGCTACGACGTCGTCGTGCTCGATCGCGACCTCCCCCGCATACACGGCGACGACGTGTGTCGCAAGCTGATCGCCGAGCACGGCGAGACCAGGGTGCTGATGCTTACCGCCGCGAGCACGATCCGCGACCGCATCGAGGGCTTGGGACTCGGTGCGGATGACTACCTGACCAAGCCGTTTGATTTCGATGAGCTGGTCGCCCGTGTCCGCGCCCTCGCGCGTCGCACCGGGCCGGCGCTGCCCCCCACCCTTTCGCACGGAGACCTGACGCTGGATCCAGGGCGCCGAGTGGCCGTGCGCGGCGACGTCCCGCTTTCCCTGACCCCGAAGGAGTTCGCCGTGCTCGAATGCCTGCTCGCCGCGCAGGGTCGCGTGGTGTCCGCCGAGGAACTGCTCGAGCGCGTGTGGGACGAGGCGGCCAACCCGTTCACGACCACCGTCAAGACCACGATCGGCCGGCTCCGGGGCAAGCTGGGCGACCCACCGCTGATCGAGACCGTCCGCGAGGGCGGCTACCGGATCTGATCAATGCGCTTACGTAGCTCACGAAAGCCTTCCAGGCGCCGACGATTGCGCACGGCGCGCATGCGCCTCACGCTGCTCTACTCCGGTCTGTTCCTGCTCCTCGGGACGACCGTAATCGCGGTCATCGTCGTCCTGACGGGGCACAGCCCGCTCGTCGTGCACGTATCCGGTAGCGCGGCCACGGCCACGGCCAGGGCTGAGCCAGTGCCACAGGGAGCGGTGCCGGTCCACGTGAACGAACTGATAAACGGCGTGTCTGCACAGCGCAGCGCCGATTTCGCTCGAGTGTTCACCGCGTCGTGGGCGGTTCTCATCGTCACCACAATCGGTTCGGCCGTGCTCGGCTGGTTCGCCGCCGGCCGGGTGCTCCGACCGTTGCGCGCGATCACCGCGACCGCCCGCACAATCTCCGCCGGCAACCTGCACGAGCGGCTCGCGCTGACCGGGCCCGAGGACGAGTTCAAGGCGCTTGGCGACACGCTCGACGACCTGCTCGCGCGGCTAGAGGCCTCGTTCGATGCACAACGGCGGTTTGTCGCCAACGCATCGCATGAGCTCAGAACGCCGCTCACCCTCGAGCGGACCCTGCTCCAGGTCGCCCTCGCCGACCCGAACGCGAGCACGGAGACGCTGCGGGCCACCGGCCAAGAGCTGCTGGAGCTGCAGACCGAGCACGAGCGCATGCTCGAGGCTTTGCTCACGCTCGCCAGCAGCGAGCGGGCACTCGAGTGTCGCGAAGCCATCGATCTGCCCGTTTTGGTCGAGGCCGCGTTGCACCGCGTGGCCCCGGCCGTCGCCGAGAAGGGCCTGGAGCTCGACACCTCGCTCGAAGGGCCCGCCACGATCAGGGGGGATCACGCGCTCGTCGAGCGCCTGATCGCGAACCTGATCGACAACGCGGTCGAGCACAACGTTCCCCATGGCCGGATCGAGGTCCGAACGGCGGCGAACGGAGGTGGAACGGCCGTGCTGAGTATCAGCAGCACCGGACCCCCGATCCCGCCGGATCAGGTCGAGCGGTTGTTCGAGCCCTTCCAGCGTCTCGACCGCACCCGCGCCAACCAGAACGGCCACCATGGGCTCGGCCTCTCGATCGTCCGGGCGATCGCTTCGGCTCACAACGCGCAGCTCAAGGCCCAGGCGCGACCCGGCGGCGGCCTCACCGTCACCGTCGACTTTCGGGCGCCGGGACGGCCGGTCAGCCCGCGCTGATGCTCGTACTCAGCTGCGGCGTCGCGGCGAGCGTCTGGTAGACGACGCAGTAGCGCTCGGTCAGCTTCTTGAGCGTCGCCAGCTGCTCCTCATCGGCGTCGGTCTCGAGCTCGAACGACAAGCGGATCGCGCTGAAGCCGACCGGCGCGTCCCGGTCGACGCCCAGGGTGCCACGGAAGTCGAGATCGCCCTCGGCCCGCACGCGGCCCGCCGGTACCGAAAGACCAAGCGACGTCGATACGGCTCGGAGCGTGACCCCGGCGCAGGCGACCAGCGCCTCGAGCAGCATGTCGCCCGAGCACAACAGCGAACCGTCGCCGCCGGTCGCGGGGTGCAACCCAGCCTCGGCGAGCGCACGACCGGTCTGAACCGAGCAGCTCACCCCTTCACCCAGCTCCCCGGTCGCCGACAGCGTGAGGAGGGCCGCATCGGGTTGCTCGCGGTAGCGCTCCTTGAGCGGCGCCTGAAGGCTGCGGAGCTGATCGCCGTCCACGATCAGGATGTTAGGCCGCGCAAAACCGCGACGGTGATCAGACGCTGGGACCCGACGGTTGCAGCACCTCTGGCGCAACCGGCGCCGGCGCCGGCGCCGTCGGTTCGCCGTTGTCGCCCGGATCGTCCGGGGCGCGGATCCATTCCACGATCAGGCCGTGGGCGATCACGAAGTTCGTGCGGGCCGTTTCGCCGGCACCCGTGCCGCAGTCGCTCCCGCCCAGTCCCCGCCGGCCGGTCAGGCGGAACAGGGCGTTCACGTACCGACCGCGCTGATCAGCCGAAATAAGCCGGGCGCCGCACGGAAGTGCGGCGTTGGCCGCCTCCGCCTGCGCGCGACTGTTGATCTGAATCACCAGCGCGTTGCCGTTCGCGTCGGTGCCGTCGATCATCACGCTGGGCAGCGAGAAGTAGCCGGCGGCCGCGCTCAGGTCGCCCCTCCGCAGCGCGTCGGACCATCCCCTGATCACGCGCACGTCAGCGGCGGCCGGATGGACGCGCGTAGGGCCTGGATCGGGGATGACGACCGGTCCCCCGCCCAGTCCCGGTATAGACAGCGGCGTGGCGCGCGCCGCGTGGGTCGAGGTTCCGATCAGGATCCGAGTCGAACCGCATCCGCTCGCCAGCAGCACCGCGACCAGCGGAGCGATGAGCGTAGCCCGGTGCGCACGGGCGAACACACCGACAATCGTAGGCCCCCGCGCCAGCCGGCCGAGAGTGATTGCCTAATCGAGCTGGGGCTCCTCGAGCTCCGACTCACCATCGCGATGACGGCGGTACGGGACACCGGCCAGCCCGTGCTCCCGCTCGAGCGCTCGCGTCAGTCGCTCGATCGCCTCGACGACGTCCTCGCGGTCCGCCTTGCGCTCCAGGGCAAACCGGATGCCCGCGATCTCACGGGCCAGGTACTCGGTGTCGGCGAGCGAGCGGGCATTGCGCTCGCGGTCGCGCTCCAACTCTGACTTGTCCCGGTCAGCCTGCCGGTTCCCGGCGAGGAGGATGAGTGGCGCGGCGTATGCGGCCTGGGTGGAGAACACGAGGTTGAGCAGGATGAACGGGTAGGGATCCCATTTGAATGCGAAGCCGAACGCGTTGATGATGATCCACACGATCACGACGACCGTCTGCCAGAACAGGTACGTGACCGTGCCGAAGAAGCGAGCGAACCGCTCGGCCAGCGGGCCGAACGCATCCGGGTCATACGACGGTCCGCCGGGGGTGCCGCGGGGGGTGCTGAGGTCATCGCGCCGCGCCATCAGCCCTCCGCCGGCGCCATGCGCCAGTTGGCCGGGAGCATGCGGTCAAGCACGTCGTCGATCGTAACCGCCCCGACCAAACGGTTCGACAGATCGGTGACCGGTATGGCGACCACGTCATAGGCGGCCAGCCGCTCGGCTACCTCTCGCTCGGTTGCGTCGGCTGCGATCGGCTCCCACTCCTCGTCCACGCACCGTCCGAGCGGCTTGCTCGGCGACTCGCGCAGCAGCCGTTGGAAGCCGACCGCTCCCTGGTAGCGGCCCGTCGGCGTCTCCAGCGGCGGCTGGCAGACGAACACCTGCGAGGCGATCGGTACCGGCAGATCGGGGTCGCGGATCCGCGCCAGCGCCTCCGCGACGGTGGCATGCGGCGCCAAAATCACCGGCTCGGGCGTCATCAGGCCGCCCGCAGTATCGGGCTCATAGACGAGCAAGCGACGGACTGGCTCGGCCTCCTCAGGATCCATCGCGCCGAGCAGCTCGGCCTGCTGGGAGGCCGAGAACTCGCCGAGCAGGTCGGCGGCGTCGTCGGCCTCCATCTCGTCGAGCACGCGGGCGAGGCGCTCACGATCGAGGCCCTCCACGAGCCGGACCTGCTCGTCCTCGGATAGCTCCTCCAGCAGGTCGGCGAGGCGGTCGTCCTCGAGCGCCTCGGCGAGCACCCGCCGGCGGCTGAGCGGCAGGCGACGGAGCGCCCGAGCCATCTCGGCGGGATGCAGACCCCCCAGCGCGGCGGCCTGCCGGTCGATCGAGCTCTCATCGGCGAACAGGTCGCCCGCCTCACTCCAGTCGATCACCTCGGGCTCGCGCCGACGCCCGGTGAGCGCGCGGCTGGCTGCGAGAGCGACCGTCGCGACCTCCCAAGCGAACGGCTCCGGGGCCGGACTGATGCCGACGTCGACCACGCGATCACCGCGCACCCGGCCCCCGATCAGCTCGCCCATCACCAGCCGCTCCCCGGCCCGCAGCTCGAACTGCCGCAGGTTCACGGAGCCCCGGCGCAACCGGACGCCTTCGCTCTCGATCTCCCCCACGCGTCCGCCGCCCACGAACACTCTCCGCCGACCCACCCCGGCGACGAAGCCGTTGACCCGCGGCGGTCGTCCGCCGAGGTCGATCACCACATCGACGATTCGGCCGATGTCCGCGCCGTCGGCCCCGATCAACGACACACGAGTGAGACGCGTCACGTACACGATCCGGTCCGGCATTGGCCCAAGCCTAGTGCGCTCCAGCACACATCGCGCAGCGTCAACCACGGAACCTGCCAACCCAGCGTGCGCACTGGAATCGGCTGTTAAGGTGTGGCAACGGGTTGTCGATTTTGAACGGGAAGAGAATGTTGCACCGCTTCATGATCTTGGCGCTCGTGATCGTGCTCGGAGCGAGCGCGTCTGTCGCCGTGGCCGGGTGCGGATCCGCCTCGACCACGGCAACCGAGAGCAGCAGCAGCAGCACCGGCGCCGGCGCAGTTCCCAAGGCTCATCCCCAGGCAGTCGATCCGACGGCCGGTCAGCAGGCCGCCGTGGTGACGCCGAGCGACCCGGTCGGCGACGTCCACGCGCATGCGCCGCCTCTCTCAGAAGTCAGGAAGGAGCTCCGCGAGGAGTTCATCGCCGTCAGCGTCAACAACGCGAGCTACATCGACCCGCTTCAGTTCGTCTCGCGCTGGGAGCGGACCGACCAGGGTGTGGACGCGCAATTGCCCGTGGGCGCCCCGATCCTCGCCCCCTGCCGGGTGAAGATCCTCGGCATCGAGCCCAACTGGTACGCCGGCCAGCCGCTGGTGTACTTCGAGCTGCTCGAGGGCTCCGATGCCGGCAGGGTCCAGTACGTGGCCGAGGAGATCACGGACATCGCCCCGCCCGGCACAATCCTGCAACAGGGCCAGGCCATCGCTCGCTACGCCCCGTCGGGAACCGCGATCGAGTTCGGCTGGTCGACCTTGAACGGAATCACGCTGGCGAAGGCGACCACCGGGTACGAGGAAGGCCAGATCACCCCGGCCGGCGCCGCGATGCGCGATTGGCTCAACAGCCTCGGCGCCGGCGCCGGCCCCTGGCCGCCGGCCTAATCGGCCTTGTTCCGGCGACGGCCCGCGACAATACTCACTCGATGATGGCCGACTCGCACGAGATCGCGCTATCCGAGCTGATTGGCGCGCTCTCGGTGGCGCTGGACGTCGGCGAGGGAGAGCCTCCGGGGCACGCGCGACGTTCGTGCCTGATCGGCATGCGCGTCGCCAACGAGATCGGCCTGGATGTCGGGACACAGTCGGATCTCTTCTACGCGCTGCTTCTCAAGGACGCCGGTTGCTCGGCGAACGCGGCGCACATGGCGGCGCTGTTCGCCGCCGACGACCAGATGGCCAAGCGGACATCGAAGCTTGTCGATTGGGCGAGGCCGATGAGCGCGTTCGTCTGGTCGGTCCGGACGGTCGCGCCGGACGGGTCGATACTCGATCGAGGCAATCGCCTGCGCGCGATCCGCGACGAGGGCCACGTGACCCGGTCGCTGATGAAGGCGCGATGTGATCGGGGCGCCGACATAGCCCACAAGCTCGGCTTCCCGGATGCGACGGCGGAGGCGATCCGGGCCTTGGACGAGCATTGGGACGGGCACGGTCAGCCGCGCGGGCTCCGGGGGCCTGAGATCCCGCTGCTCGCGCGCATCCTCTGCCTGGCCCAGACGGCGGAGGTGTTTCACCGAGCTCGCGGCCGGCCGGTGATGTACCGGGTGATCCGCCGGCGCAGCGGGGAGTGGTTCGACCCGACGCTCGTCGAGGCGCTTCGCGCGGTGCAGTCGGACGGCCGCTTGTGGTCGTCGCTGGCCGACGCGGACGTGTCGGCGGTCGAGCCGGCCGATCGGCTCCTGAGCGCCGACGAGGATCGACTGGACCGAATCGCCGAGGGCTTCGCCGCCGTGATCGACGCCAAATCGTCCTGGACCCGCGAGCACTGCGACAGTGTCGGCAAGATCGCCACCTCGATCGCCGCGCTTCTCGGCTTCGACGAGGCCGCCGTGCGCGAGCTCCGCCGGGCGTCGCTCCTGCACGACCTCGGCAAGCTGTCGGTCTCCAACCGCATCCTCGATAAGCCCGGTCCGCTGACCAAGGTCGAGATCGAACAGGTCAGGCAGCATCCCGTCTTGACCGAGCAGATCCTGGGCCGAGTGGCGAGCTTCAGCGGGCTCGCCGCGGTGGCCAGCGCTCATCACGAGCGCATCGACGGGAACGGCTATCCGTTTGGCCTGGCCGGCGACCAACTGACGATGCCGATGCGGGTCCTGGCGATCGCGGACGTGTACGAAGCCCTCGTCTCGGATCGGCCCTACCGTCCCGCCTATGCACCCGAGGCCGCCCTCGATGTGATCCGGCCGGACGTACCGAGCGGACTAGACCCGGATGCCTTCGTGGCGCTCGAGACGCTTGTCCGCCGGGACGCTACGCACCCCGGGGTGGGTCACCTGTCGGGCGGCCGGCCGCCGCTGCGCCGCGTCAAATAGTCGATTGCTCGGAGGCAAACCATGAAGGCGATCCAGTACAGCCGGTTCGGCGGTCCCGAGGTGCTCGAGCTGGTCGAACTCCCCGATCCTCATCCGGGAAACGGCCAGATCCGCATCGCCGTCCGAGCGGCGGGCGTCAATCCGATCGACTGGAAGCTGCGCAACGGGATGAGGGGTGGCGATCTACCGCAGCAGACCGGGCGCGAGGCAGCAGGGGTGGTCGACGAGGTCGGCGAGGGCGTGAGCGACGCCGCCGTCGGCGACGAGGTGTTCGGGTTCGTCGCGGGAGGAGGCGGGGCGGCCGAGCTCGCCCTCCTGGCCGACTACGCACCGATCGCGCCGTCGCTCGACTTCGCGCGCGCGGCCGGGCTGCCGGTCGCGGTCGAGACCGCGTGGCGAACGCTCGATCTGCTCGGTGTCGGCGACGGCGACACCGTCCTGATCAACGGGGCCGCCGGCGCGGTCGGCAGCTCGGCCGCGCAGCTCGCGCGCGGGCGCGGCGCGCGGGTGATCGGGACGGCAAGCCCTAACAACCACGATTACCTGCGCTCGCTCGGCGCCGAGCCGACGACGTACGGCGACGGGCTGGTGGAGCGCGTCCGCGAGCTGGCGCCCGGCGGGGTCGACGCCGCTCTCGACGCCGCCGGGGGCGGTGCATTGCCGGCGCTCGTCGAGCTGGCTCGCGGCCCCGAGCGCGTGGTCACGATCGCCGACTATGAAGGCGCGAGAGAGACCGGCGCCCGGATGAGCGGCGGGCCGGGCGCACAGCGCGCCGTCCACGCCCTGCACGACATCGGGCCGCTGATCGAGACGGGGCAATTCTCGCTCTCGGTCGCGCAGACGTTTCCGCTGGCCGACATCGCGCAGGCCCACCGGCTGAGCGAGGCCGGTCACGTTCGCGGCAAGCTGGTGCTGCTCGTCGGCTGATCAGGCCCGGTAGGCGAGAATCCGCTCGAGCGGCCGCGTGTTGACGATGTCGGCCGGCTCGGCCCAGCCGCGCCGCGCTGTCGCCACCGCGTACTCCATGTTGCCCAGCCCAGCCACGGAGTGGGCGTCGGTCGAGCAGACGAGCTCGACGCCGGCGCGGAGCGCTTCGCGGACGTGCTCGCCGCTCAGATCCAGGCGCGGGGTCAGGCCGTTGACCTCGAGGGCCACGCCGAGCTCGATCGCGAGCTCGAACGCCCGGTCGAGATCCAGCGCGTTCTCGGGCCGGCGGTTGATGTAGCGGCCGGTGGGGTGGCTCAGGCATCGCACGTACGGATTGCGCAGCGCCTCCTCGACGCGCGCGGTCATCTCGCGCCGCGGCATCCTCTGTCCGCCGTGCACACTGGCTTGGACCCAGTCGAGCTCGGCCAGGACCTCGTCGCGGAGGTCGAGCCGGCCGTCGGGGAGGATGTCGCACTCGATCCCGCGCAGGACGCGGAACGGCGCCAGCTTTTCATTGGCAGCCGCGATCTCCTCGCCCTGGCGGCGCACGTCATCCGGGCTCAGCCCGCGGACGGCGCCGACCGCCGGCGTGTGGTCGCAGATCGCCACGTAGTCGTAGCCGCGCTCGCGCGCCGCCACCGCCATCTCCTCCACGCTGGCGCGTCCGTCCGACCAGGTCGTGTGGCAGTGCAGGTCTCCGCGGATCTGCGCCAGCTCGAGCAGCGCGGGCGGCTCGCCGCGGAAGGGCGCTTCGCGAAGCTCGGGCGGGCACCACGGAACGCCGAGCGTTTCGTACACGACGCGTTCGTCGTGGCCGTTTGGGAGCGGCTCGAGCGCGCCGACGTACGCCGGGCCGCCGGTGGCCCGCAGCAACGCGGTCCCGAACTGCTCAGGCTCGGTCACGACCAGCTCGACCGGCACGCCCTCGACGGTGACGCCGACCGCATGGCGCTGCGTGCGCTCGATCAGCCCGACGATCTGGGGGAGCTCGGCAAAGCGCCCGAGGATTCCTTCCGCATCGTCTACGGCGGCACAGACCACGGCCAGGCGCTCGCACGAGTCCCGCCAACGGCGCACGTCCCCCGCGACTTCACCGTCGAGTGCCTCCGCGATCCCTCCGACCAGCTCGCGCGCTCGATTCAGCAGCAGTCCCTCGCGGGGTCTCGCGTCGTCGGCGCCGGCGAGCGCCTCGCGCAGGCGCGCCTCGGTCTTCGGCCCGATCCCCGGCACGGTCGCCAAACGCCCGTCGGCCGCCGCCTCCCGCAGCTCATCGAGCGTGCGCACGTCGAGCGCGCGGGCCAGCTCGATCGAGCGCTTGGCGCTCAACCCGAGGTAGCGCCCGAGACCGACCAGGTCAGGAGCGAGCTCGCGCTCGAGCTCGGCCAGCTCCTCGATCTGACCAGTGTCGATCAGCTCGCGCAGCCGCGACTCGATCCCGGGGCCGATCCCGCGCAGCTGACGGACGCGGCCTGCCCGCACCAGGTCCGCGACCGGCAGCGCGGCGCCGCGGATCGTGTCGGCGGCTCGGCGGTAGGCGCGGGCGGTGTATGGGTTGGCCTCGCCCAGTTCGAGCAGGGCGGCGAACGCGTCGAGTCGGTCGGCGATGTCTCGGTTCTCCACACTCGTTAGTTTCCCGGCAATGACGCGACTGCTCGTTCTCCAGCACATCGCGTGTGAACCGCCGGGCGCCTACGAGGACGAGCTGCTCGAGCGGGGCGGATCGCTTCAGCGGGTGATGGTCGACCAGGGCGAGCCGCTCCCCGACTGGCGCGAGTTCGACGGCATCATCGCGATGGGCGGCCCGATGGGCGCCTACGAGGATGAGCAGCTGCCGTGGCTGGCTCCCGAGAAGCGACTGCTCGCCGAGGCGGTGGCCGGCGGGATGCCGGTCTGGGGCGTGTGCCTCGGCGCGCAGCTGCTGGCCGCGAGCCTCGGCGCCGAGGTGTTTGCAGGGGAGACGCCGGAGGTGGGCGTACTCGCGGTGCTCCGGACCGCCGCGGCGGCGTCCGATCCAGTCTTCTCACTCCTCCCCGACGAGTTCCGTGCCCTGCAGTGGCACGGCGACACGTTCGCGTTGCCGCCGGGCGCGGTGCAGCTGGCGCGCTCGAATGCCTACGAGCAGCAAGCGTTCGTCGTCGACCGTGCGTACGGGCTCCAGTTCCACATCGAGGTCGGCACCGCGCTCGCCGACGACTGGGCCGCGGTTCCCGCCTACGCCGCCAGCCTCGAGGCGACCCTGGGCGCCGGCGCGCTTACCCGCCTCGTCAGCGAGATCGCCGAGCACGAGCAGCGGATGACGACCCTCGCCCGGGCCCTGTTCGGGGCGTGGCTCGACCGGGTGGTTGGGGGGGCCTCGCTTCGCTCGGCGTCCGTGGGGCCAGGTGCCCCGTCCGGACGCTCTTAGCCAGACAGCGGAGAGCGGTCGCCGACCGACCAGTTGTGGCCGAACGGGTCCCGGAAGCCGCCTTGACGATGGGTTCCCCAGGGAGTCTCGTGATCGACGACCGGTGACCCGGGGGTCGCGCCCGCGGCCAGCGCGCGCTCGACGAACGCGTCCGGGTCGTCGACGAACAGCTCGATCCGGACGCTCGTGACCCCAGCCTGGTCGGGGCTCGTCTCGGTCGGGTTGCGCGGGTTGGTCTCGTGCAGGAAGAACGGGGCGCCGGCGACGTGGAGGCCGGCGACGCCGCCGAGGTTCCAAAGCACCTCCGCGCCGAGTGCGTCGTAATACCAGGCGATCGCCGCGTCGGCGTCGGGGACGATCAGCATCACCGAGATGGACGGTCTGCGCCGCGGCGCCTCGAGTGCCGGCCCCGTCGTGCCGCCCCACTCCTCGGGCGCCACGTCCGCGATCGACTCCGAGAACGTCCAGTGATGCCCGCCCAGATCCTCGGCGGTGTACTGGCGCTCACCGTAGGGGTAGTCCTGCGGCTCGCTGACGATGGTGGCGCCCCGCGCGCGGGCGCGCTCGCAGTGCCCGGAGGCGTCGTCGACGCGGACCATGATGTCCCTCGGCCCGGGGCGAACCTTCGACGTGCGGGGCTCGGTGATCGCGACCGTGCCGTTCCCGATCGAGAGCTGCGCGCGATGATCCCCGACCCGCCACCGCTCGACAAAGCCGAACTTGTCGCACAGCCACTGGATCGCCTCGGTCACGTCGTCGTAGGTGAGCTCGGGGATCACCGTCGTCGCCGGCATGGTCCGGTTCTCGATCCGGCCGGTGGGCTCGGCCGCAGCGGCACGATCGCCCTGCTGGAAGATCCCAACCAGATTGCCGGCGGGATCGAGGAACGAGGCGAGCATGCGCGGCCCGTCGGGCGTCGGCTCCTCGCGCACTGTCGCGCCCGCCGCAACCGCGTCCACGAGGCTCCGCGCGACGTCTGGCACGTTGATCCAACCCACCGGTCCGGCCTCCGGCGACGCCGGCCGATCAGTTATCCACTGCCCGATCAGCCCGGGCGCCTCGAACCCTGCCCCGGGCGGCTCGACGCTCCAGCCGAATATGCGCTCGTAGAAGCGCGCCGAGAGCTCGACGTCGTCCGCCGGGATCTGCAGGTAGCAGAGTTGACCGCGCAACACCGGTATAAGCTTGACAGCCGTGTCAAGTTTCTCGCCGCGGCCGAGCGGTCGCGCCGATGCCCGGCGCAACGCCCAACGTATCCTCGACGTCACGGCCGAGCTGATCGCCGCCGACCCGGCAACGACGCTCGAGCAGGTGGCCGCGCGGGCGGGCGTGTCGCGAGCCACCGTCTACCACCACTTCGCCAGCCGCGACGCGCTGCTCGACGCACTCACCGAGCAGTCGGTCGGAGAGGTAGCCGCCGCGCTCGAGGCCGCGTGCCCTGACGAGGACAGTGCCACCGCAGCGTTGGAGCGGATGCTGCGCGCCGCCTGGCAGGTGATCGGTCACTACCGCGGCCTGGTGATCGTCAACCCACAGCGCCTGGAGCGCTCCGAGCTGCGGGCGCGGTTGCAGCCCGCCGCTCGCGCCCGTACGCGCCGTGCTCGATCGAGGCCAACGCAGCGGCGAGTTCGATCCCGAGCTCCCCGTCGAGTGGCTGATCGGGATCCTCACCGACATCATCCACGCCGCCAGCCGCCACGTGACCGCAGGCGCCATGGAGCCCGACGTAGCCGAGCGTGTGCTGCTGCGCACGGCCGCGCCACGCTCACCGGGCACCAGCGACGGCGTTGACTCGGTCCCGGACGGTCTGGTTGTATCGTCCGAGTGGGGAAGGGCCAGGGCGGCGCCCAACGCTAGGAGGAGTAAATGGAGAGCGAGACTCCGCGCGACGGTCGTCGCGTATGGCGAGGCCCGCGCGTGTCCTGGAAGGTGCTGGTCCCGACGGTGGCCGCGCTCGGCTTCGGCCTGGGCGGAGCGGTGGCCGCCGGTGCAATCGGATCTGATCCGACCATCACGGGCTGCTACGTGACTAACACGAACAACGACAGCGAGGTGGATCAGGCGCTCGGGACGCTTCGCGTCATCGATCCAGCCCGACGAAGTCACCGACACCGCTGACCAGGGTGCCACCAGTTGCACCACCGGCGAAGACACGGTCACCTGGAATCAGCAGGGACCGACCGGTCCGCAGGGCATCCCAGGACAAGACGGACAGAACGGACAAAACGGACAAAACGGACGAAACGGCGCGACAGGGCCGGCCGGAGGCGTTTCTGCGTCGCCCGGATCGAACACCGCCGTGATCATGGAACTCACTCCACAGAACGCCAATCTGGGCGGACTCAACTCCATCCCCGTGGGGGAGAGTCAGGTCCCGGGCACGCAGAACCAGGAGTTCGACCTCACGTCGTTCGACCTCGGCGCCTCGAGCCCGACGTTGAACATCGGCAGCGCCACGACCGGCGCCGGCGCGGGCAAGGTGACGTTCCAGCCGTTCACGGTCACGAAGACGCTCGACCGCTACAGCTCAGATCTGTTCCTCGACCTGGCGGCGGGGAAAGCCCTGGCGTCGGCCGAGATCATCGTGCGCAAGCCCGACGCGACCGGCACGGCGACACCGGTCGCGCAGTACCTGATGAAGCAGGTCTTGATCACCAACGTCCACGTCTCCGGTACCGCGAACAAGACGACGGAGACGATTCAGGGGGAGTACGGGGCGATCCAGTTCGTGTTCTACGGACAGAACCCCGATGGATCGACGGCGCCCATCTCCGCGGGCGGATGGAGTCAGGTGAAGAACACCTCTGTACCCGTCATCGGCGTCTCACCCACGTCCAAGCGGCATCGCCGCCGTCACTAACGCGTAGCCCAGAGGGGGCAGCGGTCGGCGGCCGCTGCCCCCGCAGGGCGAGGCGGGCGGGTTTTTTATGACCGCTCTTGTGAAATTCTGCGCTGCTGCGTAGTTTTTTAGGCGTGGGCGACACGGGGGCTTTGCCGGCCGCAATGCGGCAGGCCGGTGATCCGAGCGCGGATGCGCTCATCGACGAGCTGGCGCGCACGGAGCAGATCCGGGCGGTTAGTCGCATCCTCCGTCACCTGGTCGACAACGACCAGCCGTTGCCCGACGACGTGCCGCCCTCTCTGGCCGAGTGGCTGGAGCGGACGGCCGAGGTGCCCGCCTGGGCTGACCAAGAGCGGCTCGAGCGTGGGTGCACCGTGGTGGTCGAACACGGCCCGCAGGTGTGCGTGGCCCTGGCCACGGCGTCGCTCGTCTACTGCTACGCGGGCTACCCCGGTGTCAAGGTGCTGACCTTCAGCCGGCGCCTGGATCACGACGCCGTCCGCCGCGTCGGCGAGACCGCCCAGTTCGTCCTGTCGGTGATGGCTCCTGGATCGCTCCACCCCGGCGGTCGCGGTATCCGGAAGATCCAGAAGGTCCGCCTGCTCCACGCCGCGATCCGCCAGCTGGTCTCCACGAGCGGGCGCTGGAGCAGCGAAACGGACGGGCTTCCGCTGTGTCAGGAGGACCTGGCCGGGACGCTGATGTCGTTCTCGTGGATCGTCATCGACTCACTGGGCAGGCTCGGGGTGCGGGTCGAGGACCAGGAGGCCGAGGATTACCACTACCGCTGGCGAGTCATCGGCGAGATGCTCGGCATCGACCCCGCCGTGATCCCCGTTGACCTCACCGGCGCGCGCGAGCTGACCGACTCGATCGCCCGGCGCAACCACCGCCGCTCGCCCGAGGGGATCGAGATGACCCGCGCCCTGTTCGAGCTGCATGCCAACTCCCTCCCGCCGGGCTTTGGCGGTGCGGCGCCGGCGCTCACGCGCCACCTGCTCGGCGACGAGATCTGCTCGCTGGTCGACCTCCCGCGCACGCGCTGGGACAGCGGCCTGTGCTGGCAGGCCGGGGTCGGGCGGGCACTCGACCGGGTACAGTCGGCGCGCGGGCCGCTCGGCTCGCTGACCAAGATGGTGGGCGCCGGAATGCTGAACCAGCACGTTGTCGAGATGGCCGGCGGCCGCAGCGCCAGCTTCTCGATTCCGGTCCCCTCCGAGCTCCAGCGGCGATGGGCGGCAAGCGGGATCTTCCCGAGCATGCCGAGCATCGACCCAGAGCTCCTTCAGCTCGCGCGACCCCAGCCCGAATGACCGTCGCAGGCGAAATCTCGATCGATCACGCCGCGGTGCAGTCCGCGGTCGATCGGGCGCGCGAGGGCCTGTGGCGAACCCAGCGGCCGGACGGCTCGTGGGAGTCGCGCTGCGACATGGGTGCGATGCCAACCGCACAGGTCCTGGTTGCTCTGCACCACGCGGGGTGTCTGACACCGGAGGACGCAGCCGCGGGCGCTCGCTGGCTGCGCGCTCGGCAGGCGGCCGACGGGTCCTATCGCTCCCACCCGATCGCGGACGTCGGTGACCTCGGCGCCACCGCCTCGGCCTGGGCGGCACTGCACCTGTGCGCGCCGAACGACAGCGCCGACGCGATCGCCCGCGCGCGCGGCTGGATCGACGCCAACGGCGGGACGGCTGCGGTGGCCGCAGCGTTTGCCCGAGGCGACCCAGCCGTCGTCTATCTCGCGCTGGCCGGCCTGGTCGAGCCCTCCACGCTGCCGTGCCCGCCGATGGCGCCGGCGCTGATTCGCCCGCTCGTGCGCTTCATGGAGCGCCGCTTTCACTCCGGGATCTTGATGGTGAGCGGCGCGCTGACGCTGATCGCGCATCGGTTGCGCGGCGATTGGTTCGGGGATGGACCCCCATCCCGCGAGCTCGCCCGCCGCTTCGCCGCCCGCACACTGACGCTGCTTGCCACCTTTCAGAACCGCGACGGCAGCTGGAACGCCAGCACCACCCAGACCGCGCTGATCCTTCCGGCGCTGCGCGCCGCCGGGCTGAGCGGCGAGAACCCGATGGTGGCGGACACGGTGGCGTGGCTCGCGGCCCAGGCCGAGCACGACGACGAGGGCCTGCATTTCGCCGCCTTCGGCAGTCCGGTGTGGTGCACCGCCGCGAACGTGCGGGCGCTGATCACCGCCGGCGCCTCGCCGGCCGACGAGCGGCTCACCCGCGCCCTCGATTGGATCATGGGGGCGCAGTCGCACCTCGAACAGCCCGAGGTCGACAACCGCAACCCCGGCGCGCCCCGGATCGGCGGCTGGGCCTTCCAGCCGGGGAACGAGACCATGGTCGACAACGACGACACCGGTGCCGTGCTGGCCGCCTTCGGCGACGCGCTGGCGGACAGCGGGCTTCAGTCCGAGGTTCGCGCGAGAGTGACCGCGTCGCGCGATCTCGGTCGCGACTGGCTACTCGGCATGCAGAACCCCGACGGCGGCTGGTCGGCGTTCGTGCGCGGGTTGCCCGCCAAGCGGCCCGGGCCGCTGTTCACGGGCCCGATAGAGGTGTCGCTCCAGGACCCAGTCGGCGCAGCCCGGGCGCTGATCGATCCGCCCCGGGAGTTGGGTGATCCCTCGACCGAGGACCTCACCGGCCGGGTCCTCGACGGCCTCGGCCGCGTCGGTGAGACCATCTCGTCGCCGGCCGTGCGCCACGCGATCGAGTTCCTGCAGGCCCAGCAGTTCGACCACGGCGGTTTCTGGGGACGGTGGACGGTGAACTACCTCGCCTCGACGGCGTGCGTGCTTCAGGGTCTCGCCCGCGTCGGCGTTGACATGTCGGAGCCGTGGGTCCGGCGCGCGGTCGGCTTCGTGCTCGAGCGCCAGAACGACGACGGCGGGTGGGGCGAGTTGGCTGACTCCTACCGCGACCCGGCGCTGGCCGGCCGCGGCCCGAGCATGGCGCCGCTGACCGGCCTGGTGTTGACCGGGCTGATCGACGCGGGCGAATCGTCGTCACAGTCCGTCGGGGGCGGTGTCGCCTACCTGCTCGACCGGCAACAGCCGGACGGCAGCTGGCCACACGGAGACTGGCTCCAGGCCATCGTGCCGCCCGACACGTTCTACATTCTGGCCGAGGCGGCCAGGCACTACCCGATGGAGGCGCTGGCTCGCTGGCTGACGGCCGCCTGAGACGCCCAGTACGCATACAGATACATTTATATGTACCTGTATATGGACCACGCTACAAGGCCGGCCCCCCGCCGTACTCCTCATCGGTCACGTGCTCGCCCCAGGTGGCCGGATTACCGGTCTCGTCCACCTCTTGAATCGCGATGTGGGTCATGAAGCGGCTCGGGGCGGCGCCGTGCCAGTGATTTTCGCCGGGCTCGAAGTGCACGCGGTCGCCGGGCCGGATCTCCTCGACCGGGCCGCCCTGGCGCTGGCAGCGGCCGATCCCTTCGGTCACGTAGATCGTCTGCCCGTTGGGATGAGCGTGCCAGGCGGTCCGGGCACCCGGCGTGAAGTGGACGCTCGACGCGGCCACGCGAGATGACTCGGACGGCGTCGCCACCGTATCGAGGTACACCGTCCCGGTGAACCAGTCGCTCGGCCCGCGGGTCGAGTCCAGAGAATTGCGGGTGATCTCCATGCTCGCGCTCAGAGGGCCTCGGCGACCATCAGCGTCGCGCCGCCGCTGGCGAACGTCGCGACGTCCGCCCCGGCCGCCTGTCCCTCGGAGCTCTCCATCCCGGCCTGCAAGTGTTCGGGGCTCTCGAACGTGAGCTGCGCCATGTAGTAGTAGGGCGCCGCGGTGCCGTCCGGACTCCCAAGCACCTTGCCGTGCTCAAAGCGCTGAAGGTTCGGGATCTTGTGCACGAGCGGGACGTGCGTTTCGGTGTAGTGGCGATCGAAATCCGCGGGATCTTCCGGAGCGCCGTAGCAGACGACGAGCTTGACCATGTCTTCCTCCTAGTCGGGACCTCGGCAGGCTAACTCAAGACGCGAGCCCACCGGCCGGTCGAGAACCGTATCGACGGCGTAGCCGTATCGCGCCTTGAGAGCCACCCGGACCGAGCGCCGGCGACCGAAAGGCACGTGAAGGACCGATGATCGCGAGGGTCGAACACGACCTCGGCGTGAAGTTCGCCCGCGGGGACCCGGACGCCGTCCGCGCCGTGTACGGGCGCTACGGCCGGTTCGTCTACGCGGTCGCGTTCAAGATGCTCGGCGATCGCGGCCTGGCCGAGGAAGCCACCCAGCAGACGTTCCTGGCGGCTTGGCGCGCCGCGGCGAGCTTCGACGTCAGCCGCGAACTCGGGCCTTGGCTGGCCACAATCGCCCACCGAACCGCGATCGACATCCACCGCCGCGAGGCCCGCCGGCCTGTCGGCGTCGCGCTCGAGGAGGTCGATCCGGCCGCCCCCGAGCTGGTCACCCGTCCCGTCAGTATCGAAACCGCCTACGAGATCTGGGAGGTGCGGCGGGCGCTGGACGAGCTTCCCGAGGAGGAGCGCCGTCTTATCCGCCTGGCCCACTTCGAAGGACTCACCCATGCGCAGCTCGCCGCGCGGCTGGACGTGCCGGTCGGCACCATCAAGTCACGCACGTTCCGGGCGCACCGCAGGCTTGCCGGACTGCTCGGGCATCTGCGCGAGCCGCCGGCCGCCTCCGAATCCGACTCTCCCGCCGATGCCTCCGACCCCCCGACACCGAGGTAAGGTCTCCGATGAGCGTGACCGACAACCACCTGATCGACTATCTCTCCGGCGACTCGGACGCGCCGCTGGAGCCGGATGATCGCGAAACCCTCGACCAACTCCGTGCCCTGCTCGCCGACGAGGCGACCTGGGTCGAACCCGACCCCGCTCTTGAGGGACGCGTCATCGCAGCCATATCCGACGCCGCCGCGCAGGACGCTCCAGCCGCCCCCGCGCAGGACGCTCCGGCCGCCCCGGCGCGAGACGTACCCGCGGCGGCCCCCGCGCGCCGATTGCCGGCGTTGCGACTGCCCCGCCTGCGCCGACTCGTACCGGCGCTCGCCGCCGGGCTGGCGGTGATCGTCGCCGCCGCCGTCCTGCTCACCGCGCGCGGCCCGACTCCGACGCAGTTCAGCGTGATCCTGCACGCCACCGCACTGGCCCCGGGCGCGGGCGGCAACGCCACACTGACCAAGACCGACGTCGGCTGGCGTGTCAACCTCAGCGCCCACGGACTGCCGTTGCGTAAGCAGAACGGCACTTACTATCAGGCGTGGCTGAAGAACCACGCCGGCAACCTGGTCCCGATCGGCACCTTCAACCAGCCCACCAGCATCACGATGTGGTCGGGCGTGTCACCCCAGAAGGGGTTCACGACCCTGACCGTTACCCGTCAGCGCGCCAGCCTCTCCCCGGCCTCCTCGCGCCAGGTCGTCCTCACCGGCGTGGCGCAGCCGCTCCACTGAGCGGTCGCGGCCCGCGGCTAGGGGAGGAAGAGCATTCCCTGCGGCTCGAACGTTGGGCCCTGCACGTTGACCTGCGTGATCGCGCCCGTGTACGGATCCAGCTCGCCGAGGAAGTTCGGCGGGAATCCCGGACCGGGGCACATGCTGGGAGCGTCATTCGCGTCGCACGGCGTGTCGGCCACGAACACCTGACCAGGGTCGAACGGTCCCCGGATCTCGTTGATCGTGTCGTTCGAGTTGTCCGTGGTGAAGATCGCGCCGTGGCGGTCGGACGGCCACGCGGTGTCGTCCACCGAATCCGACAGGTTCAGGACCGACAGCCGCTGGCGCGGAGTGCCCGCATCGTGGACGAAGATCTGCTGCATGTCGCCCTGGCTGGTGAGCATAAAGTCGCCGGCGAAACGACGCGCGTAGTACGGAACGTCCTCGTTGGAGTCGGGGTCGGTCAGCGCCAGCGACACGGACTGACCGAACTGCGCGCTGTCGCGGTTGGCGACGGTCGCGGAGTCCTCGTCGTAGAACAGGGCGTGGACGGTGGCGACATCGGTCGCGCTATCGAGCGCGACCCGGTAGACGGCCGGGTAGGTCGGCTGCGGGGCGGCCGCGCCGGTGGTGCCCGGAGCGGAGGCGCTGATCAGGATCATCCCGTGGTAGATCTCGATCGCGTCCGTTCCTCCGTTGGAGGGCAGCGGCTCGTTGTAGGAGTAGTGGACGGCGCTCCCGGCGCGGTGTGGATCGATCAGATACAGGCTCGAGTTCGCGTCCTCGTTGACGGTGGCGATCACCCGATGCGTATCCGGATCGGCCGTCAGGCCGTCGCACTTGCCGACCACGTCCCACTGGTTGACCACGTCGCCGCGCCGGTTGAACTCGACGATCGTGCTGCTCGTGTTACCCGTCGTGCTCGGCTGACCCTGCGGCCCCACGCCGTTCTGGAAGCCGACGAAGATGTGCCCGTCGAGGTAGGTGATGTCGTCGGGTGCCGAGATGGCCTCGGGACCGTTCGGACCGGGGTGGCTGATCGTCGCCCCATTCACGAACACGGTGTTCGTGAACTGTTGCGGGCCTCTGCGGTGATGGTCGCCGTGGCCGTTTCCCCAGCCTCCGTTCCGGTCGTGTGCGGCTGCGGGCAGGACGCTTGCTCCCAGGCCGAGCAGCGCGGCGATCGCGAAGGCGATGGCCCCTGCCAGCCGCCTGCTCCGTGGTGCTGTCAACCGTGTCCGCACGGCGGGCGAGGCTAACGGGCCCCCGCTCCCAAATGGGTCCAACTTGTAACCCTAAGGCGACCCTCACAATCAAAAGGCGTCAACATCCAAAATGATGGACGCGGTCACGGTCCGGCGACGTTGCCTCAGCTTTCCCGGCTCAAGCGAGACGTTCCCGTTCGGACCCGAGACCTCCGTGTTCAAGGTCGCGGGCAAGATGTTCGCGCTATCCCGGCTCGCGGGCGACCCACTTCAGATCAGCCTGAAGTGCGAACCCGCGCTGGCCGACCAGCTCCGCGAGGCTCACCCGGCAGTTCGCCCCGGATACCACCTCAACAAGCGGCACTGGAACACCGTGACGATCGATGGTTCGATCGCCGACCAGCTCGTCGACGACATGCTCGAGGACTCCTACGACCTCGTGGTCAGCCGGCTCTCGCAATCGCGCCAGCGCGCCCTGGGCTGGCTAACGTAGAACTCGATGCCCACGATCGCGACGGTCGGCGTCTACGAGTTCGATCGCGGCAGCTTCATCCGCGCGCTTGACGGCGCCGGTGTTACCCGGATCGTCGACATCCGCCAGCGGCGAGGAGTACGCGGCCCGCAGTACGCCTGGGCCAACGCCCGGCGTCTTCAGGACGCGCTCGCCGATGCCCAGATCGGGTATGAGCACCGCCCCGAGCTCGCCCCGACCACCGAGCTCCGTCAACTCCAATACCGCGACGACGATCGGCAGGGCGTCGGCAAGCGCTCCCGGGTCCGACTCTCACCCGAGTACATCCGCGCCTACACGGAGGAGATCCTCGACCGCACTCCGCTCGAGCCGCTCGTCGAGGGGTTGCCCGTGCACGGCATCGGGGCGCTGCTCTGTGTGGAGGCGACGGCCGAGGCGTGCCACCGCTCTCTGTTGGCCCAGCGACTGGCCGATCGCTTCGGCTTTGTGGTCGTCCACCTCGAGCCGGCCGAGCCCGCCGACTTCGACCTCTAATGACGATCGGCCTTTAGCGCGAGGTCAACCACTCTCTGGACGTGCAAGCGGGTGGTGTCGAACACCGGGACCGGGGAATCGTTCGGCCCGACCAGGAGGTGTATCTCGGTGCACCCGAGCAAGATCCCCTCGGCGCCGCGCTCGGCGAGATCGCGCATGATCCTCCGGTATTGCTCGCGTGAGGAGTCCTCGACGACCCCGACGCAGAGCTCGTCGTAGATCACCTCGTGGACGAGGGCGCGATCCTCAGCCCCGGGCACGATCACCGTGAGCCCGTATCGCTCCCGCAGGCGCCCGACGTAGAAGTCCTGCTCCATCGTGTACGCGGTCGCGAGCAAGCCGACAGTCTGCAGCCGGCTGTCGCGGATCGCTTCAGCCGTCGCGTCCGCGATGTGGATGAACGGCACGTCGACCGCCGCCGCGATCGCGTCCGCGACCTTATGCATGGTGTTAGTGCAGAGAACGAGCAGCTGTGCGCCGGCCGCGACGAGCGCGCGCGCCTCGTTCGCCAGCCGGATGCCGGCCTCCTCCCACCGCGCCTCGCGCTGCAACCGTTCGATTTCGGCGAAGTCGACCGATCGGAGCAGGCAGTCCGCGGAATGCAAACCTCCGCAGCGCTCGCGGACCTCCTCGTTCAGTAAGCGGTAGTACTCGCTCGAGGACTCCCAGCTCATCCCGCCGATTAGGCCGATTCGCTTCACGCCCGGCGGGCGCTGGGGTACGAGAACGTCTGAAGGAACCGGTCGAGCTCGCGCCGGGGCCCGCTCAGCTCCAGCTCGCCGCTGGCGATCGCTGCATCGGGATCGGTGGCGCCGGACAGAAGCCGGGCGAGGGCGCGCGCGCCGGACGTGATCGTGCATCGTGGCTGCGAGATCTGTCCGCGGGCGGTCTGGGCGCCGCCGCCTTCCACGGTGACACTGAACGGCTCGCCCTCGACCTCGAGCTGGTAGCACGCGCCGTCACCCCCGGCCACGGGTTTGTAGCTGGCGCGCAGCGAGAGCACGAGGGCATCGGTATCGATGTCGTCGTCCGCGCCCGGGGGGCCTAGGTGCTCGAGGCCGAGTCGCGCGAGCTCCAACACCACATATCCGAGCCGGCGACCGGAGGGGGTGAGCTCGTACACGGTGACGGGCGCCGGGCGCGGGAGCTTGCGTCGCTGCACGTAGCCGGCCTCCTCGAGCGTCCGCAGCCGCGCGGTGAGCAGATCGGTCGCGATCCCCGGCAGCGCTTCGCGCAGATCGGTGTAGCGCCGCGGTCCCATCAGCAGGTCTCGCACCACCAGCAGCGTCCAACGCTCCCCGAGTACGTCGAGCGAGCGGGCGACCGCGCAGTACTGCTCGTACCGCTTGCCGGCTGGCTTGGGGGAGTCGGACTTCGCGCTCATGTGCAGGGATCGTAGCAGATGAGCATTGTTTTATTTGCATATATAGACCACTTCATGGTTGACAAACTTGGAAATCTTGGTACAACTCTCCAGCGAGGCCCTCCCATCCGAACCCCGCCCGTCGTGGGCGAAACCAAGCGAGGTGATCGACGTGACAACAACACTCAGTCAAAGACGGAGCCGCCCGGAACAGAGTGAGCGAGCGGTACGCAAGCCGCTGGTGCTGGTCTCGCTCCTGCTGGCCGCCTTCGTGATCAATCTCGACACGACGATCGTCAATGTCGCGCTGCCCTCGCTGGTGCGTCAGCTGCACGCGTCCGACTCCCAGCTGCAGTGGGTCGTCGACGCCTACAACCTGCTGTTCGCGGCCTCCGTGCTCGCCTTCGGCAGCCTGTCGGACCGGTTCGGGCGTAAGGGGATGCTTCTGATCGGCCTGTCGCTGTTCGGACTGGCCAGCGTGGCCGGCGGGCTGACCAACGACCCCGGTCAGCTGATCGCCGCCCGCGCCGTGATGGGCCTGGGTGCCGCGATGGTGTTCCCGACCACGCTGTCGCTGATCTCAAACGTGTTCACCGAGCGCGGTGAGCGCGCGCGGGCGATCGGCTTGTGGGGCGCGATCACCGGCGCGGCGATCGCGCTGGGACCGATCGTCGGCGGCTGGCTGCTTCAGGCCTTCGACTGGACGAGCGTCTTCTTCGCGATGGCGCCGATGGCCGCACTCGCCGGGCTACTGGCGGCGAGGAACGTCCCCACCTCACGCGATGCCGACGCGCCCAGGATCGACCGGGCCGGCTTCGCGATCTCCAGCGCGATGGTGGGAGTGCTCGTCTACACGGTCATCGAGGCGCCCAACTACGGCTGGGGCAGCGCACGCACGCTCGGCGGCTTCGTGCTGAGCGCGCTGCTGGCGGTGGGGTTCTGGGCCTGGGAGCGGCGCACCGATGCGCCGATGCTCGACGTGGGCCTGTTCCGCAACCCCCGGTTCTCGGCCGCGAGCGCGTCGGTGGCGATCTCATTCTTCGCGCTCTCCGGGTTCATCTTCCTGGTCACCCAGTACTTCCAGTTCCTCAAGGGGTATGGACCGCTGTCGACCGGGGTTCGGATGCTGCCAGTGGCGACGTTCGTGGCCCTCTCATCGATCGTGGGCGCGAGGCTCGCGGTGAGGTTCGGGACCAAGCTCGTGGTGGCGTCGGGCCTGCTGTTGATGGCGGCCTTCTACCTGTGGGTGACGACCGCTTCGCTTGGCACGAGCTACCTCACGATCGCGCTGCAGATGGTCGTACTCGGCACCGGCATGGGCCTGACCAGCGCGCCCGCGACCGAGGCGATCATGGGCGTGGTGCCGAAGGCCAAGGCCGGCGTCGGCTCGGCGGTCAACGACGCCACGCGGTTGCTCGGCGGCACCCTGGGCGTGGCGGTGCTGGGCAGCGTGTACGCATCGCTGTACGCCAGCCGGCTGACCAGCGCGCTCCCCGGCGGGCTGCCTTCCTCGCTCGTCCGCGCCGCACACGCTTCGGTCGGGGCCGCCCTGACCGTCGCCCAGCGGGTCGGGCAGGCGGGGCACACCGCGCTCGCCGGCGACATTCATACCGCCGTCAGCTCGGCGTACTTCCACGGCTTCAGCGCCGCCAACTTCATGACCGCGGGCATCGCCGCCGCCGGGGCGGTCATGTCGCTGCTGCTGCTGCCCTCGCATCCCACCGCCGGCGACGACGAGTCACTCGAGTCATCGGGACTGCGCTCCAGGGCCATCGCCGCCGCAATCAACTGAAACGCCCGCCGGACATCCGACCCACGAAACACCCAGGAGAAGCCATGAGCACCGTCAACGAGCATTACCCGCTGTCAGCGCGAGCGAAGGCTGGGCGCCTTCGGAGCCGCGCCGTCCACCCGCGTCCCCGCCGCACGGAGGAGGGATCCCACCCGTGGTCGGTCATGGGCCCGGCCAACCGCGCACCGGGTCTGCCCCTCATGGGCGGCGCCGACGCCGGCGTGCATCACTACCTGATGGGCGGACCCGACCCGGACGGGCACATCCGCTGATCACACCCACCACTCTGACCCCCCGGACCGCCCGCGGCCTGGGGGTCAGCACGATCCGCCATCCAAGGAGAGCGAATTCATGAACGAACAACCTTCCCCCACCGCGGGCTCAGGCGTCGGTCGCGCCACGGGGTTTGAGCTCTCGAGCGCGGATCGCCCGAGCCGACCCGCCTTCGACGCGGCGCTTGAGCGCAACCGCGCGTTTGCCGTCGCCGGCACGCACGAGGGAGCCGTCGTCTTCCCGAGCTTGGGGCTGTTCGTCGTCACCTGCTGTGATCCACGCACCGACCCGGCGCACTTCCTCGGGCTAGGTCTGAGCGACGCGGTCGTCGTGCGCAACGTCGGCGGACGGGTGACCCCGGAGGTGATCAACGACGTGGCCTACATCGGCCAGATCGCCGAAAGCGTCTTGCCCGCCGGCCCGCTGTTCGAGGTCGCCGTGATCCACCACACCCAGTGCGGAACCGGGGCGCTTGCCGACGACACCTTCCGCCACCGGTACGCCGAGCGGATCGGTGCCGACGAAGCGACGCTTCGCGATCACGCGGTTTTGGATCCCGCGGCCACCGTCGCGACCGACGTCGAGCGGCTGCGCTCCGCGTCGGCGATCCCCCGGCGGATCTCGGTCTCCGGACACGTCTACGACGTGGTCAGCGGCCTGGTGGAGACGGTCGTCCCGGCGGGCCGCTGAGCCACGAAGTCCAGATTCACCGGTCCTGCACCAGCCCGAGCACGTTGCCGTCGGGATCGGTGAAGCTGGCCACCAGGCGCCCGCCGCCGACATCGCGCGGGGCGTCCTTCACAGTCCCGCCCGCGGCGGTCACCTCGGCCAGCTTGCCCTCGATGTCCGACACCTGCCAATAGGCGATCGGCGACGTCATGCCCTGGGGACCGCCGCCGGGCACCAGCCCGATGTGCTGGCCCGCGACGTCGTATCCTACGTAGTAGTCCGCGTCATGCTGTGGCGGGGTCCCGAGCAGGGCGGTGTACACCGCCTTGGCGCTCGTCAGGTCGGAGACTGGGTGCAGTACGGTCTTGATTCCTTGGGTGGAAGAGTCGGGCATGGTCACTCCTGTCGTTATGACGGTTACGGGCTTCTGACTGGTGAGTCGAGCTGGTGTCAGCAGGATCCTGCGGTGTTACTATCGCGCTCGCTCGGATTGCCTGCGTCTGCTGCGGTGGCGGCAGTGAGTGGGAAAAGGGAAAGCACATGGCGGCCAATCTAGCTCCGGCTAGGTGACCGCGCTTCTCGATTCCTGCTCGGTTTAGGTCACGTGCTTTGCGTGGTTCTCGAGCGGCGCGCGGCGGGGTGTGGGGCGTTGCCGTCATTGGCGCGCTCGAGCTGGCGCCACAGGGTCCGCATCGTCGGGGCGAGATGCGCGATCTCTTCGAGATGGGCCTCGGCGAGCGCGTCGAGCTTGGCCGCGCCGACCGGCGTGACGGTGACCCGCACGACGCTCTTGCTGGCCGGATCGGGGTTGCGCCGCACGAGCCCCTCCTTGACGGCGCGGTTCACCAGCTCGACCGCGCTGTGGTGGCGCAGGACCAGGTAGTCGGCGATCTCCCCAATGGTCGGACCGGCCGGGTCGGGGTGGCCCTGCACGGCCAGCAGCAACTGGTGCTTGGCGGCCGTCAGGCCGGCCGCCTTGGCCTGCTCCTCGCTCCAGCGCAGGAACCTACGCAATCCGGTGCGAAGCTCGAGGAGATGCTCGAGGTCCGCCTGGTCAAGCGTCATGCCGTGAGCGAGTTAGCGACCACCGGTAGATCGTACGCACCTGCTCGTCATTCATCGAGATAGTTATGAAGGCGCCGCACCCGTCGCATCCTGCCTTGAATGCGACGGGGTATCGTGCCGGCTCAGTCCTCGCCCATCGCGCGCTTCACGAGCGCGCCGATCGTCGCCTCGACGTCGGCGGTCAGCTCCGTAAGGGCGAACTCGGTCGGCCACATGGCGCCCTCGTCGAGGTTCGCCTTGTCGCTGAACCCCAACGTGGCATATCGCGACTTGAACTTCTCGGCGGGCTTGAAGAAGCAGACCACGTTCCCATCCTTGGCATACGCGGGCATCCCGTACCAGGTTCGCGGTGAGACGTCCGGCGCGCTGGCTTTCACGATGGCATGAATGCGCTCGCCCATCACGCGATCCGGCTTGCCCATCTCAGCGATCTTGGACAGGACGTCGCTCTCACCCTCGGCGTCGCTCGCGGCGCGACGCTCGGCCGCCTTGATCTCCTTCGCGCGCTCCCGCATTGCGGCCTTTTCCTCGGCCGTGAACCCGTTAGACGCGTTGCCGGCGGTCCGCTTGGCGGTCGTGCTCTTCTTCGTGGCTTGCTTTTCAGCCATTGTCCTGTACCTCCTCGGTCGTCGCTATAGCAGTCACCATAGTGCGACCCGGCGACCGTCGCTTCTCGAAAACTGATCGCTTGCAGCGTCCTCGCCCGCAGCACCGCGGGTGGTCAGTGACCGTCGTCGAGGACCTCGCGCAGTCTGTCGGCGAACGCTTCGGGCTGGCCGGCGTATCCCGACTCGGCGCCGAGGAAGCCGCCGTGATGACTCGGGAACACTGTCGCGCGCTGACCCAGAAGGTCCGCGGTGGCGTGCGAAGTGCGTCCCGTGAACGCACGTCCCGATTCGTCGCCCACGGCGATCACCACGCGAGTCGGCGCCTCGGCCAGCGCGTCGACGTCCGGGCGATAGCTGGTGATCGCCCAGGACCGCTCCGATAGCAGCGGGTCGTCGCGGGAACCGTCGTCCTCGCACGTCATCCCGAATGCGGCGGGATCCGGAGCCGGGCGGGCGAAGTACGCGTCGGTGAACTCGCCCGGCCAAGAGGTCATCGCGATGAAGGCCGCCATGCCGTTGCCCCGGCCGCCCGCGTTATACGCGTCGCGAACCGCGGCCTGGGCGCGCTCGGCCGCCACGGCGTCGTCAAGCACCGGGATGAGTGGCGGCTCGTGTGCCACCAGCGTGCTCACGTCGTCGGGATAGGCGGCGACGAGCGCGAGCGCGGTCACCGCGCCCCCGCTGCTCGCGAACATCTCGACGGGGCCGGCGCCGAGCGCCTCGATGAGGGCGTGCAGGTCCCTCGCTTGGACCTCGGGCGTGTTGTCGACCCGGCCGTCGCTTCGCGTGCTGCGACCGAGGCCGCGTGGATCGTAGGTGACCACGGTGCGGTCCGGAAAGAAGGAGGCAAGCGTTCCGAAGCCGCCCGCGGTCATCGGCTGACCGACCATGAACAGCGGCGCGCGTCCATCGGCGGTCGGCAGCGGACCATGCACGTCGTAGGCGATGTCGCACTCCGAGGTGTTGAGCGTGTGTGTTGTCGTCATGGCGGTGTGGACCTCGGCCACCGGCAAAACTAATCGGTGCGACGGGCGTCGTCGATGCTCGCTGCCAGCTCCGACACGGCCGGCTTGATCGCGGCGGCATCGATGTCGGCGTATCCGAGCACGAGGCCGGGTGCGTCGGTTCCGCGTCCCTCGAGCGCCAGCCCGCGCGCCCGCGCCGCTTCGAGCACGCCCGCTTCGTCGAGTTCGTGCGGGAGCTCCATCACGGCGTAAAGGCCGGCCGCGGCGCCGTGGACGGTGAGCTCGGGCAGTTCGGCACGCAGCGCGCTGAGCAGCGCGGCGCGCTGCTGCTGGTAGCGGCGGCGCTGCCGGCGCAGGTGACGATCGAGCTCGCCGCGCTCGATCAGGTCCGCGAACGCGAGTTGGAAGATCGGGCTCGGAGTCGTGCCTGCCGTCCGCTTCAACTCGACGATCCGATCACGAAGACGTGGCGGGACGACGACCCAGCCGAGCCGGAGGCTGGGGGCCACGGTCTTGCTGGACGATCCCGCGTAGATCACGTCGTCCGGGGCCAGCCCCTGTAGCGAACCAATCGGCTGGTGGTCGTACCGGTACTCCGCGTCGTAGTCATCCTCGATCACGACCCGTGCGCCGGCCCGGGCCCAGTCGAGGATTGCCGTGCGGCGCTGCGCCGAGAGCACGGCGCCGGTCGGGTACTGATGCGCGGGGGCAACCGCGACCGCCTCCACAGCAGCCGTCCTGAGTTGATCGACACGCAGCCCCTCCTCGTCGACGGGCACCGGCACCGGGCTTATGCCGGCGTCGGCCGCGGTCTCGGCGACGCCCGACCAACCGGGGTCCTCGACCGCCACGTACCGCACTCCGTGGGTTGCGAGCGCGCGCCAGACCAGGCCGAGACTGTTTCGCGTCCCGTTCGTGATCACGAGGTCCTCGGCCGAGGCCTGTACGCCGCGGACCCGACCCAGGTAGGAGGACAGGGCGGATCGCAGCTCTGGCGTGCCGGCGGGATCAGGGAGGCCGAGCCGCTCGTCGGGTGTGTCCCGCAGCACCCGCGCGAGCCCGGCCATCAAGGTCCGCCGTGGGATCGCCCCGAGCGCGGGACGGAAGGGGCTGAGGTCGTACCGGACCCGGTCCGGGCGCGTCGGCGCCGGGACGGCCTGGCTGGTCGGGACGACGGCCGCGGCGACTCGCGTGCCGCCGCCGCGCGCCGTGCGCAGATAGCCCTCGGCGGCAAGCTGGGCATAAGCGTCGACAACCACGCCGCGTGAGACTCCAAGCCCGACGGCGAGATCGCGCGTTGACGGCAGGCGCTCGTTGGCGGCCAAGCGTCCGCTGCGCATGGCCTCGCGCAGGGCGTGCTCCAGGCGGGCGCGCAGGGAGCGGCCGGGAGCCTCCGTGAGGTCGATGTGCAGATCCAATTTGGCCCTGGATTCTAAGGTCTTCTTGGCTCTGGTAATCGAGCCAAATCGACGTAGGGTTGCCGTCATGTCAACCACAGCGAGTCCCAGGACGAGGTTGCGCCGGCTTCCCGCCCGCGCCGTGTACGACCGGGGGGCGATCGATCAGATCCTCGACGAGGCGATGACCGCCCACGTCGGCTTCGTCCACGAAGGTCAGCCGTTCGTGATCCCGACGCTGCACGCGCGCGTACGCGACAAGGTGTACTTCCACGGGTCGGCCGCGAGCCGCGCGATCCGGACGCTGAGATCCGGCGTCCCCGTGTGCCTGACGGTCACCCTGATCGACGGCCTCGTCCTCGCCCGATCGGCCTTTCACTCCTCGGTGAACTACCGCTCGGTCGTTGTGCTCGGGACGGCCACCCCGGTTGAGGGCCCCGACGAGCGGCTGGGGGCGCTGGAAGCGTTCGTCGAGCGCCTAATCCCGGGACGGTGGAGCGAGGTGCGCCCACCCACTCCCCAGGAGCTCAAGGCCACCCGCTTGCTCGCGATGACGCTCGACGAGACGTCCGCCAAGGTCCGCGGCGGACCGCCCGAGGACGACCGCGACGACCTGGACCTCCCGGTGTGGGCCGGCGTGATTCCGCTCCGCACGACCGCGGGCGCGCCGATTCCAGACGCTCGCACGCCGCCCGACATAGAGCCCCCCAGCGCCGTCACCGATTGGACGCCGCACCGTCACACCATCGCGAAATAAAGCCCGTCAGCGCTTCTCCGCGACTGCTTTCTCGATGCACGCGATCAGAGATCGGGCGCTCGCTTCCAGATCTCCGCCCGTGAACAGCCCGGTTGTCCCGCCGACGAAGCGGTCAGCTCCGGCGCGTACCAAGCTCGGGATATTCCTGGGTCCGATTGCACCGTCGACCTCGATCCGGACCCCCGGGCTCACGGCATCGGCGAGGACGCGGAGCCGGGCAACCTTCTCGATCATCTCGGGGATGAACGGAGACCCCGCGAATCCCGGCTCTACCGTCATGACCAGGACTTCGTCGACCGCGCGGAGCGCGTCGACGATCCTCTCCGGCGGGGTCGCGGGATTGAGGGCGATCCCCGGGCGCGCGCCCGCATCTCGAATCGCCTCGATGCAGGCCGAAGCGTCTGAGGATGACTCGACGTGGAAGAAGATCAGATCTGAGTGCGCGGCAAACAGGTGGAGCAGTTCAATCGGCTCGGAGAGCATGAGATGGGACTCGCGATGCCAGGCGGTCCGAGGAGGCAGTTGCGCGAAGACCTCAACGCCCAGCGGAAGGTTACGAATGAAGCGGCCATCGCCGAAGTCCAGGTGGGCGGAACGTACCCCTCCGCGCTCGAGGGCTCCGAGCTGGCTCGGGAGAGCGGTGAAGTCCGCGCACATCAGGGACGCCGCGAGCCGCGGAGATCCGGGTGGGGAAGTGGAGCTTCCGGTCCTGCTCCCGGCGCTTGTTGAGAGATCGGACAAGTGGCAAACCCCGCGCCGCCAATATAACCACGGTCGCCGCTCGCTCCACGGGTCCGGGGCGGCGAAGAGGGCCCGGCATCGTGCCGGACCCTCCCCATTGCGTCGGCTACTGCCGGTTGATGATGTTCAGCTTCTGGTCGCCGTTGTAGTAACCGGGGCCATTCGGACCGTCGGACTCGTAGGAGTCATACGGTGCGTCGTAGTAGGTGCCCGTCGTCGGGTCCTGCGTGAGCTGCTGGTTGTTGAGGGTGTCGTCGAAGTTCGCGACCTGGTTGCTGAAGCTCTGCCATTGCTGGTTGATCTGGTTGATCGTCTGGAGGTCTTGGACGAAGCTGTGCTGGATCGCCCCCATCATCTGGATGAGCGCGCCGTTGAGCGAGTTCCACGAGCCCGCCTGCGCGAGCGCGATCCGGATGACACCCGTGTTGAACCCGCCCCCGAGGCTGACGTCGCTGTAGATCAGCCCGTGGACCGGGTTCCCCTGGAAGGTGGCGGTGAACTCCTCGTACTCGAGGTTCCCCGGCGCCCCGTTCTGGCCGGGAGGAGTCACGTTCCACAGCGAGGTGACCGAGTCGATCCCGACGTACGCCAGGTGGGAATCGATCTCGGTCTGTGGCGAGTCGAACTGGAAGTTCGGCCCGGTGCCGGCCAGCAGATAACCGACGACATCCCCCTGGTTGTCCTGAAGCAGGAGGGAGTCTTGCCCCTCACCGCCACCCGGAACGCTCCACCCCGGCGGGAGCATGTAGGTGAACGCCTCGGTCTGGACCATCTGGTAAAGGCTCCCCTGCTCGGGCCCGTAGCAGTCCGCGATCGACGCGAGGAGCGAGGACTCGCTTCCGAACACGGCCTGGGGCGCCCACTCGGCGACAAACACCAGCTCCGTGGACGACACCTGACCGGCCAGCGGTTCGACGAGGACAGCCGCTCGCCGCTCGCCGCTTGTCCGGCGATCGTCGCGGTGAAGGTTGACGTTGGGATCCCGTTCTGCGAGCTGTTGCCGGTCACCGTGATCGGGGTGCCTCCGGCGGCCGCCAGCGACTCGAAGTTGGTGAGCTCGGATTGGAAGTAGCTCGCGGGCGTCAGGCCGCTGGTCTGAGCCGCCGGGGCCACAACCACGGCTTCTGACCCCACGGCGTCCTTCTCGACCTCGATCTGTCCCTTGAGCGTGAAGAGCTCCCAGCCGCTCGGCACCGCGATGTGGAAGCCGTCATAGGTGTCATGGGTGAGAGGGAGGCTGCACGCGGGCTGCTTGAACCCGGATCCTCCAGGCTGGCCGGACCCTCCGGTGGTGCCCCCCGCCGCGGTCACGGCCTTCGACGTCCCGGAGGCACATGACCGCGTGCTCCCGGCGACCGCGCGATACCGTCCGCCGCCGCGATGGAGCGTCCCGTGGAAACGCCCGGAGTGGTTGCTCTTCACGGTCGCGATCGAGACCCACTTGCGCCCCTCCCGCATCTGGAGCCGGATGCCTCGGCTCCGCGCGCAGCCCGCCTTCGGCGAGCTGACCCGGCCGTTGAAGCTGGTGTGGGAGGCGAACTGAAGCGCGACCGATGTCTTCGACCTAGACGCGGCCGAGGCGACGGTCGCCATCAGCCCGCCCGAAGCGGCCACCGCCATCAAGAGCACCACCCGTAATCTGAGACCCATCACATCCCCCCTTGTCGGTTTTGAGCGCTGCGGCGTTGGATCACGACGGGGCGATGCTCCACGCCCGGCGTCACACGAACGTCACACGGCCGGATGGGTAGGACGTGTTTGGGGGTTGGGACTCAGGGTCGGTCGTTCTGCTCGGCCAGCCGCCGCCGGATGAATCGGCGCTCCGGCTCGTGCTACGGGGCTCTTCGCCGCCGCGTCGATCGCCTCGTCGAGGTCGGCACAGTCCAATAGGTCGAAGCCCGCCAGGAACTCCTTGGTCTCCGCGAACGGGCCGTCGCTCACCAGCGTCTCGCCGGCGCGGACACGCACCGTAGCCGCCGACCTCGGGAGATCCAGTTCCCGACCGAACAGGCGCGCGCCACTGCCATCCATCCCCTCGATCCAGGCGGGGAGGTCGACGCCGTCAGTTGATTGTCTCGCTCATACGACGAACGACCGTGGCCCAGAAGGACACCGCCCTCGATCGGCGTAGAGTCCCCCGCATGGCCACCTTCATCCTGCGCCTGATTGCTCCGCGCCCGAACTTCGCCCAGACGTTGACCGACGCCGAACGGGAGATCATGGGGCGCCACGCCGCGCACTGGAGGCCTTACCTCGAGCGTGGCGACATGGTCGTGTTCGGCCCCGTGCTGACCGAGGATGACTCGTACGGGCTCGCCGTGGTCGAGACGGACGACGAGGAAGCCCTGCGCGAGTTCGCCGCCCAGGACCCGGTCGTGACGACCAGAACAGCGGCCTTCGAGCTCGGGCGGCTCGCAGCCGGGCACGTCCGCGAGCGCTGACGGAACCGCCCGTTCACATCGAGCGGTCGACCGCCCACTGAGGAGAGTCAGTCCGGCGTCAGCGCGCGCTCCAGCGCTGCGGCAACGCCGGCGTCGCGAGGGTGCGCGCTGCTCTTGAGCATCTCCAGCACGTCGAACTGTCCTCGGTACGCCCAGAGCGTGGCCGAGCGGTCGGCGCCGGCCCCCAGCAGCGTGGCAACAACCTCGGCGGCGTTCGCCGGAACCAGCTGGCGACGGATCTCGACGCCGTTGGCTGCCGTGTAGTGCAGCAGGGTGGCGCGGTGTCCGTAGGCCGACTGGCGAACCGCCAAATCGGGGTGGTCCGTCAGCATCGCTCTCAGCTCGTCGATCCGCCCGTGCACGACCGCATCGACGGCCAGCTCGAAGGTTGGATCAGACTCGCCCGCGACCAATGACCAGCTCGTGAATCCATGGTCGCGGGCGGCGATCAATTGCGCCTGCGCTTCGGGCAGCCTCGCCACCGACCGTACCGCATCCTGCCCGCCGTCCGACCAGTTTCTGACCAGGACCGCCGCCGACTCCTCGCCCGCGGCGTGCGCATCGATCAGCGCCACGGCGAAGCTGGAGAGTTGCTGCCGGATGACGGACCCCGCAAGCCCGCCACTCCGATCCCAGAGCGCTCTCACGGCGGAGACCGAAGGCGCGACGTACAGGGGAGCATCGCCCACGACCACAGTCTGACTGGTCGTGCATCCGAAGCGCCACCACTCAGGATCGTCGAGGACGAGCAGGGCAAATTCGACTGGGCGACGCCCGATGAAGAGGTGTTCGCGTTCGTCAACGACCTCGAGCGCCCCGTCGGCACCCACCTCTACGGCCGCCGAATGTACGAAACGATGGTCTACTGGGAGACCCGTGGCGATCACGCGGCGGTGAGCCGGGACTACGCGGGGATCTGGCGGGCGGCGGAGAAGGTCGTCTTCGCCGGGACCCTTCACACGGTGTCCAGCGAGCGTTCGCCGAGGGGCTGCTCGACGAGTGCCATCTATTCCTCAACCCGGTTCTCGTCGGCGGCGGCAAGCGCGCATTGCCAGACCAGGTGCACACTCCGCTTCAGCTCTTGGATGAGCGCCTATTCAGAAACGGCGTCGTCCGCCTCGACGACGGCGTCACTGTGTGACCCACAGACATGCAAAAGTCCCCAAAGTCCCCCGGGCCGGATCAACTTCGGCGACATAAGCATCCGGTGGATGCTTATGTCCCAGTTGCGCGAGCGGGGCGGGGGACTTTGGGACGTTTTATATAGGTCAAAGGGTCCATCGCCGGCGGCGCTGCCCAGCCCGCCGCCGGTGTTGCCAAGCGGCGCCGCACACAGCGCGCCTACGGCAGCTTGTAGGCCACGATCTGGGGGTCTCCGCTTCCCTTACCCGTGACGGGCCCTCCCGCGGGAACAATCACGGTGTTCCCGACGATGGCAATCGGCGAGTTGGTCGAGGTAGGCAGTTGATGGCGATAGACGACCACACCGGTGCTGCGGTCGAACGCGATCAGCACGCCGTCGTACAGGGTCGTGAACACGAGATCGTTGGAGACCGTGACGGCGCCGAGCGGGAACTGCGGCACCTTCGTGTCCCATTCGACCTTGCCGCTCGTGAGGTTGAGCGCCTCCACCTCCCCGGTGAGAGGACCGGCGGCCTTGACAGGGACCGGGTAGTTCAGGTTTGTGTAGGTGAGGGGTAGGTCGATGGTGGCCACGTACACGGTGTTGCCGGCGACGGCCAGGTCGCTCAACACACCCCCGAGCGATCCGGGGAGGATCGTGTAGGGCGCTTTCAGCGTGAGCTTGTGCTCAAGGGCCAGGACCGAATCGTTGTCGTGGCCGTTGTGCTCGCCGACCGGCGTCTTCCAGATCAGCTTGCCGGTACTGGCGTTCATCTCATAGACGTAGCCCATTTTGCCGCTGCTGATCACGACGGGAGCGCCGTTGACGCTCGTCGAGATCGGCGAGGCCTGCATGTCGTGGTCCATGAAGTCGTTGGGGACACCCTGGTAGTACCACCGCAGCTTCCCAGTCGCGGCGTCGAGGTTCACATCGCTGTCGGTGTAGAGCTGGTCGGAAGGATGCGCGATCGCTGAGGCCGGCGACTGATATGGGTTGCCGATGCCGTACGTCACCGACCCATCGCTACCGATGAGGGGTGTCTCCCACGCCCCGCCGGAGCCGACGTTAAGCGATTGCACGCCGGGCTCCGGGCCGACGACCGTATTGAACCTCCACACCACGGCTCCGCTTGACGCGTTCAGCGCGATCAGCACCCCGCCACCAGGTCCCGAGCCGTACTGGCTGGCGAGATAGACCCGGCCGCCGGCCGCCTGCGGCTGGATGCCGAACGTTCCCTGGTCCGCGCTCAGGAGATCACTCTTGACCCACACCGTCCGGCCGGTGGTGGCGCTCAGTGCAAACGCCGCCGTCGGGGTCAGCCCGTAGACGTCTCCGCCGGCGACGGCGACACCGTTAGGTCCCGGTCCGCTCTTCTCCGGCTGATTGCACTGATACTCCCAATCGAGCCTTCCGGTCGCCAGTGCGAGCGCGTACACGTTCGAGTCGAGATCCTGTAGATAGACGACACCGTTCTGCACGATCGGGTTCGCGGTCAACGAGCCATACGGGCGCACGCCGATCGCGGCCTGGCCCGTGAGCTTGTACGTCCACGCCTGCGCGAGGCTCGACACATTCTTCGAAGACAGCGTAGAACCGGTGGCGTCGCGAGTATTGGCGAGGTCGTCGTTCGAATAGGGCCACGAGGCCGAGTCACTTGACGTCGAAGCGGCCGTGTTACTGGTAATGGTCTTGCAGCCAGCGCTCGCAGTCGCGACCCCGGCCCCGGTCCCGCTCCCGGTCTGAGTCCCGGTGCTCTTTCCGGAACCGCCACACGCGGTAACCAATAGCGCCGCCGCGAGAACCATAGCCGCGCTGGGGGTGATGCGCCTGTTCCTACTCGTATTCATCTCAGTCACCTCCTAGGGTGTGAGAAACTCGGGATGCGCGGACTAGGTAACCGCGTTCGCGCGGCTCAACGCCTGCATCGCCGCGATCGGTCGCGGCAGGCGATTCGCGATGTCCGTGATCCCTTCCAAGGGACGCAGTTCGAATCTAATAGCTTAATGATATCACTTTGCTACCGACTACGCAACCCCTCGAAGCGGCGCGGAGCGAACCGACGCGCGCTCGGTGACCGTGACCGAGGACGACCCGCTGCGCCTCTGCCGCACCTTCGTCGCGATCATCGCGCCTATCCCCTCGATAATGGAGCGCTAGCCCGGTCCGGAGGACGGTGAGATCTTGGGTTCCTCGTCCCACTAATGCTTGCTTAGGCGAATGCAGCGACGTCGAAAAGATTGGAGCAGTAATGGGTCTTTCCTGGCAGCAAGGACCTTTGGGCCGCGATCCCATCGGAACGTTTCTCACCGCGACGCCGATGCCCGAGCGGGTGCTGTACCTGGAGCCGCTGCGCAGGAGGATGAGCGTCGAGCTCGGCGGGAGCATCATCGCTCGGAGCGAGAATGCGGTGATCCTGTTCGAGCCCGGCCGCTACCCGGTCGCGTACTTTCCGATCGGCGACATCGACGAGAACGTGCTGCAACCTTCCGACCACACGACCATGCACCCGGACCTCGGCGAGACGAAGTGGTTCAACGTCGTCGGGGGCGACGGCGAGACGACGCGACGCGGCGCCTGGGAGCACGTGAACCCGCCCACTCCAGCCGCTGCACTGCGGGACACGATTGCGTTCGCGTGGCGGACGATGGACGCGTTCTATGAGGAGGACGAGCGCATTCTCGGCCACGCCGCCGACCCCTATCACCGCATCGACATCCGCCGCACCTCGCGTCACCTGGTCGTCGTGGACGGCGGGCGGGTGGTCGCGGATACGCGCGCGCCGCTGGTGCTGTACGAGTCCGGCTTCGCGCCGCGCTGGTACGTGCCCCGGTCGGACATCGACGCCGAGGCCCTGCACGGGGTCGAGGGTCAGACGTTCTGCCCGTACAAGGGCCTTGCCTCGTACTACGACGTTGGCGACGCGCTAAATGCGGCTTGGTCCTACCGGGCTCCGTTCGAAGATGTGGCTCGCATCGCCGATCTCGTGTCCTTCTATCCCGCAAGGGTGGCGGTCACGATTGATGGGGAGACGCTCGAGGAGGCCGCCGGGCAGAACGTCATAGCCCACGGGCCTGACCGCAACCTGAGCGTGGATGAAGTCGGAGGCATCCAACTCGTCGAGGACGCGCTCACCGCGGACGCGTGAGTATGGGTGTGGGCTCGCAGCAGGCGCAACCGGCGCAGGCCACCTCCGACGATCCGGTGGGCAAGCTCATCTCGTTGAACGTGGGCATGCCGAAGGACGTGCCCTGGCAGGGAAAAACGGTCTTCACCGGCGTGTTCAAGGACCCCGTGACGGGCCCTCGCCGCGTGCGCAAGCTGAACGTCGACGGCGACGGCCAGGGTGACCTGGCCGGCCATGGCGGCGAGCAGCGAGCCGTGTTCGTCTACCAGATGGATTCCTACCGGTACTGGGAACACGAGCTCGGCCGTGACGACTTCGTGTACGGACAGTTCGGCGAGAACTTCACGGTCGAAGGGCTCGGCGATGACCGGGTCTGCATCGGCGACCGCTACCGGATCGGGACGGCGGTATTCGAGGTGACGCAGCCTCGGGTCACCTGTTACCGCGTCGGGCTTCGCATGAATGACCCGCGGATTCCGGCACTGCTGGTATCGCATCGCCGCCCGGGCTTCTACTTTCGCGTGCTCAAGGAGGGAGACGTGCAAGCCGGGGACGAGATCATCAAGCTCGCTTCCGGCCCGGAGCAGATGCCGGTCGCCGAGGTCGACGGACTGCTCTACCTGCCTGGACACTCGCGCCAGCAATTGCTGCGAGCGCTACGGATCCCTGCCCTCAGTCCCGGCTGGCAGGCCTCGTTCCACGCTCTGCTTAACGAAGAACCCGGCGGCGGCAACGCGGGCCTCACAGTCACGAGCCCGCCTCCGGCCTGGCCGGGCTTCCGTCAGCTGACGGTCACGGCGATCACCCGCGAAAGCGACTCGATCATCTCCATACGACTCGAGGATCCCGGAGGCACCCCGGTACCGGCCGCTCGCCCAGGTCAGTACCTCACGGTGCGAGTCAAGCCCGACAAGAGGCAGCACTCGGCGCTTCGCAATTACTCCCTGTCCGGACCGCCAGGCGCCGGCTATTACCGGATCACGGTCAAGCGGGAACCCGACGGTGTGGCCAGTGGTTATCTACACACGCGGCTCGCGGTCGGCGACCAGCTCGACATCGCCGCCCCGCGCGGCACCTTCATCCTCGACCGCACGCAGGCGCCGGTGCTGCTGATCAGCGCCGGCATCGGCGCCACCCCGGTCCTCGCCATGCTCCACGAGTTGGCGACTGAGCATTCCGAGCGAGAGATCTGGTGGCTCCAGGGCGCACGCAGCGGCCACGAGCACCCGTTCGGGACGGAGGCTCGCGCGCTCCTCGCGTCGCTCCCAAACACCCGGACCTACGTCTGTTACAGCCGGCCGGGGCCGGACGACGTTCAAGGTCGCGACTACGACGCCGCCGGTCGCCTCACCGCACCGCTACTCGCCCAGCTCGAGCCACCTGGCAAGGCCGAGGCATATCTGTGCGGGCCTGGGTCATTCATGGACGAGATCAGCGCTTCCCTGGGGGCCGTCGGCCTCGGCCCCGCCCAGATCCACACCGAGCCGTTCGGGCCCGCACCCAGCGTGACCCCCGGCATCGCGGCCACGCCAACGCGGGCGCCCCACCCACCCGACGGTGCACCCGGCAGCGGCCCGACGATCGAGTTCGCCCGCAGCAGCCTCGCGATCCCATGGAGCGATGCATATGCGAGCCTGCTCGAGCTGGCCGAGGCATGCGACGTGCCCGTCCGCTGGTCGTGTCGCACCGGCGTCTGCCACACCTGCGAGACGACGCTCATCGCCGGGAGCCTCGATTACAACCCCGACCCGGTCGAGCCGCCCGCTGACGGCAGCGCGCTCATCTGCTGCTCGCAGCCTCACGAGGACATCGTGCTCGACCTATGACACCCGAGAACGAGGGCCCCGCCGGGAAGCGCGGGCGCGGCGGCGACGGCGGCGCGAGTCGCGTCTGAAGCTGATCGCACACGCGGCCAACGTCACGACGGCGATCGCTGCCGCCACCGCCAGTCCCGGGGTGATGGCCAGGACGATCACCGCCACGACGATCGCGATCCCGACGTCCACCAGGAGAATCTTGGCTCTCACAGCGGAAGCCTTCGGTAGATCCCGCGGGGCAGGTGGCGCAGAAGGGCGAATACCAATCGCAGGGAGCGGGGCACCCAGATCGTTCCGGCGCGTCCGCCCAGCGCCGCTTGCGTCGCCGAAGCGACGGCCTCGGGGGTCGTCGCGAACGGTGCCGGGGCCAGACCAGCGGTCATCCGGGTCTTGACGAATCCGGGGCGGACGACGAGCACGCGCACGCCGCTTGGCGCGATGGCGTCGGAGAGACCCTGGGCCAGGGCGTCAATGCCCGCTTTGGCCGCTCCGTAGATCGGATTGGAGCCGCGTGGGCGCTCGACTGCCACCGACGAGAGGAGCACAAGCGCGCCGTCGCCCCGCTGCCGCAGCTGCCGCAGGCACTCGAGGAGCAGCGAGCCGACGCCGAGAAAGTTCACGCGCATCACCTCGAGCGCCTCGTCGGGATCGGCGTCCAGTCCGGCCTGGGCTCCCAGCACGCCGACCGCGATCACCACGACGTCGAACCCCCCAGCGTCGGCGAATGCCTGCTCGATCGTGCCGCGATGCGAAGCGATGTCGTCGGCGTCGAGCAGGTCCCATTCGACCGTGGCACCATCGAGCTCGGCCGCCGCCCGAGCGAGTCGAGCGCCATCACGACCGAGCAGCCATATCCGCTCGGCCGCCAGCCGCCGGACGATCGCGAGCCCGATCTCCGACGTGCCCCCAACGAGCAGCGCGTTGCTCACAACAGACCCGTCCGGCGAGCCAGGTCCGAGCACCACAAGCGCTCGGGATCCGCGCGGTCGCGCGCCGCGCGCCACTCGTCGAGCCGGGGGTACATCGCCCGCAGTGCCTCCGGACGCAACCGGGCGTCCTTGGACAGGTAGACGCGTCCGCCTGCCTCGGCGACTGCGTCGTCGAAGCCGCGGAGCAGCGACTCGAGGCCCGGCGCGGTGCGGGGAAGGTCGAGCGCCAAGGTCCACCCCTGTAGCGGGAACGACAGGGGCGCACCGTCGGCGGGACCGAGATCCTTGAGCGTGGCGAGATAGCAAGGCACCCGCTCCCGGCGCAGCCGCTCGATTACGAGCTCGAGCAAATGCTCGGAGCCGGGCGGCACGGCGAACTGATACTGGAGAAAGCCCCGCGGACCGTAGAGACGCGGCCAGGCGTCGAGCGAGTCGAGCGGGAACGTGTGCCGGCCGAACGACTGGTGCCGACCGCGCTCGACTCGCGGTGTGCTCGCGTACCTGAGCGCGTTGTAGGCGCGCACGGTCGCCGGCCCCAGCGGGCCGGCGGGCCAGCCCCGTAGCACGCGAGCGCGTGAGGGCACGACAGCCGGGCCCTCGCCGGGGGCGTCGATGTGCTCCGCGCGGGTCACCACGCCTCGTCCCGGCCGTGCGCACAGCAGGTCGAGCCACGCGATGCGGTGAGTTCCGCCGCCCGCCCCCAGCGCCGCGAGCGCATCGTCCAGCGACGCCACGCGGTCGGTGTCGACTGACAGCATCGCGCCGCGGATTGGGCTGAGCTTGACCCGCGCGTCGACGATGATGCCCGTCAGGCCCATGCCGCCGAGCGTCGATTCAAACCGATCGTCGCCCAGACCGGACCGGAGCTCGACGAGCTCGCCATCCGCCTGTAGCACCGAGATCGCCTCGAGGTGAGTCCCTAGCGTCCCCGCGACCCTGTGGTTCTTGCCGTGGACATCGCTGGCGATCGCCCCACCCGTCGTCACGTGCTGGGTACCGGGCACGACCGGAAGGATCCAGCCAGCGGGCACCAGCTCGCGCAGGAGCTCCCCGATCGTGACCCCGGCTTGCGCGGTAACCGCACCGCGCGCTGCGTCAAACTCGATCCGCTTCAGCCCGGTCGTCTCGATCACGAGGCCCCCGGAGATCTGCGCGGCGTCGCCGTAACTTCGACCCATCCCCCGCGCAAGCGCCTTCCGCTCGCCTGCGGAGTGGAGCGCGAGGTGCAGCTCGTCGACGCTGCGGGGGCGGACAACCGTGACCCTGGCACCCGGACCTCCGGCCCATCCGGTGATGACACGGGTCTCGGGCTGGATGCAGTCCGAGGGAACGACTCTCGCGTCAGCCAGCCGCATTGACCTCCAGCGCGAACAGCGCCAGCCACGCCAGCCCCGCGAGCTGCAGAGGTCGATCGGACAGCAGCACGTCCTCGGGAGCCTCGCCCGCGCCCCGACGGACGAGCCCGCCGTAGCGGAGCATGCAGACGGCGAACGGCACGATCGTCAACGGCCGCCACGGGATCCCTCGAACGGCGGGCAGTGAGAAAGCCCACATGCAGTACGCGAGCAGCGCCACGGCCGTCGCCCCCGCGATGATCAGCTCGAGGGCTCTGGAGCTGTAGGCGTCGAGCACCCGTCTTCGGCCGCGCTGCGGGCCGTCGGTCCGTCGCAGCTCGGCGTAACGCTTTGCCGCGGCCACGAACACCGCGGAGCTCGTCACCACGAGCAGGAACCAGTGAGAAAGGGGCACCGGCGCCGCTACACCCCCGGCGACGGCACGCAGGACGAACCCGCCCGCCACCGCAAAGATGTCGAACACGATCAGGTGGCGCCAGACGAGCGTGTACGACAGCGTTAGCGTGGCATACCCAAGGCCAACGAGCGCGAGCAGTGGCCCGATCGCCACGCACAGGAGCAGCCCGGCGAGCACCAGCGACAGCCCGAGGCCGGTCGCGAAGCGCGGGTCGAGGTCTCCGGCCGCGACTGGACGAAAACGCTTACGCGGGTGGCGGCGATCCTCCTGTGCGTCGCGGACATCGTTGATCGCATAGATCCCGGACGCCAGCAAGCAGAAAGACGCGCACGCCACGATCACTCGTCCCGGCGTGTCGTCGTGACCGAGCGCGCCCGCTGCCCCCGCCGCGGCGATCACCAGCGAGTTTTTGATCCACTGCTTGGGTCGCATCGTCGCGATCACCGCGCCTGGGCGACTCCGTCGTGCTGCCCGCAGCGGCAAACGACCCGCCTTGGCCGAGTCCATGACGGAAAGGTAAGAACGATGTATAAGCCCAACCTGTGACAGTTATGAGGACGCTCACAGGATCCCGGTCATGAGGACGCTCTCAGGATTCCCTTAGCCAGAAGTGAGCCGGTGTGACAAGGTTGCCGGCTGTGTCAGTGCGTTCGACAGGGCCGTTTGAACTCACACCGCGCCACACCTCCGTTCACCCGCCAAGCCGGCGGTGGGGCGCGAGGGAGCGACGCACCGCGCGCGTGCGCCGGATCACCACCGTCGCGGCGGTACTCTGTCTCTTGCCGGTGTTGGTTTCCTACATCGGCGCGCTCACCGGAGAGTCCGATTCGAGCATCGGCGTCAGGACGGTCGAGTGGCTCCGTGACAACGGGGCACGCGGCGTCGTCGACGATGTCGAGAACTTCTACTACTCGCTGACCGCGCCGAGCAAGGGCGGTCCAGCGCTTAAGGCTCTGCCGCGGCAGCCCGGAGCCGTCGCGACCCGACCGATTCGCATCCCGCGGATCCATCACTATCGACCGGCGAAGGTCACCCCGGTGATCCATCCCGCGCTCACGGGCGAGGGTGTCTGGCACCCGACGTTCGCCGGCGGCGGCCAGCGCCCACCCGTCCTGATCACGAGCTTCCGCCCCGAGCCGGACTATCCAAAACTCGTCGCCGGCGTCGCGTGGATCGACCACACGCGCACGAGCGTGATGCTGTACCCGGGCATCTCAGAGCCCGCCGTGACGATGCCCTCGCGCGGGCCGGAGAGGGTCCCGTTGACCATGCGCTCCCGCCTCGTCGCGACCTTCAACAGCGCCTTCAAGCTGAGCGACTCCGGCGGTGGGTTCGCCTACGACGGACACACGTACGCGCCGATGAGGCCCAACGCGGCGACGATCCTTCGCTATCGGGGCGGTCGCGTCGACGTCATCTCATGGCACGGAGGATCCGATGTTGGATCAAACGTCTTGTACGCGCGGCAGAACCTGCCGTTGATCGTCAACGGCGGGCGACCGAATCCGAGCCTGTCAGACGGCCCCCAGTGGGGGGCCACCCTTGGCAACGCCATCATGGTGTGGCGCTCGGCCGTCGGCGTCGACCGCCACGGCAACCTGATCTACGCCGCCGCCAATGACCAGACCGTCGGCTCGCTGGCGTCGATCATGACGCGCGCCGGCGCTGTCCGCGCGATGGAGCTTGACATCAACACTTACTGGCCGAGCTTCATCACGTACCGCTTCCCGGGTGCCCGCGACCCGGCGAATCTCCTCGCCGGCATGGACCGCCCTCCGACCCGGTACCTGACGCCAGATGACCGGGACTTCTTCGCCGTGTACATCCGCTGAGCCTTAGAAAGCTCTCACCCGTCCACCGGTGCACAAGGAGCCACCGGCGGACGGTCGAACCGCTCAGGAGGGACATGCCCAGCCCCAGTCGCGCCGCGATCGAACATTATGAGGCGCGCATCCTCGCCTACGAGCGGGGGCGCGCGTCCCGTTCGAGCGCGGGCCGCGCGTCCCGTCCGGAGCCGGTCCGCGGCGTCCGAGCCCGCCCGCGACCGGCGCCGCTTCGGTTCCAGGCGCGACGGATCGTCGTGCTCACGGCGCTGATCCTCGCTCTCGACGCGGCGGCCTCCTTCTGGGGCGCGATGACGCAGCCCTCGAATGTCTCGCTCGGGGTCCGCGCAGTCGAATGGCTGCGTGACAACGGCGCCGCGGGACCGGTGTCCGAGTTCGAGAGCATCTACTACTCCCTGAACGCTCCGGCGACCGGCGGGGCAGCGCTCAAGCGGCTGCCGCAGATTGGGGCGCGTCGGCCGGCCCCGGAGGCGGGCAACGCGCCGGCACCGATTGCACCGGTGATCGCACCGGCGCTACCGGGCGAGGGGCAGTGGCACGGAACCGGGCCGCTGGTGGCCGGCGCTTCGCCTGTCCAGGTCGCGACGTTCCGACCGGACGCGAGCTATCCGCAACTCGTCGCCGGCGTCGCGTGGATCGACCACACGCGCACGCGCCTGGCGCTCTACCCGGGCCGTTACGAGCCACCCGACGACGGAGCGCAGTTGGCAGAGGTGCCGCCTCAGCTGCGATCGAGCTTGCTGGCCACATTCAACAGCGGCTTCAAGCTCGAGGACTCGGGAGGCGGCTTCTTCTCCCAAGGTCGGGTGTACGCGCCGCTGCGAGACGGTCAGGCGACGCTGATCGGCTCCCGCGACGGGACCGTCGACGTCCGGACCTGGACCGGCGGACCAGATCCAGGCTCGGGGATCGCGTTCGCGCGCCAGAACCTGCCCCTGATCGTGGAGAACGGAGGGCTCAACCCTGCTCTGTCGAACGATTCCCTATGGGGAGTGACGCTTGGGAACTCAGTTCGCGTGTGGCGCTCGGGGGTCGGCGTCGACGCCCACGGCAACCTGATCTATGCGGCGGCTGACATCCAGACCGCCGCGAGCCTCGCGGGCATCCTCCAGCGCGCCGGCGCCGTCCGGGCGATGGAGCTCGATATCAACTACGACTGGACCACATTCAACTTCTACGGCACGTTCGGCGGCGGGGAGGCCACCAAACTGCTGCCCGGCATGAGCCGCCCCGCGACGCGCTACCTGGCCCCGGACGACCGCGACTTCTTCGCCGTTTTCGCGCGGTGATCCGATGCGGTGTCCCGAAGGACCCGGCTCGTTCGTGTGGGCACTCTCACCGTCCCTGCCGCATGGGCGGGTGTCGGCCGGCCGTTAGATGGGCATGCTCAGTTTGATGGCGGCGCCGAACAGCGCATGAGCCACCTGGTCATCGGCCTCTCGCTCGCGGTCGTCGGGTCAGTGGCGCTCAACGTGAGCTATCTGATCCAGCACGCAGGCTCGGTTGTTATGCCGACGATCGGCTTTCGTCATCCGATGAAGACCGTCAGCTCGCTGCTGCGCTCCCGCTTGTGGCTGGCCGGCGGGGTCCTCGGCATGACCGGCTGGGCGATCAGCATCGCGGCGCTCACGCAGGCCCCGCTCTCGCTCGTGCAAGCGTTCCTGATCGGCGGAATCGCCCTTCTCGCACCGGTGGCGGTCCGTGTGCTCGGTCACCAGCTCACGCCGCGGGAGCTGGCCGGCATCTCGCTAGTGCTGGTCGCGCTCCTGGTGCTGCTGGTGGGCCGGGGCACGGTCGGCGTCCATTCGCACTTTCGCAACGGAGCGCTCGGCATATACCTGAGCGCTTCGGTCTGCGCCGGCGCGTGCCTGCTCCTGATCAGGCAGCGGCGCATGTACATGCTCGCCGCCGTCGGGGGGATCCTGTACGGAGCCGCCGACGTGGCGATCAAGGCGCTCACCGGTCTGGCCAGCCACCATGGGCTGACCGCCGTCCTCACCTCGCCGTGGCTGATCGCCACCATCGCGGCGAGCATCGGCGCCTTCTTCTGCTTCCAGCGCGCGCTTCAGTCGGGCAGGCCGATGCCGGTGATCGCGCTGATGACCGCCGGGAACAACATCGTGTCGATCATCGGCGGGATGGTCGTGTTTGCCGACCCGCTCGGCCACCGCCCAGTAGCCGAGCTCGCCCACCTCGCGGCGTTCGTGCTGATCGTGATCGCCGCGTGGCTGCTCGCGCCCGCCCAGGCAGCGGTCACGGCGCCGGCCAGCACGCGGCCCGAGCTCGGTATCGCCCACTGACGCGGCGACCGTGACCCCTCCGCTGGTTCCTGGGAGGATGAGCCAACACCGACCGAGCCGCAGGAGGAACAGGAGATGCCCGACCGCATCCTGACCAGTCACGCGGGGAGTCTGTCCCGTCCCGAGGACCTCGTCGCGCTCAACCTCGAGCGGACGGAAGGGCGGTTCGGCGACGAGGACGCCTACCAGCGCAAGCTCACGCAGGCGGTGCAGGACGTCATCGCGCGCCAGCGTGAGATTGGAATCGACCTCGTCAACGACGGCGAGTACGGCCATTCGATGGGCCACCGCTACGACTACGGCTCGTGGTGGACGTATGTGTTTCAGCGCCTGGGTGGGCTGGAGCTGGTCCAGACCCCGGCCCTCGAGATCGCCCAGGCGCGGCCGAAGGCGGGACAGCTCGCGCTCGCGAGCTTCGCCGAGCGCCGGGACTGGAATGAATTCGCCGACGCCTACCGCGACCCCGGCTCGGGGTGCGCGCTGCCAACCCCGCCGCGCATCGCGCCCGTCTGCCGCCGGCCGATCACCTACACCGGCCAGGAGGCGGTCCAGCAGGACATTGCCAACTTCAAGGCGGCACTGGCCTCGCAGGGGCTTGACACCGGCTATCTCAACTCGGTGGCTCCGGGTAGCTGCGCGCGCTTTGGCAACGAGTTCTACGACAACGACGAGGAAATGATCTACGCGTGCGCGGCCGCGATGCGCGAGGAGTATCAAGCGATCATCGACGCCGGCCTGACGTTGCAGCTGGACGATCCGGCCATCGCCGAGAACTGGGACCAGATCGTCCCCGAGCCGAGCGTCGAGGACTACAAGCGGTTCACGATGGTCAGGGTCGAGGCGCTGAACTACGCGATTCGCGATCTGCCGACCGACCGAATCCGGTTCCACCTGTGCTGGGGCAGCTGGCACGGCCCGCACGTGACCGACATCCCGATGGCCGACATCGTCGAGGTGCTGCTGCAGATCAACGCCGGGGCGTACTCATTCGAGGCCGCCAACGTGCGGCACGAGCACGAGTGGAGGGTGTGGCGCGAGGTCAAGCTGCCCGAGGGCAAGCGGATCCTGCCCGGCGTCGTCAGCCACTCGACCAATGTCGTAGAGCACCCGCAGCTGGTGGCTGACCGGATCGCCCATTTCGCGGAGGGCGTCGGAGCGGAGAACGTGATCGCGTCCACCGACTGCGGCCTCGGCGGACGCGTGCATCCGCAGGTGGCGTGGGCGAAGCTCCAGTCGCTCGTGGAGGGCGCGCGGCTCGCCAGCGCGCGGCTGTTCGGTTAGCCGTTTCTCAGCGGAAGGCCTGGATGCCGGTGAGGGCACCGCCGATGACCAGCGCGTGGATGTCGGCGGTTCCCTCGTAGGTGACCACCGACTCCAAGTTGTTCATGTGCCTGATCACCGGGTACTCGAGCGTCACTCCGTTGGCGCCGAGAACCTGACGCGCCGTGCGGGCGACCTCGAGCGCGGCGTTGACGTTCCCGAGCTTGCCCATGCTGACATGCTCGGACCGCAGCCGGCCGTCGTCCTTCATCCGACCCAAGTGCAGCGCGAGCAGGGCGGCGCGGTTGACCTCGAGCGCCATCATCGCGAGCTTCTGCTGCTGGATCTGGAAGGACGCGATCGGGCGGTCGAACTGCCGACGCTCGAGGCTGTACTCAAGCGCGGCCTCGAGGCACGCGCGCGCGGCCCCGGCCGCCCCCCAGACGATCCCGTAGCGCGCCTCATTCAGACACGAAAGCGGGCCGCGCAGCGAGGTGGCTTCGGGCAGCATCGCGTCGGCCGGAAGACGAACGTCGTCGAGCAGCAACTCCGACGTCACCGACGCGCGCAGGGACAGCTTGTGGTGGATGTCCTGGGTCGTGAAGCCCGGGGTCCCCTTCGGGACGAGGAACCCGCGAACGCCCTCGTCGGTCCGTGCCCACACGACCGCCACATCGGCGATCGACCCGTTCGTAATCCACATCTTCTGGCCGTGCACGATCCAGTCCGAACCGTCGCGTCGGGCGCGGGTGCGCATCGAGCCGGGGTCGGATCCCGAGTCGGGCTCAGTCAGGCCGAAGCACCCGATCGCCTCGCCGGCGGCCATGCGTGGCAGCCACTCGAGCCTCTGCTCCTCGGAGCCCCAGCGGTGGATCGCGAACATCGCCAGCGAGCCCTGGACCGAGACGAGGCTGCGCACGCCGCTGTCGCCGGCCTCGAGCTCCATGCACGCCAACCCGTACGCCGTCGCGCTGGCGCCCGCGCAGCCGTATCCCTCCAGATGCATGCCGAGCACGTTCAGGCTTCCGAGCTCGCGGGCGAGCTCCACCGGGATCCGCGCTTCCTCGAACCACTCTCCGACATAGGGGACCACGCGATCGCGGACGAAGGCCCGGACGGCATCGCGGATATCGCGCTCCTCGTCTGAGAGGAGGCGGTCGAGCTCGAGGAAGTCCTTAGGGTTGATCCGATCTACAGCCCTGGTGGTGGCCGCCATGGCAACTTCTCCTTCTCTGAGCTCAGTTCGTCGCTGTAGCCATGATCGCAGCGATCGCGCCGGGCAGCTCATCCGGAGCATCGACGATCGCGTCGGGATGGGCGCCGCGAAGCTCCTCGACGGTCCCGGCACCCCAGGTGACGGCGACGGCCGGAATCGAGCATCGGTGGGCGCCGACGATGTCGAGCCCCCGATCGCCGACCATCAGCGCGCGCGGGCAACCGAGCCGCTCTAAGGCACCGGCAATCGTGACCGCCTTGTCCTCGGCCGACGCGTCCAGCTCGGGGCCCGCACACAACTCGAAGAACGAGCGCAGCCTGACGGCATCAAGGAGTGGCTCGGCGAACATCAGTGGCTTGGAGGTGGCGACGGCGAGGCGATAGCGCTTCACCACCTCATCGAGGACGGCGATCATTCCCGGCACCACCGTGGTCTCGCGTAGCGAGACGTCGGCGTAGCACGTGCGGTAGGCGCTCACGCAGGACATTACGAGCGCGGAGTCCGCGGCCTCGCCGGTCAGTTCGGCGAACGAGCCGACCAGCGGCGGACCGATGAACCTCTCGAGCGACTTCGCCGGTTGCGACGGCAGACCGTGGGCGATAAGAGCATCGTTGATGCATCCGGTGATCGGGGCCCGCGAGTCCACCAGCACTCCGTCGAGGTCGAACAGGACAGCACGCTGATCACCCGCCGGCATCGTGCGTCAGCCGGGAGGCATGAACGGCCGCAGCGGGAGCGTGTGCACCGCGCGCCGATCGTGACGGTCCTCGTAGCCGTCGGCAGCGCCGAGCATGCGCACGATCGCGGACGAAGCTAAGTAGCGCAGCGGCTCTGGCTCCCAGCGCCGGGACCGGTGTCCGACCCACGGCAAGGACACCAGGTCGGTGTCGCGACCGAGCGCGAGATCGGCAAGAGTCCGTCCCGAGATGTTTGACGGCACCACGCCGTGGCCCACGTAGCCGCCGGCGAACCCGAAGCCGCTCGAGCGGTCGAAGTCCACGCTCATAGACCAGTCACGCGGCACGGCCAGCGGACCTCCCCAGTGGTGGGTCACGCGCGCTTGCGCCGCCACCGGAAAGTTCGAGCGCAACGCCGTCTCGAGCCGCTGGCGCACGGCGGCATCGCGCTCGTTTCGCTCGTCGACGGGGCGACCGAGCCGGTACGGCGCGCCGCGCCCGCCGATCGCGATCCGGCCGTCGGCCGTCCGCTGCGAGTAGAAGAACAGGTGGTGGCGGTCGCCGATCAGAAGACCGTCGGTCCAGCGGTGCTGCGCCCACGCGTCTTCGCCGAGCGGCTCGGTGGCGATCATCAGCGAGTACAGCGGCAGGTAGTCCCGGCCGCTCCCCTTAAGCTGCGTGGTGTACGACTCGGTGGCGCGCAGCACGATTTCTGCCCGCACGATTCCCTGCTGACAGCGCACTGCCCCGGGGGCGACGGACAGGGCGCGCGTGCGCTCGAAGATCTGCACACCGAGCCGCTCGCACGCACGCGCCAATCCGCGCACGAGACGCGCCGGATCGACCCGCGCGGCCTGCGGCGCGAAGGATGCCGCGCGCAGCCGGCTCACGTCCGCAAGCTCGCTCACTTCGCCGGGCGTAAGAACCCGCACGTCCTCGTCGGTCATGCCGGCCGCGTGCGACCCGCCCACGCTGTCGCGCAGTCTCTGTTCCTGAGGCGCCGTGGTGGCGATCGTGAGCATTCCGGCCTTGACGTAGCCGCAGTCGATGTGCTCCCGTGCGGCCACTTCGCCGATCTCGTCAACGGTCCGCATGGTCTCGCGCGTGCCGCGCACCAATCCATCGTGGCCCGAGCGCCGCTCGTAGACGCTGGGACTGCCCGCGATCCCGCTCGATGCCCAGCCCCCGTTGCGTCCGGACGGACCGTAGCCGGCGATTTCCGCTTCGAGCACGACGACTCGGAGATCGGGCTGCGCGCGCTTCAAGTAGTAAGCGCTCCACAGCCCGGTGAAACCGGCGCCGACGATGGCGGCGTCGCAGTCGATGTCGCCCGGCAGGGACGCATGCGGGGTAAGCGGCTCGCTTAGCTGATCCAGCCAGAGACTGCGCGCTCGGTAGCGCTGCTCAAACTCGCCGGTTGTCGATTCGTGGGGCACGCCTGCGGCAGATTACGGCGCGCGTCGTCTCAAGAGCCCCTGAGTGATTCAGCTTGCCTGTGCGAGTGAGAGGAGCGCATCGACGTCATCCTCGGCGAAGGCAGCCAGGTAGCGCCCGACGAGTTCACATTCGATGAGGTCGATCTCGGTCGACACGCTCTCGAGCTCGATCGACTCGAGCGCGGCGTGCGCCCGCTGAAGCGTGCTGTTGACGCCCGCAGGTGTCGTGCCCAGAAGCTCAGCGACCTCCGACGCGCGCCACGAAAGCACGTCGCGCAGCATCAGCACGGCGCGCTGGCGCGGGGGCAGGTTCCCCGTGGCCGCGATGATTGCCAGCCGCAGGTCCTCGCGGGCGAGCGCACGGTCGGACGGGTCCTCAGGCGGGCTGGACGGATCAACCGATGGGGGTACCTCATCAACCGGCACCGGACGCCGCGCGGTGTGCGCCAGCGCGTCGAGGCAGACGTTGGTGGCGATTCGGTAAAGCCACGAACGGACCGGGGCTCGGCCTTCAAACCGTCCGGAGGCTCGCCAGGCTCGCAGCAGCGTTTCCTGCACGGCGTCCTCGGCGTCGAAGGACGACCCGAGCATCCGCCGGCAATACGCGCTCAATTCGGCGCGATGGTGCCCGCCTGCGAGGACGCCTTCAACGGAGACTGTCATCGGGTACCTCGCAGACCTCGACCCCGGCGGCGCGCAGCCGCTGCGCGTATCGGCGGCCGCCGTCGTTCTCCCTCCCGAACACGACGGTCGCGGGCGGCGCGCCGGCGACATTTACCGGCATGGGCTGCTCGGGCGTGAAGCTGGGGTGAACCAGGAGCTGGCGCCGAAGCACGGGCCAGCCGCTGTCGCGCGCCGCCAGAGCGAGCCTCGCCGCTCGCGCACCGCCGGCAACCAGCATGCGATCACGCTCTGCGCCGAACTCGCCAAGGTGCTCGGACACCCACTGGAGCGCCGCGAGCTCGGTCGAGCCGGGCGTGCCCGCGGCGAGGCCGACGACAACGCAGCTCTGCACCCAGGAGTCGGCGGGTGAGAGCTCGTCGGTGAGCACGAGCGCCAGGGACACCGTTTCTACCTGCGGCCAGCGCACGGTGGTGCGTACGCGAAGCGGCCCGAACCTGAGTGTCATCGCAGCAACGATCACCTCGGCCAGACTGCACTACACGCCTGTAAAGGGAAAGGCCGATCGTGCAACACAGCGATGCACGATCGGCATGACCGCAGCGAGGACGGCGAGCGATACTTGTCGCATGGCCAAGGCGGCTACCGTCCTTCCCTTCCCGCAAGCACCAGACGGGATTGAGCTGCGCCACCTGCGGGCGTTCGTGGCCGTCGCCGAGGAGCTCAACTTCGGCCGAGCGGCCGAGCGCCTGTACGTCTCGCAGCCGGCCCTCAGCCGGCAGATTCGTGGCCTGGAGCAATTGGTTGGTTGCGAGCTGCTACGGCGCTCCACTCACAGCGTCGAGCTGACGCTCGCGGGAGAGGCCTTGCTCGATCGCTCGCGCCAGCTCCTGCGCGACGTCGATCAGGCGGTCGCGGCCGCACTTGCGGTGGGGGGCGAATTGCTTGGGCGGATCGCGCGGACGCTCGAGCCGCTACGAGGCATGCTCGCCAGCGACCCTGACCTCGTCCGGACGCGCGCCACGTTCGAGTCCATGATGGCCCAGTTCTCGCCCCCCACTGGGACGGTTACGCGGCCGGTCAATGCGGGCGGCGTCTCGTCGCTGATCGTCTCCCCCGGCGAGGGTCACGAACCGACCGTGCTCTATATCCACGGCGGTGGCTATGTGATCGGCTCGGCCTTCGGTTACCAGGCGCAGGCCGGCGCCCTTGCCGCGGCGGCGCAGACCGCGATTCTGCTTCCGGATTACCGCCTCGCCCCGGAGCATCCGTTTCCGGCCGCCCTCGACGATGTGCAGCGCGCCTACCTCTGGTTGCGGCAGCAGGCGCCCGATGCTGAACGCATCGTCGTCGCCGGCGATTCCTCGGGCGCGGGGCTGCTCCTGTCCCTGCTGCTGACGCTCAAGCGCGACCACCTCCCGCTGCCCGCCGGGGTGGTCGTCTTTTGCCCGTGGCTCGACCTCGCGCTTCGTACCGCCTCGCCGTCCGACGCACCGCTGGCCACGGACGAGGACGTGCGCCGCTGCGTTCGGGCCTATCTAGCCGGCCATCCCGCCGACGATCCGATCGTCGACCCGCTCCACGCTGACCTCAGCGGCCTGCCACCGATCCTCATACAGGCCGCCACGGGCGACGCCCGACTCGCCGACGCCAAGGCGCTAGCCGCCAGCGCCCAAGCCCACGGTGTCGACATGCGCCTCGAGCTGTTCCCGGTCGAGGCCCACGCGTTTCAGTTTTTCTGGTCGTTCCTGCCCGAAGCCGCCGATGCCATGGAGACCGCAGGCGGCTTCATCCGCGAGCTCGCGACCCGGGCTCCCGCAGCAGCCGAAGGTTGATCGCGAATCGAGGGCTCCGGCGTGAGAACATCCGGACGCAAATTGGAGCCGCCGCACCGAGAGGAGATAGATGAATCTCGAAGAGACGCTGGAGAAGGTCGTGGAACTGGCCCGCGAGGAGCTTCACATCGTCCGCAAGCGCGCCGAGGAGAAGACGCCGGCTCGTGACCACGGCAAGGATTACCACGAGGCCCAGGCCGCCGCCGATCGTCTGGATCACTACGCCCACCAGCTGCACCGGCTGCACGACGCCGAGTATCCCGACGGCTGGCGCCACCACAGCTCCGACGACCGTAGCTAGCCGAGTCGCCGTCCAGCGGGGACCCTGAGTCCGGCGGGCCGAACTGGACGAGGGTGAGAGTATGTTCCGGCCCATGGCGATCTGCGCACAGTGCGGTGTCGAGAGCCCGGACGGTTTTCGCTTCTGCGGAGCGTGTGGAGCGCCGCTGGTGGAGGCGCAGGCCCCGCGTCAAGCGCGGAAGGTCGTGACGGCGCTGTTTTGTGATGTCACCGGGTCCACCGCGCTGGGTGAGCAGCTGGACCCAGAGGTGTTGCGGGGCGTGTTGAATCGTTATTTCGAGGTGATGCGCGGGGTGATCGAGCATCACGGCGGGACGGTTGAGAAGTTCATCGGGGATGCGGTGATGGCGGTGTTCGGGATCCCGCGGGTGCATGAGGATGATGCGCTTCGGGCGGTGCTCGCAGCGGCTGAGATCCGCGAGCGGCTTCCGGCGATCGCCGACAAGGTAGGGGTGTCGTTGCGGTTCAGGACGGGTGTGAACACGGGCCCGGTGTTGATGGGCGAGGGCGAGAACTTGGCGGTTGGAGATGCGGTGAACGTCGCGGCGCGGCTCGAACAGGCCGCGGAGCCGGGGGAGATCATTCTCGGGGCGGAGACGGTGCAGCTCGTGCGCGATGCGGTCGTGGTGGGCGAGGCGCGGCTGCTCGAGCTGAAGGGGAAGGCGGAGTCAGTTGCGGCGTATCCGCTGCTGGCGATCAGTCGGGGACCGCAGCGCCAGTTCACGAGCACGATGGTGGGCCGTGAGAACGAGCTCGGCCGGCTGAAGAATGTGTTCGCGCAGGCGGTGCAAGACGGCTCGTGCCAGCAGTTCACGGTGCTCGGTTCGGCGGGGGTGGGCAAGTCCCGGCTGGCGTCGGAGTTCCTGGCCGGACTCGACGCGGAGGTGGTGCGGGGTCGCTGTCTCTCCTATGGGGAGGGGATCACGTATTGGCCACTGGTGGAGATCCTCAAGCGGCTGGGGACGCTGCCACCGGGAGATGCGGGTAGGCCATTGCGGTCGCTGCTTGGCGAGACGAACGAGTCGGCGAGCGCAGAGGAGATCGCCTGGGGGTTCCGCAAGATGTTGGAACAGGTGGCGCAGCGGCGGCCGCTGGTGTGCGTCTTTGACGACCTGCACTGGGCGGCGGAGACACTGCTCGATCTGGTCGAACACGTTGGCGACCTCTCCCGCGACGCGCCGATCCTGCTGCTGTGCATGGCCCGGCCTGAGCTGTTGGAACGCAGGCCATCGTGGGGCGGGGGCAAGTGGAACGCGACCACGATCCTGCTCGAGCCGCTCGGTGCCGCCGAGACCGAGCAACTGATGAGCGAGCTGGGCGGCGTGCCGGAGGAGCTCCGCGAGCGGATCGTCGGATCCGCGGAAGGCAACCCCTTGTTCTTAGAGGAGATGCTTGCGCTTGTCCGCGACTCCGGCGGTGAGCGGGTGGAGGTGCCTCCGACGATCCAGGCCCTCCTGGCCGCGCGGCTCGACCAGCTCGAAGCGGCTGAACGGGCGGTGCTCGAGCGGGGCTCCGTCGAGGGTCGCATCTTCCACCGCGGTGCAGCGCTCGCTCTGGCGGAGGGAGATGTCCAGATCGACCAGCCGCTGCTCGCGCTGGTGCGCAAAGAGCTCGTCCGCCCCGTCCGTCCGCAGTTCCAGGGCGATGACGCCTACCGGTTCCGCCACCTGCTGATCCGCGACGCGGCCTACGACGCCCTGACGAAGGCGACCCGGGGCGCCCTGCACCGCCGGTTCGCTGGCTGGCTCGAAGAGCACGGAGACCAGGTCGTCGAGCTGGACGAGATCCTCGGCTACCACCTCGAACAGGCCGCCCGCTACGGACAGGAGCTCGGACACTCCGACGCCCAGCTCTGCGAGCAAGCCGCCGCGCACCTAGCCGCCTCCGGCCGGCATGCCCTTGACCGCGGCGACGAACGGACGGCAGCAGGGTTATTCGAGCGCGCACTCGCGCTCACCCGGCCGTTGCGTCTCGACGTCCATCTCGAACTCGACCTCGCGCGGGCGATCCCGTCGCGGCCGCGAGAGGCGGCGGCCCTCGCCGCCGCCGCGGCGCAGCGCGCCGCCGCGACTGGTGATGCGGCCGGTGAGGCACTCGCGCTGACGGTGGCCGCCTACCACGAGGGGGTGGTCGAGAAGCAACCACCCGAGCGGCTCGAGGCGCGCGCCCAGGCGGCGCTGCCGCTGCTCGAGCGCGCAGGCGACCACGTCGGGCTGGCGGAGGTGTGGCACATGCTCGGCTTCGGGGTGGCCACCATGCGCGGGCAGTGGGCAGAGCAGGCTTATGCGGAGGAGCAGGCGCTGCTGCACGCGCGGCGCGCTGGCCGCCCGTGGCAGCCCGTCGGGTTCGCTCTCCCGCTCGTCATAGGCTCAGTGCCGGCCGCCGAGGCGCTCGAGCGCCTCGATCAGCTCGCGAGCGACCCGACGCCGTACACGGTTCTCTACCGCGCCTGGTTGCTGGCGATGCTGGATCGGATCGACGAGGCGCAGTCACTCGCGTTGCAGGCGCACGAGCGCAGGCGCGAGCAGACTGGCCAGCAGCATGCCCTGTGGCCGCTGGCCGAGATCGCCGTGCTCGCCGGCAACCTCGACGAGGCCGCCCGGCATCTGCGCACGCTCTGCGACTGGCTCGAGGCGAACGAGAACTACGGCTTCCTTCTCACCTTCACGCCTAGGCTGGGCCGGATCCTCTGCGCGCTGGGGCGTTACGACGAGGCCGAGCAGCTCGCGCAGCGCGCGCGGGAACTGGCACGCGAGCAGCAGCCGGTCCCCGAGAGCATGTGGCGGCAGGTGCATGCGCTGGCGTCTTCCGCGCGTGCGGAGCACGCGGAGGCGGAGCGACTGGCCCGCGAAGCTGTCGCGATTATCACCGAGCGCACCGACGGCCTTCAGTGGCAGGGCGACGCGCTCTGCGACCTGGCCGAGGTGTTGGCGGCGGCCGGGCGCCGCGAGGAGAGCGTCGAAGCGCTTAGCGAAGCCCTCGCCCGATACGAACGCAAGCAGCTCATCCCACTCGCCCGCCGCGTCCGCGAGCAGCTGGCCTCGGTGCAGCAGACCCAGCGAGGCCTGGTCGCCGAGCGCGACGATGTGCTCGGGTAGCCGCTCGTTGTCGCCGTAAACGACGCCCGCTCGCTACAGCGGAGTCGTATAGGCGGCGGTGATGCCGCCGTCGACGAGCATCGACGATGCGGTCACGAAGCTCGCGTCGTCGCTGGCCAGGAACGCGACCGCCGCCGCGATCTCCGAGGCGTTCCCGAACCGGCCCATCGGCACGTGCACGAGCCGGCGCGCCGCGCGTTCGGGATCTTTGGCGAAGAGCTCGCGCAGGAGCGGCGTGTCGATCGGTCCGGGGCAGATCGCGTTGACGCGCACCCCCTGGCGCGCGAACTCGACCCCGAGCTCGCGGGAGAGCGCCAGCACCCCGCCCTTCGACGCTGTATATGAGATCTGAGACGTCGCCGCCCCGACCACCGCGACGAACGAGGCGGTGTTGATCACCGAGCCGCCGGCCGGGTCGTTGGCGAGCAGATGCGGGATGCCGTGCTTGCAGCAGAAGAACACGCTGCGGAGGTTGACCGACTGCACACGATCCCAGGCTTCGACGGAGGTGACGAGCACGGAGTCGTCGTCGGTCGGCGAGATCCCGGCGTTGTTGAACAGCACGTCGATGCGGCCGAGTTCGCTCTTCACGCGCGCGTACATGTCGCGCACGGCGTCCTCGGAGGTGATGTCCACCTGGAGCGCGAGCTCGCCGATGCCGTGATCGAGCAGGTCGACGCCGACGACGCGAGCGCCCTCGCTCTCGAAGCGGTCGGCGGTCGCACGGCCAATTCCGCCCGCCACGCCAGTGATGACACAGACCCTGCCTTCGAGCCTCATTCACGTCCTCCGTTTCGTTTCCGAGGCCGTCAAACCGGCCCTCACGTTGCGTAGAAGACTGTCTTGACCTCGGTGTACGCGTCGAGCGCGTGCGGACCGAGCTCGCGACCGTAGCCTGACTGCTTGAAGCCGCCGAACGGCGTGGTGACCCTGACCGAGCTGTTCGAGTTGAGCGACAGGTTGCCCGCCTGCACGGCTCGGGCGACCCGCAGTGCGCGTCCACCATCTCGGGTCCAGATGGAGCCCGAGAGCCCGTAGATCGTGTCGTTGGCGAGCCGGATCGCCTCGTCCTCGTCCTTGAACGGGATCACGGCCGCGACGGGGCCGAAGATTTCCTCGCGGACCGCGCGGTCGTCCGGAGCCACGGGGCACAACACCGTCGGCGCAAACCAGTACCCCGGACCGTCGGGCGCGCTGCCGCGGATGGCGACCGGGGCGCCGTCCGGCACGAACGAGCTGACCGTGGCCAGCTGATCCGCCGAGATCAGCGGGCCCATCTCGGTCCGCTCATCGAGCGGCTGGCCGACGCGGATCGCCTTTACCGCGGTCTCCAGACGCGACATGAACTCGTCGAGCACACCCTCCTGGACGAGGATCCGCGACCGCGCGCAGCAGTCCTGGCCGGCGTTGTCGAACACCGCCCACGGAGCGCTCGCCGCGGCCTGCTGGACGTCGGCGTCGTCGAACACGATGTTGGGGGATTTGCCGCCGAGCTCGAGTGTCACGCGTTTGATCGTCTGGGCCGCGCCCGCCGCGATCGAGCGGCCGACCTCGGTCGAGCCAGTGAACGCGATCTTGGCGACGTCCGGATGCTCGACGAGCCTCTGGCCACAAATGCGGCCCGGCCCGACGACGACGTTGACGATCCCGGCACCGAGGACCTCGTCGGCGAGCTGACCGAACCGCATCGCGGTCAGCGGCGTCAGCTCGGCGGGCTTGAGCACGACCGTGTTGCCCGCGGCCAGCGCCGGCCCCATCTTCCAGCACGCGATCGCCAGCGGGAAGTTCCACGGCGTGATCAGACCGACGACGCCCATCGGCTCGCGGAACGTGAACACCTGGCCGCCCGCGACCGGGATCGTGTCGCCGAGCAGGCGCTCGGGCGCGCCGGAGTAGTAGCGAATCGTGGCGATCGCCATCCCGATCTCGCCGCGCGAGGAGCTGATCGGCTTGCCGGCGTTGCGGGCCTCGAGCACCGACAGCTCTTCGTGCGCGGCTTCCATCGCCGCGACCAGGGCGCGCAGCTTCTCGGCCCGGTCGCCGGGGGCGAGCGCGCGCCAGGCCGGGTAGGCCGCGCGCGCCCGCGCGACCGCCTCGTCGACGTCCTCGACGCCGGCGCGCGGCACCTCCCGGAGCACCGCCTCGGTCGCGGGCTCGATCACCGTCACGGTATTCGTCATAGCTCAGGCGGGCATGAGCGCCGGATCCTCCGGCGTTCCGATGTCCGGCTCATCCACCGTTCTGACCGGCCCCTGGAACGTGCGCTTGGCACCGGCCTCCCACGCGATCCAGACCCCGAGCAGCAGGGCGATCGTGACGAGCGGCGCGTAGTTGACGGCACTCCAGCTGAACGCCTTGTTCCACGGCACCCCCGCCGGCGAGGTCGGCAGGCAGAAGATGACCACGCACAGGGCGACCCAGACGATCGCGATCAGGTTGATCCATCGGTAGTGCTTGCCGAGGTTCCATACGCCCGGCTGGAACTTGTCGCCTATCCGCCAGCGCAGAGCAACGGGGAGGACGTACGCGATGTACAAGCCGATCGTCGTGATCGACGTCACCGCGTAGAACGCGACCGGGAGCCCGGCGCTGTTGCCGAACAGGGCCGGGATCGTGATCACGAGGGCAAGGGAGACCACGAGCAACACCGACCAGGTCGGCGTGCGGTGCTGGTTCAACCGTCGCCACAGACTGTGCCCGGGTACGGCGCCGTCCCTGGAGAAGGCGAAGCACATCCGCGAGGCGGCGGCGACGCAACCCATTCCGCAGAACAGCTGTCCGATCGTCGAGATGTCGAGCACGAGCTTCGCGAGGCCCGGGCTGAGCGCGGTCTCGATCACCTCGAGCGATGTCCCGCCGGCCTTGTCGATCGCGGCGACGGGTTGCCGCGAACGTGATCGCGAGCAACAGGGCCCAGCCGCCGATCGCCGAGTACAGGATCGCCCGGTACAACCCGCGGGGCGCGGCGCGCTCGGCGTCATGGGTCTCCTCGGAGAGGTGGGCGGAGGCGTCGTAGCCCGTGAACGTGTACATCGTCAGCAGGAAGCCGAGCGGCAGGACGTAGAACCAGTACATGCCGCCGGAGAAGCCCGTGTTGTTGGCCCGATGCCCGAACACCCACGAGAAACTCTGGTGCGAGGAGGGGCCGAAGATCAGGACGGCCACGATCACAATGACGCCGCCCAGCATCCACCAGGCCGAGATGCGATTCAGGAGCGCCACCAGCGGCGAGGAGAAAACGTTGATGAGGCTGTGCGCGATGAGGATCAGGGCGAACAGGATGAACGTGTTATGCAGACTCGTTGACACGTTCGTCGTGGTGAAGTTGAGGATGAAGTGCAGGCCGTACAGGCCGAGCACGGAGTTGAGGAACGCGGCGGCGCCGTAGTCGACCCCGGCGATGATCGCGACCAGGCCGAGCAGGTTGAACCAGCCGGTGAACCACGCCCAGCGAACGCCGCCGAGGCTGTACGCCCAGTAGTAGATGCCTCCGGCGGTCGGGTACTTCGATGCGAGCTCGGCCATCGACAGGCCGACAAGGAGCACGAGCACGCTGATCACCGGCCAGCCGATCGAGATTGCGACCGGTCCGCCGGCGTTCCACGCCTGCCCGTAGGTCGTGAAGCAACCGCTCAGGATGCAGATGATCGTGAGCGAGATCGCGAAGTTGGAGAACCCGCTCCAACCGCGGTTCAACTCCTGCTTGTAGCCGAGCTCGGCGAGGCGTTCTTCGTCGCTGCCGAGCGCATGGGCGCCTGACGTCATCCCACTCCTCCTCAGGAGTACTGAAAGGTGTTTTGGTCCGTCCTTAGGCGCGGAAACTATTGGCTGAGCGGAACCCGTGTCAAGCGTCGGGCAACAGCCCGGCGAGCACATGCTCGGTGCCGTGTATGTGCTCGGTCATCTCGCGCGCCGCAGCGAGCGGATCGTGCCGCCTCACGGCGGCTACCAACCGCCTGTGCTGCTCGTTGGAGGAGCCGAGGACCTCGGGCGGATGGGCGATGTGCGAGATCAGCAGGACCATCTTTCCTTGGGTTTCGGTCATGGCCGTAACCAGCCGCGGGCTGCCGGTAGCCTCGGCGAGCCCGACGTGGAAACGTGTGTCGGCCTCGCGGTAAGTGGGGAAGTCCTCGAGCATCGATTCGATCGCGTCGACGATCTCGGCAAGCGCTTCGATCGACGCCGGCGCGGCCCGCTCAGCGGCGAGCACCGCGATCCCGACCTCGACCGCCATCCGCTCATCGCACGTCTCGCGCCAAGCGCTCAGCACCTCGAGCGACGGCGGCTGCGCCGGGGGGAGCGTCCCGGCGACGAACGTCCCGCCCCCGCGCCCCCGCACCGCGCGCAGATAGCCGCTCTGCCCGAGCGCGACGAGCGCCTGGCGCAGGGTCGACCGCGCGATCCCAAGCTTCTCGCAAAGCTCGCGCTCCGCCGGCAGTCGCGTCCCGGGCGGCAGCAACCCGAGACGGATCGCCGTCCCCAGCCGCTCGAGCGTCTCCTCGAACGCGGTCATCGACCGGACTGGCGCGAACACCACGTCGAGCGACGTAGGCGACTGGAGTGGCGCCACGGCGTGGCTCACAGACGCTCGAACCCCCGCTGCAGCTCCCAGTCGGTGACGGCCGCGTCGAACGCCGCCAGCTCGACATCGGCGGCGTTGAGGTAGTGCGCGACGACGTGGTCGCCGAACGCCGCGCGCGCCAATTCGCTCGAGGCAAACAGCTCGCGAGCCTCGTGCAGCGTGCTCGGCAGCCGCGGCTTGTCGGTCGCCGTATACGCGTTGCCCTCGTACGCCGGCTCGAGCTCGAGTCCATGCTCGACGCCGTGCAGGCCCGCGGCGATCAGCGCGCTCAGCGCCAGATACGGGTTCAGGTCAGCGCCGCCCGAGCGGTTCTCGAACCGCAGCCCGGCACCGTGGCCGACGACACGCAACGAGCACGTGCGGTTGTCGTGTCCCCACGCGACCGTAGTCGGGGCGAACGAGCCGGCCGCGAAACGCTTGTACGAGTTGACGTTCGGCGCCAGGAGGAGCGTGAGCTCGCGCATGCCCGCGAGTTGCCCGGCGAGGAACGATTCGAAACACTCCGCGGTCCCGTTCGAACACCGACCCTTCCGCGTCGGCAATCGAGAAGTGGATGTGGCACGAGTTTCCCTCGCGCTCGTTGAACTTTGCGATGTAGCTGATCGACATGCCCTCCTGGGCGGCGATCTCCTTCGCGGCGTTCTTGTAGATCGAGTGCGCGTCGGCGGCGTGGAGCGCATCCGCGTAGCGGAAGTTGATCTCGTGCTGGCCGTGGTTGCACTCCCCTTGGAGTTCTCGACCTCGCAGTCCGGCGCCCGCCATCGCGTTTCGGATCCGGCGGATCAGCGGCTCGACCCGCGCCGTTCCGAGCAGTGAGTAGTCGACGTTGTAGAAGTTCGCCGGAACGAGATCGCGGTAGCCGCTTCCGCCACGCCTCCTCATACTGTCCCGGAAGACGAGAAACTCGAGCTCGGTGCTGGCGTTGGTGGTCCAGCCGCGCTCGGCGAGCCGCGCGATCTGCGCGCGGAGTACCTGGCGGGGCGATGCGAGCGACGTCGGTCCCGTCGGCCCAGGCGAGGTCCGCGAGGCACATCACCGTCGCCGCGTGCCACGGCACCGGGCGCAACGTCGAGATGTCCGGGCTGCATCTCGAAGTCGCCGTAGCCGCGCTCCCACGAGGACATCTCGTAGCCGTCGACCGTGTTCATGTCGACGTCGACCGCGAGCAGGTAGTTGCAGCCCTCGGCGCCGTGGTGGACGACGTCATCGAGGAAGTGGCTCGCGGTCAGGCGCTTGCCCTGAAGTCGTCCCTGCATGTCCGTCAACGCCAGCAGGACAGTGTCTACCTCCCCGGCGTCAACCTCAGTCCTCAGCTCGTCGAGTTCCACCGCGCTCCCTCCGTTCCACCTGATCGTCGATTGCCGCAAGCGGCGAGGACGCGAAGGTATAGGAACCAGGCCTTAGAGCGAGCGAGGGTGCCCGAGAACCGTTCCGGCCCGTCGGCCGTAATGACGACATCAACTAATCGCTCCCGGGACGGGAGCCAACGGCAACGGGCGGCACTCCCGCGCCCCCAGGGCATCAACCAAGGAGCCGCGCAATGGTTCGCGTCAACAAGTCGTTCCTCGTCGTTGCCCTTTCGTCGGTCGCACTCGTGGCAGGACTCTGCGGCGGCGCGATGGCCGTTGACACGCCGATGGCATCTGCCGCTCCCGCCGCGGGACCGCTGTGTGAAGGTTGGAGCGCTTGCAGCATCGCCCCATATACAACCCACAACTACCAAAACGTCATGTCCACGCTGTATTGGAAGGGCACCGGCAGCAGCGGAACCGAGTGCACCAACTACGTGGCCTATGTCGAATCCTGGCTGTACGGCGTCCCCACTCCGAACTACACCCTGGGGGACGCGACGGAGTGGGCGTACAACGCTGGACAGCACGGGGTCACCGTCAACCAGACTCCAACCGTGGGATCGGTAGCGAAGCGGCAGACACAGACCCCGGCATCGGGCCCGACGGGCACGTCGCGATCGTCGAGGCCGTCGGACCGAACGACAGTTACATCGTCGTATCCCAAGACAACTGGTCGAGCGACACGGATAAGTATGGCTGGGCATTGATCTTGGCTGACACACCCGGCCAGGGGCAAGTTTGGCCGAATAACTTCATCCACTTCCCCACCACCAGACTCCCGACCACGCTCTCCTACACACACCCCGGGCGTCTGATCCAGTCGACGGGGAACCTCTACTGGACAGCAAACCAAACCGAGAGCGGCGTGTCGCAGTCCGACGTCTTTCGCGCCTCCAAGGGCAACGTGCCTGGCCAGGAATCAATCCTCTACCAGGAGTCACAGCCAGCCGCCTCTCCAGTCGATTTCGAAGCGATCACCTACGCGAACGTAGGCGGGAACTGGTACGGCTACTTCGTCGCCAACTATCCGGCGGACGCCGAGTCCCAGGTCATGCGCGTGCCGCTCAGTGGTGGCACCGCCGTCGTGCTCGCCACCTCGCCGGCGGTCATAGGCGCCCGCGATCTCGTGACCGACGAACTGGGCGGCCGCTCCTGGAGGTCCCGGCCGAGGACGCCCTCACCACCGGGCCCGTGGGCGTTCAGCCTGGCCGGAGACTCGATGCTCGCCCTCAGCTCGGTCGGGGCGCAGACGGCCCGGCTGATCCGGGTCGACCTGGCCACCGGCGCGGCCGAGGTGCTGGCCGAGGACCCGGCCGCGGACGTCAGCGATGTCCGGCTCAACCCGGACACCCGCGAGCCGCAGATCGTCACGGTCCTGAAGGCGCGGTCGGAGTACCGCGTGCTTGACCCGTCGGTGGCCAGGCACCTGGACGCCATCCGGCGCTGCATCCGGGCGATCCGGTCTTCAGCGACGCCGACGACGCCGACCGGTCTGGCTGGTGTCCTTCACCAACGACGCCGGGCCCGGTCTCGTTCTACGCCTACGACACGGCGCGACCGGCGCCGGCGAGCTTCCTGTTCGAGCACCAGCCGGCGCTGTCGCGGTACGAGCTGGCCGCGATGGAGCCCTTCAGCTACCAGCCGTGACGGCCTGACCGTCAACGGCTACCTCACCTTCCCGCTCGGGCCGGACCGCTCTGGGCTGCCGACCGTGCTCCACGTGCACGGCGGACCGTGGGCGCGCGACACCTGGGGCTACGACCCCGAGGCCCAGTGGCTGGCCAACCGCGGCTACCTGTGCATCCAGGTGAACTTCCGGGGCTCGACCGGGCTACGGCAAGGCTTCGTCAACGCCGGCGACCGCGAGTGGGGCGCGAGCATGCACGACGACCTCAGTCGACGCGGTCGCCTTCGTGCGATCAGGGAGGGCTGGACCGACCCGGCGCGGGTCGCGATCTACGGGGGCTCCTACGGCGGCTACGCGGCGCTGGTCGGCGCCGCCTTCACCCCGGACTCTTCCGGTGCGCGGTCGACATCGTCGGGCCGTCCAACCTGAACACCCTGATCGAGTCGATCCCGCCGTACTGGGCGCCGAGATCGCGCAGTTCCACCGCCGGGTCGGCGACCCGAGACGGACGAGGACTTCCTCTGGTCCCGCTCACCGCTGTCGACGGCCGACGCAGATCCGGATTCCGCTGCTGATCGCCCAGGGGGCCAACGACCCGCGGGTGAAGCAGGCCGAGTCCGAGCAGATCGTCGCCGCCCTGCGAGCAAGGCAGGCGTCGAGCACGAGTACCTGCTGTTCGAGGACGAGGGCCACGGTTTCGCCAAGCCGGAGAACCGGCTGAGCTTCTACGCCGCCGCCGACCCGTTCCTGGCCGGTACCTGGGCGGTCAGGCCGAGAGCTAGGCCGGAGCAATACGCCAGCCATCACGGGGATCGCGGGCCGCGCCCGCTGACGCGCCGCTGGCCTGGCAGAGTCGGGACTGCAGGCCGCGTGCCGGTACCGCGAGCCGAGCCCGCGCTCACCCCGGTACCGCGAGCCAGCGGGCCACCGCCGGGCGCGCTGGTGCCGTTCCAGTCGTTAATCAGGCATCGCTTGGTGACCGCGCGGATCGCCGCGGGCAGCGCGGTGATGAGGTCGGAGCGCCGATGGGCGCGTCCCGCGCGGCCAGGCGGCCGGCCATGCCGTGCAGGTAGGCCGCAACCGCGGCGGCCAGCGGGGCGTCGATGCCCTGGGCGAGCAGCGCGCCCGCCAGCCCGGACAGGACGTCGCCCGAGCCGGCCGTCGCCAGCCAGCGACGAGCCGGTGGAGTTGACCAGGACCGGCTGCTCGCCCGGCTCGCGCGATGACCGTGGTCGAGCCCTTGAGCAGCACCGTGACGCCCAGGTCGTCGGCCGCCCTGGTCGCGTACTCCAGCCGCCGCGCCTCGATGTTGTCGATGTCCGCGCCGGTGCAGCCGGGCCAGTTCGCCCGAGTGCGGGCGTGATCAGCGTGGGCGCCGACCGGTCCAGCAGCTCGCGGTGCGCCGCGAGGATCGTGATCCCGTCCGCGTCGACCAGCACCGGCAGGCTGGTGGCCAGGACCGCCGCCAGCAGCGCGGCCGAGTCCTCGCCCGTGCCCATGCCCGGCCCGGCCGTCCAGGCCTGGACCCGGCCCGCCGCCTTGATCGACTCCGCCGGGGCGGCCGGGTCGGCCACCGACATGCACCGCCTCCGGCCAGTGCTGGCGGGCCGCCGCCAGCGCCGCCTCCGACGACACCAGCCGGACCATGCCCGCGCCGCCGTGGATCGCGCTGCCGGTGGCCAGCACCGCGGCGCCGGTGTACTGCTCGCTGCCCGCGAGCACGCCGAGCACGCCGCGGCGGTACTTGTTCGACTCAGCCGTGCGGCTGGGGCAAGATCGCGGCGATGTCGGCGGCCTGCAGCGCCGCTGACCGCGGGCGGCCCCAGGTACGGGGCCAGCCCGATGTCGATCGAGCTCCGGCCGTACCCGCGTAGCTGGCGCCGGGGTCGATGAGCAGCCCCGGCTTCCAGGTCCCGAACGTCACGGTGACGTCGGCCCTGATCGCCGGCCGGCGACCACGCCCGTGTCGGCGTCCACCCCGCTGGGCAGGTCCACCGCCACCACGATGGACCCTTCGACCCGGGCCAGCTCGGTCAGCCGGGCCAGCGTGGCCGCGGGCTCGCGCAGCCCGCCCCGCCTCCGATGCCCAGCAGCCCGTCAATGATCAGGTCGGCCCGGTCAAGGGCGTCGGCGACGGCAGCGCTCATGCCGCCCCGTGCCCCTCCACCGTCGCCGGTGTCGTCGGCGGGGCTGGTCGCCGTGAGCAGGCGGCCGCCGGCGCCGCGCAGCTCGGCGGCACCCGCTTCGTGGATCCGTTCGCTGGCGGCGATGGCCGTGACCGCCGCCCCGCGCCGGGCCAGGATCGCCCCCGCGAACAGCGCGTCGCCACCGTTGTCCCCGCTGCCGGCCAGGATCGCGATCCGCGCCCCGTACACCTGGCCGAGCAACGTGGCGCACACCGACGCCAGGCCCGCCGCCGCCCGGCCCATGAGCGCGCCATCGGGCAGGCGGTCCATCAGGGCCCGCTCCGCCACCCGGACATCGTCTGTCACATGGGCGTTTCTCACCGCTCAGTCACCACCCGTCGTCCCTGGCTATCTCTCCGCCACGACCATGGCGTGCGGCACACCCCGGCGTCGTGGCTGATCGACAGGTGCCAGGTGGCCACCCCGAGCCGCTCCGCCGCGGCAGCCACCGTGCCGCGGACCTCGAGCAGCGGCCGGCCCAGGCTGTCATGCGCGACGATCACGTCCGTCCAGCGCAGCCCGGCCGGGCCGCCCAGCGCCTTGGCGGTGGCCTCCTTGGCCGCGAAGCAGCCGGCCAGCGAGGGCATGGGCAACTCGCGTTCGCTGTCCGCGAACAGCCGGTCGGCCAGGGCGGGAGTCCGGCGAAGCGCCGAGTCGAGCCGGGAGATGTCAGCGACGTCGACGCCGATCCCCACGATCATGAGCCAAGCTTCCCACGTGCCACCCGCACCGCGCCGACCGCGCCTCAGCCCCCACACCGCGGGCCAGGTGAGGGTGAGACCGACCTGCTGCGGCACGAGGCGGACGCTAGACCGGGCGCTGGACTAGGCAAGGCGCGGCCGAGGGTGAGCCAGCCGTCGCCCACCGGGGCCAGCTCATGATCCCGGAGAGTTAGAGGGCCCTGACGACGCAAACGCTACGGGATCATGAAGGCACGGTGGCTGCGGCGGCCGGAATGCCGCTATCGGTCAGGGCCGACGAGCGCCCTCGGGCTGCGCCCGCCCGATCTCGACCCCGTCTGACCTCATCAGCCCCGTCAGCCACGCCCAGTCCGGGTTCGCAGTGGCCTGGTTCATCAGCGTGGAGGATTCTGGGGCTCCGACGGCCCAGAATCCTCCACGCTGATGGCCGCGACACCAATCGGCATCCCGCCCGCCACACCTGTCTGTCTTCCGGGCAGGCCATGGACTCCCCTCATGAGCCGCCGGCCAGCGCCCCCGGGGGTGCGCCCCCGGCGCCGCCCCGTCGGCCAGGCGGCGCCGCCAGCCACGGCAGCCGCCCAGCCACATCGCCAGTTGGCGGCTAGGCCGCGCCCACCGCCGGCCGCCGCAGCGCTGACCGCTGGTCGGCACCCGCGAGCTCCCGCCGCATGGCCGCCGAGCGGCGAGCCACGCTGGAACCACGGGTCACACCAGCAGCACCAGCAGCAACACCAGCCCTGGCCGACAGGCCGGCCGCAGGCCCAACGCCCACCCCAGCCACCGCACCAGCCCAGCACCAGCACCAGCCACCGCACCGCTCGCCGATCCGGCCGGGCCGGACTCGGCCCAGGCGTCGACCAGGTGGTGGCGGACCGCGAACGAGGCCGCTTCCAGCCTCGAGTGCACGCCGAGCTTGGTCAGGACCGACTGGAGGTGCGTCCGGACCGTGGTCCGCGACACGCCCATCCGGGCCACGATCGCGGCCGTGTCCAGGCCCGCTACCAGCAGGCTCAGGCACTCCCGCTCGCGGCCGGTCAGGGTGGCCGCCACGGTGTCGGCGTGCGACGCCCGGCGCGGGCGCCGGGCCGGACCAGCGTCCGGGAGGTCGATGAGCCGCTCGTCGTTGGGCATCCGCTCCAGCGCCGAGACCAGGACCTCGACCCCGCGCGACTGGTGCAGGTAGCCGGATGCGCCGGCGTCCAGGGCCAGTTCGGCCGCGTCGGCGTCCGGATCGGCGCCGAGGACTACCACGGTGGTGGCCTCGCTAGCCTCGATGACCCGCTGGATGGTCCTGAGCCCCTCGTCGACGGCCAGATTGCAGTCGATGAGGCAGGCATCGGGCCGCTGATGACGCACGTAGGCGATCATCTCCTCGGGGCTGCGCGCGACCGCCCCGACCTCGTATCCGCGCTGGATCAGCACCGTGGACAGAGCATCAAGGAAAATTGCCTGATCGTCTCCCAGAACCAGTCTCATCGGGACCTCCCGGACACCGGGAGACGGTCGATCGAAATTGTCCCATTCACCACTGGGGTGAATGCCGATTCGCCGAACTTTGCCAGTGGCCGACCCAATGCCGCTCCGGCTGGCAGGCCTCTTTCGACGCAGCACCACCGCTGCGTTGACCGCGATAGTACCCATTGCTTCCCCCCCGCTACCCCAGGCCGCGGACGCCGGGATGGCGGTCGTGGCCTCGGATCAGCGTGACCCTGAGTCGTGCTTACGCGCCGACGGTCATGACTGAACGTACAGACAAACACCGAGCGCGTCAGAATGATTCACGAAGCCATGTTTAGCTGGTCAGACTTAGCGACGACTTTACTTAGCCAGCCCCTATTGCCATTCAATTCACCCATATGGGGGATGTCGCATCACCCAGCCCCCAAAGGCGGCCGTGTTCTGGTTAAGCCGGACGGGCCAGCGAATCCTCGGCCACGCGGCCAGCTACCCGGCCGGGCACCCATTTATCCTGGACATAGGCTGCCATCAGCGCATCTCCCAGGGCCGGGGCCCCGTACCGGCCGGAGACGTGGGCCCGGGCCGCGGCGGCCATCCGGGCGGCGGTGGCGGGCGAGTCCAGCAGGTGACCGATGGCCGAGGCCAGCCGGGCGGGCCGCCGGGGCGGCACGAGCGATACC
>CAVWRC010000020.1:0-161343 GCA_963757235.1 uncultured Solirubrobacterales bacterium | reverse complement strand
GGCCGACTGGCTCGAAGATCCGCTCCTGGATCTCCGGCGGCACCCCAGGACCGGTGTCCGCGATCTCGACCAGAATTCGGTCCCCGTCACGCCCAGTCCGCACGGTGAGCGTGCCGACTCCATTCATCGCGGCCACCGCGTTGTCGATCAGGTTCGTCCAGACCTGATTCAGCTCGGCGGCGTAAACCGGCACCCGGGGCAAGGAGCGGTCGTACTCCTTCAGCACGGTGATCTGCTCTCCGAGCTTCCCGCTGAGCATCGTCAGGGTGCTGTCCAGCAGTTCGTGCACGTCGACGACCTGGAACGGGACCCGGTCGAGCTGGGAGTACTGCTTGGCTGAGGGGTCCCCCACGCGCATTCAGATTCTGGGACCGGGTACTCCGAGCCAGGGTTTCATCGGAAGCCCCGAGTTTCAAAGCCGCTTTCAGTGAGATTAAGTCATGAGGAGCGTATCCGTCAGGAAGTTCTGTCACGCGCAATTCGGGGGATCAAGACCATTTAAAACTGCCGTAATCGGAGGAATTTATATGAAATTGGCAATCAAGAAGCGAAACTCGCCGTGGATAACCTTTGGTGCGCTCGCGATCTCCATAGGCAGCGCCCCGGCGGTGCGGGCGGACCTTCTGCTGACCGCACAATCCGTGAGTGCCACGGGGGCCGACGTGAATGACACGTTCGACGTGTATCTGACCAATATTGGCGCGTCGGCCGTGGACGTGGCCTCGTTCAACTTCGAAATCAACACGTCCAGCAGCGATATCTCGTTTCAACAGGCCACCACGGCAACCACACTTTATCCGTACATATTTGCTGGGAACTCTTTGTTTGGACCGGTGATCAGCACTGATGGTCCGGGCCAGACCTTGGATGTTTCGGATATCGCCGCTACCCCGAATTCATTTACTGTAGTCAATCCTGGCGCAAGCTTCGGGCTGGGCGAAACCTTTTTCGACGTGGCTCCCGGCGCGGGTTCGGAGATGGTGCCGGTCACTTTTAATACGAATGACGCTTTTACCAGCGTCTCGGACCAGTACGGAAATCTTCAGCCGCTCGAATTCGCTAACGGTACGATCACGGTAAGCCCCGTCAGCACCGTCCCGGAACCCGCCACCGGCGGGTTGCTCGTCTGCTTCTTGATGGGATGCGCAACCCTTTGTTTGCGCCGTTGAGCTTAGTGCTGGGTCAGTAACGCTCGGATCGTGACGCCGGCGTCGCCCTTTAGTGAAACCGAAGAACCAGTTCTCGAATCTTTGTGGCACGGGGGATGGTGGTCACTGGGCCCGAACGGCGTTTTTGCTCGACTTCATCGACCATCTCCGCGAATGGGGAACCGGCGCGCGGATCCTGGTGTTTGTCTTGAGCCGACCGGACCCGCGGTTGACGGAACTAAGCGGAGCGGGGGAGAGGATCGAGCTCCAACCGCTCAGCGACGCCGAGATGGACGCGCTTGTCGCCGGGACGGTCGACGGCGCGCCGGAGGGATTGCTGGCCGCCATTCGCGCGGACGGCGGGGGGGTGCCGCTGTACGCGGTCGAGACGCTGCGGACCCTGGCTGACCAGGGGGTCCTGACGAACGACGGTGTGAGGTACGTCGTGCGCCGAGCCCTGGGAGAGATATCGGTGCCGCCGACGATCCGGGCGCTCGTGTCCTCGCGGCTGGATCGGCTCGACTCGGACGAGCTCCAAGTGCTGTCTGCCGGCGCGGTGCTGGGCGAGACGTTCACCGCCGCAGGCGCCGCTGCGGTGGCCGACATTAGCGACGACGTCGCACGCCGGTTGCTCGACGGCTTGGTGACGAAAGCCTTCCTCGAGCTCGAGGCGGACGCCGGCTCTGCGGCCACCCGCTACGCGTTCGTCCAGGGAGTCGTCCGTCGGGTCACGCTCGCTCGTGCCTCGCGCCGCGAGCTGAAGCGAAGCCACCTCGCCGCGGTTGAGCATCTGCTGGCGCTGACAGAGACCGAGCCGGAGCTTGCGACCGCCCTCGCCGGGCACCTCGTGGCCGCGGTGGAGGCGGATCCGCGGGGGAGCGACGTCGCGCCGATCAAACACCACGCGGTGACAATGCTGCGAGCCGCGGCTGACCGCGCGGCCGCCGTCGGTACGTTGCACGAGGCGCTGTCGCTATTCGACCGCGCCCTGGATCTGACCGACGACGAGCACGAGCGGGCCGCGATCCTCGAGGCCGGTGGGTTTGTTGGCTATCGGGCAGGCGAGATCGACGCAGCGACGACGCGCTACCGGGCTGCTCAGGACCTCCACGCGGCGGCAGGGCGGACGGCGCAGCGCCATCGAGTACGGGCAATGGACCTGCGCGCCGCCTGCTACGGCCGCGCGAGCGACGAGGTCTTGCCGGACGCCCGTGCGCTCTACGCCGAAGTTGGGGAACAGCGCGACGCCGTTGCGGTGTTGGCCGGGAACGTGTTCGCCTACACGCTCTACCAGAGCAGACAGCCCGAGGAGGCGCTCCGGATCGCTTTGCGGACCGCAGCGGCCGCCGAAGCGCACGGCGACCACGGTGAGCTCGCTTTTGCGCTCGGCGTGCAAGGGAGCGCGCTGATGGAGCTCGGCCGAACCGAGGAGGCGATCCCCGTGCAGCGCCGCACGCTGCGCATCGCCGAACAGCACGATCAACGCCGAGTCGCGGCGGCCGCGAGCAACCTGGCAGGCGGCCTGGCCTCGATCGGGAACTATCGCGACGCGGCCGAGCAGGCGCGTCAGGCCGTCGTAGCTGCAGAGCGAACCGCAGAGCGGTTCTTCGAGCGTTATGCGCGCCTCGCGCTGGGACGCGCGCTCTGCTCTCTGGGAAAGTGGGACAGGGCGGTCGCGGAGATCGAGTCGGTCAAGGAAAACGTACCGCCGGTCTACGTAGGTATGGCCATTGCGCCGCTGGTCGTGAGCGCCGTGGCGCGGGGCCAGACGCAGCGCGTACGGGAGTTCGTGGCCGAGTACGACGAACGCTCGACCGGCGGGGACACAAGAGCGTTCGAGAGCGACTTCCGGATACTGCGCGCGGCCGCCCTGGCGAGCCTGTCGCCGGATGGGAACCCGGAGATCTCTCGTTTGATCCCGCAGGCCGGCGCGTCCGACTACGCCGAGTGGACCGGATGGCTCGCCCCGATCGTCGACCGCCTCGTCGTGCAACCTGAGATCGATCCGCTCGAGGCGGCGCTGGCTGCCCTGCGCGAGCCGGGTGCGATGAGAAGGACGCCGCCGGTGCTGGCCCAGGCGGCCCGGCTCGAGGCCCACTTGGCGGCTCGCGCCGGGCAGGACGCGCTCGCGGCCGACCGCTTCCAAGAGGCCGAGCGGTTGACGGACGAGTGCGGGATGAGGTTCGAGAACGCGGCGATCGTGCTCGAGTGCGCCGAGCACGCGACATCGCGTGGCGAACCCCCGAACGCGGACGCTTTGGCCCGGACGCGGGCCACGTTTGCGGAGTTGGGCGCGGCGCCCTGGCTGGCGCGGACCGAGCGCATCTCTCTGGATCTGCAGCGCGCGCGGTGAGACACTGCGCGCATGGGCGCGCATCTGTGGGTATTCCTGGGCATCTCCGTCGTGGTCATCGTCGTGCCCGGCCCGGACACCGCGCTCGTCACCAAGAACGCCGTGCTCCACGGCCGGCGGGCCGCGTTGGGGACGGCCCTCGGAGTCAACACCGGCCTGGCGGTGTGGACGGTCGCCTGCGCGCTCGGAGTCGCATCGGTCATCGAGGCGTCAGACACAGCGTTCACGGCGCTCAAGCTCATCGGCGCGGCGTACCTGATCTGGCTCGGGGTGCAGGCGCTCCGAGCCGCTCGCCGCGGCGGCTCGCACGCGACTGCAGGGCGTCCCGCCCGCGACACGTGTAGCGCGCGAGCCGGGTTCCGCCAGGGCCTACTAAGCGACCTCGCCAACCCGAAGATCGCCGCCTTCTTCACCAGCGTGCTGCCGCAGTTCGCGGGGTCGGGCCACTCGGTGCTGGTCCCGTTCCTGGTGCTCGGTGGCCTGTTCGTGCTGATGACGGTGATCTGGCTGCAGGCCTATGCACTTATCGCGGTCAAGGCATCGGAGCTCCTGCGTCGCCCGCGCGTGAGCGCCGCGCTCGACCGTCTCAGCGGCGTGATCCTGATCGGTTTCGGCGTGCGGATCGCCCTCGAGCGGCGCTGACGGCGGGTCATAACCGCGGCTTCGGCTCCCGACCAGCGGGTAGAACTGAGAGAGTGAACTTCAGCCGTTCAGAAGACGCGCCCGAGCAGGTCGAGGGAAAGGCACCGTCGGTCGACCCGGTCGGGACACCGCTCCACAACGAGCCCCCGGCGCAGCCAAACGCCGCAGAAACACCCCTCGGCGACGTTCCGAGCACGCGCACCGGCACCGCCTTCAAGTCCCTTATAGCCGGCGCGATCGTGCTGATCCTCCTTCTGGTGTTCATCCTCGAGAACACCAAGAGCGTGAAGATCGCCTACTTCGGCGCGGGATTCCAGCTCCCGCTCGGCGTCGCCTTGCTGCTGGCGGCGATCGGCGGCGCGCTGCTCGCCGGGATCCTCGGGACCGCACGGATCCTGCAGTTGCACCGACACGTCCGCCGAAACCGGCTCTAACCCACGTCTCAGGTCCGGGTCACGGGGGGCGCAGGCAGGCGCGCCGAGTAGATCGAGCGGGTCTCGAGCCGGCGCGTGACCAGCACCGCGCCGGCTACGGCGATCATGATCGCGACCATCGAGGCATTGACCGTGTTGGTCAGTTCGACGGTGAATGCGACCGCGGCAATCGGGGCCTGCATGCCGGCGGCGAGCATCGCGCCCGCCCCGGCGACCGCGCACGCGGCGATGTCTGGCCCCAGGCCCACGAGCGCCATGACGTGGCCGAGCAGCGCGCCCAGGACCGCGCCGAGGCTCAAGGTGGGGGTGAACAGACCGCCGGGAGCTCCACTGCCCAGGCACAGCGCAGTCAGCAGCGGCTTGAGCAGCGCCAGCGCGGCGAGCGTGGCGATCGCGCCCGTCCCGGTCAATGCGAACTGGGCCAGGTCGCGACCGTTTCCCAGCAGCAGCGGGTAGGCGAGCGACGCGAAGCCGAGGATCGCGAATGCGACCGGGGGCGCGGTGAGCCGGGCCCGCCCGGACGGTCGATGCTCGCCCGCCCACCCGACGAGGCGGATGTAGCCGGCAGCCGCGACGCCAATCAATGGCCCCGCCAGCAGTGCCCAGCCGAGCAGCGAGGCGCTCGGGTAGGACAGGACCGGCACGTGGTAGACCGCGGTGGCAGGCAGGGCGATCCAACCGATCGCGGTCGCGATCGACGCGGTCAGAAGCGCCGGCGCGACCGTGCTTAGCGTGATCGAGCCGAGGTACAGCTCAGCGGCGAACAGCGCTCCCGCGAGCGGCACGTTGTAGACAGCGCCCACGCCGGCGCCCGCGCCGCAGGCGATCAACAGCATCTTCTGCTCGCGCGGCAGGCTGAAGTGACGGCCGAGCCAGGCGCCGAAGGCCGCGCCGGCGTGCTGCGGCGCGGCTTCGCGTCCGAGCGACGCACCCAGCCCGATGACGACCTCGGACAGGCCCCCGTTCAGCAGCGTGCGGGGAAGAGAGAGGTCGTCGTCGCGCCCAGACCACACGGCCTCGGTCGGCGAGCCCCCGCTGCCGCCGAGACGGGCGTGGATCACCCATCCGCCGATCCCCGCCACGACCCCTCCGCCGAGGACCACGACCATCCGGCGCAGGTCTCCGTGCGCTGCGGCCGCGGTGGAGTACTCACCGCCGTGATAGTCGCACGCGGCGTGTTGCACCGCGCGGAGCAGGGCCATCATCACGATCGCCCCGATCCCCGCCGCCACGCCCGTGATAGCAGTGAGCAGCCAGAACCGGGGCGTCAGCGTGCTCGCCGACGCCGGGAGGTTCGCCTGCCCCATGCCGCGTGCGTCGTCTGCCATGGGTGTCCTGCCATCGATTCTCGGCTGCGGCGACAGATAGTTCAAAGACGAGTTTTGGATAAAGTCGATCGTGATCACCTATGGATCAGCGGCGGCTCGAATATTTCCTTGCCGTGGTCGAGGAGGGAGGCGTAACCCGCGCGGCGGGCAGGTTGCACGTCGCCCAGCCGTCGCTATCGCAGGCGCTCAAGACGCTCGAGGCCGAGCTCGGCCTCGAGCTGTTTCACCGCGTGGGCCGGCGGCTCCAGCTATCGGCGGCGGGCGAGGCGTTCGTCGGCCCAGCGCGCCAGGTCCTGCGCGCGATGGACGAGGCCCGGGCGGCGATCGCCGGGGTGCGCGACCTGAACACCGGCACCCTCGAGATCGCGGCGCTGTCGACATTGGCAGTCGATCCGATGGCCGAGCTGGTCGGCCGATTCCGGGCGCTTCACCCCGGGATCCGCGTACGCATGCTCGAGCCCGAGAGCGCTGAGGGCGTCAGCTCGCTGGTCCACGACGGAACCTGTGAGCTCGGGGCTGCGCACCTCTCCTCGCCCCGCGACGGACTCGAGGTGCAGTCGTTGGGGGACCAGGAGCTTCTGTTCGCGATGCCTCCCCGCGCAGACAGAGCGGCGAGCGGACCGCTGCGGCCCCGGGAGCTGTCGCGAACTCCGTTCGTGGTCAGCCCGCCCGGCACCTCGACCCGCATCCTGCTCGAGCAGGCGCTCGCCGCCGTCGGGGTCACGCCGCAGATTGCGGTTCAGACGACCGCGCGCGAGGCGATCATCCCGCTCGTCCTCGCCGGCGCGGGCGCGGCGCTCCTGCCGGCTCCGCTGGCCCGCGAGGCGCACCGCCGTGGGGCCGTCGTACGGGCCGCCAACCCGAAGATCATCCGGCCGATCGGCCTCGTCCACCGCGCCGCGCCTCTCTCGCCCGCCGCGCGCGCGTTTCTCGACCTCGCCTCGACCGGCCGGGCCTAACGCGTCTCAGGTCGTGTCCGGGACGCCCGCGCGCAGGTCCGCGAGCCACGCCGTGGCCGTCCCATCGCTCGGCGCCCGCCAATCGCTGCGGGGCGAAAGAGACCCGCCCGATCCCACCTTGGGTGCATTGGGCATGGCAGAGCGCTTGAACTGGCTCGTGTGGAAAAAGCGCTCGAGGAACACCCCGAGCCAGTGCTTGATCTCGGCCAGGGTGTATTCGTGCCGCCGCTCGTCGGGGATCAGATCAGGCCAGGTGCCGGCGTTGCGGTTTCCCCAGGCGTACTCCGCGAGGAACGCCACCTTGCGGGGTGAATAGCCGAAACGGAGGATGTAGTAGAGAAAGAAGTCCTGGAGCTCGTAGGGCCCGACGACCTTCTCGCTGCCCTGGAGCTCATCGCCGTCCTTGCCACCCGCTGGGACGAGCTCGGGGGATATCTCCGTGTTGAGGACCGAGTCGAGCACCTCGTTCACCTGGGCGCCGAACTGGTCGGTGTCGATCGCCCAGCGCAGCATGAACTGGATCAGGGTCTTGGGGACGGAGGCGTTGACGTGGTAGTGCGACATCTGGTCGCCGACCCCGTACGTGGCCCAGCCGAGGGCGAGCTCGGACAGGTCGCCGGTCCCGAGGACGAGACCGCCGTGGTAGTTCGCCAGGCGAAACAGGTGAGACGTCCGTTCGCCGGCCTGGACGTTCTCGTAGGTGACGTCGTACACCGCCGCCCCGTCGGCCGCCGGGTGCCCGAGGTCGCGGAGCATCAGTTCCGCCGCGGGCCGGATGTCGAGCTCCTCAGCGCTCACCCCGAGCGCCTTCATGAGCCGGTGCGCGTTAGACAGCGTGCGCTCGCCGGTGGCGAAGCCGGGCATTGTGTAGGCGAGCACGTTCTCACGCGGGAGGCCCAGGCGGTCGACGGCATGGGCGGCGACGATCAGCGCGTGCGTGGAATCGAGGCCACCCGACACGCCGATCACGATGTGCTTGATACCGGTGGCCTCCAGGCGCGTCTCGAGCCCCCGAACCTGGATGTTGTAGACCTCCTGGCAGCGATCGTTGCGCACGCGCGGGTCGGCGGGAACGTACGGGAAGCGCTCGACCCTCCGGCGGAGCGCAACCGGTCCCTCCGAAGCCCCGAGCTCGAACTCGACGCGTCGCATCCGCGCAAGGCGCCGGTGGTGGTCGTGGATCGAGTCGCCGTAGCTCGAGGTGCTGGCCCGGTCGGACACGAGCCGGTCGAGATCGAGGTCGGCGCTGGTCAGCTGCTCACCCATGGCGAATCGCTCGGATTCGGCCAGCTCGTCGCCGTTCTCGTAGATCAGCGCCTGCCCATCCCAGGCCACATCGGTCGTCGACTCGCCCATGCCAGCGGCGGTGTACACGTAGCCGGCGATCGTGCGTGCCGACTGAGACGCGCACAGCAGCCGGCGGAACCCCGCCTTGCCGATCGTGATGTTGCTCGCCGACAGGTTGGCGAGCACGGTGGCGCCTGCGAGCGCCGCGTAGGTGCTCGGTGGGATCGGTACCCACAGGTCCTCGCACACCTCCACGTGCAAGACGAACGAGGGGAGTTCGCGCGCGCAGAACAGCAGGTCGGGCCCGAACGGCACGTCCTCGCCGAGCAGCCGGATCTCGGCCGTGACGGCATCGCGCGCAGCGCGGAACTGGCGCTTCTCGTAGTACTCGCGGTACTCGGGCAGATAGCTCTTGGGAACGACGCCGAGCACGCGGCCGCGGTGGATCACGACCGCGGTGTTGAACACTCCGCGCTCGTGGCGCAGCGGGGCGCCGACCGTCAGCACCGGCTCGAGCTCGCGGCTGTCGGCGGTGAGCTGACCGATGGCGTCCTGCACCCCGTCGAGCAGCGCCGTCTGGTGAAGCAGATCGTCGATCGAGTAGCCCGACAGCCCGAGCTCGGGGAAGACGACCAGAGCGGTATGGTCCTCGGAGGCGCGTCGGGCGAGCGCCAGGGTGCGCTCGGCGTTGAACAGCGGATCGCCGATGCGGACGTGCGGGACGGCGGCCGCCACGCGCGCAAACCCGTGGCTGTACAGAGAGGAGAAGGGGGGAAGTGGGGATGGAGCGTCAGGGCTCATGGTGTGGCGATAGTGTCTCCGCCGGGTAGGAATCACGTATGGCGAGCGAAGGTGAGAATTCGACAGCCCCCGAGGCGGTCCAGGAACTGGTGGACCGGCTCGTGGCCCGCGCCGAGGCGCGTGGCGATTCCTGCGTGGAGCTATCGGAGCTGAGCGAAATCATTCAGGAGGGGGAAGCAGAGCTTGGCGATGACGAGGCCCAGATGGTGCACGACCTGCTGCAGGAACGCGGTCTGGAAGTGCGCGACGACTGCGGCCGCGACAGCGTTGAGCACACTAGCTACGCCAACGGCGACCTCGCAGAGCGGACGACGGACGCGATGTCGCTGTTCCTCCAGGAGGTTCGGCGCTATCCGCTCCTGACCAAGGCCGAGGAGGTGGAGCTCGCCAAGCGGATCGAGCGGGGCGACCTCGAGGCCAAGAGCCAGCTGGTCAACTCGAACCTGAGACTGGTGATCTCCAATGCGCGCAAATACCAGGGCCACGAACTGCCACTGCTCGATCTGATCCAGGAGGGGATCCTCGGATTGATCCGCGCGTCCGAGAAGTTCGACTGGCGCAAGGGCTATAAGTTCTCCACCTACGCCACCTTCTGGATTCGCCAGGCGATTCAGCGCGCGCTCGACAACCGGTCCCGCACGATCCGCATCCCCGTCCACCTGGGGCAGCGGGAGCGCAAGATCGCGCGGGTCCACCGCGAGCTGGCGACCCGCCTGGGTCGCGAGCCGACCGATGAGGAGATCGCCGAGGCAGCCGAGATCACGCCGCAGGAGCTCGACGAGGCAAGAGCGGCTTCGCGCGTAGTCACGAGCCTCGATCGGCCGGTTGGCGAAGACGAGGAGACCTCGTTCGGCGCGCTCCTAGCGAGTGACGATCGCGGACCTGAGGAGGAGGTCGACATCGTGCTGCGCGAGGACGCGCTGCGGCGCGCGCTCGAGCAGCTTCCCGAGCAGGAGCGCGAGGTGGTCAAGCTCCGCTACGGCGTCGGCGGCGACGAGCCGACCCCGCTCAGCGAGACCGGCCGGCGGCTGGGGATCTCCCAGGACACCGTTCGCCGACTCGAGCGCAAAGCGCTCGCCGAGCTGGCCGAGAACCGCGAGCTCGACGCGCTACGGCCTGCCGCCTGAACCGAGCGGCGACCCGGGGCGCTCTTCGTGCGATGCTTTGCCGCCCCGCGTCGACGGTAGACCGTCGAGCGAGGACCCCATCGCGATCAGCTCCTCGACTAATGCCAGCGCGGCCGTGTGACTGTCATCCCGCACCTTGCCGATGGCGTGCACCGCGTAGGTGCCGGCCGGCTCGGGATCGCTCGAGCGCTCCTGGGCGGCCCGGCGCTGGCGTAGGCGCTCGAGCAGGGAGCCCGAGGCCCGGCGCTCCCACAGCTCGTCGCCCCAGCTGAGCAGGCGACCGACTCGCGCGTCCTCCACCGAGTGGGAGCTGGCCGTGCCCACCGTCAGCGACGCGTACCGGTACAGATCGGCGCGGCGCCGGTCGTCCAAAAGGTCGTTGTAACCGCGCAGGAACGCGGCGAGCGGCCGGGAGACAGATCTGGGATGGTCGCTGAACCCCTCGCCCGCGAGCATCGAGGCTAACTCCATCACGCAGGCGCCGTGCTCGGGCGAGGAATGCCTGCCCCGGCTTAGCTTGATCGTCTGGTAGCTGATCGGTGGCAATCTGGAACCTCCTGGCTTCTGGAATGCTGCCTCGGCGCGCCCCGAGGTATGACGCATCATCCCTGGCCGGGGCGTCTCGATCAACCGTCTCGGTGTGAAGAACCTGAAGTTAGATTGCTAGCGACGCGCCAGCTCTGGCTCGGAGCGACCGCGGCGGCCGTCTTCGGGGTGGGCGGGCTCCGTGTCTCCGCGGGTGCCGCTCGCGAGCTCGTCGTCGCGGAAGAGCTCGGCCGTGTGGCTTGCGGTGTCCTCCGCCCACCGAGTCGTAGTGAGCACGCCCAAGATCAGGCAGAGGGCGCCCAGGCCGGCGCAGATCCACCAGCCGGCGTGGGTCGCGGCCGCGAAGCTCGGCCCGATCGCACCGGAGATGGTGCCGCCGGTAACGGCGCCGATGACCGCGACGCCAAGCGTCAGTCCGACCGACCGGCTGGTGGAGGCGACCGCCGCGGCCACACCGGCCTGCGAGGCCGGCATGCCCGACACGGCGGTGTTGGTGATCGGCGGGTTGACGAGGCCACAGCCGATCCCGAACAGGAAGTAGGCCGCGAGCAGGTATCCGCTCTGAGTCGTCGGGGTGATTACGGTGAGCATCACGGACGAGACCAGCAGCGCGACGCCGGAGATGACGAGCGGCCACCGCGCCCCGTGGCTGCTCACGATCCGGCCCGAGATCGGCGCGCACACCAGCACCATGCTGGCCATCGGCAGGATGTAGAGGCCGGCGTGGAACGGCGAGAGGTGCCGGACGCCCTGGAGGTAGAGCGTGTTGAGGAACAGGAAGCCACCCTGGGCGGCGAAGGCGCAGATCGCAATCGTGCTCGCGCCGGAGAACGGAGCGCTGCGGAAGAAGCGGATTTCGATCAGGGGCTCGCGCCGGCGCAACTCGTACCAGACCAGGGCCACGAAGCAAGCGAGCGAGAAGGCGAATAGGCCAAGCGTCCCAGCCGAGGTCCAGCCGGCACTCGGAGCCTCGATGATCGCGTAAGTGAGCGAGGCCAGGGCGAAGATGACCAGTCCCTGGCCGACCGGATCCAAGCGGCGGGGGTGCGGGGCGCGCGAGCGCGGAACAAAGAGCGTGGTCAGCACGAACGCCACGACGCCGATCGGGACATTGACGAAGAACACCGCGCGCCAGGAGATCGTGTCGATCAGCGCGCCGCCCACCACGGGCCCGAGGGCCATGCTGAGGCCGAACACCGCTCCCCAGGCGCCGATGGCCCGCGCTCGCTCGCGCGGATCCTCGAACACGTTGCGGATGATCGACATCGCAACCGGGTTGAGCATCGAGCCGCCGATCGCCTGGAGGACGCGCGCGGCGATCAGGAGCCCCAGGGTAGGCGCCAGGCCGCACAGCAGCGAGCCGAGTGAGAACACCACCAGGCCCGTCCGGAAGACGCGCTTACGCCCGATCCGATCCGCGGTCGAGCCCGCCAGCATGAGCAGGCTGGCGAGCACCAGCGTGTAGGCGTCGATCGTCCACTGCAGGCCCGACACCGAGGCATGCAGATCCTTGTGAATCGCGGGTAGCGCGACGTTGACGATCGTCGAGTCGAGCCCGACCATCAGCAGGCTGAAGCAGCAGATGGCGAGCACCAGTAGCCGCCGGCTCCGGGTCAGCCCCGCCGCAGAGCCATGCTTCGCGGGTTCTTCCATGTAGTTCGATGCTACCCGCGCCTCCTGGGGTGTCACAGTTACGCCGGTGAGCGCGGACACCGAGCAGCGGACCGGCGTCTCGGTCGAGGGGCGGCGGAGCGGTCGGCGCCTCTATCGCAGGGTCCAGCGCGGCAGCGCTCCGCGGGCCGGCAAGCACGCCGAGGGCGGGCACGAGCTCGGGACGCTCGGGGGCCTGGCTGCGCTCAGCCTTGACGCGCTGTCGAGCGTCGCCTACGGCCCCGAGGCGATGATGCTGGTGCTGGTGACGGCGGGCGTCGGGGCGCTCACCTACACCGTGCCACTGACCATCGTCATCACGGCGATGCTGTTCCTGCTGGTCGTCTCCTACACCCAGGTGATCTCGGCCCACCCGGAGGGCGGAGGCGCGTACTCGGTGTCCAAGGCCGAGCTCGGTTACTGGCCGAGCCTCCTGGCGGCCGCGTCAGTGGTGGTCGACTACGTCCTCACCGTGGCGGTCAGCCTGGCCGCCGGCGCGGCCAGCCTGGGCAGCGTGTTCCCGTCGATGGCGAATCACCTGCTGCTGGTGAGCATGATCGGTCTAGTGATCCTCACGGTCGTGAACATGTTCGGGATCGCCGAATCCGCGCGCCTGCTGATGGTGCCGACGGCGGTGTTCATCCTCAGCATCCTCGCGACGATCGCGGTCGGCGCGCTGCGGTCACACCCGGTGGCACGCATCGGCACGGCCGAAGCGTTCCCGGCGGAGCAGACGGTGGGGATCCTCCTGATCCTCAAGGCGTTCGCGTCCGGGTGCTCGGCGGTCACCGGGGTCGAGGCGATCTCCAACGGCGTACCGGCGTTCCGCAAGCCGCGGGTCCCGACCGCGCAGCGGACCGAGATCTCGCTCGGCGTGCTCCTCGGCGTGATGCTGGTCGGGCTGGCGCTGGTGATCAAGGCCCACCACGTGGTGCCTCGCGGCGGGGTCACGGTGCTGGCCCAGGTCACCGCGGGAGCGTTCGGGACCGGCTGGCCGTTCTACGTGTCGAACATCGCGGTCGCGCTCGTCCTCGGCCTGGCCGCGAACACGAGCTTCGGCGGTCTCCCGGTCCTGATGAGCCTGCTCGCCAAGGACCACCGGCTACCTCACGCGTTCTACCTGCGCGCGGAGAGGCCGGTCTACCGGATCGGGATCCTCGTGCTGGCGATCGGCGCGGGGCTGTTGCTGATCGCGGTGAACGCGAAAACCAGCAGCCTGATTCCCCTGTTCACGATCGGGGTGTTCGTCGGCTTCACGCTCAGCCAGATCGGGCTTGTGCACCACTGGCTCAAGAACCGTCCCGCGCATTGGCGGCTGCGCGCCGCCCTCAACGGGACCGGCGCGGTGATGACGACGGTCGCGGTGTGTGTGTTCCTCGGGACGAAGTTCCTGGCGGGCGCGTGGGTCGTGGTGGTGACGGTCCCGTTGCTCATGGTGCTGTTCACCCGGAGTGAGCGCTATTACGCGGGCGTCGCCCGCGAGCTCAAGCTCGGCAAGACCCCGCCGTTGCCGCGCAAGCGCGAGGCGATCGTGATCATCCCCACCTCGACCGTCAACCTGCTCAGCCAGAAAGCGGTCAGCGCCGCGGCGTCACTCGGCCAGACGGTCGTCGCGGTCGCGGTGGCGGGGAACGACGAGGAAGCCGCGGAGATCAAGCATGACTGGGACCAGTGGAACTGTGGCGTCCCGATCGAGGTGCTGATCGATCCCCAGCGCTCGCTCGTGCGGACCGTGCTGCGCTACGTCAAATCGGTGGAGAACGAGGACGCCACGATCGTCGTCCTGATCCCCGAGGTGATTCCCCGAAAGCGCCGTCACGAGATCTACCACAACCAGCGAGCCCGGCTGCTGTCCGCCGTGCTCAAGGCGCGGACCGACGTGATCATCGCGACATTGCCGTTTCACCTGCACGACTGACGCCGTGCCGACGGCCGTTGCCCCTCGGGAGGCGAAGGGCAACCGACTTAGGGCGCAGTCGGCCGGGCACCGCCGGCCTCCCGACGCTGAGCTGGTCCTCGGAGCCCGGGCGCAACACGACGATCTCGCCTTGGGCGTGATCGAGCAGCCACGCGACGTCGTCCGCGTTGAACCCGTGGCTGCCGTGCGACGCGGCGGCGATCACGATCCGGTCGAAGCGCTCCTGGGCGATCGCCTGGCGCAGCGCGTGGCGCGGGGTACGGCCTCGCTCGATCCGCGAGTCGACGGGGACGCCGACCTCGGTGGCTCGCTGCTCGATGAGCTCGAGCAACGGGATCCCCATCGAGCACTGACGCGGCAGCGGGGTGTCGAGCGGGACGTCGAGCGAGACCCGGGCCAGGAATACCGGGACGAGCGTGGCGCCCTCAGCCCCGGCCAGCCGCAGTGCGGCGTTGAGCGCCCGCTCCGAGAGATCCTCGGCCACGAACGGGAACAAGATCCGGCGGTTCGATCTCGCCGTGGGCGGGGGACGGCGTCGGGTGCGCTGCAGCACTCGCGGGACAGCCAGGACGGCGACCCCGATGGCCAGAATCACCACGACGACGATCAGCACAACGGTCATATCGAATCTCCTTTCGTTCGCTGCGTCCGGTCGGCCACGATTCGCAGGTCGACGCCGGGCAGCAGCTCAATGAGTCTGAAGGGCAGGGAAGTCTGGGTCAGCCGACGGAACGCGCTTCGGGGCTTGGGTGTCCCCATCAGCATGTAGGTCGTGCCGCGATCCTGAGCCACGCGCTGCGCGACCCTGGCGACGTCGTCGCCGTGCTCAATCAGCAGATGTGCGCCGAGCACGCTGGAGAGGCGACGGAGCGCGTCGAGCTGCTCCTGCTCGGACTCGCTCGGCTCGTGATCGGCGACCCACAGGACGTCGAGGTCGGCTCCGAGGCGCTGGGCGGAGCGCCAGGCCCGCCGCACCACCCGCTGGGACTTCGCCTCAAGGGTGATCAGCGCGAGCAGGCGCTCGCCGACTGCGACGGGGGCGGCGTTGTCGATCAGGCGCTCGTCACCGGGACGGCCCGAGCGGGCGGAGTGGGCGGCGTCCGAATCAACCGGGATGCGCTTGGCCTCCACCTCCTCGGCGACCTGCCGCAGCGCGACCTCGCGCAGCGCAGCGAGGTTCTCGACCTTGAAGAAGTTGTTCAGCGCGGCCTGCACGCGCTCGGCGGGATAGACCTTCCCGGCTCGGAGGCGTTCGACCAACGACTGCGGCGTGATGTCGATCAGGATGACCTCGTCGGCGGCGCCGAGCACCGCGTCGGGAATTGTTTCGCGGACACGGATGCCAGTCAGCTCCGCGACCTGGTCGTTGAGGCTCTCCAGATGCTGGACGTTGACCGTGGAGAACACGTCGATCCCGGCGGCGAGCACGTCCTCGACGTCCTCGTAACGTTTGCGGTGCTCGAGGCCGGGGGCATTGGTGTGGGCGAGCTCGTCGATCAGGGCGAGCTCGGGCTGGCGCCGGAGGAGGGCGGGCAGGTCCATCTCCTCAAGCTCGGAGTCGCGGTAGGCGACCCGCCGGCGCGGCACGGTCTCGAGCCCCTCGGCCTGCGCGACCGTCTCCACTCGTCCGTGCGGCTCGAGGTAGCCGATCACAACGTCGCGCCCGTTCTCGGCTTCGGCCTGGCCTTCGCGGAGCATCTGGTAGGTCTTGCCCGCCCCGGCGGCCATGCCCAGGAACACCTTGTGATGGCCGCGCCCGATTGGCTGCACGTCGTCAATGGTGGCGTGTGTGTCCGGCGCGGACACGGCGGCATTACGCCCCCAGCAGGTTGTGGACGATCAGGTCGATCAACTTGATCCCGATGAACGGGGCGATCAGCCCGCCCAACCCGTAGATCCACAGGTTGCGCCGCAGCAGCGCGCTCGCGCCGATCGGCCGGTAGCGCACGCCCCGCAACGCGAGTGGGACCAGCAGCGGGATCACGAGCGCGTTGAAGATGATTGCGGAGATAATGGCCGACTGCGGCGTCCCCAGATGCAAGATGTTGAGCACGTGCAGTGGGCTCTGGCCACCGGGATGCGTCGCCCAGGTCGTCGCGAAGATCGCCGGCAGGATCGCGAAGTACTTGGCGACGTCGTTAGCGATCGAGAACGTGGTCAGCGCGCCGCGGGTGATCAGCAGCTGCTTGCCGACCTCGACGATCTCGATGAGCTTCGTCGGGTTGGAGTCGAGGTCGACCATGTTGCCGGCCTCGCGGGCGGCCTGAGTCCCGGTGTTCATGGCCACACCGACGTCGGCCTGCGCGAGCGCGGGCGCGTCGTTCGTGCCGTCGCCGGTCATCGCGACCATCCGGCCGGTGGCCTGCTGCTCCTTGATCAGCGAGAGCTTGGCCTCGGGAGTGGCTTCGGCCAGGAAGTCGTCGACGCCGGATTCCTCGGCGATCTTGGCCGCGGTCAACCGGTTATCGCCGGTGATCATGATCGTCCTGATCCCCATCGCGCGGAGGTGGTCGAAGCGCTCGCGCATGCCCTCCTTGATCGTGTCCTTGAGGTAGATCACGCCCATCACCTGGGAGTCACGCGCCACCGCCAGCGGAGTGCCGCCCTCGCGTCCGATCCGGTCGAGCACCGGCTGGAGCTCGGCCGGGGGGCGCCCGCCTTCCTCGGTGACGAACTTGATCACGGCGTCACCCGCGCCCTTGCGCAGGTGCTGACCGTTCAGGTTGACCCCGCTCATCCGGGTCTGCGCGGTGAACGGGACGAACTCCGCGTGCAGCTGGGCCATGTCGTGCTCGCGGATCCCGTACTGCTTGGCGAGCACGACGATTGAGCGGCCCTCGGGCGTCTCGTCGGCGAGCGAGGCCAACTGCGATACCTCGGCTAGCTCGGCCTCGGACACCCCCGGCATGGGAAGGAACTCGCTGGCCAGCCGGTTGCCGATCGTGATCGTCCCCGTCTTGTCGAGTAGGAGCACGTCGACGTCGCCCGAGGCCTCGACCGCACGGCCCGACAGTGCCAGCACGTTGCGGCGCACGAGCCGGTCGATGCCAGCGATCCCGATCGCCGACAGGAGCGCGCCGATCGTCGTGGGGATCAGCGCCACGAGCAGCGAGATCAAGCTGGTGTCCGAGATCGGCGTGTGGGCGAACAGCCCGAAGGGACGGAGCGTCGCCACCACGATCATGAAGATCAGCGTCAGGCCGGCGAGCAGGATGTTGAGCGCGATCTCGTTCGGTGTCTTGCGCCGCTCGGCGCCCTCGACCAGGCCGATCATCCGGTCAAGAAATGAGTGCCCGGGCTCCTGGGTGATCTCGACCAGGATCTTGTCCGACAGCACGCGCGTCCCGCCCGTGACCGCGCTGCGGTCGCCGCCGGACTCGCGGATGACCGGTGCGGACTCGCCGGTGATCGCGGACTCGTCGACCGAGGCGATTCCCTCGATCACCGTGCCGTCACCGGGAATCAGCTCACCGGCCTCGACGACCACGACATCGCCGGTGCTGAGCTCGGAGGCCTGCTTGATCGTCCCGTCCTGAAGTCTGGCGACCGTCTCCTTGCGCATGGAGCGCAGCGTGTCCGCCTGGGCGCGCCCGCGCCCCTCGGCGAACGCCTCGGCGTTGTTGGCGAACACGACCGTCAGCCACAGCCAGATGGAAATGACGAACGTGTACCAGGACGGGTCGCTGCCGCCGAGCGCCTTGCCGCCGAACAGCTGGATGAACCAGGTGACGGTGGTGATCGTCGCGCCGATCTCGACCACGAACATGACCGGGTTACGGATCTGAACCCGCGGGTCGAGCTTCAGGAAGCTGTCGATCAGCGCGCGTTTGAGGATGTCGCGCCGGAACAGCGAGATCGCGCGGCGCTCGTGCGGCTGCTGCGGCTGCTGCGGCTGGGGCTGCGGCTGTTCTTCGGCCGTGACACTCATGCGTGCACTCCCGTCATCCGGTCGAGCGCCAGGTTCAGCTCGAGCACGTTCACGCCGGGCTCCCCGGAGAAGCCGAGGCCGCGGCCACCGGTGTACTTCGAGACGAGATTCATGACCGCGGCCAGCGGCAGGTGGCGGACGGCCGCCACCCGGTGCGCCTGGATGTCGGCGTTACGCACCGAGATATCAGGATCGATGCCCGAGGCCGACGTATTGGCGGCGTCGACGGGCACCTTCGCGGCGGTCAGCCCGCCGGGGTAGTAGCGACCGTTCAGAGAGATGTAGGTCTGAATGTTGGAAGAGATCTCCTGCTCGGTGGCGACGCTGTTCGGGCCAAGGTTCGAGAACGTGGTCGCGGCGGCGTTGTTCGGCGGGACGGTCGCCGACGGCCTCCCCTGGAAGTAGCGCGGATCGGGCGCGGTCACCGGGTTGCCATCCTGCATCTCCGGCTTTCCGTTCTTTCCGATCACGACGGTGCCGAAGTTCTGGCCAATCTCCTGCGAGCCGACGAGCTTGCCGGCGACCTTGACCTGCTGGCCGTTGGCACTACCGGGGAACGCGACCTGGCTGATGCCCGTGATGACGAGTGGATAGAGAATTCCGCAAAACAGGGTGAGCACGAGGATCCCGATGGCGGAGGTGATGATGTCTCGTTTCATGTCAATGAGTTACTGGTAAAGGTGTCCGGTAAGGCCCTGCACGATCGGGCCGAGCAACAGAGCCGGGAAGAAAGTGAGGGCGCCAACGAGCACGATCACGCCGATCAGCAGCACGACGAACGTTGGGTTGTCGGTGCGCATCGTCCCGAGCCCCGCCGGGCTGACGCGCTTGCCGGCCAGCGCGCCGGCAACGGCCAGCGCGAACAGAATCGGCGCATAGCGGGCGAACAACATCGTGAAGCCACCCAGCAGATCGGCGAACGTGATCCCGTGCGAGCCCAGGTTGCCGGCATTGGGCTGCACGAAGCCACCGTAGCCCGCGAACGCGGAGCCGTTGTTGTTGGCCTGACTCAGATACGCGTAGAACGTCTCGGAGAATCCCTGGGGGGCACCGGCGGCCGCGGCCGAGATCGAAGCGCGGCCGGCGCTTGAGGCGGTCGCGAGCGCCGTGGAGAACAGCGCCGCCAACGGCGTGATCAACAGCCCGATCGCCACGAGTTTTATCTCCCTGGCCTCGATCTTCTTGCCCAGGTACTCGGGCGTTCGCCCGACCATCAGCCCACCGATGAACACCGCGAGCAGGACATACAAAAGGATCGAATAAAGCCCAGTGCCGACGCCCCCGAAGATCACCTCGCTCGCCGACAGGTTTGCCATTGGCACGGCGCCACCAATCCCGGTGAACGACTCGATCGCACTGTTAACCGCGCCACACGACGTCACCGTGGTGACTACGTCGAACAGCGCCGAGCCGGCGATCCCGAACCGCTGCTCCTTGCCCTCCATGTTCCCGCCCGTGGACCCGGCAACCACCTGGGTGTGCAGCCCGGCGGCGTGCTGCGCCGGCGTCCCGTGCGCCTCGGCGATGTAGGCCACGCAGACCGCGCCGAAGAACATCACCATCATCGTCGCGAAGATCGCGAAGCCCTGCCGGCGGTTGCCGGCCAAGCGCCCGTACATGAACACGAGCCCGGCCGGGATCACCAGCACGGTCAGCATCTCGACGAAGTTCGTCAACCCGGTCGGGTTCTCGAACGGATGGGCGGAGTTCGTGTTGAAGAACCCGCCACCGTTCGTACCGAGCTCCTTGATCGCCTCCTGCGAGGCGACCGGCCCCATCGCGATCGTGTTGGCCAGACCCGTCGGGCCGTTGAAGCTCAGGTAGTGGGAGAAGTTCTGAATCGAGCCCTGGAACACCAGGATCAGCGCGACTACGAACGAGATCGGCACCAGCACGTACAGAACGGTCCGGACCAGGTCCTGATAGAAGTTGCCGATGCTCTTACCGCTGCGCCCGATGATCCCCCGGATCAGCGCGACGGCGACGGCGATGCCCACGCCCGCCGAGAGGAAGTTCTGCACGGTGAGCCCAGCCATCTGGCTGAAGTAGCTCATCGTCGTCTCGCCGCCGTAGTACTGCCAGTTAGTGTTGGTCAGGAACGACGACGTCGTGTTGAAGGTCACGTTCCACGGGGCCGAGTGGAACCCCTCTGGATTCAGCCCGGTCCAGTTCCACAGCGTCTGCGTGCGCAGGATGAAATACAGCAGGAGCCAACCGGCGAGCGAGAAGATGATCAGGCTCTTGGCGTACTGCTTCCAGTCCTGACCGCGCTCGGGGTCGACCCGCATGACCCGGTAGAACAGCCGCTCCGGGACGCGGAAGATCGGATCCAGGAAGGTCGGCTGACCGGTGTACACGGCCGCCATGTAGCGGCCGAGCGGCCACGCGACCAGCGTCAGGATGACGCAGAAGAGGACGATCGTCAGCCAGCCGAGGAAGGTCATCGGTGGGAGACCACTAGAACTTCTCGCCGCGCAACAGCGCGTAGAGCAGGTAGATGCAGACCAGGAGCGAGACGATCAACCCGAACAGGTCCGCCCCGCTGATCGACGCGACCACGAGGGTCATATCGCGTCGATCCCGTAGATGAGGGCGATCAGAATCGCGAACATCAGAACTCCGAGCAATATGGATACGACATCCATGGGCCTCATCCTGGCTCACGGCGCATGAAGCCCGCATGCAGAAATCGCTCCCCGCCATACAGATTCCGTGAAGACAGATTCCGCGGAGACGGCTACGCTGAGGGGCGAAAACTGGGTCCCGCCGACCTGAGGCTCGGAGCCGGCATGGCGCGCGTGCTCGCCGGGGGCACGGGGCCCCGAACATGAGCGACTCTTCTCATAAGCGCACCTACCACGAGGCGGCCCACAAGGCCGCGGAGCGTGAGGTTGCCGTTGGGGCCGGCGACGGCGTTCGTGGCGGCCACCGCCCGCCCCAGAAGCGGACGTTCTACGAGGCCGCGCACAAGCTCGGCTACTGGGCGCCTGCGGAGAGCGCCTACGAGGAGGAGTCGGAGGAGACCCACCGGCGGTTCGAGGCCCTCAAGGACGTCGACCGCGACGTCGTCGCCCACGCCGGTAAGGCGGTCCTGGCCCTCGGCGCCCTTGGGGTCGTCTACGGCGACATCGGCACCAGCCCCCTCTACACCGAGCAGGCGATCTTCACCAACTACCACGCCACGCGTGTGGTCAGCGCAGTAAACGTGTTCGGGACCGCCTCCCTGATCTTCTGGGCTTTGATGGTCGTCGTCTCCATCAAGTACGCCGGGTTCATCATGCGGGCCCACAATCGCGGGGACGGCGGGATCATGGCCCTGACCGCGCTGTTGCAGCGCAACCGAGTGGCCCACGGAGCGGTCCTGGTGACGCTCGGGATCTTCGGCGCGGCGTTGTTCTTCGGCGATGGGATCATCACGCCGGCAATCTCCGTGCTCGGCGCGGTGGGCGGCGTGTCGGTCGCGTCAACGGCGCTCACCCACCTCGTCGTGCCGATATCACTCGCGATTCTCATCGGCCTGTTCGCCGTGCAGCGGTTCGGATCGGGCACGATCGGCTGGCTTTTCGGGCCGGTGATGCTCATCTGGTTCACCGTGATCGCGTTGTTTGGGCTCACACAGGTGGTGAAGGATCCCGGCGTGTTCCAGGCCCTGTCCCCGACCTGGGCGGTGCGGTTCATGGCCGATCACGGCGCCGAGGGCTACCTCGTGCTGGGCGGTGTCGTCCTCGCCGTCACCGGTGCGGAGGCGCTGTATGCCGATCGCGGCCACTTCGGCGCCGGTGCCATCCGGCTTGGGTGGTTCGCTCTCGCCCTGCCCGCACTTGTCGTGAACTACCTCGGGCAGGGGGTCTGGATCCTGCAGCACCCACACGCGCGCGACGACACGAGCACGTTCAACCCGTTCTTCCAGATGATTCCCCACTGGACTCTGTGGCCGGCCGTGATCCTCGCCACCGTCGCCACGGTCATCGCTTCCCAGGCGGTGATCTCGGGCACGTACTCGGTGGCCAAACAGGCCGTCCAGCTGGGCTTCCTGCCCCGGCTGAAGGTTCTGCACACCTCGACGGTCGAGGGCCAGATCTACGTGCCGATCGTCAACTGGGGCCTGTGCCTGGGAGTGGTCGTGCTGACGCTGATATTCCGCAACTCGGCCAGTCTCGGCGACATCTATGGCGTGGCGGTGACCGGGACGTTCATCCTCAACACGGTGCTGTTTCTATCCATCGCGCGCCTACTCTGGGGCACCCCGTGGCGCAAGCTGTTGCCGGTCGGGGTGCTGTTCCTCACCGTCGAGGTTGCGTTCTTCAGCGCCAACATCGCCAAGGTCGAACACGGCGCCTGGCTACCTCTGGTGATCGGGCTCGTGCTGTCGCTGATCATGATCAACTGGCGCCGGGGTCAGCTCGTGGTCACCCGCAAGCGCGTCGCTCAGGAGGGCTCACTGACCGAGTTCCTCGACCGTCTGGCGAACAAGCAGCCACCTGTGGTCAGGGTGCCCGGGGTCGGGGTGTTCCTGAACCCGAACCCCGAGACGACGCCGCTCGCGCTCCGGGCGGAGGTGGAGTTCACGAAGAGTCTGCACGAGCGGGTCGTGGTCGTGTCGATCGACAACATCGGGATCCCGCACGTCGACCCGTTCGACTGCCTGGCCGTCCGCCAGCTCGGGCGCGGCCTGTTCAAGATCTTCCACGTCACCATTCGCATGGGCTACAGCGACAAGCTGAGCGTTCCCGACGCGCTCGTCCTCGCGCGCAAGCAGGGGTTGCTCGAGCGCAACCTCGACCTCGAGCACGCCGCCTACTTCGTCTCGCGCATCTCGATCACCGCGAGCAGCACCCGGCCGCTAAGGGCGATTCGCGAGAAGCTGTTCATCACGATGGCCCGGAATGCGGCGAGCCCGATCGATCACTTCGGGCTGCCGCCCGACCGGACCGTGATCATGGGTTCGCAGGTCGCCCTGTAGACGGGCGCCCGGGACTAAGCAGCGAAGCGGTAACCCACTCCCGGGTCGGTGCGGATGTAGCGGCGGCCCTCGGGCGGCTCGATCTTGCGGCGCAGGTTGGCAATGTGCGCGCGCAGCACCTGGGTGTCTTCTCCGTAGCCGGGTCCCCACACCGAGACGAGGAGGTCGCGGTGGGTCATCAGCCGACCCCGGTTTCGCACGAGCAGTCGGAGCAGGTCGAACTCGGTGGGAGTGAGGTGCACCTCGTCACCCTGAACTCGCACCGTGCGCCGGGCGAGGTCGACCTCGAGGCCGTCCACGCTGCACCTCGGCCTCCTCGCGCTCGGGCGCGGTACGGCGCAGGTTGGCCTGCAGCCGGGCCACCAACTCGCGCGGACCGAACGGCTTCGTTACGTAGTCGTCGGCGCCAGCGGCCAGCGCCCTGACCTTGGCGTCCTCCTCGCCCACGGCCGAGAGGACGATCAGTGGCATGTCGGTCCACTCGCGCAGGCGCCGGGCGAGCTCGACGCCGTCGATGTCGGGCAGGAGCAAATCGATGATCGCCGCGTCGGGTCGCTGGAGCGCAGCCAGGTCGAGCGCCTCCTCGCCGGTGGCGGCCGGCAGTGCCTCAAAGCCGGCCTCGCGGAGGATGACCCGCAGAGCCCGCAGGATCTGCTGCTCGTCATCCACGACCAGAACCTTTGGGCGGGGCTCGTTCATGTCGTGGATGACGCGGAGTCGACGACGAGGACGCGTGGTCGCGGTGGGGCGTTCACGTCGGCAGCGGGGCCGCGGGTTCCGGGTCGGGACTGGGATCGGAGACTGCCGGGTGCTCGATCGGCAGCGCGACGACAAAGCTCGAGCCTTGGCCGGGAAGCGACTCCACCGAGATCGTGCCGCCGTTGGCCTGGACGAACCCCCTGGCGATGGCCAGCCCGAGCCCGGAGCCGCCCCATGGCTCGTTTCGGGCTCCCGGACCGCGGTAGAACGGCTCGAAGATCCGGGCGCGGTCGGCGGGCGCGATGCCCGGGCCCTGATCCACGACACGAACGACCGCGCGTGAGCCCGTGCGGCGGATGTGTACCGACACGGGTAGGCCGCCCGAGTAACGCAGCGCGTTCTCGAGCAGGTTCGCGAACGCTCGCTCGAGGTGGGCGGCGTCGGCGCGAACGGGTGGGACATCGGGGTCGACCGCTACCCGTACGTCACCGCTGGAATCGGAGAGGCTGTCGCGCGCCGCGAGCACTACATCCTCCAACGAGACCCAGTCCTGACGCGGCTCGGCCCCGCCGGCCTGGAGGCGCGAGAGGTCGAGGAGCTTGTCGACGAGCGCCGCCAGCTGCTCACCCTCCTCGATGACGGCCTCGCTCAGCTCGGTCCGCTCGGTGGAGGTGAGGGAGTCGCTGCCCAGGGCGTGGCCGGCGGCGACGATCGCCGTGACCGGAGTACGCAGGTCGTGTGACACCGCCCGCAGCAACGCGGTCTTGACGTCGTCGCTCCGTCGCAGCGCCGCGGTCTCGACCGCCTCGGCCTGGAACGCGTCCCGGCGGACGGCGATCGCAACGAGCGCGCCCAGCGCGGGAACGATGTACGCCTCGAGGCGCTGCTCGGCGTCGCTGGAGATCTCGCGCGGCACCAGCAGCGTCGCGACCTGGACCCCGTCGGCGCCTGAGAGCGGAGCTGCGCGGCGGCGCGCGTCGCCCTCGCGCGTGCCCAGCTCGATCGAGGCCGAGCTCAGATCGAGTGCCTCAGCCACGCGATGCGCCGAAGCGGCCAAGGCATGGGAGGTCTCGGTTCCGCCCAGCAGCTCCCGCGCCAGCGCGGCCGCCAGATCGGCCTCCGCTCGGCGGCGATCGGCCTCGAGGGCACGACTGCGGGCCAGCTCGGCGATCGTGCTCACCACAACGGCGACGACGACGAACGCGATGAGCGCCACCCAGTTGCGGCTGTCGGAGATCGTGAAGCGATCGACTGGGGGCAGATGGAAGAAGTTGAACGCGGCCGCGCTGATGAGCGATGTGAACAGGCCGAGCCCGAGCCCCCAGTAGGCCGACACCACCAGCACCGCGGGCAGGTATACAACGCTCAGCGAGACCACGGGCGCGAGGCTCTTGAGGCCGTAAATGGCAGTAGTGGCCGCCGCCACCGAGATCACGGCAACGGCGACGCCGAGACGGAGGTCCGGTCTGGAGGCGCGCAACGTGCCCGGCCGCCGGGCGGGGAACAGGCGCGCCGCCAGGCCGAACTCGCCGGCGGCGCCTGACGGCGCTGCCTTAGTCACGCTGTTCCTGCACCTCCGTAGGAGGCGGGCGGCGTGCCGTCCGCCTCCGCGCCGGCGATCTGATCGAGCAGCCCGGACGGGCTCGTGCCCCCCAGCACGCGCAGGCGGGGGAGGCGATAGGGGTCCTCGCCGGGGCTGGCCCAGCCCGGGATCACCGTCGTCGAGCCGACGAAGCCGGCGCCCTTGACGGCCGCGATCACGGTCGCGTCGTAGTGGCCGGACGGATAGCAGAACCAGTTGACCGGGACGTCGTAGCGCTTCTGGAGAGTCTGACGCGCGGTCGCGACCTGATACTCGAGCTGAGCGGCATCGAGCGTGATCAGGTCCGCGTGGCTGATGCCCTGTGTGTCGAGCTCCCAGCCGGCGGCGATCAGCCCCCGAACCTGGGCGTCGGTGAGGCCGCCTTGTGACGGGGGCAGGCCGGTGAGCTGAATGTTCTCGTTGCCGACCCAGCCGAGCCGCTTGAGGATCGGCAGGGCGTTCTCGTACTGCGACGCGTAGCCGTTGTCGAAGGTGAGGACGATCGGCTTGCCGGGCCCGAGCGGAACGCCGTGCGTCCAGTAGGCCTCGAGCTGGTCGAGCGTCACCGCATGCCAGCCTGCGGCCTTCAGCGCCTGCATCTGCGCGGCGAACTCGTCGGCCGGGACGTACAGCCCCGGGAACGGGGCGCCCGTCGGCGGTGGGTTGATCACGTGATACATGAGCACGGGCACGGTCGCTGTCCCGGGCTTGCCCGTAGCGACGCCGGTAATGGTCGAGTGGGGGCCACTCGTTTTGGCGGAGGGTAGGCGTGTGTGGCGGCCGGTCGTACTGGTCCCGTGGTGCCCTGACGCGGTTGTGCCGGTCTGCGCTGCGACCGTGCTCGTACCGCCGCTCCCGCTCGTGGCGGCGATCGCGATTGCTGTGGCCACAAGCCCGACGCCGAGCAGCGCAGCGAGGGCGAGCAGCCGAGCGCGGCGAACCCGGCGGCGGCGCTCACGCTCTCTGGCGAGCCGCCGTGCGCGAATCTGCTGCTCGTTCATCAGCCCACGAGCGTACCCGCCGCGAAGGCGAAATACAGGACGATCAGCGCGGTGGCGCCGGCGCGCCCCATGCCCCGTCTGCCGGCTAGCAGGATGAGGGTTGCCACCGTCATCGCCAGTAGCCACCCGAGCTGCTGCTTCCCGACGCTCGTCAGTGCCGAGAACGTCACGAACAGCGACGGGCCGATCACACCCACGCCGAGATTGATCGAGTTGCTATTGAAGGTCTCGCCAACGAGTGCGGCGCCGCGTCCGGCCAGCCCTAGCCGGATGGCTGTGGCCGCGTTCGGGAGGCTCGTGAGCGGCGCCAGGATCAGCACCCCGAGCACCGTGTTCGCGATGTGCCAGTCAGCCCCGAGGCTGAGCGCCGCCTGAACCATCCCGAAGCTGCCCGCGATGATCAGCACGACGTCGACCACGATCAGCCCGAGCAGGTGGTGAGTCGGGTTGGGGGAAGGTTCGATGCCCGCCGGCCCCGCGCGCTCCGGGCCGGGGTGCTCGTGGAGCGCTCGCGACAGCCGCTCCATCGGAGATCGCACCCTCGGATGCAGACGGTCGAGGATCTGCGGGCCAGCGATCACGAGTGCCAGGTAGGGAGCAACCACGCAGACGGCGATCGCCACCGTCGCGGCGGGCGAGAGCCACCGGAACAACAGTGCGGCGGCCAGCACGGTGACGATCAGGCCGACCACGCCTTCCAGGGCCAGCGTCTCGCGTGCGACGCGCACACCGCCGGCCAGCAGGGCGCTGAGTCCGATCATCGCCGCGAGCTGGAACGCGTTTGACCCGACCAGCACCCCGACGCCCACGTCGTGAGCGCCCTTGGCCAATGCGAACAGCGCGGAGGAGACATTCGGGCCGTCGGCAGCCACCGCGGTGAGCAGCCCGATCAGCGCCTCGGGAAAGCCGAACCGAACGCCGAGCCGGTCCAAACGGCGCGCGAACAATCTCGCCGCCGCGAGCGTGACGGCGAGCGAAACGAGGAACAGCGGAACGGCGAGGACGGCACGCATTGAGCTCCGGGGGTCGACGAAATGCCGCCGACCAGACTTCCCGGCTCACCCTAGATGGCACCCTAACGGAAGGACTCCGTCCGCGGGCGGCGAAACGCAGATCATGCTGCTCAGACGCCGTCCACCGCAGATCGACACCCGCCCCATCCATCCGGCCCAGGGCTTCGAGCACCTGGGCGGCGAGGCCATTGCCGTGCTCAAGTGGCTGAAGGACAACCAGGTCGAGTTCGTTCTCGTCGGCCCGGTGGCCGAGGCCATGCGCGGAGGCACCGCCTCCTCGGGTCCGGTGGCGATCGTCCCCGCGCCCTACCGCCGAAACCACGAGCGCCTCTCGCGCGCGCTCGATGCCGCCCACGCCCGGCCCCGGCCGGAAGGCGGCGCTCGCGACAGTCGCGAAGCCGTCGCGGCCAAAGCGATGGCCGAGCAGTCCGGGGCCGGCGAGCGCTGGGTGCTCGGGACCGGGAAGCATTTTCTGGACGTCGAAGGAAGGCCGAGTGGAACTCCGGGCTACCAGGAGCTGCTCTACGAATCGGCTCGCTTGGAGCCGGCGGCCGGCGTGGTCGTGGATGTCGCGTCGCCCGAAGACATCGAGCACTACGCCCACGTTCGCCGGACCGGGACCTCGCCAGAGCTGCGCATCACGCGCGGCGCGCCCCAAGCATCCGCCGCAAAGCCGGCCTGAGCTTCAGCAGGTTTTTGGAGCCCCCCAGGCCGGGAGACGGCTGGGCGCCCGCTAGCCTTTTGAGGATGCCGATTCGCCCCAGGACGGCGGCGCTGGGCGCGGGCGTGTGCTTGGCGCTGCTGGCGGTGGTCTGGTTTGCCGCCTTTCACATCGGGTTCTTCGAACGCGCCGATCAGTCGACCTTCGTCCAGTTCGGCGACCTGCATGGTCACGGCGGGATCGAATGGGTCGCCCACGACATGGTGTCCCTGATCAACGTCGACCACTACGCGATCTGGGTGGCGGCGCTCATCGTGATAACGCTCCTGCGCGGTCGGCCGCGTTCGGCCTTCGCCGCGGGCGTCATCATCCTCGGGGCCAACGCCACCACGGAAGTGCTCAAGCATGTGCTGGCCACGCCACGTCTGGGCTGGTTTGTTCCCCCCGCGTCATGGCCCAGCGGGCATTCCACCGCGGCGATGGCGCTGGCGCTGGCCGCGGTCCTCTGTGCCCCCGCCCGGCTCCGTCCGGCGATCGCGACCGCCGGCGCCGGGCTCGCTGTCGCGGTCGGCTACTCGGTGGTAGCGACCGGCATGCACTATCCGAGCGACGTGCTTGGCGGGTTCCTGATGGCCGCGGGCTGGGGGCTGGCGACGGTGGCCGCGCTACTCGGGGCGGAGCGGTGGCGCCCGTCTTCGGTCCGGCCGGCCGGGGAGCGCGTTTCCGTTGGAGCCGCCGTGGGGGCACCCGCGGCGGTGCTGCTCGCGGCTGCGGCGCTCGGGGCAACCGCGCTGGTCACCCGGCCGCACCAGGTCGCGGCCTACGTCCGTCTACACGAGGCGTTCGTCGTCGGCGCGCTCGGCATCGCGGCGCTGGGCTTCGCGCTCGCCACCGGCATGCTGCTCAGCGTGCGCCGCTAGCTACTTCCCCCGGAAAAAATCGAGGGGTGTGAGGTCGGAATTTGGGGGTGTGAGTACCCGACTCGTAGCGGTGGTGTGACTCGGGTTTTCCGTCCGACCTGACGGTCATGATTTGCCTGCAAATGTGCGGGTTCGTGATCGATCTGGGAGGTGTCAGTGCTGACGCTGTTCGCCGACGGTGCGGAGTCGTTGTGGGACGAACTGCTGCCCGAGGAGGTGCGGGTGTTGCCCGACGATCTGGCGCGGCTTGGACGAGCTGCTCTGCGATCCGGAGCTGCTGGTGCCGATCGCGATGCGGTGGGAGCGGGAGCTTCGGCCGAGACCAGCCGGTTTGCCGGATCGTGGGCGGCCGTCGCTGGCGATGGAGACCTACGTGCGGTTGATGGTGCTCAAGCACCGGTGCGGGTGGGGGTACGAGACGTTGATGCGCGAGGTCATCGCGACTCGATCCATCTGCGGCGCTTCTGCCGGCTGGGACTGACCGAGCGGGTGCCCGACGAGTCGACCGTGCGCAAGTTGACCCGCGGCTCGGCTGGGGCCCGAGGTGGTGCACCAGCTCTCGCCGAGCTGAGTCGGTTGGGAAGGCCCGGCGAGACGAAGCGGTTTCGTCCGCGGGCGGCGCGGATCGACTCGACCGTGGTCGAGGCCGACATTCGCTATCCGACCGACTCGGGGCTGGCGGCCGACGGGCGTCAGCGGCGCTGGCCCGCGCGAGGGGCGCAAGCTGGCGGCCAAGATCGGCGCCAAGCGCACCGCGGTCAGGGATCGCTCGCGCGCGGCCGGGCGCCGGCTGCGCGGGATCACCCGCACGATGCGCCACCGCTCCGGGCAGGCCAAGGAGGAGGTGCTCAAGCTCACCGAGCAGACCGGCGGGCTGCTCGCCACATCGGTCAAGGAGGCGCGGCGGCTCGCCGCCGAGGCCAGGCGCCGGGCCCGGGGGCGCGGCGCCCAGGCCAAGCTCAAGGCCGCGCGTCAGCTCGAGGAGCTCGCCGACCGCTGCGAGAAGGTCACCGAGCAGATCACCAAGCGTGTCAAGGGCGAGAAGATCATCGACCGGCTCATCTCGCTGTGGGATCCCGACGCCCGGCCGATCCGCAAGGGCAAGCTCTCACAGCCCAACCAATTCGGCTATGTCGATCAGCTGTGCGAGATCACCGCCAACACCAAGCCGGGCGCGCGCGGGTTCATCCTCCCGCCCTCAAGCCAGATCGGCAACCCGGGGGAGGACACGCTGCTGCCGGCCACCGCAGCCGAGCTGCAGAACCTCGACATCAAGCTGCGCGAGGTGATGGTCGACGGCGGGTTCAACCAGGCCCCGACCAACACCGCGCTCGAGGGCCTCGCCGACGACGTGCACATCACCGGCCGCCAAGAACCCGGCTCCCGGCGCACCCGCCGCCGCCGACAGCGCTACCGCACCGGCGCGGAAGGACGGGTCAGCCACCTCAAACGCGGCTACGGCCTGCGCCGCAGCCGCCTCAAAGGCGACGAAGGCCACCAGATCTGGGACGGATGGGCGGCCTTCACCTACAACGCCGACACCTACACCACCCTCCCGTAAGGAACCAACCCCCAACCGGGAGGGGAACGGGCGAGGAGCCCGCAGAGAAGCAGCCGAAAGGATGACACACCCCTCCACAACCAGGTCACCCGCGCCGCCATTCCTCACCCATCAGTATCGGCCGCGGCGTTTATCCGGAGGAAGTAGCTAGCGGTAGCGGCCGGGTTCCCACAGCGGCTCCTCGCCGCCGTTGGCCCCGCGGCTGAGGATGAACAGAAGGTCGGAGAGGCGGTTCAGGTACCGCACGACCTCGGCGTTGACCTGCTCGCCGCAGGCGATGGCCAGCCGCTCGGCGCGCCGGCACACCGTGCGGCACACGTGCAGGTGCGCCGCCGCCTTCGTACCGCCGGGGAGGACGAACGACTTGAGCGGGGCGAGGGTGGCGTTGACCTCGTCGCAGCGCTCCTCCAGCCACGCGGTCTGCTCGGGGATCACCCGCAACCGCTCCCGGTCGGGATCCTCGGGCGCGGAGATGTCTGCGCCGACGTCGAACAAATCGTTCTGGATGTGCTTGAGCCAATCGGCGTAGGCGTCCGGGAGATCCTCCACGGTCAGCGCGAGGCCGATGTGGGCGTTGAGCTCGTCCACCGTGCCGTACGCCTCGATCCGCGGATGAGTCTTCGGAACCCGGCTCATGTCGCCGAGATGGGTCTCTCCCGAGTCGCCGAGGCGCGTGTAGATCCTGGTGAGGTTGACGGTCATCGGGGTTTCGAGTCTAGAGCCGCGCGCCGGAGGCGTTATGCACGACGGGCGGTGATGAGCACCGCAGCCATCCCCGCCCGAATCGGCCGACCGGTCCGCTCCTCGATCTCGCGGTTTCCCCGGTCCAAGGCGTCGCGCTGGGCCGGCGAGAGACGGGGGTAGAGCGAGGTGGTCCGCAGCAGGGCCTTCAGCTCCTCGGCGGTCTGTTCGGTGACCGTCGGCACCACGGTGATCTCGACGTCCCGGAACAGGGTGGCGGCGTAGAGCCGAGCCACCTCCTGATGTCCCAACCAGGCCCACACGTCGGAGACGTTCGCCCGCCGCTCCTCGACACCGCTCAGAATCGTGTCCAGATCCCGCAGCGGCGACAGGGCGGCGGCGATCTCCGGCGCGGTGTCTGACAGCACCGAGATCAGCGCGTCATCGTCGGTGGCGCTGTCCTGGTGCCGGAGGCCGCCGTACTGAATCAGCGCCATCAGACCATTGGGCCTCAACGACTGCGCCGTCTTCGCCCAGCTCACGTCGGGATCGAGCCAGTGGAAGGCGGACGCACAGAAGGCGGCTGCGAACCCGCCTTCGATGACGGCGTCCTCGAAGCGGCTGTTGATGAACTCGACCGCACCGGGTCCCTGGGCTGACTTTCCGGCGAGCTCGATCAGGTTTGCGCCTGGCTCGACGGCAGTCACATGCAGGCCTCGGGCCACGAGGCTGCGGGTGAGTTGACCTGTGCCGCAGCCGATCTCAAGCACACGGTCGCCGGCGGTCACACCGGCGGCTTCCACGGCACGGTCGACGAGCTCGTCCGGATAGGTCGGCCGATTGCCGTCGTACTCCGCCGCCACGGTGTCGAACACCGCGCCGTAGCGTCGCGCGTCGGAATCCTCGACCATGCACGCCGCAACGTAGCGAGCCCGGCCGACGACACCACGGTACGATCACGGTCGTTCAGGGTCGGTGGTGATGGGAAGCCAGCAGCCCTCGTTGAAAGGGACGCCATCATGCACCGCAGGATTGTCCTCGCTCTGATCGGAGCGATCGTGGTGGTGCTGGCGCTCGCCGGATGCGGACTGGCGGCCGGCAAGGGCAGCTCGGAGGTCACGCTCACCGTCACCCGCGACTTCGGCGCGATTCCGGTCGGATCGGTCTTCGAGCATCGAGTGCCGGGCTCGCAGACCGTGCTGCACATGCTCGAGCGGTCGTTTCAGGTCAGCGCGTCCCCGGGCGGCGGATCGGTCGAGTCGATCAACGGCTTTAGCCATACCCCGAACCGGCGCGGCTGGTTCTACTACGTGAACGGGATCGAGGCACCCAAGGGCCCGACGGCCATGGGTGTGCACAAGGGCGACCGGATCTGGTGGGACCTACACGACTGGAGCGCGACATTTTCGATCCCGGCCGTCGTCGGCTCGTTTCCGGAGCCGTTCGTGCACGGGATCAACGGGCGCCGCTACCCGACCACGCTCGAATGCGCGTCGGACACGAACTCGGCGTGCCAGCGGGTCGCCTCCAGATTGGCCGCCATCGGGGTGAAAGTGGCCTCGCAGGCGCTCGGCGCCGGAGGCTCCGGGACCGACTCGCTCGCCGTCGTGGTGGGGACTTGGGAGGACGTGCAGGGCGAGTTCGCCGCATCCGAGATCGAGCACGGACCGGGGTCGAGCGGGATCTATGCGCGGTTCGGCGCAGGAGATGGCGCCCACCCACCTACGCTCGAGCTCCTCAACCCGCATGGCCAGGTCGCCCGCACGCTCGGCGCCGGCGCTGGACTGATCGCGGCCACGGGCAATACCTCTACCGCGCCGGTCTGGATCGTCACCGGGACCGACGTGGCGGGCGTCTCGGCCGCCGCGGGGGCGCTGACCCCGGCCCGGCTCGACCGCCACTTCGCGCTTGCGGTGCAGGGTCAGGCCGATCTGCCCGTGCCGCTCGAGTCGGCGCTGTGACGCATCGCACAGCCACCTGGGCGCCGGTCCACCCGCCGCCGATAGGACTCAAAGTCGATAGCCTCCGGTCCGGTTTATGCGGATCGGAGTCCCCAGGGAGTCGGCGGAAGGCGAGCGGCGAGTGGCGCTGGTGCCCGAAGTCGTGCGCAAGCTGGCCGACGGCGGCGGCGGGCTCGAGGTCGTCGTAGAGCGCGGCGCGGGCGCCGGCGCCCTGATCCCCGACGCTCAGTACGAGGAAGCGGGCGCGCGCATCGTCGAGGACCCCGCGGGCCCGTACGACGCCGACGTGGTGGTGAAGGTCGCGCCGCCGTCATTGGAGGAGATCGGGCGCCTGCGGTCTGACGGGGTGCTAATCGGGTTCCTGCAGCCGCTGACGGCCGGTGAGGCGATCCGCTCGATCGCGCAGACCGGCGCGACGAGTTTCGCGATGGAGGCCATCCCGCGCATCAGCCGCGCGCAATCGATGGACGCGCTGAGCTCCCAGGCGAACATCTCTGGGTACAAGTCGGTGCTGATCGCGGCGACGGAGATCGGACGTTTCTTCCCGATGCTGATGACCGCCGCGGGGACGATCCGCCCGGCGACCGTGCTCATACTTGGCGCCGGCGTGGCCGGGCTTCAGGCGATCGCCACCGCTCGGCGGCTCGGTGCCGTCGTGCAGGGCTTCGACGTGCGCGCCGCGGTCAAGGAGCAGGTCGAGTCGTTGGGCGCGCATTTCTTGGAGTTCGATCTCGGCGGCGATCTGGAGGGCGCGGGCGGCTACGCCAAGGAGCTCACCGCCGAGCAGCAGGCCCGCCAGCAGGAGCTGATGGCCGAGGCGATCGGCAAAGTTGACGTGGTGATCACCACCGCGCTCGTCCCCGGGCGGCGCGCTCCGATCCTGGTCACCGAGGACGCCGTGAAGCTGATGAAGCCCGGGTCGGTGATCGTCGATTTGGCGGGCGAGGCCGGCGGCAACTGCGAGCTGTCCGAGCCGGGTCAGACCGTGGTGCGCTACGACGTCAAGATCCTCGCGCCGCTCAACGTCCCGAGCACGATGGCCGAGCACGCATCGCAGCTGTACGCCCGCAACGTCCAGTCGCTGCTCGGGCTGATGATCTCGAGCGAGGGTGAGCTGTCGCTCGACTTCGACGACGAGGTGATCGCCGGAGCCTGCATCACGCGGGACGGCGAAATCGTCCACGAGGCCGCCAGGGCGGCGGCCGAGGCCGCCACCGCGGCTAAGTCCTGATCCTGAGGAGGACGCTCAAGTGACCCTCATCACCGAGATAGCGATCCTCGTGCTGGCCGCGTTCGTCGGGTTCGAGGTCATCTCGAAGGTGCCGAATACGCTGCACACGCCGCTGATGTCGGGCACCAACGCGATTCACGGGGTCGTGGTTCTGGGAGGCCTGCTGCTGATGCACGAGGCCACGGGCGTGCTGGAGCACGCACTGCTCGTGATCGCGATCGCGTTCGGCACGATCAATGTGGTCGGCGGGTTCCTGGTCACCGACCGGATGCTGGAGATGTTCAAGCGAAAGCCGGATCTTCCCCCGGGGGACAGCGCCGGCGAGATCGAGGGCAAGGATAAGTGATCGTGGCAACGATCTTCCTGCAGCGGGCGAACTTCATCGACGCCTGCTACATCGTCGCGTTCTCGCTGTTCATCTACGGGATGAGCGGGCTGACCGGGCCGCGCACGGCGCCCCGGGGCAACAAGATCGCGGCGGTCGGAATGGCGATCGCGATCGTCGCGACGCTGCTCACGCCGCACGTGCTGTCGGGCTCGAGCACGCCTTGGCTGATCGCGTTGGGCTTGGTGATCGGAACCGCGGTCGGCGTGCCGGCGGCGCGCAACGTGCGGATGACCGCGGTGCCGCAGATGGTCGCGCTGTTCAACGGCGTCGGCGGCGGGGCGGTGGCGATCATCGCGTGGATCGAGTACCGCCATCACTTCGCCTCGGGCGGCTCGCTCTGGCTCGAGAAGTCCGAGATCCCGACGCTGTTCGCGGCGATCGTCGGCTCCGTCTCGTTCTGGGGGTCGAACATCGCGTTCGGAAAGCTCCAGGAGATCCTGCCCGGCAAGCCGATCAAGCTCCCGGGGCAGTCGGTCATCAACGCCGCGCTGCTCGTGATCTGCGTGGGGTCGGCGATCGTGCTCGCGGCCGGCATCCATTCGCAGGCGTTGTTCATCGTCGGGATCCTGCTCGCCGCCGCCGTGCTCGGGAACATGGTCGTGCTCCCGATCGGGGGCGCCGACATGCCGGTGGTGATCTCGCTTTTGAACGCGTTCACAGGACTGTCGGCGGCCGCCACCGGTATCGCGCTGAACAACACCGCGATGATTGTCGCCGGGATGATCGTCGGTGCGTCCGGCACGATCCTCACGAACCTGATGGCCAAGGCGATGAACCGCTCGGTGCCGGCAATCGTCGCCGGCGGCTTCGGAGGGGCGATCGCCGCGCCGGCCGGCGCCGGGGCCGAGGACCGCGGCCCGGTGCGCTCGACCACCGCTCAGGACGTGGCGATCCAGCTCTCCTACGCCCGCCAGGTCGTGATCGCGCCCGGCTACGGGATGGCGGTGGCGCAGGCGCAGCACGCGGTCCGAGAGCTCGAGCGGGCGCTCGAGAAAAAGGGCGTGGAGGTCAAGTTCGCGATCCACCCGGTGGCGGGCCGTATGCCCGGCCACATGAACGTGCTCCTGGCCGAGGCCGACGTGCCTTATGACCTGCTCCGGGAGATGGATGAGATCAATCCCGAGTTCTCGCGCACCGACGTGACCCTGGTCATCGGCGCCAACGACGTCACCAACCCGGCAGCCAAGAACGAGCCGGGGTCACCGATCTACGGTATGCCGATCCTCGAGGTCGACCGCTCCGGGTCGGTGATCGTGCTCAAGCGCTCGATGGCAAGCGGGTTCGCCGGAATCGACAACCCGCTCTTCTATGAACCCAAGACCGCACTCCTGTTCGGAGACGCCAAGCAGTCTGTGAGCGACATCACCTCCGAGGTGCAGGCGCTCTAGTTACCTGCACATTGTCTGTGGGTAGCAACCAGGACCGATGGACCCGAACCGCCTCAAGCAGATACCGATCTTCTCCCACCTGTCCGACGAGGAGGCCAACCGCTTGGCCGCATTCGCCACCGAGACGAGCGTGGCCGATGGCCAGATCCTGATGAAGCAGGGCGACTACTCGACCGAGCTGATCGGGATCCAGGAGGGGACCGCCGACGTGATCCGCGATGGGAACAAGATCGCCTCGCTCAAGGAGGGCGACCTGATCGGCGAGATGGGTCTGCTCCAACGCGAGCCGCGCAACGCCGACGTGATCGCCACCTCACCGATGCGGGTGATGAAGCTGACCCACTGGGAGATCCGGCGGATGTCCGACGAGACGCTCGCTCGGATCAAGGGAATCGTCGAGAAGCGGCACGAGGACGGCGTCGCGGACCCGGCGCACTGATTTACCGTTCGGTCGCGCCGATACCCTCCCCGGCGATGGGCGATCGAGATCGTCTTCCGGCGCCGGCGCTGCCCCTGCGGACGACCGCCGGCACGCTCGAGCTGGGCGGGCGGCCTTGGCTGATGGGCATTGTCAACGCCACGCCGGACTCGTTCTCGGACGACGGCGCGCACCGGACGCTGGATGAGCGGGTTGAGCTGGCACGGTCGCTGATCGACGCCGGGGCCGACATCATCGACATCGGAGGGGAGTCCGGCATCACCAACCGGCCGCCGGTGGCACCCGAGGAGGAAATCGAGCGCGTGGTTCCCCTGATCGAACGCGTGAGAACCGAGCTCGACGCGCTCGTGTCGGTCGATACCTACAAGCCGGCGGTGGCGTACGCCGCGATCGCCGCGGGCGCGGCGATCGTCAACGACGTCAGCGGCCTGCGCGACCCGGAGCTCGCGGACGTTTGTGCCGGCACGGGCGCCGGTCTCGTGCTCATGCACACGCGCGCAGCGCCCAAGGAGAAGCTGCTGGATCCGACGCTCGACGGGCTGGTCGGGGCCGACGTCAAGCGGTTCCTGCGCGAGCTCATATCGGTGGCGATGGCCCACGGCGTCGCGTTCGACCAGTTGATGCTCGATCCCGGCCCCGACTTCGGCAAGACACCGGCGCAGACGGTGGAGGTCCTGCGCGAGCTGTCCGATCTGCATGCGCTCGAGCGGCCACTACTGTTGGCGGTGTCGCGCAAGGATTTCGTGGGGGCGATCACGCAGCGTTCCCCACGCGAGCGCTTGCCTGGAACGCTCGCGGCGGTCGGCCACGGGGTCGACGCCGGCGTTCACGTGTTGCGCGTCCACGACGTGGCCGAGGTGGCCGACTTTCTGGCCGTACGGGCGGCGCTGGCCGGGGATACGGCTCTGGATTCGGAGCTGAGGCTCGCGGCGGAGCTGCGCCGCGAACCACACGAGTCCCTACCCCGCTAGGCTGGACAGAACTGAATCGCCGGTCGCTGGCCCAACGCGACCGGAGCCCACCGATCAAGCACGAGGAGGCATCCCATGTCCATTCTTGACCGCGACGCGCTGGCCGCCAGCCCGCTCGCCGACCTTCACGCACTGGCGTCCGAGCTCTCGATCGACGGCTACCGCCGTCTGCGCAAGTCGGAGTTGATCGACGCGATCCTGACCCGGCAGGGTGGAGCCCCGGCCGCCGACGAGTCGGCCGCCGAGGAGCCGGCCGCCGAGGAGCCGGCCGCCGAGGAGTCGGCCGCCGAGGAGCCGGCCGCCGAGCAGTCGGCCGCCGATACAGACGAGGGCGCCGAGGAGGAGAAGACCGCCGGCCGGCGCCGGCGGGGGAGGCGAGGCGGCCGCGGTCGCACCGGCGCCCGCGACGAGGAAGACGACGCCTCGCGCGAGGAAGAAGAGGACGAGGACGCCGCCCGGGCGCGGGACGAGCAGGATGACGGCCAGCTCACGTCGGTCTCGGTCTCGGACTCGGCTTCGGAGGTCAGCGACGACAGCGACGACGGCGAAGAGCCTGCCGAGCGCCCGAGCCGCCGCCGGCGGGTGTCCAAGGAGCCGCCCGAGGACGAGATCGTCGAGGGCGAGGTCGAGCTCCTGTCGAACGGGTCGGGCTTCCTGCGCGTCAACCCGCCAGAGCCCTCCGAGGACGACGTGTACGTCTCGGCCGCGCAGGTCAAGCGCTGCGAGCTCGTGCCGGGCGATCGCATCGCAGGCCCGCGCCGCGCCCCGCGACGTTCCGAGCGCTTCGCGTCGCTGATCCGGATCGACACGATCAACGGCCGTCCGGCCGACGAGGTTGCCGACAGCACCCGGTTCGACGATCTGCCGGCGGCGTTCCCGAGCGAACGCTTCCGGCTCGGGTCAGACGACCCGACGATCAAAGCGATCGAATGGCTGACGCCGTTCGGAAAGGGATCGCGCGCAACGATCGTCGGCCCGGCGCGGTCCGGCAAGACCGAGGCGCTCAAGCGGCTGGCCGCGACACTCGCCGGCCAAGAGGGGATCCAGTTATCGATCGTGCTCGCCGGGGTGCGCCCCGAGGAGATCTCGGAGTGGCAGGCGGGACCGATCGAACCGGCTGCGGCGGTCAGCTTCGCCGCCTCCGCCGACGCCCAGGCCCAGACGATCGAGCGCGTCGTCGACCAGGCCCGGCGTCTGGCGGCTCGCGGATCCCACGCGGTCGTGCTGATCGACACGCTGAGCGGCCTGCCACCCCACGCCGCGCGCAAGCTGCTGGCGTCGGCGCGCAGCATCGTCGGCGGGGGATCGCTGACCGTGATCGCCACCGCGTCCGAATCGCTCGGCGGCGAGACCACGGTGATCTCGCTGGATCCGGTCCTGGCCGCCACGGGCCGCTTCCCGGCGGTCGACCTGCTGGGGAGTTGGACGATCCGGCCCGAGCTTCTGGTCGGCGACGCGGGCGCCGAGGCGATCGCGCGGGCGCGGTTGGAGGCCCTCGAGCGCTGAGGCTGACGCGGTCGCGGTCGAACGCGTCAGTAGGCCGTACAGCGCGAGCGGTGGCGGGGCTGCTCCTTGTAGCGCGGCTCCTGCCCGCGATGCCACAGCAAATAGTCGATGTCGGCCTCGATTGCGCCGCGGCGCTCGAGGGCAAGCAGCGCCACCGCGTGCAGCGCGCAGGCCCGTAGCTCGACCTCATCGGGCGAGCCGTGTTCGAGCAGCTCGCCTTGCTCGATCCGCTCGAGCAGGGCAGCGTCGTACGTGAGCAACCCGTCGAGACGCAGAACGTGGGGAACCAGGTTGTCGGCGAACATCGTCAGCGCATCGAGGTCGCGGAAGGCGGCGACCCCGGCCCGGGCCAGATCGACGGCGGTGATCTGGGCGCGCTTGAGGAACGGGACCGACACGCCGTCGTAGCGCGAGGTATCGGCGAACGACGGCCATCCGCTCAGGCGCTGAACCAGCGCGACCGCGGAGCTGCCGGCGGCGTCGACCACGCCAACGAAGTGGCCCGCGTGGTAGGCGGAGACGTGCCGGCCGAGATCGTTCAGCGACCGGGCATACAGCGCCATCAGCTCGTGCTCAGGATCCTGACCGAGCGCGGCGGCGACGTCGCCGGCGCCGATCCGAGCGAGCTCCGACGCAGGCCAGGGGCCGTGGGCGGCGAACCGGTCCCGGAGGGCGGTAGCGATCGTGAAGTAGCCGGACCGGCCGGGGCGCTTATGCAGGGTCGGGAACCAGCCCGACCCGAAGTTGATCGAGTCCAGGGTGAGCCAGAACGCGGCCAGCTCCTCACGGGTGCCTTCGATCAGGTGCGCCTCGGGATCGGGGTCGCCTTCGGGGAGGTCGATCGGCAGCGTGCCCACGTAGGCCGGGATTCGCTCGCGCTCCACGTGGACGTGCTTTGCCCGCTCGGCGACGAGCGCGCAGGCAGACCTGAGCTGATTCAGCAGATCACTCACGAATGGATGGATTGCAGACTGTGCGCCTGACCGCGGCGCCTGAGGCGACGACCACTGCCGTCGCTACCGTTGAAGACTGTCATGGCAGACACCGCCACCGAGCTGGAAACCCTCCTCGCCGGGCTGAACGAGCCCCAGCGCGAGGCGGTCACTTACGGCGAGGGGCCGCTGTTGATTCTGGCCGGCGCGGGCTCGGGCAAAACCCGCGTGCTGACCCATCGGATCGCCTACCTGGTGGCGACCGACGCGGCGAAGCCTAACGAGATCCTGGCCATCACGTTCACCAACAAGGCGGCGGGGGAGATGCGCGATCGGGCCGAGCTGCTGGTCGGCCGGCGCGTCCGTGCGATGTGGGTGATGACCTTCCATGCCGCCTGCGCGCGCATGCTCCGCGCCCACGCCGACAAGCTCGGGTACACGCGGCGGTTCACGATCTACGACCAGGCCGACTCTCGGCGACTGGTCAAGCGCTGCCTGGACGAGCTGGGGATCGATCCCAAGCGCTTCACGCCGTCCTCGATCCAGAACCAGATCTCGGATGCCAAGAACCGACTGCGCGACGCCGACGCCTACGGTCAGATGGTCGGCTCCTTCTTCGAGCAGACGGTGGCAGATGCCTTCCGGATGTACGAGCGGGAGCTTCACCGGATGAACGCGATGGACTTCGACGATCTGCTGGTCAACGCGGTCAACGTCCTGCAGCTGTTTCAGGAGGTGCGCGACCAGTACGCCAACGGCTTCCGGCACGTGCTCGTCGACGAGTACCAGGACACCAACCACGCCCAGTACCGCTGGCTCCAACTGCTGGCCGAGGAGCGGCGCAACCTGATGGTGGTCGGGGACGACGCCCAGTGCCTGGTGGCGGGGACGCTGGTGACGATGGCAGACGGGTCGCGCTTGGCGATCGAAAGGGTGCGCGTTGGGGATCTCGTGATGTCGGGTCGCGGGGGCGGGGCGTTTGCGCCGGCACGGGTGGTTCGCGTTCATCGCGCGGTTGCGGCCGACGGGGTGGCGATCACGATGCGCTCGGGACGGAGGATGGTGAGCACGCCGGAGCACACACACTTCGCGGGATACGGTCCCGCTGTGCCCGTGGGAGCAGGCGCGGAGGTGCTGAACGCCCGAAATCGCACCGCCCCCGGGGGCCCGGGGGATATAAGCACCTCCCGGGCGCTTATATCCCGGATGCGCGGCGAGCCGGGGGACGTTCGGGCCTTTTGCACCCTGGAGGACCGGATCCGAGGCGGCGGCGAACATGCGCGCCCGACGGCCACCTCGACCCTGCAAAACGTGTCAGAGCCGGCGCGTCGCCGCGACGATGGCGACATAAGCATGGAGAGCATGCTTATGTCGCCGGAGCGCTCCGGGGGCCGGGGAGTTGACGCGTTTTACATGGGCGATGGGGGATGGCCATGCGCCGCGCTCGGCGAGCGCGGTGGAGCGCTCCCGTTCACGCCGGCGGCGCTCGTCCGACCGGGGATGGTCATGTTCGACGAGCACGGCGGCTATGACGTGGTCGAGTCGGCGGAGCGAATCGCGCTACATGCGCCCGTCTACGACCTGGACGTCGAGCCGACCCACAACTTCATCGCCAACGGAGTCGTCACCCACAACTCGATCTACGGCTTCCGCGGCGCGGACATCCGCAACATCCTCGAGTTCGAAGACTCCTTCCCCGACTCGCACGTGATCAAGCTCGAGCAGAACTACCGCTCGACTCAGACCATCCTCGATGCCGCCAACGCGGTGATCCGAAACAACCGGGCCCAGAAACCGAAGTCGCTGTGGACCGAGCTCGGGCAGGGGGACCCGATCAAGGTCCGCGAGCTGGAGGACGAGCATGCCGAGGCCCGGTACGTGACCGGGGAGGTTCAGCGTCTGCTCGACGAAGGAGTGTCCCGAGCTGAGATCGCGGTCTTCTATCGCACGAACGCCCAGTCGCGCGTGCTCCAGGACACGCTCGTGCGGGGCGACATCCCCTACCAGGTGATCGGCGGACCCAAGTTCTACGACAGGGCCGAGATCAAGGACGCAATCGCCTATCTGATCACGCTCGTCAACGCACAAGACGCGGGAGCGTTCACGCGGATCGTCAACTCGCCTAGGCGCGGGATCGGCTCGACCTCTATGTCGCGCGTGCTCGCGTACACCAACACGACGGGTACGTCGATCTGGGACACGGCCTCCGAGCCCGAGCAGGTGCCGGGGCTCGGCCCCGCCGCGGTGAAGGCGCTGCGCCGGTTCATGGCCACCATGCACGTGCTGCGCGAACGGGTCGAGGCGAACCCGCCGATCGCGGAGCTGCTCAAGGAGCTCCTTCAGGAGACGGGCTACCGCGAGGCGCTCGAGGCCGAGCGGACGATCGAGGCCCAGGGGCGGATCGAGAACCTCGACGAGCTGATCAACGTCGCCGCCGAGTACGACTCTGCGGTATCCGCTGACGCGGATACCGGGGGAGAATCTGCGGAATTGGCTGGCGCCAATTCCGGGGGAGAATCCGCTGGGGCGGATTCTCCCGGGCGTGGCTCGCTGGCCGACTTCCTGGAGCAGATCGCTCTCCGCTCCGACGCCGACGACAGCAGCGACGACGCGGGCCTGGTGACGCTGATGACGCTGCACAACGCCAAGGGCCTCGAGTACCCGATCGTGTTCATGATCGGCCTCGAGGAGGGCGTGTTCCCGCACTCGCGCGCGCTCGACGAGGGCGGGCTGGAGGAGGAGCGCCGGCTTTGCTACGTCGGAATCACGCGCGCCGAGCGCGACCTGTACCTGACCTACGCCCGCACACGCAACGTGTTCGGCGCCCGCAGCTTCGGCGCACCTAGCCGCTTCATCTCGGAGATCCCCGCCGAGCTGACCGATCGCGAGCAACAACAGCCGAGGGGCCTGGCGGGAATCCGTGCGCGGGCAACTTCCTGGTCGGGCGGTGGCGGCGGGGAAACGTGGGGCGGAGGCGGGGGATCGGCGTGGGAGGCGCAGGCCGCGGTCGCGCCGACGTTCCGACTGGGCGAGGATGTCAGCCATCCGAAGTTCGGCGAGGGCGTGGTGACCGGGCTGGAGCCCGGCGGGATCGTCGTCATCCGCTTCAGCCGCGACGGCTCGGAGCGCAAGATGGTCGCTGACCTGGCGCCGATCACGCGACGCTAAAAGCACCCAATCCATTAGGGTGCCGCCCCGAATGAGCGCCACCATCATCGACGGCAAGGAGGTCGCCGCCCAGGTGCGCGCCGAGGTGGCACGCGACGTCGAGGCGTTTCGCGAGCGCGTGGGCCGACCGCCCGGACTGGCCACGATCCTCGTCGGCGACGATCCTGCGTCGGCGGTCTACGTGGCCAACAAGCGCAAGGCGTGTGCCGAGGCCGGGATAACCGACTACCACCAGCACCTCCCGAACGACGTGACTCAGGACGACGTCGCGGCGGTGATCGAGGACGGCAACGGCAACCCGGACGTGAGCGGGATCCTGCTCCAGCTGCCCGTCCCGGCGGGCTTGAACGGCAAGGAATTGACCGCCCTGATCGAAGCGGACAAGGACGTCGACGGCCTGACGCACGTCAGCGCGGGCCGGCTCATGCAGGGCGCCCCTGGGCTGCGACCGTGCACGCCGCTCGGCGTGATCGAGCTGCTCGACCGCTACTCGGTGCAGCTCGAGGGGGCGCAGGCGGTGGTGGTGGGGCGCTCGAACCTGGTCGGCAAGCCGGTCGCGTTCCTGCTGCTGGAGCGGAACGCCACTGTGACCATGTGCCATTCGCGGACCCGGGACCTCCCCGGCGTGTGCTCGCAAGCTGACGTGCTGATTGCCGCGATCGGCCGGGCCGAGATGATCGGCGCGGACTACATCAAGCCGGGCGCGGCGGTCATCGACGTGGGCATCAACCGCACGGACGCCGGCCTGAAGGGCGACGTGCAGTTCGAGGCCGCGGCGGACAAAGCCGGGCTGATCACGCCCGTTCCGGGCGGTGTCGGCCCGATGACGATCGCGATGCTGCTTCGTAACACGGTCATCGCGGCCCGGCTGGCCGCCGGCCTCGAGTAGCGCAATGGCCTACGCGTACGCTCCGGGGAGGAGCAGGAGCCCCGAGCGCGAACCTGTAGGCGTGGAGAACCAGGTCCGCCGATTGCACCTCGAGCGTCTGTCGCGCGAGGACTGGGTGCTCGGCGCCCTCGCGGTCCTGGTCATCCTCGACCTGCTCGTCCTTCCGTGGTTCTCCTTTGGAGCGACGATCAGCGTCGGATCGGCCACCGTTTCGATTGGCGGCTCGCTGACCGCCGTCGACGCGCCAGACGCCTTCCTGGGCGTGCTGGCGCTGCTCTCGTGCGCGTTCCTCGTCGCCGACCTGGGGTTCGAGCGGCTCTCGCCGCAGACCCGGCTGCCGTCGATCGCCGCCGACCGTGAGACGACCCGATACATCCTCGCCTGCACCGCAGCGGTCCTGATCGCGCTCAAGTTCCTGTTTCACCTGGGGCGGTTTGGGGAGCTCGCGCTCGGCTTCTGGCTGGCGGTGCTGCTCGTCGCCGGGCTGGTGGCGATGACCCGGCGTCTTCGCCAGACCGAGCCCGCGGTAGCGCCCTCGGCCGGCGAGCCCGCGCCCGGGCAAGCGGGCACGGGTTCCACCGCCTGATGGACTTCCACCCGTCGCGCCTGCGGCGTGGCGAGGTGCTCGCCGGGGTCGGAGCCGTGCTGCTGCTGGTGTTCATGCTGGCGGTCCCGTGGTACGGGCACGGCGACCATTCGCTGACCGGCTGGCAGGCCCTGACCACCCTGCGGTGGCTGGTGATCGTCACGATCGCGTGCGCCCTCGCGCTGACGATTACTCAGGCCACTCGCCGCTCTCCCGCCGTGCCGGCCACGCTCAGCGTGATCGTGACCGTGCTCGAGTCTGCTCACCGTCCTGGCGCTGATCTACCGCGTCCTGATCGACGCGCTCGCGGACGAGCAAGCGGGCGCCTACCTGGGGCTGCTCAGCGCGCTCGTGCTGGCATATGGCGGCTACGAGTCGCTGCGCCAGGAGGGGATCGCGACCCGGGACGCACCCTCGGAGATCCCGGTCATCAGGCCCGGCGGCGAATCTCGATCCTAGAATGCGCAGGACATGCTCGACCGTGACCAGGTCCTCCACGTCGCGCGACTCGCCCGCCTAGAGCTCGGCGAGGAGGAGGTCGCGCGCATGGCCGAGGAGCTCTCCAACGTCCTCGACCACATCGAGAAGATCCGCGAGCTCGATCTCGAGGGGGTCGCGCCGACCTCGCACGTGATCGACGTGGTGAACGCCCTACGGCCTGACGATCCGACGCCGTCGCTCCCGCGCGAGGTCATCCTCGCGGCGGCTCCAGAACCGCTTCACGACGGCTTCGGCGTCCCGAGTCCCGGCGCGGCGTGAGCGAGCTGATCGACCTGACCGCGGCGCAGGCCGCGGAGCGGATCCGCGCCGGGGAGATATCCGCGGCGGAGGTGTTCGAGGCCTACCGGGAGCGCGCGGCCGCGGACGAGCTGAACGCGTTCACGTGGGTCGCCGAAGCGGCTCCGGAGACGAACGGCCACGCCGGTAAACCCCTGGGCGGCGTACCGGTCGCGGTCAAGGACCTGTTCTGCACCGAGGGGGTCCCCAGCCAGTCGGGCTCAAAGATCCTCGAGGGCTACCGCCCGCCTTACACCGCCACGGTGGTCGAGAAACTCCGCGTGGCCGGCGCCCCGCTGCTCGGCAAGACCAACCAGGACGAGTTCGCGATGGGCTCCTCGAACGAGAACTCGGGCTTCGGGCCGGTACTCAATCCGTGGGACCGCACCCGGGTTCCCGGGGGCTCCTCGGGCGGGAGCGCCGCGGCGGTGGCGGCCGGTCATGCACCGTGGGCGCTCGGCACCGACACCGGCGGCTCGATTCGCCAACCGGCCGCGCTGTGCGGGATCGTCGGGCTGAAGCCGACCTACGGAGCGTGCTCGCGCTACGGGATGATCGCGTTCGCCTCCTCACTCGACCAGGCCGGCCCGCTCACCCGCGACGTGACCGACGCCGCGCTGCTATTCCGGCACATGATCGGGCGCGACCGCCTCGATTCGACCTCGCTCGAGTTCCCGGGAGAGATAGCGTCACCCAGCGCCGAGAACCTGAAGGGCATTCGGCTCGGCGTTCCCGAGGACCTGACCGGCGCCGAAGGCGGGATCGAGCCCGGGGTGCGCGAGAACTTCGAGGCGACGCTCGCGCTGGCCGAGCGGCTGGGCGCGTCCGTTGAGCCGTGCCGGCTGCCGCACGCGCCGCACGCTCTGTCGGCCTACTACCTGATCGCGCCGGCCGAGGCGTCGGCGAACCTGGCGCGCTTCGACGCGGTCCGGTACGGACTTCGAGTCGACGGCGACAAGGACTTGGTGACGATGTACAGCCGCACCCGCGAGGTCGGCTTCGGGCCCGAGGTCAAGCGTCGGATCATGCTCGGAACGTACGCGCTGTCGAGCGGCTACTACGACGCGTACTACGGGACCGCGCAGAAGGTGCGTACGAAGATCGCCGACGACTTCCGGGCGGCGTTCGACCGCTTCGACTTCATCGCGATCCCGACCAGCCCGTGCACCGCGTTCGAGCTCGGGGCCAAGACGGCCGACCCGCTCGCCATGTACCTCAACGACTTCCTGGCGGTGCCGATGTCGCTGGCCGGTATTCCCGCCATCTCCATACCGTCGGGCCTGAGCGGCGGGCTGCCGGTCGGCTTCCAGCTGGCCGGTCCGGCGTTCAGCGAGAGCCGCCTGCTCGATGCCGCTTACGCGCTCGAAGGGGCGATCGAGTTCGATGGGGAGCGGCCAATCACCCGGCGCCACCCGGAGGCACCATGACGGTGTATGAGCCGGTGATTGGCTTGGAGATCCACGTCCAGCTGGACACTCGGACCAAGATGTTCTGCGGGTGTGAGTTGTCGTTCAACGACCCGCCCAACATCCATACGTGCCCGACCTGCCTCGGCCTGCCGGGGGCGCTGCCCGTGGTAAACGAGCGCGCGATCCACTTCGGGATCATGATCGGCCTGGCGCTGGAGTGCGAGATCGCCGAGCGCTCGCTGTTCCATCGCAAGAACTACTTCTATCCCGACCTCCCGAAGGGCTACCAGATCTCCCAGTACGACGTGCCGCTGTGTCTCGGCGGCCGGCTCGGCGACGTGCGCATCCACCGCGTGCACCTGGAGGAGGACGCCGCCAAGCTCAACCACCTAGGTGCGAGCGGCCGGATCCACGGATCGGATCGCAGCTGGGTCGACTTCAACCGTGGCGGCACTCCGCTCGTGGAGATCGTCACCGAGCCGGACATCCGCTCGCCCGAGCAGGCGCGCGAGTGGCTGATCCTGCTGCGCACCACGCTGCGGCAGCTGGGCGTGTCCGACGTCGACATGTCGCAGGGATCGTTGCGCTGCGACGCCAACGTCTCGATCCGCCCGACAGGCACCACCGAGCTCGGGACCAAGACCGAACTCAAGAACATGAACTCGTTCGCGTACCTCGAGCGCGGCGTCAAGGCAGAGATCGAGCGCCAGCGACGCCTGCTCGAGGCGGGAGAGCAGGTCGAGCAGGAGACCCTCCACTACGACCCCGCCACCGACAGCCTCACCCCGCTGCGCTCCAAGGAGGAGGCGCACGACTATCGCTACTTCCCGGAGCCCGATCTTGTCCCGCTCGTCGTCGGCGAGGAGATGCTCGTCGTCGCACGGGCGGACATGCCCGCGGAGCTTCCGGCCGAGCGCGCTGAGCGCTTCGAGCGCGAGCTCGGGCTGCACGCCGACACCGCCCGGCTATTCGCGTTCCGAGCCGAGCTCGGCGACTACTTTGAGCAGGCCCTGGGCGCGGCCGGCGCACGGGCGGGCGGCCTCACATCCCGGGGAAACGGCGGTCTCGAGCCGGCCGAGTTGTCCAACTGGATCCCACAGCTCGTGGAGCGGATCGGATCGGACGCTGATCCGGCCGCGTCGAACGTCACACCGGAGAGCCTCGCGACGCTGGCCACGATGGTGAAAGCGAAAGAGATCAGTCGCGATGCGGCGCGCGAGGTTCTAACTGTGCTGGTCAAGGAAGGAGGCGATCCGCGCGCGATCGTCGAGCGCGAGGGCCTGGGCGCGATCACGGCGGAGGACGACGGCCTGACCGAGGTCGTCGACCGGGCGATCGCCTCCGACCCCGGCGCTGCCGAGAAGGTCCGCGACGGCAACATGAAAGCGATCGGGCCGCTCGTGGGCTACGTGATGCGCGAGACCAAGGGTCGCGCGGACGGCGGCGAGATCACCCGCCTGATCCGCGAGCGTTTGGGCAAGTAGCCAGCTACTCGGTAAGACGCCGCGAGAGGACGCGTACAACGAGGCCGGCTCCGAGCAAGGCGCCGCCTCCGGCCACGAGCAGGACCACGTCGAGTCCGGTGAACGGGAGGCTGCCCGCCGAGCTGGAGTTTGCTCCCGTTCCCGAGCCAGACCCGGTCGAGGCGTTATTGCTGCCGACCGATGAGCACAGCTGCGGGCTATAAGCCTGGCACGTCGAGCTGCCTGAAGCGAGCGCGGAGCCGGGCACGACCAATAGCAACAGAACGACCCCTACCACCAGCGAGATGCGTTTCATGAATCCTTTCGTTCGTCAAAGACGCCGCAGAACGGTCCCAAATCCTACATGAACCTACCGACAGAAGACAAACGTCGACCAAAGCTGACAATCCCTCCGATCACAACGCGCTCTGCGCCGCGGCGAGCATTTGCAGCGCGGCCGCCGCGCTCAGCGGATGGGGGCCATCGACGCGCCGCAGTGCCTCCTGAATGGCCGGCTCCCGCGTGTTGATCGAGCCGGCCATCTCGAGGTCGTCGCGGGCGAGGCGGCGGTCGTCGAGGGCCGACGCGGCCAGCCCAGCGCCGAGCCAGGCGTACCACCCGCCCGGGTCACGCGAGATCGACTGCCGGAAGCGACGCAGGGCCTGGCCGTACTGCCCGGTTTGCAGGGCGATGGTCCCGCCAATGCGGCCGGGATCGGCGCTTAGCGGATTGAGATCGGCGGCGGTATCGAGGTCCCCGAGGGCCCGGGCCGGGTCCGTCTGTCGCAGATTGCTGGCCACCGACACCTCGCGCACCGAGAGATACGCGAAGCCGAGGACGATCACCGCGGCGAAGAGCGCGAGCACGCCGATGGTGCCGGCGACGGCGCGCCTGGCGGACGGACGCGACGTTCGCTCAGACACCGGGCGCGACGCCGCGTCCGGGTGCGGGCGGCTCACCGGGCGCCCCAACGCGCCGGCCATACCGAGGAACCCGAGTGCCGGGCCGGTCAGAGCCGGCATCTCCCAGAACCAGTCAATCGAGCCATGGATCAACCACACTACGAGCGGCAGGAGCGCCGCGCCGGCCATCGCGGCTGTCAGATCGCCGTCATCGTCCGTCCGGCGGCGGGCCCGGAGCGCGGCCACAACCGCCACCGCGATGAACACCGAGAACAACGCGAAGCCGACGATCCCAGTGTGCGCCAGCAACCTCATCTCGAGGCTGTGGGTCCAGGCCGGCTCCTGGTTGATCCGGCGGTGGACGACGTAGTAATTGTCGAAGTTGTCCTGTCCGAGGCCCCCGATCGGGTGGGCCAGGAAGGCGTCGATGGCGACCCGCCAGAAGTCGTAGCGGCCGCTGCCGACCACCCCGAAGTTGCTGGTAGAAACGGTTTCCGTGGAGGCGTGGACGAACCCGTTCCATTGCCGGCTGATGAAGGCGAACGGATGCCCCTTGGTGGCCACGAGTGCGCCGGCGCAGCCTCCGGCAACGGCGATCACGGTCGCGGCGATGGCGAGCCGGCGCCGGCGCGTCCGCGACAGCGTGGGCCCGCGGCCGAGTTGGTCGGCCCACGCCAGTAGCGTCGCCAGCACGAACACGACCGCACACAGCACCAGCGACGCTTCACCCGCGCTCCTGGTCGCGTGGGCCAGCGCGACGCCGCCGGGGCTCTTGTACACCGCCAGCAGGCGGTGCAGGGGCAGCAAGGTGACCGTGATCGGGAGCAGCGCTGCGACGGCCACGCGCAGCCGGTCTCGCACCAGGAGCAGCGAGACGGCCAGCACGAGCGGCAGGGTGAACAGCCAGCCGCGGCTCTCGACGATCAATGTCAGCTGTAGGCATGCGGACGCCATCGCCAGGAGCAGGCCGCGGATCGGCGCCGGCAGTTCGCGCCGGGCGGCCAGCGCGGTCGCGGTGAGCGCATCGATCATGAAGAGCGCCGCGGTCGAATTGAAGTAGCCGGTTGGGGAGGCGAGCCGGCCGCCGATGATCAAGTTGGCGACGTGGTCGGCCGAGGCCAGCCGAAACAGCAGGAGGAAGGCGATCACGCCCACACCGGCGGTGAACGCGAACAGGGCGAGCAACGCCGGGGGTCCGCGCCACGGGATGATCAGCATCACCGCGAACACGAGCAGGTAGAGCAGGGCTCGGTTGCTTCCCTCCAGGGCGTCGCCGGGGGATCCGGCCCATGCGATCGAGAGATACGACCACGCGACGTATGCGGCGAAGGCGACCAGGGCAATCCACGCCGGACGACCGAGGCGGGCGCGGCTAGGCCCGAAGGCGATCACGGCAACAACGGTGACGCCGACCATCACCAACGCGCCCCAGTACCAGGTGTCGGTGTTGTACCCGCCGTCGTGCTCGGCCCATAACACCATCAGCGCCACCACGATCAGCCCGGGCAAGAGCGCGGCTAGGTGCGGACGCAGCTTCCCTGCTCGACTCGCGGCCACGGCCTGATCATCTCACGTCGGTTTGCGCGCGATGCCGGCTGTGCGCTTGCTAGATTCGCCGCATGCCGGACGACACGGACGTTGTCGAGCGGGAGCGGCGGTTCTTCAACGGTCAGGGCAGGGCATACGTCTGGCTCCGTCTCGCGATCTGGCGCGCGATCGGCGAGTTCAACCGCAACGACGAGATCTATGAGCTGTGTGATCCCGACGGAAAGCACGTGCTCCTGTACGGGTGCGGGCCGGCGAACGATGCCCGCCGCTATGTCGACGCGGGGGCGGTCTACGTGGACGGGATCGACATCTCGGACGCTGAGATCGCCCGGGCGTGGCACCGGGCGCGCGCCGAAGGGTTCGCGGGCCGGGTCGACTTTCGCGCCGGCGACGCGCACGCGACCGGCTACCCCGACGACACCTTCGACTTGATCGTCGGCCTGGCGATCATCCACCACCTCGACACGCGCCGAGCGCTCAGTGAGGTTCGCCGGATCCTGCGCCCGGGCGGGCGTGCTCTGTTCCTGGAGCCGCTCGCCCACAACCCGCTGCTGCGACTCGGTCGCCGGCTCACCCCGGCGGCGCGGACTCCGGACGAACATCCCCTGACCGCGCAGGACTGGGAAGTGTGCGCGCAGGTGTTTCCGCGCTTCTCACATCGAGAGGTCGAGCTGACCTCGATTCCGCTGATGCCCTTGAACCTGTTCCTGCCGCGCGCCTGGCAGCGCCCCCTGGCTCGTTCGGTCAGCGCGTTCGATGATCGGATCCTGCGGCGCAACCCGGGCCTACGCAAGTACGCCCGCACCACTTTCCTAATCCTGGAGTGACCGGCGGCGACGAGCGGATCGAGGCGGGCGCGGTCATGACCGGGGGCGAGACCATGACCGCGAGCTCGGCCTACTCGTTCGCCGCGCAGATGGCCACCGCCGCCTTCACCGCCGTCCTGACCCTTGTACTGGTGCGGGTCCTGGGGCCAACGCAATACGGGACGTTTGCATTGGCGATCGGGATCGGGGCGCTGATCGCGCTTCCGGCCGACCTGGGGATCTCCTCGTCGACCGCCAGGTTCGTCGCTGACCATCGAGCCGACCGGCGGGCGATCGGCTGGCTGTTGGCTGACGCGATGCGGCTCAAGCTGATCGCGTCCGGGATCGCCTGTGGCGTGCTCGTCGCCCTGTCCGGAGTGATCGCGTCGGTATACGACGCGCCGCTCACCTGGCCGCTGCGCGCCGTCGCGGTCGCCGTATTCGGCCAGAACGTGATGTTCCTGTTCGAAGGAGCATTCGTGGCCGATCGCCGCGTGGCGACCGACGTACGGATGGTGTTTGGCGAGAGCTTGGCCGAATTCTCGGCGTCGATCGTGCTCGTGCTGACGGTCGGCGGTGCCTTGGGGGCCACTTGCGGGCGAGCCGTGGGATATCTGTGCGGCGCCGCCTTCGCGATGGTGCTCGGCGCGCGCGCGTTCGGCTGGCCGGCGGCGCTACGGCGGCGCGGGCGTCGATCGTTCGGGCGGCGCATCGGCGCCTACGCCGTGCCGTTGATCCTGGTGGACAGTGCAAACACGCTGTTCTCCGCGATCGATGTGCTGTTGATCGGCGCCTACCTGGGCGTGACCGAGGCAGGCCTGTTCAGCGCCCCGTATCGGCTGCTGATCCTGCTGGCCTATCCGGGAAACGCGATTGCAAATGGGGTGGCGCCGCGGATGTCGCGCGGGACCGGAAACCCGCCGGATGTGGCCGCGCTCGAGCGCTCCCTGCGAGGGCTGATCGTGTTCCAGTCGCTGCTGATCGCCCCACTGCTGGTGTGGGCGCAGCCGATCGTCCGCATCCTGCTTGGGGGTGGCTACGCCGGATCGGTGACGACGCTCCGCGTGCTCTCGGCGTCGGCCTACCTCGGCGGCTTGGTGCCGCTCGTGTCGCTGACCGCGAACTATCTCGGCGACGCCCGCAGTCGGGTGCCGTTGATGGTAGGCGCGGCGCTCTTGAACGCGATCATCGACGTCATCCTGATTCCGGCCATCGGGATCGTGGCCGGCGCGATCGGCACCGCGGCGGCACTGGCGGTGATGGTCGTCGGGCACGTCCTCATCTGCCGGCGGCATCTCGACCTTCCCCTGGCTGGGCTGGCATGGAGCGCGCTGCGCGGTGGGCTTGCGGCCACGGCGATGGGGGCCGTGCTGCTGATGTTCGGGCTAAACCCTTCAATCCCGCTCGTGATCCTCGGCGCCGTCGCGTCCGTCGCCGTGTTCTTCGCGATCCTGCTGGTGGCCGGAGAGCTCACGACGTCCGAGCTCGGGCATGCGCGACGCTGGACCGGCCGGCTCCTGTCCGCCCGACACTAGAGGCGCGGGCGCCAACCTATACGCTCGCCCCGGTGTACGTGCTGCACTGCGCAGACTACGCCGGCCCATACGGGGGTTCGTTCGTGCCGATGCTCCGCGCCGCGGCACAGGAAGCGAGCCGCCGCGGCCACCAGACCGGCTTCGTGTTCTCGGACGTGGCCCGCGGCCGCGCGTGGCTGACCGAGCTTGCCCCGCTCGGCGAGATCCACTTTCTCGCCGCCCGTCGCAGCCGCGCCACCGACGCCGCTCCGATCATGCTCGGACTCTCGCGGCTGCGTGATGGCCGGGGCCCCGGCGTGCTGCACACGCATTTCTCCACGTTCGACATCCCCGCCGCGCTGGTCGGGCTGAAGCGGCGCGATCTGGCCGTGTTCTGGCACGAGCACACGCCGCTGGCCTCAGGACGGCACACGCGCTGGCGCAACGCGTTCCGGTACCGGTGCGTCGGCGCGCTGGCGGACCTGATCCTGTGCGTGAGCCCCGAGCTGGGCCGCGACCTGCGCGGGCGCGGCGCTCCCGAGGGCAAACTGCGCGACTTTCCCAACGCGATCGACACCGAGCGCTTCTCACCGATCACGGCGACCGAGCGGGCGGCGGCTCGGGCGAGGCTCGGACTGTCGGCTCGGGCCCGGGTGGCGCTCCACTTCGGCTGGAACTGGCATCGCAAGGGCGGAGACCTGATGCTGACCGCAGCCGAGCGGCTCGACGCCGATCGCGATCTGGTCGTCCTCACCGTGCTCGGCGAGGAGAGTGCGGGAGACCTTGCGAGGAACCTCGAGCGGACGTCTCGCGTACGGGCCCTGGCGCCGACGAGCGACATCAGGAGCCTGTACGCGGCGGCGGATGTGTTCCTGAGCTGCAGCCGAGCCGAGGGGATGCCGTTTGCCGTCATGGAGGCGCTGGCCTGCGGCCTGCCGGTGGTCGGAAGCGCTTTGCCAATACAGCGCGAGCTGCTCCGCGATCTTCCCGGCGGCGTGATCGTCGCACCCGAGGATCCGCAGGCGATCGCCGCCGGGATCACCGCGATGCTGACGCTCGAGGCACGAGCGCGCGAAGAGCACGCCCGTCGGGCCCGTGCGCGCATCGAGCCGACGTTCGGGTTGCGAACGTGGGCGGCGCGACTCGTCGATCTGTACGAGAGCGCCTCGCGCTAGGGCCGTTCACGGGCGGGACCGGCGGTCAGCGGCGCCGCTTATCGTGGTCGCGCTTGTGATGGTGGCGCGTGTGGCGACGCGTCTTGCGCGACAGGCGCGCTTGCTCGGTGGCGGGGCAGGTGCCCTGCTGCACGCACGCGGCGACCACGCGGAGCTTCGCCGGGTTGATCGCCACGCCGTCGACCATCCAGTCGCCCGAGCCCACCTCGCTGCCGCCGAGGGCCTGGACCGCGTCGGCCATCTGCGGCGGCTCCCCGAGGCTGGTGAACGACTCGTCGTCTTGGGTGTCGAGTTCCAATCCCTGGTTATCGGCGCCGCCGTTGGTGTCGTTGATGTACATCCCGTACCGCGCCATCGCCCGCATGATCGCCTGCTGCCACGCCGGCGCGCCGCTGGCGGCGATCTGCCCCGGGGTCATATTGAGCTGGAGCAGGTCGCCCATCTGCAGCGTGGCAGATCCGTCCTGTCCGATCGAGCCGCAGCCCATGCCCCACGGACCCTGCGCGGGCCACACGTAGCCGCTCGTGCACGGGACGCTGATTGCGAGGGCGTGGTTGATCGAATCGGCCTCGAGCTCCTCGGGCCGGATCACCCCACCGAGCAATCCGAAGCTGCCCGCGTCGGCGTTGCCGCCCAGCCCGGTGGCGCCGGGACCCGAGATCGGGATCTCGCTGCCGGACCACACGGTGAGCTGGTTCGGCCCGGTCCACGAGGCCCGCTCGAAGTCGTACTCGGCGTTATCGGCCTGGTCGACCACGATCATGTGCCCGTCCCACTGCTGCTCGGGCTGGGCCCCGGCCGGGATCGGGATCTGGATTCCGTTGATGTCGTAGCCGTTCGCGCCCTGACACGTGTTTGGTCCCCAGTAGGCCGTGCAATCGACGGTCACGACGGGGTCGCTCGGACTCGACCAGTAAACCGGTCGGCTTCCCTGGCTCTGCAACGTGAAGCCGTGGCTGTCGCCGGAGAAGTGATAGCCGTACCTCAGCATGTGCACGACGATCGCCGCCGAGTCGGCCGCGATCCGGGCGTCCGCTGGAATCGGCTTGTTGAAGGGTGAGCCCGTGGCGTACGGCCGCCAGCACGCTGACGGGGCATTGACCCCAGAAAAGGTGCCGAACGTGGTTCCCGAGTTGCACGCGAGCGCCTCGGCCCGGGGCGCCCCCACCGCCGCAAGCAGGAGGGCGGCGAGTGCCGTCCCGACGGCGAGCGCCATCCGGACGGCATGCTTCGATGTCGCCTCGCCACGCATGCTCGTGCCGTCATCGGCGGGGGCCCGCACCGCCTGGACTGCAACCTTGGGGATTCGTACGGGCGTCCACGAGCCTCTCGGCCGGAGCACGCGCAAGTCGGCCATCGATCTCCCTGACGACGAACCTGGACGTACAAAAGCTCGCCCGAATTGGGCACCTCTATGACCCCCCTGTAGGTATTGTGCAGGTTCGCGGCGTCTGAGCTGTCGCGATTAGGTCAGTGACGGTGCAAACACCGCTCCAGGCGGGCGAGCCAGCGACCCGGCGGCTACGTCCAAACCGCCCAGTCGTACCAGCGCGGCCAGCGGCGGGCCGTTCCTGACCGCGCCGCGCAGCGCACCGAGGCCGTTGGCGAAGTGCATCACCGCGAGCACGGCCGGAACCGCGAGCGCGTCGCCAGGCTGCTCGGCGTGAAGCCGCGACCAGATCGCGGTGCCGGCCACGGCCGCGGCGTACAGGCCGAGGCCGAGGCGCGCCGGGCGCCGCATGACCCGAGGACCGGCTACGGCGAGCGCGGCGTCGAGGACCAGCGCCGGAGGGAGCAGGTGCGATCGGCGCAGTGTGTGCGGGTGCCAGTTGGCGGTGCGGAAGCGCGCCTCTCCGTAGGCCTGATACTGGCGCCACAAGCTCCCGAGCGAGTTACGCGGCGCGTAGTGAGCTGCCATCTCCGGGATGCAGATCAACCGCTCGCCATCGCCCAGGAAGCGGCCCGCCAGTTCCGAATCCTCGTTCGGCGAGGAGCGTTCGTCCCAGCCCCCGTACGCGAGCAGGGTTTCGCGCGCCCACACTCCGGCGAACACACCGGAATCGAGCTCGAACTCTCCCGCGGCTTGCCCATCGACCCTTCCCCATTTGCGGGAACCGCCCCGGCCCAGGGGCGAGCCCAGTGCGAGCGCGACCGCCCGTGAGACCCGGTCGTGGCCCTTGGGGGTCTGCGGACCGCTGACCCAGCGCGTGCCGTCCTCGCGCAGGCGAGCCACGCCGAGTGCCACGTAGTCGTCGGGATACTCCGTATGCGCGTCCATCCGGGCGATCCACCGTCCGCGCGCGTGGCGTAGCGCGACGTTGAGTCCGCTCGACGCGGTCCGGCCAGGATTCTCAAAGACCCGAATGCGGTCGTCCTCGCGCGCGAGCGCAGCGAGCAGCTCACGGGTGCGATCGGTCGACCCGCCATCGGCGAACAGGAACTCGAGCTCGCCGGGAAAGCGCTGCCGGCGCATCGCCGCCACGCTGCGCTCGAGGTACCGCTCCTCGTTCAGCACGGGGATCAGGACCGAGCACTCAATCGCCCGGGGCCGAGTCACGGCCGCAGGATAGTCAGGGGAATCCTCAGCGCGAGCCATCGAGGAAGGAGACCAGCCGGGCGCACTCGGCCTGGAGGGTGTGATGGGTGGCGTACTCGCTGGCGTGCCCCACCAGCTCAGCTCTGAGCGTGGCGTCGTCGAGCAGGCGCTGGAGTGCTCGGGCGGCGGCGGGCGCATCACGGGGCGCGATCAGCAGGCCGCGGCCCGCAACGGTCTCCGGAACGCCGCCGACCGCCGTCGCCACCACAGGCAGCGCGGCGGCGAACGCCTCAAGCACGACCTGGGGCATGCCTTCGGTGAGCGACACGTGCACAAACGCGTGACTGCTTCGGTACAGATCCCACAGCCCCGCGTCGAGGGGCACGTGGCCGTGGAGGGTGGCGCGGTCCGAAACCCCCAGCTGTTCGAGCCGCCGCGCGAGCGCGGCCAGCAGCGATCCGCTGCCGCAAACCTCAAGCCGCCAGCGGCCGTCCTCCCGGAGGGCATGGGCCAGCACGTCGGCCAGCAGCAGCGGGTTCTTCTCGGGATCCACGCGACCGACGCTCAGCATTCGCAGCTCGGTCCCCGCGTAGTCGGACTCCTGCCGCCCGGGCTCGATGATGTCGGACGCATCCAGCAGCGACACGAGCGCCACATGCACGGCCGGGGAGCTGCGGTAGCGCCGAGCCAGATCGGGGCCGACGACCACCACAGGTAGCGAACGGGCCAGGAGCCGGAACGCGCCTTCGAGCAACATCGCAGCAGCCCGGACGATCCACTGGTCGCGCCGGCGATGGCGGATCAAGGTAGGGAGGTGCTGACGGACGCCGAGGATCACGTGGCGTCGGCGCAGCCTCGCCATCAGCGCGAACACCAGCGCCTGCGGGGGGTTGGGCCCGAGGACCCAAACCGTGTCGACGCTCGCGAGCAGCCTCCAGAACCGCCGCATCCCGGCCGGCAGGGTGCCTATGACGCGGCCAACCTGGGCACCGCTCGCGTAGTAGGGGAGGGGCACGAACTCGACGTCGTCCATCCGGTAGGGATGCCGGCCTGGGGTCGGATCGAGCCGGCCGGTCACCGTCAGTCGCTCGCAGTGCCGAGCGAGGCCGCGCAGGAACAGCGCGAACGGCACCTCCGCGTACACCACGCCCGCGTCGACGCGGTAGGTGAAGTCGCAGTAGACGGCCAGACGCATCGGGCGGGGAGCGACGCTCAGGATGGCCACAGGCGTGAGGCCCGCAGCTCGCGGACGGCACGCGTCGCCTTCAGCGCAAACCGCCAGGGGTCGTCTCGGTGGGACACCCAGACCCGCGGATATCTGTACGGGCCGAGGCGGGCCAACCGATGCGAGAGCGAGGCGCCGGCGCGATAGCCGGCCACCCTGGCCGCATCCGAGATGCGGGCATCGACCTCGCCGAACGGATACGCGATCGAGTCGCACGGACGCCCGAGCTCACGAGAGCAATCCTCGCGAGACTGGGTGAGTTCGGCTCGAAGCCGGTCCTCGTCGAGCTCGAACAGGTGTGGATGGGTCTGAGTGTGAGAGCCGATCTCCCAGCCGTGTTCGGTCAATTCGCCGAGATCGTTCCAGTCCATCGCGGCCAACTCCCGGGCGTCCGGCGTGCTTAGCCAATGGCGCAGCTCCGGCCACGCCAGCGTCTGCCCGCCCGACATGAAAGTGGTAGGCGCGAACACGGTGGCCGGGACCCCAAGGGGATCTAGGACCGGCAGCGCATAGTTCTTCACCGAGGCGAAGCCGTCGTCGAACGTCACCGCAAGCGTCCTGTTCGCCGGTGGAGCGAGCACAGCCTCACGGAATGTGCTCGGATGCCAGCCGCGGTCGAGCAGATAGCGGATCTGCCGATCGAACAGGCTCGGCGTGACCGCGATCGGATCGGTCCAGCTCGGACTGACTGCGTGATAGCAGAGGACGAGTACATCGGATGTCACGAACCACCCCTCGACTTCAGGGCGCGCCGCCGCTGTGCAGCCTCGTAGGCCAGCCGCTGGTAGAGCTCGGCAAAGCGGCGTGATGCCGCCTCGATCGTGAACTCATCGAGCCGGGCGGCCGCGGCCGCGGCGATACGATCGCGCCGGGCGGGATCTCGGATCAGCGAGACCAGCGCGTCGGCCAGGGCGTCCGGGCGGCGCGGGGGCACGAGCACGCCGGTTTCGCCGCTGACGATGATGTCGGGCAGACCGCCGACCCTCGTGGCGACAAGCGGCGTGCGGTTTGCGAAGCACTCGAACGCGACCAGCGGCGTCCCCTCGTAGTCCGAGGACATCGCAGCGACGTCGAGCGTGCGCAAAATCGAATCGACGTCGTCGCGCCGGCCCAGGAAGTGGACGCGCCCGTCGAGCGAGAGCTCCCGGGCTCGTACTTGTAGCTCCTGGCGGCATGGCCCATCGCCCGCCAGGGCAAGATGGGCTTCGGGCACTGTCTCGAGCACCAGTGAGAACGCCTCGAGCAACACGGTCAGCGCTTTCTGGGGCCGCAACACGGAGACCGCTCCGATCAGGAGCGCGGACGGATCGAGCCCGAGCTCCGCCCGGAGATCGCCGTCGAGCGTGCCCGATCTTGGAACGTAGGCGTTCGGGATCATCTCGATCTTCGCCGGCGGTACCCCCTCGATCCTCGCCATCCGCTCGGCGTCGAGCGAGGACACGGCTACGAACCGCGTCGCGAACCGTCCAATCAGGTGGCCGTCCAGCCAGGCTCGGAGGCGATCACCTTGGTAGGACCACGTCTGCTCGTGGGCGATCACGACCGGGACCCGGCAGGCCTGCCCGAGCAGGGTGCCCCAGACGTTCGACCCGAACATATGGGCGTGCAGCACGTCGATCCGTTCTCGCCGCAGCAGGCCGGCCAGCGGCGCGAACCGGTGCACGTCCCATTTGGTACGCCGCCCCAGATTCAGGTGGCGCACCACGCCGCGATCGAGCGTTGCAGCCACGGACGGCTCGATCTCCCGCGTGCTGCACACCCACAGATCGTGGCCCTGTGCAGCGAGCGAGAGGGCCAGGCCCACGGCGAAGCGCTCGGCTCCTCCGTGGTCCACCGCGTGGTCGATGAGGTGAAGGATCCGCAGCCGGATCACCACCGCCGCCTGGATGCCGCGGCGGCCTGCGAGCTGGCCAGCGCGAGCAGCGCGGGGCACAGCGCGATCACCAGCCAGAGCTGCTTAGAGGGCAACTCGGAGGCGAAGAAGTCAGCGGTCAGGAACGCGATCAATGCCAGCACGACGCAGCGGGACAGCAGTTCGAGACCGCGGTCGCCGATCCGCTCGAAGATGTGTGCAGCCTTAAGCGCCGCGGCCAGCGCGGCCACGAAGATGCACAGGAGAATCAGAAGCCCAGGAATGCCGACGTCGGCGAGCTGCTCGAGGTAGATGTTGTGCACCACCAGTGGCGTGTCGACGATGTAGAAGGCGGCTGTGATCGTTCCCGGACGGTCGAGGTAGTGCACTGAGACGACCTGGAAGTTCCCGGCTCCCGACCCGAGGATCGGATGGGCAGCGAACGCACGCCAGCCGATCGTCCACAACGAGCTGCGCCCGCTGGTGTCGCCGGACGTGACCCGGTCCAGCGCTTTGCTCGGGGCGATGAACGCGAAGTATCCGACCACGCCCACCATTCCCACCACGACGAGCACAGCCGCCATCGGGCGCCAGCGGCCGCCCACCACGACCCCGGCCAGCAGCACGCAAGCGAACGACAACAGCCCAGCTCGCGACTCGGTACCGAGCAGCCCGAGGAACGCGATCAGCGCGCCCAGGCCAGCCACCGCCATCAGCGCCGGTGAGCGCTTCAGCACGCCGGCCATTCCCACGGTGAGCGCGAGTGCGGCCACGAGCACGGTTGCCTGCTGGTTGGCTTCACCGAGTGCGCCGGTCAGCCGTCCGGCCTGCAGTGCGGTGGAGGCGGTCGGTACCACGAGCCCGTAGGCGGCCGAACCGACCGCCCCGAGAAGGAAGCCGGCGACGACAAGGTGGGCGTGCTTGCGTTCGCGGATCGCGGCATATGCGATCGGGATCAGCAGGAAATCGAGCGCGTATCGGTACGTGGTGACGAGCGCGTCGCCGGGATTTGCCGCCCACGCTGCGCTTAGCGCCGACCATGCGACCAGAGCGATCAGCGAGGCCACCATCCAGGGATGCGCGGTGACCAGAGCCCTGGCTCGCCGACGACTTTCGGTGCTAGCGCGGGCCATCCACGAGGCGAAGATGATCAGGCCGATTACCTTCATGAAGCTGACCGCGGGACCGCCCACGTTGACGATGTCGAGGAACGACAGGGCGGCGAACAGAGCCAGCCCCACCGTCAGGTTGGCCAGGACCACGGCGGTGAAGATCAAGCCGAGCACGGCCGCGAACCCGTACTTGGGATCGATGCCGGCGGTGACGCCGATCGCGGCGCACACGATGAGCAGCCCGGCCACCCATATGGTGGTGTTCGCGCGCGTCCGGTCGGCGAGGCCTCCGAGCCCGCTTCGAGCGGCGAGCGCGCTCACGCCTGCTGATGACTTCGTGCCGGCTCAGACAGATCCGGCACGAGTCGGCGGGGTCCGCCAGCCCCCGCGCCGCCCTCCCCGGCGGCGTAGTAGCCATAGCCGCCGCGGTCGCTTCCGCCCACGAGCACCAGGCCGGTCGGGCGAGCCCCCTGGTGGCTCAAGAGGTCGTCGAGGTTGGCCAACTTGGCCAGGCGCGTCTGGCCGAGTCGAACCACGACCAGCACCTCATCGGCCACTTGCGCCAGCGGCAGGGCATCGATTACCGCCGTCAGCGGCGGGGCATCGATTACGACGAAGTCGCCCAGCTCCTTGGCCGACTCGACCAGATCGCGGGCGATGGAAGTCGACAGGCGGTCGGCCAGCTTGGCTCCGGAGCGATGGGCGGCGACAACGCGCAGCTCCGCGCCGTCGATCGTCACCGCGGTGAGCGCCTCGGTGAGTTCGATCTCGCCGGTCAGCACCTGCTCGGCGCCGTAGTGCTGGGGCAATCCAAGCGCCGTCGCAATCTTGGGACGCCGCAGATCGGCCTCGATCAGCACCACGCGCCCGCCTCCCTGGGCGAGCGCGACGCTCAGCGCGATAGCGCTGGTGGTCTTGCCTTCGGACGGGCCACAGCCGGTGAGCAAGTAGGCCCGGGGCTCTCCGTCGGCGCGGGTCGACAGCGTCGTGCGCAGGGTGCGGTAGCCCTCGATCGCGGGCATCGTGAGCTGGTCGGGGACGAGCGGGCCGGGCCGTTGCTTGCGCCCGACGCGAGGGATCTCGGCCAGGATCGGGACTCTCCCGAACACCTCGCGGAGCTGCTCCTCGCGCTGCACGCGCGGGTCCAAGGCGCTGAACGCGAAGGCCGCGCCGATTCCGATCAACAATCCGCCTACCAGTCCGGCCAGCAGCGACAGCTTGGTCTTCGGCGTGGTCGGGGCGGTGGGAAGCTGGGCGGCGGCGGCGACACCGAGCGTCGGATCGGGACCCTTCTGGAGCGTCTGTAGCTGACTCAGCTCATCGCCGAGCGAACCAGGGCCGTTCCGCTCGGCGAGCGGAAGAGCCGCGACCTGGGCGGTCAGCGACGGAATCGCCAGCGCCACCGCGGCGTGCATCGCGGCCGAGCGGACGGCGATCGTCTGGTTCATGAACGCGTTGGCGATCCGCTCGGCCTGGTGCGGGGAGGACGCCTGGGCCTGTACCGCGACGATGTTGCTCTGGCCCACGGGCGTGGCCGACACGTTCTTGAGTAGGTCACTCGTCGTCGTGCGCAGGTGCAGGTTGGCGATGACGGACTCGGCCACCTGCGGTGTCGTGACGAGGTTGGCGCCGGTCAGGACGTCCTGGGTGGGGTCGCCGCTCTGGTGGAGGACGGGCAGGTCGAACAGGATCGTGTTCTCGGGGGGAGCGGCGTTGACCAGCAGCTCGGCCTCTCCGGTGTAGGTGCGCGGCGCCACCGCGACGTAGATCGCGGCCGCGACGAGCGTGACGACGGTGCACAGGACGACCAGCCACCAACGCTCCCGCAACGTGGTCCAATAACGCCTAAAGCCCGCCCGGTCACCCGGCATGTCGCGCCAATCTGCGTTCCCTGCTGACGGCACTGCCATTGGCAACGTACTATGGCAGGAAGTTGCGAAAACCTCGCAACACCTACACGCCGCAGATCCTCGTCACGGACGGTCAGGAGCGCTCGGTTCTCGCCGCGATTCGCTGCCTGGGCGCGGCCGGCTATCGCGTCAGCGGGACTGCCACGACCTCGATCGCACCCGGGCTGTGGTCGCGGCGTTGTTCGGGTCGCACAGTCCTGGCCGACCCGAGGGACCGTCTCGACGCCTTCCTCGGGCAATTGGAGGCCGTCGCGCGCGCGGAACGGCCCGACCTGCTTCTACCCGGAACGGACTTCAGCCTGTACGCGATCTCGCTGGCCCGAGATCGGCTCGAGCCGCACGTTCGCGTGGCGCTGCCCGACCACGCGATCGTCGAGCGGGCGCTGGACAGGGCCTACTTCGAGAAGTGCGCGTCGAGAGCGGGGCTCGCAGCACCCGACAGCCAGGTCTGCGAGCGAGCTGAGCTTGCCGCCGAGGTCGCGGCGTCGTACGGCTATCCCGTGCTGATCAAGCCCGTCCGGACGGTCGTGCAGACGGGCGGGCGGCTGGTGCGACACGCGAGCCGCCTGGCTGGGGACGCGGCGCAACTGCGCGACGCGTGCGCTCGGCTCGGGCCCTGCATCGTCCAACGTCGCCGGGCCGGGACCGTGCTGTCGTTTGCCGGGGTGGCGGGGAATGGGTCGCTTCACGCTGCCGTCGCATCGCGCTACCTACGCACATGGCCCGCCACGGCGGGAAACGTCTGCTTCTCGGAAACCATCGAGGTGTCCGAGACCCTGCACGCGCGGGTCCAATCGCTGGTGGGTGCGATCGGGTGGGAGGGATTGTTCGAGCTCGAGCTGATCGAACTCGCGGACGGGCGACACGAGGCGATCGACTTCAACCCGCGCCCGTACGGCTCGCTGTCGTTGGCGCGAGCCGCCGGAGTACCGCTGGCGACCATCTGGTGCCGGTCGGCCCTGGGGCAACCGGGATCCTTTGCCACCGCCCGCGCGGGTCTGCGCTACCGCTGGGAGGACGGAGACCTTCGCCACCTGATCTGGCAGCTGCGCGCCGGTGAGCCGGGTGCGGCGCTCGGCGCGGCCGGGCCTGGCCGGGGGGTGGCGCACGCCTACTTCCTCCTCGCGGACCCCGCGCCGGCGGCGATGCGCGTGGCGGAGCTACTGCGCGACGGTGTACGGAAGGGCCGCGGCACGAGGAGCGGCCCCGCCACGGCGGGGGCGTCTAGTCGGTGACGCTCGGGCCGGTCGGACGTGCGCGATCGCGCACCCGGGTCACCGGTGACGGGCGAAGTCTGAGCAGTTCAGCCAGCGTCAGCAGGACGATGCGCAGATCGAGCCCTAGTGACCAGTTCTGGATGTAGTAGTTGTCCCACTCGACGCGGTCATTGATCGAGGTCTGACCTCGCAGCCCGTTGACCTGGGCCCACCCGGTGATCCCCGACCTCACTCGGTGCCGATCGTCGTAGCGGGTGATCTCCCCGGCAAAGCGCTCGACGAACTCGGGGCGTTCCGGCCGCGGTCCGACGAGGCTCATCTCGCCGCGCAGCACGTTGATCAGCTGCGGTAGCTCGTCGAAGGAGTTGTCGCGCAGCCAGCCGCCGAGTCGGGTCCGCCGATCCTCACCCTCGATGCCGCCGGGCGCGCATCCCGCGGGCAGATCGAAGGCGCCTGGGCCGGATGCTTCGTACATGGTGCGGAACTTGAGCACGTCGAATTCCTGGCCGTCGCGACCGACGCGCCGCTGGCGAAACAACACTGGACCCGGAGAGCTGAGACGGACCCCCAGGGCGATCGCAGCCATCAGCGGGCTGGTCGCGATCAGTCCGAGCAAGGCAACACCCCGGTCGATGCCGTGCTTGACGACGAATTCCCAGCCCCGGGGATTGGTGGGCCGCAGCGAGAGCAACGGGAGGCCGCCGACGTGGTCGAGGACGGCGCGCCCGTTGATCGACTCGAACAGCCTCGGGACCAGCGATACCTCAACGCCGAGCGACTGGCAGTCCCGGATGGTGTCGACCAAGACGTGGTCGGGCTCGGAGGAGAAGGCGAGGATCACTCGACGGGCGCCTGTTTGCGCGACCGCGGTGACCAGTGCCCCCGGACCACCAAGGATTGGGAGTGGGACGTTCGTGCCGGCATCGACGTCGGCGGTCACTCGGCGCGGCATCGGGTCAGCGTCCAGGAAGCCGACTGCACGCAGCCCGTAACTCTGATCCTCGGAGATCCGTTTGACGATCAGCCCGCCCACCGCGCCGGCGCCGACGATCAGGGTCGGAACGGCGAAGGCGCGGTTGCCGACCGCCTGGGCGCGGACGGAGACCAGTACGACGCGTGCGAGACCGGCATACACCACGGTGAACAACCACAGGCGCAGGGTCAGTCCGATCGGGTGGTCCGCGCCTAGGGCCGTGGCGGCGGCCATGGTCAGGATCGCGGCCGAGGAGACCGCTCCGATCACACCGGTCGCGGTGTCGAGGATCGAGGCCTGCAGCCGGTCATCGCCCTTGCGCCTCGCGTGCAGAATCAGGACGACGACGACGGAAAAGAGCGCCGCCAGCAATCGGTTCGTCCCGGTGTGGGGGTCGGGCCCGGCGAACACGGCGGCGCTCGATGCCAACGTGAGCATCAAGAGGTCGACCAACAACCGGGTGCGAGCCCACACCCGCGGCTCGATGATCTGGGCAACGAGCGCGCCAACAAGGTCGCTCGCGAATGTCCGCGCAGGCGGGCTCAGCGCTCCGGGCTGGGCAACGTGTGAGGCGGCAGTCGGCGGTGTCATCGTGGATGTCATCCGTGAGCGTCCCCGTGGCGGCTGGCTCAGGTGTGGTTACGCGCCACGGATCCCCGCTTCCGCAGTCATCCGCGGCGCACTCCCGGCCCACGTCCAATTAACGCACAAAACTCTCATTCCTACTATCCCCTCACCATCTTTTTACCCCGATTTTCGGTGGATAGGCACGTAATTCGGCCGATCCGGACCCCGTCGGGCGTACGATGGGAGACCACCCCGTCTCCAGGAGGCAGAAGTGTCCCGACTCGTCCGGATGGATCAGAGCGGCCACACTACGGTGGCCGAGTGGACCGCTGAGGACGCCGCAGCCGTCGAGGCGGCTGTGACCGCCTTTCGCGCGGAGCTGGACCAGGGCTATTACGCGGTGGTCTCGGAGGGAGAAGGTCGCGCCGAGCAGGTGCGCGAGCTCCCGCTTGATGCTCCGCTCGTGATCCTGCGCCGGCCGATCGCCGGCGGCTGACGTCAGTGAGCTCACCGGCAGCCGCGACGGCGACCACCGCAAGCGAGGCGCTTCCCGAGCTCGCCCGCGTCTGGTGGCGGCCCCGCGTCACCGACCGATCCCTGACCCGGACAGGGCGCCTTTGGACGCTGTCGACGGTCGCGCAGGCGGTCCCGTTCGTGCTCGCGGCGATCGTGCTGGTCTGGCTGCGCCCGGTGCTGGCACCGATCTCGCTCGTGTTGCTCGTTCACGCCTGGGTGATCCCGGAGCTGTACGCGGCTCGAGGGGCCGGCGTCGTGCGACGGGGCCGCGACCGTGGTCATCCGGCCGAGCCGGTGGCGCTCGGCTTGCTCGGAGACCTCGTCGACTCCCGCGCCCGGGATCTGCACGGCCGCACCCGGCTCGTGCTCGAGCACGGCCGCCTCGGCACCTGGCTCGTGGGGGAGGCGGGCGCGCTCCTCATCCGGCCGGGCGGCCGGCGCGTCCACTGCTATTGCGTGCGGGTGCCGGGCCCCGAGCTGCCGCCAAGCGACCGTACGGCGCACCTGCTGCTGGCGCTCCGCACCGACGAGCCGGGCTTCACGACGGTGGCAAACCTGGCCTTCTCTGGAGCGCGGTGGCGGCTGCGCCGGCGCCTGGCCAGGCATGCGCGCGAGGCGCTCGACGCCGCGGCTAGGCAAGCCCAGATCGGCTGACAGCGCCGCGCGGCACATCGCCGGGCTCGAAGTTTGGCCCCAGGGCCAATGTTTGACGGGTCGGAAATGCCGATCATGCTGCCCATGACCCGTTCAACTCCAGCCTCCAAGGTGCTGCTCGTCGCCGATCGCCGGGTGGCGAGCCAGGGCCGCCAGACCGTTCCGATCCGGCGCTACCGCCTCGCCCGGGTCCGGCTCGACGGGCGGGCCGCCGGCAGCGAATCCCGGTTCGACTACCTCAAGCGCGTGTACGACTGACGCGGCCCGGCGGCGGGCTCTTAGCCAGCCCTTCACGAGACGTTACGCGGCGGGAGTACGCTTAGGGCATGGAAACACAACTTGAGGCTCATCGCTCGCGTACCCCGTCGGTCGTCCGCAAGGTGGGGGCAGGCCTGGTCCTGCTCGTGGTCGCGGCGCTGGCCCTGAAGATCGTCATCGGCTTCGTGATGGCGATCTTCTGGACCGTGGTCGTGATCGCCGCCGTGCTAGCCGTAGTCTGGGCGGTCAAGACGCTCGTTTGGTGAGGCCGGGCCCATGTCCAACATGGGCCTGGTCGTGATCCTGCTGTTCTTCGGTCTGGCCGGCGGCGTCGTCGGGCGGATTAAGGGCAGCTCTTTCACGTTGTGGTTCTTGATCTCGGCGTGCGTGCCCTTCATTGGCCTGCTGACTGCCGTCTGCTACCGCTGGGAGAACCGGGAGTTGAGACGGCAGTGCCCGGGGTGCGGCAGGGTTCTCAAGCTCTACGACACGGTCTGCATCAAGTGCGGGACGGAGCTCGAGTTTCCCGACGTCGCGATCGCCTCTGAGGCGATGATCCGCGAGCGCCGCGCCGCGGGCCAGGGGCGGGTGGGATGACCAATTCGCGCGGAGCTAGAAGGCGAAACTGGCGGGCGGCTGCCGGCGCCCGAGCGCGCGGCGGGTGAGGGCGGGAGCGCCATAGGCGCTCCCGATCACGAACCGCATGATCGGCCCGAAGCTGAAGGCGGCCGGGGCTCCGACGAAGTGCAGCCGGGGAACCGAGGACTCGAGGCCGGGGCCGAGCACCGGGTAGCCGCCGGCGACCTCGATCGCGGCCTTCAGCTCCGGTGCGAGGAACGGATAGCGGCGCACGTCGACTGCGTAGCCCGTCGCGAGCAGCACGTGGTCGGCGATCCGCTCGGAGCCGTCGTCGAGGACGAGCCGCATGGCTGCACCGACCGGCTCGGCCGCCGCCACCGAGCGCGAGCACGAAATCGGGACACGGGCCAAACGCGGCACGAGCCAGCCCGAGCCCGCCGGACGGATGCAGCGGTAAGCCACGACCGGCCGTAGCCTCGCCGGCAGTCGCCTGAACGCGTCGGGCACGGCTGCGAGCCATCCGGCCCCGACGCCCCCCACGTCGGTCGGCGGCGCCGGGATTAGGTCGCTCAGCCGACGTGCCGTCCCCGTCGGAGTGGGACCCGGGCCGTCACCCGCCTCGTCCAGCCACCGGATCGCTGGGGCACGTGCGAGCACCTCGACCGTGGCCCTGGCCTCGAACAGAAGCGCAGCCGACTCGAGCGCGCTCTGGCCGGCTCCGATCACGACCACGCGCCGGCCGGCGAAGGGCCGCAGGTCGCCGTGCTCGGAGACGTGGGAGACGAGCTTGCTCGGCAGGCCCGCGAACGGTGCCGGCACGGTTGGGAAGGCGGCCAGCCCAGCCGCCACGACTACTCGTTCGGCCTGGACCGCGTCCCCGTCCGCGAGCCGGAGTCGAAAGCTGCCCACCTCGCGGGTCAGGCTCACGATCCTCCGCGGGTCGATATCCGGCACGGCGCGGCGCTGGAACCAGATTCCATACTCGACGAACTCCTCCAGGGGGAGCGATTCGAGCGCTCCGCGGAGCGTGCGACCGGTGTCTCGCTCGAAGCGCTCGACGGTCAACGAGCGGTCCGGGTCAGAGATGCTCGAGCTTCGCTTGCGCGAGCGGAGCAACATCCCGGCCGGCATGTTCTCGCGCCAGAACTCGAGCGGCTGGCCGAACGACCGGGTCTCGATCCCCGCCTTACGGAGGTGGGCAGCCACGGCAAGTCCATGCGGCCCCGCCCCAATGATCGCCGTCGATCCCATCGGCGCGCGATGCTAGTGCCGGTCCTAGGGAGCGCGACCCGCAGGCGATGGAGCCGCGGTTGCCGACGCGCTGGACGTGGCCCAAACGGACTGTAGACTCGACGCTTCCGCCCGGAGCGGAACGGTCGTGGTTACCCAAAATCGACTTTGCCGGAAGGAGGCGAAGCTATGCGTGCAGTCGACGCCCTAATGGAATGCTTGAAGGCCGAGGGTGTGGACGTCGTATTCGGCCTCCCCGGCGGCGCCAACCTTCCGACCTACGACGCCTTCTACGACGCGGGCATCCGCCACATCCTCGTCCGCCACGAGGCCGGCGGCGGTCACGCAGCCGAGGGATACGCCAAGTCGACCGGCAAAGTGGGGGTGTCGCTGGCCACGAGCGGTCCAGGCGCGACCAACCTGATCACGCCGATCTGCGACGCGATGATGGACTCCGTCCCGGTGGTGTTCATCACCGGCCAGGTGCGGACCGAGCTGCTCGGCACCGACGGCTTCCAAGAGGCCGACACGATCGGCATCACGATGCCGGTGGTCAAGCACAGCTTCATGATCCAGCACCCGCTGGAGATCCCGCGCTCGATTCACGAGGCGTTTCACATCGCGCGCACGGGCCGTCCGGGCCCGGTCGTGGTCGACATTCCCCAGGACCTGAGCCGCGCCGACATCCCGTACGAGCCGGTCACCGATGTGCGGCTGCCCGGCTACCAGCCCACCACCGAGGGCAACCAGAAGCAGATCCGGATCGCCGCCAAGGCGCTGGCCAACTCACGCCGGCCGATCATCTACGCCGGCGGCGGCGTTGTGGCGGGAGGTGCGGCGGCCGAGCTGACCGAGCTCGCCACTTCAGACCGCTTCCCGGTCACCTGCACCGTGATGGGCCTCGGCGGGTTCCCCGGGACCCACGACCAGTGGCTCGGGATGCTCGGGATGCACGGCACCCGCGCCGCGAACTACGCGATGGACGAGGCCGACCTGATCTGCGCCATCGGCGCGCGTTTCGATGACCGCGTCACCGGCAAGCTGTCGGAGTTCGCACCCCGCGCCAAGTTCATCCATATCGACATCGACCCGGCCGAGATCTCCAAGAACGTCCCGGCGCACATCCCGATCGTGGGTGACGCCCGGAACATCCTGCCGCGGCTGACCGCCGAATACCGGGCGCTGGCCGCCGATCCCGGCCGACTCGAGGAGTGGTGGTCGCGGATCCGGGTGTGGCAGGAGCGACACCCGCTCCGCTACGAGGACTCGACCGACGCCGAGATCAAGCCCCAGTTCATGGTCCAGGCCCTGTACGAGGCGACCGGCGGCGACGCGATCGTCACCAGTGACGTGGGACAGCACCAGATGTGGACCGCCCAGTACTACCACTTCCCGCAGCCGCGGCGGTGGATCAACTCGGGCGGGCTGGGGACGATGGGCTTCGGCCTCCCGGCAGCGATGGGCGCGAAGGTCGGCTGCCCCGATCAAACCGTGGTGTGCATCGCGGGCGACGGCTCGGTCCAGATGAACGCCCAGGAGCTCGCCACCTGCGCCCAGGAGGGCATCGGGATCAAGGTGTTCATCATGAACAACGGCTACCTGGGCATGGTCCGGCAATGGCAGGAGCTGTTCTGGGACAAGCGCTACAGCCAGGTCGAGACGGGTCAGTGGCCGGACTTCGTCAAGCTCGCCGAGGCCTACGGCGCCACCGGTCTTCGGTTCACCGACAAGACCACACTCGTGTCCGACATGAAGGACGCGCTCGCGATCGACGGGCCGGTGCTGGTCGACGTGCGCGTCACCCGCGAGGAGAACACGTACCCGATGATCCCGGCCGGCCAGCCGGCGCGGAACATGGTGGGGTGAGCTCTGATGGGTGAGCCTGGAACCAAGGAAGTCCTGTCCCTCGACGAGCTCGAGGCGGTGGCCGGGCTGCGCACCGGCCGCAAGCACATCCTCTCGATCCTGGTCGAGAACAAGCCGGGTGTCCTGACCCGGATCGCGGGGCTGTTCGCGCGCCGCGGGTTCAACATCGACACGCTCGCGGTCGGGCCGACCGACGACGAGCGCATCTCACGCATCACGCTGACCCTCGACGGAGCCGTGCACCCGATCGATCAGGTCACCAAGCAGCTGCACAAGCTCGTCAACGTGCTCAAGATCCGCGACCTGGAGCCGCGCGAGACGCTGGCCCGTGAGCTCGCGCTGTTCAAGGTGTCCGCCGACGGCGTCAGCCGCGCCGAGGTCATGCAGATCTGCGAGATCTTCCGCGGCAAGGTGGTCGACGTGACCAAGCGCTCGATCGTGGTCGAGCTCACCGGCACGTGCGACAAGGTCGACGCGTTCGAACAGCTCGTGCGACCGTTCGGGTTGATCGAGATGGCGCGGACCGGCGAGATCGCGATCGCCCGGGGCCGCAGCGAGACATAAAGAAGCGCTGTGGAGCTGGCCGACGGCTGGGAGCTCGCGTCGAGTGGGGCGGAGGATCGCCTCGGACCGGAGGATCTAGACGGGCTCGGCTGGCTGCCGGCCCGGGTTCCCGGGACGGCCGCCGGAGCGCTGCGCGACGCCGGTTTATGGACGCCGGGAGACGCTCTGGACTTCGACGGCCTGGACTGGTGGTTCCGCACCCGGTTCGAGACAGAGCTCGCCGCTGACGGCGAGGAGGTCTGGCTGGCCCTGGACGGGATAGCCACCGTGTCGGAGGTGTACCTCAACCGCCAGCGCGTGCTCGACAGCGACTCGATGTTCGCCTCTTATCGACTGGAGGTGTCAGCGTGGCTGCGAGCACCGGGCGCCGGCAATGAGCTGGTGATCTGTTGCCGCGCGCTGGCGCCGTTGCTCCGGCCCCGGCGGCGCCCCCGCGCCCGGTGGCGCACCCGCCTGGTTGCCGAGGGCAACATCCGCTTCTTCCGCACGATGCTGCTCGGTCGCGCCCCGGGGTTTTCGCCGGGTCCGGCTTGCGTCGGTCCTTGGAAGCCGGTGCGGCTCGAGTGCCGGCGCGCGCTCACCGTCGAGTCGGTGCGACTGCGCGCGAGCCTGGACGGGGCCACGGGAAGGCTGTCTGTCCGGGGGCGGCTGCGGACGCTGCGGGCCGAGCAGGCGCTCGGCGAGGTGAGCGTGGAGCTCGATGGACCAAGCGGCACACACCGCACGTCGCTCGCGGTCGGGCCTGGGGCTGGGTCCGGGTCAGGTTCTGGGGTCGATGTGGCCGGCGAGCTCGTCGTGCCCGGGGTCGAGGGATGGTGGCCGCACACCCACGGGAACCCCGCGCTGCACGACGTCAGGCTGCGGGTTGATCTCGGTGGCGAGGAGATCGTGGTCCCCGCCGGCCGGGTCGGCTTTCGCTCGCTGCGGTCCGTCGGCGAACTGGAGCGCGACGGGATCCAGCTCGAGGTCAACGACGTTCCGGTGTTCGCCCGAGGGGCGGTATGGACGCCGGTCGACCTCGCCGCGCCATGTTCGAGCGGTCCGCAGCTCGACCGGGTGCTCAACGCCGTGGTCCGCGCCGGCATGAACATGCTGCGCGTCCCCGGGATCGGTTGCTACGAGGGCCAGGAGTTCTACGATCGCTGCGACGAGCTCGGGATCCTGGTCTGGCAGGACTTCATGTTCGCCAACCTCGACTATCCGGAGAGCGACGACGCCTTCATGGCCACGATCGCGCGGGAGGCTCGGCAGGTGCTGGCCGAGCTGGCGGCTCGACCGAGCCTGGCCGTGTTGTGCGGCGGCAGCGAGGTCGCCCAGCAGGTGGCGATGCTGGGCCTCGATCCACGGCTCGCCAACGGTCCGCTCTACGGGGAGCTGCTGCCCTCGCTGGTCGCCGAGGCCGAGGTTCAGGCGCCGTATGTCCCATCCACCCCGTGGGGGGGCGATCTGCCGTTTCGCCCCGATCGCGGCGTCGCCAACTACTACGGGGTCGGCGCCTACCTGCGCCCGCTCGAGGACGCGCGGCGCTCGGAGGTCAAGTTCGCCGCCGAGTCGCTGGCGTTCTCGAACGTTCCGGACGAGGAGACGGTCGAGGCGGTTGGCGGTCCCGTGGTTCACACTCCCCGCTGGAAGGCGGGCGTCCCGCGCGACGCCGGAGCCGGGTGGGACTTCGAGGACGTGCGCGACCACTACCTCCGCCTGCTGTGGGGCGTGGATCCGGTGGGATTGCGCAGCGTCGACCCCGGGCGCTATCTGGAGCTCTCCCGCCACGTGAGCGGCGAGGTGATGGCGGAGACGTTCGGTGAATGGCGACGCGCGGCCTCGCCGTGCGGCGGCGCGCTCGTGCTCTGGCTGACCGATCTGGTGCCTGGGGCGGGCTGGGGCCTGCTCGACAACCACGGCCGGCCCAAGGTCGCCTACTGGTATTTCCGGCGGGCGCTGTCCTCGGTGGCCGTGTGGAGCACCGACGAGGGGCTGGGCGGCGTGGTCGCCCACGTGGCCAACGACCGACCCGCGCCACTGAGCGCCACGGTTCGGATCGCTCTGTATCGGGAGTTAGAGCTGCCCGTCGACGAGGCCCGCGTCGAGGTTGTGCTCGCGCCGCACGAGACATGGTCGGAGAACGTCGAGCAGCTGCTCGGACGCTTCGTCGACATCTCCTGGTCCTACCGGTTCGGTCCACCGGCGCAGGACGTGATCGTGCTGAGCCTCGAGGGCGACGATAAGCAGCGACCGCTCGCTCAGTCGTTCCGGTTCCCGGCCGGACGACCGACACGCCCTGAGACCGCGACGCAGCTCGGTCTCCAGGCAAGTCTCAGCGGCCCCGAGCGTGACGCTCCCACCGTGACGGTTGCGAGCCGGCGCCTCGCCTACGGGGTCCGCCTGCACGTTCCCGGGTACGTGCCGCTCGACGACGCCTTCGGCGTCGAACCTGGTCACCCGCGGACGGTCGAGCTCCGGCGGGGCGGGCCCGGGGTCGACGGCGGCGGTGCCGGCCACGTGTCCGCGCTCAACCTGATCGGCCATGTGAGGATCGACACCTGAGCCTCGCCGAGCGCACGCTCGAGTCGGCCGGCGTCGGCGCTCGCGGTAGCCTGGTCCGATGACCGACGTCCTCTCGGGGCGCTCGCCGTCGTCGTGGATCGACGCCGCTACCGCCCGGCGGCTGGCTCAGCGCATGGACGCGGGGCTGCGACAGGCCCGAGCGAGCGGGAAGCCGGTGCTGGCCAGTGTCACGGCGTCAGTCGACGGGCGCTTGGATCCGACCGCCGCGGCAGTGGCTTCGCGCCGCCCCGGCGAGCCCTGGTTCTGCCTCGAGCAGCCCGACCGGGACGCCTCGGCGCTCGCCGGGATCGGCTGCGTCCGCGTACTCGAGGCGCGCGGCGCAGACCGATTCGGGGCGGTAGCTCGCCAGTGGTCAGCGCTGGCGGCCAGCGCCCTGGCCGACGATCTCGACGGCCCGCCCGGCTCCGGATTGGTGGGCGTGGGCGGCTTCGCGTTCGCCGACGATGGCGGCGGCTCCGCCCGCTGGGAGGGATTCGCGCCGGCCTCGATGATCGTGCCGGAGCTGTCGCTCGCCCGCCGGGGCGATCGCGTGTCGCTCACGTTGAACGTCGCGGTCGCGCCCGACGACACGGATGAAGATTTGCTGGGTCGGGTGCGGGGGCGGTTGGACGAACTTCGCGCGCCCGCGCTGCCCATGCTCGATCCCGCGCCGGCCGGGGCCTATCGCGTTCTCAGCCCGATGCCGCCCGCGCACTTCGAGGCGGCGGTCGCCCGGGCGGTGGAGCGGATCCGCGCCGGAGAGCTCGAAAAGATCGTGCTGGCGCGCGACGTTGAGGTGCACGCTCCGATCGACCACGACGTCGGTGCCGTGCTGGGGCTGCTTCGCGAGGCGTTCCCGTCCTGCTACGTATTCGCGGTCGGGCGCGGCAATGGGACCTTCATCGCGGCCAGTCCCGAACTGCTCGTTCGGCGGGAGGGACAGCGAGCCTCGACCGTCGGCCTGGCGGGATCGATCCGACGCAGCGCTGACCCGGCGATCGACGACTACCTCGGCGAGCAGCTACTCCAGAGCGGAAAAGAGCGCGAGGAGAACGCGATCGTTGTCCGGCGGATCGCCCAGGCGCTACGGCCGTTCTCAGTGTGGGTCACCGCCGCGCCCGAGCCCGCCGTCGTCCGCGTCGCCAACATCCAACACCTGGGCACGCCGATCCGGGCGCAGCTGAGATCCCCACTGAGCGCGATCGAACTCGCGGGCGTGCTCCACCCGACGCCGGCGGTCGGCGGCGAGCCGTGGGAGGTGGCGTGCCCGCTGATACCAGCGTTGGAGGGACTCGATCGGGGGTGGTACGCCGGGACGGTGGGGTGGACCGATGCCACCGGGGACGGCGAGTTCTGCGTAGCCCTGCGCTGCGCGCTGCTCCGCAGCCGCCTGGCCTACCTATACGCCGGTGGCGGGATTATGCGTGACTCCGACCCTTCGGCCGAGCTGGCCGAGACCGAAGTGAAATTGGGCGCGCTCCTGCCGGTGCTGTCCGGCTAGTGTCCTGAGGCGCTCTAGGCCTGCCCTCGCGGCAGGGCGGCCAAGGCGGCGTCGGCGGCGCGGCGGTGCAGGGCGAGGTTCTCGACGCGGTCGGTGCGGACCTCGATGATCGTGGTGACGTCGCCGGCAATCGACCGCTCGACCGCCGCCTTCAGCTCGTCGACGGTTCGTGGGCGCCCGAAGTCGCAGCCGTACAGGTCCGCGGCGTGGGCAAAGTCGAGTCCGTGGGGGGTGGCGACGTGTTCCTCGAACGCGTCGGCCTCGCCGGCCACCGGCAGGAAGTGGAAGATGCCGCCTCCGTCGTTGTTGAGCAGCACGATGGTCAGCGCCAGGTCCAGCCGGCGGGCGGCCAGCAGGCCGCCGATGTCGTGGGCCAGGGCCACGTCGCCGATCAGCAGCACGACCGGACCGTATTCGGCGGCGGCCACGCCGAACGCGGCCGACACGGTGCCGTCGATCCCGTTCGCGCCGCGGTTAGAGAGGACGCGCGGGCCGGCCTCACGGGCCGGCAGGTAGAGCTCGACGTCGCGAATCGGCATCGAGGACGCCACGAATAGGGTGGCGCCGGCGTCGAGCCACTGCCCGAGACTGCGAGCCACGAGTGGCTCTGACAGCTCGTCGCCGAGGGCTCTCGAGAGTGCCCGGCCGGCGGCATCGTCCGCCGCTCGCCACGAATCCAGCCAGCCCGGCTCGGCTGGAATAATTTCGCCGGCGGTCAGCCCGTCGAGCACCGCGTGAAGCGGCGCCGGCACGCGCATGCCGACGACCGCGTCCGGGTCCTGCCAAGTACCGTCGGGGTCGATCGCGATCTGGGTGGCATCCAGGCCGGCCAGCCAGGTACGCAGGGGCTTGGACGTCGGCAACTCGCCGGTGCGGATCACGAAGTCCGGCCGGTGCGCGGCGGCGAAGTCCGGGTCGCGCAAGAGCAGGTCGTAGTGGGCGACCGCGGCGTGGCCGTGCCTGGCGCCCGACAGCGGGTCGGCCAGCAGCGGGATCGCCGCCCGGGCCGCGAAGCCGGCCAGCTCGCGCGTGCCAACCGCGTCACGGTCGGCTCCGGCCACGATCACGATCCGCCCGACCAGGTGGCGGCCGCCCGTGGGAACGCTCTCGACCGCGGGCTCCACGGCCACGTACGGCCGATTGTCCTCGCGGCCGGTCGAGTCCGGGGGCAGCGGGGCGTCGAGGACAAGCGGTTCACGCAGGGGGAAGTTGAGGTGAACCGGGCCGGGAGGCCCATCGGCCGCGATCGAGTAGGCGCGGCAGGCCAGCGTCCGCATGAATCGCAATCCGGCCGGCGTTGCCTCGTACACCCCGACCTCGAAGAACCACTTGACGGCGTCGCCGTAGAGCTTGAGCTGGTCGATCGTCTGGCCGGCGCCCACGTCGCGCAGCTCCGACGGGCGATCGGCGGTCAGCACGATCAGCGGAACGCGCCCGTGCCGAGCCTCGATCACCGCTGGCGCGAGGTTGGCCGCCGCCGTGCCCGACGTGCATGTGACCGCCACGGGCCGTCCCGTCCGCTTGGCCGCGCCGAGCGCGAAGAAGCCGGCCGAGCGCTCGTCGACGTGTGACCAGGCGGCGATCCTCGGTTCGCGCACGAGCGAAAGGACGATCGGCGTACAGCGCGAGCCAGGAGCGGTACAGGCATGCTCCATCCCGCAGCGGGCGAGCTCGTCGCAGAACGCGCGCAGGAGCAGGTAGGTATCGGTGGCGCTCATGATGAGATCTACTAGATGGCGCCGGCTGTCGTCCTCCTACACGGCTTCACCCACACCGGAGCGAGCTGGGACCCAGTGGTCTCGGCGCTCGGGGAACGCTACCGGGCGCTCGCTCTAGATATCCGCGGCCACGGGTCCGCCTCGGCCCGCGTACCGGTCACGCTCGAGGGCGTGCTGGGCGATCTGGGCGCGTTCGTGCGCGACCGGTTCACGCTCGTGGGCTATTCGATGGGCGGACGGATCGCGCTCCATGCGGCGCTCGCGCTGCCCGAGCGGATCGAACGCCTGGTGCTGATCGGAGCCAGTCCCGGGATCGCCGATCCGGGCGAGCGCCAGGCACGGCTCGAGGACGACGAACGACTCGCCGCCGAAATCGAGAGCATGACCATCGAGGCGTTCGCGCAGCGCTGGGCGAAGACGCCGGTGCTCGCCGGACAGCCACCCGACGTGCTCGCCGCCGCCCACGCCGATCGGCTGCGCAACCACCCGGCCGGCTTGGCGAGGGCGCTCCGGGGCCTGGGCAACGCCGCGCTGCCGTCGCTGTGGGGGCGTCTGAATGAGATTCTCGTCCCGGTGGAGCTGGTGGTGGGGGAGCGCGATGAGAAGTTCCGGGCGATCGCATTGGAGATGGCGTCGAGCCTGCCGGAGGCGGAAGTGATCGCGGTGCCGGGCGCGGGGCACGCCGTGCACATGGAGGCGCCGGCCCGCGTGGCCTCAGTGATCGCTGCCTGACGCGGCCGCTGGCGGCCCTACGGCGGCTGCCGGCTGAGCCTGGGGCGGCGATGTCCCATCCCGCGTCCCGATGACTCGGGCCGGGTTGCCGCCGACGATCGCGTACGGCGGCACGTCACGGGTGACCACCGGGCACGCGCCGACGATCGAGTCCCGACCGACTACGCACCCGGGCAGGATCGTTGCCCGCAGCCCGATCCAGGTGCCGTCGAGGAACCGACGGCACAGCTCCTGGCGGATCCGCCGGGCGGGCTCCTTGAGGGGACCCCGCGAACGAAGGCGCTTGGGCAGGCCTTATGCCGACGGCCTGGAGTCGTACAACGACATCGCGACCAACCGCTGGACCCGTGGCCATCCCACGGGCCGATTATCCGCTCTCTACGCGGCCTGGAGGATCGCTGGCTTGGCGGGGCCGCACTGGTAAAGATCGTCGGCCAGGCGGGTAGCGCTGACCTCCTCCCAGCGCCCGGCCTCAACCAGGCTGCGGCAAAGATCCTCGACGTCGACCAGCGCGCCCTGCGCCTCGACGTCGCTCTCCAGGTGGTGGCAGAAGATGAGGTTGTCCGCCGCGTAGCGGATGCGCTGCTGCTCGTGGTCGAGCAGCTTGCTCGGTCCGATGTCCTCGAGGGTCTTCATGACCCGGCGATATGCGTTGGAGCGTTCAGGACTCATCTCTTGCGGCCTCCGATCTAACGGTCAGCTCGGCTTTACGGAGGATGGTCGTCAGCAGAGCCCAGGGCTTTAGCCTTTCGGCCAAATTTCTTCCGTCATCAGTTGTACCCACGCGGGTCGGAGTGGTCCGTGACGTGAGTCACACGGGCGCGCGACGGGGTTGCGCGGGGCGGGTCGCGCCGGGCGGTGGCGCTGCGCGGTGGCGCCGCGGCGGGGTGCAAAACGCCCGGAAGCGCCCCCGCCGTGGAGACCTCCGGGACATAGGCGCTCTCAGGCGCTGATCTCCCGATTCCGCCTCGCCGAGCTGCGTTTCCGGGCCTTTTGCACCCTAGTCAACAGAAGCCGCCGGCGATCAACCACGCCTCGTCTTTCGCTCGGAAGCCCCTGCAAAACGGGGCAAACCCATCTCACCGCGCGGGCTCCTGGGGACGTAAGCATGCTGACGATGCTTACGTCGCCGATGCCCGCGGCCCGGGGGCGGCTTTGACACGTTTTCCAGGGCGGGCGGCGCGGTCAGCCGGGGCCATACCAGGCAATCAGACCGTCGCCCAAGCCGGGGCCGGCCGGTAGTTCGATCCGCCCGTCACGCGGCGGGAGCGGGTCGAAGCGGTCGGCGAACAGTCCCAGCGTGGCCAGGCCGCAGGGGCGATCCGGGACGATTGCCGCCGCCGCGTGCAACGCCGCCGCGATCCCGACTGGACCGTCCAGGGTCGAGGCCAGGTACACCTCGTAGCCCGCCGCACGGGCTTGCCGAGCCGCGTCGAGCAGGCCGGTGACCCCACCGAAGGCCGCGACCTTCAGGCACACCGCCCGGCACACGCGCTGATCGAGCGCCCCCACGGCCGAGGCGGTCTCATCCAGGGCGATCGGAACCTCCGGGACGGTGGTGGCGACCTCGCGGTTCTGCGCCAATCCGTGAACGGGCTCCTCGCACACCTCGATCCCGACCGGCGCGAGCGCGCGCAGGGCCGCGACCGCTTCCTCTACCGACCACGCGCCGTTGGCATCGAGCCGGATCGCGACGCCTGGCCCGAGGACCGCCCGCACGGCGGCCAGCCGCCCCGCGTCATCTCCAATTCCCACCTTCGCCTTGACGCAGCGAGAGCCGGCCGCGCGTGCAGCCCCCGCTTGGGCGGCGGCGCTCGCGCGGTCGGCCGCGGCGATCGTGGCGTTGACCTCGACCGGCTCGCCCGCCTGAGCGCCGAGCAGTCTCCACAACGGCTGCCTTGCGCGGCGTCCGTCCAGGTCCCACAGCGCGATGTCGACGGCGGCCAACGCCGGCTGGGGGGCGAGCCCGCTCCACTCGGCGAGTACCTCGCGGGGCGACGCGCTCGGGTCCGCGGCGGTCAACGTCGCACGGCACGCCTCCAGGGCCTCGAGCACGTCTGCGACGCTCACCCCGTGGTAGTCCGGGAGGGGCGCCGCCTCGCCGATGCCCACGTGCCCCTCGGCGTCCTGGAGCCGGAACAGCACGAGCTCGCGGTCACGGAGGGCTCCCGAGGCAGAGACGAACGGCCCGCGCAGGCGCGCCTTTAAGACCTCAATCCCGACCTTCATCGACTGAGCAGCAGGCCCGCGCTGAGCAGCGCGCAGAAGATCAGCTGCAGTTGCCCGGTCCGGGCCAGCGCCTGGTTCAGCGACGCGCCGTCGGTCCGGGTACGAACGGCCCGCACCACGCGCGCGGCGAGCGGGAGCGTCAGCCACGGGAGAAACAGCCAGGGCTCGAGCGGCCCGAACACCCACGTGACCGGGGTCAGCAGGTACGCGATGTAGATCATCGCGGCGAACAGCCGGCGCGTGCGCGCGCGACCGATGCGGACGGCGAGCGTGCGCTTGCCGGCTCGACGGTCGGTCTCGATGTCCCGGACGTTGTTGACGACGAGCAGGCCGGCGGCGATCAGTCCGACCGGCACGGCCAGCGCGAACGCCTCCCAGTCGAGGTGCTTGGTCTGGACGAAGAACGACCCCGCCACGGCGACGATCCCGAAGAACAGGAACACGAACACCTCGCCGAGCCCCTCGTAGCCATACGGCTTCGGGCCGCCGGTGTAAAGCACGCCGGCGAGGATCGAGGCCGCCCCGACCACGAGCAGCTGCCAGCCGGCCACGATGACGAGGTAGACGCCGGCGAGCACGGCGACGCCGAACGTGAGGTAGGTCGCGATCAGGACCTGACGGGGCGGGACGAGCCCGCCGGCCGTGACCCGAACCGGGCCGAGGCGGTCCTCGGTGTCGGCACCTCGCCGGGCGTCGGAGTAGTCGTTGGACAGGTTCGTGCCGATCTGGATGAACATCGCGCCGACCAGCGCGGCGACAAACCGCAGGGGATGGAACACGTGCAGGTAGCCCGCGAGCGCGGTGCCGACCAGTACCGGCGCGATCGCCGCCGGCAGGGTCCGCACGCGCGCGGCCATCAGCCAGATGCGAATGCCGCTCGGCCTGATGGCCTCCCGTGTCGCTGTCATCACGCCCGGCGCGGGAACTTCGAGAAGTCAGGCGTGCGCTTCTCGAGGTACGCGTTGCGCCCCTCCTGCGCCTCTTCGCTCATGTAGAAGAGCAGGTTCGCGTCGTGCGCGAACTGCTGGATCCCGGCGAGGCCGTCCTCGTCGGCGTTGAAGCTGGCCTTCAGCATCCGTAGTGCAAAGGGCGATAGCGCGAGCATCTCGCGACACCACTTGACCGTCTCCTCTTCGAGTTGGTCGAGCGGCACCACCGTGTTCACGAGCCCCATCGCCAGCGCCTCCTGGGCGCCGTACTGCCGGCACAGGAACCAGATTTCCTTGGCCTTCTTCGGTCCCACCAGCCGGGACAGCACGCTCGCCCCGAATCCCCCGTCGAACGAGCCAACCTTCGGACCCACCTGGCCGAAGCGGGCGTTGTCGGCGGCGATGGTCAGGTCGCAAACCACGTGCAGGACGTGGCCGCCGCCGATCGCGTACCCAGCGACCATCGCCACGATCGGCTTCGGCAGGCGGCGCATCTGGACGTGCAGATCGGTGACCTCGAACCGCCCTACCGCTTCGTGCCGGCCCGCCGCCGACGGGTCGGCGCCGGTGACGTAGCCACCGCGCGAGCCGCGCACGCGCTGGTCACCTCCCGAGCAGAACGCGTCCGGACCTTCTCCGGTCAGGATGACTACACCGACGTCGAGGTCCTCGCGAGCGCGGGTGAACGCATCCGACATTTCGACCACGGTCTCGGGGCGGAACGCGTTACGCACCTCGGGGCGGTTGATCGTGATCTTGGCGATCCCGGTCGCGTCGTCGACGCCGGTCTCGTAGCGGATGTCCTCGTACTCGCCGGCCGGTTTCCAGGTCGTTCGCACCCGGGCGAGACTACCGTGTCGGTCGTGTCCCACTGGATCCACGCCGCCGCTAGCAGGCAGCCTGATCGCATCGCGATCGAGGGCCCTGAGCGCAGCCTTACCTACTCGGAGCTCTCGCAGGCTTCCACCGAGCGGCTGGGGGCGGTTCAGGGAGCGAAGCGTGTAGCGATAGCGTTGCCGCCGACCGAGGAGTTCGTGATCGCCCTCCACACCTGCCTGCTTGCGGGCGCGGCGGTCGTCCCGATCGACCTGCGGCTCAGCGAAGCCGAGCAGGAGCAGCGCCTGGGCGGCGCGGACGTCGTCGTGTCGGATCCGCTGGCGCCGACGCGCGCGCAGGGCCCGCGGTCGCTCGGCGAGGATCGCGCGGTCGCGGTGATGCACACGTCGGGTACGACAGCGACGCCGAAGCCCGTCGTCCTCATGCATTCGAACTTTCTGGCCAGTGCGCTCGGATCGGCGGTCGCGCTCGGGCTCGATCAGGCTGAGCGCTGGCTCTGCCCGATGCCGCTGACCCACGTCGGCGGCCTCTCGATCCCGATTCGGAGCGCGATCTACGCCACGACGGTGGTCCTCCATGGCCGCTTCGACACCGAGGCGGTGTTCAACGATTTGATGGATCCGGCGCGGCGGATCACGCTGGTTTCGCTCGTGCCCACGATGCTCGCTCGGTTGCTCGACGCAGGTTTCGAGCGGCCGCCGACCCTCCGGTGGGCGCTGCTGGGCGGCGGCCCGATCCCGCCACCCTTGCTCGCGCGCGCCGCGGCTGCGGGCGTGCCGGTGGCGCCGACCTACGGCATGACCGAGGCGTGCTCTCAGATAGCCACGTTCGGTTGGCCGCTCCCTGGGGTTGAATTGCGCACTTCGCACGGGGAGATCACGGTGCGCGGGCCGATCGTGGCGCCGGGCGCGCTATCCGACGACGGCTGGCTGCACACCGGGGACTTGGGGCGACTCGACCAGCGGTCACGCCTCGAGATCATCGGACGCAAGTCCGACACGATTGTGAGCGGCGGCGAGAACGTCGCGCCCGCCGAGGTCGAGGCGGTGCTCCTCGAGCATCCGGCCGTGGCCGACGCCGCGGTGCACCCGCGGCCCGACACAGAGTGGGGGGAGGCGGTGGTGGCGACCGTGGTGCTCCGCGACGGGCTCAGCGTGCCGCCTGAAGAGCTCCGCGCTCACTGCGCGACGCGTCTGGCTGGCTTCAAGGTGCCCAAGACGATCGCGTTCACGACGGAGCTGCCTCGAACACAATCCGGCAAGCTGCTCCGGCGCCAGCTTTAATCGGCACGTGGCATCCGCGCCTCGCTTCGCCCAGCCGGACTCTTCCCCCAATCAGCTGACGATCGAGCAGCTGGCGACGCAGTCGGGCATGTCCGTGCGCAACATTCGCGCCCATCAGGCGCGCGGTCTGCTCGCCCCGCCCGAGGTGCGGGCCCGGGTCGGGTACTACGGCCCGGAGCATTTGGAGCAGCTGCGGTTGATCCGCGACCTCCAGGATGACGGCTTCAACCTGAGTGGGATCAAGCGGCTGCTCGACGACACTCAGCAAACAGCGGAGCGGCTCCAGCGCTTCGGCGAGGCGTTGAGCGCCGTCGCCACCGCCGAGCGCGGGGAGACGCTGACACTTGACGAACTCGGCCAGCGGTTCCGGGTCAGTGCCCAAGAAGCGCCCGAGGTGCTTGCCGAAGCGGAGCGCCTCGGCGTGCTCGTCCCGATCGACGGGGGCCGGTTCCAGGCTCCTAGCCCCTCGCTGCTGGCGATCGCCGAGGAGGTGGTAGGCCGCGGGATCTCGGTGCGCAGCGCGCTCGCGGTGCTCGAGGACATCGACCGACACTGCCAGTCGGTGTCGCGCTCGCTGGTCGAGCTGTTCGTGCACGAGATCTGGAAGCCGTTCGCACAGGCGGACATGCCGGCCGAGCGCTGGCCCGAGATCGAGCACGCGGTCGAGCGGCTCGGGCCTGTGGGATCCGAGGCACTGATGGCCATCTTCCAGCGCCGGCTGCGGGACCAGCTCGAGGACGCGTTCCAGGAGATCACCCGAAGGGTGGCGGAGCGCACCTTCGAGGACGGGGTTGGCTGAATGACCGAGACAGAGCCTCCAGACCCCGGGGCGCTGCGGGCTGTGCTGCTCGAGCGGTGGGACCGCGCGGCACGCGGATGGGGCCACCGGGCGCAGCGCATGCGTGATTTCGGCATGCCCGTGTCCAGCTGGATGATCGACCACGCCGGGCTCCAACCCGGGCAGCGCGTCCTCGAACTCGCGGCCGGCCCGGGCGAGACGGGACTGCTCGCCGCCGAGCTAATCAAGCCCGGAGGCACGCTGATCTCGAGCGACGGGTCCGAGAGCATGCTCGAGCTGGCGCAGGCCCGAGCGGCCGAGCTCGGAATCGACAACGTCGAGTTCAAGCGCCTCGAGCTCGAGTGGATCGACCTGCCGACGGCGAGCGTCGACGTGGTGATGATCCGGTGGGGGGTCATGCTGACCGTCGACCCGGAGGCGGCTCTGCGCGAAGCGCGGCGCGTCATCGTACCCGGCGGGCGGATCGTGCTCGCGGTATGGGACCAGGCCGAGCTGAACCCATGGGCGACGATCACCGACCGCGCGCTGATCGAGCTCGGTCACGCCAAGCCGCCCGATCCGACCGCGCCGGGAATGTTCGCGCTAGCCGCGCCGGGGCGCCTGCACGAGATACTCGAAGCGGCGGGGTTCCTCGATGTGCTGGTCGAGTCGCTCGAGCTGCCGCGCTCTCCGGTGACGGTGGCTGAGGCACTGGCGGAAAAGCTCGATCTGTCCCGAGCCTTCGCCGACGCGTACGAGGGCCTTTCCGAGGCTGACCGCCGAGCGCTCGGGGACAGGATCGCCTCGCTCGGCGTGCCCTACGCCGGCCCCGACGGGCGCCTGCTCCTGCCGGCCCGGTCGTTGGTCGCTGCCGCCGCCGCGTAGCCGCACAAACCAGTGAAGGGGAATTTGCAGGGTGAAAGCCCACTTGCAGCATTTCCTGTTAGGCGCCTGGTTGACCAAACTGCGGCACATGCGCTTGCGACTTCTCCTGCTCCTCTCAGCGTCGGTGGCGGCACTCCTCGTGCTTCCGACCGCCGCCTCTGCCTACTTCGTCCACGTCGTCGCCCCCGGCGAGTCGCTGTCCTCGATCGCTGCCCAGGACGGGCTCACGGTGGACCAGCTCGCCGCCGCGAACGGGCTCTCGCCGGACGCCCAACTGCCCGCCGGGTCAACCGTGCAGATTCCGCCGCAAGGGTCCGGTGTGAGCGCCACGCCCGCCGCGAGCTCGACGGGGAGCGGGTCTGCCGGCGACGGTGACAGCGACGTCGACGACAGCGGTTCGACCGGCGCCGCAGCGGCCACGACCACCGCGCCTGCGGGGTCCTACGTGGTGCAGCCGGGGGACACGTTGTCCGCGATTGCAGCGCGCGCCGGTATGACCGTCAACCAGCTCGCCGCGCTCAACGGCCTGAACCCCAACGCCTACCTGATCAGCGGCACTGCGATCAGCCTGCCCGGCGCCCCGAGCGTGGTCAATGCGTCCGGCGACACCGGCTCGAGCGCCTCCGCCGGCGGCTCCTACGTGGTGCAGCCGGGCGACACGTTGTCCGCGATCGCGGCGCGCGCCGGTATGACCGTCAACCAGCTCGCCGCGCTGAACGGCCTGAACCCCAACGCCTACCTGATCAGCGGCACTGCGATCAGCCTGGGCGGTTCGGGTGGCACCGAGTTCGTCTCGGCGGGCGGCACGTCATCGTCCGCGGCCGGCCAGCCGGTGGGAGCTGCAGCCGAGGGCCAGCCGACGGACCCGCCCTACCCGACGCCTGAGACCGTGAGCGCGTCGGAGGTCGGCTCGATCGCCGCCGCCAACGGCGTGCCCTCCTCACTGGCCGACGCGATCGCCTGGCAGGAGAGCGGCTTCAACAACGACCTCGTCTCGAGCGCCGACGCTCGCGGGGTGATGCAGATCCTCCCCGGCACCTGGCAATACATCCAGAGCGACCTGAACCCGGGTCCGCCGCTCGCGCCCGCGTCGGCCACGGACAACGTCCGCGGCGGCGTGCTCCTGCTCCACTCGCTGCTGACCGCGACCGGCGGCGATCCGGCCCTGGCCGCGGCCGGCTACTACCAGGGATTGCCGTCGGTCCAGCAGAACGGGATGTACCCGGACACCCAGCAGTACGTCCACGACGTGACGTCGCTCGAGCAGCAATTCGGCGGCGGTGGATGAGCCGAACGGTGAGCTGAGAACTCGGCCCGGAGCCGCGCCCCGCTACGCTCCCGGTCGATGTTCTACGACAAGGACGCTGATCTCTCCCTCCTCGACGGCAAGACCGTCGCAATCATCGGCTATGGCTCCCAGGGCCATGCGCACGCGCTGAACCTGACCGACTCCGGCGTGTCGGTCGTGGTCGGGCTGCGCCCGGAGTCCGCCAGCGTGGCCAAGGCCCGCGAGCACGGCCTGCGCGTGGCCGACCCCGCCGACGCCGCTAGCGAAGGCGACATCGTGATGATGCTGGTCCCCGACGAGCTGCACCGCAGCGTGTGGGAGTCGGGCGTCAGCGACGGGATCGCTAGCGGGAACATGTTGATGTTCGGGCATGGCTTCTCGATCCACTACGGCGAGGTGGTGCCGCCGCCGGACGTCGACGTGACGCTGGTGGCGCCGAAAGGCCCGGGGCACCTGGTGCGCCGGCAGTACGTGGAGGGCTCGGGCGTGCCCTGCCTGACGGCCATCCACCAGGACGCCACCGGAAACGCGCTCGCTCTTGCCCTCGCGTATGCGAAGGGCATCGGCGGGACACGCGGGGGCGTGATCGAGACGACGTTCAAGGACGAGACCGAGACCGACCTGTTCGGCGAGCAGGCCGTCCTCTGTGGTGGCGTGACCGAGCTCGTCCGAGCCGGGTACGACACGCTGACGGAGGCCGGGTACGACCCGCGCCTCGCCTACTTCGAGGTCCTCCACGAGCTGAAGTTGATCGTCGATCTGATGTACGAAAAGGGCATCGGGGGTATGCGTTACTCGATCTCGAACACGGCTGAGTACGGCGACCTGACCCGCGGCAAGGTGATCATCAGCGATGCGACTCGCGAGGCGATGAAGAAGGTCTTGGCCGATATCCAGTCGGGCGACTTCGCGCGCGAGTGGATCGCCGAAAATCGGGCTGGCCAGGAGAATTTCAAGCGGATGCGCGAGGAGCAGTCGGGCCATCAGGTTGAAGTGGTGGGCCGCGAGCTGCGCGCGAACATGGACTGGATCGACACGGAGTTTCAGGAATAGGTCAATCGGGATATACGGCATGGCTGATACGTCCACAGCCCTGAACATCCCGAGTGAGCTCAAGCCGGCGGACGGCCGGTTCGGTTCCGGCCCGTCCCGCGTCCGCCCCGAACAACTCGCCCGGCTGCCGCAGGAGGGCGCGGCGATCATGGGCACCTCGCACCGCCAGGCACCCGTCCGGGGTCTCGTGGCCCAGGTCCGGGCCGACCTGCGTGAGATGTTCTCGCTTCCCGACCAGTACGAGATCGTGCTAGGCAACGGCGGGACGACAGCGTTCTGGGACGCGGCAACGTGCTCCCTCGTGCGCGAGCGCGCGCTGCATCTGACCTACGGCGAGTTCTCCTCCAAGTTCGCCTCCTGCACGCGGGAAGCGCCGTTTCTCGCCGATCCAATTGTCGTGTCGGCAGATCCTGGGGACGCCCCTTCGCCGCGGTCCGAGCCCGGTACGGACGTGATCGCCTGGGCTCACAACGAGACGTCAACCGGCGTGATGGTGCCGGTCACCCGCCCGACTGGTGCCGACTCCGCGCTCGTGTTGATCGATGCCACCTCCGGCGCAGGAGGGCTTCCGGTCGACGTGGCCGACTGCGACGTGTACTACTTCGCTCCGCAGAAGGCGTTCGCCTCCGACGGCGGACTGTGGCTCGCGCTGATGAGTCCCGCCGCGCTCGAGCGGGTCGCCGAGATTGCCAATACGAGGAATTCGGTCCCCACCCACCCCCGCTGGATCCCGGACTTCCTCTCGCTCCAAATCGCCCACGAGAATTCCGTCAAGGACCAGACATACAACACGCCGGCGATCGCCACGCTCCTGCTGCTGGCCGATCAGCTCGAGTGGATGCTCGGACACGGCGGCCTGGAGGGGATGGTGGCTCGGACGACCGAATCCTCGACCCACTTGTACGAGTGGGCGGAGCAGCATCAGCACGCCACGCCGTTCGTAGCCGATCCGGCAAAGCGCTCGCTGGTGGTGGGCACGATCGACTTCTCCGATGACGTCGACGCGGCCGACCTGGCTGCCACGCTGCGCGCCAATGGAATCGTCGACGTCGAGCCCTACCGAAAGCTCGGACGCAACCAGTTGCGGGTCGCGATGTTCCCGGCCACCGATCCAGGCGATGTGCGCGCCCTCACCTCGTGCATCGACTGGGTCCTGGAGCGACGACTGTGAGCGCCACCGAGCCCCGGGTGCTCGTCGCCGAGAAGATCGGCGACTCCGGGATCGACCTGCTTCGTGAGCACTTCAACGTCGACGTCGGCGTGGGCTGGTCGCGCGAGGAACTCGAGGACCGGATCGGCGAATACGACGGCGTCCTGATCCGCTCCGCGACGAAGCTCGACGCGCCCCTGATCGCCCGCGCGGCGCGGCTGCGGGCGGTCGGCCGAGCCGGGGTGGGCGTCGACAACGTCGACGTCGAGGCGGCCACCAAGCGGGGCATCATCGTCGCCAACGCGCCGCAGTCGAATGTGATCACCGCGGCCGAGCACACCATGGCGCTGCTCCTGGCGCTGGCGCGCAACGTGCCGCAGGCCCACGCATCGCTGACCGCCGGCAAATGGGAGCGTTCCAAGTTCTCGGGCGTGGAGCTCTACGAGAAGACGCTCGGCATCCTGGGATTCGGCCGGATTGGCCAGCTGGTGGCGGAGCGAGCGCGCGCGTTCGGGATGCGGCTGATCGCCTACGACCCCTACGTGGGGGGCGAGCGCTACGAGCGGCTCGGCGTTGAGAAGGCGGAGTCCTCCGACGCCGTATACGCGGTGGCGGACTTCATCACGCTGCATCTGCCGAACACGCCCGATACGAAGGGATGGCTCGACGCCGAGGCGCTGTCGAAGTGCAAGGACGGCGTCCGGGTCCTCAACGTGGCGCGCGGACCGCTTGTGGTCGATGAGGATCTCAAGGCGGCACTCGACTCGGGCAAGGTGGCGGGTGCCGCGCTCGACGTCTTCCAGTCCGAGCCCGTCACCGATCACCCGCTGTTCGGCTACCCCAACGTGATCGTCACGCCGCACCTGGGCGCCTCGACCGCGGAGGCGACCGACCGCGCCGGCTATCAGGCGGCCGAGCAGGTAGTCGCGGCGCTGGCCGGCGGCGTGGTCACCACGGCAGTGAACATCCCGGCCATCCCCGCCGAGGACATGGAGGTGCTGGGGCCGTATGTGGCACTCTGCCGCTCTCTCGGCAGGATCGCGGTTGAGCTCGCCGCGGGCTCTTCAATCGACCAGGTCAAGAGCGAGTTCCTGGGCCGGATAGCCGAGCGCGACACGCGGCTGCTGTCGATCCAGGTGCTGCTCGGCGTCCTCAGCGGTCACACCGAGGAGGACATCAACGAGGTCAACGCGCCGGCGATCGCCGAGGAGCGCGGGATCGAGCTGGTCGAGTCCAAGCGAGCGGCGGTGCGGGACTACGCGGACTTGGTGCGCGTGGGGGTGACGAGCGGCGACGCCACCGTCCTCGTCGCCGGCACCCTGTTCGGCCGGCGCAACCGGCCCCACCTGCTCGAGGCATGGGGGCAGAGGTTCAACATCCAACTCGAAAAGCACATCACCATGTTCCGCTACGGCGACGTCCCGGGAATGATCGGTCGCGTCGGGACCCACTTCGGCCAGCGAGGCATCAACATCGTCTCGGCGGCCGTGGGCCACGTCGACAGCGACGACGTCGGGACCGACGGGCTTGCCGTCATGGTGATTACGACCGATGCGGCCGTACCGCACGAGGTGATCGCCGAGATCGTCGCCCTCGACGGGTTCGAGGCCGGTCGCACCATGACGCTCTAGCCTCTGTGGGCAGGATGAGGGTCGTGGTCGCGCCACTGGGTGGCTTTCCCGACGGCGAGCGCCGGATCGTTTCGGTTGGGGGTCGCTCGATTGGCGTCTTCCGGGTGGGGGAGAGCTTCTACGCGATTCGCAACCGCTGCCCGCACCAGGGCGGTCCGCTATGCCTCGGCCACGTGCTCGGTGACGCCGTGGCCGATGCGCCTGGGGAAGCTCGGATTTCGGCGGATCCGCTGCGGATCGCCTGCCCGTGGCACGGCTGGGAGTACGACCTTCACAGCGGGCAGTCGTTCATGGGTGGCGCGATGGCGGGGGTGCGGAGTTATGGGGTCGGGCTCGAGTCCGGCGGATCCCTCTTGGACGAGGCGACCGCGGCTCCCGCGCAGCGCGTTCCGGGTCCGTACGTGGCCGAGACGTTCGAGGTAAAGGTCGAGGACGAGTACGTTGTGCTGCACGCGTAAGGAGGCTGACAATGTCGCACGTTGAGACACGCACCCGTGACGAGGCGCCGGCGACGCGGTCGGTCGAGCTGGTCGACTGCGACGTGCATGCGCAGGCGACCGAGCCGATGCTCGCCAAGTACCTGAGCGCACCGGCGCGACGAACGCTCGAGCGCTACGGCCGGCGCACGCCGCGCGTGACCGAGTGGTACCCGCGCGCCCGAAACGCCGGCATGCGCGTCGACGCCTGGCCGGGCAAGCCGGGGCACATCTGGGGCAGCGACCCCGAGACCATGCGCGGGCAGCTACTCGACGAGTTCGGGGTCGACTACGCGGTGCTCGAGGTGCTGAGCGGGCAGGACTGCTACGACCACCCCGACTTCGCCGCCGAGTGGAACCGGGCCGTGAACGACTGGCAGGTCGAGGAGTGGCTGGGCTTCGATCCCCGGCTTCGCGGCACGATCGCGGTTCCCCACGAGTACCCCGACCTGGCGGTGGCCGAGATCGAACGGCGGGCCAGCGATGAGCGCTTCGTGGCGGTGCTGTTGCCGGCGAGCGCGGCCGAACAGCTGGGTGCGCCCAAGTACTGGCCGATCTACGAGGCCGCTACCGCGTTTGGTCGACCCGTCGTGTTTCACACCGGTGGCTACGTCGACCACCGCGGCGCCGGCTATCCGTCCTTCTACCTCGAGTACCACGTCGGCAACGGGATCGTGATGCAGAGCCAGCTGGTGAGCATGGTGGCCGGCGGGATGTTCGAGGCGATCCCGGGCCTACGAGTGGTGTTGACCGAGTGCGGCGTGGCCTGGGCGGCCGCGCTGCTGTGGTCATTGGATTCCGCCTGGGAGCTCATGCGCCAGGACCTTCCACGGTTGCAGCGCCGCCCCTCGGAGTACGTCCGAGACCACGTGTGGTTCACGACCCAGCCGATCGAGGAGCCCGGCAATCCCCAGCATCTGATCTACGCGATCGAGGAGGCGCGGCTGGAGGACCGGCTGCTGTTCGCGACCGACTATCCCCATTGGGACTTCGACTCGCCCAAGCAGGCGCTGCCGCGCGCTATGGGGGAATCGTTGCGCCGGGCGATCCTGTGCGACAACGCGGTGTCGCTCTACGGACTGCCGGCCGAGCGCCCCGTCTGATGGAGCCGGTCGACTGCGACGTTCACTGCGCCCCTGGGTCGTTCGACGCGCTGTTTCCGTACCTGAGCGACTACTGGCGCCAGTACATCACCGAGGCGGGCATGCGCCTGAATGGTCTGGCCTTCGCCTACCCGTCGGGCGTTGTCGCCGCGGCAGCGCCGTCTAGCTATGAGGCGTTGGCTGAGGCGGTGCTTACCGAAGCGCGGTCTCGGTTCGTGGTGCTGAACTGCCTGACCGGCTTCGAGTCGCACCGAAACCCGTACTTCGCCGCCGCTGTCGCCTCCGCGGTCAACGACTGGATGCGCGAGGAGATCCTGCCCCGCGATTCCCGCCTGAGGGCGAGCGTCGTCGTCTCGCCGGTGTCGACCGACGACGCCGTGTCGGAGATCGAGCGGGTGGGGGAGGACCCCAGCTTCGTCCAGGTGCTCCTGCCCGTGCGCAGCGACCTGCCGTGGGGCCACAAGAACAATCATGCGCTGTTCGCCGCCGCGTCTGAGCGCGGGTTGCACATCGGTCTACACGCCTGGGGTAGGGCCGGCAAAGCGGCCACGCCGAGCGGCTTCACCACTACCTATCTCGAGGACTACATAGGCAACCAGCCGATCGCCCAGGCCCAGTTCCTGAGCTTCGTGAGCGGAGGAGTGTTCGAGCGGTTCCCCGCGCTGCGGGTCGTGCTGATCGAGTGCGGGTTCGCCTGGCTTGCCCCGCTCCTGTGGCGCTTTGACAAGGATTGGAAAGGCGTGTGGCGGGAGGTGCCGTGGGTCAAGCGCCGCCCCTCCGAGTACGTTCGCGAGCACTTCCGCTTTACGACCGCGCCGGCGCACCTGCCATCCGATCCGGTGGCGCTCGACCGATTGCTCGAGATGATGGGCGGTGCCGACACGCTGGTGTACGCGTCGGACTACCCGCATAAGCACGGCAACTCGCTGCCGGCGTTACTCGACCGCATATCAGCGGAGCAGCGTCGCGCGGTGTTGTGGGAGACCGCGACCGAGCTTTACGGGCTGGGCTGACGGGCTGGCGTCATGGCGCCAGATCACGCTGCTGGGACGCTCACGCTGAGCATCCCTCGGGCGAGGGCAGTTGCCACAGCGGCCGATCGATTCGGCGCCTCGAGCTTCTCGTAGACCCGCAGCAAATGCGTCTTTGCCGTGCTGTGGCTGATGTGGAGAGTTGCGGCGATCTGGGAGATGGTGAGCCCAGTCGCGGCGAGCTCGAGTACCTGTCCTTCGCGCGAGGTCAACGCGGGACCCAGGAAGGGCATTCGATCGTCGACGCGCTACGGGCGCTCGTCCGCGGCCAGCCGCTCCTGCCTCAGGCCCGCGTCGCCCAGCTCGTGGCGACAGGGCTCAGCAATCCCCAGATCGCGCGCGAGCTGCACATGAGTGTGCGCACCGTCGAGTCCCAAGTCTGACCGTTCAGCCAATAGGCACGCGCGCTCGATCACGGTGCAATGCACCGCGTCGTCAGATCCACCGTCAACGCCGCAGCGCCGACATGGCAGTCGGTGAAGGGGCGCTTGTCCCGCCAACTGGCACAGCGCCGGCATCGGAGGTTGTGGTCCGTGTGGCAAGTGGCCCGACCGTGTTCCACGGGCAGGCGGCGCCGGTGTCGGCCGTTGCCGCGGCCGCGACCGCACGCAAGCTACACAAATCGGTCAAGGCCGCTGTCGCGTCGACCTACTGACTGCTACAGCTGGACGCCGTGGGAGAAGGGCTACAACGCCTTCGGCGGCACCGTGTGGCAGTACAACCAGGGTCCCTACTGGTGCGGTAACGGAAGCTGGATCACCTACCGTGCGGCCTCCAACAACTACCCGTCGAGCCTCGACATCGGCTGGTCCTTCTCCGGCAACATGGGCTACTGGAACCAGGGCGGCGAGGGTTACAACCGGTGGGTCCATTGGAACCAGGGGCATTTCTGCCTTGCCTCGTACTTCAGCTGCGTGCAGAACTCCTATCCGTGGATTCAGAGCACCGCGTACGCGAACGGGTCCGGCACGGCTTCGATGGGCTAGTCGGGAGATGCGCCGTCTAGCTGACGTTCTGAGCTGGCTAGCAGCTACGGTCGTCGCGTGTGCGGCGACCGTGCTGCTGTTCGTGCTCTTCACGCCCGCACTGATCGCGGCGGAAATCGTCGTGCTCGTGGTCGGCATGAGAAAGCGGGCGACACGGATCGGTCGCCTGGTCATCGCCCTCGGAGTCGTCTGGTTCGTGCTGGGCTTCGCGACCTCGACGCTCCTGCTGTCGACCGGCACAAAGACGGGCGGCGGAGGTCCCGTCCGCGTGGCGACGCCGGTCGCCCAATCCTGAGTGGCGCGGCGGGGCTTCTCAGTCGGCGCGAGTTATCCGCGACTTGAGGGTCCTCAACGCGATCTGGACAAACGTTGTATTGCAGGAACTGCGGACCCCGGTAGCCTTCCGGCACACGGGGGCGCAGTCCCCAAACACGAGTAAGAGGACGGCAGGGGCATGCAGCGCGCTGTCAGAGGTAGGGCTGCCTGACCTATACCGTTGGTCTCGCCTACGAAAGGTTGCCGCATGACTTGGTATGGCGGCTGATTTTGGGAGGGGTTCGCTAGGGAGCGGCCCCTCTCTCGCTTTGTAGGCGATGTACCCCGGACATCGGCCGTCTCGAGCGAGAGCTTTAGCGATGTCCAGAAAGCTCTGGACACTTTTGTGATTGAGGATTCTCCCGCTCCTTCCGATGAATAGGGGGCGATGGACCGCACAACTGCCACGGCTGGCAAGGAGCGCGCACGGAAACCAGGAGTCGGCGTGCTGCTCGTGCACCTCGCGATACTGATCGCTGGGCTATGGGTGATGTACACGACCAGCAGTCTCGACCGGTGGCGGGTCGGGCCCTTCGCAGTACTAGTGGCGTTCATCATCCTGAGCGTCTTCACGGATTTCGCGACTCCGGCCACCAAGGTCCGGGTATCGGGCGGACTAATCGGCCTGATGACGGCGATCGTGCTGCTCGGGCCGGCCCCGGCGGCGATTCTCGGCCTCTTGACGATGGCCGTCGCGTGGACGCGGACGCGCGTCGTCTGGCACATCGCGCTCAACAACTTCGCGACCTTCATGTGGTACCCGCTGGTCGCCGGGCTGTTCTTCAAGGAGGCGGTCCACCTCGGCGGTCTTGGGCCACACTCACTGGCCTACTACCTCGTCATCTTCGTCGCGTTCGTGTTCGCGCTCGTCGTGAACTTCCTCGGCATCTTCGGCTTCCGGTCCTACCTGGATGGTTCCTCCCTTGCGGCGAACGCCCGGAAGGCCGTCCTTCCGATAATGCCCGCGCAGCTGTGCTCGGCGCTCCTGACGATGGCCGTCGCCTATGTCGCGCTCGAGGCCGGCACGACCGGGATCGTGCTCGCCGCCCTGGTCCTGCTCATCTTCCAGTACCTCGTGGGCGAGCTGCTCAAGTCCAAGCAGCGCAGCGACCAGCTTCATCGCATCGCGAATACCGACGACCTCACCGGCCTATCCAACCGAGAGCGATTTCGCGCCCGTCTCTCTGAGCGAATCGCCACCGCCAAGGCGACGGACGAGAATTTCGGCGTCATGCTGCTCGACCTCGACCGCTTCAAGGAGGTCAACGACACGCTGGGCCACCACTTCGGCGACGAGCTGCTACGCGACCTCGGTCCGCGGCTCGCGGAGGCAATCGGGCCCGACGGATTGGTCGCGCGACTGGGTGGCGACGAGTTCGCGGTCCTGCCGAGCGAGGCCACAAGCGACACGGACGAGCTTGAGGCCATCGCTGACCGGCTCATCAGGTGCGTCCAGCAGCCGGTGCTGGTGGACGAGATGACGCTCGAGGTCGGGGTCAGCATCGGTGTCGCGCGCTTCCCGCGCGACGGCGACGATCCACACTCGCTGCTGCGCAGCGCCGATGTCGCGATGTACGCGGCGAAGGAGGCGCACGCCGGCTGCAAGGTGTACGCGGCGGCGCTGGATCGCCATTCGGTGCGGCGGCTGAGCGTCCTGAGCGAGTTTCGGCGTGCCCTGGACTCGGACGAGATCGTCGTCTTCTACCAGCCGATCATGCACATGGACGGCGCCCGCGTGCACGGGGCCGAGGCGTTGGTGCGCTGGCAGCACCCCGAGCTCGGCCTGCTGCCGCCGTCGGACTTCATCGGGATCGTGGAGCAGACGGGACTGATCGGGCCGCTCACCAGGCACGTCCTTGAACGGGCGATCGCGCAGTGCGCCAGCTGGCGCCGGGCCGGACGCAACCTCACGGTGTCCGTCAACCTGTCGGTGCGAAACCTGCTCGACCCCGACCTCCCGGCGCTGATCGGGGACCTGCTGACGCTGTACGGCCTCGCGCCGGAGGCGCTGCAGCTCGAGATCACCGAGAGCATGCTGATGTCCGATCCTGACCGATCGCTGGTCACCCTGACCCGCCTGGCCCAGCTCGGCGTCGGTCTGTCCGTCGACGACTACGGCACGGGTTACTCCTCGCTGGCCAACCTCCGCCGGCTGCCGATTGACGAGCTGAAGATCGACCGCTCGTTCGTCTCCCCGATGCTGAGCGACGAGAGCGACCTGATCATCGTCCGCTCGACGATCAACCTGGGTCACGACCTCGGGCTGAAGGTGGTCGCCGAAGGAGTGGAGGACGAGGCGACCCTTACCCGCCTGGCGGGGCTGGGCTGCGACTTCGCCCAGGGCTACCACTTCAGCAAGCCCCTCGCCCCGGACGCGTTCACTCGGTGGCTCGGCATACCGGCTGAGGTACCCACGCCCGGCCAGCGCGTCGCGACCGACCTATCCGAGCAGCCCGCCGCCGCCTAAGCCGGGCTCACCGTGTCGGCTGGGCGTCGATCCACTCGTCGATCCGCTTCCACCAGTCGTATAGCCAGGCCACCTGTTCCTCGCCGGTGGCGGGCACCTGTGCCGACGGCTCCAGCCACATTCGCAGCCGGAGCGTCCGGCCCACCGGCATGTCGCGCCAGAACTGCCCGGGGTAGGCAGCGAGGCCGAGACCGGTGTGGGCGACGAATACGACGTCCGCACCGTCCCGAGCATCGAGCGCGGCCAGAGCCCCCGAGGGCTGAGGGGGCAGCACATGCGGCATGCTCTCGGCACGCGCGGCCGATCTGCCCCGGCCCTTTCGACGCAGGCGGTCGAGCGCCGAGCGCCGGCGCTGGTCGGTGAAGTTGCCGCCCTCGGGGAACAGCAGGAGCGCGCCACGCGGCCCGAGCTGGGCGACGACCTGCTCGATCTTCGCCTTGGCGCCCTCCCGATCCGCGGGGTCGATCATGGCCTGGGGAAGCCGGTGGGACAGGATGTCGACGCAGGGATCGATCGCGATGCTCTGCTTGAAAACAACGCTCGGGCGACGGCGAAAGCGCGAGATCAGCTGGTCAATGATGAAGATCGTGTCGCCGGGTCCGGCGTGACGGCTGAGGACGATGACCGGTCGGTCGGCCTCTAGCGCGCGACCGGTGTCGGAGGTGAGCTCGGTGTCGACGTCGATCTCGAGCGCCGTGCGCCCCGCGGCGGCGAGCCCGCCGATGAACCAGCCGAGCAGCCGCCAGTGCAGAAGCTGAACGCGTCCGGTTCCGATTAGGCGGCCCGCCCCGGCGGCCACCCACAGCGCTCCGCACATAAGCAGCGCGGCGAGCTCGTGGCTGAAGTAGGCAAGCGTCAGTCGCGCCACGATCAGCGGTTGCCGGCGGCCGGTCAGCGCCCGGGCGAGCGCGCCGAGCCCGAGCAGTAGGGGGGAGAGAGCCAGACCGACCGTGCAGGCGAGGAGCCAAACCGCGACGGTCACGGGCCGGCGGACGGCGGCGGTGGGCATCAGGCCTCCGACAGGTAGCGCAGCGATGCGTCGTACGCCGAGCCGATCTGCTGCTCGATGGTGCGCATGGCTCGCCCGACCCGCAACTGCCCGGTGAGGTTGTTGTAGGCCGGCGCGGCCGACCCCCCGGTGGGGAGGACGTGAAGCTCGACGCCCTCGGGCAGGGAGTGAAGGTCGTGCGCAAAGCGATGGCGACGCGCCACCTCAAACGCCACCAGGCCCACCTCCCACGGCCACCGCGGCGGCCTCAGCGATTGCTCGAGCCGGCCAACCTGAAGGACGTAAATCCGGCGCGCACCGAGCCCCACGGCGCGGCTGACCGGAATCGAGTTGACGATCCCGCCGTCGATGAAGTGCTCGCCGTCGATTGGGACCGGCGGCAGGATCCCGGGCACCGCGCACGAGGCAAGCACCGCGTCGGCGAGCGATCCGGTATCGAACCAGTGCTCGGCCGCCCGCTCGATCGACGCGGCCACGCACTGGAACGGCACCCGGAGCTCCTCGACGCGTCCGACCGGGAGCAGATCCTCGAGGAGCGTGCGCATCTCATCTAGCGACTGCAGATGCGTGCCGCTCCGCGCCAGCGTCCCGAGCCGCCTGAGCGTCGCCCCGGCGGAGCGCTCCGCCCAGCTCGAGTCGCGCCACAGCTGGGTCAAGCGCTCGACGCCGGACAGGGTCGGGTCGGCGGCGTAAAACGCGCCGTTGACCGCGCCGATGGACGTCCCGAGCACGAGGTCCGGCTCCACATCGGACTCGGCGAGGGCGCGGAGCATCCCGACCTCGTGCGCGCCGAGGACGCCGCCGCCGCCGAGGACGAACGCGACCTCGCGGGAGCGCGCTGGCGGCGCCATGCTCAGAAGAGAGCCACTTGGCGCTCTTCGAGCGGCGGCGCCAGGCAATCGGGTCCGTCGTAGCGGGCGTCGTTGACCGCTGGCCCGACCGGACGTAGCCCGGTGCCGTGCGGATCGAGGCCGCCGAGCAGCCGCCGCAGCCGCTCGGGCGAATCGGCCGGCTCGAGCCAGGCCGACTCGGCCTCGGGCGCGAGGATTACCGGCATTCGATCGTGCAGCGGAGCGATCGCCGTGTTGGCGGCGGTCGTCAGGATCGTGCACGTACGCAGCGTCTGCCCGTCCTCGCCATGCCAGATCGACCACAGACCGGCGAACGCGAACAGGCCTCCGTCAGCGCGGGCGATGTGAAAGGCCTGCTTGGGCCCGGTCGGCGGGCGCCGCCATTCGTAGAAGCCGTCTGCGACGATCAGGCACCGGTAGCGCTCGAACGCGCGGCGATACGCGGGCCGCTCGCCGACCGTCTCGACGCGGGCGTTGATCATCTTCAGCCCGGTGTCCGGCTGCTTGGCCCACGAAGGAACCAGTCCCCAGCGGAGCAGCTCGCCGCGCGGCCGGCCCTCCTTGTCGGTGGTGACGGCGAGGACCTCGTCACCCGGGGCGACGTTGTAGCGCCGGCGGACGTCTACGGTCTCGCCGATCGGGAAGCGGCCCCGGACCTCAGCCGGGTTCGGCGTCGCCAGCGTGTAGCGCCCGCACACCGCGTGCGTCAGCGCGGGCCGGAGGCGATTTGCTCCGCGCGCTGCGCCTGGGCGCGTTTCTGCCGCCGTCGACCAAAGAACGCGAGCACGCCGATCACGATCGCCACCAGGACCAAGCCCCAGAAGATCGACAGGTCGACCGACATTCCGCCGAATATCTGCGCCACTCCGTAGACGATCCCGAACCCGAGGGCCAGGATGGCCACGATCAGCGCGATCGCGATCACGATGCCCCGGATGCGGGCAAGGATCCCGGCGCTGGCCGGCGGGGCAACCAGCCCGATGAACCTGAGGCTCAGCAGTTGCCGGTTGGTGGGCGCCTCGACGCCGAGCCGCTCGGTGGCTCGCTTCAGGTCATCCGCACGGCGCTCGGCGAGCGCGAGCGAGGCGTCGGCCATCTTCCGGATGCCGGCTCGCTCCTGCGCTCCTCGCGACGCGGCCAAGGCCTTCTGGAAGTGAGCACGGGCCGCCTTAGCGTCATAACGCTCGGCGGCCCGGTAGCCGAGGATCGCCTGAGCCGCGGCCTTGTACCGAGTCTCGGCCTCGAGCTCCTCGTCGGACTTGCTCTCGAGCTGCTGCATCGCGGCCAGCTGGCCTCGCTGCTCGACACGGACGGTTCGCTGCTGCTTGGGCATCGCACGAGCAGTCTAGCTGCGCCTTCGGGGTGCGACACGGGACGTCGGCCCGGAATCTCGCTGGATTGAAGGTGTGTCCGAGTTCGCCTTGGGAATAGGCTCGTCCCGTGGCCGTGGGATCGGAGCTTCCGAACCTAGATGGTTATCCGTTCGAGGTGCGCTACAGCGACGGAGCGCTGATCCAGACGAGGGCCGCGGCCGATCTCGCCGCCGACGCGTACGGCTACTTCAGCCGCCTGTTCGCGCCGGTCGAGCCGGACATCGCCATCGTCGTGGCCGACGAGGGCGACTGGCCGGATCCCGGGCCTCCGTACGGACTGCCGTTCTTCAGAGACGCTGTCGGCGAGATCCGTCCTGGCATCGTGGTCATGCCGGCCGGAGGCGGACACTTCTGGCGCGGGATGGCAGAGGACATTCGCGAGGCCTCACCCCGCGGTTACGCGAAGTTGCGCGCGACCTACCCGAATGGGGCCGGTGGCGTGGACCTGCAGCCGTTCTTCGACCTGATCACGGTTCACGAGCTTGGCCACGCGTTCGAGGGGCTCGGAGATCTGCGGCTTCCGACCTTCTGGCTCAGCGAGATCTTCGTCAACTTGGCGCTGCACGCGTTCGTCGAGACCCGGCTGCCGGCGAAGCTGCCGACGCTGGAGGTGCTCCCAACCGTGGGAGCCAGAAGCCGGCGGCTTGCCGCGCGGATGCGCTCCGAGGGCTACAGCACGCTCGACGAGCTACAAGCCCACTACACGGGCGGGGATGAGCCGATGAGCCCGTTGAACTACGTCTGGTTCCAGCATCGGTGGCTCAGGCTCGCGGCAAAGATGTTCGAAGTCGACGGCGAGGACGGACTGGTTCGCTTGTGGGATTGCTTTCACGCAACGAACCTTGTCGACGCCGGCGCGGTCACCGCGGCGTCGCTGGCGCCGCTTCTCAGCACCCAAGTCAGCCAGACGCTCGGGCGCGCGGTCCGAGATTGGCGTTAGCCCTGCCTCCGGCCCTTCTTTTCCGGATGGTTGACATAAGATCGATTATCGAGCGTTAAATCAGGCAGGATCGTCGCTCAAGGGTTTAGCACCCGACGCCTTCGCGCCCGCCGGCCGTCCATCACCGATAGGACGAAGAAGCCGACGACCCAGACCACAGGCCCACCCGGCCTCGCCGACACCGCCACTTGACGTCCCACACCTCGTGAGGTGTCATACGGGCCATGCCCGATGCATGGATTCGGCAGTGGGGCGATCCGGTTCTCCACGAACGAGCGCGCCTGATCGACTCGTTCGATGATCTTCTGCGTGCTCAGGCGGCCCGGCTGTCGAGGCTGCTGTGCGGCGCCGACGGCGCCGGCCTGGCCGCGACCCAGGTTGGCGTCTTGCGACGCATGTTCGCGTTTCGCTTCAGCCCCGAGGACCCGATCGAGGTCGTCGTCAACCCATCGATCGTGGACGCCGCCGACGAGTACGCGACGTTTATCGAAGGGTGCCTGAGCTACAACTCGGTCGCGGTGGCCGTTCGGCGGCCAGCATCGGTCCACGTTCGTGGCCAGGACGTCAACGGCGAGCTCCGCGAATGGGAATGCTCCGAATTCGCGGCGTCACTGATGCAGCACGAGATCGATCACCTCGACGGAGTGCTGACGCTTGACCGCGCGGAGCCAGGCGAGCGCGCCCGCGTCGTCAGGGCACTGACCAGCATCACCGCCGGACCTCTTGCCGCGTAGCGAACGGGCAGCGGAGTCGCTCCCCCGCGCGCTCGAGTTCATGCGCCTGGTGCTCGTCAGCACCGCCGACCAGGCTCGCCCCATCGCCGCGGGCCTGGAACTCAGGACTCCGTCGCTGCCGACCGTGTGGTCGGCCAACCAGCTCCGCGTCACCAAGGCGCTGGCGTTTGAGGACCTGGTCGGGCTGGCCGGCGGGCAGCTCCCCCAGCTTGGTTATGTAGACATCGCGGTCGAGGATCAGGTGGCCGGACCGATACTCGAGCCGGCCTTCCGGGCGGCTGGCTGGAAGGTCGAGCGCGACTTGGTGATGGTCCTATCCGAGCCGCCCGATCGCCCGGCAGACACCGGCGTCGTCGTCGACGCCGGCCAGGACGAGCTGATGGATCTCCTGGACCGCTGGTACGGCGAGGACCCCGGCCCCAGCGCTGCGGAGCGCCGCGAGCTGGTCGACTACAACCGGCGCGAGGCTCGTATCCACGGCGACCGGATGCTCGGCGTGAGGAGCAGCGACGGGCAGCTGGTCGCCATGACAAAGCTCCGCTCGGACGGCAGCACGGCGCAGGCGGAGGACGTTTACACGGTTCCGGAGGCCCGCGGGCGCGGTTACGCCCGTGCGCTGGTGAGCCGGGCGGTCGAGCTCGCGCACGCGGAAGGGGCCGGACTCACGTTCATCGTCGCCGACGACAACGACTGGCCGAAGCTGCTCTATGGCCGGATCGGCTTCCGTCCGGTCGGCCACCTCTGGCACTTCCATCGTTCGTACCGATCGCACCGCGGCACGACGCGTGGCGCAACTTCCGCGGCGAGGCGGGTATAGAGGCTGCAGATTCGGCCTATTTAGGGAGGCAGGGATGAAGCGCACGTTCGCATTGCTGCTGGGCGCCATCGCGGCGTCGTCGGTTCTTGTGGTGACGGCAATCGCCGTGGCGGCGTCGTCGCCCACGGTCGCCACCGGGACGCACACGCACATAACCGATACGAGCGCGGTGCTCGACGGGACGGTCAACCCGAACGCGAGCGCCACGACCTACTACTTCCAGTGGGGCCTCAATACCGACTACGGCGTACAGAGCGACGCCCACTCGGCCGGGCACGGCACCAAGGCCGAGTCGGTCAGCACCACGGCACGCGACCTGATCCCGGGCACGACCTATCACTACCGGCTGGTGGCGACGAACGCCGCCGGGACCAGTGTGGGCACCGACCACGCGTTCACCACCGCCGGCAATCCGCCACCCGACGTGGCCACCGGACCGGCCGGCCAGGTGGCCAAGAACTCGGCGACGGTCACCGCGGTGATCAGCCCCAACAAGCAGGCCACCACCTACTACTTCGAGTACGGCACTTCGACCGCATACGGGTCGCAGACGATTCCGGCGACCGTTCCCGCTGGCACGGCGCCGGTGACGGTGGCGCAGACGCTCCTGGGGCTCGAGGCTCGCACCATCTTCCACTTCCGGATCGTCGCGCTACACGGCAACACCGCGCCACAGCCGGGTGCTGACGTCACGTTCATGACCCTCCCCCGCCACCGGCCCGTCCCGAGCATCAAGGCCAGGACGACACCGTCGGTTGCCGCCAACAAGCCGTTCGTGTTCACGACCTCCGGCTCGGTGAAGGCGCCCAACTGGATCCCGAGCACCTACGACTGCCGTGGGAATGTGACCGTCCGGTTCTTGTTCGGCCAGCGGCAGGTCGGCTTCGCGCTGCTGCCGCTGGGGCCCACGTGCCACTTCTCCGGACAGACCGCACTCGCGCGCCGGCCCGGCCACGCCTCCCCGGCCGCTCTGACCGTGCGCGTGCGGTTCGCCGGAAACGGCTACCTCACCCCGCGGCGGGCGCCGTTTGAGACGGTCAGCGTGGGTTAGGCCCCGCGCGAAATGACGGGGCAGTGCACCGTTATTACGTCGACCGGCAATGCCGCCGGGCAAGGGATGACACGGGGGGTCCAGAAGTGGCTATTCGACGAGCCGACCAGCACCAGAACTACCGCGATCTTCAGGCGCGGACCAGGCGCCATGAGCGCTCGCGCGATGAGCAGGTGGAGCGAATCGTCGGGCTCCAGCGGGAACGTCACCTGCACTCGTTCCAGAGCGCAAGCGCTCCTGCGCCCGTCGCTGTGCTGTGGCCGGCGGCGAGCGGCACCGGTTGGCGGATCGAGGTTCGGACCGCGGCCTGACGCCGAACGTCAGGCGCGGTTCGCCGCCGGGCGGTCGCGCAGGCGATAGACGAGCCTGAGTCCCGACCACACTTGGTCGATCGCGCACACCTTGTTGTCGACCAGCCCGGCGGCGAGACCGAGTGAACGAACCACGTCCTCGGTGACGTCGGTCGTGACCCCCGAGGCGCGCTTGGGCCACGCGAGCCACAGGCCGCCAGCCGGATCGAGCGCGGCGCTCAGCGCCGGCAGGCGGCGCTCGAGATCGGCGCGGCGGGCATGGAAGGCGACGATCACGTCGAACGGCTGCCCGCCGAGGCGCCGGCGGACTCGCACGCCAGGCGGGAGCTCGCCGAGCGCGTCGTCGAAGCCCTCGGGCGCGCCGATCACGCCAAGCTGTGCCTCCGGCTTGATCCCGAGCTTGCGCACCAGCGGCGTGCCCGAATAGCCCGCCGGGGCCGGCGCGCTCACCGCGCGTCCACCCCGGCGGCGAGCCCTGCGATCAGTCGAGAGAGCTGGCTGCCCTGCCAGGCGACCGGGGACTTGCCGGGCTCGTCGAGCACCAGCCGGGCGCCCGGGATGGCCGCGGCGTAGGCCTCCCCTACGGCCTGCGGATGGCCGGGATCGGGGCCGTCGGCGCTCGCCACCACCACCGTCGGGACGGAGATCGCTCCGAGCTCGGAGACCGCGCCGAACGGCCGGGAGCGTGGCACTACCCGCAACGCGTCGGCCACCGCCTCCGGGTGATCGTGCGCGGAGAGCCGCTGGCGGGTCACCCTGAGCACGGTCTCCTGCCAGGCCTCGGGCACGTCGGCTCGCCCCTGGGCGGTTATGAACCCCTCGACGCCGCCCCGCTCGAGTCCGTCGGCGAGCGCGTCCCACCGCGCGAGCCGCGCCTCGTCGAGCTGTACCGCCGGGTCATACGCCGGCGTTATGACAACCAATCCGGCCGCCCGCTCGGGGGCGTTGAGGGCCAGCCACAACAGCGTGTGCGCTCCCATCGATGCGCCCGCGAGTACGGCCTGGTCGATCCCCCGGTCGTCCAGAACGGCGATCAGGTCGTGGCCCAGGTCCTCGTACGTGTACTCGTCACGCGCCGCCGCCGGCGAGGAGGACCCGTGCCCGCGGGCGTCGTAGGCGATCACTCGATGGCCCGAGCGCTCCAGCGCACGCGAGCCCATCACCACGTACCGGCGGGTCGCGGTCAGGCCGTGCAGTAGCACGACGGGAATCCCCTCCCCTGACTCATCACCGGCCAAGTCGACGCCGGCGTGCTGGACCACGATTTCAGCCATGCCGGCGCTACATCTACAGGATCGCGCGCGAACGCGCGCGCGTGGCTGACACGAAGAAGCAAGGCGAACTTGACGTTGACGTAAGGTTAGCTCGCCCAACACGCCGCTACCATGAGAGTCATGGACGTCACTGATGCCACCTTCCAATCTGCGGTACTCGATCGCTCGCACACGCTCCCAGTCGTCGTCGACTTCTGGGCCGAATGGTGCGGTCCGTGCCGGCAGCTCGGGCCGGTGCTCGAGCGTGGAGCCGCCGCTCGGACGGGCAAGATCGAGCTCGTCAAGGTCGACGTCGACGCGAACCCCGGGCTGGCGCGGACGTTCCGAATCCAGGGCATCCCGGCGGTCAAGGCCTTCCGAGACGGCCAGCTCGTGGCCGAGTTCACCGGCGCTCAGCCCCCGACTGCCGTCGAGCAGTTCCTCGATTCGTTGCTTCCCTCAGAAGCCGACGGGCTCGTGCAACGCGGTGACGAGGAGTCCCTGCGGCGGGCCAACGAGCTGGAGCCGACGCGCGCCGACGCCGCGGTGCCGCTGGCCCGGATCCTGAAGAGTCGCGGCGAGACCGACGAGGCCCTCGACGTGCTCGCGCGCGTGCCCGGCAGCTTCGCGGCGGACGGGCTGACCGCGCGCATCGGCTTGGAGCGAGCGGCCGAGAGCTCCGCGCAGCCGACGGTGCCCGATCTGAGCGAGGCGTTCGCCGCCCTCGACGCCGGGGAGAACGAGCGCGCGCTCGATCTCCTGCTCGCGGCGATCCCCAACGCCGACGGAGCCCGCGACGACGTCCGTCGCGTCGTGGTCGGGGTGCTCGACGAGCTGGGCGTGGATCACCCGCTCGCTCGCGACGCGCGCCGCCGGCTCGCCTCGGCGCTCTACTGACCCGAGCCGGGGTCGGCCCGGTGAACGATCGGGCCGATCGAGACCGTCACGCCGCTTTCGTCTGCGGTCGCAAAGCAGCGATTTTCTGCGAATGACTTCGCGTCCATATGGGTATCCGGTGAACCGAAATGGCGCGCGGCGAAGGCCTGAACGAGTCCTACCCGGCTCTCCCGGAGTCGGTGCCTATCGCACGGCGGGCGCTGGCCGCGGTGGCAGCCGCGACGGGCGCGGGAGGTGAACGGCTCGAGGAGATCACGTTGGCCGTGTCCGAGGCGTTGACGAACGCCGTCATACATGCCTACCGGAACGGCGACGCCGGCCGCCTCCACGTCACCGCCGCCGTCACCTCCGGGGAACTGTGGATCCTCATCGGCGACGACGGGCGTGGCATGCACGCGTGGAACGACAGCACGGGGCTCGGGATCGGGCTCTCCCTGATCTCGGGGCTCAGCGACGACTTCGCGATCCTCACCCGCGCCTCCGGCGGCACTGAGGTGCAGATGCGGTTCGACCTCAAGTGCGGCGAAGTGATCTCACCCGTGGTCAACCACGAGGATCATGCTGGTCGGCAACCTCGCCGGCCAGGTCTAGCTTCTCAACGATGACGTAGCCCGACCGGGTCTCGACCACGGTCTCGAGCTCGTGCAGCTCGTGGCCGGGAAGCACCACGAACCGCCTGGGATGCGCGCGTACGTCCTCGTATTCGCGCACTGACAGCTCGATCAGCGCGTTGCACCCCAGCCGGGCGCACTCGCACCGGAACGCGACCGGGGTGTCCTCCTCCCCCGGCCACTGGCCCCGCTCGATGCCCTCGTTGACGTCGCGGATGGTCGCTTCGTTGGCTGCGGCGCGCCGCTGCTTCTTGCCCTCCACGGCGCTGATGCTGTCATGCCTGCTCGCCGGGTGCCAGCGCGGCGTCGCACGACTCACAGAACCAACGTGAGCTGCCGCTCGGCGGCGGACTCCTGGAGGCCCAGCCCGGCGACGCGAACACCGAGGAGGCGCACCGGCCGGGGCGGCGCAAACCGGCGCAGCAGCTCGAGCGCGACCGGCCCAACCCGTTCGACCGACCCGACCGGCTCGGGAAGGGTCCGAGCCCGGGTGTGCGTGGAGAAATCGTCGAGGCGCACTTTGATCCCGACGGTGCGACCGCGCCGGCGCTGCGCCTCCAGCGCCCGGCAGAGGCCCTCGACCAGCTCCCCCAGGACCACCTCGAGACGGTGCGGGTCGCGGATGTCCTCGTCGAAGGTGAGCTCGCGGGACTCGGAGATCACCTTGCGCTCCTCGGTGACGGGCGTCGAGTCCTCGAATCTGGCCCGCTGCTGGAGCTCGGCGACCATGCGCGGGCCGAACCGCGAGGCCAGCAGTTCAGCGGGTGCGGCGGCGAGTGCGGCGAGCGTCTCCACGCTGAGGGCGCGCAGGCGCTCGGCCGTCTTGGGACCGATCCCGGGCACCAGCCCGCACGGGGAGCCGGCGAACCGCTCGCGTGCCTGCTCGCAGGTCAGAGCCACGAATCCACGCGGCTTCTCGGCATCCGAGGCGACCTTGGCGACGAGCTTGTTCGGCCCGATCCCGATCGAGCAGCCGAGGCCCGTGGTGCGTTCGATCTGCACGGCCAGCCCTCGCATCGCCGCATGCGGGGCCAGCAGTCCCGTGAGGTCGAGGTAGGCCTCGTCGAGGCCGACTACCTCGACCACCTCGACCGTGGACCGCACGCTCGCCATCACCTCGCGGGACGCTTCCCGGTAGTAGGCGAAGTCGGGCGCCAGGAACACGCCGTGGGGACACAGGCGCCGGGCTCGCGCCGCCGGCATCGCCGACCCGACCCCGAACCGCCGGGCCTCGTAGGAGGCGGTGGTAACGACCGAGCGAGGGCCGGTGCCGGCCACGATGACCGGCCGGCCCTTCAGCTCGGGCCTGCGGCGCAGCTCAACGGACACGTAGAACGCGTCCATATCGAGGTGGGCGACGCAACGCTCCGCCATCAACCAGCAGGCTAGGGCGCGCAGCGGACGATGACGGTGGGATCCCGCCCTGCCAGGCCCACCACCCAGCGAACGCGCAGGCTACTGGCTCGACCAGACGGTGCCGACCCCACCGAAGCCGAGGGCGGCAGCCGTGTTCTGGTTCAGGTCCCAATCACGACCGCCGACGTACGGCCCGCGGTCATCGACGGTCGCGGTGACCGACCGTCCGTTGTACCGGAAGGACACGGTCGTCCCGCACGGCAGAGTCCGGTTGGCGACACCCAGTCCTGCGTGAAACCCGCACGCGGTTTGGCCGCCGTCCTCGTACCACGAGGCCTCGGCCAGCCGGTAGACGGTCATATCGCCGGCTCTAACCACGGCGCGACCGTTCAGCTGGTTCCCGGCGAAGCGCACGCGAATCGGCACCTGGCCGGCGCCGCCCGTCACGTAGCGCAGGACAAACCGGCCCTTGGCGTGGGTCCGAGTCGTGGTGAGCGTTCGCCACGCGCCGTTCTGGCGTGCCTGGAGGCTGACCTTGCGCCCGGCCAGGGCGGGCAGCAGGCGACCCCGGACCGACACGGTCTGGCCGGCCAGGACGGCGATCCGGCGAGCACGAACGCGCATCGCAGCCCGGACGTCCACCGGCACGGTGCTGCTCGTCGGCTGGGTTGCGGTGGTGTTTGAGCCGGTCACGAATGCGGTCAGCACGCCGCTCGACGTGTCGAGGGCACGCACGTCTCCTGAGCGGTCGAGTCGCGCGGTCAGGCGAAAGCGCCCGTCGCCGCCGACCGAGGTCGAGCTCACATCGCTCCAGGCGCTCGCGGCGTGGGCTGCGAACTGCAACGCCACAGTGTGCCCCGCGTCGGCGGCCGACTCGGTGCCGTTGATCACCAGTTCTCGGCCGTAGGCGATGTGCTCTGAATTGGGCTCGATGTGGACGGGCCCCGGGGCGGGTTCAGCGATCGCGTGGCCGGCACTCAGCGCCGCCGCGGACACGGGAATTCCGATCATTAGCGCACGTACGCCCGGGCGGGCGCGGCGCCGTTGTCGCTTGCCTGGATTAGGCCTCAATTCGAGGACCTCCTGTTGTCTTCGACCGGGCGCCTACGGGGTTAGCTGTCGGGCTCGCGAACCTCCGGCGGCGCGCTCGCGCGGGCCATCCCGGGCGCTACGACTGCGGCCGTCTTGGCGACTGGCAAGTCGATTCGCCCCGGCCAGGCGATTTAGGACTTTCCGGCGATTGCCGCCTCAAGCACCTGGCAGTGGGTCCCCCGTTCACCCCGTACCGGACGGGGATGATTCAGCAGGGTCGATGAATAAGTCGTCAGGTTAGAAAGCTTCTTGACAGTCTCGCTGTGACATCGCTCACAGGACGTAATGCGTGACAATCGCCACGAGCAGCGACTGCTGTTTTGGATCGGCGGGTGGGACTACCATCCCGACGGTGGCCAACAAGGACAGGCTGACCGGGCTCGATACCTCGTTTTTGCACCTGGAACGGGACTCGGCGCACATGCACGTGGCCGGCTGCTCGGTGTTCGCCGGCGACGCCCCGGCCTACGAGGAGCTGATCGGAGCGATCGAGTCGCGGCTGCAGCTCGTCCCCCGCTATCGCCAGCGGCTCGCCTTCGTCCCGTTCGACCAGGGACGGCCGGTGTGGGTGGACGACCCCCACTTCAACGTGCGCTACCACGTGCGCCACACCGCCCTGCCCCGGCCGGGCGGCGACGCCCAGCTCAAGCGGCTGGCCGGACGAGTCTTCTCGCAGGCACTCGACCGCAGCCGTCCGCTGTGGGAGCTGTGGCTCGTGGAGGGCGTCGCCGAGGGGCGGTTTGCCCTCCTCTCAAAGACCCACCATGCACTCGTCGACGGCGTGTCCGGGGTGGATATCGCAACCGTGCTGTTCGACACCTCGCCGGATCCGGTGCCGGTCGCGCCGCCCGAGCATGAGTGGGTCCCCCGGCCCCTCCCCAGCTCGGCGCAGCTGCTCGCCGACGCGCTGCGCGAGCGCGCGACGGCGCCGGGCGAGGTGGTTCGTGGCGTCCGGGCGACCCTGCGCGGCCCGCGGACTGTCGTCACGCGACTCGGCCGCGCGCTCGGGAGCATAAGTGCGCTGGCCTGGACGGGCCTGCAGCCCGCGCCTTCAAGCCCGTTCAACGTGCGGATCGGCCCGCACCGCCGGTTCACCTGGGTCCGGGCCGATCTCGATCAGTTCAAGGCGATCAAGAACTCGCTCGGCGGGACCGTCAACGACGTGGTCCTGGCGGCGGTGACCGGCGCGCTGGGCAGCTACATGCGCGTCCACGGCGAGCCGACCGAGCACGTCGGGCTGAGGGCGATGGTCCCGGTGTCGGTCCGGGCCGATATCGAGAGGGGGGCGCTGGGCAACCGCGTCGCCGCGATATGGGTCACGCTCCCGGTGGGGACCACGGATCCGGCGCGGCGCCTGCGCACGATCAGCAAGGCGATGGATGCCGTCAAGCAGTCCGGGCAGGCGGTCGGGGCGGAGATCCTGACCCAGCTTTCGGGATTCGCGCCGCCGACGATCATGGCCCAGGCGGCCCGGCTCCAGGCGCGCCAGCGTCTGTTCAACATCGTCGTCACCAACGTCCCCGGTCCGCAGTTTCCGCTGTACCTGCTCGGTCGGGAGCTCGAGTCGGCCTATCCGATGGTCCCGCTCGCCGAGAACACCGCGCTCGGCATCGCGATCCTCAGCTACAACGGGCAGCTCAACTTCGGGCTGGTGGGCGACTACGACGCGCTGGCCGACGTCGAGGTGCTCGCCGACGAGCTGCGCTCTTCGATCGAAGAGCTCTCGGTGGCCGCCGGCGCGCCCGCTTCCGCGGCGCCGCGGAGCGGCGCTGCTGGCGCCCAGCGCGGGCGGGCACCCGCCGCACGGTGACGCCGACACCCAGCGTAGGTGGGGGTCGAGCCGGCGGGCGACAATCTAGATCGCGCCTGCTCCGGGCCCTCGAGGTGCTGGCGATCGGGCTCGCGTCGCTCGCCCTGTCGATCGGCTTGATCGTGCTGTTGTCCGGGTTCTTCGCCAACCGCGACCAGGCCGGGGTCTCTGGGGCCGGCGCCGGCCCCGGGCAGGCGTTCCCCGACCTGGGCCACGGCGTCCTGCGGCCCGGCCAAGCCCGGCCGACCTACGATTCGGACCCGCCGACGAGCGGATCCCACGTCCCCGAGGCCGTGACTCGAGATGACGCCCCCCTCAGCGACGACCAGCTGCTGCAGGCGCTTGAAGTCGGTGACGTGGTGATCTTCTACGGGACTCGCCAGCCGCCGGCGGGGCTGGGGCAATTTGCGAGCTCGCTCGCCCCGCCGTTCACACCGTCACTCGCGGCCGTCGGCTCGAGCGTGATCATCGCGCCGCGACCCGGCACGACGGGTCTCCTCGCCGCCGCCTGGACGCACCTGCTGCACGTGACAGGCACCGGCGACGAGCTGCGCCAGTTCGTGACGTTCTGGCTGGGGCGGGGCGCCGGTACGGTCGCGAACGGCTCCCTGCCCTCCGGGACCATCGCGTTCCCGTAGCGCGGCTCCGTTCCGCCCAGCGCGTGCCGCTCGTAGCGCGCTACGCAGGTGGCGGGCGGCCCGAGGCTTAGCATGCGTGAGCCGCGCCATGTAAAACGCACCAAAGCGGCCGCCGGCCGCGCGCCGTGCCTACATGAGCATCGACACCATGCTTACGTCGCCAAGAGAGTGGAGGATGGGCGGCTTTGGCTAGTTGTGCAGCCGGGTGCTGCCCCGGCGACGCTCTTGCCGCGGTGCATAACGCCCGCGCCACCCCAACCACGCCCCCGCCGACCCGACTACGCCCCCGTCCACCCGACCACGCGGCGAGCCGCGCCGGCCCCGCCAACCGTCGTCAGCCCAGCGTTAGCGGGTGCGCCTCGTAGCGCCGGGCCAGCTGAAAGAAGAAGCCCCCGTCGCTCTGCGCGGTCGTGCACCCGGTCGCGCCGGCGCCAAACAGCAGGCCGATGACCCCGGCGTCGCGCGTTGCGCGCAGTTGGGCGGCCGAGTCGGCGCCCAACCACCACTGCAGCCGGTTGTCCTGGTAGTGCTCCCAAGTGTTGTTCAGCTGGGTGTCGCCGACCGGGAGCTGCCAGAGCACCACGGGCATGTGGGTGCGGCGGGTGAAGCCGGCGATATAGCGGTCCTCGCGGGCGAAGTCGGCCGGCCCCCACCAGGTGTTCGGGTTGCCCTCGACGTATTGGTAGTAGCCGGCGTCGCGATCGGTGACGTCGTTGAACACCAGGTCGAAGTGGGCGTGGAGCGATTCGTAAAAGGCGGCCGACATCGCCCCCATCTGGTCCACCTCGGCGGGCGAGGGCTTGGAGGTGGTGATGTCACGATCGGTTCCCCACACGCTCAGGTGGTAGGCGAGCAGGACGTGGGGCGCGAGCCGGTTGCGCAGCGCGATCAGGCGATGGGCGAACGACCGGGCGAGCGCCGTGGCGTGGGCCTGCTCGAGGTACCCCCACAGGTCGGGCTCGACGTGGACCACCACGAGGTGACGTCCCGCGGACTGAGCTACCCGACGGAGCAGGAGCTCGTAGTCGGCCCAGTAGGCCTGCATCGTCGACGCGTTGCGCATGTTCGAGAGGTCCCGGGCCTGCTCGGAGCCACCGACGGAGGGCGCCGACTGGAGCATCTGGTAGTAGGTGAAGACCGGGATGATGTGCGCGGCCAGCGATTCGCGCACGTACATCGTCACGAAGCTGCCGTCCGGATTCCAGGTCGCCCAGCCGTGCCCAGTGTTCACCCCACCGGCCAGATACTGATAGCGCAGGTCGACACCGCTGTGCGCGCGCAGCGTCTGGGCGTCGCCCGGCGAGTCGGCGACCCCGAGAGCGAGATGTTGCGGCCAGCCGGGCGGGATGCTGGCGCCGAGAGCGGCCGGCGAGAAGACCACCTGCACAAACGCAACGAACAGCAGCGCCGACAGCAGGCAGTGGCGAAGGTTGCGGACCCGGTGGACGACGCGCCGCACGCCGCAAACGGTAGCTGCCGCCTACCGATCCCGCAGCGGTAGCTGCCGCCTACCGATCCCGCACCGCGACGGTCACTCGCGCCACCACGCACACCCGGCCCGCGTCGTCATCGATCTCTACCTCCCAGACCCAGGTCGTCCGTCCGCGGTGGCGCCGGAGCGCGGTGGCGTACATGGCGCCGCCGTCGATTGGGTGCAGGACGCTGGTGTGCGTCGCGATGCTCACGGCCTGCTTGCCCTGGCCGGCCAAGCCGGAAGCGGTTCCGCGCACCGCCAGCGCGTCGGCCAGCGCGCCGTAAACGCCGCCGTGAACCACCCCGCCGAGCTGCTTGAGCTCGTCTCGGATCGGCACCCAGGCGCGCGCGGCCTCCTCGCCGCACTCGGTCAGCTCAAGCCCGTAGAGGGCGTCGAATCCACGCGCTTCGGTGGGAGACGGCAGGTCCATGGGGCGCGGCACCTTACCGCTCCGTGATCTTCCGCACCTCTTCGTTGGCTCATCTACGCTAGTCGGTCCCCAATGGCGTCCCTCGAGAGTCTCACCCCGGATCAACGCGCGGTTCTCGACCTCGTGCTGCGCCGCGGCCGCAGCTACGACGACATCGCCCAGCTCCTGGCGATCGATCGGGCAGCGGTAAGGACCCGCGCCTTGGCGGCGTTTGACGCCATCGGCCCTGAAACCGGCATCTCGCCCGAGAGCCGCGCGCTGGTCACCGACTACCTGCTGGGTCAGCTGCCCGAGCGAGCGGCCGAACAGACACGCGAACGACTGGCCGAGTCGCCCTATGACCGCGCCTGGGCTCGCATGGTGGCGTCGGAGCTCGAGACGCTCGCAGCAGAGCCGCTGCCCGAGATCCCGGACGGTTCCCGTCCCCGGAGCGCCCCGGCTCCTTCCTCGGAGGCCGAAGCGGCCACCCCTGAGGCACGATCGTCCGCCGGCAGCGCCACCCGCTCACGGTCGCGAGAGCCGCGCCGAGCGCCGCGGCTGTCGGACCGGCCGAGCTCGCGCCGGGGCGGGGCGATCATGCTTGGCGTCGGGGTGCTCGTGGTCGTGGCCGTGGTCGTCGTCCTCCTGGCGGTGCTGGGTGGCGGGTCGAGCAAGAAGCAGCCAACGACCGCGGCGTCGAACTCATCCACGCCCGCCCACACGACGACGGCCGGCGCCACGACAGGCACAACGGGCACGAAGAGCCAGGCCAAGATCGTCGCCCAGGTCAACCTGAACCCGCCAAGCGGCTCCGGCTCGAGCAAGGGCGTTGGCCTCGTGGTCAAGGACGGGAGCGCCTACGGGCTCATCATCGAGGCCCAGAACGTGGCGCCGAACAGCCACAACGCGTATGCGGTCTGGCTGTACAACTCCTCCGCCGACACGCTACGCCTCGGATTCGTCAATCCCGCCGTGGGCAAGACGGGCAAGCTCCAGGTCGGAACCGGGCTGCCGACGAACGCCGGGCACTACAAGGAACTGCTGCTCACGCTGGAGACTGCGAGCAACCCCAAGACGCCGGGCCAGGTCGTGCTCGAAGGCCCGTTCAAGGGCGTTCCGGCTACGGGTTAGCGCTCCGCCGCGGCGGCCAGCAGCAGATGAAGACCGGATCAGCCGAGGATCCGGGTCAGCCCGTCCAGCGCCTGGTCGAGGCGCTTGCCGGTGGCCCGGCGCATCGAGAGGGCGCCGAGCCGGCTCGATCCTTTGAGCTTGTGCCGTTGACCGATCGTCACCCGCGTCGCACCCTCCGCGGCGGGCTCGATCATGACCTCCGTGATCGACTCCTGCAGGACGCGCTCGAACGGAGTGCCCTTGAGTTCCTGGCTCCACGCCCGGCGACCGCGTCGCTCCCCCGCGTCGGGCGGCTCTGACGCCACCAGACGGAAATCCGCTCGGACTGTGCGCCGCCGTTTGGACACGAATACCTGGGTGAAGCGCTCGTCATCGACGCCCTCGACGCGCTCGAGAAGGGGCCACCAGCGCGGCATCTGGTAGGCGTCGGCGATCACCGTCCACACGTCCTCGATCCGGGCGTTCACCACACGCGTGCGCCGGAGGCTCACGCGGCGTATTCGAGCACGGCGTGGACGGGATACGGCTCCAGGCGCTCCCGGCCGCCGAGGAAGTTCAGCTCGATCAGGAACGCGCAGCCGGCGATCTCGGCCCCGAGTCCCGCGACCAGGTCGCAGACGCCGCGGGCAGTTCCCCCAGTGGCGAGGAGGTCGTCGTGGATCAGAACGCGCGCACCCCGTCCGAGGGCGTCGGCGTGCACCTCGAGGGCGTCGATCCCGTACTCGAGGACGTACTCGACGCTGACCGTCTCCGACGGCAGGCGCCCGGGCTTGCGCGCGGGCACGAAACCGGCGCCCAGCTCGCGCGCGAGGGCGGCGCCGAGGATGAACCCGCGCGCCTCGGCGGCCACCACCAGATCGATCTCGAGCCCCCGTGCGAGCCCGGCCAGCTCCGAGACCGCGCAATCGAGGGCCGCCGGGTCGAGCAGCAGCGGCGTGATGTCCTTGAAGACGATCCCGGGCTGGGGGAAATCGGGGATCTCGCGGATCAGCGATCGCAGATCAGCCGCGTTCATGGCGTCCCCGCACCCGGTCGTCCCCGCTGGCGGCCGCCCCGGGCAACCCGGCCACTACGTGGCGATCTTGCGCAGATCGCGGATCAGCAGCAGGTGCTTGAGATGAGTGGTGACCGAGGCAAGGTTCTCGAGCGCCTCGATCGCCTCACGCCGGCGCTCGGGATTGCGCGAACGCAGGGCGGGCGCCAGGATGCTCTGCAGGAGCTGCGCCTCGCGGTCGGCCGAGCTGCGGAACACGCGCAGGTTGCGACCCCCGACGCCGTAGCGCGCGAGCTCGGACACCGCCCGCACGATCTCCCGCTCCGTCTCGTCGAAATAGCGCACGCCGGCGCGCATATCGCCCTTGATGACGCCGTAGTCGACCAGCTCGCGCACCAGGCTGACCTCGGCCCCGGTCTCCTCGACCACGTCCTCGAGCGAGTAGAAGGCGCCGGGATCCCGGGTCGACACCGAAGCTCGCCGCATCGAGCGGCCGTCGGCGGCCGGGGCGGCGACCTCACGCTCGGCCCGGCCTCCGGCGAGCTCCTGGCGGATCACCCGCAGAGGCAGGAACTCGTCACGCTGGAGGCGCAAGATGGTGCGCAGCCGCTGTATGTCGTTCTGTGTGTAGAGCCGGTAGCCGCCCTGGGTGCGGCGCGGCGTGAGCAGCTTCTGGTCCTCCAGGTAGCGGATCTTGGAGATCGAGATATCGGGGAACTCCTGCTGGAGCGCCTTGCACACCGTCCCGATCGTGACCGCCTTCTGGCGCGGGCGCTGCGCCTCGTCCGGGTCGGCCGGCGGTTCGGGCAGTTCCACGGCGGGTTCGCGGGTGTCGGAGGAAGTGGCCATCAGCGGGATCAGGAAGGCGAGCTTGTACTTGCCGACCTGAAGCTCGTCGCCGTGGGTGAGACGATGAGACTCGATCCGACGGCGGTTGACATAGGTGCCGTTGAGCGAGCCGCAGTCGTCGAGGTAGTACTCGCTCCCGCGGCGGACCAGGATGGCGTGGTCGCGAGAGACGGTCACGTCGTCGAGGAAGATGTCTGAGATCGGCCGGCGGCCGATCGTCACCCGGCCGGCGCCGAGCGGAAAGCTCTCGCCGGCACGCCCGCCCCCGGATCGGATCACGAGCGCAGGCCCCCGCTCGATGACGTCGTCCAACTCGATCTCCTCGAGCTCACCCGTCTCCCCCAGCTTGTAGGTCGCGGTCGTCGTGCCGGGCGGCGGATCCGAGTGCGCGAGAAACGCGCCACAGCGCTGGCAGTAGTTGGCGCCGTCGTCGTTGGCAAAGCCGCACTCTGGACAGTGCTGGGCCACCGACCGGGCTATTCGGCCTCGGACCCCGGGACGCGACCGGCAAGGATGTCGGTCAGCTGCTGCACGTCGGCGCCGGTGATCACCAGCTCGCCGGTCTCGTCCTTCTTGCGCAGTCGGTTGACGAGCTCAGCCCGCAGAATGTCGATCTTGCCGTGGAGGATCCGCCGGCGGTAGGAGATCTCCATCTCCTCATCGGTGAGCTGCTTGATGAGCTCCTTGAGCTCCTGATCAGTCAGTGAGCCAAGGTCGGGAAACGTGTCCATGTAGATCAGATCCTCCGGGTCTTCCGGTCCGAGTGCGCGAGGGAGCGAGTATAACCGGGCGAAGTGCCAGGCTCAAGCTTAGCTTGAGAGTTCGGGCTTGTCCGTTCGAGCGTCCTCGCGGCGAGCTCGAAGTTCTCTCGAGCCACGTCTGACATACATCGCAGCGGAGATCAGCCCAAACGCCATTCCAACGTACAGCAATATCAGCGCCAGCCAGTGGACGCCGGCCATCGCGAAGAAGGGTGCTCCGGCGATCGGGGCCACGCCGAGTCGTCCCGCCCAGTTGATCTGGATGTCCAGACCGCGTGAGAGCGCATAGCGACTCGCGACCAGCATGAACAGCTCGCGCGCGATCACAACCGCGATTGCCCACCGGGGCAGCAGCGAGAAGTGCCAGCAAACGACCATCCCGGAGACGATCAGCAGACGGTCGATCACCGGGTCGAGCAGTGCTCCGAGGCGGCTGTACTGCCCGGTCAGGCGGGCGAGGAAGCCGTCGAGGTAGTCCGACCAGCCGATCAGGCCGAAGAGCACCACCGCGAGCGCGTCGTGGCCGTCGGTGCTCGAGAACGCGACGATCAGAAACACCGGAATCCCGAGCAGCCGGCAGAAGTCGATCGCGTTCGGGACGGTCCACGGGTTGAGCGCGTGGCCCGAGGTCGTCGCCTCCGGCGGGGGTCCGGACCGGTCGAGACCCGAGAGCCGGCGCTTACTGATGTTCGGGCTCATATGGGAATTGTCGGCGGCGCCTGACGGCGGCGCCTTAGCGGAATTGTCGGCGGCGCCTGACGGCGGCGCCTCAGCCCCAGACGTCAGGGCAGGTCGCGCCACAGCGCGGCGATCGCCTCCGCCGCGTCGTCGAGCAGGACGCTCGAGCTCTCCCGGCCGCGCCGGATCTGCACCTCGACCTCGCCCGAGCCGAGCGTGCGGCGCCCGACGGTGACCCGGAGCGGACAGCCGACCAGCTCCGCATCGGTGAATTTCTCCCCCGGCCCGGCATCGCGATCGTCGTAGAGCACATCTAGCCCGAGCTCCTGGAGCTCGCCGTACAGACCGTCGGCAAAGACCCGCTCCTCGCTCCCCTCCTTGCCCAGGGTGACGAGCTCGACGTCGAACGGGGCCATCGATCGGGGCCAGGAGATCCCCGCCTCGTCGGCGTACTGCTCGACCGCCGCGGCCGCGGCCCGCGCCGGCCCGAATCCGTAGCACCCCATATGGATCAGCTGCTCCTGTCCGGACTCGTCGAGATACCTCGCCCCGAGCGGCAGGGAGTAGCGGGTCCCGAGCTTGAAGATGTTTCCCACCTCGATCGCCGGCTCGATCCGGATGGCGGTGCCGTCGATCGTGTCACCAACCACCACCGTGCGCACGTCGACGCGCTCATACGGGAAGTCGCGCCCGGGCTCGACCCCCCGCAGGTGCGCATCGGGCTCGTTGGCGCCGGTGACGTAGGCGCCGTCGGCGACCCCCTCGTCGAGCAGGATCGGCATCTGCGCGCCGACAGGCCCGATGTACCCGGGCGGGCCTAGCCGGGCTTCGATCTCGTCGGGACGAGCGGGCCGGAAATCGCCCCGGAGCGCGTTGGCCAGCTTGATCTCATTGACGCGGTGATCGCCCCGCAGGATGACCAGCCGCATCTCGTCGCCGTCGAGCACGACCGGGTAGGCCTTGAGCAAGGCCCCCGCCGGAAGGCTCAGCGCGCCGGCCACGGCGTCGATCGTGGTCATCCCGGGCGTGGCGACGATCTGCGGCTCAGCGAGTCCGGGCTCGAGCGGGACGGCCTGGGCGTGGGCGCTCGCCACCTCGAGGTTGGAGGCATAACCGCCCGCGAGCACGACCTCGTTCTCACCAGCGGGGCACGGGGCCATGTACTCGTGGGCGCCGCTCCCGCCCATCATCCCCACGTCGGCCTCGACCCGGTACCACTCCAGGCCGCACCGGTCCATCATCCGGTCGTAGGCGACCACGTGCTTCTGGTAGCTGACCTCGAGGCCCTCGGCGTCACGGTCGAAGCTGTAGGAGTCCTTCATGATGAACTCGCGGGTGCGGAGCACGCCGGCGCGGGGGCGCGGTTCGTCGCGCTCCTTGGTCTGGAAGTGGTAGAGGATCAGCGGCAGGTCGCGGTAGGACCGCACCGCCGCCGCCACGTGGGTGGTGACGATCTCCTCGCTGGTCATCCCGAGCACGAGGTCCGCGTTGCGGCGATCTTTGAGCTTGAACAGCTCCTCGATGTCGTACCGGCCGGTGCGCCGCCACAGCTCGGCCGGCTGGAGGACCGGCATGAGTATCTCCTGGCCGCCGATCGCGTCCATCTCCTCGCGGACGATCTGGACGACCCGCTGGTGCACCCGCCAGCCCGCCGGGAGCCACGTCCAGAGCCCGGCGCCGACCTGTCGGATCAACCCGGCGCGGACCATCAGCTTGTGGGAGACCGCCTCGGCGTCGGAGGGCGGCTCGCGCTCGGTCGGCAGGAAGTAGGTGGAGAGTCGCGTCATTTCGAGCGCCAAGGGTACCCGCGTGATACAAGACGGGACGTCCTCAAGAACCAGATGCAAGGAGCAGCCCTATGGCATACGAAGTTCCGCCGCTGCCTTACGCCTACGACGCACTCGCGCCGACGATCGACGAGCAGACGATGCACCTGCACCACGATAAGCACCACCAGGCCTATGTGACGGCCGCCAACGGCCTGCTCGAAGGCACCGAATGGGCCGACAAGCCGGTCGATGAGGTCCTCAAGAACCTGGACAAGCTGCCCTCAGACAAGCAGGCCGGGGTCCGCAACCAGGCGGGCGGCCACTCGAACCATTCGAAGTTCTGGGAGTGGATGTCACCGAATGGTGGCGGCGAGCCCGACGGCGACCTGCGCGCGGCGATTGACGCTGCATTCGGCTCGTTCGACGACTTCAAGGCCAAGTTCAAGGACAACGGCGTCAAGCGATTCGGGTCCGGCTGGACGTGGCTGGTGCACGACGGCTCCGGCCTCGCGCTCCTCTCGACCGCGAACCAGGACAGCCCGATCTCGGACGGCAAGACGCCGCTTCTCGGCAACGACGTCTGGGAGCACGCGTACTACCTGACCTACAACAACCGGCGTCCGGATTACCTCGACGCGTGGTGGAACGTGGTCAACTGGCCGAAGGTGGCCGAGGGGTACGCGGCCGTCTCGTAGTTTTTGGGTCTCGCTGGGGAATCCGGCTCGATCCGGGGATGTGGAACGAAACGTGAACGGGCCGGATTCCCTCAGGGAATTCGGCTCCCACGCGTCACTTGACGCAACCGGTCGCGAGGCCGAATTCCCCGCGCTCGGCGTCCCTGGGACCATGCGACCCCGTCCGGACGGGGAACCCGGCCCCACGGACGCCGGCGCAGCCGGCCCAAAAACAACCCTACGCGCGGGTGAAGCGGCGGCCGGCGACGGGTGAGGTCTCTTCGTCGAGCGCGACCGCCGCGGCTTCCATCGCCGCCATGCGCTCGGGGGTCATCGCGGTCGCGTCCTCGTTCTCGGCCAGCCACTGCTCGGCCTCGGCGACGTCGCGCTCGTCGCGGACCACGCGCTTGCCGGCGGCGTAGTACTTGTCGATCTCGGCGAACAGCTCGTCGACCAGATTCTCGGTCTTGACCTTGCGGATCATCTGGCCCTTCGAGTAGATCGCGCCGGCGTCCTTGGCGCCGGTGATCCCGAAGTCGGCGTGGCGCGCCTCGCCGATCCCGTTCACGGCGCAGCCGAGGACCGAGACCTCGATCGGGTCGTCGTACTGCTCCAGGCGGCGCTCGACCTCAGCGACCACGCTGTCCATGTCGAACTGGAGGCGGCCGCACGTCGGGCAGGCGATCAGCACCGGGCCGCGCTCGCGCAGCTTGAGCGCCTTGAGGATCTCCCAGGCGACCTTGACCTCCTCCTCGGCGTGAAAGGTCGAGAGCGAGATCCGGATCGTGTCGCCGATGCCGTCGGCGAGGAGCGTGCCGAGGCCGACCGCCGACTTGAGCGATCCCGACCACTTGGTCCCCGCCTCGGTGACCCCGAGGTGCAGCGGATACGGGATCCGCTCGGACAGCAGGCGGTTGGAGGCGATCGTGTTGGGGACGCTGGTCGACTTCATCGAGACCTTGAAGTTCGTGAACTCGAGGCGCTCCATCAGCTCGACGAACTCGACCGCGGCGGTGACCAGCGCCTCGACCGGATTCTCGAACTCGAGCTCGCGCAGGTGAGCGGGCAGCGACCCCGAGTTGACCCCGATCCGCAGCGGCGTCCCCAGCTCGGTGGCCCGCTGGGTGACCAGCGCCACCTTGTCGGGACCGCCGATGTTGCCGGGGTTCAGGCGGACGCAGTGGGCGCCCGCGTCGAGCGACTTCAGCGCGAGGGTGTAGTTGAAGTGGATGTCGGCGATCACCGGGATCGGTGACTGCTCGACGATCGTCTTGAGGGCGTCGACGTCCTTCTCGCGCGGGACCGCGCAGCGGACGATGTCGGCCCCCGCCTCGGCGACGCGGCGGATCTGGTCCATCGTGGCGTTCAGATCCGCGGTCTCGGTCTTGGTCATGGTCTGGACAGCGACCGGGGCGCCGCCGCCGATCGGCACGCCACCGACCTGGATCTGGCGTTCTGAGGCCATACCGCGAGTGTAGAGCCGGTGGCGCCGCGTCATGTGAAGGTCCGGTTCGGCCCCACACCCCACCCCCAAAGCGGAAATCCGCCATTACGGATCGCGTACCGCCGAAATCCCGGATTTCTCGTCCCCAACCGGAGTTATCCGTCACCAGCGGCCGGGCGCGGCCGTAATGGCGGAAATTTCCCGGTACGGTGGCCCGCGCAACTTCGGAGCCCGCTGGTAGTTGGATTCCTCGTGCCCAGAATCACACGCTTCCTCCTCATCGCCGCGGTCGTGCTAAGCGCCGCTGCCACCCAGGCCGCCTCCGCCTTCGCCTCCGTCACCCAGGAGGCGATCTTCCAGGACGACAACGCGCTCAAGGCCAATCCGGTCGGGACCATGCAGACCCTCCGCGACCTGGGCGTCACCCGCGTTCGGGTGAACGTCGCGTGGGGCGAGATCGCTCCCTCGCCGAACTCGACCCGGCGGCCGAAGGGCTTCAACGCCATCAACCCGGCGGCGTATCCGGCCGCGGGGTGGGCGCCGTACGACGCGATCGACCGCGCCGCCGCCGCCGACGGGATCGGGGTCTTCTTCACGCTCGACGCGCCCGCGCCGCTGTGGGCGACCGGGTCCGGAGCGCCGAAGGGCACTGCCGGCTACTTCCGTGACGACTGGGAGCCCTCAGCCAAGGAGTTCGGCTACTTCGTCAAAGCAGTGGGCACGCGCTACGACGGCTCCTACAAACCGGCCGGCTCGGCGACCGCCCTGCCCCGGATCAGCTTCTGGTCGATCTGGAACGAGCCGAACTACGGCTACGACCTCGGCCCCCAGGGAACTGGCCCGCATCAGACGACCCCGAACAGCCCGCGTCTGTACCGCGGCCTGCTGGATGCTGCCTGGAGTGCGCTCCAGGCGACCGGCCACCGCACCAGGACCGATCGGATCCTGTTCGGCGAGCTGACGCCCGCGGGCGAGAACGCCTGGGGCGTGTTTTCGAACATGAAGCCGGGGACGTTCCTGCGCTCGCTCTACTGCGTCGACTCGAGCTACCACGAGCTGCGCGGCTCCGCGGCCGCGGCTCTGGGCTGCCCGACCACGGCAGGCGGCTCGCGCGCCTTCCGCGGCCAGAACCCGGCCCTGTTCTCCGCCAGCGGGTTCGCCGAGCACCCCTACGAGGAGGTCACGCCCCCGAACGAGCCGCTGCACCTGTGCGGGACGAAGCTGTGCACCGGCCGTAGCGACCCCGACTTCGCCGACCTGCCCGAGCTCCCGCGCCTGGCCCGGACGCTGGACCGGCTGAACGGTGTGTACGGCTCACACACCCATTTCCCGATCTGGAGCACCGAATACGGCTTCCGGACGACCCCACCCGACCCGCATGAGGGGATCGACCCGACCACGGCCGCCGACTACATGAACTGGGCGGAATATCTGAGCTACAAGCAGCCGCGAACGTACAGCTACTCCCAGTACGCCCTCATCGACGAGGCGCCGCCGGCGTACTTCGACACCGGGCTGATCAACCCCGACGGGTCCCTGAAGCCCGGCTTCGACGCCTACCGGATGCCGCTGTTCCTGCCGACCACGACGATGAGCTCGAGCCAGCAGGTCGAGGTCTGGGGCGGCGTGCGGCCGTCGCGTTACGCCTGGCTCGACACCGGTCAGACCCAGAGCGTCCAGATCGAGTTCCAGGCCGGCTCGACCGGGCCGTGGCAGGTGATCGACACGGTCGCGATCACCAACCCCAAGGGCTACTTCGACGTGCACCTGGCGTTCCCGAGCAGCGGAGCGGTCAGGCTGGCCTGGACCTACCCGGTCGCCGACGCACTCCTGAGCGGCGGAACCGTCTACAGCCGGACGCAGAGCATCACGGTCACGTAGCCGGCGGGGCGGGCGTTCCACCGCCCGCGGCAGGCGGGCCACCGCCCGCGTCGGGCGGCCCGGCGGCGCCGGGACCAGCGGAACCTGGTCCGCCTGGCCCGCCGGAACGGCGCCGGAACGCGATCGCCCCGAAGGTGATCGCCGCCAGCGCCAGCACGACGATCACGATGATCAGCCACGTGGGTAGGAACGAGCTGCTCGAACTCGACGGCGCAGTGGCGCTGCCGGAGGCCGTCTTCCCGAGCTCCTTGAACAGCTGCTGCTCGATCACGTCGTAGCAGTCGGTGTACTCCTTGACGTCCGAGGGCATCTGGGCCAGCGCGGCCCGCAGGACGCTCGGCGAGTAGTAAGCCGTGAGCTTGTCGTGGGAGTTGCAGTCGCTGATCGCCTGGGAGGGCGTCCCGCTGGTAGCGGCCCCAGCCAGCACCGGCACCGCCAAAGACAGCGCACAGACCAGCGCGAGCAATGTGATCGCCCGTCGAATCATCGGGACAAGCTTATGGGGAAACCTGTTCATACAGACCCATCAGTCGCTCGTAGTAGCGGTCCTCGCCGAACCGCTCGCGGGCGCGCTTCAGCGCGTGTGCTCCGCACTCGGCCCGCAACCTGGGAGCCCGCCAGAGCTCGGACAGACGGGCGGCCCAGGCGGCGCCGTCGGTCGCTGGCAGCGCCGCATCCTCGCCGACCAGCTCGGGGAGCCCGCCTCGGTCGGAGGCCAGCACCGGCACGCCGGCGGCAAGCGCCTCGAGCACCGAATACGGACACGGCTCCTCCCAGCGCGACGGCGCCAGCACGACCGCTGCGCGCCGGCGTAGATCGGCCAGCGTGGAAGGCTCGAGCTGGCCGGCGAAGCGCACGTCGGCGCCGCTCGCCGTCGCCAGCCCACGCAGACGCGGCTCGTCCGGACCGGCGCCGGCGATTACGAGCGGAGCTCCGGCCGCCCTGGCCGCCGCGATCGCGGTGTCGAACCCTTTCTCCTCGGTGAGGCGACCGGCCGCGAGCGCGAACTCACCGTCGCCGGCGCGCGAATCTGACGAAAGCTCCTGATCAGGGATGAAGTTGGGCAATGTGGCGGTTAACGAAGGTGGCAGGCCCAAGTCGCGCAGATGCATCGCGAGCGACGCGCTCACGGTCACGAACTGATCAACACACTCGAACAGCCGCGGCTGCTGCCGGCGCAGCGCGGCAGCGTACACGGCGGCTTCCGGGAGTGACCCGCGGCAGCGAAGGCGCAAGCCCGCCTGCGTGCTGCCGCGCCGGCAGCGAAAACACGGCGCCCCATCGCGGTAGGCGATACCGATCGCACAGAACAGCCTGAAGTTGTGAAGATGCAGGACGGTCCTGGCGCCGGCCGCCCGGGCCGCGGCGAGCGCTCGCCAGCCGAGCAGCGGGTGGATGTTGTGGGCGTGCACGACCCGGACGCCACGCGTACGGACGACGCGCGCAATCTCCTCCGGGTCCCGGCCGCCCGCGAGTAGCCCGGCCGCAGCCTGGGCCGGGTGCAGCCCCTGGCTCGAGCGCTCGAGCACCTCGACGGCGTGGCCCCGGCGAGCGAGCAGCGCCGCCAGATCGGCGACCGCGCGCTCCTCCCCGCCCACGGCGCGGTAGCGGTTGTGGAGGACCAGGATCACGCCGGCGGCGATGAAGGCGGCCGCTGCACGAGCACCGCGGCTGACGACGGGCCGGGGCCGAGCAGCTTCGGGGCGACCGCGCCGATCTCCGTCGGAGTCAGATCCAGCCGCTCCGCGACCGAGAACCGATCCACCACGTAATCGTTCACGCGCTTTGAGGCGATTAGCTTGTAACCCGGCGGGAGCGGGTTGCCCAGCTCCTGCCACGGATACCCGATCACGTCGACCTCTCGGACCGCGACCGGCCCAGTCGGCTGGTTCCACGGCACGCCGTGCAGATACAGGCTCAGTGGGTCGGCGGCGAGCCGGCCGTCGTAGGCGATGATCGCGCGCTGGCCCGCGGGGGCGCCCAGCGCGCTCGCCACGCCCCGCCAGTCCGCTCGCTGATAAGCCGCATCGGTGTTGATCTTGATCAGGCCGTAGGCAGGTCCGGCCAGCAGGACCGCCGCCAGAGCGACGCCTGGAAGCCGCAGGCGCGTGGTGCACGCCGCCGCCACCACGATCGAGAGCGGTACCCAGGCGGCAATCACGGCGCGCTCGAGATAGAAGTCCTTTCCGAGCAGCGCGGCGATGATCGGGAGGAGCAGAACGCACGCGGCAAGCAGCGCGGCGACGCCGGCGCCGCGCAGCTCGTCCGCGCCCGCGCCGACGATCAGCAGCACGATCACCATCGCGGCGAGGATCGTCGCGCCGATCAGCCCGGCGCTCAACAGCGTGCTCTCGAACGGCGGCCCCAGGCCGAACGCGATCGGGACGGCTTGGAGCCGGATGCTCAGCGGGGTCTCGACGATGAAGCCCAGCAGCGAGTGCGTGGCATGCGCGATGAGGAGCGGGACGAGTGCGAGCTCGATGACCACAAGCGCCGCCACGGCGGTTGCGGTCGCCCGGTTTCGTGCGGTGTAGAGCAGCCACACGGCTTCCGGCGCGACGAGAAAGCCGGCGAAGTAGTGAGTCAGCAGCGCCAGCCCCGAGAACACCGCCCACCAGACGACATTGCGCCGAGACGGGTCCTGCCGGGCTCGGGCGAACCACAGCAGCGAGGCGGCGCAGAAAACGGCCACGAGCATGTACTCGCGGGCCTCCTGTGAGTACCAGACCATGAACGGATTGATCGCCGCAAACGCCGCCGCCAGGAGGCCGGCTCGGCTCGAGACGAGCTCCCGTCCGGCTAAGTAGACGATGGGAATGAGCGCCGTGCCCGCGAGCGCGGAAAGCGACCGCAGCGCGACGGCGCCGTTTCCGAACAGGTGAACCCACACCCAGCCGACCACGAAGTACAGCGGCGGAGCCGTCTCGACGGCATTGAACGAGCTGAGCATCGACCCGAACGAGAGGTGAAGCTCGTGGGCAGCCTGTGCCTCATCGAACCAATAACTCTGCGCGCCGAGCGTCGCGAAACGAACGACGGCCGCCACCCCCACAATCCCTACGAGCAGCCATGTTTCGGCCGGTCTGCTTGCTACTCTCAGCGCCCTGAAGGTCCGGGCCGCCACTGCGGCGTCCGAGCGGGCCGGGACAAGCATCCGCGCGCATTGTAGAGCGGGGATTGAACGCGAACCCTCGCCCGCGACTGTCGTCAGCGCAAACCGTTTAACCCGTTCAGATCCTTCGATGTCGTCTTTCCTCACACCCCGCCGAAGGGTGCTGGCGCTCGGCTTGCTTGCCGCAGCACTTGCCGCCGCCGCTCGCGGTCGGCGGCTGCGGAGGCACCACCGTGAAAACCACGGTGTATGTGCCGACGCGTACGACGCCGTTTGCGACGATTTTCGAGGCCCAGTCGGAGTTGTTCTCGAACCCCGGCCCGACGCTCGACCAGCTCAAGCGCCTCGGCGTCGACGACGTCAAGGTGTTCATGCCCTGGGGATACATCGCGCCGGACGCCCTGTCACGAGTGCGACCGCACTTCGACGCCTCGTCGCCGGAGGGCTACGCGGCCGGGAGCTGGACTCCATACGACACGGTCGTCCGGGATGCGGCCGCGCGCCACATCGGCCTCGACCTGGCACTCGAGGCGCCGGCGCCGCTGTGGGCGACCGGCCCCGGAGTGCCCGCCGGGACCTCAGCCAGCTTCCTGGGCTCGTGGGAGCCGTCGGCGAAGGAGTTCGGGCTGTTCGTCGCCGCGGTCGGCACCCGCTACAGCGGCCACTACACACCACCCGGAACTTCCACGCCGCTGCCAGCCGTGCATTTCTGGTCGATCTGGAACGAACCGAACTACGGCCAGCAGCTAGGCCCGCAGGCGATCGACAACTCGAGCGTCGAGTCGTCACCGGCCACGTACCGCGCGCTGCTCGACGCGGCCTGGTCGGCCCTGCAGGCGACCGGACATGCCCATAACACGGTCCTAATCGGCGAGATTGCGCCCCGCGGGCAGACCGGTCCGGGGCTTCCCGGCAACTTCTCGGGGATGGTTCCCCTGCAATTCATTCGGGCCCTCTACTGCGTGGACGGGAGTCTCCACCCGCTCTCCGGGAACGCCGCGGCGCTGCGCGGCTGTCCGACCACCGCTGCTGCCTCGAAGGCGTTCCCGACTGATAACCCCGGGCTGTTCGACGCCACCGGTTTCGCCTTCCATCCATATCCACAGGGGCAGGTGCCGCCAAACGTGCCGACCGCCCCCGACGGCCTGGGTGCCAACTACGCCGATCTGCCGCAGCTTCCCGCGCTCGAGCGCACGCTGGACGGCGCGCTGACGGCTTACGGCTCGAGCTATCGCTTTCCCCTGTACGACACCGAGTTCGGCTACCAGACCAATCCTCCGGAAAAGGCCCTGCGCGCGATCAGCCCGGCCAAAGCTGCCTACTACGAGAACTGGGCCGAGTACCTCAGCTGGCGCGACCCGCGGGTGGTCTCCTGGGATCAGTACCTGCTGGCCGATCCCCCTCCGCCGAGCATGTTCGACACCGGCATCGAGTTCTACAACGGCGCGCACAAGGTGCCGCTCTACCAGGCGTTCCGGATGCCGATCTACATGCCGGTCACCGCGGTGAAGTCCGGGCAGGACCTCCAGGTCTGGGGATGTGTCCGCCCGGCCCACTACGCCATGCTCGGCCCGCACGAGCCCCAGTACGTGAGCATCCAGTTTCAGTCCGCTCCGGGACAGTCGTGGAAGACCGTCAAACGCGTGCTGCTGACCGATGCGTACGGCTACTTCGACACGGGCGCGAGCTTCCCCTCGAACGGCAACGTGCGGCTCTCGTGGTCCTATCCCCACCACGGGTCTCAGATCCATAGCCGGACGGTCCAAATCACGATTCGCTAGGGTCCTGAGCGGGTCTGGGTGGCGATTGTGGTTGCTGTCCGTGCGCCGACGGGGGCGCGGACGGCCCCGCGCAGTGTTCGTTTCCCGACCTCGACCGGGCGCAACTTCCTCACCACCCGGCCTGTTGTCTTCTGCAATGCGATTGATCCACAGAGCTCGCCACGCGGTGCTGGCCATGGTTGCCGTGGCGGCGGTCGGCCTCGTACACGCGCCCAACCAGGCCCACGCCAGCGCGGGTCAGTACGAGATCTTCCAGGACGACCCCCACATGCTGGCGAACCCGGCGCAGACGCTCCAGCAGATTCGCGATCTGGGAGCGAACGTGGTGCGGGTCTCGCTGCAGTGGAATCTCGTCGCTCCAACCACGCGTCCCGCGGGCTTTGACCCGACGGATCCCGCGTCGTATCCGAGCTCGAGCTGGGCGCCCTACGACACGATCGTCACCGACGCGCTCAAGGACGGCATCACCGTCGACTTCTCGCTGACCGGGCCCGCCCCGCCGTGGGCCGCCGGCGGCGGCCAGCCCGCGCCCGGAGGCCTGGGTCAGTGGAAGCCCTCCGCTTCGGCCTTCAAGCAGTTCGTGCAGGCGGTGGGAACGCGGTACAGCGGCACGTATGACCCCACGCTCGATCAGACGATGCCGGGGGACCCCAACGATCTGCCGCGGGTCAGCTTCTGGGAGATCTGGAACGAGCCGAACTTCGGGTACGACCTGGCTCCGCAGGCCATCAAAGGCTCGGCGGTCCCTACCGCGGCGCCGATGTACCGCAACCTGCTCGACGCCGCTTGGAGTGGCCTCCAGGGCACCGATCACGGCCACGACACGATCCTCATCGGCAACCTCGACGCCCGCGGACAGTCGGCCCCAGGCACCCGGAGTCAGCCCCAGGGGCTCCCCGGCAACTTCGCCGCCACCAAGCCGATGCAGTTCATCCGCACCCTCTACTGCGTCAGTTCCTCCTACAAGGAGTTGCGCGGCGGCGCGGCCGGCCTGGTCGGCTGTCCCACCAACGCGGCGGCGTCCCGTCAGTTCCGCGCCGCGAATCCCGGACTGTTCGGCGCGTCAGGGTTCGCGACCCACCCCTACCCGGTCAACCTGCCGCCGACCGAGGCCAGCTCGACCGATCCGGACTACACGGAGTTCGCCAACCTTCCCAACCTGGCGAGCATGTTGGACCGGATCCAGCGGGTCTACGGGTCGGGCAAGCGGTTCCCGATCTACAACAACGAATACGGCTACATCACCAACCCGCCGAATCACGAACTGACAGCGCTGAACCCAACGAGCAAGTTCGCCTCGCCCGCGACCGCCGCGTACTACCTCAACTGGGCCGAGTACATCTCGTGGCACAACCCGCGGATCGCCTCGACGATGCAGTATCTGCTGTATGACCCCAATCCGTTCAAGGCACCCGAGTACGGCGGATTCGCGAGCGGCCTGATCTTCTATAGCGGACTGCGCAAGCCGGGTTACGACGCGTACCGCCTGCCGCTGTTCTTACCCACCGCGACCGCGCGGTCGCGCCGGCAGAGCCTCGACGTGTGGGGATGCGTGCGACCGGCCCACTACGCGAGGCTCGACACCGGAGCAGTGCAGAAGGTGCAGATTCAGTTCCAGCGCGGATCGCATGGTGCATTCATCACGCTGCGGACGGTCACCGTCACCAGCCCGCGCGGCTATTTCGACGTGCACATGTCGTTCCCCGCGAGCGGCTCGGTCAGGCTGGCGTGGAGCTATCCGAAGAATGACCCGCTGCTCTCACCGGGCGTTCAACTCAAGCCGGCCGAGGGCGACACCGTGTACAGCCGCACGACGCCGGTGACGGTCAAGTAGATGACGTTGTCGGTGCGTCGATGGACCGCGACTGCCGCGCTGGCGATGATCCTGGCTGCGATTCTCCCGATGGTCCGAGCCACCCAGGCGCACGCGTCGACCGCTCAGGTCTCGATCTTTCAGGACGATCCACGTCTCGACTCGGATCCCGCGGGGACCCTCGCCCGGATGCGACTGCTCGGCGCGCAGGTCGTACGCGTCTCGGTGCCGTGGTACTACATCGCGCCCGATGGCACCTCGAGAAAGGCGCCCCAGGGGTTCGACGCCACCGACCCGGCCGCCTATCCCGCCGTCAATTGGCAGCTTTGGGATGAGATCGACACCGACGCCCACAACGACGGGATCACCGTCGACTTCGACCTGATGGGCGGAGCCCCGCGCTGGGCGTTGGGTCCGGGGCGGCCGGCGGGCAACTCCAACCCGAACTGGGAACCGAACCCCGGTCAGTTCGGCGCGTTCGTCCGCGCCGTGGGAACGCGCTACAGCGGCAATTACGACCCGACGACGGGGACGGTCGCACCGGGCAACCCCGACGACCTGCCCCGCGTCGACTTCTGGTCGATCTGGAATGAGCCCGACTATGGCCCGAGCCTGGCCCCGCAGGGCGTGCCGGGGCACCTGAGGATCGAGAACAGCCCGCGGCTATACCGCGGCCTTGTCGACGCGGCCTGGAGTGGCCTGCAGGGGACGGGCCACACGACCTCGACGGACACGATCGTGTTCGGCGAGCTCGCGCCCCGCGGCGAGAGCTACTGGGGCGTTTTCTCCGGCATGACCCCGCTCGACTTCATGCGCAACCTGTACTGCGTGGACTCGAACTACCGCGAGCTCCGCGGTGCCGCCGCCCGGATGCGGGGCTGCCCGACCACCGCAGCCGGTTCGCGCGCCTTCCGCGCTCAGAACCCGGCCCTGTTCGAGGCCAGCGGAGTCTCGGATCACCCGTACATGCGGTGGTATCCGCCCAACGACGAGATCAACCCGGACCCGGTGAACCATCTCTCGACGCGCGACTACACGTCACTCGGCGTCATCGGCAACCTCACGCGGGCCATCGACCGCCTCGTCGGGGTGTACGGGTCGAAGGCTCGCTTCCCGATCTACGACACCGAGTTCGGCTACATCACCGCGCCACCCAAACATAGCCCCGACCCGGCGGTCCAGAGCACCAAGGTGTACTACCTCTCGCCGGCCGTGGCGGCGGGTTACATCAACTGGGCCGAGTACATCAGTTGGCGCAACCCCCGCCTGCGCTCGTTCGACCAATACCTCCTGTACGACATCGAGCGTCCGACGCGGGCCAACGACTGGGGCGGTTTCGCCAGCGGGCTGCTGACCTGGACGGGCACGCAGAAGGCGACCTACTACGCGTACCGCCTGCCCCTGTACCTGCCGGCGACGACGGAGCGGCGAGGCCACTCGCTCGAGGTGTGGGGGTGCGTCCGACCGGCGACGTTCGGGGTGCTCGACACCGGCGAGCCGCAGACCGGCCAGATCGAGTTCGCCCCGGGATCGAGCAACCAGTTCACGACGATCCAGACGGTCACGATCGGCCGAGGCGCGAACTGCTACTTCGACGTCCAGGTGGCATTCCCATCGAGCGGCAACGTACGGCTCGTATACACATACCCACTCGGCGACGCGTTGCTCGCCAACGGCGCCATCGTCGTCGGTCGAACCGTCCACGTCACCGTCCACTGATCGCGGCTAGGCGCAACCTGGCGTCCGCGCGAGGGTTCCAGCCGGTATGAGAACACGCCACCTCCGGATGCTGGTGGTGGGGGTGGGCTTCGCGGTGCTCGTCTTGGTCCGCTCCGCACCGGCTGTCGCCTCAACCCGGCAGGTGTCGATCATCCAGGACTCGGTGTCGGTCCTGAAGGATCCAGCGAACACGCTGAGCACGTTCCGCGCGCTCGGCGCGAGCATGGTGCGCGTGATCGTCGATTGGGCACAGGTGGCGCCGGCGGCGGGAAGCCGCGCCGCACCGTCTGGATTCGACGGCGCTGACCCCTCCGACTACCCGGCCGCGAACTGGGCACCGTACGACGAGATCGTCAGGATCGCCACCGGCGACGGCATGCAGGTCGACTTCACGCTGAGCGGTGGCGCGCCCCGGTGGGCAGAGGGGCCCGGAATACCCGACGTGGCGCTCGACAACGCATTCTGGGCCTGGCGCCCTTCGGCTGTCGGCTTCGGCCAGTTCGTGCACGCCGTGGGCGAGCGCTACAGCGGGAGCTACGTGCCGGCGGGTCAGACCGCGGCGCTCCCCCGGGTCAGCTTCTGGGGGCTGTGGAACGAGCCCAACTTCGGCGAGGACCTCGGCCCGCAGGCGGTCGACGGGTCAACCGTGTCGGTCGCGCCGAGGATGTACCGCAGCCTGCTCCACGCTGCGTGGAGCTCGCTTCTCGCCACCGGCCACGGTCCGTCGACCGACACGATCCTGATCGGGGAGGTCGCCGCGCGTGGCCTCACCGGCCGCGCGACGCCGAGCCATCCGGGGGGCCTTCCCGGCGACTTCGGACAGACCAAGCCGCTCATATTCCTGCGCACGCTGTACTGCGTAGACGCCTGGAACCGCGAGCTCCGCACCGCCGCTGCCCGCGCCGTCGGCTGCCCGACGACCACGGCCGGTTCGCGTCAGTTCCGCGCTCAGAACCCCGCGCTGTTCGCCGCCAGCGCCTTCGCTGACCACCCCTATCCGGACAACGATCTGCCGCCCTCAATGGACCCGTCGCACGATCCGAACGACGCGCCGTTCTCGCAGCTCGGGAACCTCGAGCACGAGCTCGACCGCCTGCAGCGCGTGTATGGGTCACACGAGCGCTTTCCGATCTACGACACCGAGTACGGCTACATCACCCACCCGCCGAACACCAAGGCATACGTTTCGCCGGCGACCGCCGCCTACTACATCAACTGGGCCGAGTACCTGAGCTGGAAGCAACCGCGGGTCGCCTCGACCATGCAGTACCTGCTCTACGACCCGCCCCGGCAGGCGACCAACCCGGGCGACGGCGGGTTCACGAGCGGCCTGCTGTTCTCAAACGGGCGCCCCAAGCCGGCCTTCGCCGCCTACCGCCTGCCGCTGAACCTACCGGTCACGTCGACTCGGCGCGGCCGCCTTCTCGAGGTCTGGGGCTGCGTGCGCCCGGCGCGTTACGCGATCTTCGAGACGGGCCAGCCACAGGCCGCGCAGCTCCAGTTCGCGCCCCGCTCGGGTGGCGCCTATGTCCCGGTTCAGACCGTGACGGTGAGCGATCCGAGCGACTGCTACTTCGACCTCAGGATGCCCTTCGCCGCGAGCGGCACGGTCCGGCTGGCTTACACGTATCCCGCGTCCTCGCCCGGGGTGGGCGGGACGACCGTGTACAGCCGCACGGTGGCCGTCACCGTTCACTAGGCGTACATGGCCTCGATCTCGGCCTGGTACTTGGCCGCGATCGGTAACCGCTTCAGCTTCATCGTCGGCGTCAGCTCGTCGCCGCCGGGCAGCCAGTCGCCTGCCACGATCGTGAACTTCTTTATCTGCTCGACGCGGGAGAGGTGCTCGTTGCTCTGATCGATCGCCTCCTGCACCGCGACGATGACCTGCTCCTCGTGCGCGAGGTCCTCGAACGCGTCCGCCTCGATCCCCTGCCTGGTAGCCCACTGGGGCGTGTAGTCGGCGTCCAGGACGATGAGCGCGGTGTTGTACAGGCGGCGGTCGCCGATGCAGACCGCCTGCCCGATCAGCGGGCTCGCGCTCTTGATCGCCGCCTCGATGTTGGCCGGGGACATGTTCTTCCCGGCCGAGTTGATGATGATCTCCTTCTTGCGGTCGACGATCGACAGATAGCCCTCCTCGTCGATCGAGCCGATGTCCCCGGTGCGGAGCCAGCCGTCGCCGTCGAGGGCCTCCGCCGTCTTATCGGGCGCCCCACGGTAGCCGAGCATCACGCACTCGCCTCGCACGAGCAGCTCGCCGTCGGGGGCGATCTTTAACTCGACGCCGGGTGAGGCGGGTCCGACCGTCCCGAGCTTGACCTGGCCCGGCCGGTTGTGCGCACCGGCGCCGCACGTCTCCGACATGCCCCACAGCTCCCCGAGCTCGATCCCGAGCGCATTGAAGAACTCGAGCACGTCGACTGGAGTAGGCGCGGCGCCGACGTTGAGCGCGACCGCCTGATCGAACCCCAGCATCTCGCGGAGCTTGGAGAAGATCTCCGCGTCGGCCCGGGCGACCTTCTCCTCGAGCTCGGCCGGTACGGGCTCGCCGCGTTGCCTGAGCCGAAGCCGCTCGATCGCGGCCTGGAGCGCCTCCCTGATCGGGCGTTGCTGCTCCTCCGGCGCCGCCGCCTGCATCGCCTCGAGCCCAGCCTTGAGCTTTTCCCAGATCCGGGGGACGGCGAAGAACCAGGTGGGTCGGACCTGCGGCAGGTAGGACACCACCTCGCGCGGGTTCGGGCAGCAGGTGACGGTGCCGGCGTAGATGACGGGGATGTAGTGGTGGGCCATGCGCTCGGCGATGTGGGCCGCCGGCAGCCACGAGATCACCCTCGAGCCCGGGCCGAAGCCGATCGTCTCCTCGACCCCCTGAGCCGCCGCCATCACGTTGCGGTGGCAGAGCTGAACCCCCTTCGGGGGCCCCGTCGTGCCCGAGGTGTAGATCAACGTGACGAGATCGTCCGGGCCTATCTCGGGCAGGTCGGTGGCCGGGTCGAACTCGGGATTCGGTGCCTCGAGCTCCGCCAGCGACGTCGTCCCCGCCGGGGGATCGCCGTCGACCACGATCACGTGCTCGAGCTCGGGCAGCCCCTGACGCGCCTCGAGCAGCGCGGCCGAGTGCGTCTGCTCGACGATCGCCAGCCGGCACGCCGCGTCGCGGATCAGGTACTCGATCTCGGCCGGCGGGTAGGTCTCATAGATCGAGAACGGCGTCGCGCCGAGGAGCGCGGCGGCGAGATCGACTACATGGAACTCGGGGCGGTTACCGAGCATGATCGCCACCGTGTCGCCCCGGCCGACACCGAGCTTGGCCAGGCCGCCGGCGACGACCTCGACGCGCTTCAGGAGCTCAGACCAGGTCAGCGAGACGACGTCGTCGGCCGAGCGCACGGCCACGATGTCCGGGTGGTTGGCCGCGGTGCGCCTCAGCGCCTCCCCCACGGTCGGGGCGTCCACAGCCCTCCCCACCGCCGGCGAGATCGTGGTGCTCTCCATGCTGCTCCTCCAGCTCGTCAGTCGAGTGCGGCGCCTAAAGCTATCAGCGCTTCGATGGTCCGGCGCTTCGTCACGGCGCACGGCAAAAGTCTTAAGGATCGCACATCACCCATAGCAGATTTGCTTATCCGTGCTCGCTCATGGGCGGTAACCTGCCGTGTCCGCGGCGATCTCATCGCCGTCCGGCTGGGTCGCGCCAACCTAGTGCAGGTTGATCCCCGACCCGGACAGCGTCGAGATGTCGTTGGTGAGCCCGATCACGAAGATCAGCAGGATCAACGCGAAGCCGACTATGCCGGCGCGCTCCATGACCTCGAACGGGATCCGCTTGCCCCTGACCTTCTCGGCCACGGCCCAGAAGACGTGGCCGCCGTCGAGTGGCAGGAACGGGAACAGGTTGATGATCCCGAGCGACAGGGAGATCAGCGCGAGGACCCACAGAGCCTGAGTGGTGCTGGTCGCGAATGACTCCTGGGTGGCGGTGTAGCCGTAGACGATGCTGTGGAGCTGCTTTCGCTCCTGGGGCTCGAAGATCCGCGCCACGGTCGAGACGGTCCGGGTGCCGACCGACCAGAGGTTGCTCGCTGAGATGGAGGCGGCGTGCGCGAGGCCGACAGGCACGGTGTCCACGCCGTACTCGAAGCCGACCTCCATGCGCTTGTCGGCGGCGGTGTAGCGGGGCCGGATCTCGAACGTCTCCAGGCGTCCGTTCCGTCTGACCACGACTCGGGCGGGGCTGGCGGCCAGGCAGCCGTTCACCTCAGTCCCGGCGCAGCGGTGCGTTCCGATCTGGGTGCGGATCGCGTCGGGCGAGCTGCTCACCCCGTCAACCGACACGAGCTGATCGCCGGGGCGCAGGTACTGCGCGGCCGGCGTGCCCGCGACGACCGAGGCCACGTCCTTGTTGAGCACCGGTTGACCGCTCTTGTCGACTACCTGCTGGCCGGCTGAGATCGCCAGCGCCAACACGATGAAGAACGCGATCAGAATGTTCACGACGGGTCCGGCCAAGATCACCACGACCCGCTTCCAGACCGGCTGGTTGTAATAGGCGCGGTGCACAACGTCGGGCGGGATGTCCTCGTTCGGGTTCATCCCGGTGATCTTCACGTAGCCACCCAGCGGGAACGGGCCGATGCCGTACTCCGTCTCGCCGCGCCGGAACTTGACCAGCAGCGGCCCCATGAACAGCGAGAAGCGTTCCACGCGCATCCCCACCGCCTTGGCCGCCGTGAAGTGGCCGGCCTCGTGGAGGATGATCAGCGCGACGAACCCCAGGAAGGCAAGGACGTACGACATCCGGGTCCAGTGTGGCAGGCCTGGATGAGACCTCGGTAAGAGCTCGCTATGCCGCGGCGCGCTCTTCCACGAGCTCCCCGGCGATCCGGCGGGCCTGTCCGTCCGCCTCGGTGAGCGAGTCGAACGAGTGCACCGGCTCTGACGGCAACCGTGCGAGTGTCCCCTCGATCACGGCAGCGATGTCGAGGAAGCGCAGACGGCGGGCCAGGAACGCGTGCACTGCGACCTCGTTGGCGGCGTTCATGACGCACGGCGCCGTCCCCCCGCCTTGGCCGCCTCCCGGGCGAGGCGTACGCAGCTGAACGTCTCCTCGTCGACGGGCTCGAAGGTGAGGGAGCCGACCGACACCAGGTCGAGCGCTCGGACCGGCACGTCGACCCGCTCGGGATGATTCAGCGCGTAGGAGATCGGCACCCGCATGTCGGGGTAGCCCAGGTGGGCCAGCGTGGCGCCGTCGCAGAGCGCCACCAGGCTGTGGACGATTGATTGTGGGTGCACGACGATGTCGATCTGCTCGTACGGGGTGCCGAACAGGTGGTGTGCCTCGATCAGTTCGAGGCCCTTGTTCATCAGCGTCGCCGAGTCGATCGTGATCTTGCCCCCCATCGCCCACGTGGGATGCGCGAGCGCCTGCTCGGTCGTGACCTGCTCGAGATCCTCGCGCTTGAGGCCGCGGAAAGGTCCCCCGGAGGCGGTCAGGATCAGACGGTCGACCGTTCCGGGGCGCTCGGCGGCGAGGAGCTGATGGAGCGCTGCGTGCTCGGAGTCGACCGGGAGGATGGCGGCACCGGTGGCCTGCGCCAGCGCGGTCACGAGCTCTCCGCCGACCACGAGCGACTCCTTGTTGGCCAGCGCGAGGTCGATGCCTTCGGCCAGCGTGGCGACGGTCGGGAGCAGCCCGGCCGAGCCGACGATCGCGTTGAGGACCATGTCGCACTCGCATTCGGTGATCAGCCGCACCACACCGTCGGGACCGGCGAGCACCTCTCCGCTCGTCCACGCCTCGCTGGCCTGGGCCGCGGCGTCGGGATCGGCCAGCGCGACCCGGCGCACCCCGTGGCGCTCGGCCTGCTCCAGTAGAAGCTCCCAGGAGCTCGACGCGCTGAGGGCCACCACGGACAGCTCGCCGCCCGAGCGCTCGACGACATCGAGCGCCTGCCAGCCGATCGAGCCGGTGGAACCGAGGATCGCGACGCGCCGGGGCACGAGAGTCCAGTCTAGGGCGGCGTGGTGCCGGGGATCAGGTCTTCAGTGGACGACCGAGAGCCAGACGTAGTAGCCAACCACGACCGTGAACAGGGCGCTGTCGACGCGGTCGAGAATCCCGCCGTGCGGACCGAACAGCGTGCCCGCGTCCTTGGCGCCGGCATCTCGCTTGACCACCGACTCGAACAGGTCGCCGAGCGGCCCCAGCAGCGCGACCGCCAGCCCGAGCTCGAGCGCCTTGCCCTGGGTCAGGTAGGTCTGATACAGGCCCGCGATGAACACCGCGAGCACGGCGAGGAGGATCCCGCAGAAGAGGCCCTCCACCGTCTTGTTCGGCGAGACGCTAGGCGCGAGTGGCCGGCGTCCGAACAGCCGGCCGCCGAAGTAGGCGCCCGTGTCGCCCACGAAAGTGCCGATCAGGACGTCGAGCAAGATCCCGTTCCCGTGCTGGAGCTGGCGCAGCAGCTCGACGTGGGCGAACGCCAGCCCGATCCAGTAGACACCGAGCAGGGTGCCGCCGATCGTCACCGTAGGACGCGGCCGATCTCGGATCAGCACCGTCACCAGCAACACCGGCACTACCGCGGCCATCACCCCGAGCACGCCGCCCTGGCCATCGGAGCGCGCCGCCACCATCATCCCGACTAGCGCGGCGAATCCGATCAGCGCGACCGGGCGCCAGCGCTCCAGCAACGCATAGAGCTCGTACATGCAGAGGAGACCCGCCGCGAGCATGAAGAGCAGGAACGGGAGGCCGCCCAGGTCGATGAAGATGATCGTCGCCAGTGCGAGTGGGATCGCGACGAGGATCCGCCGCAGTAGATCCGAGCTGCGCCTGGGCTTCCGTTCGGGAGGCCTGCGTTCGGGAAGCTCGCGCCGGGGTCGGCGCTCCCGGGCTGCCGCGCCGCGGCGAGCGGCCGGCATCGCTAACGGCCTCCGAACCGGCGGCTGCGGGCGGAGAACTCCTCGAGGCTCGCTTCGAACGACTCTCGTGAGAAATCCGGCCACAGCTCGTCGCGGAACACCCACTCCGAGTACGCCGCCTGCCAGAGCAGATAGTTCGAAGTCCGGCGCTCGCCGCTGGTACGAATGATCAGGTCCGGGTCATGCATGTCGGGTGCGTACAGGTGGGCTCGGAAGTCGTCCTCGGTGCCTGACGTGAAGGTTCGCGCTGCGTCGAGGATTTCCGCCCGTCCGCCGTAGTTGAAGGCTACGAACAGCGTTATCCGGGCATTCTCGCGGGTCAGGTTCTCGGCCCATTCCATCCGGTCGATGAGGGTCTTGGGCACGGGGTCGCTCCGGCGTCCGATGAAGCGCATGCGAACCCCTTCGGCGTGCAGCTCCGGCGTCTCGGCCTCGATCCGCCGGCCCATCATCGTCATCAGTCCCTGGACCTCGGCGGCCGGGCGGGTCCAGTTCTCGGTCGAGAACGAGTACACGGTGAGCTCCTCGATGCCGAGATCCGCCGCGTCGCGCAGCCTGGCCCTGACCGCGTCGGCCCCAGCTTCGTGGCCCGCGAGTGCGGGCAGGCCGCGCCGCTTAGCCCAACGGCCGTTGCCGTCGGTGATGATGGCGACGTAGCGAGCGCGCGCACCGTCGTCCAGGGCGGCTGCCGGCTCTCCGCGAGTCGCCGCCATCTAGACCTCGAGGATTTCGGCTTCCTTGTGCTTGAGCAGCTCGTCGAGCTCCGCGATCCGTGCGTCGGTGACCTTCTGGAGCTCGACCTCGGCGCGATGCTCATCGTCGGACCCGGCCTCGCCAGCCTCCTTGAGCTCACGCAGGTCATGCATGACATCGCGCCGGACGTTGCGGATCGCCACGCGGCCCTCTTCGGCGATGTGCCGGACCACCTTGACCAGCTGCTTGCGCCGCTCCTCGGTCAACTCGGGGACCCCCAGGCGGATTAGGTTGCCGTCGTTGTTGGGGGTCAGCCCGACGTCTGATTCGAGGATCGCCCGCTCGATCGCTTTGATCGAGCTCTTGTCGTAGGGCTGGATCGTCAGCAGCCGCGCCTCGGGGGCGCTGATCGTGGCCAGCTGCTTGAGCGGCGTCGAGGTGCCGTAGTAGTCGACCTGGATCCGGTCCAGGAGCGCCGGACTCGCTCGCCCAGTGCGCACCGACCCGAATTCGATCCGAATCGCCTCCACCGACTTGTGCATCCGCTCCCGGGCGTCCGCAAGGAGCTCATCGATCATGTCCGTGGTCACGTTCTCACCAGCGTTCCAACTCGTTCTCCCGACACTATCTTGTCGATGTTGCGGCCGTCGGCCATGTTGAAGACGACGATCGGGAGATTGTTGTCCATGCACAATGCGAAGGCGGTCGAGTCCATCACCTGAAGGCCGCGCGTCAGGGCGTCCTTGTGGGTGATCTCGGGGATGAACTCCGCGTTCGGGTCGGTTCGCGGGTCGGCGGTGTAGACACCTTCCACGCGGTTCTTGGCCATCAGGATGATCTCGGCATGCAGCTCCGCGGCCCGGAGCGCGGCGGCCGTGTCGGTCGTGAAAAACGGGTTGCCGGTGCCGGCGGCGAAGATCACGACCCGGCCCTTCTCGAGGTGGCGCATGGCCCGCCGGCGGATGTACGGCTCGGCGACCTCCGAGATCGTGATTGCCGACTGCACGCGGGTCTGGACGTCGGCCTTCTCGAGCGCGTCCTGGAGCGCGAGCGCGTTCAGAACGGTGGCCAGCATGCCCATGTAGTCGCCGGTGGCGCGGTCCATACCCTTCGCGGCCTCCGCGAGTCCTCGGTAGATGTTGCCCCCGCCGACGACGACCGCGATCTCGACGCCGCGGCCGTGCACGGCGGCGATCTCGGCCGCGATGGCCTGGACGCGGGCCGGATCGGTCCCGTACTCGAGGTCGCCCATCAGCGCCTCCCCAGACAGCTTGAGCAGCACGCGTCGATAGACCGGCTGCCGCCCGTCCTGCCCGTCACCCGCCATCCTTGCGCTCGTCTGCTCGCCGCCCGCGCTCACGCGCCCACTTGGAAGCGGGCAAAACGGCGGATTACCACGTTCTCGCCCGTCTCGGCCGCGAGCTGGGCCCGCAGCTCCTCGATCGTCTTGCCGCCGTGCTTTTCCTCGTTGACGTGCTTCTGGCGCAGGAGCACCACCTCGTCCAGCCACTTGTCGAGCTTGCCCTGCACGATCCGTTCGCGGACGTTCTCCGGGCGGTCGGCGGCCTGCTCGACCGCGATCCGCTCCTCGCGCTCGCGGTCCTCGGCAGGCACGTCCCCATCGCTCACAGCAACCGGTGCCGCTGCGGCGATGTGGAGCGCGAGGTCCCGAGCGAACTCGACGAAGTTCTCGTTACGAGCGACGAAGTCCGTCTCGCAGTCGACCTCGACCAGCACGCCGATCTTGTTGCCGGCGTGGATGTAGCTCTGGACCACGCCCTCGGTCGCCTCTGCGCCGGCGCGCTTGGCCGCCTGGGCCTGGCCGCGCGCGCGCAGGATCTCTATGGCCCGATCGACGTCGCCCTGCGACTCGCTCAGGGCCTCCCGGCAGGCGAGCACGCCGGCACCCGTGCGGTCGCGGAGAGCCTTGACTTCCTTTGCGCTGATCGCACTCATGCGTTCTCCTCCGGGGCGGGCTCGGGATTATCCGATGCAGGTTCGGCTACCGCCGCTTCCGGCTCCGGCACGGCTGCTGCTGCCTCGGGTTCCGGTTCCGGCACGGCTCCTGCCGCCTCGGGTTCCGGTTCCGGCACGGCTCCTGCCGCCTCGGGTTCCGGTTCCGGAGCGGGCGCGGGTTCCGGCTCCGGAGCGGGCGCGGGTTCCGGCTCCGGAGCGGGCGCAGGTTCCGGTGCTGCCGCCTCGGGTTCCGGTGTCGCGGCTTCCGGCTCCGGTGCGGGCGCGGGTTCTGGCGCCGCTGCCTCAGGTTGCGGTGCCGCCACTTCCGGCTCCGGGGTCGGCGCTGCGGCCTCAGGCTCTGGGGCGGTTTCGGCGACGGGCGCCTCGGCCGCCGCGGCCTGGGGGGCATTCGCTGCCGCGGACTGCGCCGCCTCTGCTGCCGCAGCCTCCTCCCGGGCGCGCGCCTCGGCCTCCTGGCGCTCGAGCTCCTCGGCCTCGCGCCGGGCGCGTTCTTCCGCTTCCTGACGAGCGCGCTCCTCGGCCTCCCGACGGGCCTGTTCCTCAGCCTCCTGGCGTGCCCGTTCCTCGGCCTCCTGGCGCTCGCGCTCGAGCCGGGCGCGCTCCTCCTCCTCGCGGAAGACGTTGTGGCCCTGCGACACCACGTCGCCGACCGCCCTGGTGATCAGGGCGCAGGACCGGATCGCGTCGTCGTTGCCGGGAACCACGTAGTCGATCCCGTCGGGGTCGCAGTTGGTGTCGACCAGGCCGATGATCGGGATGCGCAGGCGCTGAGCCTCTCGCACGGCGATCGCTTCGGTCTTCAGGTCGATCACGAACACCGCGTCGGGCACGCGCTGCATGTTCTTGACCCCGCCGAGGTTGGCCCGGAGCTTCTCCAGGTCAGCCTGCGCGGCCATGCGCTCACGCGTGGGCAGCAGCTGCAGCTGCCCTTCGGTCTCGTAGCGCTCGAGGTCGTGCAGCCGCTTTATCCGCAGCGAGATCGTCTGGAAGTTCGTCAACAGGCCGCCGAGCCAGCGGTGGTTGACGTACGGCATGTCGGCCGCCTCGGCGTTCTCGCGAATCGTGTCGCGAGCCTGCTTCTTGGTGCCCACGAACAGCACGGTCCCGCCGCGCCGGGACACCTCGGCGGCGAAACTCTGCGCATCCCCCAGGAGTGCCTGGGTCTGGATGAGGTCGATGATGTAGTTGCCGTCGCGCTCGCCGAAGATGAACCGGCGCATCTTGGGGTTCCAGCGACGCGTCTGGTGGCCGAAGTGGACGCCGGCCTCCAGCAGCTCTTTGATACCGATCTGAGCCACTAACTGCTCCCTTGGTTTTTGGTTTACATCAACCCGCTCACGGGCGCTCGCGGACCTCGGCTAGCGAGGCAGGGCGCGATCCACGCGAACGGGATCGGGGACGTTTCGTTTCAGTTTACGCAAGTTTTCGCTCGCCACTACGTTTTCAGGTGTAGCGGGCCATTCGCTTCCCCTACCTTCAGCGGTGGCTCGTCCGCGGGCCGAACCTCCCTTCCCCTACCTCCGGTGGCTCGGCTCGCAACGTTCGGCGGGGCGGCTGTGGACGGGCCGCCCCGCCTTCTTTTTGGGGCCGGCGCCCACCAGCGTGGCGGTTATCGGCTCACTCGACGCGGGCGCCGGATCGAGTGCGCCGCAAACCGCCACGCCGAGCCTCACTCCCCCTGCTGGGCCTCCATTAGCGCCGCCACCAGGTCCTCGGGCAGCTCGGACCGCACGTCGATCTCCTCACCCGTCACCGGATGGACGAACGCCAGCCGGGCGGCGTGGAGGAACTGACGGGTCAGACCGAAACGGCCGCGCGTGCCGTACTGGGGGTCGCCGCATACCGGATGGCCGATCGCGGCGAGATGGACACGGATCTGGTGCGTCCGTCCCGTCTCGAGTGCGACGCGCAGGAGCGCGGCGCTCGGCTCAAGGCGCTCGAGCTCGAAGTGGGTGCGCGCCTCGCGCGGCTCGTCTGAGTCGATCGACATCAGCTTGCGGTCGCGGCGGTGGCGCCCGATCGGCGCGTCGATCGTGCCCGTCCGGGCGGGCGGATGACCGTCGACCAGGGCCAGGTACTCGCGGCGCAGCCGGCGCTGGGACAGCAGCGACTTGAGGGCGCGGTGAACCGAGTCGTTCTTCGCGACCACGAGCAGGCCCGAAGTGTCGCGGTCGAGCCGGTGCACGATTCCGGCCCGCCAGGGCTCCTCGCCACCCGCCGCCCGCCCGGCCAGCGCCTGGGCCAGCGTCCCGGCGAGATGCCCGCGCGCGGGATGCACGACGACCCCGGCGGGCTTATCGACTACCAGCAGATAGTCGTCCTCGTAGGCCACCTCGAACGGTGCCTGCTCGTCGGGCACCAGGCCCGACTCAAGCGTCGCGTCGTCGATCTCGATCGCCTCTCCGGCCGCCACCAGATGGCGCTTGGGCACGAGCACGCCGTCGACGCGCACCCGGCCGGCGTCGATCAGGTTCTGGGCTCGGGCCCGAGATCCGAGCGGTGCGGCCAGGAAACGGTCGAGCCGGGTACCGGTGGCCTGCTCGGGGACGCGCAGCTCGATCCGGCTGTCCGCGCTCACGTCTCGGCGCTCACGACTCCTCCGCCGACGCCTTGGCGCGCGGGCCTTCGAGCACCCAAAGAAGCACCAGCACGCCGAACGTGATCGACATGTCGGCCACGTTGAAGGCCGGCCAGTGCGGGAGCTTGATGAAGTCGGTCACGGCGCCATTCGCGATCCGGTCGATCAGGTTTCCGATCGCGCCGCCGATCAGCATCCCGACCGGAAGCCATAGCCACGACTTCTCGGGCCGCCGAACGAAGTAGGTGATCAGGACGGCCAGGGCGATCAGCGTGAACACCAGCACCAGCGTGCCGCCGCTCGAAAACAGGCTGAATGCGACGCCCGTGTTGCGCACGTGAACCAGGGTCACGCCGGGCAGGAACTTCTTCGTCTCGCCGGCGGCGATGCCCGCCGCCAGCGTGTGCTTGGTGATCTGATCCAGCGCGATCACGATGGCCGCGACCAGGGCAGCGCGCGCGAACGCCACCGTACGAAGCGATCGGGCCGCTTGCGTCATTACCACCACGTCGGGATTCAGCCCGTGATCAGGTTGACCACGACCGTCCTCACGATGTACAGAACGATGATCGCGATCATCGGCGTGAGGTCGAACATTCCAATCGGCGGGATGAACCGGCGGAAGATCTTCAGATACGGGTCGCACACGTCCCGCAGGAAGTTCATCACCGCGTCCGTGAAGCGCGTGTAGGGCGGCCGGAGTCCGAGCGAGAACACCATGGTGAGCAGGATGTAGACGAAGATCAGGATGATGTAGACGAGGAACAGCGCGCTCACGTAGTTGGCGATGTCCCCCCGGGTGACAGATGCGAACGCCATCAACGCCCCCATTCCATGACGGCGTCGAACGAGGCCTGGAACGCCGGACGCAAGCCGCAGCGCTCCAGGGCAGCGAGGCCCCGGGCGGTGGTGCCGCCCGGCGAGGTGACCTCTCGCCTCACCGCCAGCGTGTCGTAGTCCCGGACCTCGAGCAGGGCAGCGGTCCCGGCCATCGTCTCGGCCACCAGCCGGCCGGCCAGCGCCGGCGCGACCCCGTGGCGGACGGCCGCGTCGACCTGGGCCTCGACGACCAGGGCGTGGTACGCGGGGCCGACACCCACCATCGCGTTGGCGGCGTCCATCAGCCGCTCGGGGACCTTGACCACGTCGCCGAGTCGCCCGAACAGCGCCAGCACGTCGCGTTCCAGGTCCTCGTCCACCTCAGCCCCGGGCGAATAGCACAGGACGCCGCGTCGGACCTCGACCGGGGTGTTGGGCATAAACCGGAAGACGGGCACGCCGTACTCCTGGCGGAGCGACGCCGTCTCGACGCCGCCCAGGACGGAAGCGACCGCCTTGGCGTGTCCCCGTAGCTCGCGCGCCACGTCGAGGAACTGCGCCGGCTTGTGGCAGAGCACGACGAGATCGGCCCGGTCGGCCACCGCGACGTTGCAGTCAAGCGCCTCGCCGCCCACTTCCCGCGCCAGCTCTTCCGCGCGTCCCGACCCTCCGTCGGAGACCAACACGGGATCGCCCCAGCCACGTGCGATTGCGCGCGCCATGTTGCCAGCGCCGATCAGACCGACAAGCATCTAGTGAAATCTAGCGCTGGCGGGAACCCTCCCACCAGCAAGGGCGTTCAGCTCTGGTTGAAGAAGCCCTTCTCGAGCAACTCCGCGCGCTGCTCGGCCGACACCTCGACGTTGCGCGGCGTCAGCAAGAACACCTTGTCGGCGATCCGCTGCATGCCGCCGTCGAGCGCGTAGGTGAGGCCGCTCGAGAAGTCGATCAGGCGCTTGGACAGGTCGTGATCGGTCTTCTGCAGGTTCAAGATGACGGGGATTGCGTCCTTGAACTTGTCGGCGACGTCCTGGACGTCGTTGAAGTTCTTTGGCTCAACGAAGTGCATCCGATCGGCTCCTCCGCGACCGTTGCCGCGCCCGCTCGCGACGGGCCGCAGCGAGGTGGTGCGACGGTCGGCCTCGGGGTCGTCGGCGAAGATGTCGTCGAATTCGTCGCGCCGGCGGCGCGAACTCAGGCGGCGAACGTTCTGGGAGCGGTCGCTGTAGGCGTGCTGGGCCTCGACCTCCGGCTCTTGGTAGGGCTCGAGGTCGTCCTCGTAGTCCTCGTCGTCCGCCAGCCCGAAGTACATAAGCGTGCGGTGCCAGGTGTCGCGTAAGGCCATCTCGGATTGGGGTTTTCGCTTCCTGCGAGTGTTTCCCTGCCGTGATTATGACGCTCTGGCGCGTCAGGTCCGCACGAGACCGCTATCCGAGGGCGGGTCGGTAAAGGCTCGTACCGAGGCGCACGATCGTGGCTCCCTCCTCGATAGCCACGATGTAGTCCTGGCTGGTCCCCATCGACAGTTGGGGCAGCCGGTGCTCGCGGGCCAGCTCGCGCAGCGCTGCGAAGTGCCGGCGGCTGTCCTCGGGCGCCCCGGCGAGCGGCGGCATCGTCATCAGCCCAACCACCCGCACCGGCGAGCGCTCCAGGAATCCGGGCAGGTCCGCGGGCGCGATCCCGCTCTTGCCCGCCTCGCCGGCCACGTTGACCTCGACGAGGACCTCGGTGCAAGCGTCGCCGTGGCGGCGAAGTTCGTCGAGCGCCGAGTCGCTGGCGACCGTCTCGATGTAGCGGACGAGCGGCAGTACCTGACGGACCTTGCGGCTCTGCAGATGGCCGATGAAGTCCCAGGTGAAGAGGCCCGGATACGCCTGCGCCTTCTCGACCAGGTCCTGCGCCCGGTTCTCGCCGAGCAGTGTCAGACCCGCTTCGGCCAGGATCTTCAGCTCCTCGACCGCCACGTACTTGACCGCGGCGAGGATCTGCACGTCGGCCAGATCGCGCCCGGCGCCGGCGATCTCGGACCGAACCCGCTCCAGGTTCGCCCGGACGGTCTCTGCGTCCAATCCCCGGATCAGCTCAACCACGCGAGTCCCGCCTGCCGGCCCGTCACGCCCCGATCGCGGCGATGCGAGAAGAACAGCGACGGATCCGAGCAGATCGTGCACAGGCCGACGTCGTACACCTGCTCCACGCCGGCGCGCTCGAGCTGCTCGCGCGCGATCGTCTTCAGATCGAGATTGCGCCCACGCCGGGCGCGGTCGCCGAAGTCGGCGAACTCGCGGTGGACGTCGTCCCCCACCTCGTAGCAACAACCGCCGGCGCCGGGTCCAATGGCCGCACCGAGCGGTTCCTCGGCGCCGAGCTCGCGCACCGCACGCACCCCCTCGGCCACGATCCCGCCGGCGAGCCCCCGCCAGCCCGCATGCACCATCGTGACCGCCTTCTCGCCCGCGATCGCGATCGGCAGGCAGTCCGCGGTCATCACCATCGGCGCCACGTCCGGCAGCGCGGTCGCCTGGCCGTCGGCCTCGGGGAGCTCGATGCCCTCGTCCGGGAGCGGGGCGATCCCGTCGTCCGACAGCGCGGAGATGATCCGGACCGTCGTCCCGTGGACCTGGCGGATGAACGCGGGCGGGCGGCCGATTTCGGACTCCAGGCGGGCTCGGTTACGCTGGACCGCCTCGGGCCGATCAGCGGTCAGGCGGCCGAGGTTCAGGCTGGCGTACGGCCCCTCGGAGAACCCCCCGCGGCGGGTCGTGAACAGCGCGCGCGCTCCCGGCAGGTCGACCGCCAGATGCTCGCCCCGGGGATAGAAAGGCTCTGGCAGGCGCAGCTCCATCCCCGGCAGGCTACTGCGACGCCCCGGCGGCGTTCAGTGCCTCGGCCAGCTCTTGCTCGCGCCCCGATGCCCGCTGATCGAGCTTCGCGGCCAGCGCCGCGCGCAGGCCGCGGCCGACGGCCGGGCCCTCGGGCACGCCGGCGGCGAGGAGGTCGCGTCCGTCGATGTCGAGGCGGACGTGGCGCAGCCGGTCGAGCCACTCCCGCGCCGGGCGCTCCGGCCCGAGCGCGCCCGCCAGCGCCACCAGCTCGGGCGGCCCGCTGCCCACGGCGGCGGCGATCTCCGACGGAGCCTCAGCGGCCGCCAGAGCGTCCGCGAGCTCCCGTGCGCGCGACGCAACGGCGACGATCGCGTCGCGATCCTCGGCCTCGAACGCCAGCGAATCGAGCAGCCCCGGCAGCTCCGCCGCGGGGACGCCCCGCGAAGCGACCCCCAACACGAGGCGGTCCGCCCGCCCGTCAGCGGGCAGGAGCTCCAGTGCCCGCCGGGCCAGCGCCTCGTCGGCCAGTCCGAAGCCGGGGTGCACGGCGCGATCGAGCCTCAGCTCGCCCAACCCCAGCAGCGCGCCGACCGGATCTCGCTCGCGGGCGAGCAGCCTGAGCTCGGCGCCGACGCGCGGGCCACTGACGGTCGCGAGCGCTCCGCCGTCGATCGCCTCACCGGCCAGCGCTCGGGTGTGCGGCTCGATCTCGAATCCCAGGCGGCCGGCGTAGCGCACCATGCGAAACAGCCGGGTGGGGTCGTCGATGAAGCTGCGGTCGTGGAGGACGCGCAGGCGTCTCGCGTCGAGGTCCTCGAGCGCGCTCGGCGCAGCGTGGAGCTCTCCCGGGCGGTCCCCGCCCAGGGCGATGGCGATCGAATTGAGCGTGAAGTCCCGCCGGAGCAGATCCTCCTCGAGCGGCGCCGGCAGGACGTCGGGAAGCGCCCCCGGGTGGGCGTAGGTCTCGCGCCGGGCGCGGCCGATGTCGTAGGCGAAGCCCTCGAGCCGGACGGTCGAGGTCCCGAAGCGATCGTGCACTGTGAGCTTGCCGCCCAGCGTCGCCGCCAGCGCCGCCGCGTCCTGGACCACCACGAGGTCAAGGTCGAACGGGACCCCGCCGAGCAGAAGATCGCGCACGGCGCCGCCGACCAGGTACACCCCCGGGCGGTCGTCGAGCCGGGCCAGCAGCGGCCCGGCCGCGGGCAGCCCCCGGACCTGGTCGAGCAGCTCGCCTGGCCCGCGAAGTAACTCCGACATAAACCATAGTTTCTTCCCAAGGGCTTGCCGGGACCCGGCTGGCTAGCATTGCCCGCCATGCCGAGTCCCGGTTCTCGCCGCTGGCTGCGGTGGGGGCTCGTCGCCGTAGTGGTCGTGCTCGTGCTGGCTGGAGGCGCGGTGGCGTTCGTCCTGGCGCACGCGCCGCACAACGTTTCCCACCCGAACGTCGAGTTCACGCGCCCGACCACGACGACGACGCCAGCCAAGACCCCCGTCGACAACTTCTCGTGGCCGCGCTACGGGTTCGACGCCCAGCGCACGCACTTCTACTCCGGTCCCAACCCGCCCGACCCGCCGCTGCACATCGGCTGGCGCTTTGAGGACTACGCGCTGCTGGAGTTCCCGCCGGTCATCTACCAGAACAGCCTGTACCTGGTCGACGACGACGGGTCGGCCAAGGCGCTGAACAAGCGGACCGGGCAGAAGCTGTGGGAGACGAAGGTGGGGACGCTGGCTGCGGCCTCCCCCGCGCTCGGCATCAGCCAGGGGCTCATGTACGTCTCGCTCCTCTCCACCAATCCACACCCGGGGTCGACGCCGGGCAACGGACGATTCGTCGCGCTGTCGATGAAGACCGGTCAGATCGCGTGGTCCAAGACGATCCCGCCCGGCACCGAGTCCTCACCAATCGCCTGGGGCAACGCGGTGTACTTCGGTGACCAGAGCGGCACCGTCTACTCCTTGAACGCGACCACCGGCCAGGTCAACTGGACCTACCACGCCAGCGGCCCGGTCAAGGGCGGGTTGGCGCTGTCGAACGGCGACGTCTACTTCGGCGACTACTCGGGACGGGCCTACGCGCTCAACGCCGCCTCGGGCCATCAGGTCTGGGCGGTCAACACCAACGGCGCCGACCTCGGGTTCGGGTCGGGCAACTTCTATTCGACCCCCGCCGTGGCCTTTGGCCGCGTTTACATGGGCAACACCGACGGGCGCGTCTACTCGTTCGCGCAGAAGACGGGGCAGCTCGCCTGGGCCACCGGAACGGGTGCCTACGTGTACGCATCGCCGGCCGTCGAGGACACCCCCGGGCTCGGGCCGACCGTGTATCTGGGGTCCTACGACGGCAACTTCTACGCCTTCAACGCCCAATCCGGCGCGATCCGGTGGAAGCACCCGGCCGGCGGCAAGATCTCCGGGTCAGCGACCATCGTCGGCAACGTCGTCTACTACTCCGACCTCGGCACGAAGACGACCGCCGGGCTCGACGTGCGCACCGGCCGCAGGGTTTTCTCGTTCCCCGACGGAGCGTTCAATCCGGTGGTATGCGACGACACCGGAACGATCTACCTGAGCGGCTACACGATGCTCTACCAGATGCTTCCGGACCGTTGAACACCGAGCTTGCACATCGCGCTAACTTAATCTCTACACCGCACTCGCAGCGACTCAACACAATGTCCACGCGACGCCTCGGGGTGGACGACAAATCCCCGCATAGGGCGTGCAATCACGCTCGCATGGAACGTGCGTTCGGGAGCTTCTTGCTATCCTTATGTATCTATGCGTTGTCGTAGTGGAAGTCACTGCCAGGAACCGGCCGTGCAAGGCCGCAGGTTCTGCGCGTCGCACGCGGAAGAGCTCGATCGCATGCGCGAGGAGCTCAAGGACGCTGCTGCCGCCCGAATCGGTCGCGGTCGCCCGAAGCGATCGTCTACTTGCTGCCGTCCTGGCTGTTATGAGCCCCGCGTTCCGCCTGCCGCGTACTGCGATGCATGCGCTGCCGCCGGATACGTGGAAGAGGCCGCTTAGCGCGGCTGCTTCACCCGGGCCAACATAGAAATAAATACAGCCGGACGAGGCTTCGGCGGACCCACGGACGCCGAGCGTGCGAGGCCCATCAATCGACGGGGCGGATTGCCGCACCCGCGTCGGATAGATGGGCCTTGATCTCGCTCACCGTGTGCTGTCCGTAGTGCAGGATCGATGCGCAAAGCACGGCGTCGGCCCCTGCCTCGAGCGCCTCGGTCAGGTGCTCGAGCCGGCCCGCGCCGCCCGAGGCGATCACGGGTACCTCGACCGCGCCGGCCACGGCCGCGGTGAGGCCGAGGTCGTAGCCGGCGTTCGTCCCGTCGCGGTCCATGCTCGTCAGGAGGATCTCCCCCGCCCCTCGTTCGGTCCCTTCGCGCGCCCACGCGACGGCGTCGCGGCCGGTGGGCGTGCGGCCGCCGGCCACGTACGCTTCCCAGCCTTCGGGACCGCGCGACTTGGCGTCGATCGCGAGCACCACGCACTGGGCCCCGAAGTTGGCGGCCAGCTGGTCGATCAGCTCCGGGCGGGCCAGCGCGGCGGAGTTGATCGAGACCTTGTCGGCGCCGGCGTCGAGCACCGCCTGAGCATCGGTCACCGAACGGATCCCGCCCCCGATCGTGAACGGAACGAACACGTCATCGGCCGTGCGGCGGGCCAACTCGACGACCGTCTCGCGCCGGTCGGAGGTCGCGGTGATGTCGAGGAAGACGAGCTCGTCGGCCCCGGCGGCGTCGTAGCGGCACGCCAGCTCGACTGGGTCGCCGGCGTCGCGCAGGTCGACGAAGCCGACGCCCTTGACCACGCGGCCGCGGTCGACGTCGAGGCAGGGAATCACCCGCTTGTAGTGAATCGCCGCACTCCAATCAGCCGTCGAGAACGGCCTGACCCTCGGCGACCGAGAACTGCCGCTCGTACAGGGCCTTGCCGACGATCACGCCGTTCAGATTGACCTGGCGCAGCTCGACCAGCGAGCTCAGGTCCTCGAGCGAGCCGACCCCGCCGGAATACGCGTAGGTCCCGCGCACCGCGTCGGCCACGCGGCGGGCGCCCTCGAGATCCGGACCGGCCAGCAGGCCGTCGCGGTCGATGCTCGAGTAGACGAACCGGCGCACCCCGCGTGCTCCCAGCCGCTCGATGACCGCCTCGATCGGGATGTCGGTCTGCTCGGTCCAGCCGGCGCCGGCCAGGCGACCTTCGCGCGCGTCGATCGAGACCACCACACGGTCGCCGAACTCGGCGAGCGCCTCGTCGAGGAAGTCGACATCCCGGTAGGCGGCGGTGCCGATCACCACCCGCGCCGCGCCGGCTCCGATCGCGTCGCGGACGGCAGCGATCGTCCGCAGGCCGCCGCCGACCTGCACGGGCAAAGGGAGCTCCTCGGTGATGCGACGGACGTGCTCGATGTTGACCGGCGCGCCCTGCTTGGCGCCGTCGAGGTCGACCACATGGAGGCTGCGGGCGCCCTCGTCGACCCAACGCCGCGCCGCGTCGAGCGGGTCCGCGTCGTACACCGTGCTCTGGTCGAACTCCCCGCGGGTCAGCCGCACCGCCTTCCCGTCGAGGATGTCGACCGCCGGCAGGAGGATCATGCTCGTGCGCCGGCGAGCCCCACGCAGGCCCCCACGAAGCTGTGGAGCATGCGCAACCCGTCCCGCGAGGACTTCTCGGGGTGGAACTGGACGCCGAACACGTTCTCGCGGCCGACGATGGTGGCGAACGGCTCGCCGTACTCGGTGCTACCAATCACGTCGTCCGGATCACGCGGGCGGGCCGCGAACGTGTGCACGTGGTAGAAGGGGCAGCCGGCGGGCGGGAGCTCCGCAGTCAGGGGCGATCGGCGCTCGAACCGCACTTCATTCCAGCCGATGTGCGGGATGCGCAGGCCCGTGTCCTTCAGCCGCGTCACCTCGCCGCCGATCAGGCCGAGCCCAGCCGCGCCGCCCATCTCCTCGGAGGTATCGAACAGCAGTTGCATGCCCAGGCAGATGCCGAGCAGCGGCTTGCCCTGGCTTGCCAGCTCCCGGATCAGCTCGGGCAGAGCGAGCGCGTCGAGGTTTCGCATGGCCTGGGGGAACGCGCCGACGCCCGGCAGCACCAGCCCGTCCGCGCGTCGCAGCTCGTCGTGGTCGTTGGTGATCGATGGCCGAGCGCCGATGTGCTCGAGCGCCTTCTCGACCGAGCGCCGGTTGCCCATCCCGTAGTCGATTACGGAGACACGCGTCATACGAGCCTTCCCTTGGTGCTGGGCACGCCGCGTTCGCTCGCGTCGAGCGCCACCGCGGAGCGAAGCGCCCGGGCCAGCGCCTTGAACGTGGCCTCGATCACGTGGTGCGCGTTCGTGCCGCGCTCGGCGGTGAGGTGGAGGGTCAGCTTCGCATTGAGCGCGAGCGCCCGGCAGAACTCCTCCAGGAGCTCGTGGTCGAACGTGCCGGTGGCGCCGGGCGGCAGCGGCACCTCGAAGGCGCACAGTCCGCGTCCGGATATGTCGATCGCGCACGCCACGCGCGCCTCGTCCATCGGGATCGTCGCCTGCCCGAAGCGGGTGATGCCGGCGCGGTCACCGAGCGCCTCATCGAGGGCTTGGCCAAGGCAGATGCCGACATCCTCGACGGTGTGGTGGGCGCCGGTGTCAAGGTCGCCGCGCGCCTGGATTGTCAGGTCGAGGTGGCCGTGGCGCGCGAGCAGGTCGAGCATGTGGTCGAAGAAGCCGACACCGGTGTCCCGCTCGCCGGACCCCTCCCCGTCGAGGGTCAGCGTGACCATGACGTCGGTCTCACCCGTCTTGCGTTCGATGCTTGCGGTCCGCGTCATTTCGGGCCATTGTCGCGAATACGCGCCTCCATCGATCGGGCGTGAAGTTCGAACCCCTCCGCGCGAGCGAGGGGCACGGCGGACCGGGCGAGCTCGTCGGGGTCGGCGATCCGCACCTCGGTGAAGCGGCGCAGGAAGTGCTCGGGGCTGAGGCCGGAGGCGAAGCGGGCGGCACCGTTGGTCGGGAGGATGTGGTTCGAGCCGGCGATGTAGTCGCCGAACGCGGTGCCGGCGTTCACGCCCACAAACAGGCAACCGGCCTTTGTGACCCGGTCGGCCAGCTCCTCCGCACCCGCGCCCATCAGCTGGAGGTGCTCGGGGGCGAACGCCTCCGCGACCGCCAGCGCCTCTTCGGGATCGGTCACCTGCACGAGCGCGCTGACCGCTCCCGTGTCGGGGGCATCTTCGAGGCGCCTCGCGAGCTCCGCCAGCAGCTCGGGCGCGTCGGAGACGGCGACGACGAGCGAGCCCGCGCCGTGCTCGGACTGGGCCAGCAGGTCAAGCGACAGCATCTCTAGGTCCGCGGCGCCGGTGGCGATCGCCAGCAGGTCGCTCGGACCGGCGAACCCGTCGATGCCCACCTGCCCGAACACTTGCCGCTTGGCCTCTTGGACATACAGGCTCCCGGGGCCGACGATCACGTCGACCGGGGCAACCGAGGCGGTGCCGTAGACCAGGGCGGCGATCGCGTGAGCTCCGCCCATCCGGTACACGACGCTGGCGCCGGTCATGTGGCAGGCCGCGAGCACGACCGGGTTCACGTCGCCGTCGCTGCCGGGCGGGGCGCAGACCGCGATGTGCTCGACCCCGGCCAGCCGCGCGGGCACGACGCCCATCACGACCGTGCTCGGGTACGGAGCCCGCCCCGCAGGTACGTAGACGGCGGCACGGGACACCGGCGCCTGGCGGAGCACCACCCGGTTCTCTCCCAGCTGCACCGACTCCCCGAGCCCCGCCCGCCAGCCCACCATCACCGTCTCCAGGTTCTCGATCGCGCGCTGCAGGGCGTGGCTGACCTGTGGGTCGATGTGCGCCGCGGCCGCCGCGAGCTCATCAGGGTCGACTCGGATCGGTTTCGGCTGCGCGCCTGCGGTGTCGAATCTCCGTATGTACTCGAGTAGGGCCGGCTCGCCGTGGGAGCGGACCTCCGTGACGATCTCGGCGACCGTGTCGCTTACCGAGCCGGGCGCCGGGATCAGCTCTCGGAGGGCTCGTGCCGTGTCGGCCGGGTCGCCGCTTACGGAGAAGCGCTCACATCGCATGGAGCCGCTCCAGTAGCGCATCGATGGCGGGCGCCTTCAGCTTGTGCGAGACGGGATTCGCGATCAGCCGGGCGGTGCTGTGGGCGATCTCCTCGCGCACCACGAGCCCGTTTTCTCTTAGCGTCGCTCCGCTTGCGGTGAGGTCAACGATTCCCTCGGCGAGCCCAGTCAGCGGCGCGAGCTCGACCGAACCCTTGACCTCGACGATCTCGGCCTGGCGGCCGGTCTCGAGGAAGTAGCGAGTGGCGATACGCGGATACTTGGTGGCGATTCGCATCACGCCCAGGCGCCTGAGCGCCTCGGCGGCGGGATCCTCGCCGGCCACCGTCGCGAGCACCATCTTGCACCCGCCGAAGCCGAGGTCGAGCAGCTCATACAGATCGCGTTCGGCCTGCTCGAGCAGCACGTCCTTGCCGGTGATGCCCAGGTCCGCGGCGCCTGCCTCGACGTAGGTGGGGACGTCGGAGGGGCGCATAGTGACGACACCGACGTCCTCGAACAGCAGCTTGCGATCGTTCTCGCGAAGCTCGAGGGTCGCGATGCCGAGGCGATCGAGGAGGTCGAGCGTCTGCGTGAACAACGACCCGCGCGGAACCGCGATTCGCAACTCGCTCATGGCAGATGCCTCGGAGTGCGGCCTCGTTCCTCGCTGGTCAGGGCGATGTGCAGCCGCTCGACGTTCAGCGCGAAGCCGACGGCGGGCAGCGGTCGCCCGAATTGACCCAGCAGCTCGTCGTAGCGTCCGCCGATCCCGAGCGGGATGCCGTAGGCCGGGTCGTAGACCTGGAACACGGCGCCGGTGTAGTAGCCGAGGCCGCGGACAAGCCCCAGGTCGAAGATGATGCGGCCGGCTACCTCGGGGGCCAGCAACGCGTGTACGGCTCGCATACCGGCGGCGGCGGCCTCGAGCGGTCCGGGCAGGGTTTCAAGAACCTCGGGGCCGCCCCGGCGCTGAGGAACGCGGAGCAGGAGCTCGGCATCCTCGGGTTTCAGGCTGAGCGCGTCGACCTCTTTTTGCAGGCCGACGAAATCACCGTTGGCCAACTCGGTCAAAACGCGCTCGTGGCGGTCGGCGTCGACGCCGAGGCGGTCGAGCACCTCGGAGTAGAGTGCGGCGTCGCCCAGGCCGATCCGGTAGGTCTCGAGGCCCGCCGCATCGAGGGCGGTGCACAGGACGGTCAGGACCTCCGCCGTCCCCTCTGGCGCGGTCGCCCCGATGAGCTCGATCCCGGCTTGGAGAAATTCGCGGGACTGCCCGCGCTGGGGGCGGACGCTCCGGTAAGCGTGAGCGAAGTAGCTGAAGCGAAGCGGCGGCTCGGCGTCGCGGTAGCGGGTAGCGACCATGCGCGCGATCGGGATCGTCATGTCCGACCGGAGGACGAGAACGTTCCCGAGCTCGTCGAACACGCGGTACGCCGGACTGCGCGCGGTCGGGTTGGCGCGCGCGAACGTGGTCTCGTACTCGAGCGCCGGCGTGTAGACCTCGCCGTAGCCGGCCCGCTCGAACACGGCCCGGATGCGGTCGGTCATGGCCCGCAGCTCCCGCATCTCGTCGGGCAGGAAGTCGCGCGTTCCGCTGGGAATGCGATCGACCATCGGCCGGGACTGTGTCAGCTACGGCGGACCGGGGCTGTTCTCGTCAGACCGTGACGGGCACGTCGTCTTCGCGCTCGATCCGCGCGCCGAGGTCCCGCAGCCGCTCGTCGATGCGCTCGTAGCCGCGATCTATGTGACGTACGTTGCCGATCTCGGTGACGCCGTCAGCGGTGAAGGCGGCGATCAGCATCGCCATTCCGGCCCGGATGTCCGGCGAGTCCACTCGCTGGCCGTGCAGGGCCCGCGGGCCCACGACCATCGCGCGATGCGGATCGCAGATCGTGATCGACGCGCCCATCAGCACCAGCTTGTCGACGAAGAACAACCGGTTCTCGAACATCCACTCGTGGATCATCACCGAGCCTCGAGCCTGGGTCGCCAGCGCAAGAGCGACGCTGGTCAGATCGGCCGGGAACGCCGGCCACGGGCCATCCTGCACCTTGGGGGTATGGTCGCCCTTGTCGTTGCGGATCACGAGCTCCTGATTGCCGGGGACGATCACGTCGGCACCGCGCACCTCCGTGCGCAGGCCCAGGCGATCGAACACGAGGCGGATCATCCGTAGGTCCTCGGGGACGGTGTCGCGGACGATCAGCTCGCCGCCGGTCACACCGGCCAGGGCCATGAACGAGCCGATCTCGATGTGGTCGGGAGCGATCCCGTGCGTGCAGCCACGGAGACTGGCCACGCCGTGGACGGTCATCACGTTGGAGCCGACCCCGTCGATGTGGGCCCCCATCGCCATCAGCATTCGCGCGAGGTCCTGTACGTGCGGCTCTGAAGCCGCGTTACGGATGACGGTCGGGCCGCGCGTCAATGCCGCGGCCATCAGCGCGTTCTCCGTGGCCATCACCGAGGGCTCGTCCATCAGGAAGTCACACGGCCTCAGGCCGAGTGGAGCCTCGAGCTTGATGTGGCCGCGACCCTCGTCGACCGAGGCTCCGAGGGCGCGGAAGGCATCGAGATGCGGATCGAGCCGGCGGCGGCCGATCACGTCGCCGCCCGGCGGGGGCATCTGGGCCCGCCCGAACCGGGCGAGCAGCGGCCCCGCGAGCAGGAACGAAGCGCGGATCCGCTCGGCCAGCTCTCGGTCGACCTCGCAACTGTCCACCGTGGAGCTATCGATCGAGATCTCGCCCGGGCCGAGCCACTGGACCCGCGCGCCGAGCTGCTCGAGCAGCAGTGTCATCGCCTCCACGTCCCGAATCCGGGGAACGTTGCGAAGGATTACCTCGTCTTCAGTCAGCAGGCACGCGGCGAGGATGGGCAGCGCGCCGTTCTTGTTGCCGGCGGGAACAATCGTGCCCGAGAGGGGCACTCCGCCTTCGATCACGAACTTTTCCATAGGTGGCCGCAGGGTACCTTGTCGGGTCGGCGGCACCGTCCCCCGGGTTGCGCGCCGTTTTTTGGTTCCAGACGCGGGTTTCGCCCGGCGGACGACGATCTCCCGTCCGGCCGGGGTTTCTCGGGCATCTAGCGCGTCTGGGTGGACGATCGGGGCGGGGTCCGCCCGCGGTCCAGCGGGCGTCGGACTTGGATGCAGACGCTCCGTTACGCTCCCGTCCATGCCATCTGTGAGTTCGCGGCAGGACGCGTGGGACCTTCTTTGCGAATGGACAGCGTCTGATTCGCTGCGCCGCCACATGCTGGCCGTCGAGGCCGCCATGCGCGCGTACGCGCCCCGGTTCGGTGGTGACGAGGAGCTATGGGGGCTGACCGGACTACTGCACGATCTCGACTACGAGCGCTATCCGAATCTGGAGGACGGGCACCCTCGCTACGCGATGGCCGAGCTCGAGCGGCTTGGTTATCCGCCCGAGCTGGTTCGGGCCGTGGCCTCGCACGCCGATTTCCTGGGCGTTTCCCGCGATTCCCCGATGGAAAAGACGCTGTTCGCCGTCGACGAGCTTTCCGGGTTCGTGCTGGCGGTCGCCTACGTCCGCCCCGAGGGCCTGGTCGGGATGACGCCCAAGTCGGTCAAGAAGAAGCTCAAGCAACCCAGCTTCGCGGCCGCGGTCAACCGCGAAGAGCTCCAAAAGGGAGCCGAGGAGCTTGGAGTGGACTTCGATGAGCACCTCACGATCGTGATCGGGGCGCTGGCCGAGCGCCGGGATGAGCTGATGCCCGCCGGCGCGGCGCCCGGCGCCTAGCGTCGCCTAGGAGGTCTGCGTCGGATCGCGCGACGCGCGGTGCAGCTCGTACTCGGCGAAGCTTCCGACGACACCCAGCGGCTCGGTCAGCCGGGCCAGCTCGATCGAGTGGCGGACCGGCCCGTCGCAGATCACCGTGAGCCGGCGCGAGCGCTCGGCCAGACGCCGCTGAACGCTGAGCAGAGCATGCAGCCCGAGCGAGTCGATGAACTCCGTCCGGGTCAGGTCCATGACGACATCGCCGTGGCGCCGGCGGACGATGTCGTCGAGCGTCGTCGCGAGCCTCGGGATGGTCAGCACATCGAGCTCGCCGGCGACGCTCACCACGGTCTCATGGGCGTCGTGGCGGGTCGACAGAGTCAGCTGAATGGGGCCCCGCGGACGGAGCGAACCGCCGATCGTCCCGTCGTGTGCGGATCTGCTCATGGCGTGTGGTGTGCCTGGTGGCCGGTCCTCTGAGAAATCGTAGGGAGGACAACCCGGCGGCGAGCCGGCACCGCTTCCATGGGTCACGCCCCCGGTGTCATTTTTCCCCGGCCGAGGCTCGTGAAAACCGTTTCTGGCCGGTGTGAAGCGGCTCGGCGTTCCCGCGACGCTCAGGCGCTGGTCGGCTATGGTCCGCCGGCATGGCCGACCCGATCAAGATCGTGGTGATGGAGGGCGACCAGACCGGACAGGAGCTGCTCGAGCAGGCGGTGCGCTTGCTCGAGCCGGGAGTTTTGGGAGTCGAGTTCGAGCTCCAGCGCTTCGATCTCTCGCTGGGTCATCGACGCACGACCGGCAACGAGGTTGTGACGGAGGCCGCCCAGACGATGCTCGTGGCAGGCCTGGGCCTGAAGGCGGCCACGATCACGCCGGAGGGGGCAGGCGACGTGGGGTCACCGAACCGCCTCCTGCGCGAGGAGGTCGACGGGAAGGTGATCGTGAGGACGGGCCGGCGACTACCGGGCGTGGCGCCGGTCGCCGGCGTGCACTATCCGATCTCGGTCGTGCGAATGGCCGTCGACGATGCCTACGGCGCCAAGGAGAGTCGCGACGGCGAGCCCGGGTCCGAGTCCGAGATCGCCTACCGGACCGAGAAGATCACGCGCTCCACCTGCCGGGCCGTGTGCGAGTACTCCTTCCGGACCGCCGCCAAGATGAACGCCCGCGTCTACGGCGGACCGAAATGGACCGTCTCGCCGGTCTACGAGGGGATGCTGAAGGAGGAGCTCGACGCGGCGTCGGCCCGCCACCCGGAGATCGCATATGAGCCCGTCCTGATCGACGCGACGTACGCCGGGCTGATGTCGGGAGCGACCGACGCGCCGCTCGTGATCCCGGCCCTGAACCGCGACGGCGACTGCCTGTCTGACCTGGTCCTCCCCATGTTCGGCTCGATTGCCGGCGCCGAGTCGGTGCTGCTGGCCTTCGACGATGACTACCAGACGAACGTCGCGATGGCCGAGGCGCCGCACGGAACCGCGCCGGCCCTCGAGGGCAAGGACGTGGCCAACCCGCTGGCGATGATCCTGGCCTGTGGCGCGCTCATGCGGCACGCGGCCGACCATCACGGTCCCGCAGCCGAGCGCGCCTCGCGCGCGATCTACGAGGCCGCCCTGGAGACGATCGCCTCGGGGATCAAGACTCCCGACCTCGGCGGTGGCGCCGGGACGACCGAGTTCACCACCGAGGTCGTCAACCGGGTGGCGACCAAGATCGAGGTCTGGGGCTCGCTCGGGTCGGCCGCCTAGGCTCCTCTTGGGACTACTGGGGCCGCGGCGCGCGCATGACTCCGAGCACATAGCACGATCGTGATCACCGGGGCCCACACGATCATCTACACGCCCGAGCCCGAGAAGGTCCGGGCCTTCCTCGCCGACGTGCTCGGATTTCCGTCGGTCGACGCCGGTCACGGGTGGTTGATCTTTGCTCTCCCGCCGGCGGAGCTCGCTGCACATCCGGCGGAGGGTGCGACCGGGCGCCAGGAGCTGTACCTGATGTGCGACGACCTGCAAGAAACGGTGCAAGAACTCGCGGCAAAAGGGGTCGAGCTGAGTCGCCCAATCCATGAGGAGCGGTGGGGCAGTGTGACGGGAATCAGGCTTCCCGACGGGGGTGAGATCGCCCTGTACGAGCCGAAACACCCGCTGCCACCGCGCTGATTGGCGCTGGTCTGGTGCCGGTCAGGGGGCGATCCGTCCGCAGGGCCGGAGACGATCCACTGGGACGTCGTCCGCCGAGCGCCGGCACCTCTTCTGCGGACGGCCTGACCGCTTGGCCCGGGGCTTCGTTCCGTCCGACGCGTCCCCTACGCTATCGAACATATGTTCCGTTCTTCAGCCCACCGTATGCGCGCCTGGTTGGACCTCGTCGACGACTTCCTCGGCGACCCACCGGCTGACGCGCACGATCATCCTGAGCCTTGGGAGACGCACCTCCATCGCCGTCCGCTGCGATGGGAGCGCGAGCGGCGGGGCGGGAGCGTTCCGGCCGCTCCGGCGCACTGCCTTTGCCCGATCCGACGCGCACCGTCGCGCGGCGGCCGGGACGAAGTCCTGCGCTAACGGCCGGTTCGTCTGCCTGTGCGCGGCCCGCGGGTGCGGCCGTACTGAGGAGCTGCTCGAGCTCCCCCTGGGTGTGCCCGATCCGGTTGCGTTGCTTAGCGCGTGAAGTACTTCCTGGTGCTTTTCAACGATGAGCCCGATGGCGGTGTCGAGGACGCATTCGTGCGCGCCCACGAGGGATTTATCGACTCGTTGATCGCCCGTAGCGCCGACCTGGACGAGGCGCGAGTCACACCCCACCTGGACGAGGCACGAGTCACACCGCACCTGGAGGAGGCGCCAGTCACACCCCGCCTGGAGGAGGCGCCAGTCACACCCCGCCTAGAGGAGGCGCCAGTCACACCCCGCCTGGAGGCTGCGAGGCGGTCCGGACATCCGAGGGGGTGTACTAGGCGCCGGCCAGCGCCGCGTGTAGCGCCGCCAGCCCAGCGCGCGCGCCCAGGATCAGACCCTCGGGATCCCCGGTGGTCTGACCGTTCGGCGAACTGGCGAGCGCCACCAGCACCGCGATGAAGGTGCCTATACCGAGCACCACACAGATTATGAGCAGGACGAGCGCCTGCGGATTGGCGCGAAGGTACTTGATCACGCCCTGCATCTCCACGCTCCGCTGATTCGCACCCGTCGTGAACGTCAAAAGAAAAACC
>CAVWRC010000019.1:0-49538 GCA_963757235.1 uncultured Solirubrobacterales bacterium | reverse complement strand
CGCCTTGGCCGCGTTCAAAATCGAGTTCGGTGACCGCATCCCCGACAACTGAAACCTGACTGTCACTACTTGACACACCAGGAGTAACTGTTACTATCACATAGTCAGCTTACACGGAAGAACTGACACCCTCCTCCAAACCGCCCCCGCCACGGCCCGTCAAGTGAACGTGACCGATCCCGATAGCCGGATCATGAGCACCAAGGACGGCTGGGTGCAGGGCTACAACGCCCAGGCGATCGTCAACCCGCACCAGATCGTGCTCGCCTGCGAGGTCAGCCAGGACCCCGTGGACGTCCAGCTCTATGCGCCGATGAACCACAAGCTCACCCGGACGCTCACCGCCGCCGGGATCACCGCCGAGATCGGGCTCGAACTCGCCGACGCCGGCTACTGCTCAGAGCACAACCTCACCTGTCCCGGCCCCGACCGCCTGATCGCCACAACCAAAGATCACAAACAACGACGCGCCGCGCGCGAACTCGGACACACCGACGGCCCCCCGCCACCCGGCCTCACAGCGACCGAGGAAATGGAACACCTGCTCCGCACCCCGCAAGGCCACGCCGCCTACAAACAGCGCTCCCAACTGATCGAACCCGTCTTCGGCGATCGCAAACACAACCGACACGTCCGGCGCTTCCGTCGCCGCGGCCTCGATGCCGTCCGCAGCGAATGGGCGTTCATCAACCTCGCCGGCAACATGCTCAAGCTCTACCAGCACCGCAGCGCCGCCGCGATCGCCTGACCCCTCCCAGCCCGCACCCCACTCCAAACGCCAGGCCCCGACCGAAAGCTTCCAGGCTCGAGGCTGCCCGCGACACACCGAACCGCCGCCGGCCACTGAAGGCCGGCGCACGACCACAGACCCGGCCCAGGGCCACGACCGCGCTCAAACATCACACCACCACTCTCCTCACCATCACCCCCCAAACGTTTCGCGACAGCCTCCTTGGCGTCTCTAATGTGGCCACCGGGTGTGACTGCGGTGCAGGCTCACGTGTCAGACCTTGGCCGCGACTTGGCGATGCGTGGTGGGGCGTGCCCTGACTGCGGCCAGCCTTTCTTGCGCCACGTCCTACTCGCCGGTGAACTGGCCGGCGCGGCGCTCGAGAAAGCTGCGCACTCCCTCGGCGGCGTCCCCGCTGCGAAGAACGCGTGGCACGTTCTCACCGAGATGCTCAACCGCCTCTCGCTCCGCCGCCTGCTCGCGCCACACGCGCGTTCGCGAGTGTCGCTTGCACCCCGAGCGGCGCCTGCGCGGCGATCATGGCAGCGATCTCGGTCGCTCGCTCGAGCTGCGCGGGGGCCGGAACGACCTCCTGCACTAGGCCGATCCTCATCGCTTCCTCGGCTCCAAACTCCTCCGCGGTAAGCAGGAACCGCATCGCGTTCCCCCAGCCGAGCTGGGCCGGTGCGCGAAACGTCGCCCCTCCGAACGGCATGATGCCCCGCGCGATCTCCAGCTGCCCGAAGCGCACGTCGTCCGCTGCAATGACGATGTCGGATGCGAGCGCGAGCTCGATCGACAGCGTAAACGCGATCCCCTGAACCGCCATCACGACCGGCTTGGGTACCTGCTCGCCCCAGACGCCGAAGGGGTCATACCGCCCTGAGCCCGCGAGCGCGTGCGGTCCACGTTCCGCCACGGCCGGCCCCACCTCGCCGAGATCAAGCCCGGCCGAGAAGTGATCGCCGTGCCCGAACAGCACGCCGGCACGAAGCTCTCGCTCAACTCCCAGGCGGTCGTACGCCGCGGCGAGCTGCTCGATCGTGGACAGGTCAAAAGCGTTGCGCTTCTCCGGCCGGTTGACGCCGATCAGCAGAACATGGCCGTCACGCTCAAGGGTGATTCTGTCGGGCAAAGGTTCTCCTTCATTCGGTGGTGGCTCGCGCTCGCTTGGGGTTCGGTCTTCAGGACAATGCGGTATTCGGGGCCGACAAGAGCCTATGGTGCGTCTGCGCAGTTTGGGGAAACCATGGCCTCGCCCTCCGCGTCGCCACTCGCGTAGGCGACCCGTCTGGTGACCCTTCGGACGCCAACGGAGCGCTCGAGCCAACCGGGCCGCACGAGCGCTTTCCCGATCGGGTGACGACTGCGTTGGCGAGCGCAATGGCGACGATCCAGCACTCCCACGGCGCCAGCTTGTGCATTGCCACTTTTCCGGTACCTGCGCCGGCCCCGTGGTCGTGACTGCCGGTGATCGGCGAATTGCGCGCTGCGCACAACCGGCGGCCGCCGATAGACGACCGGCAGCTCGCTCGGTGGCTCTACCCCAAGCGACGACGAGGGACATGCGCTGGCCCACACTCTCGGATCGTCGCAATGCGGAAGTACGCCTGCTGGGTGGGGCTGCGGACCGATGTTGAGCCGAGTCGCGCTATCCGTCGCCGCGATTTAGCGGTCGAGGTGGTGGGACTCCCAGACGACGTCCATTGAGCGTCCGCGAGGTTCGTTTAGCCCGCTAACCGGATATCACGGACGTACGCTCCGAAACTCTCGGTTTGCAGGACTTTCGTGTCCTCTCGTTACCAGTCGTGAACTCTCGCGAGGGGCTCCTCTTTCATCTCGTAATGAAGGGCTCCCGGTTGGCAGCCGGGGCTTTCACGTCTCCGCTTCCGGTCGACCGAGTTGGTGATCCTCTCGCCGCGACAAAGCGACGTGGTTGAGCACGCTCGACCCTGCTCACACGAGCTCCTCGAAAGCGTTGATCCCCGCGGCGACCTTCAATCAGAACGCGCCGATTCGCGGCTGTCCACGTCACCGTCCCTGAGATCTGCGGTTGGCCACCGAATGAGCCGAAGCGATCCCGGACAGGCGCCTCGAGCGCGTAGCAGAGCTCGTCGCGACCGGTCCACCGCTCGATGTCGACGAGCTGGTCCCCGTCGATGCGGCTCAAGACGATCCTGTCGGTGTGGCCACCGCGACCGGCGCGGCCGCCGAAGGGGACGATGGCGATCGCGGCGCCTCGCCGCTCGAGCTCCTACCAGACCGGTTCGCCTGAGATCAGCTCCTGCCGAGCTGGCCGCAGCGGGGCCGTGTGCGCGTGGGAGAGGCTTGTCACTGGGGTGCGGGATCTTGACCCTGGGCTTGACCCGAACGCCACGGGGGGAGGATCAAGCTTGTCCTGGACGAGCGGAAAGCTCCCGCGTGCAGGACGATCTGGGAGCGCGCCCGGAGAGATTCGAACTCCCGACCTTCGGTTCCGTAGACCGACGCTCTATCCAGCTGAGCTACGGGCGCCCGCTGCTGCCAGCGAATGCATCATCGTAGCGGCCAGCCGCCGATCGAACCGCGGCCCCGGCCCCAGCCCCGGCCTGTTAGGAGCGCGACGGGCGGGTGGACGGACCCACCGTCTCGGCCAGCCACTTCACGAGCGGTCGCGCGGCTCGCAGCTCCGAACGCACCCGCTCATCGCAGGCGGGCTCGTGCAGCCAGGACTCGAGCGGGTGCCGGCAGGAGACGGTCAGCTGCTTGCGGCGCAGGTGCTCGACACGGGGATGGTCGGCCGGGTAGCCGCGCGGGACACGCTTCAGTTCGGGCTCAGCTGGCGTAAGGCCTCCCCGCCGGGCCGTGGCCAGGCCACGCACGAAGCCGCGGCCGCGGCGCTCGTCGTCGATCGCGGCGCGAAAGCGCTCGAGCTGGTCCGCCGCCGGCCGCCACAGCCCGGCCGCGACGAGCAGACCGTCGAGCGAGAGGTCGAAGTAGTAGCCGCCGGTGCCGCCGTAACCGATCGCGACCCCCATGTGCTCCTTCAGCGGCGGGCCGGGCCGGAAGCGGAGGTTGTTATAGGGACGGAAGAAGTGCGGAGGGCCCAAATCGCTGAGTTTCTCGGCCAGCTCGCGCGCCGGCGCCACCAGGTGCTCGTCGTAGCGACGCCGGTTCGCCCGGAACCACTCCGAATCGTTGTTCTCCTCGAGCTCGCGCAGGAACTCGAGCGCCTCAGGCGGCCACACGATCCCCGGGGTCGGCGTATCGAGCCACCGTGAAGCCGATCAGCATCGGAACGTGGACCGCGAACACCGCGAGCGACAGGGTCAGCACGACGAGCGCTCCCCCACTGGTGTGATTGCGCAGGAACACGTACTCGAGCAGCCCCGCGATGACCGCATACGCCAGCAGCGACCACTTGGCGACCTCGAAGAACCGCTGCCAGGCGAACTCGCGCACCCGCGAGAGCAGGATCATGTTGATCGCCAGCACGATCACCGACGCGGCGAGCAAGACGAACGCCGGCCCGAGGGGAACGTGGCTCGGGAGGTGGGCCGTCAGATAGATCCCGCCGGCGATCACCAGCGCCAGGGACAGCATCCCCAGCTGCGTGACCGGCGGAAGGCGCTGCTCGTTCATCCCGACGCCAGTTTGGTCATGATCACGAGCGTCGCGATCTGCATGACGCCGAGGATTCCCGCGCAGTAGATGAAGCGCTTCATCAGCCGCTCGATCACGTGGGGGTTGGGGCGAGGCTTCTTCAGCTCGATCAGGACCGCGATGTTGGCCGGCTCGAGCAGCCCTAGGGCGAGCACCGCCATCACCCCGACGATGATGTAGCTCGCAACCACCCAGCCGTGGTTGGGCGAGGTCGAAAAGACGTTCCCCGTCTGGAGGCCGAGCTGCCAACCCGCGACCAGGGTCAGCGTGACGACCGTCGGCATGATCAACACCATCTTCGGCATCAGCCGGGTGGTGAACTCGACCCGGGCCGGGACCGACATCCGACCAATGATCGGGCCGAGGATCAAGCCGAGGAACAGGTCGACGATCGTCCACGCGGCGCCACCGCCGACGTGCAGGAACATGAGCGGCCACAGCTTGTTGGCCGCGATCGCGACGACCAGGCAAACGAGCGCGATCCCGACGAAGATCAGACCGACTCGAGGCACGATCTCGAAGTCTGGGATTTCCAGCCGACCAGGTGGGCCGCCGGACTCGGGCTCAGTCCGGGTCGGGGCGACGGGAATCACGACATCCGTCATGACTCAAATCCTATTGCCCACGGTAGACCGCAGCTAGTGCCTGCAGGTATGAAAAGAGTCGCCCGTGCTAAGCGGAGGGGGCGGGATTCGAACCCGCGGTCCGCTTGCACGGACTCTGGTTTTCAAGACCAGCGCATTCGACCGCTCTGCCACCCCTCCGGGGGCTTGCCGGCCCGATGCTAGTGCAGCCCGCGGCCCCGCCGCGGCCCCAATCACGCACCCGGATCAGCGTCTAGACTGGCGCCACAGCGATCTCCGGAGAGGTGGCCGAGTGGCTGAAGGCACTCGCCTGCTAAGCGAGTATGGGGTTAACACTCCATCGCGGGTTCGAATCCCGCCCTCTCCGCTCCGTCGACTGAGAACGCGCTTAGCTCGGTGGCCTGGCGCAACCAATGCCGTTACGATGGGTTGCACCAGGTAGGTAGCTCGCTTGTCTGCGGGCTAGATCGATCAGCTGAGCGCGGGCCGGCGCGCCGGCGGTGTCCGGATGCGTTCATTGATCCGATTCCCACCTCGAATCAAGCCTGCTGCGTTCGCCGTAGTGCTCGTGCTGACCGCTCTGAGCGGCGCCGCCACCGCAGTCGCCGCCACCGCAGTCGCCGCCCCCGCAGTCGCCGCCCCCGCGCGCGCCGACCCATCGGCGTCGGCCGCTGCCCAGCGGGCCAAGGTGGTCCGCTACCACGGGTACCGGCTCGTCGTGCCGGCGAGTTGGCCGGTGTTCAATCTGACCGCTGACCCCGGCGTGTGCGTGCGCTTCAACCGCCACGCGGTGTACCTCGGCACGCCCGGCGCTCGCGAGCGCTGCCCGGCACACGCGGTCGGTCGCACCGAGGCGATCCTGGTCTCGCCGCTGAGCGCCCACGGCGCCCGCGCGGGCGGCGGCACCGGACAGGCGCTCCCGCCGGTCAGTAGCCGAACCGCCCAGCCGACCGACGCGTCCTCCGCCGAGCTCGCGGTCCCGGCCGACGGCGTGATGGTCACCGCTACCTGGAGCAGCCAGCCCGGGCTCGTGGCGCGCGCGCTCGACGTGCCGTCCGTGTCGGCATCCAGCGCCGCCGCGACCTCCTCCGGCGCGAGCACCTTCGGTGCGACCACCTCCGGCGCGAGCACCTCCGGCAGGGCCGCCGCCGTCCGGCCCGGGGTACGGGCGGCCGCGGTGCACAACACCGGCGACGTCTACACCGGGCCCGGGTTCGATGCGTGCTCGACCCCGAGCGTCACGACGATGTCCGACTGGGGCGCCTCGCCGTACCGGGCGGTCGGTATCTACGTCGGCGGCGCGAACATGGCCTGCTCGCAGACGAATCTCACCCCCGCCTGGGTCCAGCAGGAATCGGCCGCCGGGTGGACGCTGCTCCCGGTCTACGTCGGGCTGCAGGCGCCGAATAACGGCTGTGGCTGTGCCGCGATCACCCCATCGCAGGCCTCGGCCCAGGGCACGGCCGCGGCGCAAGACGCCATCAACCAGGCCGAGGCGGTCGGGATCTCGCCCGGCAACCCGATCTACGACGACATGGAGGCGTACAACCGAACCGCTACCAACACCACTGCGGTGCTGGCCTTCCTGAGCGCGTGGACGACCGAGTTGCACGCCGAGGGATACGTGTCCGGCGTGTACAGCAGCGCGAACTCGGGCGTCACCGATCTGGTCAACCAGTACGGCACCGGTTATGTCGAGCCCGACGAGCTCTGGATCGCGGACTGGAACAACCAGGAGACGACCAGCGATCCCTACGTGCCGGCCAGTGACTGGGCGAACCACCAGCGCCTGCACCAATACCGCGGAGGTCACAACGAAACCTACGACGGCGCGACGATCAACATCGACGGCGACTACGTGGACGCGGGCGGCGCGGCCGGCGGCGCCCTGTTCCCGAACGGCACGTTCGTCGAAGTGGCCGGGACGACGCAGATCTGGGAGATCGCCGGCGGCGCTCCGCTGCTGGTCAGCAGCTGGAGCGACGTGGGCGGCGAGCAGACCTACACGGTGATCACCCAGCAGCAGTTCGACTCGCTCAACCCGGTGCCCGCCGACGGCACGTTCCTGGAGACCGACACCGGAGCGGTGTACCGGGTTGCGGGAGGCGCGCCGATGTACATCAGCGATCCGGCCGCGTTCGGGACGATCACGCCGGTGGTGATCGACGAGTGGGACATCGAGAACGTGGGCAATCCATCGTCTCACCTGACCCCGGTGCCGGCCAACGGCACCTTCATCAGCACCACGACCGGCTCGAACTATCGGATCGCCGGCGGCGCCCCGATCGGGATCACCACCTGGACGATCTTCGGGGGAACTCAGCCATCGGTGATGATCGACCCGTGGGATCTGGCGAACGTCTGGAATCCCCTGGCTCGGCTCGAGTACCGGCCGGCCATCAACACGGTGGTCGAGGGCCTGCCGTCCGGCTCGTACTGGCGCTTCGGGCCCAAGAACCGCTATCTCGTCCTGCCGACTCCGGGCGCCGTCCGCGTCGATGACCGCGGGCTCAAGATGTTCTCGGCCACGGTCTGCCGCGTCCCGAACCTCGCCCACGAGACGCTCACGGAGGTCAAGGCCGCACTGCTGACGGCGGACTGTCTGCTCGGGAAGGTCCGCGACCGCCCGGTGACGCGACGGCGTCACACGCTGCGGGTGACCAAGCAGAGCGTGTCGCCGCGCGTGCGCAAGACCGGCGGCTACCTCATCGGCGTCACGCTCGGCTGAGCGCTCGCCCGCTCGAACGCCGATCGCGGCGCCGGCGCGCTCCAGCGAACGACGGTGGCGCTCCAGGTGAGGCCTCCGCCGACCGCGGCCAGCGATCGCTGCTCCGACTCCCGTGGATCGGTTCGGCGCCGCTTAGCGGGTCTTCTTCGGCGCGGTCCCGAAGACGTGATCCCAGAACGGCGCGCTCACGCCGTAGCCGCGCTCGTGGTTCTGGAAGTGGTGTCGCATGTGCAGCTCGCGCAGCCGCTTGCCGAGCGCGGTCTTGGGCCGGTGATGGTGCACGTGGTAGTGCAGCATGTCGTAGCCCAGGTAGCCGGCCAGGAAGGCGGCGCCGAACGGCAGGAAGCCCGGGCTTCCGATCACGAGCGAGAACCCCCATACGAACAGTGCTGCCAGCGGGACGCTCAGCGCGGGGGGCATGACCAGGCGCAGCGGATCGTTCGGGTGGTCGTGGTGGACGCCGTGGATGATCCAGTGCAGCTTCGCGCCGATGCCCTTCTCGGGCTCGAAATGGAACACGACCCGGTGCAGCCAGTACTCGGTGAGGGTCCAGAACAGATATCCGGCCGGCAGCCAGACGACCGCCATCCAGCCCACCCCGTGGACGAATCCCTCGATCAGCAGGATCAGGATCGTCGGAACGAAGATGATCGGCGGCACGCTCCAGTGGACGCGCGAGAACTTTTCGAACAGCTCCCAGTCGAACATCCGCGGCGAGGCGCGGAGGATCTCGCTTTTGCTAAGCCCCTCGAGGTCGTCTGCGCGGCGTGTGGCCATACCAAAACCATACCTCGCAGCCGCTCCGTGGTAACACCAGCCGTCGAGCCGGCGGTCTCGGGCCGTTAAAGCGGCGCGACGCGGATTCAGTCGCCGGCGTCGCCGTCGGGCATGGCGAGCACCACGTGGCTGAGGGCGAGCGCCAGGAACGGCCGGCGCTGGGCGGGGCCGCCGTCGAACGGCACGAGCTCGACGTCGGTCAGCGCCAGGAAGGCACGCTCTGAGGAGTTCAGGTAGTCGGTCAGCCGGCTGCGGTAGCCGTCGCGGGGGAGTCGGATCAGGCCTGAGATGCGGTAGCGGTCGGTCTCGACGACGATTCGCTCATCTCGGTGCTCCATCGCCGTCGAAGATAGCGTTCGCACCCGCCGGCGGTGCCATGCTTGGACACATGGCCGAGAGGCCGAAACCCCGCTGGTGGGAGGTCCGCCGCGCCCAGAACCTGAAGCCGGCCACGTACCGCTGCCCGCTTTGCGGGCGCCATCTTCCGGCCCTCAGCGAGCACATGCTGATGTTCCCCGAGGGTGACCACGGCCGCCGGCGCCACGCCCACAGCAGGTGCGTGTTGGCCGCCCGCGAGGCCGGCAAGCTCCCGACCCGGGCGGAGTGGCTGAAGACCCAGCCTCGCCCACCGAGCGCGTGGCAGCGGCTCATGGGCCGAGTGCGCCGCCGCGAACGTGCCTAGCGAGCCCGTGCGGCGCCGGCCGAGAACCTGCAAAACGCGCCAGAGCCGTCCCGCGCCGTCCGGTGTTGGCGACATAAGCAGGGACAGCCTGCTTAGGTCGCCAAGTCCGGTGCGAGAAGACGGGGTTTGGCGACTTTTGCAGGGTGGCCGCACATCGGGGTGGCGCAGGTTGCCGAAGGAGGACCTGGTGGCGCCGCCCCAGCTTTCACACCAGCGGAGCCGGACCACGCCATATCCGTGCGACATGCGCGGTAGTCACGACGCCAGCGAGATCAAAAGGGGCCCCAACAGCCAAACCGACCTAGGCGTCGTGATACAGCGCGAACTCCCACGGGTGCGGCCGCATCCGGATTGCGTCCACCTCTTCCTCTCGCTTGTACCGCACGTACGCCTCGAGCAGCCCCGGCGTGAACACGTCCCCCTCGAGCAGGAACGCGTTGTCCGCCTCGAGCGCGTCCAGCGCGGCCTCCAGAGACGACGGCACGGTGGCGATCTGAGCCAGCCGCTCCGCGGGCAGTTCATAGAGATCTACATCCAGCGGCTCGCCCGGGTCGAGCTCGCGCTTGATCCCGTCGAGCCCGGCCATCATCAGAGCGGAAAACGCGAGGTACGGATTCGCCGTCGGGTCGGGCGAGCGGAACTCGATCCGCTTGGTCTTGGGCGCCTCGTGGTACATCGGCACCCGCACGCAGGCCGACCGGTTCCGCGCCGAATAGACCAGATTCACCGGCGCCTCGTAACCCGGGACCAACCGCCGATACGAGTTCGTGGTCGGTGCGCAGAAGGCCAACAAAGCCGGCGCGTGTGCAAGCAGACCCGCGATGTAATGCTTGGCCAGATCGCTCAGGTGGGCGTAGCCGCCCTCGCCGTACATCAGCGGGTCGCCGTCCTTCCACAGCGACTGGTGCACGTGCATGCCCGATCCGTTCTCCTGGAAGATCGGCTTCGGCATGAAGGTCGCGGTCTTGCCGGCCGCGAACGCCGTGTTCTTGACCACGTACTTGTAGATCATCATCTGGTCGGCCATCTGCAGCAGCGGCTGGAAGCGCATGTCGATCTCGCCCTGGCCCCCTGAGGACACCTCGTGGTGGTGGAACTCACACCGGATCCCGAGCGTCTCCATTGTGGCCACCATCTCCGAGCGCAGGTTGGCCAGCGAGTCGGCCGGCGGCACCGGGAAGTAGCCCTCCTTCTGGCGGAGCTTGTAGCCGAGGTTCGGCTTCCCGCTAACCACACCGCCGGTGTTCCAGAAGCCTTCACTGGAGTCGACCTCGTAGGACGCCCGGTGCTCGACCTGCTCGTAGGAGATGTGGTCGAACACGAAGAACTCGGCCTCCGGGCCGAAGTAGGCCACGTCGGCGATTCCGGTCGCGACGAGATGGCGCTCGGCCTTGCCGGCCACAAACCGGGGATCGCGGGCATAGGGCTCGCCCAGCACCGGATCCGCGATCGAGCAGATCAGCGACAGCGTGGGCCGCGTGTAATACGGATCGATGAACGCGGTCGAGGAGTCCGGGATCAGCAGCATGTCCGACTCGTGGATCTCCTGGAAACCGCGGATCGAGGAGCCGTCGAAGCCCAGCCCCGATTCGAAGTCGCCGGAATCCAAAGCCCCGATCGGCAACGTCATGTGCTGCCACGTCCCCGGCAGGTCGACGAACTTCAGATCGACCATCTCGACTCCGCGTTCGGCGGCGAAGTCGAGCACCTCGGCCGGGCTGGTCGCGCCGGCCGCCATCGCCGTCTGTTCGCTCTCTGTGGTGGCCACGGTTTCCTCCTTCATTCAATCTCGATAGGCGCGAGCCTATCCCGCTTGTGACAGTCGTTGATCTGCCGCCAGTATCTGGTCGGCCTTGAGCCCGAGGCTGAGCCGCTCACGGCCGTCGGACTCGTACGGCGAGAGGCCCGAGACCTCCTGGACGCGGCTCAGGCGATAGCCGACCGTGTGGCGGTGCAGCGTCATCGCCTCGGCGGTCTCGGTGGTCGAGCCGTGGTGGACTAGGAACGTCGCGAGCGTGAGCAACAGCTCGGTGTTGTGCTCGGCGTCGTAGGCCAGCACGGGTGAGATTGTGCTGGCGCGCAGCTGCTCGACCTCGCCGGGATCGCGGAGCAGCACGCCGATCAGCAGCCGGTAGGTCTCCTCCTGGCCGGCGAACGCGGCGAACCCGGCGGACGCCGCATCGGGAGCGCAGGCCAGCTCGGCCAGGAGCATCGCCTCGCGAATCGCCTCGTGGAGCAGCGCCGGCTCCCGACGCGGGCCCGACAAACCGACCGCGAGCCCGCCCCCGGAGAGCCGGTCGGCGAGCGCCGTCGCCTGCCGCTCGCCGGCGCGTTCGTCGAGCATCGAGACGAGTCCGACGACGCGCCCTTCCCCGATTTCCGCGACCAGCGCCCCATCGTCCGCGACAACCTCAGCCGTCGCCTGGCCCGTGCCACACACCGCGATTGCGCCGGCGCTCAGATCGACCCCCAGCCGTTGTCCATCAGACACCAACCTCCGAATATCCGCCGGAACAGCCAGCGCGAGTGCGCCGAGCAAGTCCCGAGCCAGATTGGCCTCCTCGCCTTCCGACGCCGTCGTGCATGAGGCGGGTGACCGCGGCGGCGGCCGCGGTTGCCTCGAGCCAGTCCGACTGGGGCGCGCCGGCGCCGTTTCCCGGGAAACCTGCGGTGGTCGCCACGATCCCCACGACCGCCTGCCCGATCCGAATCGGCTCGACGTGGACGAGCGCTAGGGGCGTCTCGGCCACGGCGCCGTCAGCCAACGCGACCGCATGGTCGACCAGCTCGCGGAGAAGGTCCGGGGTCAGCGCGTCCGCCGGCCAGACGACGGGCGCGCCCACGGACGGGAGGATGATGGCGACGGGATGGCCGAGCGCCTCGGACGCGGAGCGGGCAACGCGTTCGATGCCGTTGCCCGCGACCGCGCTCGAGACGATGGCCAGCGGAGTCGATTGGGGGGCGCCCCCGGCAGGCGCCTCCCAACTCACGTCATACGGGCGACGGCTCGGCGTGACCCGCTCCAGTGGCGATCCCCGGGATCCCGCCGGGGTACCCGAGCGACGGAACGTCGGACGGGTAGACCTCGTGGCCGTGCTCGGCGACGTCGCCGATCTCCATGTTCTTCTCGGACATCCGCAACGGGATGAAGAGCCCGACCAGCTTGAGCAGCACGAACGTGATCACCGCCGTCCAGACGATCACGAACAGCGCGGCGAGGAACTGCCACTTCAGCAACGTCCAGTTGCCGTGGACCACGCCCGCCACGCCGCCCGAGGCGATCAGGCCGTGCTTGCTCGTCTTGTAGAACAGCGCCATCTGCGGGTCGGCGAAGACCCCGACAAGCAGGCCGCCGGCGAGGCCGGCGAACCCGTGGGTGTAGATGACGCCAAGCGTGTCGTCGACGTTGCGGAAGGGCCGCAGACGGCTCAGGTAGTTGAGCGCGAAGTAGACGATCGTCGAGGCGATGACCCCCAGCGCGATCGCGCCCCAGCCGTTGACGTAACCGGCCGCCGGCGTGATCGCGACCAGACCGACGATCATCCCGTTGACCGTGCCGATCATCGACGGCTTGCGGCCGGTCAGGTAGTCCCACGCGACCCAGACGAGCAGGGCCACCGCGGTGCACAGGTTGGTGTTGAGCACCGCCGCCGCCGCCGACATGTTCGACGCGTACGGGTCGCCGCCGTTGAACCCGTTCCAGCCGAGCCACAGCAGACCGGCCCCGACCGCGACCATCGCGACGTTGTTCGGCGCGTCGATCTCGCGGTCGCGTTGCAATCGTGGTCCGATCACCGCCGCGGCGACGAACCCGGCCACCCCGGCGGACAGGTGGATCACGTAGCCGCCGGAGAAGTCGACCGCGCCCTTCTGGGCGAAGAAGCCGCCGCCCCACAGCAGGAACGCGTCAACCGCGTACACGCACGTGATCCACAGGACGCAGAACGGGATCCACGCCTTGAAGTTCACGCGCCCGAGCACCGACCCGAGGGCCAGGATCGGGGTGATCGCGGCGAACACGAACTGGAAGTACACGAGTGCGGATTGCGGGAACGACTGTGACCCGATCAACGGGATGTTCGCCTGGTGCTGAAGCTCTGTGTGCGACAGCACGGGTCCGGGTTTCCCGATGAAGTTCCCGAAAAAGCCGCTGTGCGACAGGCCGTGGAACGGGGTACCGAACCCCATCTTGAACGCCCACAGGACCCACACGACGAGCACGACTGAGAACGTGGCGAACGTCAGCATCATGCTGTTGATCGACCACCGCTTCTGCATCACGCCGCCGTAGAGCACTGCCAGGCCGGGCACGCTCATCAGGCCGACCAGCGTCGCGGCGGTGATCTGCCACGACGTATCGCCCGAGTTGAGCCAGCTTGGTGCTTCGAGTGGCAACTGCATCTCCTTGTGCTTGGTTCCGTCGCACAGCAAGGCCTGGCGACGCCGATTGCACGAGCGAGTCTGCGCCCGGGGTGTTTGACCGGCCATGTCCGCCCGTCCAGCAAATGGAGAGGGGGCCTGGACATTGGGATAAGGCGATCCCGCAATCAACGGGAATTCGTCCCCACCTGCCCATTCTTTGGGGCCGCCTTCGGCGGCGTCCATGGGGCCATCAGGGCCCGTCCTGACGGAATCGGTGGACCCTCGACCGAGCTAGCCGACCGGAAGGCCGGCCTTGCGGCACTCCGCCGCGAGCACGGCCGCGGCCTGCCGTGTGTACGCGCCGGGCGCGTTCACCGACTGGCATGTGTCGCGCGCCTGGGCCCCGCACTGGTTGATCTGCTGGGCCCCGACGTCACCGGCGATCGTGGCGTAGATGCAGTCGCCCTTCGAGCTCGGGCTGCCGCTCGAGAACGAGATCACGAGCACGATCGCGAGCGCGACCACCGCCGCGAGCACCCCGCCCACCATCCATTTCTCGCGCGACGACAGCTGCCGGCGGGCGGTGATCGCATCGGCGTGCCCGGGCGGGAGGATCAGCACGTGGGGAGTGTAAGTCGGATCGTCGGCGGCGCCTGACGGTTGTCCGTTAGTCGAATGGCTGCGGCGATTGACCGCGGCGGCTTAGCCGCCCTCTATGCCAGGATCGAAGGGCTTGATTTTCCTGGCGATCCACATCCACTTTCACCTCCACCATGGAGTTCCCCCGCCTCGATCGACTATGCCGCCCTCGCGATTGCATCGTTCGCCAGCTGGGCCGGGCTGCCAGGTCCAGGGGAGCCGCTGCTGATCGCCGCCGCGGTCGTGGCCTCCAAGCACAACCTCGACATCAAGCCGGTCCTGGCCTGGGCGTTCGTCGGGGCCAGCCTGGGCGGGATCGCCGGCTGGCTGGCCGGTCGGTTCGCCGGCCGGGCCGTGATGACCGCCCCCGGGCCGCTGCTCAAGCTGCGCCTCAAGGCCGTCGAGCGCGGCGAGGAGGTGTTCGACCGCTGGACCGTGACCGCGATCATCCTCACGCCGGCCTGGGTGGCGGGGATCCACCGGGTGCACACCTGGGTCTACCTCATCACCAATGAAGTGACCGCGGTGGTCTGGGCGGTCGGGATTGGGCTGGCCGCCTACGTCGCCGGGCCGCCGGTCCTCGACTGGGTGAGCGACCTCGGCTGGCTGAGCGTGATCGGCATCGTTCTGCTCGTCGCCGCCGGCGTCGCGATCGAGGTGACTCGCCGGCGCCGGCGGAGCCCGCGCGGCGGCGTGAGCACCGGCCCGCAGTGACGGCCTCATCGCTTCCTCGCTGGTAAGTTCCGCGGACATGAGCGACACGCCCGACCTGCCGATGACGACGGGGCTCGAGCTTCCCGGTGTCCGCATCCAGGAGAACCTCGGCGTCTGCTACGGGCTGGTGGTCCGGAGCATGGGTCTGGTCGGCGGCGTCACGTCCTCGTTTCGGGCGCTGCGGCGCGGCGAGGTGTCGGAGTACACGCAGCTGCTGGAGGACTCGCGCCGCCACGCGATCGACCGCATGTCCGACAACGCGCGTCTGCTCGGGGCCGACGCGATCGTCGGAGTCCGCTTCGACTCCTCGGAGATCGGCGGACAGTTCACCGAGATCGTGGCCTACGGGACAGCGGTCAAGGTCGAGCCCGCGTCATAACCGACGATGCTGCTCGGCGACGCCGATCGCGAGCTGCTGTACGAGACGTTGAAGCGCCACGCCGCGGAAGGACGGCTCGACGTCGCCGAGCTCGAGCGCCGGGTGGCCCTGGTGGCCGAAGCGGACACGCGCGAGGCGGCCGCCGAGGCGATGGCAGGCCTGCCGCCGCTTGACCCCGGCCCGGCTCGCGAGCGGCGCCCCAGGTGGGGGCGCGGCCATGGAGAAGTGGAGCAGCCCGGCCCTGACTGGCAGCCCACGAACGAGCGGTTTCGGGATACCCGCACACAGCGGGTGATGCGCGTGTGGGTCGACCCGGCAGGCAACCGGCACTACATCCCCGAGTGAGGACGGGGATGTCGCTGACCGGCCTGACGATCCGGCCCGGAGGCGACGCCGACGGCCGCGCCGTGGTGACGCTGTTCGACGAGGCCGTGGCGTGGCTGGTCGAGCGCGGGCAGACCGGCCAGTGGGGAGCGACTCCGTTCTCCGAGCGGCCCGGCGTGCGCGAGCGAGTGCACGGGTTCCAAATCGCCGGAGGCCTCCACATCGCCGAGCTCGAGCGGCGAGCCGGTCGGCGTCCTGGTCGTCGGACCGGCGCCGGCCTACGCGCCGCCGGCGCCGGTCCCGGAGCTCTACATCATCCTGCTGCTCAGCTCCCGCCGGTTGATGGGACGCGGAATCGGCTCAGAGCTCGTGAACCGCGCGATCGAACTCGGCTACGACCGGGGAGCCGAGGTTCTCCGCGTCGACTGCTGGGCCCATGCTCCGAGCCTGGTTCGCTGGTACGAGAAGCAGGGCTTCAGCCGCTCCAGCCGGTTCGAGCTGAACGGCTGGCAGGGCCAGATCTTCACGATGCCGCTGTAGCTCAGCGGGTCGCCTTCTTGACCGCGCTGCGTGCCTTTCCGACCGCGTTCTTGGCCTTGCCCTTGACCTCTTCGGCGGCGCCGCGTGCCTCGGTCCCGGGGCGGCCGGTGGCGGCGCCGGTCTCGCGCTTGAGGCGTCCCTTGGTTTCTTCCGCCTTGCCTTTGACTCGCTGCGTTCGGTCGCCCATCGGGGTCCTCCTCGGTCGGGGTCTTTACCGAGGGCTACCCGACCTGGCCGGGCGCGACGCGCGGGAGTGCTTGGCGACCTCGGCGAGGACGCGGGGCCAGTGCTCGCGGAGTGCCTCGTGGCTCATGAACAACCCGAGATGGCCGCCGCGCGTTACGTCGCGTGTGATGAGCTCGGCCGGTGTCGAGGCATAGTCGGCGAGCGCGAACACTTGGTCGGGCGGCGTGATGTGGTCGGTCGCGCCGGCCAGCAGGTTGAGCGGCATCTCGATCCGGCTCAGGTCAACCTTCGTGCCGCCGACCTCGAGCGCGCCGGCGATCAGCGCGTTGTCGCGGAACAGGTTCCGGACGATCCACAGGTAGAAGGCGCCGGGGACTGCCTGGGTGTGTTTGAACCAGTCCTCGAACTCACGGTAACGCGCCACATGGGCGTCGTCGTCAAGATGGAGGAGCAGGTCGAGCTGGCGCGCGATCTCGGCCGCGGGCTGGATCATGATGAAGCCCGACACGATGTGACCGCCCTCGAGCACGCCGCCGCCCATCGCCACGAGCCCTTCGTAGAAGCGCAGGTTGCCGTCCGGCGCGACGCGACGGATGACCTCGTGGATGACCGGCTCGCCGGCGTGGAAGTCAATGGGTGCTCCCGCGATTGTCAATGTGTTGATGCGCTCCGGGCGCAGGGCGGCGTACATCGTGGCCAGCCAGCCGCCCTGGCAGTCGCCGATCAGGTTCACGCGCCCGCCGCAGTGCTCGACTGCGCGATCGACGACGTCCAAGTAATCCTCGATCGAGGCGTCCCTGGTCTCGCGGGTGGCGCCGACCCAGTCAAGCGAGAACGCCCGCTCGAGTCCGGCCTCGACGATCGTGCGCATCTGGCTCTGCTCGGCCGAGTAGTCGACGATGCATGAGTCGTGGCCGGCCTGGGGCGGGAGCACGAGCGTGGGCACGACCCGTCGCTTCGAGACCGAGAAGTCGCGCAGACGCGCGAGCGGGCCCTCGAACACGATCTCGTGCGGCGTGGTCCAGGCGGGCGCCCGGCGGTCCGCCGCGGTGGCGATCCAGCGGGGTACGTTGAACGCTCCCGGACCGCGTTCGAACGCCGCGGACCAGAGCTTGCCCATGCCGTCGACGGCGCTGGCGTACCCGTCGAGCCAGCTATCGAGCAGACCAGAGCCTAGGGCGGCAGATGGGACCGGGGGACATTGCGTGACAGCGCTCATGTTCGACCTCCTTGGCGAAAAACCTCAAAGCACCTTAAAAACGGAGAAGCACCGGTGGAAATACCACCGGTGCTTCTATCAAGAGCGGCTGTCGTAAGACGCTACTTGAGCAGGCTGCGAGCCGTCGTGGTGTACGAGCCGGCGAGCTCGCGAGTCACGTCGACCTGCGCCTCGATCAGGCTCTTGAGCCACTCCTGCTGGCTCAGCCCGGCCAGCTTCAGCTGCAGCTCGGTGGTCCGGTCGACCGTCTTCTCGTACGTGTCCAGATACAGGTTGCCGGCCTTGCGGGCGGCGGCGAGCGCCTGCTCGTTGCTCTCGCGGACCTGCTCGAAGGCGGCGTCGAAGGACGGGATTCCGGTCTTGTTCGCAGTGGTGGTTGCCATGTGGTCGTCTCCTGGGGGATCGGGGTATTTCGTTGCTATGTGCTTGCAGTTTAGCAAGAAATTAGCAAGCGCGCAAACGGGTGGTTTTTGGGACCTCGCTTGCTGTGCTTGCAGAGTAGCAGCAAGCAGCAAGCAGCAAGCAGCGAGCAGTCTGGCGCGCTAGACCGCGTCGGGCTACGCGGGGCGGAGATCGCCACCTCGCGCGTGGCGTGGGCGAGATGCACGACCCGGAGCAGTCTCAACTTTGTCGTGCAGGTCGCGAGGGTGCCCCGCAGCAGAGAGGAGGTGATCACATAACCGTCGCCGGTGGCGAGTTCGACCGAGCCGTAGGGCGAGGTCGTGCACGATCAGGAACGCCGCCCGATATGCACGCGGCCAGAAGCGGCGGAACAACGCCTCCAGATCGGCCTCCGAGCCGGCCAGCGCGCCGCGGATTTATTGCCCGCCGCGATCCGTAAGGGGGACGATGTGCGCTGCGGCCGCGCCCACGCTGATCGATCGTGTCTAGGTCCCCGCCCACGGGCGTGAAAAAGCGCGCCGCGCGCCGCCGACGGGAGCGCCGCGCGCACTTCTGCATCCCTGACATGAAGAAACGCTCGTCGCCCGCAGAGTTGGGCCTCGGCGCGCGGTTTTGCATGGCCGCCGCCCCGCCCCGCCCGGTCTCGCCCCGCCGCGCCGCGCCGTCCATTCCTAGATAGAACGTTCTATTTGTGGTACGGTCGTCGGCAGGATGGACACAGCGATCGCAGCCATCACGGGTGGGCCGCCGCCGGATCCCCCGACGACCCGCGAGCGGATCGTGTACGCCGGCGCCGAGCTCTTTCGCCGCCAGGGCTACGCCGGCACGGGCATCAAGCACATCGCGGCCCACGCGGACGCGACCCTCGGGTCGATCTACCACTTCTTCCCAGGCGGCAAGGACCAGCTGGCGGACGAGGTGCTGCGGACCGCGGGGAGCTTCTTCCTCGCGTTGTACGAGGCGATCGCCGCCGCCGCGCCGGATCTCCCCAGCGGCGTGCGCGACTTCTTCGCCGGCGCGGCCGAAACGCTCGAGACGACCGGCTACGCGGACGCCTGCCCGATCGCGACCGTCGCCGGCGACATCGCGAGCACGAATCCGTTGCTCCGCGAAACCACCGCGGAGGTGTTCGAGTCCTGGCTGACCGCCCTCGCGCAGGACGCCGTGGAGGCGGGGATCGCCCCCGAGCGGGCCCGCCCACTCGCCCTGAGCGTGCTCGCGCTGCTCGAGGGCGCGTTCCTGCTCAGCCGCTCGCTCCGCAGCCTCGAGCCGATGGTGGCGGGCGGCGAGGCGGCGGTGGGGCTCGTCGAAAACGCGATCGCGCAGGCCAGGACGTGATCGACAGGCGCAGCGTGCTGATCGGCGCCGGCGCCGCCGTAGCCACACGCGCGCTCATCCCGCGCCTGGTCCTGCTCAAGCTCCGCCGCGATGTCCAGCGGCTCAACGACGGTGACTACGGCCCGCTGCTCGCCGGCTACGCCGACGATGCCGTACTCCACTTCAACGCCGGTCCTCACCGGTGGTCGGGCGATCACCGCGGCAAGCCGGCGATCGAGCGCTTCCTGAAGAACTTCACCGGCGCGCGGATTCGCGGCCAGCTGAACGAGATCTGGATCGGCGGGCCGCCCTGGGCGTTGACGATGGCGGCGAGGTTCGACGACCGCGCTACCGGTCCGGACGGCGAGGAGCTGTACGCCAATCAGGTGGCGATCGTTGTGCGCACCCGGTGGGGCAAGATCGTCGAGCACGAGGACTACTACCTCGATACCGGACGAATCGTCGCGTTGGAGGAGAAGCTCCACGCGCTCGGGGTCGAGCCCGCGGCATAACTGCGGCCAGCGCCGACGCCCGGACGCCGACGACTTTCTAAGGCCCGATGACCGCCTGCGCCTGGGTGGTCTGCACGGCCAGACGGCCGTCGTCGTCACGCAGATCGGTCTGCACGACGATCACCGATCGGCCGACGCGGAGCGGTCGGGCGGTGCCCGTCGCGTAGCCATCGCGGACGCCGCGCATGAAGTTGGTCGACGAGGAGATCGTCGCGGTGCCGGCGCCGGCGGGAAGGCTGAGATAGGCGCAAAGGCCACCGAGGTTGTCGGCCAGCGACATCAGGGCGCCGCCGTGGAGTGCGCCGCCGACCGTGCAGAGATCCTCGCGCCACGCGAGCCGGCCTACCACCTCCTCCGTGCTGACTGACACCAGCTCCATCCCGAGCATGACCGCGTACGGAATCATCGCCAGCAAATCCGCCAGAGGCGGCGGCTCTGTCGGCGTGGGAACCAGCACGCTCGTCCCGGTCGAACGTCGCGCGGTCGACCGCGTGCACAAGCTGATCGCGCTCACTCGGAGCGCTGATCGACCGGGTCACCGGCGCGGACCGTCTCGCTGAGCTCCTTCGAGCGCTGCCAGAGCGCCTTGTCGAGTGTGCGAAGGCTCACGCCAGCTTGCCGCGCGATCGTGCGGCAGGCCTCCAGGTACGCGAGCCAGAAACTCAGCGGATAGGTCGAGCGGGCCTTGACCCCGAGCGACTCGAGCGCGCGGACGTCGAGGATCGGATAGTCCCGCGGGAACGCGACATACAGCAGGGTCGACGCGGTTGGGACTCCGACACCCCCAAGCTCGAGCAGCGCGGCCATCCGCTCAGCCTCGTCGCCGGCGCCGAGCGCGCGCCCCGTCGTCGCGATCACCACGGGCTCTAGGTTGGCCGCGACCTTGGGGCGGCTGCGCGGCGTCTTCCACGCACACACCTCGATGAACTCCGCGCGCGTGTAGTGGCCGCGGGCGCGCACCGCCGCGCCGACCGCCTCCAGGCGGGTGTCGTCAAGACTCGGGAATCGCGCCGCGAGCGCCTCGATCTCGTCAATGGGGAACTGCAGCTCGAACCGGGTCGTCTTCACGGCGGACGAATCATCGCTGGTAGAACTAGAAACATGGCCGATGAGACCAAGACGACGGCTGACCAGATCGGTGAGATCTCGAAGCTCGTCGAGGACGCGCAGGACAAGCTCGATCAGGTGACGCGGGCGCTGCGCAGCCTCGAGGAGCGTCTGCTCAAGCGGGACCCGGACCCACCCGGCTCATGATGTCGGCGACGACGTCACTCTTGGCGTCGGCGTACTGCTGCATGTACTTCCAGTCGCGGGCGGCGAGCTCGCGCTTGGCCCGGGCGTAGCGGTCGCGGTCGGCGGCGTCGTCGCGCAGGCGATCGCGGAAGCGCACCATCCGGTCGGTTTCTGGGCAACCGGCCGAGAACACGTGGACGTGGACGGTACGGTCGGGGGCTCTGAGCAGGCGATGCTCGAACCACTCGGGCTCGCGGACGCGAAGGACGTAGCCGGCCGCCTCGAGGTCCGGCACGTACGCGCTCTCTGCGGCCGAGTCGGGGACCTCGAGCGCGATGTCGATGATCGGCTTGGCCGGCAGGCCGGGGACAGAGGTGGAGCCAACGTGCTCGAGCCGGACCACGCGATCCCCCAGAGCGCCGGCGATCCGCGCCGCCTCACGCTCGAAGCGGCCGGGCCAGGCCGGGTCGTAGTCCTGCACGACGATCCGGTCGGGCAGCACCTCCGCCCCGCCGATGACCACTTCGGCCATCAGCTTCTCGTAGGAGGCGACATCGTCCGGATCGCGCAGCCCCATCGACCGCCATTGTCCCGGATGGGCCGCGCAAAATGCGACCGGCCCGGGGCGGGAGGATTGCCCCGGGCCGATCGCGGACCCTGCGGGGGTCGGCTTCAGGCCTCTATCGCTATCCCTGCGAGGCCGGCACGATGACGGTCAAGCCGCCGACCGGCTGGCCGGTCGTGAACGCGTTCGTCCCAAGGACGGTGTTGAGGGTCGACGCGCCCTCGCTCGAGAGCGTGGCGAGCAGGTTCTGCAGGTCGAGCGTGCCGTTCGGCAACGCCGACTCCTCGAGCTGGTCGGTGTCGATGTCGAACAGCTTGATGTCGGGTTGGCCGTTGACCGAGAAGCTCAAGGACGAGCCCTCGGTCCCGGTGCCCAGCGTCAGCGCGGGGTTGGTCAGCGACGCCGACACCTGGCCATTGTCCAGCTGCAGGCCGCCGGTGAGCGGAATCGTCCCGGTCAAGGTCCCGTCGTTGAAGCTCGCCCCGGCCGTCCCGCCGGCTAGGGGAAGCGTCACGCTGGTGCCGTCGGCGCCCGGAATCGTGGTCGTGCCGAGCGGCGCCGGCAGCCCGTTGGACCCGGGGACGAGCGGAACCGTCGACAGGCCGACGGTGTCGAGCAGCGACCGGAAGGCCGGCACGAAGTCCACGCCGGCTCCGGTGCTCGAGCCTCCGCTCACGGTCCCGGAGCCCGACGACGAGCCCGGCGCCGACGTGGCGACGGTGATCGGCGACGTGGTGACCGTGACGCTGAACGATCCGAAGTTCTGATTGGTCTTGAAGGTCGACCCGCCCAGCTCCTTGTTGAGCCGCGTGGCTCCCGGCTTGGCCAGCTTGGCCGTCATCCCGCTGAGCGTCTCGCTGGTCGCGGCCTCCTTGACCTTCGGCCGTCCCGTGATCGTGAACAGCTTCACCTTCTTACCGGCGAGCTTCACTGTCAACTGACCGTCGCCCTTCGCCGGTCGGGTGAAAGTCACCGAGTTGATCCTGAACGTGTGCTTGCCCGCGGCAAGGGCGAGCACACCCTTGAAGTTCAACGTCCCAGTGGCGTTGACGAAGTTCCACTTACCCGAACTTTCCGGGAGCGCGTAACTCGACTTCTTGCGCGTCGCCGGACTCCGCGCACGCAGTGCCGCGTGGTGGCCGGCCAGCGCCTTCTGGGCCTTCGTCGAGAGGGTGAGAGTGGCGGAATTGGAGTTGCTGCCGGACGTCGCGGCGTACGCCGTGGCTGCGACGAGCAGCGCGATCGAGCACAGGGCTCCGACGAACAGATAGCGGTAGCGAGAAGAAGACATGGAACCAGCCCTTTCCGAAATCCGTGGACGAGCGAGACTCGAGCGTCGGTGCTCGGGACACCCATGGGCACGCCCACGGAGTAGTACCCGTATGGAAGCTGGTTACAGCTGCCCGCGCGGCCCTGCCACCGCACCGGCTTTCGTCTGTCTCAGCGTGGCGATGCCCCTGGTAAGAAGAACCTAAACGGGGCGCCGGTTACCGTCACTCAACTTATGCAAGCCATTGAGGCGATTTGGTGAGCGGGAGTGAGGTTTTGCGCAGGGGTGGTCACGCCCGGGCCGGTTGCGGCGGCCCCGGGTCCTCACCCCGGCCGGCGCCGTGCTCGAAAAACGCCGCCACCCAGTCCGGATCGACGGGATCAAGCAGTGACTCCGCGACCTGCTCGTCGACGTCCGGGAAGCCCGAGCCGCGCAGCTCTGCCAGGGCGGCGTCGAGGTCGTAGTCGGTGGAGCGGAGCACCGGCGATCCATCCTCGACGACCATCCAGAACGCGCCCGGGCGGCCCTCGTAAGGGATTCCCACGCTGCCGGCGTTGGCGTAGACGCGGCCGTCCGGGAGCTCGCGAACCATCTGCTGGTGGGTGTGACCGCCGACGATCAATCGCTCGGACGTGCCGCCGAGCGCCTCGGCGATCGTGTCCACGGGGGTGATGAGCGTGAGGTTCTCGTCGTCCCGGCGCGGCGACCCGTGGCAGAAACAGACGCCGTCGAGGACGAGGGCGATCGGCCAGGATCCGAGTTCGGCTCGCCAGCGATCGTCGAGGGCTCGTGCGCTCCATTCCGCGGCTCGTCCGCTCGGATCATCCGACGGCGGCGCGCCGTCGTAGACCGCCAGCGCCTCGCGCTCGCTGTTTCCGCTCACCCAGTGGACGGGCTCGGCCCGCGCCACCAGCAGCTCGAGCGCCTCGCGCACCATCGGGCCGGCGGCCACGTCGCCCGCCACGACGATCGCGTCCATCGGCTCGCAATCGAACTCGGCCAACACCGCGCGCAGGGCCGGGAGGTTTCCGTGGATGTCGGCGAGTACGGCGATTCGCATCGCGAGCAGCAGACGCTACCTGGCGCGCGAGCCCAGCGAAGGAATCGCTGGATTAGGCTCGTTTCCGACGTACCGCGCGACCGGGCCCGCCGACCGCTGACTCGTGAAGTTAACATTTGCGGCGGAGCAGGCCGGGCGCTACCTGCGGGGAGCGCCGGCGGGCGAGAAAGACCGAGCCAGTGTCGTGGCTCTCCGGGCAAGGGGAGCGGCGCGTGATGGCCGGACACGTCACGCCATGCCGGAGGAGCCGACTTGCACCATGCAACAGCAGTCCCACCAGAGAATGGTCGAAGGACGATCTCGGCCGGGCCGGTCGCCGGGTCCCACTGCGAGTGGCCTGGCGCGGCGCGGGTAGGTTACGGTCATGGATACCGACGAGAAGTCACCGGGGGAGAGCGCGGCACGCCAGCTGGTCGAAGCCGGCGGAGGTCGCATGCCGCGGGAGTCGGGTGGCTCGGTGCGCACGGCCCTGGCCAACGCGATGGTCGGGATGAAGAAGCAGTTCTACGGCCGCGGGCCGACGGCCGCGAAGGCGTGGATCCTCGACGACTACGTGTTCGTGGCGATGGAGGGCGGGCTGACGCGCAACGAGGAGACACTGCTGGCCGATGGCAAGGAGGACCTGGTGCGGAGCTACCGCCTGGCCTTCCAGGAGACCGTCGCCGACGTCGTGATGGCGGCGGTGGCCGAGCTGCTGGGGCGCCGCGTCCTCACGTATCACAGCCAAGTCGTGTTTCACCCCCCGCGCACGTTCGAGATCTTCGTGCTCGAACCGCAGGCCGCGTAGCGAACGCGTCGACGCGCCGCAGGGCCTGCCCGGGCACGTCGTGCCGGGGGCTGGTCCGATGACGATCAGCCACGACGGCGGTCCCGAGGCGCCGACGGCGGCGAGCCCGCTGCTCGAGATCGCGAACGCGATGGTGCACCTGTACAAGGTCGCATTGGGGCGGGGCCCGACTCACGCTCGCGCGCGGTTCGCCGGCGCCGACCTGCTGGTGGTGGTGCTGCAGGACACGATGACGGTGAGCGAACGCAGGCTCGCGGGGATGGGCCAGCACGAGCGCCTGCGCGAGCACCGGCTGCTCCTGCGCGACGCCGTCGCCGATGAGATGCGCGGAGTCGTCGAGCGAGTCCTCGGTCGGCCCACGCTGGCACTGATCGGCGGCATCGACACGAACCACGACGTGGCCGTGGAGACATTCCTCCTCGCTCCGCCTCTGCACTTAGCCTGATCGGGATGGAGGATCGGGCGCTCCAGTCGCCCTGATCCGGCAGATCCGACCGTCCGCCGAGGAGTCGCGCCACGGCTGAAGTTCCGGGTCCCGGCGCCGATACGGCACGCGATGGTCTCATCTTTGGAGGACATCCGCACCAACCGGCGGATCATGGCTTACACGGCGGCGGCGATCTACGGCATTGCCGGGCTGGACGGCGCGATCGAGGGGTTCCTGCCCGGCGATCCGCCGTTCTCGATGCTGCCGGTCGTGGTCGTCTTCATCCTGTTCTTCGCGCTGATGGCCGTCGGCCCGCGGTTCCCGCGGTGGGCGCTGGCGGTGCTCGGGCCGCTCGGCGTGGTGCTGATCGCCTATGCGCTGTCGACCAGCCCCGGGCCGGGAGACGGCGCGGTTCTCTACGCGCTGCCGGTGTTCTGGAGCACGTTCTTCTTCGGTCGGCGCGGCGCGGCCGTGATCCTCGTCTGCGTCGCGGTAGGGCACGCGCTCACCCTGCTCGCGCTGCCGGCAGCCGACTCCTACCCCGGCCGCTGGCTCGACGTGATGGTGTCGGTCACCGGCGTGGCGCTCGTCGTGCTCGTGCTCGAGCGCCGCAACGAGCTGCTGATGGCGCGGCTGGCCGGCGAGGCACGGACCGATCCGCTGACCGGGCTGCTGAACCGGCGCGGCTTCGACGAGCATGCGTCGCGCGAGCTCGCCCACCTCGGGCGCGACGGGCACTCGATCGCGCTCGTCATTTTCGACCTCGACCACTTCAAGCACATCAACGATCAGTGGGGGCACATGGTGGGGGACCGGGTCCTGGCCCATATGGCGAGGCTGCTGACTGCTGAGTCGCGCGTGATCGACGTCGCGGCACGGCTCGGGGGCGAGGAGTTCGCGGTGCTGATGCCGGGCGGTCACCAGGCCGGCGCGACGGCGTTCGCCGAGCGGGTCCGCCGCGCGCTCGCCGCCGCCGATTGGTCCGACGTGCCCGAGGTGCGGGCGAGCGCCGGGATCGCGGTCGCGGTCGATCCGCTCGGCGTCCAGGGCATGCTCGAGCGCGCCGATCGGGCGCTCTATGCCGCCAAGCGCGGCGGGCGCGATCGGACCGTGGCGTTCGAGGATCCCGGGCTGTCGCTGGCGGCTTAGACAACCGGCGAGCGGGCGACGCGTGGCTCAACGTGCCTCGAGCAGCCGCAGCCAGACCTCGCTCACCGTCGGGTAGGACGGCACCGCGTGCCACAGCGTGTCGAGCGGCACCTGGCCGAGGATCGCGATCGTGGCGCCATGAACGAGCTCGGCCACCTCGGGGCCGACGAACGTCGCGCCCACCAACGCGTCGGTGGCGCGGTTGACCACGAGCTTGGCCCGCCCGGCGTAGTCGTCGCGCAGCAGCTTCGCGCCGGCGACCGACCCGAGGTCGTATTCGAGCGCCTCCACGTCGATCGCCTCCTCGCGGGCCTGGACCTCGGTGAGCCCGACCGACGCCACCTGCGGCTCGGCGAAGACGACCGCCGGCACCATGCGATGATCGGCCACGTCGCGATAGCGCCGTCCGTCGAGCGGGCGCCCCTCGCCGCGTGCCGCGATCACGTCGCCCGCGATCCGCGCCTGGTACTTGGCCATGTGGGTGAGCAGTGCGCGCCCGCACACGTCGCCGACCGCGTACAGCCAGTCGCCGATCACGGTCATGTGGTCATCGGTCACCACGAATCCCATGGACTCGCCGACGTCGATCCCGAGGCGCCCGAGCCCGAGCTCGGCCGACGCCGCCGTGCGCCCGGCCGCGACGACGATCTCATCGACCTCGAACGTCGCGTCCCCGGCGGTTACCGTGGCCGGGCCGCCGCGAAGCCGGCCCAAACCGCCCTCCTCGACGACGGCGCGACGGACCGACTCCACCCGTGTCTCGAGCATCACGGTGACGCCGCGCGTGGCGAACTGCTCGGCCATCATCTCGCCGGCGAACGGCTCGAGGTGGGCGAGCAGTCGCTCCTCGGGCTCGATCACGGTGACCTCCCGCGCGCCCAGGCCCCTGAGCCAGGTGGTCGCCTCGCACGCGACCACTCCGCCGCCGATCATCGCGACTCGTTCCGGCACGTCGCGCAGGTTGGTGACGTCGCGCGAGGTCCAGGGTGAGGCCTCGCGCAGACCCTTGACCGGCGGGATGAAGGGCCGGCTGCCGGTGGCGATCACGACCGCCTGCCGCGCGTGGATGATCTGGGCGCTCCCGTCGGGCGCCGTCACCTCGACGGTCTTATCGCCCGCCAGGCTGCCGCGTCCGCGCAGCACCTCGATGCCGTGGTCGTTCGCCCACCCGACCTGGCCCGAGTCGTCGTGGTTGTGGGTGAAGCGATCGCGGCGGTTCAGCACCGCCTCGAGGTCGAGCGAGCCCGACAGCATCTCGGCCACTCCGGGCAGCGCCCGAGCACCGGCGAGGACATCGACCGGGCGCAGCAGCGCCTTGCTCGGCATGCATGCCCAGTACGAGCACTCGCCGCCGAGGAGCTCGGCCTCGACGATCACGGCCGTCCGCGAGCTCCCCTGGATCGCGTACTGCGCGGCGTTCTCGCCGGCGGGACCGCCCCCGATGACCACCACGTCATAGGTGTCGCTCGGCACGGCCCCGCAGCCTAACCGCCGGGCAATGGAGACGCGCGCCGCCCGCCGAGCGCGCGTCCTCATCAATATCGATCTACACAGTTGCTGGGTGCAGTACGTCTAGCTCGATGGCGTCACCGTCGGCGTCGCTGGCGATCACCCGGGCGCCGTCGGCCAACCGGCCGTCGAGGATCGCGCGCGTGAGCTCGCGCTCGAGTGTGCGGCGCAGGTGGCGCTTGAGCGGCCGGGCGCCGAACTCGGCGTCGAAGCCCTCGCGGGCCAGGCGCTCGATCAGCGCCGGCTCGACCTCGAGCTCGATGCCGCGCTCGTCGCGCAGCCGGTCGGCGATCCGGGCACAAAGCAGTGCCCCGATCTCGCGGACCTGCTCCTCGGTCAGCGGTTCGAACACCACGATCTCGTCGATTCGATTCAGGAACTCGGGCAGGAAGGCGCGCTTGGCCGCCTCCAGCATCCTGTCCGTCGCCACCTCGGCCGCGGTGTCGTCGGCGGTGAAGCCGATCCCCCGCCGCTTGGCCTGGCCGGCGCCGAGGTTCGAGGTCATCACCACGACCGTGTTCGTGAAGTCCACGGTACGGCCCTCGCCATCGGTGAGACGGCCGTCGTCCAGCACCTGGAGCAGGACGTTCCAGACCTCGGGGTGCGCCTTCTCGATCTCGTCGAGCAGGATCACCGAGTAGGGCCGGCGCCGCACCGGCTCGGTCAGCTGACCGCCGTCGCCGTAGCCGACGTAGCCCGGAGGTGAGCCGATCAGTCGTGCCACCGTGTGGGGCTCGCGGTACTCGGACATGTCGATCCTGACCAGCGACTTCTCGGTTGCGAACAGTCGCTCGGCCAGTGCCTTGACCAGCTCGGTCTTGCCGACCCCGGTCGGACCCATGAACAGGAAGCTGCCCAGCGGCCGGCCCGGCTCGGCCAGGCCTGCGCGGGCGTGCCGCACCGTCTCGGCGACGGCGTGGACCGCCTCGTGCTGCCCGATCACTCGCCGATGCAGGTCGTCCTCGAGCGTTCCGAGCCGCTCTAGCTCGCTTGAGACGAGCTGGCCGACCGGGATCCCGGTCCGCGCGGCGACGATGTCGGCGATCTCCTGCTCGGTGACCACGGTCGCGACCTCGCCCGAGCCGGCCTGCTCGGCCAGTCTGGTCTCGAGCTCATCGATCCGCTGCTTGATCTCGGCCGCATCCTCGTAGGCCTCGGCGTCGACTGCAGCCTGCTTCTCGGCCTTGAGATGGTCGACCTCGGAGCGCAGACGCTCGTAGTCGCTATCGGCATTGCGCAAACGCAACCTCGCGGCCGCCTGGTCGACCAGGTCGATCGCCTTGTCGGGCAGCCGGTACTCGCTGATGTAGCGGTCCGACAGCCGAGCCGCGGCCTCGATCGCCTCGTCGGCGATCTGGACCCGGTGGTGCTCCTCGTACTGGGCCTTGAGGCCCTGCAGGATCGCGATCGTGTCCGGCACCGACGGCTCCTCGACCATGACCGGCGTGAACCGCCGGGCGAGGGCGGCGTCGCGCTCGATCTTGCGGTACTCGGCCAGCGTGGTGGCGCCGACCATCCGCAGCTCGCCACGGGCGAGCATCGGCTTGAGCATGTTGGCAGCGTCCATCGCGCCCTCGGCCGCTCCGGCGCCGAGCACGGTGTGCAGCTCGTCGACGAACAGGATCACACGACCCTCGGAGCCCGCCACCTCATCGAGCAGCGCCTTCAGCCGCTGCTCGAAGGCACCCCGGAACTGGGTGCCGGCGACCATCCCGGCCAGGTCGAGCGCGACCACGCGCACGTTACGCAGCGGCTCGGGAACGTCCTGGTTGGCGATCCTGAGGGCCAGGCCCTCGGCGATCGCGGTCTTGCCCACGCCGGCCTCGCCGATCAGCGCGGCGTTGTTCTTACGCCGGCGGCTGAGCGCCTCGACCACCTGCTCGATCTCCGACTCGCGACCGATCACGGGATCGATGCGGCCGTTGCGGGCCTCGCCGGTCAGATCCCGACCGAACCGGTCGAGCGCGGGCGTCTCCGAACGCTGGCGCGTGTTCTGGCGCTGACGCACGTTGGGACCGGCTCCCGGGAACGGACCGTCGATCGGCGCGGCGCCGAGCGGGCCGCCGCCGCCGAGCTGCTGCTGGGTCATAGCATCGCGCGCGCACTGCTCGCAGACACCGCCATGACGCCGCTCACCGCCGGCCACGAACATCACGTCCACGGCCGCCGGGCGCTCACCACAGAGGTCGCACAGGCGCACGTTCTCGTTGTTCTGGTTCTCGAAATCCACGTTCCTACGTCCAATCTCTTGGTTGCAGATCTAAGTCTGTATGACTGAGATTTTAGCGGCTCGAGGGCCCGACCTGGCGGCCATCGAGCGGGCGGGTGAGCGCGGGCGGGGCGAGGCCATCGGGCGGGCTGTTGTGCGCGGGCGCCTCCGGAATGCCGCCCGGGCTTAGAGCCTGAGCCTGGCCGCCGGCGTGACGACGCGGATGCCGGGCGCCGTCAGAGTGAACGTGCCCGAGCGCTTGGTGGCGTGCGTGAGGGCGCTCAGCGCCGCGTCGGGGAGCCGCAGTTCGAGCGTGGCGGCCACTCCCCCCGCCAGGCTGGCGTGCACCTGGGAAATGTGCAAGCGCCTGGTCTTCGCGTGGCCGTGCTTTGGCTTTCTGCCGAGCTGTTCGGTCACCGTTCCCCTGACGGCAACGTTGGTCGCCTGGCTGCAGGTCGCGGTCAGCGCGATCGTGCCGTAAGGGGCGGGAGCACGCTTCTCGTGCCGTCGGCGCCTGGGGCGGTGGACCTGGATCCGGTTGCGGTGGACCGTAAGCGTGCAGACGTCGGCGGGCACCAGCGCCGGCGAGGTCGGCGACGTCGCGGCGTTGGCGATCGCGTCCGCCTCGACCGTCTCGCCGGTGCTGAGGAACAGCTTGCCGTCAGACGCCGACGGGGTGGCGAAGTGCTCCGTCGACGGCGTGGTGTGGTTGACGACGATCTCGCCGGTCTGGGGGTTGAGGCCGTAGAGCGTCGAGCCGTTATTCGTCCCGGCATCGGTTGCCCAGACCAGGCCGCCGGCGATGGTGGGTGGACCGTCGACGTTCGAGTTCACGTGCCAACCGGAGACCGGAGAGAAGCTGGGTGCAGAGGCGTTCAGCGCTAGGGCGCGCAAGCCGTCCGTGCAGGTCGCGTAGATGATCCCGCCGGAGTAGATGGCGCCTCCCCAGCTCCCACCGCAGACCTTGGCCTGATAGGCGGGTGTGCCCACATGGCCGAGGTCAGAGGCGTTCAGCAGATAGCCGATTCCCTGCTTGCCGATTTCGAACACGAGGTTGTTCGGGAGCAGGACCGGTTCGCTCGAGCCGAGGTCGAGGTCGCTGCCGTCGAGCGACTGCCAGTCGGAGGGAGCCCAATAATCGAGCACGTTCAGGCTTTGTCCGAGCTTCACGACCGACTCCTGATAGCCGAACGTCGAGCCCGAGTTGCCGTTCCCGGTCGCGACCCACAGGTTCCCCGACGAGTCCACGGCCGGGCCGCCGCCCGAGCCCCAGATCGCGCCCTCGTCGTCGCCCGAGCCGGGATCGACCTCGAAGGTGTGCTCGGCGCCGCCGGACTCCGGGACCGCGACCAGCCAGCCGTGGTAGGTGCCGCAGTCGCCGTCGTTGCCGCCGTACCCGATCACGATCTCACCGTTGTCGAGGGCCAGCGCGGCGCGCTGGAGCTGCGCGGCGGGATCGTCTCCGGGTGGCTCCACGTCGACGGGGAAGCCGGCGACAGCGGCCCCGGTCGAGACGTTGAACGCGTACAGCTTGTGCTCGATGGTCGAGCCATTGAGCGTGTCGGCGACGGCGAACACTTCGTTGCTCGACGGGTCGATGACCGGTGTGGACGTGATCCCGACCGTCGGCATGATGTCCCCCGAGCATGCGAGCTTGCCGAACGGCACCGGTGTGCCGGTGCTCGCCTGCCACACCACCTGTCCGGTCGCCTCGCTGAGCGCAACGACCTCGTCGCTCTCGGTGGCGACGATCACCAGTCCGTCGTGGACCAGCGGCTGGCCCCAGAGGTCGCCTCCGAGGTTTGGCGAGGTCCACGCCGGCGCGAACGGCAGCGAGCCGGTGCTGCTCGTGTCGATCCCGGAGCGCATCGCGTCGCCGCGGTACGTGGTCCAGTCCGCCCGTGCCACCGCCGGCAGGCAGGCCAGCAGCACCAAGGCGAGGCCGCCCATCCAGCGTGCCCGTCGAGGCTGGATCCCGGTCATCGTCGCGGGTGTGTATCAGAGCCGGCGGAGGCTGGCCGAGAAACGTCCATATATGCGGCGTTCTCGCCAGGCTTTCCCGCGGGCGCCCGGGCGCGGACGTGCGCGGTCCGATCCCAGCGGGCTCGCCGTCCACGCGCGTCCGCGACCGCGACGTGCGACCGCCATGAAGCCTCTCCGTGTATGGCTAAGCGGAGGCTCCACACCTTCGCCGCTCCTAGGAGCCTACCGCGCTGCATGGCTGTACCCGTCGAACCCCGCCAGATAGCCTCGGTCCCGCGCCGTAGCGGATGGAGTGAGCTGCCTGGTCGCCGGCGATCTCGGTCAAGACGAGCGGGAGCGGTTGCTCGACGAGCTCGCCGCGCTGTACGCCGAGGCGACCGACGTCCGCCATCCGTTTGCGCCGTCCGGTCCGGCGCCGCTGCGCACACGCGAGCAGCTGCGTCGCCACTTCGCCGCCGCGCCGACGCGGCTCGCGGGCGTTGAGCGGTTCGAGCCGACGGCCTTCGTCGTGCACCAGACGATGGACCCGGAACTCGTCGTCGTCGAGTTCCGCTACACCGGCGCGGTCGACGGCAAACCGTTCGACATCGCCAACATCTTTGTGGTGCGCGTGCGGCGCGGTGAGATCGTCGAATCACGCGATTACGCCGATCACCTGGCATTCGCTCGCGCGTTCGGAGACTAGATCAGCCGGCGAGCAGTCGCTCGAGCTCGCGCAGGCAGCCGATCCAGCCCCACTCCTGATTGTCGCGGCGCTCGTCGTTCGAGATGCCGGTGTTGACCAGGCGCACCGTCGTCGCCCCGCCGGACTCCGAGAAGGTGAGCTCGAGCAGCTGCTGGTTGGCGGGGTCGTCGTTGAACACCCACGTCATGACCAGGCGCTGCGGACGTTCGATCAGGGTGTACTGACCGCGGGCTTCGGCTTGCGAGCCGTCGGGCCGGCGCATGACGACCCGCACCCTTCCTCCCACCCGGAGATCAACCTCGGCCTCCGGGGTTCCCCAGTCCGACGCGGGATGCAGCCAGCGGCGCATCACCTCCGGGCTGGTCCACGCATCGAACACCACCTCGATGGGTGCGGCATAGGTCCGCTCGATCCGCACCTCGCGGGCGGGCTCGCTCACTTGCGCTCCATGCGTTCCTCGAGGTACTCGCCGACGACGTCGAACAGGCGCTCCCAGCGGGTGCGTTGGGACTCGATCCAGTCCTCGGCTTCGGCCAGCGCCTGGCCCCGCAGGGCGAGCCGGTGATTGCGCCCGACGACCACCCGGGAGACGACCCCGGCCTCCTCGAGCAGGCGCAGGTGCCGCGAGATGGTCGGCTTGGAAACCTTGAAGTCGCCCGTCACCTCGCCGACGCTCGCCGGCCCCATGCTCAGACGCTCGACGATCTCTCGGCGAAGCGGGTGTGCGAGCGCACTGAACACATCATTAGCCATTTTGCTAACTATATAGTTCGAGAAGTTGATTGTTCGCAGCCGCGTCGTCGAGCCAACTGAGAGAGAGGAGGCAGGCGGTGAGTGTTATGGATGAGGTCCGCTCGAGTGACTCGCGCGCGTCGGGCGCGGTGGTGGTCACGCTTGCGATCGCAGCCGGATGCTGGTTCTTCGCGATCCGGCAGATGAACGGGATGGACATGGGGGTCGAGACAGGCCTTGGCTCGTTCGGGTTCTTCATCGGCGTGTGGGCGTTGATGATGGCGGCGATGATGCTCCCGGGAGCGGCTCCCGCTGTCTTCAAGCAGGCTCGAACCGGCGCGGGCGCGTACGCGACGCCACTCTTCCTCGGCTCCTACCTCGCCGTGTGGACGCTGGTGGGCGTCCTGATATACGCGATCTACCGGCCGCACGGAACCTCGCTCGCCGGCGCGGTGGTCATCGCGGCAGGCCTGTACGAGTTGACGCCGCTCAAGCGACACTTCCGCCAGAGCTGCCGAGAGCGGCTGGACTCGGGGCTGGGGTTCGGATTCTGCTGTGTGGGCTCGAGCGCCGGTCTGATGGCGGTGATGGTCGTGCTCGGGGTGATGAGCGTCACGTGGATGTCCGTCATCGCCGCGGTCGTGATCGCGCAAAAGCTCCTGCCCGAGAGACGCGCGATCGACATCCTGCTGGCGCTGGCGATCGTCGCCCTGGGCGTGCTGGTCATCGTGTCGCCCGGGACGCTGCCGGGGCTCACGCCGCCGATGTCGATGCCGGCGACCTCGATGCCGGCGATGTCGATGTGAGTTCCCGGCCGGCCTCGCCGGCGCGCTCCGCCCAGCGCTCGGCCCACGTGTCGAGCGGAATCAGTGATGCCAGGAGTTCCTGACCTTCGGACGTGAGCCGGTAGCCGGCGCCCGGTGCTGCGTCGACGATCGACGCCTCGCGCAGCTCTCGCAACCGGTCGTTGAGCACGCTCGAGGAGATGTCTCCGGAGCGCGACTGGAGCTCGCGGAAGGTCAGCGGGTCGCCGTCGCGGAGCTCCCAAAGTACGCGTAGCGCCCACCGCCGCCCGAGCAGGTCAAGCAGCGCCATAACCGGGCGGCCGGTGCGTGAGCCGCGGACCGGGCGCCCCGGACGGGGGGTTGGTCTGGGACTGGACAAGGGCATGCTCTTGTTTTCGAAGCAATAATCCTAGCCACTTGCGCCCGACGCCAAGATCGTCGCGTTTGACCCGAATGATCCCGACCGGGCCGGGTGCACGATCGAGATCCGGGGCCTCGAGCGCGTGCCGACCCCGTGATCACCAGATCAGCTGCCTTTGTGCTCGGGGTGGCGGTGGAGGCGCTCGAGCGCGTGCTTCCAGTCCGCCTCGAGTCTCTGAATGAGTTCGTGGTCCGCGGTCGGGGCCTCGCCGTCGTTCATCTCGGCTTTGTCGCGGGCCTCCGCTAAGCGCTGCCGCGCCTCGAGCTCGTCTCGTTCGACTGCCTGGTACTGGCGTGGTTCGTAACCCATCGCCTCTCCTCCGGTTGGTTCCAAGGGGTAGCCAGAGCCACTTTTTGGACTCGGACCGTATCGTCGCGGCCACCACCCGCTGCCGTCAAGCCGGGAGATAGGCGCTGGAAGATCCTCGGGTTTTCACGACGTTCAGTTCTTCAGTGCATTGAAGGGCAGTCCTGAATCCAGTGGGCTGCGGGAAGTGCACTTCGTCGGCAGGCGGTTTTTGAGTTCACGGAAGGAACTTGGTAGGGGTCGTCGTGCTACGTATCGCCATTGTCGGAGCGGGACCATGGGGGCTGTGCGCGCTCGAGCTGGTAGTGACACTCGCGCGCCGTGAGAAGCCACGGGGCACGATGTCGCGGTCCACGTGGTCGAGCCGGGAACGCCTGGCTCGGGCGTGTACGACGTCACGCAGCCCGACTATCTACTCCTCAACAACCCCTGCGGGCAGCTCACGCTGTATCCGTTCGAGACCGAGTCCTATCAGCCCTGCTACGGAGTCAGTCTGTACGACTGGGTAACTGCGAGGGGCTACCGGTGGGTCGGCGAGCAGTGTGCGGTCGATCCCTCGGGTGACCCGATCGAGCCCCGATCACTTCCTGCCTCGCCGCCTGATGGGCGAGTACCTCCAATGGTTCTATCGTGCGCTTCTCGCGAGCGCGCCGCCGGGTTTGCACATCGTCCACCATCAGGCGGATCCCGGCCGGCACGAAGGTCGCGGTGTCAGGGATGGGCCTGGTGGCGGTCGACGTGGTGACGGCGCTGACGGTTGGTCGGGGCGGTGAGTTCGTGCCCGACGGCGGCGGACTGCGCTATCGGCCGAGCGCACGTGAGCCGATGCTCCGGCTTTACAACCGGATGGCTTGCCGCAAGGAATTGCTGCCGCTTCTGTTCGCTTCGAAGCTGAGCTGGCCCGGCTCGCGTCCTCGTTCGGCGGCTTCGATGCGCAGGCGCTGTTCTTCGGGAGTCAGTCGAGCTACCGGTCGAGCGATGACTACGAGCGCTCGGTCTATCAGGCGCTGGTCGACGACCTCCGCGAGGCCGAGGTTCCAGGCGGTCGGAGCCCGATCAAGTCGGCCGCGTGGGTATTCCGGATCTTCCGGGACTCGATCCGATCGGCTCGAAGCCGGATTTCCTCGACCGCGTTCGAGCACCCCTGCGTGGATGAAGTCGACCTCGTGGTCGCCGATCGACATCGAGGGACGCCCGCACCTGAGCGTCTCGATGTTCGGCGTGGTGACCGAAGGCATCCGTCACTTCACGGCGTACATCCCGTCGCTGCGCGGGCGGATGCGCACGTTCGAGGACGTGGGCGCCTGCGTGCGCGAGCTCCTCGCCAACGCGCCGATCAGCGACCGCGTCGCGGCGTAATCCCGGACCCCGGCCACCCTTCTGGGTGGGGTCAGGCCCCGCGCTGCGATGCGGGCGGATCTGCCGGAGTTTCTGGGCTGACCGATCGATTACGGGGCCTGGCGCGGCCGAGGCGCGAGGCGTCCTCGGGCGCCTTGCTGAAGTCCGCCGCGAGCTCGAGCTCACTCGCGCAGTCCGGCGAGCCCACCGCATGCGCACGCAGAGCATTGCCCAGAGATGCGGTGGTCACGAACCCACAGCCGGAGCAGCGGTACAGCGGCACGGCATAGGGATTGCCAAACCAGCGGATCCCAAACCAGGTCTTTCGTTCCGCGGCTGCGCCATCACCCTCCAGATTCCGCGATGGGGCCGCGCTTCGTGTAGTGCGAAGCGCGGCCCGACCGTGTGTCGCGGTGCCAATGCACCTTTCCTGGGACCGCTCACGAGGGGACGGAAGCGGTGTCCTTCGAAAGGCGCGCGAGGAGCTGGTGGAAGGAGGCGATGTCGCGGTGGGTGTAGCCGAGCTGATCGGCTTTGGTGAGGATCTCGTCGGCGACCTCGGCCGTTGGGAGCGGCACTCCCTGCTCGGCGCCGGCCTGGCGGGCGAGCTGGATGTCCTTGTGCATCAGCCCCATGTCGAACCACGCCTCATCGGGGGGATCGAGGATGAGCGGGACACGGAGTTTGAGCATCGGCGAGCCGATCTGGGTCTCGGCCATCACCTTGGCGGCGAGGTCGGCGTCGACGCCTTCGCTCTCGGCGAGCAGCAGTCCTTCCGAGAAGGCGAGCGTCTGCACGGCGAGACTGATGTTGATCGCGAGCTTGAGCACGAGCCCCTGCCCGTTCTTACCGATGTGAGTCGGCGTTCCGAGCACGCGGAGGACCGGCTCGATCCGCGCGTAGGCGTCCTCGTCGCCCCCGACCATGATCGTCAACGTCCCGCTCTTGACCTGGGGAACGCTGCCCGACACGGGCGTGTCGAGCATCGCCGCGCCGCTTCCTTGCTCGCGCACTTGCTCGGCGACCTCGCGGCTGGCGCGCGGGCTGATCGTGCTCAGGTCGGCCCACACCTTCCCCTCGCTCAACCCGGCCACGATGCCGTCGGAACCCGCCGCGACCGCCTTGACGACGTCGTCGTTCGGGAGGGAAGTCATGACGACGTCGACCGCCTCCGCGAGGGCACGGGGCGTGTTCGCCCACCGCAGGCCCTGATCGACGAGCGATTGCGCGTGTTCGCGGTCGCGGTCCTCGCCGTAGACGGTGTAGCCGGCGGCGAGGTACCGGGCGGCCATGTTGCCGCCCATGTTTCCCAGGCCGATGAATCCGATGCTCTGCATGACTACTGCTCTCCTTCGATAGTGGTGATGTCCTCTTCTGAGAGTTCGAGGTTGGCCGCGTCGATCAGCGGGTCGACCTGCTCCGGTGAGCGGAACCCGACGATCGCGCCGTCCACGGCAGGATTGCGGAGCGCCCAGGCGATGGCAACGGCGCCCGGAACCGAGCCGTGGCGGTCGGCCACGGCGCGGAGGCGCTCGCACCAGGTCGAGGTTGCGCGACAGCTCGGGCTCGCGGAAACGCTCGTCGTGCTTGCGCCAGTCATCGTCGGGGAGCGCGGCGATCCGCTCTCGGGTCATCGCGCCGGTCAGCAGTCCGGAGCTCATCGGCGAATACGCGATCACACCGATCCCCTCACGCTCGGTGAAGGGAAGAATCTCGGACTCGATCTCGCGCTCGATCAGCGAGTACTGAGGCTGGAGCGTCTCCACGGGCGCTATCTGCTCGATCCGCCGCAGTTGGTCGACATCGAAGTTCGAGACGCCGATGTGGCGGACAACTCCCTGCTCCTTGAGTTCGGCGAACGCCGACCACCCCTCCTCGATGTCCTCATCGGGGATCGGCCAGTGGATCTGGTAGAGGTCGATCGCATCGACCCCCAATCGCTCCAGGCTGGCGTGAGCCTCGCGCAGGATCGAATCACGCTTGAGGCTATGGATGACCCGGCGATCCGGACCTTCCAGCAGCGACGCCTTGGTGAACACGTATGGGCGCGCGTCAATACCGTGCAGCGCTCGCCCGACGACGTGCTCGGAATGACCGAAGCCGTACGCGGCGGCGGTGTCGATCCAGTTGACACCGAGCCCGAGCGCGTGCTGGATCGCCTCGATCGACTGCTCGTCCTGCTGGGGTCCCCAGCCGAACTCCCAGCCACCGCCACCGATCGCCCACGCGCCGAACCCGACGCGGGTGATCTCGAGGCCGGTCTGGCCCAGTTGCGTCGTCGTGAGTTGCGTTGTCTGCATCGTTTACTCCTTTTCAGTTGGAAACAGGTTGTGCTTTGACAGAGTTGGTCTGACCGGGTCCGGCCAGGAGCCGCGGAGCCGCGGCGAAGATGCCGAGCGCGAGCAGGCCGGCGAACACGAGCAGGCTCACGCGTGTCGACGCGATCTGGGTGAGCGCGCCGAGGCCGATCACCGGACCGGCGAGTCCGAGGTAGCAGGCGAGGAAGTAGCCCGCCACCGCCTCGGCGCGACGCTCGGGCAGCGAGATCTCCGTGACGGTCCCGATCGCCCCCTTGAACATCAGTCCCGCGCCGGCGCCGGCGATCAGATCACCGGCGAGGAAGATCCCGAAGCTAGGTGACGGCACCCACACGGCCAGCGTCAGTAGCCCAAGGCCCGCAAGCATCGTCGGGATCGCCGAGGCGAGCAGCTGATGCGGCGTACGCGATCCGGTCAGGGTCTGGGCCAGCGCGGCGGCGGCGAACATCGCGAATGAGACAGCGCCGGCGAGCGCGTGGGACGGCTGGTGAAGCGTTCCGGCGAGGAAGCTCGGCGCCAGCGAGGTGATCAGCCCGAAGATCGCGAACGTGATCGCGGCGGCGGTTGCCGCCGCGAAGAAGCGGCCCCGCGACCGCGGAGGAACGGATACGCGCTGGGGGCGGTATCGCGGTCTCGGTGAGGCTGGGGTGCGGGTTTCCGGTGCCCGGGCGATCGCAAGCAGCCCGATCAGCACCGCGCCGGCGAGGACCAGGAACGGAAGCGTCAGGGCGTGGCCAACCCACTGCGCGAGAACACCGGCAATCAGTCCGCCGAGGCCCAGCCCGCCGAGGTTCGCCGCGATGCCAATGATCTGCGCTCGGCGGCCGCGGGCCTGCGGCCCGCGGGCGGAGTCGAGTTCCACCAGCCACACCATCGCGGTCGCCGTGACAGCACCCACGCCGACGCCACTCAGGACACGCGCGAGAAGCAGTCCGGGCAGCGCAGGCCAGGCCACGAACACCGCTCCGGCCGCGACGTTGAGCGCCAGGGCCGGAACCAGGACCCGCCGGCGTCCGTAGACATCGGACAAATGACCCGCGAGGAAGAGGCTGAGCGCCACGGCCACCGCATACACGGCGAAGGCGACCGTGATCGTGAACGAAGAGAAGTGGTCGCGCTGGGCAAACAGCGACCACAGCGGTGTCGGCACAGTGGTGAATGCCATCACCGCCGTGAACGCGAAGGCAACAGCCCAGAAACCGTGGCCATAGCGGCGGAGGGGGTCCGCTTTGGGGTTGTTCATTGCAAGCATGTGAAGCCCTTTCAGGGATGGTGATTTCTTCGGTCGTGCGGGCTAGCGGACGATCAGCGGCTTGCTGCGGGGCAGCCCGGAGATCACGTCGTCGTCGACTTGCCGCCGGAGGCGAACACCGTCATCCGGCCCTGGCCCTTCAGCCAGTACTGCCACTCATCCGCGTTCGGGTGCCAGTGCATTTCGCGCATCGCGCCCGGCTCGACCTCGATCAGCGCCGCGGCGATCGTCTTGGAGACGGTGAAGTTGCGCGAGTCGGTGATCCGCAGCTGTCCACCCGGCGCCTTGGTCGGCTCCTGGGCGTCCATGTGCCACGTGTAGGAGACCGGCAGCTCGCTGGCCGGGGAGGGAGGTGCGTCGTCGACCAGCGCCCCCGGCACGTCGCCGGCGAACATGTACCGGGTGTGGGCGATGTCGGTCGGCAACGCGTCGAACGCCGACTCGGCCACCCCGAAGTTCTTCGCGAGCACCTCCCGTGGGGTGTGGTTGAACCAATCGGTGATCAGGAACGTCTCGTTCTCGGAGAAGTCGCCGCTGTCGAACGCGAGCAGGAACTCGACGCCGTCCTGGAGCGCCTGAATCGAATGCGGGAGCCCGGAAGGGAAGTACCAGAGATCGCCGGGACCGACGTCGTCGATGAACAGGCGCCCCTGCTCGTCGAGGACGCTGGCGCGGCAGCTGCCGGCGATCACGTAGGCCCACTCGGCTTCCTTGTGCCAGTGCAGCTCGCGGATGCCACCCGGCGTGAGGCGCATGTCGACGCCCGCGATCTCGGTGCTGATCGGTAGCTCGCGGATCGTCGTCTCGCGAGCAAAGCCGCCGCTGAGCACGCGGTTGTGGGACAGCGCGAACGGCCACTTGGGGGCGATGGCGGACATGGGCGAGCTCCTTTTCCGGGGGTCGAGAACGAGCCACAGCTTCTCTCCATCTGGCCGCCGGAACCACACGGCCAGTGCCCATCGTGTTTTGGGGCTAACCCCCAGTCGGGCCTAGCGGGTCTGGAGAAACCGGATCACGGCGAGGACGCGCCGGTGATCGTCGCCCGTCTCCGGGATGCGCAGCTTGATGAGGATGCTGTGGACGTGTTTCTCGACCGTCGACTCGGTGACCCACAGCTGTCTCGCGATGCCGGCGTTGGATCGCCCCTCGGCCATCAGTGCGAGCACTTCGCGCTCGCGCGCCGACAGATCCTCGAGCGGATCCTCGGCGCGACGAGCGGCGACCAGTTGCTGGATCAGGACGGGGTCGACGACCGCCGCGCCGCCGATGATCCGCCGCAGCGTCTCGATGAACTCGTCCACGTCGGTGACGCGGCTCTTGAGCAGGTAGCCGCTTCGCTCGCCGCACGCGAGCAGGTCAGTCGCCTGCTCGACCTCGGCGTGAGCGGAGAGGACGACGACCGCCGTCTCGGGCATCTCCGAGCGGATCGTTCGGGCGGCATCGAGTCCCTCCGTCGTGTGGGTCGGCGGCATGCGAATGTCGACGATCACGAGGTCGGGGCGATGGCGATGGGCCAGCGCGAGCAGCGCGGACGCATTGCCGGCCTGGTCGATGACGTTGAACCCCTCGTCCGCGAGCAGCCTCGCCAGCCCCTCGCGCAGGAGCACGTCATCCTCAGCGATTAGTACGCCGGGCGCCTCGGCGGGCATGCGCGGATTATCGACGCTGGCGTCCCGGGCGAGGGTTGGCCCCGAGCCGAAGATTGGGGGCTAGCCACCACACGATCGCCCGTTCCCGCTCATATCGTTCTGACGCATGACGATTCGGTGCCTGATAGTGGACGACAACGCGAGATTCGCGCAGACCGCCAGCGAGATCCTGCAAGAGGACGGGATCGACGTCTTGGGCGTTGCGGTTGACGGCCAGCAAGCCGTGCAACTCGCTCGTGAGCTGCACCCGGACCTCGCGCTCGTCGACATCGACCTCGGCGGCGAGAGCGGGCTCGGCGTGGCCCGCCGCTTACGCGCGGCCGAGCCTTCGGCGCTCGCCGAGGCCGTGATCCTCATCTCGACTCACGCCCAGGAGGAGTTCGCCGAGTTGATCGCCGCAAGTCCGGCCGTCGGCTTTCTGGCCAAGGCCGAGCTGAGCGCGGACGCGATCGAGGCGCTCCTAACCCGCTCCGGGCAGGAGCGGATCGAGTGATTTAGCCTCTGTCCGTGGGCGCGCGTGTCCGCAGCTGGAAGGCGTATCCGATCGCCGCTGCCGCCGCGGCATTCGTCACGGGCGCCGCTGTGTTCGCCGGGATGGCGGTCGCCATTCCCCTGCGAGGGAACACCGTCCTCGTCGCTCTGTGGTGCGTGCTGTGTGCCAGCGGCGTGGGTTTCGCCGCGTGGCGACTGGGCCCGTTGTTCGGCGTGCCACTCGCGCTCGCCGCTGCGGTCGCGATCGACTCCTTCTACATCGCGCCGTATCGGACGTTCGACTCGCGGGACTGGGTGAACTATCCGGTGACCGCGATGTACATCGCGATCGGCGTCCTGGTTGGCGGGATTCTCGAGATCACCCGAGGCCGCGCAGAGAGGTCAGAGACCGCGCGCAGCGAGCTGGCAGAGGAGCAGGCGGCGCTGCGGCGCGTCGCCACATTGATCGCTCAAGGCGGCGCGCCCGAAGCGGTGTTCGACGCGGTGGCCACCGAGATGCGCGACCTCGTCGGGGCCGACGTGACGCGGATCATTCGCCGCGAAGGAGACGGCACCGCGACCCTGGTCGGCGGAACCGGGACCGATGACCGGCCGCGTCCGCTCGGGCGGGCCGAGCCGGGTCTCGCGACCGCGGAGGTGTTCCGGACGGGGCGGACCGCTCGGATCGATGACGAGAGTGGAGTCTCTTCGGAGGTGGCGACGCGCTGGCTGGGTGCCCCTGCCCCCTTCCGATCGGCGGTCGCGAGCCCGGTGATCGTCGCCGGCGGCGTGTGGGGCACGATCGCGTCCATCTCCCTGGACGGACCGCTGCCTCTCCAGACCGAACGCCGCATGGCTGAGTTCACCGAGCTGCTCGCGATCGCGATCGCGAACGCCTCGGGCAGCGCCGAGCTGGCGGCTTCCCGGGCGCGCGTCGTCGTCGCCGGCGATCAGGCCCGACGCCGGTTCGAGCGAAACCTGCATGACGGGGTGCAGCAGCGCCTCGTGTCGCTCGCGCTGCGGCTGCGGAGGATCGAGCGTCGCCTTCCGGCCGAGCAGCCCGAGCTCAGGGCGGCCCTGTCCGAGACGGTAGAAGAGTTGAACGAAGCAACGAACGAGGTGCGCGAGATCGCGCAGGGGATCCATCCCGCGATCCTCACCCAGGGCGGGTTGGCGCCGGCGCTCCGGACGCTGGCTCTGCGCTCGGGGGTGCCTGTCGAGGTCGTCGTGAAACGCGAGGAGCGGTTGCCCGAGCCCGTCGAGGTGGCCGCCTACTACGTGGCGGCCGAGGCGCTGACCAATGCCGCCAAACACGCCGGCGCCTCGCAAACATGGGTGACCCTCGAGCGCGACGACAGCCTGATACGTCTGCGCATCCGCGACAACGGCGCCGGCGGAGCCGACCCGTCCAGCGGCAGCGGTCTGATCGGAATTCGTGATCGGGTCGAGGCGCTCGGCGGATCGCTCACGGTCCGCAGTCCGCGCGGCAAGGGCACCGTGCTGGACGTCGCCCTGCCCGTCTCTGCCGCGGCAGCCCAACCCAAAGCTTCCGGTTAGCCCACCACCCGTCAGTCGGGCTGGCCGTGATGGCGCGGCGCTCGTGCGATGCGAGCTTTCAAGCCATGCTCTTGTTGCCCGCCACGGCCGATCCTCACCGCGTCCGCGACGCGCTTCTGGCTGCGCTCGCGCTGGCTGCCGGCGCCGTGGATGCACTGACTTAGCTCGCGCTCGGGAAGGTGTTTTCCGCGTTCATGACGGGCAACGTGGTGTTCATCGCGGTCGGGCTGTGCTCGCGCGATTTCGGGTCGGCGTTGCATGCGGCGGTTGCCGTGTTCGCGTTCGGCGCCGGCGCCTTCGTGACCGCGAGGTCGATGCCTCGGGAGGCGCCGGCGGTGCTCTGGCCAGCACGAGTCACCGTTGGGCTGCCCGGCACGGCGCTGGTGCAACTCGGGTTCTGGATCGTGTGGGTCGCGTCCGGTGGCGCACCCGGATCTACCCTCACCGTGGTGCTGCTTGCGATCTCGGCGCTCGCGATGGGCATCCAGACCGCGACGGCGGTGGCTCTCGGTGTGCACGCCGTGTTCACCACGGCCGCGACTGCGACTTGGACCGTGCTGGTGGGCGACGCCGCGCACTGGTCGGGAACTCGGATCGAGCGGCGCCGACTGGTGATGGTGCTCGGCGGGACGCTGCTCGGGGCTTTGGTGGGCGCGCTGCTGCTCGTACACGCGCGGTTGTGGATGCCGTTGCTGCCGGCGTTGCTGACCGCGGGCGTGGCCCTGCTCGCGCGACACAGCATCGAGCGGTGCACCGACGTCGAGCGGACCACGATGTCGTCCGCGCCGCACCCGTACACGCGCGCGTTCGGACGTGCAGTTCACGACGCCGGAGCGGCGCCGCATGGACGCTGAGCCGCATGCCGCGCCCGTTCGCCCGCTGGCGGCGTTCCCCGTTCCGAACTACCGCCGGTTCGTGATCGGCCAGTCCGTCAGCCTGATCGGAAGCTGGACCGAGACGGTCGCGCAGGCGCTGCTCGTGCTCCAGCTCACCCACTCAGGGGTGTGGCTGGGGTTGGCCACGGCGGCCCGCTACCTGCCCGTGCTGCTGCTGACGCCCTACGCCGGCCTGATCGTCGACCGCGCGGACAAGCGGCGCGTGCTGCTCATCACCCAGGCATCGCTGGCCGCGGTGTGGCTCGTCCTCGGCGCGCTCGTGCTCCTCGGCGAGATCGAACTGTGGATGGTGTTCGCGGTGGCGCTCGCCTTCGGAACGCTCACCACGCTAGACAACCCGGCGAGAATGGCGTTCATCCCGGAGATGGTCGGTCCGGGCTTGATCCGAAACGCCGTCACCCTCAACAGCACTTTCGTAAATGTCGGCCGCGCCGTCGGCCCGGTCGTGGCGGCGTCACTGGTCGCGAGCGTCGGCGTCGGCTGGTGCTTCATCGCCAACGGCCTGAGCTTCACCGCGGTGCTGGCCGCGCTGCTCACGCTCGATCTCGCCCAGCTGAGGCCGGGCGTTCGCGTCGCCCACCGAGCCCACCAGTTGCGCGACGGGCTGGCCTACGCGCGCACCGTTCCCGAGATTCTCGCCCCACTCTGCATGATGGCGCTTATCGGGACGTTCACCTACGAGTTGGAGGTCAGCCTCCCGCTGTTCGCCCGCGGGCCGCTGGCCGGTGGCGCCACGACCTACAGCTGGCTGATGGGCGCATTTGGCTTCGGGTCGGTGGTCGGAGGGCTCTACAACACACGTCACGCCAAGGCGGGTGTTCCACGCATGATCCGGGCGGCTGTCCTGTACACGCTGGCGATGCTCGCGACGGCCTGCAGCAGCAGCCTGCCGGTCGGTGTGACCGCGTTGACGGTTGTCGGCTTCGCGAGTATCACGTTCCTCACCACCGGCAACAGCACGATCCAACTCGCCGCCGCGCCGCCCTACCGAGGGCGAGTGACGGCACTGTGGTCGACGGCATTCGTCGGCAGCACCCCGGTCGGCGCAACGCTCATCGGCGTGATCGGAGCGCACAGCCCACGCCTTGCACTCCTCGTCGGCGCTGCCGCCTGCGCGGCCGCGGCGATCACCGGACTCGCCGTGTTTGCCCACCCCCGCATTCACGCCCGCCTGATTTCCCCGGCTAGCCGCGTTTAGATCCCCCGGCTGGCGACGGGGCCGCGGAGGCTCCCGACGACCGTGTCGATGAGCTCGAGGCTCATTCCCGAGCTCATTCCGCCATCGATCGGCAGGGCAAGGCCGCTGAGCATGGGACAGTCATCCGCAGCCAGGAAGTGCATCAGCGCGGCGACCTCCTCGGGACGGACGATGCGCCCGAGCGGCGCTGCGATGCCGATGAGGCCGGCTTCAACATCACCCGAAGGCTGGCCGGCGAGCATCGGGGTGTCGACCGAGCCGGGGCAGATGCAGTTGACGCGGACGCCGCGAGGACCGTATTCGAGTGCGGCCACGCGAGTAACCGCGATGACGGCCGCCTTCGACGCCGAGTAGGCGGCGTAGCCGGGAAAGCCCGTCTGGCCGGCCAGCGAGGCTGTATTGATGATCGACGCCCCTGGGTGCATGTATCGGGTCGCGCGCCTGATGCCCTCCAACACCCCGATGGTGTTGACCGCGAAGGCTCTCTGCAGGTCTTCAGCGGACGTATCGTCGATCAGCCCCTCGATGAAGATCCCAGCGTTATTGACGAGCACGTCGATGCGCTCGTGCTCGCTGGCAACGTTGTCGAGTGCCGCGCCGAGCGCGTCTCCGTCGGTGACGTCCACGCGCATCGCGGTGCCGTCGATCTCGGCTGCCACGGCACGAGCATCGTCACGGTCGACGAGCACCACCGTCGCGCCCGCCGCGGCAAAGCGACGCGCTGTGGCAAGACCAATGCCCGACGCGGCGCCTGTGATGACCGCGACGCGATGCTCAAGCGAGAACACGGTTCTGCGCTCCTACGCCGGGTTTACGAGCACCGCGACCTGATCGTTGCTGGTGCCGCCCTCGGAGATGCTCTGCCCTCCGTCGACGATGAGCCCTTGGCCCGTGATGTAGCCGGCCTCGTCCGACGCGAGCAACCGGACCGCCCAGCCCAGGTCCATGGGATTGGCGACGCGTCCGAGCGGTATGGAGGGCAGCATGATTTCGAAGAAACCTGAGCCACCGGCGCTGGCGCGCAGCCCCTCGGTATCCACGGTGCCGGGTAACACTGCGTTGACAGTCACGCCCTCGCCGCCCAGTTCCAGCGCCGCCGTTCGGACGAGTCCCATCAGCGCCGCCTGGCTCGCGGCATAGTGGGCGAGCCCGGCCATCGCCGTCCTCGGCCCGGTCACGGAGGAGGTCACCACGATGCGCCCGTAGTGCTGGCGGCGCATCACCGGCGCCACTGCCCGAATCAGCAGCCAGCTGGCCTTGGCATTGACCGTCATGACTTTGTCCCAGAGGTCCTCGGTTGTCTCCTCGATGCTCGCGATCGGGTAGATGCCCGCGTTGCTCGCCAGGATGTCCACCCGCCCGGTTGCGTCGACGGTCGCCTGTACGAGGGCCCTGACATCCTCGTCGCGGGACACGTCGCAGACGTGAGGGATCGAGCGGCCGCCCTCGCCCGCGATTCTGGCGGCGGTCGCCGCAGCGCGGTCACCATCCAGGTCGGCGATCATCACGGTCGCACCTTCCGACGAGAGCACGGAGGCGATCCCGGCACCGATGCCGGAACCGGCGCCGGTCACGATCGCGGTCCTGTCAGTGAGTGTCTGCATGCTGAAGTGACCAGCGCTCGCGCAGAAGCCGTGCTGTTGCCAACGGCGTCTGGGTGTCCTCGACCACGTCGAAGCGCATCTGAGTCACCGACGCACGGTGGGGCGCTTCCGCAATGGTTTCGGGCGACTCATACGCTTCGTCGATCACCCGCGCGTAGACGTCAACGAGCTCATCGAGCTCGGCTCGGCTGAACGACTCGTGGGCTCCAGCGTCAGCGGTTCGGCCGAGGTGAATGGGTGGTGGCTCGTCCAGTGGGCCGGAATGCCGAAGTCCGGAATCCGCTGATTGAGTTCCCTCGGCCCCGAGCCGGTGTCCTCCTCCAACTCCTCGGCCGAGTAGCGCACGACGTCGAGCCGCCGCTCGGTGTTCTCGGGAAACGAGACCGAGATGCCACGCAGAGCCTCCATCCTGTGTTGGACGTAGTTGTTGTTGAGCACCGCGATGCGCGCGACCTCCGGGATCCACTCGGGGCCGAGCGCGCGGATCCACGCGTACGCCTTGACCAAACTCGCGATGTTCCCGGCATAGGCCCGGATCGGTCCGATGCTGTCGGGACGGTCGCGGTCGAGCGTGTAGCCGTCCTCGGTCTACTACGAGCGGCGTCGGTAGGGACCTGGCGCCAGTTTGGAGGTGACACCGATGGCACCGGCAGCCGGGCCGTACAGGTTCATCGGGGCGCCGAACGTTTTGTGAAGGTTGAAGTGACAAAGGTCGAACCCGGGATGCACGGGCAACGCGCGAGCCCGAGGGTGGCGTTCGCGTTCGCCTGGTCGTAGGCGCACAGACCACCCGTGTCATGGACGATCTCGGCGATCCGGTCGATGTCCGGGTTGAAGACGCCGGTGTCCTTGGGGGTTGTTTATGAACAGGCCGGCGGTTCGCTCGGACACCGCCGCCCGGAGCGCCTCCAGCTCGACGTACCCCTTCGGCCCGACCGGGACCTCGATGATCTTGAACCCGGCGGCCGAGGCCGCGGCCGGGTTCGTCGGGTGGGTCGCCAGCGTCGAGATCATCTCGTTGCGCTCGTGATCACCGCGGCTGGCGTGGTACGCCTTCATGATCAGCACGTTCGCGAAGATCGCGTGAGCGCCACCCTGGGGCTGCAGCGCGACATCATCCATCCCCGAGAGCGCCTTGAGGCACTCGCCGAGCTCCCACATCAGCCGCAGGAGGCCCTGGACGGTGTCGGCAGGCTGCGCCGGGTGAAGCTCAGAAAGCTTGGGGGACCGGGCGATCTGCTCGTTGACCACGGGCGGGTACTTCGGCGTCGTCGTGCCCACCGTGGCATCGATCGCGACGTTGTGCCCAAGCGTCATCTGCGACAGCCGCATGAAACGCCGCAGCACCTGCGGCTGACCGAGCTCGGGGAGCGCTGGCGGCGCAGGCCGGGCCAGGCGGGCAGCGGATCGGCCGCCGGTCCGTCGAACGTCGGGACGGCCATACCCCGCTGGCCCGGCTCGCTCTGCTCGGTGATGAGGCACACCCGGGCGACGATGGTCGTGAACCATCCCTCGGGGTTGTCCACGGCGGTCACGCTGGCGCCGGCGGCGTGGATCCAGGCTTCCTGGACCGCGTCGTCGGCGTCGCTCAGCGAGCCGAGCATCCGGTAGGCCATCGCCCGCAGCCGGGGACGGTTCGCCTCGAACCGCCCCGCCAGCCGGTCGTCTTCGTCCATCGGTCACATCTTCCCCGTCACGTTCCGTCATAGCCATGACGGATCAGCTCCGGCCGATGTGACCGGCCGTGGGCAGGAGGAGCCATGTCATCAACCATCCTGGTCCGGCGGCACGGGCCCGCTCGGGCGGCTCGTCGGCCCGCGCCGTCCGGGCCGGGGCAAATCTGGCTCCCGAACGAGCCGTGGGGCGCCTCGGAAGAGTTCCTCGCCGAGCGGGCGAGTCGTTAGTTCCCCGGACCGTAAAGCCCGAAGATGAGCCGCTCGTCGCCGGGCCGGAAGGTGCCACCAAACTGTGAGCTGTCGCCGATGTCGCGGCACCGGGCGAGCAGGGCGCGGCCCAGCGCGACCTGCTGGCGCTCCCAGCTCGCCAGCGCGGCCGGGACGTCCCCGCCGGCGGCAGCGAGCTCGGTGGCCAGCGCCCAGCCGTCGGCGGCGGCCTTGGCCGTGCCCGCGGCCGCGTGCGGGCGGACCGCGAAGGCCGCGTCGCCGATCAGGCAGGCCCGGCCGAACACCATGCGGGGGACGGCGATGTCGTAGACGACCTGGACGAACGGCTCGGCCACGCCGGTCACGACCTCGGTGATGGGCCGGGCCAGCTCGGCCACGGCGGCCTCCCGCATGGCGGTCACCGCCTGGTCCGTGGCCGCGCCCGGCGGCAGCGACACCGCCCGGCGGATGCCGTCCCGGCCGGTCATCAGCTCCTCGAGTTCCGCGCCCTCGG
>CAVWRC010000018.1:0-173899 GCA_963757235.1 uncultured Solirubrobacterales bacterium | reverse complement strand
CGCCCTGCTCGAGGGCCTTGCGGGCCTCCGAGTTGTACTTCAGTTCCTTGTGTGCCATATCTGTTTCAGTTCTCCTGGGGGGACGGGGTTAGGACTGGACCTTGGCCAGCACGTCCGATTCGCGGAGGACGAGGAGCTCCTCGCCGTCGACCTTGATCTCGGTTCCGCCGTACTTGCTGTAGAGGACCTCGTCGCCTTCTGCGACGTCGAGCGGAGTGCGCTTGCCAGTGTCCTCGTTGACCTTGCCGTCGCCGACCGCGAGAACCTTGCCCTTCTGGGGCTTCTCTTTCGCGGTGTCGGGCAGGACGATGCCGCTGGCGGTCGTCTCCTCCTCCTCGATCGCCCGCACGATCAACCGATCGCCAAGGGGCTTGAGCTTCATGTGATGCAACCTCCGGTTGGAAGGGAATGATGCCGTTGTGAGAGCTTGGCACTCCTCCCACGAGAGTGCCAAGACGCCAATATAGCTTGTCGCACCGGCTTTTCAAGGATTTCTTGGCACTCGTCCCCCAAGAGTGCCAAGTCCCGGGGCTATGGGCCTCGCTGCGACGCGCTGGTGCGCGAGGGCGGGCAGTGGCGCGCCGACCGCGTCCTCAAGCGCAGCCAGTCCGGCTGACGCGACCGAGCTCGGAAGTGCTCGCGTTCCCGCCCGATACGGCGTGCGAGAGATCTCAGTTGCGGGCGGCGCCCAGCCCGTGCATGCGCTCGCGAATCTCCGGTGGGTTCTCGATGATCTGCGAGAACCGGACGACGGTGACAGTGTCATCCATCGAAACCGTCCGGCCGTAGATCTGCTCGAGGAAGTGGATCATCTCGTCCACCCGCCGGAACTCCGGGTTGTCGTGCTCGATGTCGCGCGGGGAGAGGTCACGCACTCGCTTGACCTCCACCTGGTCGATCACGGCGTTGAAGATCTTCTCCCGCGGTGAGTGCTGATAGCCGATGGTGACCAGCACGCAGTCGTTCTTGCGGTACTTGTGCGACTTGTCGCCGAGCCGGATCGTGGCGGTCTTACGGCCGCGGCGGAGTTGGTCGGCGAACACCGACGAATAGAAATTGAGGACGCGCACGCGCGCAGCCTACCGATCCAGGGACAAACGCGACATGGCGCGTCGCACGATCTCTCGCTCGCCGGGGTACGTCAGCTCCTCCGCGGCCTTCTCCAGCGGCATCCAGAGCGCGACCTCGATCTCGTGATCGTGGTCCTCGACGCTTCCCGACCGGTACTCGAACAGGTAGAACGCCACTCGTTTGGCACGCCGCCGGCCCCGCCGCTCGTACGTGTACTCGACGTCGCCCAGCTTGTCGATCAGTTCGGCCTGGACGCCCGTCTCCTCGGTCACTTCGCGGATCGCCGCTGCCTCCTCGGTCTCGCCCTTGTCGAGGTGTCCCTTGGGGAGCGCCAGGACACTCCGGCGGTTGGCGTCGCGCTTGACCGGCACGACCACGATCACATTGCCGTCGTGCACCACCGCGCCGCCGGCGGAAAGCTCCGTCGTCCCTTCCGGGCTAGTAGACGTATCGCTCGAGCGCCGCTTGATCATGAACGGTGAGCCTTCCCCGTCCCTGGGTAATTATTCCCGCGCGCTCCAGCACGGCGAGAAAGCGGCTTGCCGACTCGCGTGAGGAACCAGCCAGCTGGGCAAGTTCCGCCTGGGTCGCGGTGATCACCACGTCGCCTTCTCCCTGCCCGGCCGCCGCCACCAGCTTGGACAGCGCGGCGGCCACGCGGCTCTGAACCGTCTGGAACGACTGGCGGGCCAGGCGCTCGTTGGTGTCCCGCAGGCGCTGACCCAGCGACGCGATCAGCTTCACCGATATGTCGGGATACTCGCGTAGAAGCCGGTGCATATCGGTGCTGAGGATCGCGATCGCCTCGGTCCCTTCGGTCGTCTCGACCGTCGCCGAGCGGCGCTCGCCGTCGAGCATTGCCATCTCCCCGAAGATGTCGCCGGGTCCGAAGTGCGCGAGCGTGATCGAGCGGCCATCCGGGTGCTCGCGGATCGCACGCGCCCGCCCGGAGCGCACGATGTAGCAGGTGCTCCCCTCGTCACCCTCCTTGAACACCACCTCGCCCGGCTCGAACCGGCGAGCCATGGCCACGCGCGCCACCCGCTCGAGCTCGTCAACGGAGAGGGTGGAGAAGACCGGCACGCGCCCGAGTAGCGCGATTGTTTCCTCGCCGCCTTCAGACATGACGCCCATGCATACCACACAGGCTCCTCCGCGGCGGGGAGGTTGCCCCTACCGCACGGCCTGGGGATGGCCAAACGGCCGCGGTCGGGGCCAGCTCCCGCGCCAGGGCACTAGACCGAATCGAGGGCCTGCTCGCGGCGCCGGCGCCGGACCGCGGCGCCCACCCACCAGACGAGCGCGATGACCAGCGCGACGGGCGTCAGCGCGGCGATCGCGATCAGCGCGCCGCCCGCCGCCACCGTCAGTACCCGCCCGGCGTCGTGGGCTGCGCGCCCGATCCCGAACCCGCCGCTGTTGTGTGCGACGGGCGGCGGTGGAGTGCTGGTGTTGATCTCGACGTTGATCTGGCTGAAGTTGACCTGGTTGTTCAGGCGCCCCAGCGTCGCCTCGTCGCTCGAGATCGACGCTTCGGTGTCGTGAATCTGCGCGGTGAGACTGTCGACCTGCGCCGTGGTGACGGCGTTCGCCAACTGCTTGAGCAGTGAGGTCCTGAGCGCGCGGGCATCGCCCAGGGCGCTGGTCGCGGCGTTGTACTGGTTGGTGATGTCCTGGGTGTTGTCGGTGCGCGACGCGACCTGTGCATAGGTGAGCTGTGAGAGCCGGCTCATCGTCTCGGGCAGTGAGGAACTCGGGACGCTCAGCTGGAAACTCGCGTAGCCGTTGGGTCCGCCCTGGGTGACCGTCGAGCTGTTGACGATCCCGTTGACCTGGCCAACCACGTTGTAGACCTCCTGTGCCACCGCGTCGACCCGGCTGGCGGTGGCGGTCAGGTTCAGCTGCGCGGACTGGACGACCTTGCGCCCGGTAGTCGGTGGCTGGAGGGGCTGGGCAGCGGTGGCCGCCGACGATCCAGACGACGATTGCACAGGGGGCGGCTGCCCCGGCACAGGAGCGGCAGAGCTGGTCGCCGCGGCACGCGGCGGGCTCGACTCGGCCACATGTGGCACGGGCTTGCCGCTCGGCGTGGCGCCCACGGCGGCGCTGCCCGCCGAGCTCGCCGAAGAGCTGCTGCTAACGGCCGAGGCGCTGCTTGAGGCGGCGGACGATCCGCCGCTCAGGTGCGTGCCGCCCGCGACGACCACGATCGCCACGATCAGCGCCACGCCCGCCGCCAGCGCGCCGCCGGCTGCCCAGAAACGAGCGGCCAATCGCGGGCGCCGGGCGCCCTCGATCCGAACGGCCGAGTCGGGCGCCGGCGCGAACCGGCGCCCTACCCGCTCATCCATGGAGCGGGCGAACTCGGCCGGGAGCTGCGGGCGATCGGAGGCGAGCAGCAATGCGATCTCGGCCAGCTCCGCATACTGGGCATCGACCGGCTCGCCGGCGAGCGTCGCGTCGATCGCGTCGAGCGTGGCGGCGATCTCCGGATCGATTGGGTCTTGGTCAAGCAGTCGCATTGCAGGCCTTCCTGAGCTTCTCCATCGTGCGGTACAGCAGCGTCCCGGCGTTCGACTCGCTGACTCCGAGGACGCGGGCCGCCTCGGCGTTGGACATGCCGGCGTGGAATTTCAGGGCGATGATCTCCCGCTCGCGCGCCGGCAGCTTGGCCAGGGCCGCCTGTACGGCGGTCCGCCGCAGTGCGACCTCGGCCCCGTCGCTCTCGCCAACCTCGGGCAACTCCTCGGCGGGATCGGTCACCAGCGTCGCGGTGCGCCGCCGCCGGCGAAGCTCGTCGAGCGCAGCGTTTCGCGCGATCCCGAACAACCAGGCCCGCTCCTCGCCTCGCCGGCGGTCGAACGTCCGCCGGCGCCGGTACGCGCGTTCGAACGCGAGGGCGGTGACGTCCTCTGCGGCGGCCGGATCGCGCAGCAGCGTCAGGACGTACGCGTACACGTCGTCGCGGCTGGAGCGGTAGAGCTCCTCAAACCGCTCCCACGAGCTGGTCCCGCTCGATGGTGTGCGGGTCATTGTCTCGGTCACACCCACACTACGCACGAGCGGATGATCCATCACGTCACGAGTTGGTCAAATAACCGTGGGTCGTTCGTGATCACCCCCGTGACGCCGAGCGCCTCGAGCGAGCGAAGCCGCGGCAGCTCGTCGACCGTCCAGACGTAGAGCTCGCCGCCGGCGGCACGGATGGCACGAACAAGCCGGGACGTCACCAAGCGCCAGTGCGCCATCACCGCATCGCACCGGCGCGCCCTGATCGCCGCGGCCGCCCGCCCCGGCAGCATCGCGCGCATCACCTGGAGCCCCAGATACGCCGGCACGCGCGTGACCGGCGAACGAAACGGATCGCGGGTCAGCTTCGGCACCGACCACCCGAGCTTGATCCCCGGCTCGGCGGCGCGAAGCAGCGCGAGGCTCTCCTCGTACTGCGTCGAGATCAATACCCGCCCGAGCACGCCGCTGGCACGGAGCGCCTCGAGCACGCGCAACTCGTATCCGGGCAGCTTGAGGTCGATGTCCAGATCGATTCCCGCGAACCGCTCCAAGCAAAAGTAGGCCAGCGCTTCCTCCAGCGTGTGCGGCGTCCCTCGCTCGGCCGCGTCCGCCCAATCGTGCGCGAGGATGAGGCCGTCGCCCCGCTCCTCGCGCAGCACGTCGAACTCGATCATGTCGACGCCGGCCTCCACTGCAGCGTCGAAACTGGCAAACGTGTTGCCCGGCGCGATCTGATCGGCGCCCTTGTGCCCTACCCGGCGCAGCCGGGGCGTTATTTCTGGCACCCGCGGCACCAATAGGTCGTGCGGTTCGCGTCGCCCTGGCCGCGCGCCGCGATCGCGGCGCCGCACCTCGGACACGGCCGCCCTTTGTGCCCATACACCCGGGCCTGGATCGTCCGAGGGCCAAGCTGCGCCGAGCGCTGCATTCGCGGCCTCATCGCTTCGATGATTGCCACGGCCTCGTCATCCGTGACCTCGGAGACCGGGCGCCACGGGTCGATGTGCGCTTCCCAACATCCTTCCGCCTTCCAGATGTTGCCGATGCCGGCCACGTTGCGCTGGTCGAGCAGCGCGTCGCCGAGAAAGCGCGTCTGGTCGTCCTGTCGGAAGCGACGCAGGAACCGCTCTCGGTCGAACTCGGTCGCGAGCACATCCGGGCCGAGCGCCGCCAGTCGCTGATCGAACCGCGTCCGCGAGTCGGTCATCAGCTCAAGCAGCGGCCCGTCGAACTCGACCACCTCTTGACCCTGAGAACGAAACACGACCCAAGCCCGTCGTGCCGACCGACTCCACCGCCGACCCGGACCGTACACGCCCCACGCGCCGACCATCCCCAGATGGGAGTGCAGCACGAGGTCGCCCTCGAAGCGCAGGAACAGGTGCTTGCCGTGCGTGTCGACTTGCTTCACCGTCCGCCCGGCGAGCCGATCGGGCCAGCGGTCGAGCGCGTGCCGTGGCTGTGGAGTCTCGATCTCGTCGGGCACGCGACCTTCGAGCACCGGGCGAATGCGGTTGGCCGCGTAGGCAATCGTGTCGCCTTCGGGCATGGGTTCGCCTCCCGCGGCTCAGGCGGTCAGGGTCAGCCGCCGGGGTCCCTGCTGGAAGCCGAGGGCCACCAGCGCCGGCCCGAGCGGGGAGTCGATCGCCGGCTCGCCGTCGACCTTCTCGAGCGCGACGCGCTTGATCCTCCCTGCCCGCACGTAGTCAATGAGCGCGTTCAGCGCCGGTTCGAGTCGCGGATCGTCCGCGCCGACCAGCGTCTGGAGCGCGCGGCCGCCGCGTTCGAGGTAGAGGATCGGCTCACCGCCGGCCAGCACCACGTACGCCCCGGCCACTCTCATGGGCCTGCGGGCATCGTCCGAGCGCCGCGAGCGCTCCGGCCAGGCCAGGGCTGCACCATAGGGCTGGGCGGGATCGACCGCCGCCAGCACGACCGGAGCGTGGTCTTCGCTCTCGGCCCGGAGTCGCTCGACCGCTCCGGGCAGCGCAAACTGAGCGCCGCCGAGGCCCTCGACGAAGTAGCCGCGCCGGGCGATCCCCAGCGTCTCGAGCTGCGAGAGCTCCGGGTAGAAGGCCGTGAATCCGCCGGGCACCCCTTCGGCCCGGACCTGCTCGCGGGTGAGGATCCCGTAGCGCTCGAGCATCAGCTCGGCGATGGCCCGCCGGCGCGCGGCCGGATCGACCGATGCCCGGAAGAGCGGCTCGGTCAGCGACCACCGGCCCTGCACCTGCGCGGACGCTCCCGCTCCCCGCCGGCGAGACGCAAATCGACCCGGCCGTGCGCCGCCGGCGCGGCCGCGCTCGCGTTGTGCGCGAGCCAGCGTCAGTCGCGGCGCGCGCAAGGGCGCGAACGCGTCGTTGGTCGCCTCGCCCGCCCAGGCGAGATCCCACAGCGCGTCCTGAAGCTCCTCGGGCGCGAGGTCGACGTCGACCAGCAGGTCGGTGAAGAAACAGGCGCCGGCGGCCAAGCGCGCACGCACCGCCTCGTGCGCCGGCGAGTCCGTCGTCGCGCTCCCGGCCCCTCTCTGCGCCGGCGGGCCAAGCAGACCCAGATCCTCGCGAAAGTAGAGGACGACCCGGCCGGAATTCCGACCCAGAGCGCCGGCCCCGATCCAGACCACCTCGCCCGCCGCGCACAGCTGATCGATCCACGCCGGTGAGTACGCGCCGGCCCGGCGCGGCAGAACGTCGCGCTCCCAGACGTCGGGCGGAAGCGCCAGCCCCTGGAGCGGCACGAGGACCTCGCGCAGGCGGTCGACGCCGGCGCCAGACCCGGTCCCGGCCCCCCACCGGTCGACGCCCTGCCACGCCGGCAGGAACTTCGCGAGCGCGCGCTGGTCGACCGGCTCGACCTCCTTGCGGAGGACGGCCAGGGAAGCCCGGCGCACCCGGCGCAGGACCTCGGGATCGCACCACTCGCGACCGCTGCCACCGGGACGCAGCTCACCGCGCACGAGCGTCCCGTCGCGCTCCAGTGCGGCGAGCGCGGCCGCGGCGTCGACCCCATAGCGCGCTCGCAGATCCTCGGTCGTGAACGGACCGTGGGTGGCGCCGTAGCGGCGGACCAGCTTCGTCAAGGCATCGGGCACGTCCTCGAGGAAGGCGGCCGGCAACCCGCCGGGGGGCGCCGCTCCGAGGGCGTCGCGGTACAGACCAGCGTCGCCCGCGTCGATCCAGCGGGTTTCACCGGCCAGCCGGACCTTGATCGCGCGGCGCTCGCCCCGGAGTTCCTCGAGCATCGCCGGCGCGTCGAGGCCGTCGACCACCCGCAGCTGGGCCTCTTGCGCGCTCAGGTCACCGAGCCCGCGGAGCACGTCGTGAAGCTGATCGCGCGAGGTCGCACGCCGCATGTCCGAGAGGAACTGAAGGTCGTCCTCGACTTGCTGCAAGGCGTCTGGGTCGATGAGATCCCGAAGCTCCTCCTGACCGAGCAGCTCGCGCAGCAGTTCGCGATCGAGCGATAGCGCCGCCGCCCGGCGCTCGGCATTGGGCGTATCGCCCTCGTACATGTACGTCGCGACGTAGTCGAAGAGCAGCGAGGAAGCGAACGGCGATGCGGTCGGGGTCTCCACCTCGACCAGCGAGATCTCCCGGCGGTGGAGCGCGGTGAGCAGCTCGACCAGGCCGGGCACGTCGAGCACGTCGCGCAGGCACTCGCGGTAGGTCTCGAGGATGATCGGGAACTCGCCGTACTTCTTGGCCACCTCGAGCAGCGACTGCGCCTTCAGCCGCTGCTGCCAGAGCGGCGTGCGCTTGCCCGGGCGGGCGCGCGGGATCAGCAACGCCCGCGCCGCGTTCTCGCGGAACCGCGCGCCGAACAGGGCGGAGGCGGATAGCTCGGCGACGACCTGGTCTTCGATCTCGTCGGGCTCGAGCATCACGAGATCCGCGCCTGGCGGCTCCTCGGCGTCGGGGAGGTGGACGATGATCCCGTCGTCAGACCAGATCGCGTCGGACTCGAGGCCGAGCTGGTCGCGGATCCGGGCGCTCAGCGCCAGGCCCCATGCGGCATGGACGCGCCCGCCAAACGGGCTCAGGACACACAGCCGCCAGTCCCCGATCTCGTCGCGGAAGCGCTCGACGACGATGGCTCGGTCCGACGGCACCACGCGCGTGGCCTCCTGCTGCTCGCGCAGGAACTCCAGCAGGTTGGTGGCGGCTCGGGGCTCCAGGTCATACGAACGCTCCAGTACCTCCGCCGGCTGTTCCACCGCCCAGCGCGAGAAGGCGCCGATCGCCTGGCCGAGTTCCTTGGGCCGGCCCACCCCGTCGCCCTTCCAGAACGGGACCGCACCCGGCAGCCCCGGCGCCGGGGTGACGATCACCCGGTCGCGCCCGATCTCCTCGATTCGCCAAGTGCTCGCGCCGAGCAGGAATGTCTGCCCGGGGCGCGCCTCGTAAACCATCTCCTCGTCGAGCTCGCCCACGCGCCGGCCGTCGGGCAGCGTCACGCTGTACAGCCCCCGGTCGGGGATCGTGCCCGCGTTGGTGACCGCCAGCTGCCGGGCGCCCGGCCGCGCCCGGATCAAACCTCGAACCCGGTCCCACACAATTCGCGGGCGCAGTTCTGAGAACTCCGAGCTCGGGTAGCGACCGTCGAGCATGTCGAGCACGTTCTCGAGCTGGGTGCGGCTGAGCTCGCCGTAGGAGTGGGTGCGCCCCACCAGGGCGTACAGCTCATCCACCGCCACCGGCTTGTCCTCGGGCGCGGCGGCGGCGATCGCCACGATCTGCTGGGCCAGCACGTCGAGCGCGTTGTGCGGGACCACGGTGGTCTCGATCTCACCCTGGCGCATCCGCTGCGCCACCACGGCGCACTCGAGCAGGTCGGCGCGGAACTTGGGGAAGATGCGCCCGCGGCTCACGTCGCCCACCGAATGGCCGGCACGGCCGATCCGCTGGAGCCCCCGCGCCACCGACTTGGGCGACTCGACCTGGATGACGAGGTCCACCGCGCCCATGTCGATCCCCAGCTCGAGGCTCGACGTCGCCACCAGGCACGGCAGCTCTCCCGCCTTGAGCATCTCTTCAACCACCAGGCGTTCCTCGCGCGCGAGCGAGCCGTGGTGCGCGCGGGCGATCTCGTGCTCGGACAGCTCGTTGAGGCGTAGCGCGAGGCGCTCAGCGGCGCGGCGGTTGTTGACGAACAGGATGGTCGAGCGGTGCGCGTTGATCAGCTCGAGCAGTTCGGGGTAGATGGCCGGCCAGATCGAGCGACGCGTCGCCTCGCCACCGGCTAGAGGGTCCAGATCCCGAGTTTGCGCAGCAAACTCGCCAGGGAGTCGCCCCCCGGGCGACTCCCCGGGTTCGACCATCGAATCGACCGGCACCCTGATCTCCAGGTCGAGCTCCTTCCGGACCCCGGTGTCGACGATCCGGCACGTGCGGCTCGGCCCCACCATGAATCGCGCGATCTCCTCGAGCGGCTTCTGGGTGGCCGACAGGCCGATGCGCTGGAGGTCGCTGCCGGCGGCGCTCGTGAGCCGCTCCAGGGTGAGCGCGAGGTGCGCGCCGCGCTTGGTGGCCGCAACCGCATGGATCTCGTCCACGATCACCGACCGGGCGCCGGCGAACAGCTCCTGGGCCCGGCCGGTCAGCATCAGGTAGAGCGACTCGGGGGTGGTGATCAGGATGTCCGGCGGTTCGCGCAGCATCGCCTGGCGCTCACGCTGGGGCGTATCCCCCGTCCGGACCGCAACGCGCAAATCAGCGCCTATCCCGCGGAGCGGGACGCGGAGGTTGCGGTCGATGTCGTACGACAGCGCCTTGAGCGGGGACACGTAGACGAGGCCGATGCGCTTCTCACCCGAAGCTGGCTGGCTGGCCAACCGGTCGATCGCCCAGAGGAAGGCGGCCAGCGTCTTGCCCGACCCCGTCGGGGCCGAGATCAGGACGTGCTCACCCGAGGCGATCGCCGGCCAGGCCTGCGCCTGCGCCGGCGTGGGCTCGGTGAACGCGCCGGCGAACCACTCGCGCGTGCGGGTACTGAAGTGCTCGAGAGACACTGTCCCGAGCGTAGCGAGGCGGGGCCCCCGGATCTGGCGCTTTAGGTCCGTACCTGACCGCTATTCGCGAGCTGCTTGGCCCGCTCGAACACAGCGTCGATCATCGGCTCGGTCAGCTTGCCGGTGAACGTGTTCTGCTGGCTCGGGTGAAAAGAGCCGAGCAGCGTGAATCGCCCGACCTCGGCGGTGGTGCCGTGACCGAACTTCGGCCGCGGCCGCGGCACCGGCTCCCCCAACGCGCGCATCACCCGGAGCGCCGCATCCCACGCGAACGACCCTAGGGTCACGATGACGCTCACCGACTCGAGCAGCGACAGTTCGCGCGCCGCGTAGGGCAGGCAGTTGTCGCGTTCGGAAGGCAGTGGCCGATTCGCCGGAGGCGCGCAGCGCACCGCCGCCGTCACGTAGGCGCCGCGGAGCGTCAGGCCATCGTCGCGTGAGACCGACGTCGGCTGGTTGGCGAAACCCGTGCGATACATCGACCCGAACAGCCAGTCACCCGAGCGGTCGCCGGTGAAGATCCGCCCCGTGCGGTTACCGCCGTGAGCGGCGGGCGCCAGCCCGAGCACGAGCACCCGGGCGCCGGGATCCCCAAACCCCGGGAGGGGCCGCCCCCAGTACTCCTCGCCGGCGTACGACGCGCGCTTCACGCGGGCGACCTCCTCCCGCCAGGCGACCAGCCGCGGGCAGCGTCGGCACGAGATCACCTCGCGCTCGAGCTCGAGCAGATTGGCGACGGTCAACCCTTCAGGGCGCGTCCGTAGTGACGCTCGTAGTACTCCCGGTAGGCGCCGCTGCGGATCGGCTCCCACCACCACTCGTTATCGCGATACCACTGAACGGTTCGCGCCAGGCCCTCCTCGAAGCCCACCTGCGCCCGCCAACCGAGCTCCCCGAGCTTCTGGCTCGAGAGCGAGTAGCGCCGGTCGTGCCCGGGGCGGTCGGTCACGAACTCGATCAATCCCTCCTCAGCGCCCGTTAGCTCGATGATCCGACGCACCACGGCCAGGTTGTCGCACTCGTCGGGACCGCCGCAGTTGTAGACCTCTCCTGGCTTTCCGTGCGCCAGCGCATGTCCGATCCCGCGTGCGAAGTCCTCCACGAACAGCCAGTTGCGAACGTTGCCGCCATCTCCGTACACCGGCAGCCGATCCCCGGCGAGCGCGTTCAGGATCATCAACGGGATCAGTTTCTCCGGATACTGATGCGGGCCGTAGTTGTTGGAGCCCCGGCAGATCAGCGTCTCGAGCCCGTACGTGTGGAAGTAGCTCGACACCAGCAGATCAGCGCCGGTCTTGGTCGCGCTGTACGGACTCGACGGTTGTAGTGGCGACTCCTCGGTGAACGACCCCTGCTCGATCGAGCCGTACACCTCGTCGGTCGACACCTGGAGGTAGCGCAACCTGCGCTCGCGTGCGGCTTCGAGCAGCACGTGCGTGCCCTGCATGTTCGTGACGAGGAACTCCTCGGGCCCGGCGATCGAGCGATCCACGTGTGTCTCAGCGGCGAAGTTCACGATCGCCTCCGCGTCACCAACCGCATCCGCCACGACCACCGGTTCCTCGATCGCGCCCTGTACGAAGTGGATCTCAGAGTCGACCTCCTGGAGGTTCTCCCGCCGGCCGGCGTAGGTCAGCTTGTCCAACACGGTGACGTGGTCGCCGTGCTCACGCACGCGCGCGCGCACGAAGGCCGAGCCGATGAACCCCGCGCCGCCGCACACGAGCAGCCTCATCTCGCGCCTGCCATCGGTACCGCCGCCATGTATTCACCCAGCCCCTGTCGCCACTCCGGCAACACGGGAACCTCGTAGCCGCGCTCGCTACGCAGAACGCTGTACGCAGGCCGGGTTGCCGGCCGCGGCATGTCGGCCGTCGTGCACGGCTTCACCTCGCAGTTCAGGCCGGCTCGCGCGACGATCTCCTGAGCGAACGCGTACCACGAGCAGATGCCTCCGCCTGCCACGTGCACGACGCCCACCGGCCGCGCCTCACCCGCGCCGAGCTCGACCAACGCGCGCGCGAGGTGCCCGGTGAACGTTGGGCAGCCCACCTGATCGTCGACAACCTTCAACTCTTCGCGCTCGCCCGCCAGGCGCAGGATGGTCGCCGGGAAGCACGAGCCGCCGGCCCCGAACAGCCATGAGGAGCGCACGATCGTGTTTTGGCCGGGCGCCGCGGCCGCTACCGCGCGCTCCCCAGCCAGCTTTGAGCGGCCGTACGCCGACAGCGGTCCGACGTCATCGGATTCCAGATACGCCGAGCGCTTGGTCCCGTCGAACACGTAGTCGCTGGACACGTGGATCGTCCACGCACCAGATGCAACCGCCGCACAAGCGACGTTGCCGGCACCGGCGCCGTTGACCGCCGCCGCGCCCGCCTCATCGCGCTCGGCGCCGTCGACGTCTGTCCACGCCGCACAGTTGACCACCACGTCTCCTCGCGCCGTGTACACCGCCGTCGTCACCGCCTCGGCGTCGGTGATATCCAGCTCCGCCCGCGAGAATCCCACCACCTCGTGACCGGCGGCATTCGCGGCGGCGACCAGGTCGCGACCGAGCATCCCGGCCGCGCCGGTGATCGCAAATCGCACCGGTCGAAGGGTAGTGCGGCATGATGCCGCGATGCCTTCACACTCTGCCGGCGCCACCACGCGACCGGTGCGCGTTCTCGCCGCCGGCGGCACGATCGCGATGCGTGGCGATCAGGCCGTACATGCGCTCGACGCATCCGAGCTCGTCCAGCAGCTGCCCGAGGTGGCGGGCTTTGACGTCCACGCCGAGACGGTGCTCGCGCTGCCGAGCGCACACCTCACCCTCCCCGATGCTCTGGTGCTCGCCCGCCGCGCCGCCGAGGCGGCCTCGAGCGGCGAGGGTGTGGTGCTGACGACGGGCACCGACACGATGGAAGAGGTGGCCATGGTGTCCGCGCTGACCTACGGCGGGGAGGCTCCGATCGTGCTGACGGGCGCGAATCGGCCCGGCAGCGCCCCCGGTGCCGACGGCCCCGCGAACCTGCTCGACGCGATCATCCTGGCGCGCTCGCCGAGCGCCGCCGGACTCGGTGTGGTGGTGGCGTTCGGGGGCGAGGTCCACGCCGCCACCACGGTGCGCAAGATCGACAGCACCGGCCCGGGCGCATTCGGCTCGCCGACCGCCGGGCCGCTCGGGCGGGTCGTCGGCGGCCGGGTCTGGCTCCATGCGATCCCGCGTCGCCCCGACCCGATCAATGTCAGAAGCCTCGAGCACCGAGTCAGCATCGTGAGCACCGCCCTCGGCGACGACGGCGCGCTGCTTCGTCACGCGGCCGAGAGCAGCGACGGCGTCGTACTGGTCGCCTTCGGCGCCGGCCATCTCTCTCCGGTGGTGCTGGGCGAGCTTCGCCACGCTGCCGAGCGCGTGCCGGTGCTGATCACCTGCCGACCCGACCGCTCCTCAATGCTGTTCTCCACGTACGGGTTCGAGGGCGCCGAGCGCAACCTGCGCGCCAGCGGCGCGATCTGCGTGCCGTTCCTGTCGCCGGCCGCCGCTCGCATCGCGCTGTTGTGTGCACTCGGGGGGCGGCTCGACCTCGAGCGCATGCGGGCGGCGCTCGCGCAATTTGACGCTCGTTAGCCTGCGGTCGTATGCGGACCGATCCTGTCCGCGAGTAGCAGTTTCCTCACACATTCGCCGGACGCCACCGGATAGCGTCGCCGGTCATGAGCGAACGAACCCAATACTCACCGGGCACCTTCTCCTGGGCCGACCTCTCGACCACCGATCAGGATGCCGCCAAGCAGTTCTACGGCCGGCTGTTCGGCTGGGAGGCCGTCGACAATCCGGTCGGCGACGGCGTGGTCTACTCGATGATGCAACTGGGCGGCAAGCCCGCCGCGGGGATCGGGCCCCAGCCCGAGCAGCAACGCGACGCGGGCGTGCCACCGATGTGGAATTCCTACGTGACGGTGGAGAGCGCCGACGCCGCCGCCGACCGTGCCCAGAAGCTCGGCGCCACCGTGCACGCGCCGGCCTTCGACGTCATGGACGTCGGCCGCATGGCCGTGATCCAGGATCCCCAAGGCGCGTTCTTCATGGTCTGGGAGCCCAAGCTGCACATCGGCGCGAACGTCGTCAACGCCGCGGGTGCGCTCTCCTGGAACGAGCTCGCCACGCCTGACGTCGACGCCTCCGCCAACTTCTACGGCGAGCTATTCGGGTGGAAATACGAGACCTTCGAGGGCATGCCGATGCAGTACAAGGTCATTCAGACTGCCGACGGCAACAGCAACGGCGGTCTGCGTGGCGCGACGGAGAACGAGCCGAGCTACTGGCTCGTGTACTTCGGCACCGACAACATCGAGGACGGAATGGCCAGCGCCAGCGAGCTCGGTGCGGACACCCTCGTTCCGGCAACCGACATCGGGATGGGCCAGATCGGCGTGCTCCAGGATCCACAGGGCGCGGTGTTCGCCCTGTACGCCGGCCAGTTCGACGAATGACGCTCAGCCAGCGTTAGCGGGCCGCGAGGCCGAAGGCACTTCTGCGCCTGGTCGTGAGCTACCGCGAGTTCGCGGCCGACAATGGTGAGCCGCAGCTGCGCGATCTCGTCGCGCTCGACCAGCACCGCCGCCGTGGCCCGCTTGCGGCGGGCCTGGATCCCGACCAGCCGCCTGGTCTGAGCCGCCACCGCCAGCCGGGTCGTATTGATCAGGTGGATGGTGTCGGCGTTCGCCCGCGCGATTGACCTGATCTGGGTCAGCCCGTTGAGCAAAGCGTCGAACGCGCGCGCTCGCCAGTTCAACGTTGACCTGGTTCAGCAGGCGCTCCTGCGTCTCAGCGCTCTGCTCGATAACGGTGAGCTCTGACTCGAGGTTGCCGATCCTCCCCTCATAGCTCTGGATCAGCTTGCCGTCGGCCTGGATCGACTGTTGGAGCTGGCCGGCCCGGGAATTTCAGGCCTAAGCGCGACCGTAGACCGGCAGCGCCGCTCCGCTGGTCGGCCGCGAATCGTCGCTCAGCAGAAAAGCGATCACGCCGGCGATCTCGGCCGGATTGACCCACTTCCCGAAGTCGGCCTTGGGCATCGCTTTGCGGTTACCGGGCGTGTCGATCACGCTCGGGAGGATCGCGTTGCAGCGGATCCCGTCGTTCTTGTACTCCACCGCCACGGCCTGGGCGAATGCGATTACCGCCGCCTTCGACGACACGTAGCCGGCGGCGCCGCTGAACGGGTGGAGGGCCGCGCGGGTGCCGACGCATACGATCGAACCCGCCCCCGTCTCGATCAGATTGGGAACCGCGGCCGCCACCATCAGGTAGGTGGGCCTCAGGTTCAGCCGGAACTGGCGCTCGAACTCCTCGATCGGCGTCTCGTGGACCCGCGCGCCCGCGGCGAAGCCGCCGACCAGGTTCACCACGCCACGCAGCGGAGCCGATTCATCCCCGGCCGCCAACGCGACGACCCCCGCCACCTCACTCTGATCGAACAGGTCTGCCTTGGTGAGCTCTAGACCCTCGCGCGGAGGGACGCGCTCGAGCTCGCTCTCGACGATCCACGGCACCACCACGCGCCACCCGTCGTCGAGCAGCCGCTCGACGACCGCGGACCCGAGTCCGCCGGTGCCTCCCGTGACAATCGCAGTACCAGCCATATTGCTGTCCGCGCGCCACTTTATCTTCGTCTCACCATGCGAGTCCGGGAATTTGCGGACGGATGCGAGGTCGCCCAGGCGCTGTTGGTGCGCGCGGTCGAGCGTGAAAACGGCGGCAAGCACCTCAAACTGGTCCTCGGCGACCGAACCGGAAGCGTCACGGCGGTGGTCGCGGCGCGATCCGGCGAGCTGTGTCGCCCGGGCGAGGTCGTGTTCGTCATCGGCAAGCTGTCGGGCGCCCAGTTAGCGGTGCGCAGTCTGCGACCGCCCCGTGACGGCGAGTACGCCCAGCGGGAGCTGCACGACGGGCCCGCGCACGACCTGAACCAGATGGAGAACGAGCTGCAAGAGCTGCTCGCCACCATCCACAACCCCCACCTGCGACGGCTGCTGAGCGCCATCTTCGCGGACGGCTCGGCCACCTGGCCCGACTACCGGGACGCGCCCGCCGGCAAGCGCTACCACCACGCCTACCGGCACGGCCTGCTCGAGCACTCGCTGACCGTCGCCCAGGCGGTCAGCGCGATCTCAGCCACCTTCCCGGGCATCGATCGAGATGTGGCGGTTACCGGTGCGCTGCTGCACGACATCGGGAAGCTCGAGGCCTACGAGTCCGACGCCGGCGCGATCGTGATGTCCGATGATGGCCGCCTTCAGGGCGAGATTTCGCTCGGCTACTACCGCGTGCGCCGAACGATCGAGCGGCTCGAGGGCTTCCCGGCCGAGCTGGCCCAGGCCGTCCTGCACATCATCTTGAGCCATCACGGCTCGCTGGAGCACGGCAGCCCAGTCGTCCCCTGCACTCGGGAGGCGACCCTGGTCCACATGATCGACAACCTCGGCGGGCGGCTGGGGAGCTTCGACCGCCTCGAGAAGGAGCTGCCGGCCGGCGCCCAATGGTCGCCCTACGACAAGGCGTTAGGTGGCGGCGCGTACTTTGCGCCCAGGGCCGACGCCGACCGCGAAGCGGCCTGATAGAGGTTGTCAACGCCCCGCTACGGATCGGCCGCAAAACAGCGCAAATAGCGTTCCGGGTCCGGCGTCCGGAGCCGCATCCCGCCCCGCCCAACTACAGTTGCGGTGGGCATGGCTAAGGACACGGAAAAGCTGATCCGTCAGCTGTCGCTGATCTCATACCTGATGGCGGAGCGGCGGCCCGTGACCGCCCAGGAGATCCGGCGGGACGTCGAGGGGTACAGCGCGATGAACGAGGACGCGTTCGCGCGCCGGTTCTACGCCGACCGTTCCGAGCTCGAGGCGCTGCGGATCGTCCTGTCGGTCGAGAAGCCGGTCGACGGCCTGGTCGAGCAGGAGACCTACTCGCTCGCTCCCGAGAACTTCCACCTGCCCCCGATCGAATTCACCGACAAGGAGCTGGCGGCGCTGCACACGGCCCTTCAGCTGCTCGACGGGGAGTTCGCCTACGCCGAGCCGCTGCGGATCGCCCTGCAGCAGATCTCGTGGGGGCGTCCCAGCCCGCTCGGCTCGCCCGAGCAGCAGACAGTCGCGCTCGGGATCACCGGCGCCGCCGGCGGGCACGAGCTGAGCCAGCGACTGGCCAAGATCGAGACCGCGATCTTCCGCCGCAAAACGATCGTGTTCGAGTACTACACGATGGAGCGCGGCCAGTGGGGAACGCGCAAGGTCGATCCCTATCACCTGCTCTACCAGCCGAGCGGCCAGTTCTATCTGATCGGTCATTCGCACGAGCGCAAGGCGCTCCGGGTGTTCCGGCTGTCGCGGATCCGCGGCAAGGTCGGCTACGCGACCAAGGCAGAGCACGACTTCCAGCGTCCCGCCGACTTCGATCCCCGCATCTACGCCAACCGGATCGACTGGCAGTTCGGGGATGCGGATCCCGCCCACCCCGCCGAGGTGTGGATCGGGCGGCGCATCGCCTGGCAGATCGAGCGCCACTTCGGCCGCTACGGAGAGATGCGCCCGGCCGAGGAAGACGGCGACCGGGTTTTCGTGACTCCCTATGCCAACGCCCGGCAGCTGATCGCCTGGGTCCTCGGACTCGGCGAGCACGCGCGGATCCAGGGACCGCCCGAGCTCGCCGACGAGCTCCGCGACCGGCTCGAGCTGCTGATCGAGCGCCACTCGGGCGAGATGCAGATCGCCGATAGGCGCGCGGAGCTCGACACCACTCATGTGGAATCCGGACCCTCCCACCCCGCCCACGCCGACGAACAGATCGCCGACGTCGGCAACGGCCACCACCCCGACGGGGCGATCCGACCCGAGCGCTTCGCCCGCCTGGTGACGCTGGCCAGCATCCTGATCGCGGCCGGCCGTGCCGGCCATTCGGTCGACGCCCGCGAGCTCTGCGACAACCTGAAGGTCTCGGAGCAGGAGCTCCGGGAGGACATCTCGGTGCTCAACCTGGTCAATTTCGGCGCTGGCACATACGTCCTGTATGCCGAGCTCGGCAACGACGGAAAGATCGAGGTCGAGCCCGAGCCCTACGGCGATTCGTTCGCCCGGCCCGCGCGGCTGCTTCCGGTCGAGGCCAAGGCGCTGATCGCGGCGATCGACCTGATCGGCGAGCACATCCCGGAGGGCTCCCTGACCTCGGTGCGCAAGAAGGTGGTCGGTGCGCTCGGTGAGGACCCGGTGCACGAAGGCCTTCAGATCGCCGCGCCGGGTGGCGACGACGCCGAGATCGCGGCCGTCGTCTCCCGCGCGATCGCCCGCCGTCGTCTGCTCTCGTTCGAGTACTACAAGGAGAACGAGGACGAGTTCTCGACCCGGACGGTTGAGCCCTACGCGCTGATCAACGGACGCGAGGGCTGGTACGTGGCGAGCTACGACCCCTCGCGCGAGGACGTCCGCCACTTCCGCCTCGATCGCTTCAAATCCGCCGCGGTGTCCGACGAGCCGTTCGAGCCGCGGCCGGACGTCGACCCAGCCGCGGATGTCGACGGCTGGCCTCGGACCGGCGAGGTGCCCGCCGCGCGCCGGGCCCGCGTGTGGATCTCGCCCGAACGGGCACGGTGGGCGCGCGAGGAGCGCACGGTGAGCGAGGAGCTCGAGGACGGCGCAGTGATCGTGGAGCGTGGGTTCGCGAGCATGCGCTATCTCGTGCGCGACGTGCTCAAAGAGGCCGGCGACGCCGTCGTGCTCGAGCCCGAGGAGGCTCGCGTGGCGGTTCAAGAAGCAGCCGAGGCGATCCGCGCCGTCGCGCCCGTCGCGGCCGGCTAGAGGTCCCGCGCGCCTGGCGCGGCCGGAGAGGACGCCCGCGCGCACCCGGCGCCGCTACGCTCCGCGCCCATGCAGCCGTTGAAGGGACTGATCCTGTCCGGGGGAAGGGGCACCCGCCTGCGGCCGATCACGTACACGAGCGCCAAGCAGCTGGTGCCGGTGGCCAACAAGCCTGTGCTGTTCTACGGGATCGAGGCGATGGCGGACGCGGGGATCGAGCAGGTCGGGATCATCATCGCGCCGGAGACGGGCGAGGAGGTGCGCCAGGCGGCCGGCGACGGCTCGCGCTTCGGGGTGCAGCTGACCTACATCCTCCAGGACAGGCCGGCCGGTCTTGCCCATGCGGTACTGACCGCGGAGCCGTTCCTGGCCGACTCTCCGTTTGTCATGTACCTGGGTGACAACCTGCTGCAGGGCGGGATCACCGATCTCGTGGCTACGTTCGCGGCGGACGAGCCGGATGCCCTGATCCTGCTCACGCAGGTGCCGGATCCCCAGAACTACGGCGTGGCCGAGCTCGACGACGGCGTCGTGGTCCAGCTGGTCGAGAAGCCCGCCGAGCCGCGCACCGACCTCGCCCTGGTCGGCGTCTACATGTTCAGCCCCTGCGTCCACGCGGCCGCCAAGGCGATCGAGCCGTCGGCCCGCGGCGAGCTGGAGATCACCGACGCCATCCAGCGCCTAGTCGACGAGGGCCGCCGCGTCGTGCCCCACATCGTCAAGGGATGGTGGAAGGACACCGGTCGGCTGGTGGACATGCTCGCGGCCAACCGGCTGGTGCTCGACACCATCCAGACCCGCCTGGAGGGCGAGCTGATCGATTCCCAGGTCGAGGGCCGCGTGGTGATCGAGGCCGGCGCTCGGCTCGAGCGCTCCTCGGTGCGCGGTCCGGCCATCATCGGCGCCGGCGCCCGCCTCAGCGACTGCTACGTCGGCCCCTACAGCGCGATCGGCGAGGACTGCGAGATCTCCGGCGCCGAGGTGGAGCACTCGATCCTGCTCGCCGGATCGGCCGTGACTGGCCTCGACGGCCGGATCGAGTCCTCACTGCTCGGGCGCAACGTCAAGGTCGGCCGCGACCGCCACCAGCCTCGCGCCTACCGCTTCCTCGTCGGCGACAACTCGGAGATCGGCATCCCCTAAACCGGCTAGCTGGTGACCGTGAGCTCCTCCAACATCGGCAGCTTGGTCGAGCTCGCCGCGGTGACCCGGATCCGGACGAGCCGGGCATTCACGGCGTGCTTCAGGTGCACGGTGTCGAGCGTGCCGGCCCGGCCGCCCACCCGCGCCACCGTTCGCCACGTGTGTCCGTTACTGGACACCTGGACCGAGTAGCTCGCCGGCCGTAGCACCACGATCGGCCCGGGGGGCGGCGGGATGTTCGGACCGGGCACTGCAGGCCACTGACGACCCCACCGCAGCGTGATCGTGCCGACCCGGCCGGCTAGAGGCCGGAGCCGCGCGGTCAGTGACGCGTGCACCGTCGCCGGCTGCCAATCGGTGGCCGGGCTGCCGTCAACCGCGGCGAGCGCCGGCGCGCCCGGGGCCGAGCTGGTGGCTGCCACATGCCCGCAACGGACCAGGTCGTTCGTGGAGGTGAGATCGGGCCGGCGGGTGGCCAGCGTCAGCGGATGGCCACGCCGCACCGTGCGCATCCCACCCCGCGTGTCGATCGGGAGCGGCGCTCCTGACAGCAGCGTCACCGTGGTGCGCTGCTGGCCGATCGTGACCTGGAAGGTCCGCCCACGCCATTGCACCGCGTGCAGCACGATCCCGCCGATCTGACTGTTCAGGGTGGGATCGAGTCCGACGTTGGCCGAATTCCAGCGCATTCCCGAATAGCCGTATAGGAACTCCTGCAGGAAGCCACCGATCCCGGTCATGAACGTGAACGCACCGCCCGTGCGGGTTTCCGAGAACTGGTGGAAGACGTCACGGATGAACGGCTGGTAACTGCGCTCGGTGTACACGTACGCGGAGCATCCCGGGGTTCCGAGCGACGCGGTGTCGATCAGGTTGATCGCGTCGTCCATCGACGGGCCGCCGGGATCCGAGCGCGGCACGTAGTAATCAAGATCGCCGAGCGCGAGCTTGCCGGGCATCGCGTAACCCCACGGGTACTGGAGCATGGTCACGTCGGCCTGCTTGACCAGCTGACCGCCGTAACCCGAGAACTCGGGGTGCATATTGAGCAGGCGATTCACCGGAACGACCAGCCCGGCGACGATCCGCGACCAGCTGGCCGGCGGCGTCATGCCCAGTACATGGGCGGCCTGAACGGCGTCCTGCAGCGTGCGCATTGCGCCAACGTTGGTGTAGACCTCGTCGTTGACGTTGGGGTTCTCCTCGTCGGGTCCGGTGACGCCGTCGATGTGGTAATGACCGTCGTTACCGAGCGTGGCCCGGGAGGCCCAGAACGTCGCGGCGCCCGACAGCACAGGCCAGCCCTGTGACGCCAGCCATCCCCGGTCGCCGGTGACCAGGTAGTACTGCCACTGCGCGAGCGCGATGTCGGCGGTGATGTGCTGCTCGTAGAGGCCCTCGCTGTTGACCGACACCGGCGGCGGAATCTGTTCGGTGCCGTCCAGAGCGCTCTCCCACGGGAAGCGCGCGCCCTGATATCCGGTCGCGGTGGCGTGCTGCGCGGCCTCGGATAGCCGCTGGAATCGGTAGGCGTCCATTCCGGCCGCCAGATCGGGATGCTGAGCCAGCAACGTGGGGTACATCCACGTCTCGGCGTCCCAGAAGATGTGCCCGTCGTAGCCGTTGGAAGAGAGCCCAGCGGGCGAGACGCTCCAGTCGACACCGTCGCGCGTACTCGACCAGAGGTAAAACTCGCTGGCGTTCACGTCGGTGGCCAGCGTCGAGTTGCCGAGCACCTCGATCCATCCGCGCCACAGCGCCGTCCACGCCGCGTCGTTGGCCGCCAGCAACGATGTCCAGCCCGTGTTGGCGGCCGCGGTGGCCTGGCCCTGGGCGGCGCCGACGGTGTCCGTCGCGTCCTGGGAGCTCTCCACGCCGACGTACTTGGTGATCGTGTAGGTCTGACCGGCAGTGACCGGGAAGGTGAGCTGCTGGCCCACGCTCTGATCGGTGCTCTGGTCGGTCGGAGCGTTGGTGGCGACGATGTTGGGGCTCGTCTGAAGCTGGCTCGCCAGTGTCGCCTGGATGTTCGTCCCGACCGTCTGAACTGTGACCCAGTCCTGGTCTGCGGCCGTATTCCACCCCTTCGACACCTGGTTGGTGAGCAACGGATTGTTGGTCGTGTCGGCAGTCCCGTCGATCGCGTCGGTCACCGTTGCCATGCCCGACCACTGCGGGGTCAGCTGCATACGGACCAGACCGACGAACTGGCTCGCCCGGTCGGTGAGGACCTGGTAGGTGAGATCGGTGACGTGCCCATTTGGAGCGGTCCAGCGCGCGCTGGTGGTGACGACACCGGTGTGTAGATCGAGGGATTGACGCCAGTTCGACACACCCGGGCCGGGCACCGTGAACGGCTGGCCGCCGTCGGAGAACGTCAGCGTCGACCAAGTGGGGATGTTCGCCCGCTGCTGGACGTTTTGCGACACCGTCGGGCTGCCGCTGGGCCAGGCGTAGAAGCCGGCCAGCTCAGACTGGGCGGGAACGGTGCCGGCGGCGTATCCCTGCCCTGAGGGCGGCACGCGCACGCCGAGCATGCCGTTGCCGGTGAACGTGGGGGCGTAGGTCCCGTCGGGGCTGTTAGCCGTGAGTGTGAAGGCGCCTGCGTTCGCCGCCGGCGCGGCCTGTGCGACCCCAGCTGCCGAGAGCGCCACGGCAACGCCCAAGCCGAATGCCACGAACAAGCGACGCATGCACTACCTCCTACCTCCAGGGACCGATCCTCCATCCAAGTCCTTTCCCAGGAGTTCGCAGCTGAAACCCGGAAGGTCATCGGACCCACGGTTGCTCGATACTCGGGAGATCAAGGCAGCGGTGTTCTCGATCGTGCCGTACGCGGGCCCTCGCACCGGCCTCGGCTGGCCAGCCCCGGTCGACGGTTACTCGACCGATGCCGCGCAGGCGTCGATGGAACGTGCGCTCGCCCAGTTCGAGCTTGCCGATCAGCTGGGGTTCGACTGGGTGACCGTGGCCGAGCACCACTACTCGCCCGCCTCGCTGACACCCAACCCGATGGTGATGGCGGCCGCGGTCGCGCAGCGAGTCAAGCGCGCAAAGATCGCGCTCCTCGGATCGAACGTCCCCATCCAGAATCCGGTGCGGGTGGCAGAGGAGTTCGCCATGCTCGACACCCTGACCGGCGGTCGCCTGATCGCCGGCATGCTGCGCGGCACCTCGAATGAGTACGCGACATACGGCGTCAATCCCGCCGAGTCCCGCGAGCGGTTCATGGAGGCGCTCGAGCTGATCGTGCGCGCCTGGACCGAGCCACAGCCGTTCGGCTGGCTCGGGCGCTACTACGAATACCGCACGATCTCGATCTGGCCGCGCCCGGTCCAGGCGCCCCATCCCCCGATCTTCATGTCTATCTCGAGCCCGGAGGCGGCCGAGTTCGCGGCCGCCAAGCGGATCAGCGGCGGGCTCGCAGTGACCACGCTGGATCGCGCGCGGGAGTCCGTCCGCGTGTACCGGGAGGCCGCCGGCGCGCACGGGTGGGAGCCGGCACCCGAGCAGTTGCTCTACCGGATCGCGGTCCTCGTGGCCGAGTCCGATGCGCAGGCCCGCGAGAACCTGGCGCAAATGGCCGTTTCCCACGGACACACGAGCAGCCTCGGGCTGAGCCGAGCCAACCCGGCCGCGGACGAGGCGGCGGCGCGCGCCGGCTACTACGGACGGGACACCCCGCGTCAGCGGTCGCGTCTGCACGGCGGCGGGGATCTCGACCAGCGGATCGAGACCGCACAGCTCATGCTTGGCTCGCCCGAGACGGTGCTGGGGCAGGTGGACCGGCTCCGGCGCGAGCTCGGGGTCGGGATCGTCGAGCTGATCTTCATCGCCCCAACCCCGGACCAGGCCCGCCGGAGCCTCGAGTTGTTCGGGACCGAGGTGCTCCCGAGGATGCGAGAGCTATGAGCTTCGTCGAGCGGTTCGTCGAGGCGGACGGATTCGAGATCCGCTACCTCGAGGCCGGAGAAGGGCCGCCGCTGGTCTCCTTCCACGGCGGTGGTGGTCTGCGGATGAGCCGCGCACACGAGCTACTGGCCGCGACTCACCGGGTGATCGCGTTCGAGGCGCCCGGATTTGGTTCCTCGCCGGCCAACGAGCGCTCCGGTTCGATGCGCGAACTCGCCGAGACGATGTTGCGCGCCGTCGCCGCGATCGGGATCGACCGATTCAGCCTGTGGGGCATTTCGTTCGGCGGCAAGCTCGCGCTGTGGCTGGCCGTGCAGGCGCCCGAGCGCCTTGACGCGCTGGTGCTGGCATCGCCGGCGGCCATCCTGGTGGGTCCGAGGCGGCTGCCGCGGACGCCGGTGGAGATGCTGGTGTGGCTGCACGCCCATCCTGAGCGTCGCATCGACACCACGCCGATCCCGGCCGAGGTCAACACCAAGCAAAGGAAGCTGACAGAACGGTTGATCGGGCCGCCACGCGACCCCGAGCTCGAGGAGGCGATGCGGACACTCGAGGTCCCGACGCTCGTCCTCTTCGGCACCGAGGACCGAATGACCCCGCCCGAGCTCGGCCGGATCTACCGCGAGCTCCTCCCCCAGTGTCACTTTGTGCTCGTCTACGACGCGGCCCACGCGATCTACGACGACCGCCCCGAAGCCTTCGCGGCGATCGTCGCCGACTTCCTCGAGCGCCGGGCGGAGTTCGTGATGCGACGGGAGAGCGGGCTGCTCTACCCGTAGAGACGGCCGGCGGCGGCCCTATTCGTAGAGGGCGCGCAGCTCGTCGAGCTCGGCGCGGAGCGACACGACTTCTTCTTCGAGCGCGGCGACCCGCTCGGCGAGAGCTCCGTTCCCGTCGGACGATGACGGCGGCGCCGGCGGCACGGACTCGGACGATGGCGAGTACGCAGGTGGCGGCGGGGCGGCGGGCGTCGATTCGAGGGCGGGCGACGACGCGTGCACCGGAGCGGACGGCTGCGCCTCTCCAGCGCCACCGAGTAGGTGCTCGAAGCGGTCTTCCTTCTGGCCGGGTCGGCGCCCGAGGCGCCTCGCGTAGCCGTGCTCGCTCAGCACGCCAAGCACCCGCTCGACGTCGTCCAGCGACGCGAGCGGCCCCATCCGCTCGGTCCGCGCCTTGAGCTCGCCCGGCGTCTGCGGGCCGCGGAGCAGGAGCACGGCGAGCACCGCCAGCTCCTCGCGGTCCAGTTCGAGCGCCTCCTCGGCCAGGTGGCGGTACTTGACCGCGCGGCTGCCGTGCCCGCTGGCTAGCCGGGCCAGCCCGTACAGGCACAGCCGCTGTGCGGCCTCCCGTACCGTCGCTTCGTCATACGCGGTGACCGGGTCACGGTTGGTCGATTGATTGCACGCGAGCCGTAGACCGTTCAGCGAAAGCGGGTACTGATCCGGCGTCGTCCAGCGCTTCTCGATCAGGCACCCGAGCACCCGCTGTTCAGGCGGCGTGAGCTCGGCGATGTGCATGGGAGCGAGCATAACCGCCGGTACGATCGACTCGTGGGGCGATGTTGAGCAGCCAGGAAGCTCGCCAGCTCGCGCTCTCGCTGCCCGAGGCCGTCGAGCAGGATCACCACGGCCGGCCCTCCTTCCGCATCGCCGGGCGCATCTTCGCGACGCTGTGGGACGAGGACCACATGAACGTGATGGTCGACGAGCCCGGGATCCTCACTGCCGTGCAATCGCACCCCGAGGTCTGCACGGAGGTGTGGTGGGGCAAGCGCCTAGCCGCGGTCCGGGTGACGCTGACCGCCACCGACCCGGGTCTGCTTGGCGAGTTGCTCGCCGACGCGTACGAAGGGAAGTCCTCGGGTCGCTAACCAACTGTTCCTCCTGAGGTTTGTGGGAACCGTGGGGACGTTTCTCGACCAGGCTCTACCGCGCTGGTCCACCCCCTGTGAGTTGGCCACAACAAATCGACGCGCGCCGGGGTTTGTGCACCAGCCTCCTATTCACAGAAAGCTCAGGAGGAGCGTCCCGTTGGGACGGTTAGCGGGCTGCTTCACTAGCCCCATGCCCGCGCCGCGAACCAATGGCAAGCCCAGCGCGGTCGTGTTCGACCTCGGCGGGGTGCTGCTCGACTGGAACCCTCGATACCTGTACCGCAAGCTGTTCGACGGCGACGACGACGCGATGGAGCATTTCCTGGCGGACGTGTGCACGATGGAGTGGCATCACGCCCACGACCTCGGGATACCGCCCAAGGAGACCTGCCCGCCGCTGGCCGCCGAACACCCCGACCTCGAGGAGATGATCTGGGCCTGGGTGCAGCGCAGCGAGGAGATGCTCGGCGGCCCGATCGAGCAGACCGTTGAGATCCTGCGGGCGCTGAAGGAGCAATCCGTCCCCTGCTACGCGCTGACCAACATGGAGACCTGGACGTATCCGGGACGAGTCGAGCGCTATCCATTTATGCGCTGGTTCGACGGAACCGTAGTGTCCGGCTTCGAAGGGGTGGCCAAGCCCGACCCCCGGGTGTTTGAGCTGCTGCTCGACCGCTTCGGACTGAAAGCCGCGAACACGGTCTTCATCGACGACTCGGCGGCCAACGTGGAGGCGGCTCGCCGGGCCGGATTGCAGGCGGTTCAGTTCGAGTCGCCCGAGCAGCTGCGGGGGCGGCTCGAGCGGGCCGGCTTCAGTCTTCCTCCGTCCAGCCCTTAGCGCGCGGGTCCTTTCCCTCGACAAGGTCGAGGAACCGCCGCCACGCGCTCGGCTTGACGCCTGGCTCGGCCTCGCGCCACGCCGGCGCGCCACCGTGCGGCGCGGGCAGCGCTGCGGCGGCCGCGGCGTCGATTCGCAGGTCAACTCCCCGCTCGTGCAGAGAGGCGACGTCGTCGGCCGCCACGAAGCGCTGCTCGCTCTCGACCCGCATCACGATCCCGTGGAAGATGTCCTCCTCGGGTGCCGCCACGACGTGGTCGACCGTGCCGACTTGCTCGCCACCTGACGCGTACACCGGGATCCCGCGCTCCAAAACCTCGTAAGCAATAGGCAAACCCTCGTCCATGGTCGTCACACTAGTGGACCATGACGCGCGTCGCTGTCGTGGGACATGTCGAGTGGGTGGACTTTCTCTCGCTGCCGGGGTTTCCGCGCCGCGGACAGGTGGCCCATGCCGAAGAGGGGTTCCTGCGCGCCGCGGGCGGCGGGGGCGTGGCCGCGGTGATGCTGGCAGAGCTGGGAGCCGAGGTCGACTTCTTCACCGCGCTCGGCGACGACGCAAACGGTCACGCCGCGTTGGCCGAGCTCGAGGACCGCGGTGTGCTCATGCACGTCGCCTGGCGTAAGCAGCCGACCCGGCGCGCGACCACCCTGCTCGAGAACGGTGAGCGCACGATCATCACGCTCGGCAAACGCTTGGAGCCGAAGGCCCACGATGAGCTCGACTGGGAGGTTCTAGGCCACGTCGCGTCCGTCTACTTCACGGCCGGCGACGCCGGCGCGCTGCGCCACGCGCGGCAAGCGAAAGCCGTAGTTGCCACGCCACGAGCCAGGGACGTGCTCGAGGCGGCCGGCGTCCGGATCGACGCGCTCGTGTTCAGCGAAAGCGACCACGACGAAGCGAGCTGGGCCAAGCACGTGGCGGCCCACACCCGGCTGCTGGTAGCCACCGAGGGCGGCCACGGAGGGCGCTGGTGGGGCGAGTCCGAGGGCCGCTGGGATTCGGCGCCGCTCCCCGGCGAGCCGCACGACTCCTACGGCGCCGGCGACTCGTTCGCAGCCGCATTCACGCTCGGGTTGGGTCGCGGTGACTCGATCGCCGATGCCGCCGCGCTCGGCGCGCAGGCCGGCGCGCTCGCCATGACCCGCATCGGCGTGCCCTGATCTCCGCCTGACAAGTAGAACGTTCTATCTAGAGTGGTTCAGGCCTCGATCTCGCGGAACTCAACGTCCCGCTCAACCGCAGCGGATACCGACCAGCGACCCCGCCGCCACCCGATCCGCGTCCCGTCCGCCAAGCGAAAGGCAGACCGACCTAGCCGCGGCGAACCCCACAGAGTCGCGATCAGCGGACGTTCCGACTCAGGGACATCCCCCAAACCGCGCGCCACATGCGACGCCGGATACGTGACGACGATCGAACCCGCGCGCACCCAGACCGGAATCCGCTCCAGCGGCGCAACAACCACCACCTCAGAGCCACCAACCACCCGCCGGCCCGACCACGTCTCGATCCACTCCCCCCGCGGCAGCGCCACCTCGCGCTCGCGCGCCTCGTCCTCGACCACCGGCGCCACCCACAGCGCCGGCCCGTAGCCGTATGCGTCGGTGATCGTCCACCCCCGCGGGTCGCTCGGATCGGTCAGGCACAGCGGCCGCACGACAGGGAGACCGGTCAACGAAGCGGTCAAAGCGGCCGCGCGAACATAGGGCACGAGCTGCTCATGCAACGACACGTAGGCTCGATACACGTCGAGCACCCGGTCTGAGTAGTGCCACGGCTCCTGCGGCATCCGCCCGTGTGCGTGCATGAGCGGCGTGAAGCAGCCGAACTGGACCCAGCGCACGAGCAACTCGGGCGGGCAGCGCTCCATCAGCCGGTGGCCCAGATAGCCACCGATGTCGTGCGACCAGTTCGAGAACCCGCTGCACGCGGCCGACAGGGTCGCCACCACGAGCACCCGGAGTGACCAGAAATCCGACGCCTGATCGCCCGCCCAAGTGAACCCGACCGACTGCTCGCCGGTCCACCCGCTGCGCCCGAACACCACGCCCTGCCCCGGGTGCACGTCATCCAGGCCCTTTGCATGGACGAGCGATAAAGGCTCCCGAGTGCCCACGCACCCTCCGCCCCGGAACGCCCATCCGCCAATCGCACGGAATCCGGTATGTAGTACCCCTCGCCGTCGTCGGCCTTGATCCCCTCCACGCCAAGCGACAGGAGCTCCCGGGCTTGCGATCGCCACCACTCCTCGGCGGCCGGGCTGGTGAAGTCGATCGGCGATCCCGTGCCCATCCACCACTGGGTCACGAACGGTTCGCCGTCCGAACCTCGAACGAAGTGGCCACCCGCGGCCCCGGGCGAATAGTTCGGAGCCGGCTCGCGGTGCAGCCGGTCTGATTCGGGTTGGGGCGGGATCTGGCCGTCTCGCGAGTCCAGGTTGACCCACGGGGTCACCCACACCACCGTCCGCACGCCGTCGGCCCGCAACCGCCGGATCAGGGCGGGCCCGTCAGAAAACTGGTAGGGGTTGATCTCCCAGGTGTTGTACTGCGTCTCCCACGGCGAATCGAGCACGATCGCGTCGAGCGGGATGTTGTGTTTCCGCATGCCCTCGTAGTCCTCGACGACGTCGTCCTGGTGCTCGTAGACGTCGCGGCTCTTCCAGAATCCGTACCCCCATTCGGGCAGCAGCGCCGGGAATCCGGTCAGACGGCAGAACGCACGCAAGCGCGCCGCCGGGGTCGACGAACACAGCACCTCGACAGACAAAGGACCGGACAAGAACCGGGTCGACACCGACACTCGATCACCCGACATGTCGAACCTGACCCCGTTTCCATCGCAGCGCACCCACACGCCGTAGCCCCTGCTCGAGATAAACCAGGGAACGGGCGCGTAGTCGCCCTGCGGTATCCCGCCGCCGGCCAGCAGCTCAGCCGGGCAGTCGGGACCGGTGTAGCGGCGGTCCGCCCCGAGCTGGACCGCCCGCCCGCCCTGATCGAACTGGGTCCCATGACGCGCCCCCAGTCCGACGAACCGCTCGTCGGAGCGCCGGCGCCAATCGAGCGCCACGCGCAACGGCTCGCCTTCGGGCAAAACCACCAGCGAGACACGCCGACCGTCAACAATCCGCACCTCCAACCGCGCCCGTCGCCCCCCGGTCAAGCCAACCGATAGCGACACCCGGTCGGCGGCCCGTCGCCGCACTGTCGCCGACAGCGCGCGCTCAATGGGCGCGAGCGCCTCATGCGCAACGACTCCCTCGGTGAGCTGGATGAAGTGGTCGTGCACGGTCCCCTCGGCCACCCAGGCGCCGAGTGAGCCCACCAGCCGCCGCTCGCCACGCCAGACCGTCACCTCGAACGGCAGCAGGGCAATCTCGACCCGGAGCGCGCCGGCCCGTAGCACGACAAGATCGCCGTCCATATCGGGCTGACCGGGGGCCAAAGACATAGGGCCAAGGTTCTCCGATGAGCCGTCAAACCCATGCGACCGTTTACAGGAACGTCACAGGACATGACCTCGTTCTTCACTAACCCCTTTCTTTGCAGGGTGATCCTGACCTCATGAACGAAATGAGTCGCGCCGACCTGCACGTGCACTCCACGGCCTCTCAGATTTCAAAGCTGGGAGTCCAGCGCTCGCTCCATATTCCAGAGTGCGCCACCGAGCCGCTTGAGGTCTACGAGCTGGCCAAGGCCCGGGGAATGGACTTTGTCACGATCACCGACCACGACACGATCGATGGCGCCCTGTCGCTTGCTCATCTGCCCGACACGTTCATCTCCGAGGAGCTGACCGCTTCCTTCAAGGGCGAGCCGCAGGCCGTGCACGTGCTCTGCTACGGCATCACGCCCGACCATCACGGATGGCTGCAGGCCCACGCCGATGACGTTGAAACCTGCGCGGCATACCTGCGCGAACACGACATCACGGCCGCGCTCGCTCACCCCTTCTACGCCGTCGCCGCGCCGCTCACGGCGCGTCACCGGCGGCGCTTGGCCGAGCTATTCCCGATTTGGGAGACGCGCAACGGCTCACGCGCCAAGGAACTCAATCTTCCGGCGTTCGTGTACATCGAGACCCACGGGGGAACCGCCATCGGCGGGTCCGATGACCACGCCGGAATCGACGTCGGCCGCACGTTCACCGAGACGCCTCGCGCCCACACCCCGCGGGAGTTCCTCGCCCACATCCGCGCCGGGCGAGCCTCCGCACACGGGCAGCAGGGCAGCGCCGCCAAGTGGGCCCACGCGGCTATGGCGCTGGCCATTCGGTCGCTCGGTGACGGCGAGGCGCCGGCTCGTCCTGACCCGGCGACCGTGCTCAAGATTGTCGAGCGGGTCATGTGCGAGGGCGACGCTCGGCAGGGGAGCGGCGGGACGGACCTCGCGGCCGACGATGCGCTTGCTCTATTGCGGGCCTGGCTCCTGTCCATGCAGCTCGACGTCGACGAGCACAAGCTGCTCCAGCAGCTGCAGGACGGTGTGCTGACCCACGCCGACCTCGACCGCCGTGCCCGACGCGTACACGAGCGCAAACTCGCCGCGGTGGTACGCGAGACGATCCAGAGCCTCGAGAACCACACGCCCGATCTGGGCAGGAGCGCACTCTCGCTGTTCGACGCGTGTCTGCCGGCGATCCCATACGCCGCCGCGGCGTCGTTTTTAGGGCGCGAGAAGGCCAAGCTCACCCGCAGCGACGGGGATCGCCCGCGGGTGGCCCTGATCGTTGATGGCATCGGTTCGATGCACGGGGTAACCCACACGATCGAGCAGATCCGCGCCCGCGGCGTGCGCGGGTTCGACGTCGAGGTGATCGGCACCGACTGCGAGGTCGATCGGCGCCTCGCTGCCGTGGCCGAGATCGATGTCCCCTTCTACCCCGGCCTACAGATCGGCGTCCCCACCGTTCCGGCGATCGTCGATGCGCTGGCAGAGGGCCGCTACGACATCGTCCACGTTTGCTCGCCGGGCCCGGCCGGCATCGGAGCCTGGCTCCTTGGCCGTGTGCTCGAACTCCCGCGGGTCGGCAGTTACCACACCGAGCTCGGCGCCTACACGGCGCTGCGCACCGGGCAGCCCGGCCTCGAGGCGCTCGCCAACTTCGGCATGCGCGCCTTCTATGGCGCGTGCGACGTCGTCCTCTCGCCCAGCCCGGCGAGCGACGCGCGGTTGGCCGAACTGGGGATCGAGTCCGAGCGGATCCGCCGCTGGGACCGCGGCGTCGATCTGCAGCGCTTCGATCCCGCCCACCGCGACGAGGCGCTACTCCCAGAGGCTGTCAACGTGCTGTACGCCGGCCGGTTGAGCAAGGAGAAGGGCGTCGAGCTGCTGGCGGATGCGTTCCTGGAGGCCCACCGCCGCGATGAGCGACTGCACCTGGTGCTGGCAGGCGGGGGCCCCGAGGAGGAACTGTTGCGCGAGCGCCTCGGCGACCGGGCCAGCTTCCTCGGCTGGCTGTCCGGAAACGACCTCGCCCGCGTGTACGCCAGCGCCGACGTCTTTCTGTTCGCGAGCGCAACCGAGACCTTCGGTCAGGTGGTCCTCGAGGCACAGGCGAGCGGCCTCCCGGTGGTCGCGGTCGACCGGGGAGGCCCCTCGTGCCTGATTGATCATGGCGAGACCGGCCTGCTGGCCGCTCCCGAGGTCAGTGCGCTGGCCGACGGGGTGATGTCACTGACCACCACACCAAGGCTGCATGACCGCGTCCGACGCGGTGCGTTGGCCGGAGTGCGCGGTCGCAGCTGGGAGGCGGCACTTGACCGCCTCGCCGCCGCGTACCGCGTCGCACTTGCCGCCAGAAGCGATCAGCGTCTCGAGCGTGGCGTCGCATAGCGATCACAACGCTCCATAGCTGTAGTAGCCACCGCCGTAACCGTCTCCGTAGCCGTAGCCGCCATAGCCACCGCCACCGTAGCCATAGCCGCCGCCACCATATCCATAGCCGCCGTAGCCGCCCGGGTTGCCGCCGTAGCCGTAGCCGCCATTGCCGTAGCTGCCATCGCCCGAGCCACCGGCCGAGCCACCCGCCCCTGAGACGTCAGTGGTGCCGTTCTGCTGCCAGGCGACCGAGAACGCCGAGCCGCCCGAGGACAGCGATGACGGCGTCGCCCCGGCGGTCGAGCCGCTCGAGCCCAGGCTGGCAAAGTCGGTCCCGTTCGAGCCGAGGGCGATTGGCGCAGCACCCCAGGCGGAGTCGTCGATCGTGCCGGTGTGACCGTTCGCGGTCGCCGAGGCCCCGCTGAACTGGACGGTGCCGAAGTCGGCCAGCGGAAGCGGCTGGCAGCTGCCGGAGGAGTCGCACTGCGACGGCGCCTCCGCGATCCACTCGGCGCTCGAGGTGTCGGGGTTGCTCATCTGGAGGTTCTTGGTCGTCGACTGCCCGGTTGTCTGATCAGACAGCCACACGGTGACGTTCGACCCGCTCACGCTCACCTTGGCGGAGATGTGGTCGCCGGGGTGGATGGCGAGACCGAGCTGCACCGGCGCCGACGGCACCAGCTCATACCAGGCGTAGTACTGAGTGCCCCCGTTGGCAGTGCAGTCGCCCTGGGTGCCGGTCTGCTCGAGCGCGTTCGACTGATCGCTCGAGCCGCCGATGCCGACCCAATAAGCGGAATAGCTCTGGCTCGAGTTGCAACTGACGGTGGGCTGCACCCAGCTGCCCGACACGCTTGAGAACTGCGTGCCCGAAGATGATCCGCCGGCGACATAGCCGGCCCAGTTCTGACTTACCTCCTCCTGCGACGAGACCGTCGCAGCGGAAGCGGAAGCGGCACCCAAGCCGGTGAGTGCGGCGGCCGCCGTGACAGTGGTTACGACAGTTCGAAATTTCATGACCTCCACTGAAGGCACTCGCGCTAAGAGTCCCTTCGGAGGTCACGAAGAGCCTGCTATGGACTTGCGAAGAAGCGGTTAAGCGCCCGCGGCCACCCGCTCATCGAGTTCGTCGTCGCCTGGGTCGAGCGCCGGCACCGACTCGAGCTGGGTGGGCGCCACCTCGGTGCGTCCGGCCCCGGCCTCCTTGGCCGCGTACAGCGCCAGGTCTGAGCGGTGCAGCAGCGCGGACAAATCCTCCTTGCGATCCCACACCGCAACGCCCGCCGAGAATGCCTCGCGCTTGGGAGTCGAGGCCCGCAGCCGGTCAATCGCGGCGAGCGATCCCGTCAGTGTCGAGTTGGTCAGCAGCGCGACGAATTCGTCGCCACCGAGGCGGGCGACGACGTCGCCGGCGCGCAGGGTGGCCCGGATCCGCTCGGCCGTGTCCGACAGGGCGCGGTCGCCTTGGGCGTGCCCGAGCTCGTCGTTGAGCTCCTTGAAGTTGTCGAGGTCGAGCGTCACCAGCGTGATCGGGTTGCCGCTCCGCGCCGCACGGGCCAGTTCGCGCGGGGCCGTGTAGCGCCAGCCGCGACGATTGAGCAGACCGGTCAGGTCATCGACGACGGCCTCCTGGGCGAAGCGTTGGGCCAGCGTCGCCAGTTCGCGCGTCACCGCGCGCAGCGACAGCGCGATCATCATCCCGACCAGGACCAGGAGGGCGGCGTGGCCCCAACTGAGCGGATACGCCGGCGCTCCGATCAGCACCATCGGCAGCACGCAGCACGCGGCGAACACGAGGATCCCGGCCACCATCTCGATGTCGCCGGCGACCAGACCGAACCACAGCATTGCCATGACAACCAGGACCGCGTAGCTCGATCCTGCCCCACCGCTGTACGCCTGCAGCAGGGTCAGTGCGGGCAGCTGAGCGAATGCTGCGACGCAGAAGATCACCCGACGACGGCGCGGCGCCAGCGCCGCGACGAGCGACGCGACACACGCGATGACCGCCCCGACATAAAACACGGGACGGTGACTCGAACGGTCGGTATCGGCGGCGATCAGGACCGGCAGGACGATTCCGACGATCGCGAAGGCGATCAGGCGAGTCCGGTTGTAGGCGCGTGGTGAGCTGTCTCCCATCCACGGTTGGGATCGGCTATCCGTCGAAAAACTTGAGCAGGAATTGTTAGGTTTAGCGTGCTTGTTACGACATTTTTAGGCCGACAGGATCCGCGCTCATCCCGCCGAAATCAGCGGGCGTGAGCACCAGCCGACTCGAGGCCTTCTCCGACGGTGTGATGGCGGTGGCGATCACGCTGCTCGTTCTCAACATCGACCTGCCCCCGTTGTCCCCGGGCGAGAGCCTGGCCCACGGACTCGCGAGCCAGTGGCCGGTGTACGCCGCCTACGTCGTCTCGTTCCTGACCATCGGGATCATCTGGATCAACCATCACGTGATGATCGGTCGCCTCCGGGAAGCCGACCACGCGATCCTGTTCCTGAACCTGGTGCTGCTGATGAGCATCGCGATCCTGCCGTTCGCGACCAAGCTGATGGCGGCCTATCTGAGGCACTCGAGCGGCCAGCACCTCGCGGCGGCGATCTACAGCGGCTCGTTTCTGATCATGGGCCTGCTGTTCGCCGCCCTCAACGCCCACATCCTGCTCGTCAAGCACCCCAAGCTCAAGCAACCGCTGCCGCTCGAGCGCCGGCGCCAGATCCTCATCCGCAGCGTCGCCGGCGTGATCCCCTACGCGATCGCGACGGCCGTGGCCGCGGTCTCGCCGTACGCGACGATCGCAATCTGCGCCTCGCTAGGCGTCTTCTACGCGTTCCCGATCAGCAGCGGAGGCGTGGAGGCCGGTTACAGCCGCCACCACTCCCCGAGCACCCGCCGCCAGTTCTCCCACGCGATCAACGACAGCTCGCGCTCGTCGAACCCCGCCGCGGCCAGTGTCTCGAGCAGCCGCGGCGTACCCGCCACGTCGCCAAGCGCCTCCGGGATCGTCGCGCCGTCGTAGTCGGAGCCCAAAGCGACGTGCTCGACTCCGATCCGGTCCGCCACGTAGCGAGCGTGCTGGGCGATGAGCTCGATCGGCGTGTCCGGATCGTCGTTGAAGTCAGGGCGCAGGAACGGGCAGGCGAAGACGATCCCGACCAGACCGCCCGACTCGCCGATCGCGTCGAGCTGGCGATCGGTCAGGTTGCGCGAGGTCGGACACAGGGCGTGCACGCCCGAATGCGAGGCCACGATCGGCCCGAGCTCGTGCCGCGCGAGGTCCCAGAAGCCGGCCTCGTTGAGGTGGCTGACGTCGACCAGGATCCCCATCTCGGCGCAGCGGCGCACCAGCGCGTGGCCCGCGTCGGTCAGCCCGGGCCCGGTGTCCGGCGTCGACGGCGAGATGAACGGCACTCCGTGGGCGAACGCGTTCGGGCGGCTCCAGACCAGCCCGAGGGAGCGCAGGCCCGCGCCGTACCACAGCTCGAGCGCCTCGAGTCCGACGTCGATTGGCTCGGCGCCCTCCAGATGCAGCACGGCGATCGGCGGGGTGGGTGGGTCGCCGTCCTCGCGGGCACGGTCCAGATCGGCCGCGGCGCGCGCGATCCGCACCGCGCCCGCGCGCTCAAGCGCGAGCAGCCGCCCCGCGGCCGCGGCGGCCCGGGCCGCCGCCACCGGGTGCGCTACCGGCGGCGCCGGCGCAAACTCGAGCACCCCGTCGTCACGCTCAACCCGCTCGTCCCGCGCGCCGCCGTCGGATTCGACGAACACGGCGAAGATCGCACCCCGCACGCCGCCCGTCCGCATCCGCGGAATGTCGAGGTGGCCGTCGGGCCGTCCCTCGGCGAGCAACTCGTGGCCATCCTTGGTGAGGGCATCGTTGTGCCCGTCGAACACCGGCACCACGGCCGCCACCTACTCGGGCACGAGCGTCGGGGAATCGACCGCCGGCAGGCCGTCGATGCTGACCGAGTTGTGCTCGCGCTGGTAGTCGAGCAGCGCCTCGGGACCACCCACCCGCACCTTCTTGGCCGCCCACAGTTCCATGTGGGGACGCTGACCCTCGTAGCTCATCAGGGGCACCCCGTACCCGCATGAATCCGCCACGCGCTCGACATCGACGACCACGATCGCGCGCCGCGCCTCCGGCGTCGCCGGATCGGGGAAGTCGCATTGCTCGGCCAGCTCGACGAACTGGTAGTCCGCTGCGGTCACAATGCGACCCTGCCCATGGAGTCGAAGGATCCGCGGCGGTCCATGGAAGGCGCAGAGCATGATCACGATCCGCGCGTTCTCGCGGATGTGCGCGATCGTCTCGGCGCCACTGCCGATGAAGTCCAGGTACGCGACGGTGCGCGGATCGAGCACCCGCAGCGTCTCGATCGGGCCTTTGGGCGAGACGTTGATGTGCCCGTCCTCGTCGAGCGGAGCGCTGCCGACGAAGAACATGGGCTGGTCCGCGATCCACCGCTCGAGCCGCTCGTCGATGCTCTCGAAGATCTTTCCCACGCCTCACACCTTACGCAACGCTAGGCTCGGCCCCAACCATGGCAACAGCTTCCGGCACCTCGATCGAGCGCGAGCTCGCGGCACTCCTCGGACCCGACCGCGTCCTGCCTGGCAACTCCCGCGCTTACCTGAGTGACGCCACGGAGAGCCGAAACTTGCGCGGCCGGGCCGACGCGGTCGCGCTCCCGGCTGACGCGGAGCAGGTCGCCGAAACCGTCGCCTGGTGCTACGAGCACGACGTGCCGATCGTCCCTCGCGGGGGTGGCACCGGGTTCACCGGCGGCGCCGTCCCGCTCGACGGCGGGGTCGTGCTCAGCCTCGAGCGGCTGACCAAGGTCCGCCACCTCGATCCCGGCCTGTGGCGCGCGGCGATTGAAGCCGGCGCCATCACCGCCGACGTTCGCCGGCGCGCCCGCGAGAACGGGCTCTTCTATCCACCCGACCCCGGGTCCTCCGAGCAGTCCCAGCTGGGCGGCAACATCGCCACCAACGCTGGCGGCCCGCACGCTTTCAAGTACGGCGTCACCGGCGCTTGGATCACAGGTCTCGAGTTCGTCCTCGCCCCCGGCGAGCTGGTCCGCGTCGGGGGCCCCATCCGCAAGGACGTGGCCGGGTATGACCTGAAGTCACTGATGATCGGCTCCGAGGGCACCCTCGGCGTGGTCACCGCCGCCTGGATCAAGCTGATCCCGGCGCCCGAGGCATCGCTGCCGCTGGCGGCGCTGTACACCGATGTGGCCGCGGGCTGCGAGGCGATCGAATACATGCTCGGCAGCGGCATCGTCCCCGCTGCGATCGAGTATCTGGACGGGGGGGCGATTGCCGCGACTCGAGGTGCGTTCCCGATCGCCCTGCCCGACGACGCGCGGTTCATGGTCATCGCCGACGCCGACGGCAGCGCCGAGGAGGCCAGGCGCATCCATTCCGAGCTGGCGGAGGTGATGGGCGAGCAGGCAGCTCTGGTGCACGCGCCTGCCGGCTCGCGCGAGATCGCCGCGCTGTGGCGCTGGCGGGACGGCGCGGCGATCGCCGTGACCGCCCAGCGGGGCGGCAAGGTCTCAGAGGACATCGTGGTCCCCGTCGACCGCCTCCAAGAGGCGATCGAGGAAACGGTCGCGATCGGGTCCCGACACAACCTGCCCGCCTGCAGCTGGGGCCACGCGGGCGACGGCAACCTCCACTCCACCTTCATGATCGACCTCGAGGACCCGGCCGAGCTGGAGCGGGCCGAAGAGGCGGCCGCGGAGCTGTTCGAGCTCGCGGTGGCGCTCGGCGGCTCGGTGTCCGGCGAGCACGGGATCGGGCTGGTCAAGAACGGTCAGCTGGCCCGGCAGTGGGCGCCGCCGGCGATCGCCATGCACGAGGCGATCAAACGGGCGTTCGATCCCAAGGGGCTGCTCAACCCGGGCAAGAAGCTCGCCCGGGTCTAGCAGCGCCTCGGTTACACCTGGCAGCGCGGATCGACGTAGAAGTCGTACAGCTCGACGTTGCCCCCGTTGCTCGGGGCCGCGAAGGTGTACTGCCCGTCCTGCCAGCCGGATAGATCGCTCGCATGCAGCTGGATCGCGCGTGAGACGCTCCAGGTGGGGCCGCCGTTGACCACGCCGGACGACTGGCCGCCCGCGCCGCCTGCGTATGCGACGGACACGCGCATTCCGGGCCTATTCGACTGCTGAAGCAGGGTGCCGCGCGCGGTCGGGAACCCCGAGTCCACGCACATCGCGGGGCTCACTGCCTGCGAGCCGGGCGGTAGGTCGAGGACGCTGCCCGTCGTCCCGTCGGCAAGCGTCGTCGTGACGATCTTGGCGCCTCCGGTGAGGGTCCAGCCGGCGCCGTTGAAAGAGTCGACCGTCTGCCCTGGCGTCAGCGTGTACCAGTTGGAATCTCCCAACGACAGGTACGGCTGGGTGAGCGTGTAGCTCGGCGAGTTGCACCCGGCGGTGTTCGATGTATTCGACTTAGTCGCCGCGTGCGCGGGTCCACCCGCGACCGCCGCGATCAGCACACCGAGACCGAGCGCGCGGCGAGGGATGCCCCAACAATCCATGTTCTGCACTTACCTTCCGTGGTTTGTGGCGGTATGACCGAATCATTATCGGCCAACGGGCTCCGCCCTTTAGGGGCGCGCGCACCGGATTCGACGGGCTTCCTACTCCGATTTCCGTCCGACCTGTCGCCCGGAGCGCAAGGCACGTGCGTGCCGGGCCGATCCAGCGAACATGTCGATCGAGGCCAGCCTGGACGAGCAGCTGCTCGAGGACACCCTCTTGCGCCGTGAGGGCGCTCATCTGACGACTCGCGAGATCGTCGGGGGCTGCGTGTCGATCGCGGCATTTGCCGCCGTGACCGCCGCGCTGTGGTTGATCAGCCCGCCCTATCACTTCGCGCTCCTCCCCGCCGTCCTGTGCCTGCTCGTGCTCGCGGTGTCCATCCGGATCCGCTTCTACACCCCGCTCGGCTTCACCGTCCCCACCCAGCTGGCCTTCGTGCCGCTCGTGTTCGCGCTGCCCCCCGCACTCGTCCCGATTGGTGTCGTGATCGCATTCTTCCTCGGGATGCTTCCTAGCCTGCTCCGCCGCCACATGCCGCCGAGCCGGCTGCTGGTGCAATTTTCAAATGCCTGGTTCTCGGTTGGACCGGCCGCCGTGCTCGCGATCGCGCACGTCCGCCCCGAGCAGGCGGGTCCCGCCCTGCTGCTCGCGGCGCTGGGTGCCCAATTCGTCGTCGACTTCGGCGTCTCGGCGGCGCTCATCGCGATCTCGCGGGACGTGGGCTTCATCTGGCAGCTGAGGGAGACGTGGGTCTATGCCGTCGACGCGGCGCTTTCGCCGCCCGCGCTACTCGCGGCAGAGAGCCTTCACCGAACGCCGTTGGCGGCAGTGGCAATGGTGCCGCTGCTCGGTCTGCTCGCAGTGTTCGCCCACGAACGGCAGAAGCGCTTGGAGGGCACGCTCGAGCTGAGCAGCGCGTACCGGGGCACCGCGCTCGTGCTCGGCGACGTGGTCGAGGCCGACGACGGCTACACCAGCGCGCACTGCAAGAGTGTCGTTGGCCTCGCCCTCGACGTCGCGGCGCAGCTACGGCTGGACGACGCGCAACGGCGCAACCTCGAGTTCGGCGCGCTCCTGCATGACGTCGGCAAGATCGCCATCCCCAAGGCGATCCTCAACAAGCCCGGCAAGCTCGACCCCGACGCGTGGGAGGTCATGAAGACCCACACGATCGAGGGTCAGAAGATGCTCGACCAGGTCGGCGGATTCATGCGCGAGGTCGGACTCATCGTCCGGGCGCACCACGAGCGGTGGGACGGCGGCGGCTATCCCGACGGCCTTGCCGGTGCTCAGATCCCGCTCGAGGCCCGCATCATCGCCTGCTGCGACACCTGGAACGCGATGCGTACTGATCGCCCATACCGCAAGGCGCTGACCCACGAGGTCGCCGCCGCGGAGCTGCGCTCCGTCTCGGGCGCGCAGCTGGACCCGGCGATAGTCGACGCGCTGCTGCCGATCGTGGCGACGGCGGATGCCAAGGACCTGGATCAGACCGTCGCGGCCGAGCGGCTCAGCCCAGATGAAGCCGGTGCGCCACCGCCGCGGCTTGCGTACGGCTCCGCACGCCCAGCTTGCTGAGAATCCGCGAGACGTGGACGCTGGCGGTCTTCTCCGCCATGTACAGGGCCGCGCCGATCTGACGGTTGGTCGCGCCCTCGGCGACCAGCGCCAGCACCTGACGCTCGCGCGCGGTGAGCCCGAACGGATCCTCGCCGGCGCCGTCTGACCCCGCACCACTCGCCGCCGCGCCCGGGACGCCAGACGCACCGGTGCTCCCAACCTCCCCGGCATCACCGAGCTCGAGCCTGCCCCGCTGGGCCAGCGCGGTGAGCTCGTCGGTCAGCCACCGTGCGCCAAGTCGCCGGGTGTCCGCGAGTGCGCGCTGCGCGGTCTGCGCGGCAGCCGTCCGGTCGCCGGCCTCGATGTGCGCCTCGGTCGCCCGCCACAGCGCCACCGCGCACTGGAACGGCCGCGAGACGGCCTCCCATTCCCGCACCGCCTTCATCCACAGCTTGGCGTCGCTGCGCCCTCGCGCGCGGGCCAGATCGGCCGCCCCCGACGCCGACCAGGCGCGCTCCACCGGGCCGCCCTCCGCGGCCGCCGCGCGCAGACGCTGTACGTGGATGCGCGCCCGCGCCAGCGCGTCGCGCTCGTCGCCGCGCTCGCGAAGGTCGCGCGCCCGCTGGGCGATGTCCGCCTCGACCCGCATCCCAGCACCGGTCACGCGGGCGATCCGCATGACGTCGTCGGTGCACAGCTCCATCCGGTCGAGCGCATTGCTCACCGCCGCCCGCGCGCCCACCAGGTCGCGCGCGCGCCGGCGAGACTCGGCCAGCAGCGTGCCGAACGCCCCGATGAACTGTGGCTCCGACGAGCGGGCTACGAGCGGCTCGATCTCCTCCAGGTACGCGGCCGCACGCTCATCATCGCCCCGGCCAAGACACAACTCCGCCTCGCTCAGGCGCCGGAAGATCAACTGGCGCCCGCTTGGATGCATCGGGCCCGCGTCCAGGTAGGACTGCGCGTCCTCCCAATCGCCGGTCTCGAACGCCAGGTCCGCGAGCGTCAGCATCATCCAGTCGCGTGTGCGGACCCCCGGGCGCGCGATCGCAGCGAGACCCGCCTGCGCGGTCTTGACGGCTTCGTCCGTACGGCCCGCCAGGTTCAGCGTATCCGCCAGATTCGAGTACGCCGTGCCCAACCCGTCGAGATCGTCGTCTTCGTGCGCGATCTGGATCGCCCGGCGCATGCGCGCGATCCCCTCCTCGACGCTGCCCAGGAGAACCTCAGACATCGCCAGCGTGTTGAGCACCTCGCTCTCCGCGCGCCGGTCTCCCGCTGTCAGTGCTGTCGCCAGCGCCGTCTCTCCTTCCTTGAGCGCCTCGCGGTAGCGCCCGCGCAGGTGCATGGTTCGGGCCAGCCAGGCGAGCAGCGAGGCACGCTCGGACGTCGGCTCGTCGTCCGGGAGCAACTCGAGCGCCCGTTGCGCGGTCTCCAGCGCCTCAAGCCCGCGGTTGAGCGACCACTGCACGCGTGAGAGGTCGTCGAGGAGCGCCGAGTAGCGGCGCGGATCGGACTCGGCGTCGAGCTCGCGCAGGGCTCGCCGGATCAACGTCTCGGATCGGGCGCGATCCCCGGCCACGCGCTGCGCGGTGGCGGCGAGCGTCAACAGCTCTACGTGGTCGAGCGGGATCGACTCGGCGGCGTCCGGGACCCGCGGCCACAGCTCGAGGGCGCGCTCGGCCAGATCGGCCGCGTCGCCGTAAGCGTGCACCTCGCGCGCCGCGAGCGCCGCCTGCACGGTGGCGCGAAGCGCGGCCGGCTGGTCGCCCGCGGTGGCGTAGTGGTGGGCGATGGCCGAGCTCAGCTCGAGCCCCCGGTCGTCCTCGATGGCCGCCCGGGCCTCGAATGCGACGGCCAGCGCCAGGTGCAGCTCGCCGCGCTCGCCCGGGAGCAGGTCGTCGTACATGGCCTCGCGCAACAGCGCGTGACGGAAGGTCAGACGGCCCTCCTCGTCGGCCACCAGGAGCTGTTCGGCCACCGCCTCGCGCAGGGCGGTGTTCAGCGAATCGGGCTCGATCCCGGTCACCTCGCCGATCGTCTCCTCGTCGAGCGCCCGTCCGGCGGAGATCGCCCGCGCCGCGGCCTGGGCGTTATCCGACAGCCGCTCGATCCGGAGCATGAACGCGTCGCGCAGCGACTGCGGCGCGGCGCCCCGGCCGTCCAGCCCCGCAGCCAGGAGCTCCTCGATATAGAGCGGGTTGCCCTCGCTGCGCATGTACAGGCGGTCGATCAGCAGCTCGCTGGGCGACTCGCCGAGGATGTCGGACAGGACCTCGGCCAGCTCTGAGCGGTCGAGCGGCTCAAGCTCGATCCGCCGTACCTGGTCGAGGCGCTCGAGCTCGGCCAGCAGCGAGCGCAGCGGGTGCCGGCGGTGAAGCTCGTCGGTCCGGTAGCTGAGCAGTAGGCTGATCCGCTCGTGGCGCAGGCTGCGGGCCATGAAATCAAGAAACATCCGAGTCGATCGATCGGCCCAGTGCATGTCCTCGAGGGTCAGCACGACCACCCGCTTACAGCTCAGACAGTCGATCAGCTCGAGCACCGCCTCGAACAGCCGTAGCTGCGCCGATGGGTCGTTACGGTCGGCGCCGGCGGGTTCCTCATCGAGGCCGGGCAGCAGCGCGGCCAGCTGCGCGCGAGTCCCCCGGCCAAGCTCCGCCAGGACAGGGTCCCGGCTTCGAACCAGCGGGCGCAAAGCCCCGATCAGCGGTGCGTAGGGGAGCTCGCCGTCGGCCTCCTCGACCGCCTCGCCTCGCAGGACCAGGACGTCATCCCGGTCCGATAGGCGGCGTTCGAACTCTCTGACGAGCCGCGTCTTCCCGACGCCGGACTCGCCGCCGAGCAGCACCACGTAGGGGCGCTGCTCGGCTGCCTCACGTAAGACGTGCTCCAGCTCCGCCAGCTCGCCCGCGCGTCCGACGAAGCGGCTCGAAGTGACCCGCGCTCGCACGCTTGAAGTATCGCGAGTTCGCTCGGGCCTCGACGACCTGTCGCCGTTGCTCGGCGCTTCGCGCCGTGTCTGCGATCTGCTGTGAAGCGAGGGCTTGTGAGATGCTGGGTTGCATTGCTCGTTCCTCTCGGTCGAATCCTGCTTTTCCACTGCAATCAGGATGAACTGAGAGGCCCGATCTGACATCGGGAGAACGGAGCCGGTTTCGCCTCCGGACCACTTACTTCTGAGGGACTAGGCCTTACCCCGCGCGAGCCACGCGAGCCAGACCAGACCCCGCCCTTCGGCGCCCTCGAGGTCGACCCCGGTGAGCTGCGAGATGCGCGCAATCCGGTCTCGCAGCGTGTTGCGGGTGAGATCCTGCACCAGCTGATCCAGGATGTCGGAATGCTGGAATTTGCGCGTTCCTGCGGCGTTGCGAAACAGCTAGTCGACGGTCAGTACGGCCTTGCCGTTCACGCGCCGGTCAATCAGCTCCTGGATCGCCTCACCGGCTTCGGTCCATGGGAGCGTCAGGTGGATCTGCGGGTCGAGCCGCTTCGCCGCAACCAGATCGGCCAGCCGGCGCAGGTCCGCGGCACCGCTACGGGTGTGGTCGATGATGTCGAACAGGTAGAAGGCGTACAGCTGAGCCCGGGAGGCGCGGGCAAAGAACTCGCGGGACGGATAGGAGACGGGCTCGGGCACGGTCGAGGCGAAGCTGACCACGGTCCCGCCGGGCGCCACCCGCTGGAGCGCCTCGCCGAGCACCGGCCCTCCGACGGCGTCAAGGATCGCGTCATAGATCGGCCCGCGTAGGTCGATCTCAGTCGTGACCGCGTCCGCGCCGAGCTCGGCTAGCCCCTCGGTGCGGAGAGCGACGCCGGTGACATGGCCGCCGGCCAACTTCGCGAGCTGGACGGCGAAGCGCCCGACTCCGCCGCTCGCGCCGGTTATGAGCACGCGCTTGCCGAGCACGAAGCCCGCCACCTCGAGCGCCAGCAGCGCGGTCAGGCCGGCCACCGGCAGGGCGGCGGCCTGCTCGAACGACACGCCCTCGGGTAGCTCGGCCAGTCGCTCGGTGTTGACCGCGGCAAGTTCGGCCCACGCGCCGGCGTTCATGAGCCCGACGACGCGCGCGCCTTCCGGGGGCCCGCTGCCGTCGGCGGCCGCACGCCGGACCGTGCCGGCCAGATCCCATCCGGTGATCGTCCCGGGCTCCAGCTGCGCCAGGCGCCGGGTCTCGCCCCGGTTGAGGCTGATCGCCTCGACTGCGACCAGCGCCTCGTCTGGGAGCGGCGTCGGATCGGGGACCTCGGCCAGCTCGGCGAACGGCGACGACTTCATCGATACCAGCGCGCGCACGGCCCGACAGGCTACTGTGCCCGCGTGGCCCGGCTTCCCAAGGCTTTCCTGCCTGCCCTCGCGGCCCTTGCCCTGCTCGCCGCGCCCGCGCACGCCGGCGAGCTGCACATCCACTGGATGCGCGGATTCTCCGCCCCCGGGACCCCGGCTCGCTACGACAAGGTCGGGGTGCTCAAGATCGGACCTCGCAGCGCGCACAACGTGCTGGTGCTCGAGCCGGGGACCTCAGCCGGCTCGGCCTACTTCCTGCCCCTCGCCCAGTGGATCGTCTCCCGCGCCCACGGCTGGCAGGTGTGGTCGGTCGAGCGTCGCGAGAACCTGCTCGAGGACCAGTCCAGGCTCAACCTGGCCAAGAGCGGTCGTGCCAGCGCCGCCCAGGTGTTCGACTACTACCTGGGCTGGCTGATCCCGGGCGCGTACACCGGGCCCCACATCCGCCTGCCCTCCGAGTCGAAGGTGGCGTTCGCCAAGCGGTGGGGGATGAAGGTCGCCGTCGAGGACCTGCACACCGTGGTGGAGGCCGCCCGCCGGCTGGGCGGCCAGGTCGTCCTCGGCGGCCATTCGCTGGGTGGCGCCGTGGTCACCGCGTATGCGACGTGGGACTTCTTCGGACACGCGGGCGCCGAAGACCTCGCCGGCCTCCTCTACATCGACGGCGGCAGCCCGCCCGCGGTGACCGCCCCGGCCGCCCGCGAGGGGCTGACCGTGCTCGACTCCTCCGAGACCTCGCCCTGGCTCAGCTTCGGCGGAATCGCGGCGCCGTTCGCCGGCCTGTTCAGCGTCACCGGCGCCACCGCCGCGCTGATCGATCCCGACAGCGCCTCGCTCGGTCAGGCCTCCGGGCTGCTGAACGCCTTCCACCTCACGCCCGACGTGCCGGTCACCAACCTGGCCCAGTTCGGCTACGCGCTCAACGTGGGGACCTCACCGGCCGGCCTGATCGCCGCCCAGGCGCATCTCGGGGCCGGGCTCAGCACGACCAGCCCGTTGCACGGGTGGGACGACGCCGGCGCGCTCACGCCCATCGACCGCTACGCGACGATGCTCTCGGGCATGGGCGTGGACGGAGCCGACGGCACCGAGTGGTACTTCCCGGACCGCCTGACCCTGGACGCCGGCGCGGTCGGGAACGGGATCGCCAATCCCGCCCAGCAGGTGCTCGGGCTCGACGCCACCATGGGCCAGCAGCTGCCCAAGAGCCTTCAGATCTACGCGTTCGCCGCCCGGCTGGGCGGGGCCGGCGTGCTCGCCGACGCCCGGGCGCTCGCCGCCCAGTCGAAGATCCCTTCGAAGAACCTCCTCCTGATCGACCGGGCATCGACGTATGCCCACAACGACCCGGCCGGCGCGTACCCGCACAACGCATTCTTCAGCGGGCTCATCCGCTTTCTGCGACGCGTTCAGTCTCCCCCGAGCAAGCCACCGCCCAAATCACCTCGATAGCGGCCGTTCTGCCACCGGAGGCGTGGCCGGATTTTGACCGATATTGGGGGTTTTTTGCCGCAACCCAACATCGCCCACACGGGTTGCAAATTCGCACAACCCGCTGGTAGCGTCCGCCTCACCTGGAACGTTCCAGCCACAAGCACGAACGGAGGGGCCGATCGGACCTCGCCGGCTACGAGCTCGGCGAGCGGGAGCGCACGCTCATCGACCAGCGACTGGCCGAGCTGTGGGAGGCGATCGAGGCGGCCCCGAAGACGTCCAAATGGCGTTGGCGAGCGCGCGTCGGCGAGCGCGTGCGCTGGTACGAAGAGCCCGAGGAAGAAGCCCCCGCCGAGTAGCCGGCCGCGAGGCCGAAGGCCTCGTCGGTGCGGCCGGCCGAATCGGTCATCCGCGAGGCCGAAGGCCTCGTCGGTGCGGCCCGCCGAATCAGTCATCTTCGGGTTTTCCCCACCCCCCGTCGGGGTGGCTCCTGCATGCCTCCTGGCCAGTCCGTCGGCTGGTTGGTTCGGCACCGGCTTGAGAGCTTGCCAGTCAGCTCTCAAGCCAACTCGACGGAGGTGCTTCTCATGAGAAGGAAAGGCATTGCAGTCCGCGCCGGACGGTGGAGCGCACAGCACCGCAAGCGGGCGATTCTGTTGTGGTTCGCGTTCGTGATCGCCTCGCTCGCGGTGGGGAGCGCGATAGGCACCAAGCAGCTCGGCAACAACCAGGGCGGCACCGGCAGCTCCGGTCGGGCCGACGCCGCGGTCGCCAAGTTGTTTCCGCAGCCTGATCAGGAGGACGTGATCGTCCAGCCGCGAGGGCACAGCGAGACCGCCCACAGCCCGGCCGTCAGAGCCGCCGTGGCCGACGTGGTGACGCGGTTGGACAAACTCTCGGTCGTCAACGGCGTCGAGTCGCCGTACGCTCCCGGCAACGGCGGCCTGATCTCCCACGACGAGCGCTCGGCTCTCGTCCAGTTCAACCTGCCGGGCGACTCGGACCAGGTGAACGACCACGTGGAGCAGGCCCTCGCGCAGGTCGCCGCCGCCCAGCGGGCCCACCCGCAGCTGACCGTTCAGGAGTTCGGTGGCGCCAGCGCAAACAAGGCGCTGAACGGGGTGCTCTCCAACGACCTGCACCGGGCCGAGCGACTGTCGCTCCCGATCACGCTATTGATCCTGGTCGTCGTGTTCGGCGCGCTGGTGGCCGCCGCCGTCCCAGTCCTCCTGGCGCTTTCGGCTGTCGCCGCGACCCTCGGCCTGATCGCCCTGCCGAGTCAACTCGTCGCCTTCGATGGTTCGGCCTCGTCGGTGATCGTGCTGATCGGGATGGCCGTCGGGATCGACTACGCGCTGTTCTACATTCGCCGCGAGCGCGAGGAGCGCGCGGCTGGCCACTCCAGCGAGGAGGCGCTCGAGCGGGCGGCGGCAACCTCGGGACGCGCGGTGCTCGTCTCCGGGATGACCGTGATGATCGCGATGGCGGGCTTGTTCCTGACCGGCAACGCGACGTTCACCTCGTTCGCGGTCGGGACGATGATCGTGGTCGCGGTCGCGATGCTCGGCTCGGTCACCTTCCTGCCCGCGATGCTGGCCGCGCTCGGGGACCGGGTCAACAAGGGCCGCATCCCGTGGTTGGGCCGCCGTACCGCCCGGCGGCGGACGACCGTGTCGGCCAGGCTGCTCCGCCCCGTGCTGGCACATCCTTGGCCCGCAGCGCTGACCGCGTTCGCCCTGCTGGCCGCGCTGGCCGTGCCCGCGCTCGGGCTGCACACCGCCGAGCCCGGCGTCAGGGACGTGCCGGCGAACCTCCCGGTGATGAAGACCTACGCGCGGATCCAGGCCGCCTTCCCGGGCAGCCCGGCACCGGCCGACGTCGTCGTCCAGGCTCGCAACGTGGACGCGCCGGCGGTACGCTCGGCCGTGGCTCACCTCGAGCGCGACGCGCTGCGAAGTGGCGAGATGGGCGGGCCGCTCTCGGTCACCGTCAACCGGGCGCGGACGCTCGCGATCGTGCAGCTCTCGCTCGACGGGGACGGAACCGACGCGACGTCCTACCGCGCCCTGAACACCCTGCGTGACCGGCTGGTCCCGGAGACGCTGGGACAGGTGCCGGGCGTCACCGCGAACGTCACCGGAACGACGGCGGGGTCGCAGGACTTCAGCAGCCTGCTGTCGCGGCGGGCGCCGCTTGTGTTCGCGTTCGTGCTCGGGCTGGCGTTCCTCCTGCTGCTGGTCACATTCCGCTCACTGGTCATTCCGATCACCGCGATCGGGCTGAACCTGCTGTCGGTGGCCGCCGCCTACGGCGCCCTGGCGCTGGTCTTCCAGCACCACTGGGCGCAGAAGCTGCTCGGCTTCACGTCGATCGGCGGGGTGACCAGCTGGCTGCCGCTGTTCATGTTCGTGATCCTGTTCGGACTGTCGATGGACTACCACGTGTTCATCCTCAGCCGCATCAAGGAGGCGCACGACCGCGGCATGTCGACCAAGGACGCGGTGGCGCACGGCATCGGCTCAACCGCCGGCGTCGTGACAAGCGCCGCGGTGGTGATGGTCGCCGTGTTCTCGATCTTCGGCAGCCTGAGCATGCTCGAGCTCAAGGAGTTCGGGGTCGGGCTCGCCGTGGCCGTGCTGATCGACGCCACGATCGTCCGCGGCGTGCTCCTGCCGGCGACGATGACGATCCTCGGCGAGCGGAACTGGTACCTGCCGGCGTTCCTGCACCGGCGAGTGCCCCGGGTCAGCGCCCTGGCCGAGCCGGTGGCCCGCGCCTGACCTCCTCGAGCGACACCCAGCGGCCCTCGGCCGCGGCGCGCTCAATCGCCTCGCAGCCGGCCTGGACCTCCAGGCCGGCTGCGAAGTCCGGCGCCCAGGTCCCGTCCGGCCACTGCTCGAGCAGGTCGGCCGCCTGGTTGACGAAGCTCGCGCCGTAGCCGATTCCCTGACCGATCGGCCACCACCCCCGCGTCTCGGGCTACAGCGGATGCTCGGCCCGGATGCGCCGCATCCCGTACAGCTCGGGCGGTCGCCGAGCTTCGGTGAAGGTCTTCGATTGCGCGCTGACCGCGTCGATCTCGCCCACCAGCCAGCCCGCGAGGTCGATCAGGTGCGCACCCAGATCGGCGATCGTGCTCGCGCCGACGCTTCGCTCAAAGCGCCAATCGAACGGAAGCTCGGGGTCGACGAACTCGTCCGAGAGCCAGCTCCCTCGCCACAGCCGTACCCGGCCGATGCGACTCGTTTCGACCATCTGCTTCATCAGCGCGAGCGCCGGCAGCCGCCGGTAGTTGAAGCCGATCGCGTTCTTGCGGTCGTGAACCGCTCGGCGCCGAGCTCGTGCGCCGCCCGCTCTGACCGCCGTTCGATTGCGCCCGCTCATCATCCGCAGTCGCGGGCGGCACGGCAGGTCGCGGATCAGCGGCGCCGCCGCATAGGCATAGCTGTGGGCCCGGCCCATCGTCCCGTAGCCGACGATGCCGATCGCGACCTCGGTCGCGCTCACGCCGGTACGCTCGCGCGGCTTTCGAGTAGGGAATCGCGCGCAAGTCGGTGAGCCGGCCCGCGATCGCCGCCACGTCAGGATCGGCATCCGGGCGATCACCGGCGACTGCGGTAACCGCCTCCACGTCCTGGCCGGTCAGCCACCGGGCCTGGTCGAACTCGTGCACGCCCATGTCCACCGCGATCCCGCCGCTGTGGGCGCGGAACTGAGGTCGCCGAGGATCGCATCGACCGGCTCGACCACCGCCACGACTTCGACGTGCGCCGAGCGGCCCAGCGCCGCGAGATGGACGCGCCCCATCCGGCCGGCGCCCACCACGGCAATCCGGAACGGCCCGGCGTTCACAGCCCGCGGGCGCGCAGGTACTCGCGGTTGCGCCGCTGCTCTTCCGCCGGCCGGTGCGGATTGTCCGGATCGGGCAGCACGTCCTGCTCGACCACGAGCCAGCCGCCGTAGCCGATGTCGGCCAGCGCGTCGAGCACCCCGGGAATGTCGATGTCGCCCTCGCCCAGCGGGCAGAACGCCCGGCGGGCCCAGATCTCGCGCACGGGGGCGGCCTCGGCGACGATCTGCTCGAGCGTCTCCAAACGCGCGTCCTTGAGATGCACCTGGTTGATCCGATCGCCCCAGGTGCGGATGGCGGTCACCGGGTCGCCCCGTCCGAGCAGCAGATGCCCGGTGTCCAGGCACAGCCCGACCTCTGAGACCTCGAGCAGGCGCTCGATCTCCCACTGCGCCTCGACGTAGGTGGCGGTGTGGTGGTGGAAGGTCGGCTCGTAGCCGCGCTCGCGGCAGCGCGCCTGCGCCAGTGCCAGCCCGTCGGCGAAGTGCCCCCAGCCGGCGTCGTCGAGTCCTACGCTTCGGTCCAGGGCGGCGCGGCCGGGGAGCGCGGCCCGCTCCGGCGAGCCCGCGTCGGCGAGTGTCGGGCGCGGCGGGCGCCGCTCACTGCCGGCGCCGTCGAACAGGTCGAGCAGCGCGTCGAGCTCAGCGAGCGCCGGCTCGAGCTCCGTCGGCTGGCTGAAGGGCAACTCGATGTAGCCGCCGGCCAGCCCGAGCCCGCGCTCGGCCAGCCGCCCCGCCAGCAGATCGCCGGTGCCCAGGTATCCGGCCGGACCCAGGTCGATGCCCTCGTACCCGGCCGAGGAGACGGCGTCGAGCAGCGCGACGGGATCGGGGACGTTCGGGTCGATGCCGACGGTGATCTCGAAGGCGCCGTAGCTGACCGGCGCGTTGGCGAGCCACAGCTCGTCTCGGGCACCGTTCTGCGCGGAGGTTTGCGTGGTCGTCGGTCCGGTCTGCATCAGGCGATGACCACCGCGTCGAGCGGCGTGGCGAGCAGATCCTCGCAGCGCGATGTCACGGTGGGAACGCCGTAGCGCGCGGCGCAGGCGGCGACGACGTCCGGACGGATGTCGCATAGGGCGGCCAGCTCGAAGCGGTCAGACAACTCCGCCAGGTACGGGGTGTGCATGACCTGCGCGATCAACCCTCGCCCGATCACTCCCACCCGCGTCCGATCAGCCACAACTATCTCCTCAATTTGCGCCCCGACACTTCCGGCTCGGCGCCGGCTGCCGAGCCGCCGGTTCCTTATCTGGAACGTTCCACCCGAATCATACGGACGGCCGGTTGCCGGATCAAGCCGCCGCTCTCGCCGGCCCCGCGACGTGCATAACACGACACGGCCGGCCGATCCCCGACACCGTGACGAACTGTGCATCCCACAGATGCATAACGCGGCACGATCTCCGGCAGGCGGGCGGATTGACGTGTTATGCACCTCGCCGCCGCTATGTTCGAGATGTCCGGCCCGACTACGCCTTCCCGGCAGGGGTAGCCCATTCGGTGGGCGAACACGAGACGCCCACAGTCGACAACGGGCGGCTCGGAGCCGGCATCAGCCGCTCATCCGTCCTGCTCCTGGCCACCACCTGCGGGGCCGCGGTGGCGAGCCTTTACTACGCGCAGCCGCTTCTGCACACGATCGCGCGCGCCTTCTCGGTATCCGAGGGCACGGCCGGCCTGCTCGTCACCATCACTCAGGCCGGCTACGTGATCGGACTGGCGCTGCTGGTTCCGGTGGGCGATCTGCTCGAGCGCCGGCGCCTCATCGCGGCGCTGCTCGTTCTCACGGCCGCCGGCCTGGGGCTGGCCGCGGCCGCGCCCACCGTCGTCTTGTTTGCAGGCGCGCTGGCCGTGGTCGGCGTCAGCGCCGTGGTGGCCCAGATCGTGGTGCCGATGTCCTCCTCACTTGCCGGGGAGCATGAGCGCGGGAGCGTGGTCGGAACGGTGATGAGCGCCTGCTGATCGGCATCCTCCTGGCCCGGACGATCAGCGGCATCGTGGCTCAGCTGTTCGGGTGGCGAGTCGTGTTCGCGTTCGCGGGGGTCGCCATGCTGCTGCTGGCGGCGATCCTCAGCCGCGCTCTTCCGAAGGTCCCCGCGACCGAGCGGCTGCGGTATCCCGCTCTCCTGCGCTCAGTCCTGGAGCTCGTCAAGAGCGAGCCGCTGCTTCGCCAGCGCATGGTCCTGGGCGCCACCGCGTTCGGCTGCTTCAGCGTGCGGTGGTGGCACTCGTCGTCGGGATCGTCGCGCTCGACCTCGGCGCGCAGGCGGTGCACATCTCCAACCAGAGCGCGGTCTACACGCTGCACGGTCAGGCCCGCAGCCGCCTCACCACCGCGTACATGGTCGCCTACTTCCTCGGCGGCGTGGTGCTGTCGGCGACCACCTCGGCGCTCTATGCAAGCGGCGGCTGGTATGCCGTGCGCGTGCTCGGCGCGGCCACCGCGGCGGTCGGGCTGGTCACGTGGCTGGTCACCGAGCGCGCGATGAGCGGCCGGTTGCCGATCGGCGCGGACAGCACCGCATAGCATCCTCGAACATGCCTCCCCGTCTCGTCGCCTCCGACCTCGACGGGACGCTACTCCGCTCCGACGGGACCGTCGACGACCGCACGCGCCGCGCGATCGCGACCGCCGAGGCGGCGGGTGCCACCGTGGTGTTCTGCACCGCGCGGCCGCACCGGTGGCTCAAGCCGCTTGCCGAGGATTTATTCCCCACCCACCCCCATCGAGGCATGGCGGTGTGCGCGAATGGGGCCGTGCTATGGGACGCGCACACCGAATCGGTGCTCGAGTCCTCGCCGCTGCAGCCGGCGGTTGCGCGCGAATTGGTCGCGCTGCTCGAGGGCGAGGTGCCGGGCGGAGCCTGGGCGGTCGAGCGGACCGGTGGGTTCGGTCATGAGCCGGAATACGTCCCCCGCTGGCCGGTGCCGGCGGACACGCTGATCGATGGGATCCACACGCTCATCGAAGAGCCAGCGGTCAAGCTGATGCTCCGCCACAGCTACCTGTCGGCCGACGTACTGCTCGAGCGCGCGAAGACGATCGGGGGCCACCTCGCCGAGTTCAGCCACTCGAACGCGAACGACACGCTGATCGAGATCAGCGCGATGGGCGTGAGCAAGGCCTCCGGATTGGCCCGGCTGTGCCGGCGCCTGCGGATCGAGCGCGAGGACGTGATCGCCTTCGGTGACATGCCCAACGACCTGCCGATGCTCACCTGGGCGGGGCACGCCGTCGCAGTCGCAAACGCTCACCCGCAGGTGATCGCCGCCGCCGACGAGGTCACCGCGGCCAACGACGACTCCGGCGTTGCGCGCGTTCTCGAGCGTCTGTTCAGCTGACAGTTCGGTTCGCGAGCGGCTCGTATGCGCGGCACGGCTCGCCGCGCAATCCCGGACACGGCGGCAAGCCGGTGGGGACGTCCACCCCCGGCACGACCGGCAGCACGAGCCGCGACGGCATCGACGCCGAAAACGCCAACCGCACCGTGGCCCGCCGACCGACACCCGGCACGAGATCACTGAACGCCCAGGTCGGCTGATCGCCGCCCGGGGCCGAGATCGTGATCCGAATCCGCGACCCCGCCCGGTACACGTGTCCCTCGTAGTAGAGCGGGATCGCCACCTCCGTGAATCGGCCCTGGGCGAGCGGCCTCGCGTCGGCGCGGCGAAGGGTGAGCACGGGATCGAGCAGCGTGCTCGCGGCGCGATCGAGCTTGCGCTCGCTGGCCCTCAGCCAACCGCTCTGGACGAACGTCTCCATGCCATCGGGACGAACCTCGCTCACCGTCACCTGGAGGTCGATGTCTCGGGTGGAGGCCTCGATCCAGGCGTATAAGGCGCCCGCCCCGATCACCACCACGTTCGACGTCAGCGGCGCGGTCAGGTAGGAGAGCGCGGTTCCGGTCGGATTCTGCGTCCAGCGGTAGCGCGGCGTCGCGCCCCAAAGACCGCCGGCGCCAGTATTCCCGCTGAAGTCGGTGGCGGGACGGGCTCGCGGATCCCAGGTGAATGCGTCCACCTCGCGCCCACCAAAGGCCGATGCATTCAGCGTCCCGCCGGTGCCGAGGTACCACGACGAGGCGAGCGTGCCGGGCACCGGGAAGCCCGCGAACGACTGCTCAAAGCCGGCGTCCGGCAGGCCGGGCGTCGTGCCGCCTGCCCCGTTGTCGAACCGGACTCGGACCGGCGGCAGCGCCTCGAACGCGGCCAGAGCGGTCGCGTAGGACGGCTCATCCTCGATCGGGTCATCGGCCGGAAGCGTCACGCCGGAGACGCCCATCGCGACCTGGTAGACCTCGGGCGCCAGCGCGCGAACCGTCGGCGAGAGCGACGGCAATCGGTGGGCCACGAACAACGACAGGAAGTCGAACCATCGCTCCGCGGTCGCCGGGTCGAGCGAGTCGATGTGGGCGCCGTTGGTGAACGTGAACCACTTCCAGCGAGTGCCGGTGAAGCGCGAGGCGAGATCCGGGCAGTGACCGCCGGTCTGCTCGTCGGTCCACTGGCAGGCCAAGTAGACCGGTGCGTGGATCTTGTGCACGAACGTGTCAGGGTTCAGTGGGTTCGCCACCGACGGCACGTAGTAGCGGTTGGCGTACACCTCGGACACCTCGTTGACCGCCTCCGGGTGAAGCGCCTGGTTGGCCGCGCACACGCGGTCGCCGTTGCGGATCCGCTGCTCCGCCCACCGCTCGCCGTGTCCGGGTGAGGCCGGCTCGGCGTCGAAGTCCCGGGCCTGCGCGTACGGGAGCCCGAAGCCGGTATTGAGGATCCCGCCCGGGTAAAGCGTTGTGGCGGTGTCGTCGATCACCGACAGCGGCGCGATCGCCGCCAGGTGAGGCGGGTCGGTGGCGGCCACGAACAGCTGACTGATCCCGCCGTAGGAGATCCCGATCATCCCTACCCGGTGCCCGAGCACCCAGGGCTGCCGCGCCACCGTCTCGATCACGTCGTACCCGTCCAGGCTCTGGAGCGGCTCGAAGAAGCTGAACGCCCCGCCCGAGCAGCCCGTCCCGCGCATGTTCACGTCGACCACCGCGAAACCGAGCAGCGTCGCGATCGGGCTGATCCCGCTCTGCGCCCCGGCCGGATCGGCATAGCCGTACCCCGAGTACTCCACGAGCGTTGCGTAGGGGCCCGGGCCGGCCGGGAGGCGCACGTCGATCGCCAGCTTCGTCCCGTCCCTCGTGGTCAGGTAGCCGTAGCCTGACCTCGGGATCCGCTGCCCGTAGATCCGCGTGCTCGGCGGCGCCGATCGGTCCGGTAAAACCGTCACTGTGGGTGTTGGTGGCGCGCCGCCATTCGTGGGCCGGACGCGGTAGCCCGGGCCGGGGGCGACGCCGCGGAAGATCGCCCCACCAAGCGGTCCGGCCACAGCAGTCATGACCGTCCGCCCGCGTCGGTCCAGCAGCGTCAATCGCTCACCGGGCTGGGCTCCGAGCACGTACACCTGCTGCACGCTGCCGTGCGCGCTGAACGCCACCCCCGCGGTTCCCGCAGCCGCAGCCGGAGACGGCGCGACCACGGCCAGGAGCACCGCCGTTGCCAGCCCCCCCATGAGCTGTTTCACCCCGCTTACCTTCACGAGTCCGCGCACCCTACAGCACCCCTTGCACGACGCGCTAGCCTCGTCCCCAAAACCAGGCAAGGAGCGGGATGTCGGTGGGTTTGGGGCGACCCGACGAAAAGGACTTCACCCAGTCGCTACGACTGCTTGTCGTAGGCCAGGACGTGCAGCATGCCGACGGCCTCCAGCAGCTCGTCCGCGAGGCGATTGGACCGCACGCGGAGGTGCTGGTCGCTGACACGGTGGCGCGCGTGCCGCGAGCTCTTTACGACGTGGCCATCGACTGCGTCGTCCTGGGCCTCGCCTCCGAGCCGGACTCCGAGCAGCCCGCGGAGCCAGACTCCGAGCTGCCATCCCTCCGGGTGCTCGAAGCCATGCTGCCGAGCCTCCGCGACGTCCCGGTCGTGATCCTCGCCCGCACCGAGGACCCATCGGTGGGGGTGCAGGCCATCCGCGACGGTGCCCAGGACTACCTGGTCGAGTCCGCCGCCGACCCAGACGCGCTGTATCGGGCGATCCGCCACGCGATCGCCCGTAAGCGCACCGAGGTCGGGCGGGTCAGGCGGGCGCTCCACGATTCGCTGACCGGCCTGCCGAACCGCGCCCTGCTTCTCGATCGCCTCTATGTGGCCATCGGCCGATCGCGGCGGCGACCCACGTCGGTCGCGCTCCTGTTTCTCGACCTCGATGGCTTCAAACGGATCAACGACAGCTTCGGCCACGAGGCGGGTGACACGGTCCTGGTCGAGATCGCCGAGCGTATGCAGCGGGTGCTCCGACCAGGCGACACGGTCGCCCGCTACGGCGGCGACGAGTTCGTGATCTTGTGCGAGGATCTGCGCGGACAGCGCGAGGCGGTTCGGGTTGCCAAGCGCACACGGGCGGCTGTCGCCGAGCCGCTGACCGTGCGCGGCCGTGTGGTCACGATCGAGGCGAGCATCGGCATCTCGCGCACGCGGCGAGAGCAGGTCTCCGCCGAGGAGCTGATTCGGGAAGCCGACGCCGCTATGTACCGGGCGAAGCGACGGGGCGGCGGTATCGATCTCCACGACCCGGGAAGCGGCACCGACGCGATCACCGGGCTCGAGGTCGAGCAGCGCCTGCGCGAGGCCGTGCTGCGCGCGGGGCTGCTCCTCCACTACCAACCCGTGATCGAGCTCACCGGCGGGAGGCTGCACTCGCTCGAGGCGCTGATCCGTTGGGAGCATCCGGAGCGGGGGCTGTTGGCGCCCGCGGATTTCCTGCCCCTCGCGGAGGAGTCCGGTCTGGCGGCGGACGTCGACCGGTGGGCGATCACCGAAGCCTGTCGGCAACTCGGTCGGTGGCAAACCGACGGCCTCCTCGGTAATGACACGCGGGTGTCAGTAAATCTGTCTGCCGCCTCACTCCGCATGCCCGGGCTGGCCGGCGCGGTCGGCAGTGCCCTCGCGGCGACCGGGATCTCGCCGGCTAGCCTCTACCTCGAGGTGACCGAGGCGATCTTCGATCGCAATCCCGCCGGCGCCGCCACCGCCCTCGAGGAGCTCGCGGGCGCAGGCGTGAGCCTTTACCTGGACGGCTTCGGCATCGATCGCTCGGACCTCGTGGTCCTGTCGAGCCATCCGTTCGCCGGCGTGAAGCTCATGGCGTCGACACCCCTCCGCACGCTCAGAGCATCGCTCGCCGCAGCGCGGGCGATGGACCAGTACACGGTCGCCAAGGCAATCGAGACTCCGGCCCAACTCGAGCACATCGAAGGCTGCGACGCTGCTCAGGGCTTCGCGATCGCGCGCCCCGCGAACGCGGACGCGACGGCGCGCTTCCTCGCGTCCAGGGCCGAGTAGGTTTTCGCTGATGACCGACACCACTTCGCTCCGCGCCGGGGACGAGCCGGGCAGCGCAGACCCGGCCGACCTCGGCGTGCTCGATGCCGCGCATCAAATTGCCACCGGGCGGCTGTCCTCGATCGAGCTGACCGAGGCCTGCCTGCGCCGCATCGACGCGCGCAACGGCGGGCCGCCCTCGTTCGAAGGTGCGCCCGACCGGATCAACGCTTGGGCCCGGCTCTACCCGGACATCGCGCGCGAGCAGGCGGCACAGGCCGACGCGCGCCGTGCCCGTGAGGGCGACGGCGCACCACTATTGTGCGGCATCCCGATCGGTCTCAAGGATCTCTACGCGGTCGCCGGCCAACCCCTGACCGGTTCGAGCCGCGTCCTCGAGGGCAACGTCGCGGCCCAGGACAGCACCGCGTACCAGCGGCTGCGCGCGAACAGCATGGTGCTGCTCGGCCACACGCACACGCACGAGTTCGCGGCCGGCGGCACCACCGACCAATCGGGCAATCCGTGGGCGCTCGATCGGATCGTCGGAGGTTCGAGCGGCGGCAGCGCGGCCGCGCTGGCCGCCCGGATGACGCCCGCAACGCTGGGCAGCGACACCTGCGGGTCGCTGCGAATCCCGTCGACGTGCTGCGGGACGTCCGCGATCAAGCCCACCCACGGCCGGGTCCCCCTCGACGGCGTCATCCCGCTCGCCCCCACGCTCGATCACGCCGGCCCGATGGCGCGGACCGTCGGCGACTGCGCCGCCGTACTCACCGCGATGGCCGCCGGCGGGCCGGCCGCCTCGCCGCTGGCGCCGCCCCCGGCCGCCCTCGGCCGGCTGCCCCTGGAACCGCGTCCCGAGCCCCGTCCGCTCGATGGGGTCACCGTCGCGCTCACCGACCGCGCAACCAAAATCCAAATGGAAGACGAGGTCGCGCGCGGTTACGAGGAGGCGGTGCGCGTGTGCGCAGACCTCGGTGCCCGCATCGTGGAGCTGCCCGCGCCGTGGACGGTCGACCCCGACGATCTGAGCTGCGTGCTGCTGACCGAGGCCTGGAGCTACCACTGCGCACACGCCGACCGCCACGAGCGCTACCGCGAGCAGGTCGCCGAGTTCGTCGAGGCCGCGCGGGAGTTCACCGACGCCCAGCTCTACCTCGCCGCCCAGGCGCGGCGCACACTCGGCGCCGCCGCGTGGGAGGACTGGTTCGCCGCCGGGGGCGTCGACATGCTGCTCGAGCCGACGCTGCCGATCCTCCCGTTCGAGCGCGGCGCGGGATACGAGCGCGGGCATCCGGCCGGTCCCGAGGACCCGCTGGTCGCGTTCACCGCGCTGTGGGATATGACCGGCATGCCGGTGGCGTGCCTGCCGGTCAGCTGGAGCGTGGGCGTGTCGCTGGTGGCGCCAAGGGGTCACGAGGCGCCGCTCGTCCAGGCCGCAATCGACCTTCAGGAGCACGGACTCGGGATCCCGGGAGATCCGCTCGCGTGAGCCTCGCTGTCAGCGGCGCGCTGCTGGCCGGTGAGAAGGTCGGGCTCCGCGCCGAAGAGGGCGTAATCGTCGAGCTCGGCCCCGACGTCGAGCCCCGTCCCGAGGACGACGTGCTCGACGCCGCCGGCGCGATCCTCGTGCCGCCATTGATAAACGGCCACACGCACGCCGCCATGACGCTTTTTCGCGGCCACGGCGACGACCTGCCGCTCATGCGCTGGCTGCGCGAGACGATCTGGCCGGTCGAGCGGCGGCTCGAGCCCGAGGATGTCTACTGGGGCACGCGACTCGCCTGCCTGGAGATGGCCCGCAGCGGGACGACTCGCTTCTGGGACATGTACTGGCACCCGCAGGCGGCCGCGCGCGCCGTGCGCGACGCCGGCATCCGCGCCACGGTCGCCGCGCCGCTGATCGACGTCCAGGGCGGCGGCGACGCCCTCCGCGAGGCGGCGCTGGTCAGCCTCGACGAGCTCGCCCAGTCCCAGTCCGGTGCGTCCGACCGGATCGACGTTGGCCTCGCCCCGCACGCGATCTACACCGTGACCGAAGAGAGCCTGCGCTGGATCGCCGAGCTCGCCGCCGAGCGCGGCCTGCCCGTCCAGATCCACCTGTCCGAGACCGAGCAGGAGGTAACCGACTGCCTCGCCGCGAACGGCATCCGCCCCGCGCACTATCTCGACCGCGTCGGGCTGCTCTCGCCGCGGACCGTTCTCGCGCACGGAACCTGGCTGGACGACTCCGAGCTCGAGCTGATCGCCGCCCGGGGCGCGACCCTCGTCACCAACCCGGTGGCGAACCTCAAGCTCGCGGTGGGCCGCGTGTTCCCGTATGCGAGCGCACGGGCGGCGGGCGCGCAGGTGGGGCTGGGCACGGACGGCCCAGGCTCGAACAACTCGCTCGACCTGTTCGCCGACATGAAGGTGCTCGCGCTGCTCCAGAAGCACGAGGCCCGGGATCCCGCCGTGATCAGTGCCGAGGAGACGTGGGAGATCGCGACCGGCCGCCGGGCGCCGCTGCTCGGCGGGGCGAATGGTGTCGAGATCGGTGAACCCGCCGATTTCCTGCTCCTGCGCGCCGACGCACCCGAGCTCAGCTTTGGCGAGCTGCCCGCGGCCCTCGTCTACACGGCGTCCGGAGGCGTCGTGCAGAGCACGGTGGTGGCAGGGCGGGTGATCATGCGCGACGGCCTCCAGGAGGGGTCCGAGGAGGTGCTGGCCCGCGCGCTCGAGCGCGCTCGACGGCTCGGGCTGGCGCCCGCGCTAGGCTGAGCGGCGCCCACCCGATCTATGCCCGACAGCGTGTCGCAGACAGCCGCCGACCGAATCGTTCGCGCCGCCGGCCCCGCCGGTGCGACGCCGTGCGTGCTGCTGATGTTCGGCGAGTTGACCCTCAAGGGCCGCAAGCGCTCGAGCTTCGCCGCCGTGCTCGAGCGCAACCTGCGCCGGGCGCTGCGCGCGGCCGACGGCGTCGAGCTCCAGCGGCGCGGGTCATCGCTGTTGGCGCTGACTCCGCCGGATGCTCTGGCGCGGACCCTGCAGATTGCCACCGAGGTGCCCGGCCTGAGCGTCGTGCAGCCGGCGCTGCGGGTCGAGCCGGCGGTCGAGCCCGCCTGCCGGGCGGCCATCGAATTGCTCCGCGCGCAGCCGACCGGCACGTTTGCGGTTCGCCCGCGCCGGCGCGAGAAGACGTTTCCGGTCACCTCGATGGAGCTGTCCCGCCTGGTCGGCGCCGCGGTCCAGGACGCGCTCGGGCTCGGTGTCGACCTGAGCCATCCTGACGTCGAGCTGCACGTAGACGCCTACGAGCGCGCTCTGTTTGTCGCGGTCGACCGCCTGCGCGGGGCGGGCGGGCTGCCCGTCGGGACGAGCGGGCGGGCGCTCGTCCTGCTGTCCGGCGGCATCGACTCCCCGGTGGCCGCCTACCGCATGATGAAGCGCGGCCTGCGGTGCGATTTCGTGCACTTCTCCGGGCAGCCGCTGACCGGCCCCGAATCGGCGTACAAGGCATACGCCCTGGTGTCGCAGCTGAACCGCTACCAAGGGCGCTCACGGCTGTTCGTGGTGCCGTTCGGGCTCGCCCAGCGACAACTTGCGACCTCGGGCGCGGGCCGGCTCCAGGTGCTGGCCCAGCGGCGGCTGATGGTGCGCGTCGGCGATGCCCTGGCACGACGCGAGGGCTGCGAAGCGCTGATCACCGGTGACTCGCTCGGCCAGGTGGCGAGTCAGACGCTGCGCAACCTCGAGGTCGTGGAGGCGGCGTCGACGCTGCCTGTCCTGCGCCCACTGCTCGATCGCGACAAGTCCGAGATCATCGCCGAGGCCGAGCGGCTCGGGACGTTCGAGACCTCGATCCTGCCGGACGAGGACTGCTGCACGCTGCTCGCGCCCCGCCGCGCAGTCACGTGGACCGAGCCCGAGCCCCTGATCGAGCTCGAGCGTCGGGTCGACGTCGAGAGTGTGGTCGACCGGCTCGTCGATCAGGCGCTGGTCATGTGGCCGCGCGTGCAGGAGCGCAGTCCCGAGCTCTCGCCCGCGGCCGCGTAAGCCGCGTAAGCCGCGTAAGCCGCGTAAGCCGCTACGCGGCGAGCGCGCCTGGCGCGACCGCAAGCCCGCGCTCGAGCAGCCCGAGCGGATCCGAGCTCATCAACCGAGCCGGGTCCTCCACGCCGGCACCGCTGAGCGCGTCGAGCGCGAGGCCGAGCGCCGGCATCCTCACCTCGTTGTGCGCGTCGGAGGCGATCACCGCGCGCGGCGCGCGGCGCAGCAGCCCCACGGCATTGGCGCGGACGCGTTCGCCGTACAGGCCGGCAACCGACCAGGCGTTGATCTGGAGTGCGCTGCCGGCGGCCAGCTCGTGCTCGACAGCGCGCATGGCGGCCTGGGGACGGACGAACGAGCGCTCGGGGTGGGCCACCACGACGGCGAAGCCCCGCTCACGTAGCTCGTCGGCGACAACCGTGTAATCGTCCTCAAGCCCCCGCAACGGCGCCTCGAGCAGCACCCAGCGCCGGCCCTGCGGACCGTGCGCAACCGCCTCGAGCTGGGCGTCGGACAGGCGCTCGGGCATCGCGAGGTCAAGCTCGCCGCCGCGGCGCACCTTGATCGGGATCCGCTCGGCGGTCAACCGGTCCTGCACCTCGCGCACGCGGGCGGCTACGGTCCCCGGGTCGGTGACGAAGTTTGGATGGATGTGCGGCGTCGCCACGACGGTGCGGGTGCCCTCGGCCGCCGCGGCGGCCGCCAGCGCGACGCTCTCCTCCATCGTCGACGGTCCGTCGTCGATCCCCGGGAGCAGGTGAAAGTGGATCTCGGCGAGGTTCATCTGTATCGATGATGGGGGAGGTTCCCGCCGGGACTGTGACGATCCGGTTAAGGGGCCTCGCGCGGAATCCGGCCTCATCCGGTCGTTTGCCCGTCAGGAGCCGGGCCGGATTCCGCCAGCTCGGCGTCCGTGGGGCCGTCCGACCCCGTCCGGACGGGATCGGCACTCCGTCCCAGCCGCTGGCGGATTTCTCTCCACAGCTCGCGGAACGCCACCGCCGCGCGACTGTGGGGCGCGAACTCGTCGAGGGGCGCGCGCGCCTGTCCCATCCGCTCGACGTCGGCGGCCATCGGCACCACGGTGCGGAGGATCTCCTCGGGACGCTCGGCGGCGAACTGGGCCATGACGTCGCGATGCATGCGCTTGCGGGTGTCGGCCATCGAGAAGAAGGCGAGCCGGCGCGTCCCGGGGCCGACGACCTCGTCGATGCGGTCGAGGGTGCGCGCCGACAGCACGGCGGGCAACAGCGGAATGATCAACGCGTCGGCGGCCTCGAACACACTCTCCGACCCGAGCGAGATGCTCGGTGCGCAGTCGAGGAAGACGTACTCGTAGTCGCCCGCGAGCGGCGCCAGGACGCGGGACAGCTGCCGCTCGGGGCGCTTGGCGTCGCCCAGGTGAAGATCCATGTGGCGGTAGGAGAAGTCCGCCGGCAGCAGGTCGAGGTGGTCGTAGTCGGTGCCCTTGATCCGATCCGCCGCGTCCGTCTTGCCCTGGACCAGACGACGGCCGCCGCCCTTGATCTTGGGCTTGACGCGCAACAGGTAGGTGCTCCCGCCCTGCGGGTCGAGGTCCCACAACAGCGTCGGCGCGCCCTCGCGCGCGGCTAGGTAGGCAAGGTTCACCGCGGCCGAGGTCTTACCGACGCCACCCTTGATGTTGTAAGAGGCGAGGACCACGGCGGCAGAGTGTCCCACGCGGGGCGCGTTTAGGATCGACGTCAGGCCATGGAGCAGACCTTCACGGCGAACGACCGAATCTACGAGGTCCCGAGCGAGCCGGTCCTCGCCGTGTGCGTGGACGGGTGGGACCCGGAATACGTGGCCGATGCCCTCGGACGAGGCCTCATGCCGCGGGTCGCCGAACTCACGGCTGCGGGCGCCCATATGGTCGGGCGCGCGCAGGTCCCCACCTTCACCAACCCCAACAACGTCGCGATCGTCACCGGAGTGTGCGCCGCCCGCAACGGGATCGCTGGCAACCACTACCGCGATCGCGACGGCCACGAGGTCCAGGTCACCGACCCGAGCTTCTTACGTGCAGGCACCATCCACGCGGCCGCGCAGGCCGCGGGCGTGCCGGCGCTGTGCGTGACCGCCAAGGACAAGCTGCGCCGGCTGCTGGCCGACGGCGACGTCCCGGCGTTCAGCGCCGAGCGGGCCCACGAGCAGTCGCTGCCCGACGGGACGCCGCTCCTCGACCTCGCCGGCGCGCCCAATCCGGGCATCTACGACTGGCGGCTCTCGATCTACACGATCGACCTCGCGCTCGCCCTCGCCCGCCGCCTGGGCAGCCGGCTCGTGTACGCGTCGCTGACCGACTTCGTACAGCACGCCGCCGCTCCCGGGGAGCCGCTGTCGGACGACTTCCACCGCGAGCTCGACGGGGCAATCGGGCGCGCCCTGGATGCGGGGTACATCCTCGGCGTCGTCGCCGACCACGGCATGAACGCCAAGACGGCACCGGACGGCCGCCCGAACATCCGCTTCCTGGACGACGCGCTGGGCGGCGCCGGCGTGAGGAGTGCGCACACCGTCTGCCCGATCACCGATCCCTACGTGGTCCACCACGCCGCGCTCGGATCGCTGGCCTGGATCCACCTCGACGATCTCGACGAGCTAGACCGCGCTCGCGGTGTCCTGGCCTCACTCCCGGGCGTGGAGGGAGTCCTCGACCGGTGGGCGGCGGCCGAGAGCTTGGAACTGCCCGCCGACCGGATCGGCGATCTCGTCGTGCTGGCCGGCGCCCGCACCGTGCTGGGCAAGTCCGAGGCCGCGCACGACCTCAGCCAGCTGAACGGGAGGCTCCGCTCGCACGGCGGGCTGCACGAACGCGCCGTCCCGATCATCGTCTCGCGCCCGCTGGAGCAGGACTGGCTGCGCGGGCGCACGCTGCATAACCGCGACCTGCACGACGTGTTGCTCAACCACCTGGCGTGAGCGGGTCGCTCACCGTCGCAGGCCACCGGGCGTTCGAGTCCGGCGGCGCCGCGCGAGCCGGGCTCGCCGACGGCGCACCTCGATGATCGTCCCCGAGGCGGCGACGGCGGCCACGGCGAGTAACGCTAATGAGAGCAGGCGCGGCGGTCCGCCGCCCGTGCTCGATCCGGCTGATACGGCGCCGATCGGATGTCCCGCCGCCGCGGCCAGCTTCGGCAGGGCGGCCGCCGCGGCCTGAGCAAGGTCGTCGCTGCTGGCACTCGCCGGCGCTCGGAGCCCGGTCGCCGCGGCGGTGGCCGCCAAGCCGAGCCCCTCGACGCCGTACCCGCCACGCATCACGACCAGGAGCGGTGGCGCGTTGTTCCCTGCGCTGATCTCGCGGTCGAGGAAGGCGGCGTATTGCTGCGGCTTGCCGAACAGGCTGCGAATCGCCCCGAGGTCAGCCGGCGAGGCGATCAGCGCAACCTTGATCGGGAAGTGAGCGCGACTCGCCGCGGCGGTCTGCGCGTTCAGCTCGGCCTGGAGACGGTTCGAGACGGCCGGGCTGAACGGATAGAAGACGTTCTGCGCGAGCAGCATGTCGCTCGCCGGGTCACCGTCGGCCAGCGCGACCGCTGGGAGGAGCAGCGCCGGCAGGAGCATGGCCGTCAGGAGGGCCAGCGCGGCTCCCCTGATCGGCTGCATTTCGCGACGCCCCACCCCGGCTCGAAGATGCCGGACCCTCATGTCCCCGGCGGGAAGGTGTAGGCGTGGTGGGGGGGCACGTATGGTCCTACCTCGAGGACGATCTCGGCATGCCGGCGCAGGGGGACGCCCGCCGGCGAGCCCGGCCGCGATCGCCCGTCCACGAACACCCGAACCGCATCGCCGGAGCCGGTGGCGAACGAGGCGATCCGATGCGCGGATAACGGCTGCCCCCAGGAGCGGAACAGGTCGCCCAGGGTCAGAGTCGCCGCGGGACGGATCAGCACCAGTCCGGTCGGGTCGAGCGTGACCAGGTCGCCATAGCAACCGGCGTGGGCGATCCGCCCGGCAGAGAAGCTGCGCGCCCCGCTGACGCCGACGCCCGCCGGGATCAGCACGACGCGGTTGGCGCCGAAGACCTCGACGTGTACTCCGTTACGCGGACCCAGGCTGCGGGTGCAGTCGCCGATCGGCCGTCCTCTGACCGGCGGCTCGAACCTGACCCCGCGACCGATCGGACGCGCCTCCGCCAGGAGCGCGGCGGGTGGCGCGGGCGCGGTCGTTGTTGCGGTCGGTGCGTCGGATGTGCTGAGGCTGCTCGATCCGCATCCGGCGACGGCACCGATTAGCAGCAACCACGCCGCGGCACGTCGAATCGTCACGGCCGGCACCCAGGACTCAGGCGATGCTTTCGCTGACGCCGCCGAGCTCACGATCGAGCGCGTCGGCCGCGCCGGACCGACCGGCGCGCCGGTCCGACAGGTCGGCCAGGCGGAAGACGAGCAGCAGCAACGCAGCGCCGGCGCCCAGGTTGACGACGGTCACTACTCGAGCCAGGAACGCCGGTAGCGGGATCAGCACGTAGCCGTAGACGAGCGTCGTGACCAGCACGCCGCCGGCCCAAACCCCCGCGACGCCGATCAAGAAGCACGTGAAGTAGCCGGGCTGCCGGAGCGTGGCGCGCGAGGCAGCCCAGCCGACGAACGCCAGGATCAAGGCCAGCTCGACGAGCTGCAGGACCGTGATCGTGGGCCGTCCGTGCAGCTCCACGCCGAGGCCTGCGATCGTCACCCCGACCAGGACGGCGTTCGCCAACCCGCGCGACACCAGCGCGTCCAGCCGAGGCCGGCGCACGCGCCAGGCCGCCAGGACGCACACAACCAGGACGATGATCGGCCAGAACCAGACGATCGACGGGTCGTCGGCGTGCCACAGCCCGCCGTTGATTGAGGCCAGGCGTCCGTCGACTCTGAGCGGCACGTTCCAGCGGCCCACATACGACGCGCCCGGTGCAACCGCCACTGCGGCGAGCGCGTGCAGCCGGCCGTCGTGCCACTCGTAGGAGTGTCCCCCGCTGACGTGATGCCAGTGGCGCGGCGTGCTCGCGGTGAGATTCGTTGGTGGCGTCTCGGCCACCGGCGTCTGATTGAGGTAGTACATGGACGAGTTCTCGTTCACCCACACGCCCGAGGGTGAGAACCGCAGGTACGGGGCCCCGCGGTAGTCGATCACCACCACGGTCTCGTCTGCCGGGACGCGCATCCACATGCGCAGGTCGCCGTCCACGACCTTGGCGTCGATGCCCGCCGGAACCTGGTGGATCTTGGCGAGATAGGCAGAGGCGACCGGAGCCACCGGGCCGTGCGCCTGAGCGGTGGCGGGAAGCCCTCCGAGCGCCAGCAGCAGCCCGAGCATGGCGATCGGCCACGGGCGGCGAGAGGGTCCGCGCCGCCTAGACTTGGTGCCCGCCGCGCCGGCGGATCGCGGGCCACCGCATATCGCTTCCAGGCTCATCGCTTCCCGATGCACTGTACGGACATCCGCAATCACCGCGCTCGATTGCGCTACCTCCGCACAGCGCTGGCGCTGGCGGTGGGCTTCACGTCATTGGCGCTCCCTGCGCTCGCTCGCGCCGACGGCGACCCGGCCAGCGACGTGCTGGCCACGCAGTCGCTGTTCCTGCCCGCCGACGCCGGCGTCACCTTCGCGCATGAGAACCAGCTCAACGGCGCGTTGACCAGCGCCGCCTCGAGCGGCCTTCCGATGCGCGTGGCGATCATCGCCTCCAAGGCGGATCTCGGCTCGGTCACGGCGCTCTGGCGCCAGCCGCAGACCTACGCCCAATTCCTCGGTGAGGAGCTCTCGCTCCTCTACCACGGCACGCTGCTCGTGGTGATGCCCGACGGTTTCGGACTCTACGGCCCCGCCCACGCCGTAGCTGCCGGCCACTCGGCGCTCGCCGGCCTCCACCCCGCCGCCGGCGGGCCGGTCCTAGGGACGGCCGCATTGAGCGCCGTCCAGCGCGTGGCCGCAGCGGCCGGGCACCCTGTCACTGTCCCCACCGCCGCCACCGTCGCCCCGGGGTCGAACTCTGGATCGACGGGCGCCGTCCCTATTCTTGTCTTCGTCCTCGGGGTGGCCCTGATCGCGGTGGCGTGGACGGCCAGCCTGCGCGCCCGTCGACCTCGGCTGCCGGGGCGCGGGGCGGTCGGCTCCGGGTCGTCGAGCTGACCGCCACGATCCTGTGAAGATCGCGCTTCTCGTCTTCGAACACGTCGACCTCCTCGACGTCGGAGGTCCCTACGAGGTGTTCCTGACCGCCTCGCGCCTCCAGGTGCGTGACGGCGTCGAGCCATCATTCGAGGTGGTGACGGTCGGCCTGACCGGCGAGCCGGTCAGCGCGTACGGCGGCCTGAGGCTGATCCCCCACCACGCCATCGATGAAGCCGACCCGTTCGACTTGCTCGTGATCCCGGGCGCGATCGCGATCGATGACGTGCTCGCGGACGACGCCTTGATGAGCGCGCTCGAAGCAGCGGCTCAGCGAGCTCAGACCGTCGCGTCCGTGTGCACGGGCGCGTTCGTGCTCGGCCGGCTCGGGCTCCTCGAGGACCGGCGCTGGACCACGCACTGGGAGGACGTTCCCGACCTGGCGACCCGCGTCGCGGGAACCGGAGAGGCGTGGGTTCGGTGGGTGGACGAGGGCCACGTGGTCACCTCCGGCGGGCTCAGCTCCGGGATCGCGATGGCGCTGCACCTGGTCGACCGCTTCGCGGGCCTCGAGCTCGCGGTGCGGACGGCGCGGCAGATCGAGTACGACTGGGATCCCTAGGTCGCACTGACCGACCGCGCCTCACACGCGCGTGCCTACTCCCAACGGAACAGGCGCGCGGCGGCCAGACTGAACACGATCGCCCAGCCTGCGAGCACCAGCAGGGGCTCGGCTCCCGGCGATTGCCCGAGGAAAGACGCGTGCAGCGCGTTGAATCCGGCTCCGGTCGGCACCACCTTGGCGATGTCGGTCAGCGCGGAGGAGTGAATCTCCTGGAGCGGTACGTACAGCCCCGAGAGGAAGGCCAGCGGGTAGAACAGGAGTGCCTGGATGGCACCGGCGATTTGCGGGGTGGGCGCTACGGCGGCGGCGCACAGCCCGAGTCCCAGCGTCGCCGCGATGGTAAGAGCGAGCGAGAGCAGGGTTACAAGCCATCCGCCGATGGTGGTCGGGAGGCCGAGGCCGAAGGCCAGCGCCCCCAGACCGATGAGGATCGTGATCGACAGGGCCGCCAGCATGACGTTGATGGTCATCTGAGCCCCGAGCAGCCAAGACGGCGGCACCGGAGTGGTCGACATGCGGCGCAGCACGCCCTGCTGCCTGTAGGTCGCGAGCGTCTGGGGAAGCGAGCCCAGCCCGACGGCGAGGAGGACGAACACGAGGAGCGTTGGGACATACAGGGTGAAGAAGGAAATGCCGCCGAATGCCGCACTCGCGCGCACCGTCGACGGGATGCTTCCGAAAACCACGAGCAGTAGGAACGGGATACCGAGGGCGACGATCAGTCCGACCGGACGTCGCAGCGCGAGCTTGATCTCGGTTCGGACGAGCAGGCCGAACGCCCGTCGCCGCTGGGGGCTGAGTTGGACGGCCAGGGCGCTCATCGCTTCGTCTCCATTTGGGTTGGAGTGGACTGGGTTGGCTCATCGATGAGGGCGAGGAAGGCGTCCTCCAGATTTGCCGTCTCGGGCCGGACGTCGCCGGCATGCAGACCCGCGCGGTCGAAGGCCAGGATGACCGCGGTCAGGAGATCCCCCGAGCCAATCACCACGACGTCGTGGCCGTGGTGCTCGACGCCGCTGACCTCGGGGAGCGCCCAAAGCAGCCCGTCGTCCAGGCCATCCGGCGCGGTCAGTCGAATCCGCTTGCTGGTCTTTGACCGGACGCCAAGGGCCGCCGGACGATCGAGCGCGGTGACCTTCCCGTGGTCGATCAGCGCCACGCGATCACACAGCCGCTCGGCCTCCTCCATGTAGTGCGTGACCAGCACGATCGTCACGCCCCGGTCGCGGATCCCCTCGATCAGCGACCACGTCTCCCGTCGCGCCTCCGGGTCGAGGCCGGTGGTGAGCTCGTCGAGCACCGCGATCTCGGGCTGGCCGATCAGCGCGAGCACGATCGACAGGCGCTGCTTCTGACCTCCCGACAGCTTCGCGAAGTAGTGATCCCGGGAGCGTTCGAGCCCGAGTGTGGCCAGCAGCTCGCGCCCGTCGGCGGGCCGCTCGTAGAACGAGGCGTACAGCTCCACCGCCTCGGCCACGCGTATGCGATCCTGCAGCGCGCTTTGCTGAAGCTGCACGCCGACACGCTCGTGGAGCTCGCGCTGGTCGTGGCGCGGGTCGAGGCCGAGCACGCTGATCGTTCCCCGATCCGGACGCCGCAGGCCTGTGACGCACTCGACCGTTGTGGTCTTGCCGGCGCCGTTGCGGCCGAGGATCCCGAAGATCTCGCCCGCGTTGACGGTAAAGCTGATGTCGTCCACCGCGACCGTGGACCCGTAGGCCTTGTGCAGATGGTCGACCGCGATCACCGGCTGGATCCCGTTGGCCGAGCCGGGCACACTCTTGAGTCCTTCTGCTTGTAGCAACATAATAGCTTCATGATATCATGAATCTGATTGTGCAACAATATAAATGTGATATCGCCATCGAACACCACCGCTGACGCCCAGAAGCCGTCGGCGTCCCCGCCGGGAGAGGCCCAGCAGGAGCGTCCCGCCCCCATCACCCACGGCGCGCCCATCGCGTTGGGCTCGATCGCCGCCTACGCGCTCGCCACCGGACTGGAGTTCGTCGGCAAGGGGGCGGCGGCATTCGGGGTCTTCTTGTACGTCGTTGGCGGAGTTGCCTTCAGCGGCCTGTTCGTCGTTCGGCCCAATCAGGCCCAGGTTCTGACCCTGTTCGGGCGCTACATCGGCACGGTGTCCACGCCCGGCTTCTGGTGCCGCAACCCATTCGCCAAGCGCCGCACCGTCTCGCTGCGGTTGCGCAACTTCCAGAGCGAGCGACTCAAGGTCAACGACGCGGCCGGTAGCCCGATCGAGGTCGCCGCGGTCGTGGTCTGGCGCGTCGCCGACACCGCTAAGGCCGTGTTCGATGTCGACGACTACGAGCGGTTCGTGACCGTACAGAGTGAGACTGCCCTGCGCGAGCTCGCCGGCCGCTACTGCTATGACGATTCCGCCGAGCCCGCCGAGGGGTCGCTCTCGTTCCGCGGCAACCCCGACGAGGTCAACAGGAGCCTCCGGATCGAGCTTCAGAGTCGCCTCGGCCTCGCCGGGATCGAGGTCCTCGACGCGGGCCTTACGCATCTCGCCTATGCCCCCGAGATCGCCGCGCTCATGCTCCGGCGCCAGGCGGCCGAAGCCGTCATCGCGGCTCGGCGTACGCTGGTCCGGGGCGTCGCGGGACTCGTCCAGACGGCGGTCGGCGAACTGGCCGAGTCAGACCTGATCGAGCTCGATCCGGAGCGCAAGGCGGCGATGGTGTCGAGCCTGATGGTCGTCCTCTCGGGCGACCGCACGCCGACGGCCGTCATCAACACCGGCTCGCTCTACACGTGAGCGCGTGATGGCGCCCCAGCCCAAGCGATTCCTGCTCCGGCTCGACCCGCGCCTGTTCGACGCGCTGCGCCAATGGGCCGAGGACGACCTGCGCAGCGTCAACGCCCAGATCGAATACCTGCTCGCCGACCGCGTCCGGCGCGCCGGCCGGCTTCGCACCTCACGGGCCAGGCGACCGAGCGCCGGCGACGCCTCGGATGCGTCCAGCGTCGGCCCGGATGGCGAGCCGGCGACGTCGCTGCGAGACTAAATCTCAACCTCCGGTGCGGTCAGGTCACCCCCGGCGTCGCCGGTGTTGGGCGTTCCCCGCGGCTCGATCAAGAGCACGTGCGCTTCCTGCTCCGCCTTCGGGCAGTGCTCGACCCCGCGAGGGACCACGAACAGCTCGCCCTCCTCCAGCTCGACGTCGCGGTCGCGAAGCTGAATCGTGAGCTTGCCGGACAGCACGAGGAAGAAATCGTCCGTCTCGTCGTGCTTGTGCCAGACGAACTCACCCTGCACCTTGACCACGACGAGCTTGTAGTCGTTCAGGTAGCCGACGATCCCCGGCTGCCAGAGGCCTTGCAGGAGCTCGAGCTTGTCGGCGAGATTGATCTTGTCGTTCATGCCCCGCGCGGTCTTTCCCGACGTCGATGGTGAGACCCGGACTTGAACCGGCGACACCACGATTTTCAGTCGTCCGGTCCTGCGTCTGAATCAGTCTAGTTTGCAGACATTTCTCGTCGTCCACGCAGACGGGTGATCGGCTCACGTCGGCGAGGTGTGCTTTAGCGCCGAATCGGTGACCGGGTACACGACACCGGCGGCGATCATCGACACCCCGAGGGTCAGCGACACCGGCAGTCCATGACGCTGACTATCGATAGCCGACGCGATAGTACGTCACGCGGGCCTGGCGGCCTCGATCAGCCCCCGGTGAACCCGATGTTGTAGATCTCAGCCACCCGGGCGAGGTCAAGGGCCTCGGCTGCCGGATCGTCAGGCGGCCGCGGCGAGCAGTCATGGTGAGAGCTTGCGGGCGCGGATGATTGCTGAGCCGGCATGCTCGTGCACCCGGTGGGTCTCGGTAATCTCGATCTCGCCGAAGCCAGCGCTCCCGAGTGTGCTCCGGAACTCGGCGGCGGTCAGCGCGCCGGCGATGCAACCTGTCCACGCCGCTATGTCGGCGCGTGTCTGCTCGTCCATGTTCGGGTCGGCGATCACGTCCGAGACGGCGAAGCGACCGCCGGGACGCAGCACGCGCGCCGCCTCTTGGATGACGCGCGGTTTGTCACCGGAGAGGTTGATCACGCAGTTGGAGATGACCACGTCGACCGTCTCGTCGTCGAGCGGCATGTCCTCGAGGTAGCCCTTGACGAACTCGACGTTCTCGAAGCCGGCGTCGACGGCGTTGGCTCGCGCGAGCTCGAGCATCTCGTCCGTCATGTCGAGCCCGATTGCTCGGCCGGTCGGCCCGACCCGCCGGGCGGAGATCAGGACATCCGCACCGGCGCCCGACCCGAGATCAAGCACCACCTCTCCGGGGTGCAGGTCAGCCACCGCCGTCGGGACTCCGCAACCTAGTGACGCTTTCACGGCGGTGTCGGGCAGCTGCTCGCGGTGGGCCTCGTCGTACAGCGCTGAACCGAACACGCCCGTCCGATCGGCCGGGCTGCAGCAATAGAAATCCCCGTCACCGCTTCCCGACTCAGACTCCAGCGCGCGGGCCTGACGAAACTCGCCGCGGGCCGCCGACTTGGCCGCCTCGGCGTATTTCTGGCGCACTGTCTGGCGCACCTGGCCGGGCGAGACCCCAGCAGCGGCGTCCGACATGGGCTCGACACCGGCCGCACAGCCGCAGCCGGTCGCGTGTGAGTCGCCGCAGCATGAGGCCTTCACGTCCGGTTCGCAGCAGGTCTCTTGCGCGGCCGGTGTGCAGCAGTCGATGTTTAGCTCAGCCATGCGGAGAGCTCCTTGAGCGCGTCGGGGATCACGAAGTAGTAGGCCCACAGGCCTTCGCGCTCTGAGCCGACGATTCCGGCCTGGCGCAGGACCTTGAGGTGATGGGACACGGTGGGTTGTGAGAGGTCGAACAGGGGCACGAGCTCGCATACGCAGACCTTGCCGGCGTGCTTGCGCAGAACGTCGACGAGCTGGACGCGGACTGGGTCGCCGAGCGCCTTCGCGATGGACGCCATTCGGACAGCCTCGTCACGCTCGACGTCGGGGTAGACGACCGGTTCGCAGCAGGGGTCGCCCGGCGCGCGCTTCGTCTTCGGCGTGAGTTCCATATCGACAGCCATCTATCTACTTATATCGATTGAACTTACAGTTGTCAATCTATACACCGCAACCGTCGTGGGAACTGCATCAATTCTGTTTGATGTATTGTTTCGTGCATGCCCAAGCAGACGACGCCGGCCCATGCCCCGCCGCCGAGTTTTTTGCGGCTGGCTGGGCATCCGGTTCGCTGGCGGCTGTTGAGCGAGTTGTCCCGCAGCGATCGGCGGGTCGGCGAGTTGTGCGCCCGGCTGGAGCTGCCCCAGAATCTCGTGTCCTACCACCTCGCTCGCCTCAGGGCCGAGCGCGTGGTGTCGCGCCGGCGAAGTACGGCCGACGGGCGCGACTCTTACTACCTGATCGAGCTCGATCGCTGCGGCGAGCTGCTGGCCGGGGCGGGCAGCGCGCTGCATCCGGGGCTGCGGCTCGCGCCGCGCACACCGGATCGACGAGCCGCGGGCGCTCCCCGGCGCCGGACGCGGGTGCTGTTCCTCTGCACCGGCAATAGCGCACGGTCACAGATCGCCGAGGCGCTGGCCGAGCGGCTCGTCGGCGGCGTGATCGAGGCCCGCAGCGCCGGCAGCCACCCCAAGCCGCTGCACGCCAACGCGGTTCGCGTACTGGCCGAGCGCGGGGTCGACATCACGGGCCGTCGCTCCAAGCATCTAGACGAGTTCACCGGTTGGCGGTTCGATTACGTGGTCAGCCTGTGCGACCGCGTCCGCGAGGTCTGCCCCGATTTCCCGGGCCACCCGGATCTCATCCACTGGAGCATCCCGGACCCCGCCGGCGAAGGCGATGACAACGAGCAGACCTACGCGGCGTTCGAGCGCACCGCCGACGAGCTCGCGACCCGCGTCGCGTTCCTACTGGAGCTGATCGAACACACCAACACCAACCCTGCCCAGGAGGTGAGGTGAACATGCCAGAAGATCTGGTCAACGTCCGCTACATGGTCACCGACGTGCAGGAGTCGATCGACTTCTACACCCAGCACCTCGGGTTCCAGCTGCGCTCCAGCGCCGCGCCGGCGTTCGCCGACGTCGTCCGCGGCCGGCTACGGCTGCTGCTCGCCGGCCCCGAGAGCTCGGCCGGCCGGCCTATGCCCGACGGGCGGCGACCTAGGCCCGGCGGCTGGAACCGGATTCACTTCGTTGTGGAGGACATCAGCGACGAGGTGGCGCGGCTGCGCGATGCCGGCGTGCCGTTTCGCAACGAGATCGTCACCGGACCCGGTGGACAGCAGATCCTGATCGACGATCCGTCGGGCAACCCGATCGAGCTGTTTCAACCAGCCGAGAACTGATGCCAGACGCGGGCGACCGCGGTCGGCCGGGCGAGCGCGCCGCGCCGCCCGCGCGCCTGGCGTCACTCGGGACTGTCGCCCGGGAGTGGACGCGAATCGGGGTCACCGGCTTCGGTGGCCCGCCGGCGCACATCGCCCTGCTCCGTTCGCTGGTCGTCGATCGGATGCACTGGATGGACGCCCGCGAGTTCCAGGACGCCAACGCCACGTGCAGTCTGCTTCCCGGGCCCGCGTCCACCCAGTTGTCGATCTTCTGCGCCTATCGCGTCGGCGGGCCGGCCGGCGCGATCGTCGGGGGCGTCGGCTTCATCCTCCCGGCCGTCATCCTCATCCTCCTGCTCTCCGTCCTGTTCCTCGCGGCTAACCCACCGTTGTGGGTTCGCGGAGCAGGCGCGGGTGCTGGAGCGGCCGTTGCCGCCGTGGCCGTCCAAGCTGCGCGCGGCCTGATCGGCCCTAGTTTCGATCACGTCCGGGGGAGCGCGGCCCGCACCGCCCGATGGGTCGGCTATGTCGCGGTCGGCGGGACCGCGGCGGCACTGCTCGGCGCCTATCTCGTACTCGCGCTGCTGGCATGCGGGCTCGGCGAGCTGCTCACGCAGCGCCGCTTCAACCATCCGCGATCGATCGGGCTGCTGCTACCGGCGTCGGTCTCGGCCGGCGGGATCGGCGCCCTCGCATGGACCGCATTCAAGGTTGGCGCGCTCTCGTTCGGCGGCGGCTTCGTGATCATCCCCCTGATGCAGGGCGACGCCGTACACACATACCACTGGATGAGCAACTCCGAGTTCCTCAACGCAGTCGCGCTCGGGCAGATCACTCCCGGACCGGTTGTGGCGACCGTCGCCGCCGTGGGCTACGCCGCCCATGGTCTGGCGGGAGGTCTCCTCGCGGCGCTGGTCGCGTTCACCCCCTCGTTCTCGTTCATCCTGCTGGGGGGCGGCCGGTTCGAGCAGCTGCGCAACAACCAGCGCGCCCGGGCGTTCCTGGACGGCGCCGGGCCGGCCGCGATCGGCGCGATCCTGGGCGCCGCGATTCTGCTCGCCGGCGGACTCCAAGACGGCTGGCAATTCGCGATCCTCGCCGCCGCCGCGATCGCGCTGCTCGTGCTCAAGCTTGGGATCGTTCAGACCCTGCTGGCAGCCGGTGCGGTGGGCGTGGTCGCGGCGCTCGCGGGCGCGCCCCTCCCGCACTGAGCCGCATCCGCAATCTCGGCGAGCGCCGACCAGGGCCCGATGCTCGTGAGAACAATCCCATCTTGGGGAACCTGAGCAGCGATTCCGACTTCGAGCAGGCGCCAACCAGCGAGGGGTCGTCCGTTGCCGGGAGATCGGTACTTCCCGGCGAGCAGCAGCCGGACGTGGGCACGGGCGAGCTGGGCGAACGGCCGCAGCGCCCACACGACCGATTCCTCCAGCACTGATGCGTGGCCCGGCGGATCCTCACCGTGAGGCACTTCGGCGCGGACCGGTCGCCAGGCGGCGCTCAGCCGGTGGGGGCGGAGTGCTGCAACCTCCCGGCCCACACCGCCTTGGCGCCGAGATCACCGACCTTGAACACCATGTACGCCGACACCAGCGCCAGCACGATCAGAACGACGCGAAGCGCCACCAGGCTAATTCGCGGGGTCAGCAGGCGATCGGCGATGCCCAGGCCAGTCGGCATTCCGCCCGAAATCCGCTGAGCCGCAAACGTGAGAATCAGCACGGCCGTGAACAGCACGAACACGACCGCCAGGATGTGCGCCGCGTGTGAGTGCCGCTGGATAAGGCTTGCGGCCGTCCCTTGCAGGTTCAGCGCGCCTCTCAGCGCCGCCCCGGCTTGCATCGCCAGGAAAGTCGAGGACATGGCGACAATCGCAGTGACCGAGAGCAGTACCCCGTAACGCGCAAGCCACGCCGGTCTTGCCACGCACGCGATCGCTCCGAGCACGCTAACTGGGATCAGTACCACCGGGACGTGGATAAACAACGGATGCGCCGGCAGCCCGGAGTAGACCGTCGTGATCCGGATAGGCAGCGTGAGGAAGCCGAGGAATCCCAGCAGCACCAGCACGAACTCGGCCCGGCGCCACTCAACCCCCCGACGCCCGCGTATCGACACGGCGTCAGTGCTCACGATGGCAGTATTCGGCGGGCGACGTAAGGTCGGAGTAAGCCGCCGGTTAGAGACGTCTCATGCGCCAGGAGACCGATCCGCTTGCGCAGCTCTGGGGCCCGGGAGCTCGCTCCGTATTTGCCCGGAGCTTGCTGCTCAGTAATCCGGATGCCGTGGTGCGCCGGCCGTGAAGGGCTGACTTCGAAAGATGCCGACGCTCGTCGAATCGCGTCGGGCGGTGGCGTTGAAATCAACATTGGGAGTGCGACATGAGTGTTACTTCTCCTCCCTACAGAGAGCCGCAAACGAGCGGTAACGGAGTACACACCAGCGGCGACTACTACGCCGATGACGAGCGTGGCTTTGGATGGGTCGTCTTCGCAGGCACGCTGCTGCTGATGGCCGGGACCCTGAACTTCATCAGCGGTATCGCTGCCATCGGCAACTCGAGCTTCTTCGTGCACAACGCCCACTACGTCGTCGGGTCGTTGAACACCTGGGGCTGGATCGTGCTCTGTGTCGGCGTCGTGCAATGGCTCGTCGGGCTGGGTGTGTTCGCAAAGAACCAGTTCGCACGCTGGACCGGAGTGGTCGTGCTGGGGCTGGCCGCGATCTCATCGCTGCTGTTCATCCCGGCGTACCCGTTTTGGGCGCTGTCGCTGTTCACGCTTGAGATCCTCGCGCTATACGGTCTGATCGCGTACGGCAGCCGGATCACGAAAGGCTGATCGATTGACGCAGTTCCCTGAAGCTCGATGCGAGGCGCCACGGTTCTTCCGACTCGAAACAGGGGCAAAGAATCGAGGCGCCTCCGTCGAGCTGTCATGCGCACGGTCCAAGCGGACGCCAAGTCGCAATGAACGAGCATGACGATCGAATGTTCCGAGACCGAAAATCGCCCTCGTTTGTCGTCCGGCGCCTCGTCACCGGAAATCGCAAGTCGGCCCTTCGGCGATGGCGAGACCCGGACTTGAACCGGGGACACCACGATTTTCAGTCGTGCGGCCCTGCACCTGAAGCAGCGCGATTTCCAGGGATTTCTCCTCGTTCTGCGACTAAGCGTGCGTCCGGATTTCCCCCGACTTTGCGGCCGTTTCCCCAGCGAAAAGGCAAACGGCGCGGGTCGTCTGCCTTTTCGCCGCGCGTGGTGGCATGCGCCATCGTGGCGCAACCCGGACAACGCTTGTCCCTGCACGGGTCGTCGTAGCTCTACGGGAACCGAAAGGTCGGAAGTTCGAATCCTCCGGTCGCTCTGGAAAATCGCTCGGCCGCGCCACTCGCGAGAGTCCACGCCTGGTCGTCTCAGATGCAGTGGTGGGCATCGAGCTGATTGCAGCGGGTGCAGATCGCCTCGCGGATGCTTTGACGATGAGCAGGCCGGACGCGGTGGCCGCAGTCGCAGATGAGGGTCACCTCGCGCCGGCGAGCCCGTGCGTCGCCGAGCGCCGGCGAATGGTCGCGATGATCGCCAAGAGCCTCGGTGAGCGCGCGAAGCGTCTCGCGATACAGCGCGGTCGTCCCGGGCGCCAGCGCCGTCGATGACCAACCGAAGGGTGGGTCGCGGCCCGCCTCGAGGCCGATCTCCTCGGCGATCGCTCGAAACCGCGCGTTGTGGTATCGCCCCTGCCGGCTGGTGTCCTTGATCCCGCGTTCGAATGCGACGGCATGGACGGCTTCGTGGAGCAGGGTCGCGAAGATCTCGACTGCTAACCGGCCACGCCATCGACCGTGATCAAGACCTCACTCATGACGGCGCTCGCATCCGCGGAGAGCTGGCGGCCTTCGCGCAGAAGCGCGTCCGAGGACGCGGCAAGCGCTTGCATCGCGCCCGTCTGATCGCCTTCTTGGATGGCGGTGGTGAAGGCCGTAAGGCAATCGGGGCGCACGCTCAGATGCGAATCCCTCCACGGCGCCCAGCGCATCGGTGCGAAGTGCCCGAGCTCGATCCTTGTTGCCGCGGGCACTGGGCTTGGACCGATGACGAGGATCACCGGCGGGAGCTCCTCATGGCGCGCGCGGATGGCGTTCCAGCCCTCGGCTAGCGCCTGAAGCAGCCAACCGGGCGAAGCCGAGTCGACACGACGCGCGCGAGCCGCTCTACCTGCGGAAGCGCTGCTGGGCATCGCATTGGATAGAACACGACGCTGCGGTCGCGGGGCGAGACACGCTTGCCGTGGACAGCCGACACCGTGGCGTGGCTCGCTTTGCGTATGCGCTGGCGAGGCGCAGTGCCCGTGTCCGCGCTTGTTTCGAGGATGGCACGCCGACGCCGTACGGTGCGGAGGGCGACGAGGACGAGCCGCTGGCTGCGGCAGCAGATCGACACGCCGCGATCATCGCCGCTTACGCCTTGCCCGAGGGGCTCGGCCCTGGCACAGCGGTAACTATTCCGGATCGCCCGCTCGGAATCGGTTCGTTTCTAGTCCTCGCGGCTCCCCACGGTTTCGCGCAGGTCGCAATCGGCGAACGTTCACGGACGGTGAACGCGCAACCGCTCATCTCTTCCCTCGGCAAGCAATCGCGCGCGAGGATCGAGCAAGGGCTTCTGCTGGTCGGTCCATTTCGGGAGCCGATCAACGACCAGGCTCGCTACTTGTCACGAGGCGAAGCAGGCGCCGCGCCTGCTATCCGCGCTAAGCAGGTGCGTCAGCGCGCGGGCTATCAGACCTCTCGGCGAAACCGGGTCTTCGTGATGCTGCCGCGTTTAGCCCGATCCAACAGCGGCGCGGTCGTTCGCCAAAGTGCTCCTCCCACTCAAATCCGGGCGGTCTGCCGAGTGCGAGTTTCAGCACCGGCGGCCGCTCGTGTCCCGAGGCTTGAGGTCGGCGTTGATTGCCGAAAACGTCTGGGCGGCGCTGTCGAGCGCTAACGTCGCCAGGGATCATGCACGCCCTCGATCCAGACCTCACAAGGCGCGCGCTGTTGGTGCGCGGGGCGGGAGCGCTCGCTGGAGCCAGCATCGCCGGGGGTCTGTTGGCAGCCGCGAACGCCGGCGCCGCGACGCCGTCCGGCGAGGGGTGGCACGCGCCGGCCGACCACCTAGCTCACTCGCGAACGTGGATGGCGTGGCCGGCACGAAAGGACGTCTGGGGCGATCTTCTCGGGGGCGCCCGCTCAGACGTCGCCCGAGTCGCTCGCGCGATCGCAGCGTATGAGCCGGTTTCGATGGTCGCCCGTCCCGATCAGGCCGCCGGCGCAGCAGCAGCCTGCGGGTCGGGAGTGGACGTCGTGCAGCTGGTCAATGACGACCTCTGGATGCGCGACATCGGCCCGATCTTCCTCGTGAACGACAGCGGCGGTCTGGCGGGCCTCGATCTCAACTTCAACGGCTGGGGGAACAAGCAGGTTCACCACAACGACGCGAAGATCGCAGGCGAGGTCCTCAGCCTGCTCGACGTACCGACGTTCGTCGCGCCATTCGTGTCCGAAGGCGGCGCCCTGGAGGTTGACGGTGACGGAACCGTGCTGGCAACCGAAAGTTCGATCATCAACGCCAACCGCAACCCCGGCAAGACCAAAGCGCGGCTGACCAGGGAGATCCTGGCGTACCTCGGCGCGCGCAAGATGCTCTGGGTCCCAGGCCTCAAAGGCCACGACATCACCGATGACCACATCGACGGGCTCGCCAGATTCGTCAAGCCCGCCAAAGTCGTCGTCGACCAGCCGGCAGATCCGAACGCGACCGACGTGTGGGCCAAGTCCGAGCGACAGGCGCTGAGGATCCTGCGACGCTCCACAGATGCGGTTCACAGACCCCTGCACTGCCTGATCTCGAGAGAGTCAAGCACGATCCCGCCGGGTCAGGATCAGAACACGTTCGTCAACGTCTACGTCAACTGGTATGTGTGCAACGGGGCGGTACTGATCCCGGCCTTCGACGACCGCGACGCGGACGCGACCGCGAAAACGCTAGCGCGCGAGCTCTACCCCGATCGAGACATCGTGCAGCTACGCATCGACACGCTCGCAGCAGGCGGCGGCGGGATCCACTGCATCACCCAACAGCAACCAGTTCCCACACGTGCGCGGCGACATCCGCACCGGCCGACCACGGACGCCGGCGCCGCGGGCTGAGAGAAGCGACCAGACCCTCTCGACGCACCGCCCGTCCGCCGAGAGTAGAAGCCACGACACGCCAATCTGGGCCTTCCGACATGCTGCTCCGGAACAACCTCGACATCCTCGTTCGTATCCGAGGACAGTGCTCCAATGATCGACCAGCGGCGCTGCTGCCCCTGGCCCAGAGCGGAAGCGCTAGTCGCTCGCTGCCGAGGACGAGGCCGGAGTCGGTGCGCGTGTGGAGGCGCCGGGTCTTCGCCTCTTGGGATGATGCTTCCTTGTTCGGATGACCCCAGACTTGCTAACTGGCCGACACGATGGAGGGTGAGCCCGTGGCGCTATCTGTGACCGTCGAGAACTTCATCCGTGCCGAGAGCGATCGGATGTTCGCTTCCCTGCAGACCGAGGCTGGAGGCGTGAATCGTCTCAAGCACAACCGGGCTCCGACTCCGATCGATCATCAGCCGGTGATCCGGATGAACCGCGACACGCTGTACAGCTCAGCGATCGTCGACATCTCGCAAGGCGCGACGGTCACGCTCCCGGATGCCGGGGATCGATACGTCTCGGTCATGGTCGTCAACCAGGACCACTTCATCAACCAGATCCTCCACGAGCCCGGCGAGCACCGCTTGACGGTTGAGGAGTTCGACACGCCGTGGGTTGGTGTCGCCGCACGGATTCTCGTGGATCCCGCAGACGAGGACGACGTGGCCACCGTGAACGCGCTTCAGGATCAGCTCGTCCTCAACGCCAACTCATCACGGCCGTTCGAAATGCCGGACTACGACACGGCTAGCCTGGACGCGACTCGCAAGGTCCTGCTCGAACTCGCCAAACACCTTGGCAGCTTCGATCACGCGTTCGGTGCCAAGCGCGATGTCGACCCGGTTCGCCACCTGGTCGCGACCGCGGCCGGCTGGGGTGGGCTTCCTGACCGGGAGGCCCGCTACCTCGGAGTCGAACCCGGGCTTCCCGTGGGCGAGTACAAGCTCACGGTCAGGGACGTTCCCGTCGATGGGTTCTGGTCGATCTCGGTCTACAACGCCGAAGGCTTCTTCCAGGCAAACGACCGTCATGCCTATAGCGTCAACAACATCACCGCTACCGCAAACGACGATGGCTCGGTCACCGTCCACTTCGGCGGTTGCGGCGACGATCGGCCGAACTGCCTGCCGATTATGGGAGGCTGGAACTACACGGTCCGGCTGTACCGACCCCGCCCCGAGGTGCTCGACGGCTCGTGGGCATTCCCAACCACTGAGCCGGCCTGAACAACGCCGCCGTCACGGCGCTGTCGCTCGATCTCACGGCTGGCCCCGCTTCCGCTCTGATCGACGAGGGGCAGCGTGAGAGATGATGTCTCGCGTGGCCGCTGCTGAGGTTCGAGTTCGCGTGCGCCCCGGCGCCCGGCGCGAGGAATTACTCTCGACGGCCGACGGCTGGATCGTCGCTCGAGTGACGGCACCGGCGCACGACGGTCGCGCGAACAAGGCTTTGTGTCGCCTTGTCGCGAAGCAGCTCCGCATCGCCCCATCGAAAGTCGCGATAGTCCGCGGGGCACGCTCGCGCGAGAAGCTGATCCGCGTGGATGGTATGGATCACGCGGCAGTCACCGCCGCGCTCGGAATGCCGCACGGCTAGCTCGGCGTCGCTCAGCGGGGCTGCCGGATCTCGATCAATTGGGAAGGCAGAGGTTTCGACGGCTGAGTGCCGAGTTCACGCGATCGGTGAGGCGCTGGTCGGTCACTGCTCCGGCGGTTTGACGATGCGCCGCGAAAACATGGCACGTTGACCAGGGCTTCCCGTCTGGGCGGGTCGGCGACCCCGGTTGCTACCCAGCGCGTTCAGACCTCGGCGGGCGGGATGTTGTGGTTGAAGCGAAACATGTTGTTGGGGTCGTACCGCTGCTTGATGTGGCGCAGCCGCTCGAAGGTGGAGTCGCCATACGCTGCCCGGACGCGCTCGATCGGCTCGTCCGGTGCTCCGTAGTTGAGATAGCCGCCGGCGCTGGCCGAGTGTGACGCCACCACAGCGGCCGTCCCTCGCGCCCAGCCGATGTGCTCATCGTCGCGCGGGGCGTTGTCCCAGCCCGCCAAGCCGCTGACGTTTAACCGGGGATCCCGGCGGCTGAACGCAGTCGCATCGGTCGGCACCCGCCGCGCCGCGCCATGCATCGGCTCGATCAGAATCTCATCCTCGCCGTCCTGCGGGTGGGCGAGGTAGTGCTCGACGATCTCGTCGATGAGGTCGTCGGGCAGTGCGCGCACGAAGTGGCTCTTCCAGTAGTTGCGTGAACCGAACGGCACCTCGCCGAGCATCGCCTGAATCTGCAGGTAGCTGGTGAGCCCGAGCTGGTCGCGCAGCACCGGCAGCTGCTCGCGCAGCGGACCCACCGATTCCTCCCCCGCTGCGGCGTCGCCCGCGAAGCAGACCAGCACGTCCGCCTCTCCATCGGCCAAGGTCACCATCAGTGTCAGCTCGTCGGGCGCGGACTCCATCACGTCGCGAAACAGTCGCACCGCATCGCCCAAGTGCGGCTGCGCGAACGAAATCCAGCCACCCCATACCGCCGGCAGCGGATGCAACACGAACTCGAACTCGGTGACCACGCCGAAGTTTCCGCCGCCACCGCGAAGCGCCCAGAACAGATCGCCGTGCGCTGACTCTGACGCAGTTACCACGCTGCCGTCCGCCAATGCCACCTCGGCCGACGCGAGATTGTCCAACGTGAGGCCGTGCAACCCGATCAGATAGCCGATCCCTCCACCCAGCGTCAGCCCCGCCACGCCGGTGGTGTCAACGGTGCCGCCCGGGATCGCGAGCCTATGCACGGCGCAGGGCGTATCGACGTCGCGCCAGGTCGCACCGCCGCCTACCCACAGGCGTCGCGACTCAGGGTCCACCCTCACCTGATGCATCAGCCGCAAATCGATCATCAGCCCGCCCTCACACACCGCGTGACCGGCCACGCTGTGACCGCCGCCGCGAATCGCCACCGGCAACCCAGCCCGGCCTGCGAAATCGACCGCCGCCACAACATCGTCGATGCCGGCGCACCAAGCGATCGCCGCCGGCCGACGATCGATCATCGCATTGAACGTCGCTCGGGCACGGTCATAACCCCAATCATCCGGCGCAAGCACCGGCCCGCGCAACGCGCCCCGCAACCGCTCGATCGACAACAGCTCCGCCGCCACCCCGCCAGCCTACACAGACGCCCACGACCCGGCCGGAAACTGTTCGCCGCTGTCACGGCCTCCTCGGGCGTCCCCCTGGTCGCCGACTCGACAGGCCCGGGATGGCTTCCGCTTTGGGCTTACGCGGAAGCGTCCCGAACACCCCGTGGCAGAGTGAAAGCAGGTGTTTGCCATCCAGACCCGGAAGTCGCGCAATTCGCCAAACTCGCGTCTGGCGGCGAAGCTCGGCCGGGAGTTACGCGAGCGCCCTCGTATCCGCGCGCAGCAGGGAACTCGGTGTCACGCCCGAGATGCTCGTCGCGCGCGTGGAGTAGGTCTGGGATGACCCGGACTTCGGTTCTCGGCGCGAGCCGCATCGAGCGTGGCTCCTCCACGCCTCGAGGGTTCACGACGGCCTCGTGGCCGCTTCGTCTGGCCCCTATGGCCCGGTATGGTCGTGAGGCCCTGGGCTGCGCGCGGGCCACCAGCCCTGACTCGTCCTTCGCGCATCCCAGGGCCCGCAGGCTTCCCTCAAGCAAGGCCCGGGCATGCCAATGCCGAGCCGCACAGGGCTGGTTTTGGTCCGATGTCGGACATGCGCCAACGAACGGCCGCGACGGGTGGTGCTCCGGTCGCGTCGTGGTTCGGATCAGGCACTTGATCGCACGGGGCCGGACACGGGATATTGACCGCGGGCGGCCAGCGGATGCGCTGATGCGCTGACCGGGCTACCATTCTGGGGCGCTGGGGACCGCGCGTCGCGTGCCGGGGGCCGGGGTCTTCTCGATTTGATGCCAATTGGCGTGCTGGTCACGTCCGTCTGAGGAGTTTTGGTTGATGGTTAGTCGTTTTTCTCGCAGTCGCGTGCCCGTGCTCGCGGCCGGCGCAGCGGCGGTCGCCGTGCTGGCGGTCTTCGGTCGCGCTTGCGTCGTCCGCCGCGGCGGCGCCGGCGTCTTGTAACGGCATCGGTTTCAGGGTGTTGCACAACGATCAGTCGGGCGGTGTGATTCTGCCCGCTGGCAGTTACACGGTGTCGAGCCCGAATTTGGGTTGCTCGACGGCGTCGAGTTATTTCACGACGTTCTTGAACAAGTACAACTACGCGATCCCGGGCTGGAAGGGCGTGGAGACGGCCAAGGGGTGGGGAACGTACATCAGGAACGGCAGCAGCACTCAATTTACCGTCAAGTGGAGCAAAGCGAAGCGGGGTACGACGAGCGTTTGCGCGACCTCGGCGTTGAAGGTGTCGCTCGGTCCAGCGAACGGCGCCGCGGGTACGGTGTTCTACCCCCTCAATTTCGTGAACACCGGCAAGCTCGGGTGCACGCTGCGTGGTTATCCGGGCGTGTCAGCGGTCACGAGCAGCGGCCAGCAGATCGGTAGCTCGGCGTCGCAGCTCTCCTCTAGTTATAAGACCGTCACGCTTCTGCCTGGCAAGACGCAGAGCGCGGTGGTCGGGATCGTCGAGACGGGCAACTTCGATCCGTCGCAGTGCGCGCCGGTCACGGCCGTCGGACTGAAGGTGTTCCCGCCCGGTCAGAACAAGGCGGTGACGATCAAGAAATCGTTCTCGACCTGCTCGAGCACGACCGTGATCTCGTTGACAATCATGCCGGTCAGCTAGCGGGATGAGTCGGGACCGGGGAGGCGCCCGGTCCCGACGCCCGGATCAACGCACGCTCGAACCGGGCCGTCTCTCGGTAGCGAGAAAAGGGCCCAGCGGCGCGGGCGTGTATCGGGTAGGGTCGCGGGGCGATGGGGGTGTTTGGTTGGTGAGGATCGCCCGGGGCGTGGTGTCTGCGCTGGCCGCGACGTTCGTGGTCGGGGTGGCCGGGGCGGGCGCCGGCGTCACGCCTGTACAGCCTCTCAGCCTGCAGTCCGTGTCCGTCACTCAGGACGGGCAAGATCTCGTCTGGAGCGTCGAGCTCACACAGTCCGTTTCGCCTGGCGCCCTCGGCCGTGAGCACGAGTCCGTGTGCCTCCTGCTCGCGCGAAGCTCGACTGGGTCCGTCGTCGCGCAGCTGTGTCTCGCCGGGCCTCGCCGCGGCGAGCGCTCGCCGAGGGTCCTGTATTCGCCGATCACGCCGGCCGGCCCGGGTCGCGCGGTCGCGATCGACGCCACCGTGACGCGCTCGAGCAATCGAGAATTGACCGCGAGCTTCCTGCCCGCGACCGTCGGCCTGCGATACCGGCTCGTCCGCTGGCAGGTGATCAGCACGGTCAGCGTTCGGGGTTGCGCTCCGGCTTCGCCGGGCAGCACGACTTGCTCGACGTCGCTCCCGGCAAAGCCGACGCTGCTCGCGCTCCACACTCCTCGGCTCGTCGGCTGCGTCGCGACGGGGCCGGATTGGGTGTTCACCGGTCCCCGGAACGTTCACGACATCGCGCTCACGTTCGACGACGGCCCGTGGCCGGACCCACCCGCCTCGGATTTCGTCAACGAGCTCGCGCGCCTGCACGTGCCGGCGACATTCTTCGAGATCGGCGAGCACATACCGACCTACGACCCGGGCGGCACGGTCGAAAAGCAAATGCTCGCCGACGGAGACATGATCGGCGATCACACCTGGAGCCATCCCGACCTGGAGGGCCTCTCGCCATTCGAGCAGCGGGAGCAGATCTCCGACGCAGCGGCGGAAATCAAGAGAGCGACGGGATTTGAGCCGTGTCTGTTCCGCGCGCCAGACGGCGCAGTCGACTCCTCGGTGCTGAACGAGGCAAAGTCGCTCGGGATGACCACGATCCAGTGGGACATCGACCCGCGTGACTGGGCGCTCCCGGGCGAGGGCGAGATCATCGACAACGTCCTCGCCAATGCCCACAACGGCGGGATCGTCGAGGAGCATTTCGGCGGTGGCCCGCGGTACGAGACGCTCGACGCGTTGCCAGCGGAGGTAGCCGGCCTGCGCGCCCGCGGGTATCAATTCGTGACGCTCACGCAGATGCTCGGCTACAAGCTGCTGTATCACTGAGCGGACGCAGATGCCTAAATTCGACCGCGCGGAGCCTTGCACACCGCGTTGAATGCCCCGGGACCGCTTGTACCTGCTCGCCCAGGGGGTGTGCGGTTCGCCCGCTCGCTGGTCCAGACCGGCTTGATCGACGAGTACCGCCTCGTCGATCAAGCCCGTCATCCTGGGCGCGGGGGAGCGGCTCTTCACCATGCCGCCGACCGTCGAGCCCGTGAGCGCCACCGCGTTCAGCCGCGGAGCCGTCGCCCACGTCTTCTGCAGCCACGCGGCCGCCGTTGGCGTGGGATATCCGCGCGAGCACGAATGCGCGTGTGAGCCCGTGCCTTTCTGCAGCGACGTGCTTCTCGCCGCGAGCGCGACCAGCGGCACTCGTCGCCTGCTCGACCCGGCAGACCGCCCTCGTAACCGCGCATTCCGAGACCGTCGGCGCTGGCGCGAAGATGCTCGTGCGAAAACAAACGCAGGTCTCGACCAGGGCCGGGGCCAGGGCTGGGGCCTGTAGCGGGAGCGCTGGTGTCGACGCGGTCGTGAGCGTTTCGGTGCTCGTAGCGTTCTCGGCCTTCAGTTAGCGCTGCCGGCAATGGCCGGCCCGATCCGGTCCTGGGTGAGCAGCGTGCGCGTTTGTCGCGAGGAGCAGGTCCGGCGTCGGACGCGAGGCTGGGCTCTGCGTTTGCGTTGGCGTGGGTGATCATGGCTATCGCGCTTCTCAGCCGTCAGTGCGGTACCGATGGCTGACTGTGATTAAGTTGGTGGGGTCCTTGACCGGCGCTGACCGGTGGATACCCTGATCGCCAGGGATTCTCGTGCCTTGGACCGGGGTGGACAGATGACGGAGTCGTCGGCTGGGCGGCCTGCGCTGGGAGGTGTCTTGCGTGGCCGGGAGGGTGAGCTGGCGGTGCTCGGCGAGTGCTTGTCCGGCGTGGCGCGTGGCGGGGCGGGCATGCTGGTTCTCGAGGGTCCGGCGGGGATTGGCAAGAGCAGTCTGCTGGCGGAGGCGTGCGTCATGGCGGGCCGGATGGGGGTGCGTGCGTTGTTCGGTGATGCGTCGGAGAGCCGCGAGGCCGTCCCGTTCGCGCCGCTGCTTGACGCGACGCTGGGGAGTGATCCTCCGATCGGGGAGCGCGAGTCCGCGCGGCTGCTGAGCGAGCAGCCGTATTGGATGGTTCATGAGCTTCAGGGTGCGCTTGAAGCTGCGGCGCTCGAGCGGCCGCTGGTGTTGGTTCTCGATGATCTCCATTGGGCCGACAGCGGGACGCTAGGGGCGCTTACTGCGTTGCCCGCGCGGTTGGTGGGGTCTCCGATCCTTTGGATACTCGCCAGGCGCGGCGACGAAGGTAGGGCCCGGGTCCGCGAGTCGATGGCTCGGCTTGAGCGGGGCGGGGCCCGTCGTCTGCGGGTCCCACCGCTGTCTGAGCAGGCGGTGGCGGCAGTGGTTGCGGATACGGTGGGTGCTGAGCCTGCGGCTGGTCTGTTGGCGGTGGCGGCGGGGGCTTCGGGCGTCCCGTTCTTGTTGGTTGAGTTGCTTGAGGGTTTGAAGGAGGAGGACCGGCTGCGAGTCGAGCATGGGCGGGCGGAGGTGGTGGGACAAGGTTTGCCGCGTCGGTTGACTGACTCGATGCGCGACCGGCTTGATCGTCTGTCGGGTGATGCGGCGCAAGCGATCCGCGTCGCATCGGTGCTGGGTCCGCGTTTCTCGGCGGGGCAGCTTGCGGCGATGCTGCAGCGTCGGCCGTCGGCAATCGTCGCGGCTGTCGATGAGGGGATGCGGAGGGATTTCCTGATCGAAGCCGGTGACCGCCTCAGCTTTCGTCACAGCCTGTTGCGCCAGGCCGTCCGGGAGACGTTGCCCGGTTCGCTACGGCGGGCGTTGCAGCGCGAGGCGGCGACCGTGCTGCTGGAGAGCGGCGCGGCCGCGGTCGAGGTTGCCGAGCAGCTGGCGGACGGTGCGGAGCCGGGCGATCGTGAGGCGATCGAGAAACTGAGCGAGGCGGCGCGTAGTATCGCCGCGTCAGACGCGGATGCCGCCGCGGACTTGAGCGTTCGCGCGCTCGAGCTGATGCCGCCTGGCGACGAGGGTCGTGGCCCGCTGGTCGCTCAGACGGTGGTTCTACTGAGCGCGGCGCTGCGATCGGACGCCGCGAATGCACTTGGCGCTCGCGAGCTCGCGGGCAGGCTGCCGGCCGATCAGGAGGCCGAGGTGCGCCTCGCGTTGTCGGGCGAGCTGAGGCGGTCGCTGATGGCGCGGACCGAGGACAACCGGCGTGCGCTGGAGCTGGGTGGGCTGACGCCTGCGGTGCGTGCTCGACACCTTGGCTGGCTGACCTACAACCTGTCCGTGACCGCTCAGAGCAACGAGGCGGCGTCCGTCGGCGAGGTCGCGATGCAGGAGGCACTGGACGTGGACGATCTGGAGGCGCGAGTGATCGCGACGGTCGGCCTCTCGTGCGTGGATGTGACTGGCGGTGCGTTCGCCAGCGCGGCACGACGGATCGAGGCGCTGCCATCGTTGAAGGGGGTATCGGGACGGGAGTCGTACGTCCATCTCGTTGGTTTCCACTACGCCAACGCCCTGGTTCACGTTGGGCGGCTTGATGATGCGTTTCGGTTGCTGGACGACGGCGTGGCACGCGGTCGACGCGATCGCAACGCCTATCTGTTGGAGAGCTGGGCGCAGTACGGGAGCCTGTTGCGGCTCGCGGCCGGCCGGCTGGCGGACGCGCGCGCCGAGGCGGAGTCCTACGAGACGATCTTCAAGGAGGCTGCCGCAGCCAATTTCACCGCGATGGCGGGCGTTGTGGCGCTCGCCGAGGTCGCGACGCGAACTGGCGATCGGAAGCTGTTGAAAGCTGTCGTCGACGTGGCCCGGCGGATGCCAACGGACAGCACCCCGCTGGTCAAGCGCTACGGCGAGTGGATCCTCACGCTCGCCGCGGTCATGCGAAATGACCCCAGCGATGCGGCACGGCGATTGCGGGGCGACTATCCCCCGTACGCGTCGCCGTTCCTGCCAGGCGACGCGGCGCACCCGCCGGCGGTCGCCCGGGTCGCGCTCGCGGCGGGGGACCGGGCGCTCGCCGCTCGCGCGGTCGACGCGGCCGAGTCGTTTGCCCGCAAGAACGACGGGGCGCCGCTGGTCACCGCGGTCGCCGCGCACACGCGCAGACTTGCGGAGAATGACAGCGCTGGGCTCGTGGACGTGACGCGGCAGCTTCGCGCGAGTCAGCGGCCGCTGCTGTACGCGGCTGCCTGCGAGGACGCCGGCCTAGCGCTCGGGCGCGAGGGCTTCCAGGGCGACGCGATCACCCAGCTCAGCGCGGCGCTCGACACCTACCTCGACTGCGAAGCCGGCGAGGACGCGCGACGGGTGACCCGCCGGTTGCGCGAGCACGGACTCCGACGTCCGGCCCGCTCTCGCCGCCGCCCATCCAGTGGTTGGCAGAGCCTGACACCGGACCTCCGCGCCGCCCGGTTTGAAAGCCGCGGCGAGGATCGCATGGTCGGCGGGCTGCAGATCCCACGATCAGGCGACGACAAACCCGTAGCACGCTGCGATCGTGGACGGCCGTTCAACGCCTACGCCTCGCCCGCTGGGGCCAACCGCAAGGAGCACGTATGGGCACCGTCACCGTTGGGCAGGAGAACTCGACGCCGATCGAGCTGTACTACGAGGACCATGGGAGCGGGCCGCCGGTCGTGTTGCTGGCCGGCTGGCCGCTGGACAGCCGGTCCTGGGAACCGCAACTGCCTGTGCTGCTCAACGCCGGGTATCGCGTGATCGTCTATGACCGCCGCGGCTTCGGGCGATCAAGCCGCGCAACGGACGGCTACGACTTCGACACGCTCGCCGCCGACCTCGATCAGCTGCTGACCCGCCTGGACCTGCGCGACGCCACGCTGATCGGGTTCTCGCTTGGCACCGGGGAGCTCGCTCGCTACATCGGTGCGCACGGGACCGAGCGCCTGAAGGGCTGCGTCTTCATCGAGAGCCTCGCACCCTCGTTCGCCAAGTCCGCCGAGAACCCCAACGGGGCCGACCAGGCGCTAGTCGCCTCCGTCCAGCAGGCGATCCTCGAGGACCGGTTCAAGTGGTTGACCGGGCTCCTCGGCGACTTGTTCAACCTCGACGACTACCTCGGTCAGCGCATCAGCGAGGAAACCGTGCGCAGCACGTGGGACGCCGCCGCCGACGCATCGCCGGTCGCGACCTGGGCGTGCCCGCCCGGCTGGCTGGCGGACTTCAGCGACGACATCAAACGAATCGATGTCCCGACGCTCATCCTGCACGGCACCGCCGACCGGATCCTGCCGATCGACGGGCAAGGAAGGCGCCTGCACGTGGCACTGCCCGACGCCCGCTACGTCGAGATCGAAGGCGGACCTCACGTCATGTGCGTCACCCACGCCAACGAGGTCAACCACGAGCTGCTCGCGTTCCTGCGCCAGCCGGCGCCGGTCAGCGCCGCCGCCTGACGCCCCAACCCCACGCCCACCAGCAAGGAGCTCAACCATGGCCGTTCAGATCCCGTATCGTCCTCGAGCCGTCCGCCCAGGGCGATCGTCGACGCGACATCACAGCCGCCGTTCCTCTACGAGCTCGAGCCTGCCGCAGGCGCGCAAAGTCCTCGACGACCTGCAGGCCGCGCCGATCGACAAGCTACCCGTCGAGGAGGAGTGGATCACCGTTCCGGCTGCGGTCGGCGACGTCCCGGTCCGCATCGTCAAGCCGGTCGGCGAGCTCCGGGCCGCTGCCGGTCATCGTCTACATGCACGGCGGAGGCTGGATCCTGGGCAACGCCGGCACGCACGACCGGCTCGTCCGCGAGCTCGCCGTCGGCGCGCGCGCGGCGCTGCTGTTCGTCGAGTACCCCAACTCGCCCGAGGCGCACTACCCGGTCGCGATCGAGCAGGGCTACGCCACGGCCCAGTGGGCGATCCGCGAAGGCGCCGCCAAGGGCCTGGACGCCAGCCGCATGGCCGTCGCCGGAGAATCCGTCGGCGGTGACATGGCCGCAGCGCTCACGCTGATGGCAAAAGACCGCGGTGACGTGACGTTCGTGCAGACGTCGATGTACTACCCGGTCACCGACGCGGCGATGGACACCGACTCCTACGACGAGTTCGCCGAGGGCTACTACCTCACGCGCAAGGCTATGGAGTGGTTCTGGGATGCCTACACCACCGACCCGGCTGAGCGCGCCGAGATCTACGCCTCTCCGAACCAGGCAACCACCGAGCAACTCCAGGGGTTGCCGCCGACGCTGCTGCTCGTCGACGAGGTCGACCCGCTGCGCGATGAGGGTGAGGCCTACGCCGCCAAGCTGCGCGCGGCAGGCGTGGCGGTCACGACCGTCCGCTACGACGGCGTCGTGCACGACTTCATGCTGCTGAACGCGATGAGCGAGTCGCGGGCGACGCGGGCGGCGATCGCGCAGGCGACCGCGCACCTGCGCGCGGCTCTCGGCACCGGCGAAGGTCCGAACGGAGGCTGACATGTCGTCCACCGACGAGCTTGCGAGCAAGCTCAAACGCACCGAGATCCAGCACGTCGGATCGTCGATCCCTGGTCGGGAGATCGTGCAGGTCCTGACCGAGATCCCAGCCGGCGTCGAGTCCGGCTGGCACATGCATCCTGGCGAGGAGGTCGGGTACATCCTCGCCGGCACAGTCGAGATGCACATCGACGGCAAGCAGACGCTGACCCTGCACAAGGGCGACGGCTTCCTGATGACGCCGAACACGCCACACAACGCGCTCGACCTCGGCCCGGACACGGGCCTGATGCTCTCGACCTACATCGTCGAATCCGGCGCTCCGCTCGCGACGTTCACCTGACCTGCCGATGAGCGCCCAGGCAGTGCCGGCCCGCGGCATCGTCGAGTCGGTCAACGTCGGGGAGCCGCGCCCCGTGGAGGTGAACGGCCACACGGTCCTGACCGCGATCTGGAAGCACCCGGTCGCAGGCCGGGTGGCGGTGCGCGGCGTGAACCTCGACGGGGACGATCAGGCCGATCGGACCGTTCACGGCGGCCCGGACAAGGCGGTCTACGCCTACGCGGCCGAAGACACCGAGTGGTGGGAGGCCCAGCTCGGACGCCCGCTCGGTCCCGGCGCCTTTGGCGAGAACCTCACAGTCAGCGGCCTGCCGGTATCGGAGGCTGTGATCGGAGAGCAGTGGGCGCTCGGCACCGTGCTGCTGCAGGTCGCCCAGCCGCGCCTGCCGTGCTTCAAACTCGGTTTGCGGATGGGAGACCCGCGATTCCTCAAACGGTTCGCGGCGTCCCGGCGTCCCGGCGCATACCTGCGGGTCGTGCGCGAGGGTGACATCGCCGCGGGTGATCAGATCGAGGCCACGGGCCGTCCCGCGCATGGCGTGACGAGCGCGCTCGTGTCTCGCGCGCTGCTTGGCGAGCGGTGGTTGCTGGAGCTGGCGCTGACCGCTGAGGAACTGCCGGAGGAGCTTCGCGCCTGGATGCAGGAGCGCACAGCGTCAGGGAGGCCCTGAACCGGCGCGAGCCGCCCCGGAACGAGCCCAAAGTACCCCGGCTTTGGGATCCGGCCGGGCTGACAACCGGACCTCACGTCCAGACGACGGGGAAAGGGCGGTGAGACACCGGGCCGAACCTCGTGTCCTATGGGGTGAGTGAGTCGATCCAGCGCTCGAGGCGGCGTGCCTCGCGGGTCATGAGCTCGGGGTCACGGAAGGTGTTCGTGAGCAGCGCGATTCCCTCGTAGGAGGCGATCATCGCGACCGCGAGGTCGCGGGCGTCGCGCCGGCCCATGAGCCGGAATTGCTGCTCGGCCCAGTCGATCGGGAGCCGAAGCATCTGCGCGGCGGTTTGGTCGAGGCCGTCGGTGCGTTTGTCGAGCTCGGAGCAGAGGCTTCCGAGCGGGCAGCCGTAGCGGGCGGCCAGCTCGCTCTCGTCGGTGAGCGCGCGGAGCAGCGCCTTTAGCCGGGCCTGGGGCGTTCGGTGGCGCTCGAGCGAGTTGAGCACTGCGTGGACGTCCTGTGTGTGGCCGGCGATCGCCGCCTCGACGAGCTCGTCCTTGGTCTTGAAGTAGTAGTAGACGTTGCCGACCGGGACGTCGGCCGCCCGCGCGATGTCGGCGATCGTTGTGGCCTCGACGCCCTGCTGATGGATCAGCTCGCGCGCGCCGGCGACCAAACGGTCGCGTTTGCCCCGCTCCTGCCGTTGAGGTGAGTCAGTCATCTCACCCAAGAATAGCGCGTCTGATACGTTAAGTCAGCTAACTAACTTGGAGCTTCGGGATGTCTTCGATGCAAGCACAGGCGAGTTCTGGTCAGCCGTCGGCCTTGCACACGCGGTTGGGTGTGCTGACGCTGCTTTTGCTATGCGGGATTCAGTTCATGGACGTGGCCGACACGTCGATCGTCAACGTCGCGCTGCCATCGATTCAGCACGACCTGCACTTCTCCCAACAGAACCTGCAATGGGTCGCCAGCGGCTACCTCCTCACCTACGGGGGCTTCCTGCTGCTTGGCGGTCGTGCAGCGGACCTGCTGGGCCGCCGGCGGGTTCTCGTCGCCGGACTGATTTGGTTCGCGATCTGCTCGCTGGCCGGTGGCGTCGCGCACAGCCAGGGTCTGCTGATCAGCGCGCGCATCGCGCAGGGTATTGGCGCCGCGATCATGGCCCCCGCCGCGCTCTCGATTCTCACGACGACGTTCACGGAGGGCAAAGATCGCAACACGGCGCTGGGCATCTGGGGAGGCATCTCTGCGATCGGAGCCGCCGTCGGCGTCTCCGTCGGGGGCCTGCTTGCCGAGGGTCCCGGATGGCGTTGGGTGCTGTTTGTCAACCTCCCGATCGTGGCGCTGTCGCTGCTGGCCACGTTCCGACTGCTGCCCGCCGACCAGCACAAGCGCGCACCCCGCCGCGAGTTTGACCTCCAAGGGGCGCTGCTGGGAACCGGCGGAGTGACGCTGCTCGTGTTCGCACTCATCCGGGCGCCCCTGATCGGCTGGGGATCCGCGCAGACGATCCTGGGGCTCGCCGGCGCCGCCGCGCTCCTGGCGGCGTTCGTCGTAAACGAGACTCGCCACCCCCACCCGTTGTTCCCGCTCTCGATCTTCCGCGTGAAGGGACTCGTCGCCGCCGACATCACTCAACTGGTCGCGTTCGCGGGCTTTCTGACGATGTTCTTCTTCGTCACCCTGTACATGCAGGACGTCCTGCAGCTTCTCGCCGATCCAGGCCGGCGTCGCCTACCTCCCGGTCACCGCCGCCTTCGCGATCTCGGCGGGCATCGGCACCCAACTGATCACACGGATCGGAACCCGCCCGGTGATCGTCGGCGGCGCGCTGATCGCCGCCGCCGGCATCTACTGGCTCTCCCGCGTCCCGGTCCACGGCACCTACGCGGCCAACGTACTCCCCGGCCTGCTCACGATGCCACTCGGCGCCGGCGCCGTGTTCGTCGGCGTGACCATCGCCGCCAACGCCGGCGTCCCCGCCCACCAGGCCGGATTCGCCGCCGCGCTGCTAAACGCCGCCAGACAAGTCGGCAGCGCACTCGGCCTCGCGATCTTCTCCGCGATCGCCACCAGCCGCACCCAACATCTACTCGCCACCCACACCCCAAAAGCCACCGCGCTGACCTCCGGCTACCAACGCGCGCTACTCGTCTCCAGCATCTTCGTGCTCGCCGCCGCGATCATCGCCCTGCGCTCCAGCGACACCCGCGAAGCCGCCACCACCCCCCCAATCCCAGCGGAACTCGCCACCGACACCGCCACCCAATAAGTCACACCGCGGATCGAGATCGGGTTGTCGCCGCTGACCTCTCTCGCGGTCACACATGCCGGCCGTGAACCCAGCCGCTCGCACTCGCCAAAGCAGGGCCGAACGACGACGACCGATCGGGTCCGCGAACCGCCTCACCGGTGGGCCCGAGACGGAGTCGCAGATTCCGCGCCTTGCAGGTGAGTCGCTTGTTGTGCTCGAGATACGCGTCGTGTAGTCGAAGCAGCTCGTTCGGCGTCCAATCGCATCCGCATGATGAGCACATTGCGGGGTCCACGCCGTCGACATCGTGCGCACCGGTAGGCCGCTTGGTCACGCGCGGCCGAACGGCGCTGTGCCGCTCGGTCGGTCGGTACCGGGGCACCGTTCCGCGGCGTGCCAGCAAGAGGTTCCGGTAGCAACGGCGCAGATTTCCACGCTGAGCGCTAGACGCGGTTCACGGTGGGACGGTCGGCTGTTGCTTCGAGTCGGACAGCGCGAGCGGTGAGCCCTCGGCAAATCAGCATGCGGGACGACACCGAGATCTTGCGCGATTTCGCCGGGCGAGCCAGACCAGCTTTCGACTACCGTCCGGCGTTGTGCTGACTGGGGCCTACCGGGATCTGTTCGCCGCAATCGCGACCTCGGCCGCTGCGCTCACGGGCCTCTTGTTCGTCGTCATCACCGTTGCGGAGCGCCGCACCCCAAACTCCCTCCCAGACGTTCTCCAACAGGTCCGGGCTTCCGCTGCGCTCCTGGCGTTCGGCAATGCGTTGGCCGTCTCGCTGTTCAGCCTCGTGCCTGGAACCCACGTGGGGTATCCGGCGGTGGTGGTCGGCGTGATCGGCGTCTTCTTTAGCGCCGCGGCGACGCGATCTCTTGTTGTTAGCCGTTCGACAGGACACTGGCGAGGACTACACCTTCCGTTGACCGCCTGGCTGCTGGTGATCTTCACTGTGCAGCTCGGTGCGGGCATCGCTCTCCTCGTTCATCCTCGCACCGGCCCACTGGACCTGATCAGTGACGTCTTGGTCTTGTCGCTGATCATCGGGATCGCGCGGGCATGGGAACTCGTCGGCGGTAGAGGCACCGGCGTCATTGCCTCCCTGACATCGCTCATCGACGACCGTCGCACACCAGGACCCGTCCGCTCTGATCCACCCGAGCCGACCGACAGCGAAGAAGCGGAAAATTCCAGCCTTCGGCCTGAGGCAGACCAGAGCCAATAAGGCGCCGAGACAGCGCCAGCCTTCCGGATTCCAACGCCGCGCGAGCGCGTGAGCGCGAGCACCGCGACCGGCGATATGACGACACGTGTACCTCACGCCGCCACTCCTACGCCGCGTCTAAGGACGCTCACGGGAAGGCCCCACCGCCCACGCGGCCGTCTCGCCTGCGCTGCGGCTTTCGGCCGGCTAGGGAAATCGTGGCGTGGGCAAAAGCAGGAGGCGCCAAGCACGAAAGCGGGTCCAGGACCCGTGCTGGAGTTTCCCTCCTGTTCGCCAAACTCGCGTTCCACGCCGGTGTGCGGCGCGACGCTCGAGCCGGGCGCCCTCCGATCCGCGCGAAGCGGGGCCGGCCCAGCTGGTTGCCGGATGCGCGTCCTGACGCCGAAGCGGAGTCTGCCTGAAAGTCGCGGGAACCGGAGATCTCGCTTCCCGAGATCTCCGCGGAGACGCGCTTCACGGCGTCAGACATATGTGGTTATCCCTTCTCGCCCTCGCCCTTCGGTCGGCGGGGTCACTTCGTTTCGTCTTTGGATCCGAACCGCTACAGAGCAGCCATTCGCGCCTCGAGATAGCGTCGCTCCGGAATGCTCGTGGTGAGGCGAGCGGCGCGCTCGTACGCCGCGCGGGCGCCGACCTCGTCGCCGGCCATTTCGAGGAGATGGGCGCGCACGGCCGCCAGACGGTGGTGGTCGCGCAGCGGCTCGTCGAGCATCTCGAGCAACTCGAGTCCCGCGCGCGGACCGTGGACCATCGCGACCGCGACGGCTCGGTTGAGTGTGACCATCGGCCCCGGCGAGACGTGCTCGAGGACCTCGTAGACGGCAACGATCTGCCGCCAGTCGGTCTCCCGGGCGCTTGGCGCCTCGTCGTGGATCGCGGCGATCGCGGCCTGAAGCTGGTAGGGGCCTCCCGGCTTGCTCGCCAGCGACTCCTCGACCAGCGCGACGCCCTCGGCGATCTTGGCGCGGTCCCACAGCGAGCGGTCCTGCTCGGCCAGCGGGATGAGGCTTCCGTCCGCGCGGGTGCGCGCCGGACGGCGGGCGTCGGTCAAGAGCATCAGCGCAAGCAGCCCCGCCACCTCGCCGTCGTCCGGGAGCCGGCGGTGGACCTCGCGCGTCAGGCGGATCGCCTCGGCGCTTAGCTCGACGCGGGCCGCGTGCGCGCCGGAGCTCGCCATGTAGCCCTCGTTGAAGATGAGGTAGAGGACGTGGAGGACAACGGGCAGCGCCTCGGGCGCGGGAGGCGCGAACCGAGCGCCCGCGGCGCGGATCGTCGCCTTCGCCCGGCTGATGCGCTGCGCCATCGTGCTCTCCGGAACCAGGAACGCACTCGCGATCTCTGCGGTGGTCAGGCCGCCGACGGCGCGCAGCGTCAGCGCGACCTGTGAGGCGGGCGTCAGCGATTCGTGGCAGCACATGAAGAGGAGCTCCAGCGTGTCGTCCTCGTCGGCCGCCTCGCCCGGCGGCGGCTCGCGCGCCAGGCCCTCCTCGCGGCGGCGTCGTGCACTCTCGCTGCGCAGCTCGTCGATCAGACGCCGCTGCGCGGCGGTGAGGAGCCAGCCGCGCGGATTGGCCGGCACGCCGTCGCGCGGCCATTGCAGCGCCGCGTCGAGGATCGCCTCCTGCACGGCGTCCTCGCACGCGTCGAACCTTCCGTAGCGGCGGACGAGCATCCCGAGGACGCGCGGCGCCAGCCCGCGCAGCTGCTCCTCGATGCTCACATCTCCTCTCCACCGGGGGTCATCACCGGCCGCACCTCGATTCCCATCCAGCGCGCGTCAGGCCACATCGCCGCGACCTCGAGCGCGCGGTCCAGCGAGTCGCAGTCGATCACGCAGTAGCCGACCAGATGCTCCTTGGCCTCGAGGTAGGGCCCGTCGGTCACGGCCGGGACGCCGCCGCGCACGCGCACGACCTTCGACTGCGAGACGTCGGCCAGGCCTTCGCCTCCGACCCATTCGCCCGAGGCCGTCAGCTCGTCGATCAGGCGCCCGACCTCGGCCCCGATCTGGTCCATCGGCTCCGGTGGGTCCTCCATGAAGTTGGGGTTGTGGTGGATCAGCAGCATGTACTTCACGACATCGCTCCTTTCGAGGGTTCGAGGTGAGATCGGAGCCGATTTCTCTTTCTCGACACGTCGAGCGCTGAGGTCCGGCTCCGACTCCGGTCTGAAAGTTCAAATGCCGAAGGAAAGGACCGACATGACCGCCGACCGTTCCCGCTGGATCGCTCTCTACGTCCTCTGCATGGGGATGCTGATGATCGTCCTCGACGTCACCGTCGTGAACGTCGCTCTTCCGTCCATCCAGAACGACCTCGGGTTCTCCACCTCCAGCCTCGCGTGGGTCGTGAACGGGTACCTGATCTCGTTCGGCGGGCTGCTGCTCCTCGCCGGGCGCCTGGGTGACCTGCTTGGTCGCCGGACCATCTTCCTGGCCGGGCTCGCGCTGTTCACCGGCGCCTCGGCGCTGTGCGGCCTGGCGCAGAGCGAGGTGTGGCTGGTCGCGGCGCGGTTCGTGCAGGGCATCGGCGGCGCGATGACCTCGGCCGTCATCCTCGGCATGATCGTGACGATATTCCCGGAGCCCCGGGAGCAGGCGAAGGCGATCGGCGTCTACGCGTTCGTCGCCTCGGCGGGCGGCTCGGTCGGCCTGCTTGCCGGCGGCGTGCTCACCCAGGCCATCGACTGGCACTGGATCTTCTTCATCAACATCCCGATCGGCATCGCGACCGCGATATTCGGCCGCCGGCTGCTGACCGCCGACGAGGGCATCGGCCTGAGCAAGGGCGCCGACCTGCCGGGCGCCGCGCTCATCACGGGCGCGCTGATGGTCGGCGTCTACACGATCGTCAAGCCCGCGGCCGAGGACGGCTGGGGCGCGTCGACGACGCTGATCCTCGGCGCCGTCTCGATCGCCCTGCTGGCCGCGTTCGTTGCCCGCGAGGCGAAGGCCGCCACGCCGCTGATGCCGCTACGGATCTTCCGCTCGCGCAACGTGACCGGCGCGAACCTCATCCAGGTGCTGACCGTGGCCGGGATGTTCGGGATGTTCTTCCTCGGCTCGCTCTACCTGCAGCGGGTGCTCGGCTACGACGCGCTGCAGATCGGCCTGGCGTTCCTGCCGGTGACGATCGTGATGGGCACGCTGTCGCTGCGCTACTCGGAGAAGCTGATCCAGCGATTCGGCGCCCGCACGATGCAGTTCCCGGGGCTGGGCCTGATGGTCGCCGGCATGGTGCTGTTCGCGCAGACGCCGGTCGACGGCTCCTACGTGCGCGACGTTCTGCCGGCGCTGCTGCTGACCGGCACCGGCGTGGGCCTCTGCTTCCCCGCCCTGATGGGGCTGGCGATGTCGGGCGCGACGCCGAGCGACGCCGGCCTGGCCTCGGGCCTGGTCAACACCGCCGCGCAGGTCGGCGGGGCGCTGGGCCTGGCGGTCCTGGCGACGGTGTCCACCTCGCGCAGCAACCACCTGGCGCACGCCGGCACAGCGCACGCGCAGGCGCTGACCAGCGGGTACCACCTCGCGTTCCTGATCGCCGCCGGCCTCGTCGCCGCCGCGATCGTGGTCGCCGCGGTGGTCGTGCAGTCCGAGAAGCGCGCGGCCGCGGCGACGGCCCGGGCCGGCGAGCTGGCCTACGAGGGCTGCTGAATCAGGCGCTCGAGAACGGCGAGGTCGAGCGGGCTTGTGTGCCGCTCGCCCGCCGCGAACAGCGTCGACGTCGTCGCCACCCCTGCCTTCACCCCCCGGAAATCGTCTCGGACGCGGTCACGCACCGCGTCCGAGCGTCTGTCGGCTCGAAGCGCTCGACGTCCAGGCCCAGGCGCTCGGCGCGTGTCCACAGGTGCGGGTCCTCAAGCCGACCCTGGTCGGCGAACAGCGCGTCGTGCATCTCCCAGAACATGTCCTGACGCGCCGCCGCCTCGGCCGGCGACCGCCCGGCCGAGCGGCAGTCAGGCGCCACCGTGGCCGCGACATCGACCAGGTCGGCTGTCGACTGAGCTACCGCGATCTCAGGGAAGCAGGTGTGAGTGAGGTACTCCGTCAGCTCCCGCAATTCGCCACGAGCGCAACCGGCGGCGTCGCGGGTGCCGCGACGATGGCGAGCGCCCTTCTGTCCGCGCGCGAAGCGGGTCTGCGGTCGGAGCGCGCCCAAATAGCGTCCTGCGAGCGAAGCGGAACCATGGTTGTGCGTTCTCGTGGCGCGGCACGTGCAGTAGCCGCCCCACCGTGCTGCTGGTCGTCGCTGACGCAGCGGGTTCGGGGGTCTGCGCCGACGGGTTGGCATGGGCGGCGCTCGGGATGCTCGCGGACCGGAGTGGCGCTCGTCGACGTCTCGGGAGCGTCACACTGCTCGGGGCGCTGCCGCGAGTACTGGACCTATCGGCACGGAAGCTCTGCCATCAGGAGAGGAAGGTGCTATGCAAGCCATCGCCGTCCGAGACCGTGACGCTGGTCCGGCTGGGCTGTCCCTGACGGAGTTGCCGTACCCGCATGCCTCCGAGAACGATGTCATCGTGCGCGTGTATGCCGCTGGGTTCACCCGTGGGGAGCTGGCCTGGGCGGGGACGTGGACTGATCGTGGCGGCCGGGACCGGACGCCGAGTGTGCCCGGGCATGAGGTGTCGGGTGTCGTCGCCGAACTGGGCTACGGGACCACCGGCCTGACCGTCGGGCAGCGAGTGTTCGGGCTGGCCGACTGGACGCGCAACGGCACGCTGGCGGAGTACGTGGCGATCGAGGCGCGCAACCTCGCGCCGCTGCCAGTGGGCGTCGAGCATGCCGTCGCCGCCGGTGCAGTGATCTCCGGACTGACGGCATGGCAGGCCCTGTTCGACCACGCCCACCTCCTCGCCGGACAGACCGCACTGATCCACGGCGCCGCGGGAGGCGTCGGCTCGATCGCTGTGCAGCTTGCCCGTCAGGCCGGCTCGCTGGTGATCGGAACCGGCCGGGCCGCCGACAGAGACCGAGCTATCGGTCTCGGCGTCGAGGAGTTTGTGGACTTGGAGACCGACCGCCTGGAGGACGCCGGCGAGGCCGACGTGGTGCTCGACGTGATCGGCGGTGACATCCTGAAGCGTTCGACCGTGCTCGTACGCGCCGGCGGCACGCTCGTCACCACGATCGAACCGCCCACGATCCAGCCCCAGAACGGGCGGGCGATCTTCTTCGTCGTCGAACCCGATCGCTCCCAACTGGTCGAGCTCGCCGAGCGGCTGCGCGACGGACGACTGACCTCGAATGTGGGAGCCGTGCGACCGTTGGCCGAAGCGCCCGCCGCGTTCGGGCCCAACGCCCCGCATGCGTCCGGGAAGACGATCATCCAAGTCACCGAGGGCTGGTAAACGACCGCGATCGACGACGTTGCTGGCACCGCTGCGTGGAGCTACGCGTCCTTCACAATGCAGGTGCCCGTCGCCCTCGCGTCGGAGACCCGCTCATCGCCAAACTCACGTATGGAGCAGACCGCGATCGCTGCCCGCGCGGACGACACTCCTCGTATCCGCGCGCGAAGCGGGTGCACCGGCGTCAGCGGTCACATGGATGCAGCATCAGCGAAGCGGGACCGCCGGGACATGCCCACCTGGAGCCGCGCCGTGGTGGTCAGCCGCCGCTGGGGTGCAGCGCGAGCGTCAGTCCGTCGATCAGGCGCTGGACGTCTTCGTCGGTGGTATGTAGATGTGGGGAGATCCGCAGCGACGCGCCGCGCACGGCCGCAAAGCAGTTGAACTCGGCAAGCGCAGACATCGCCCCCGCGAGCGCTTTGGCCGGGAGCCGCACGCCGAGCATGTGGGGGCCGTGCCGTCTGTCGGGCATCGGGTCCAGTCCGAGCTCGGCGGCCTTTCGCGCGATGTCGGAGGTGCGCTCGGCGAGGGTCGCGGCCACGCGGGGCACCTGCCAATCGACGATCTGCTCGAGCGCGGCGATCGCCATGGGGAGGAGTTCGAACTTTGTGCGCTGACCGACATCGAAGCGCCGCGCGCCTGGCTGATACTCGTCGCGGTAGTCCGCGAGGCGCGCGAAGTCATCGGATCCCGCGCGCGAAATCCAGTTCTCCTCCAGCGGCTCGCCTTGACGGTGCTCCTCGGCCACGTACGGGTAGCCGACGCTGACCGGTCCCAGCAGCCACTTGTAACCAACGGTGACGAGGAAGTCGGGCCGCAGCTCTTGCACATCGATCGGCATCGCGCCGACCGACTGACTGCCGTCGATGACCAGCCGCGCTCCCAGCGCTCGGCTGCGCGCCGCGATCGGAGCTAGATCAACCAAGGCGCCATCCGTCCAGTGGACGTTCGGGACGCTGACAATCGCGACCCTCTCGTCGAGGGCAGCGAGCACTGCATCTGTCCATGTTTACCCCGGCTCGCAGGCGACGGTGTCGATCTCAGCGCTCGATCGCCGGGCGGCGGCGCGCCACGTATAGATACCCGACGGGTATTCGTCCTCGAGCACGAGCACGCGCTGACCTGCACGGAGCGACAGGCTGCGGGCGGCAACCGCAAAGCCGTAGCCCGTCGCCGGCACGATCGCCACACCCTCACCGCTGGTCCCGATGAGCTCCCCGAACCGCGATCGGAGACTCTCGACATCGACGAACCAGTCCGCGGCGGAGATCGTCCACGGCCGCCCGCGGCGCTCCAGCGCGGCCTCACCAGCGCTCCGAACCGCGTGCAACTGGGGAGCGAGGCTCGCCGTGTTGAAGTACGCGATATCGACGGGGACGTTGAACGCCGATCGCTGAGCGTCTATCAGGCCAGGTCTACTCATCGCATCGCTCGCGCCAATTCTCTCCACAAACTCCGCTTGCCGGTCGGCTCCTCACAACGACCGACTCAACGACTCTTTGTACCCGCGCGCGAAGCGAGACCGCCGATCTGTGTGGGGTCAAAGGCGCGTCCCAGCGTCAAAAGGGGGAGCGTGTCGCCGGACTCGATGCGGGCGCACGTGTCCAGTCCACGCGCCTGCGAGAGCGACACGCGATGCACGGGACTGGATATCGATCGCCCCGAGACCACGCTGCGTCAGTTTGGGTTGACAAACGTGCCGTTGTCAGTCTAGACTGACGGCCATGAACGCTGAAGACATCGCCTCCGCGATCGCTGTCCAACGACCCGTCGCTGGGGCTCCGCGCCTCGTTGGCGCTCCATCGCCTGGCTGAGAGGGTCGAAGCGGACCACGTCAGGTCGGCCCGGGAAAAGGGCTGGTCGTGGCAGCAGATCGGAGACGCCTTGGGCGTCACCCGCCAATCCGTGCACACCAAATACAACAAGGACTCATCATGACCACCGAATCCGTTGTGCCAGAGAAGCTTCACGCCTGGGCCATCTATTTGCGGGCCAGTGAGGAGGCTCGTCGCCGAGGTGATCGCCGAACGGGCACCGATCACCTCTTGCTCGCCTTGTTCGAGGATCCCTCGATCGAAGCCGTGCTGGGCGTGAACCTGCAGCAAGCTCGCCAGGCCCTTGAGTCGCTCGATCGCGAAGCCCTGGACGCCCTCGGCCTGGGGGCCGGCGCCGACGCTCCCGCGCTGCCGATGCGCGCCGTGCCGAAGAAGCCGAGGATCAGAGACGTCGCGAAAAAAGATCGCTTCCGCATGACGCCCGCGGCAAAGAAAGTGCTCGAGGCAGCGTACAAGCCCAAGGGTCATCGGAAGCTCCAGGTCACCGGCCCCGAGGTGCTGGCCCAGATCCTCGCTCTCCAACCTCCGGATCCTGCGGCGGTGCTGCTGGGCGCTCTCGGCGTGAACACGTCAGAGGTTCTGCACGAGCTCGCATCCGCGCTCGCTCAACCTGACCAGACACGGGGCCGCGGGTGACAGCGGTCGTCAAAGCCGAGTCGCTGACCAAGCGCTTTGGCGAGGTTATTGCGGTCACGGATCTGTCGTTCGTGCTGGAAGCGGGGACGATCACGGGCTTCCTTGGACCGAACGGGGCCGGTAAGACGACGACGCTTCGGATGGTCCTGGGGCTGGCGTCGCCGACGAGCGGGCGGGCGCTCGTGTTCGACGGCCCCTACGCCGAGCTTGAGCGTCCTGCACTGCGGATCGGCGCTGTGTTGGAGGCGACCGATTTTCACCCCGGTCGCTCAGGCCGCGACCACCTGCGGATGCTCGGACGCGCCGTCGATGTTCCCGACTCGCGCGTCGATGAGGTGCTGAGCTTGGTGGAGCTCACCGAGGCGGCACAGCGGCGCGTGAAGGGGTACTCGCTGGGGATGCGCCAGCGGCTCGGACTCGCGGCGGCGCTGCTTGGCGACCCGGAGCTGCTGATCCTCGACGAGCCGGCCAACGGGCTTGACCCGGAGGGAGTTCGCTGGCTGCGTGACTTCCTGCGCCGGCTGGCGTCGGAGGGTCGCACGGTGCTCGTCTCAAGCCACGTACTCGCGGAGGTCGCGCAAACCGTCGACCAGGTGCTGATCATCAGTCATGGGCGGCTCGTGGTCGAGTCGCCGCTGGCAGAGCTGACCGCCCGCGCCGGCGGTGCGGTCCGCGTCCGCAGCGCCGACCCGCAGCGGCTCACGGCCGCACTGCACAGCAACGATCTACAGGTCACGACCGGTGCCGACCATTCGCTACTCGTGCAAGGCGCATCGAGCGAGCGGGTCGGTGAGATCGCATTCGCCGCCGGCGTCCCAGTTCACGAGCTGATGACCGACGGCGGCTCGCTGGAGGACATCTTCCTGCAACTGACGTCGGAGGCGCCGGCATGATCGCGCAGACCAGAGCCGAGCTGCTGAAGATTCGCTCCACCCGAACCACGATCGGGCTGATCCTCGGGATGATCGCGCTGATCCTCCTGTTCACGCTGCTGACCGGGTTGCTCAGCCACCCAAGCGGACTGGCGAGCAAGGAGGACCAACGCTCGTTCCTGAGCCTCGGCAGCCTCGCAGGCGTGTTCTCGGCGCTCGCCGGCGCACTGCTTGTGACCAGCGAGTACCGCTACGGCACGATCCGCCCAACGGTCCTGTTCAACCCGGCGCGCTCACGCGTCCTCAGCGCCAAGGTGATCGCCGGCGCGCTCGCGGGAATCGCGTTCGGGGTCATCGGCGAGGCGATCGGCTGGGCGATCGGCTACGCAATCCTCGACGGACGTGGCATCACCGTCGCACTCAACAGCAGCGACATCGTGCTGCTCACACTTGGAGGACTCGCCGGCGTCGCGCTATGGGGCGCGATCGGCACCGGCCTCGGCGCGATCATCCACAACCAGGTCGGCGCAGTCATCACCCTCCTCGCCTGGGGGCTAGTCGTCGACAACCTCCTATTCGGCCTCGCGCCTTCCGTCGGGCGGTTCATGCCCACACGTGCGTCTGACGCGATGATGGGCCTCAAAGTCCATCACCTACTATCGCCCGGCGCCGGCGCCGTCATCCTGATCGCCTGGGCCGCCGCACTCGCCGCTGTCGGCGTCGCCCTAACCGCCCGGCGCGACATCAACTAACGCCCAGACCCGGCAGATCTCAGAATTGGCGAACAGGCCGATGCCGTTGGCGACCCGCCGTTCGCTGCCGTCAGCAGCGAACACCCGCGCGAACACGAACGCAGGTGTCGGCCCGCACTTCGCAAGAGTCGCGCTTGTCGCCAAGAGCGCAATGCGTCCCGGCGGCCGCGCCGCCGGTCCCATCAGAAGGTGCCGGCTCCCCTGCAGTCCGCGCATTCCGGAACTGTCGGCGCTGGCGCGAAGATGCGTGTGCGAAAACAAAGGCAGGGTCTCGACCAAGGCCGTGACCAGGGCTGGGTACTACTGCTCCACGCCTGTTGCAGCAGCGGGACGTCGCCGCCGCGCGTGGCCGCTTCAGCGCACGGCATTGCGGCTATGTGCGGCTCCGGAGGTGCGGCCGCTGGTTTCCGCCTGGGACCGGCGCTTTGGCGCACTGGCATGTGGGGCCGGGCGGGGCCTGGTCAGCTCACTCGCGCGGTTCGCTTGGATGGACGTGTGGGAACCCGAACGTGCGAAAGAGGCGCAGGTCGCTGAACAGAATGATGCGAGCGATTCCCGTGGTCGTCGTTGTGAGAACGACAATCGCGAATGCTTCGTGGACCCCTGCCTCGTTGCGGCGGTACGCCGCGACAGCGGGCTGGCCATTCGCTCGTGTCGGGAGCATTCGGTACGCGCCCGATGATCCGAGGAACCGTCGGATGAAGCGCAAACAGTTCCGGTTGCCAGCGAACCAAGTCCCTGAAGACGTCATCTCGAGCGCTGCATCGGTACGCAGCGCCCGCTCCAGCAGTGCCAGGTCGGCCCGCTCAAAAGCCGCGATGTATTGGTCCAGGAGGACGAGCGCCTCGGGCTCGGCGGGATCCGCGAGCTGTTCGGCCTGAGGTGCGACCTGCTCAATTCGTGCGCGGGCGCGCTGGAGTGCACTCTTAACGGCCGCAGAACTCATTTCGAGCATCTGCGCCACCTCGGCCGCCGGCACATCCAGCACGTCGCGCAGGATCAGCACCGCTCGCTGTCGGCTGGGGAGATGTTGAAGGCTGGCGACCATCGCGAGCCGAACGCTTGCACGCGTCGCGGCGATCGCCGCGGGATTCTCTGATTCCGAGGTGATCAGCGCGTCCGGGATCGGGTCTAACCACCGAACGTGCGGCCCTGCCGGCCCGACATCGGCGTCAGGGTTCTCGCTAGGAGCCGCCAGGTCCGAGGGCAACAGCCGGCGCTCGCTGTGCTGCAAGGCCGTCAAGCAGGCATTCGTAGCGATCCGGTAGAGCCAGACCCGCATCGACGAGCGGCGCTCAAACCGCCGATAGGAGCGCCACGCCCGGAGGTAGGTCTCCTGCAGAACGTCCTCCGCCTCCTCCACCGAACCGAGCATCCGATAGCAGTGCGCGCGTAGCTCGCGGCGAAACGGCTCCGTCTCGCGGATAAAGCCAGCATCGTCTGACGACGAACCCGTTCCATGTGCGCTACTCACAACGCCCTCAGCCTCCACCCCGCGCTCAGGCCGCGATCTCAGGACAGTTGTGAAACGCCTCGACGCGCCAACCCCCGTCGTGCTTGCACAGCACCCACCCATCCAGCGTCCTGCTCTCTGGAGACGGCTCCGCCTGACCGGCGAAGAGGATCGCACCCGTGCTCAGCACGACAGCCGTATCCGCACCGATGAAACGGATCTTCTGCACATCATGGATCCCTTTGGATCCCTTGAGCGGTCCGTCGAAAACGGTCGCCATCGTCACCCGGATCGCGTCTCGGTCCTCCATAACGGTGCCCGAATGCACCGCCGTCGCGCTGGGCATGTATGGCGCTACAAACGCGTCCGCGTCGTTATCCGCCCACGCGGCGTAGACCGCATCGAGCACTCCGCGCACAGCGACCTCGTCCTGGGTGAAAATGAGACTGCCTCCGGTCATGACGCTCCTAGTTTGTCGGGGACGCTCCTAAACCCGACGTTTTGATGTCGTTCGCCTCGCCATTGACGAGCGACATCAGTCCGTCAGCGCAAGGGCATGTGCGCATATAGACCGGCCAACCGAGCCAAAGGAATCGGTGCCGACGCGCAAACCCGCGACGGCGAGGACATCACGGGAGAGCGCAGCGACACCACGATCGCAGCCAACCGACGAGCGACAACAGCCGCGGCGGAGTCGAGGCTCAACGGCCGGTTCGCGCCTGCTTCGCAGCTGACGCAGCCACCCGACGCTCGGCTCTCGGACTGTTGGTGTCGGACAGCTGGAGCCATGCGGGAGTCACTCGCCCGCGTTACTGCTCCCAGCAACAGGAGCCGGGCGGCTTGAGAGCCACGACTCTCCGAATCGCCGGGCCTGGCATCCAGCCTGCCGGCTCGGACCATCGCTTCGACCTCGCGCGGCCCGGCGTAGCGCGCCATCGCAATGGCGACGATTCGACGACGATCATTCGACGATGGCGTGATGCGCGCCATCGTGCGGGCAACGCGTCGAGTGGGCGCTATATCCTCACGCGCCTGCTTCCGCCCGGGCTGTAACCTTCTCCGCCCCCTGATGGGTTCAAGCATCGGGGTCGCTAGCGGGTTGAAATCGTGAACTAAGTTTGCGCAGGCCGCGTGGGTCGCGCCGTGGTCGCCGGTTAGAGTTCTGGTTTGCCCTCGCGCCGCGGCCCGTTGGTCTTGCCGGCTGCTGTTTGAGCGACATCGTCGGCGATGATCGGGATAGAGGCGGCTCGGTTCCATGCGGATCCCTGGGAGTGCATCAACGCGAGCAACGCGCCCAGGGAGACGAGCCCGCCGGCGGCGAGCGCGGCGGCCAGCGAGTGATCAGCCACGACGGCGGCGAGCAGCCCAACAGCCGAGCCCGCGAGTACGGCCGTGAGCACCGCGACCATGCCCGCGACCGTTCGATATCGCTGCCGTCGTCCGCCCCATAATCCTTGGACTTCCAGCCGGCTCGTTTCCGGGACGCTGAGTAGATATGGGATTAGTTCCGGTGCCTGATCGAAGTAGTAGCCGCGCAGGAGAGCGATCCGGCGGGCGTAGCCGCGGTCCTCGATTCCAGACTGCAGGACTCGCTCGTATGTCACCAGTCCGATGAATGCGAGGGTCGGAAGCAGCACGAGGCCGAAGGCGTAAAACGCGGTCCCGACCCGGGTCGCGGTTGCGATTAGCCCCAGAGCGACCAAGCCGCCGGAGACGACGCCGAGGAACATAGTCGCACGGCCAGTTGACTCCGAGATCGTCGCCGCGCGCGCACCCTGGAGGGTGAAGTGCTCAGTTGTCGCGAACGTCACCGCCGCCGGCCGGGGGCTCGGGACTGGCTGATCGACGCCCGGGCCTGACTGCGGACCATCCGCATCGCGACTTTTCCCGCTCCGTGCATCCACCGCGATTGCGCGTCGCCCTTTCTGGTCCGGGCGGCTGCGCCTCAGGTGGTCTTGATCAGGCCGCCGTCGATCACGTAGTTCACCCCGGTGACGTTGGCCAGGCGCTCAGAGACCAGCATTGTGATCAAGGTTGCGACCTCCTCGGGCGTGGTGAATCGCCCGGTGGCGATGCTGGCGACGGCCGTTTCGCGGACGGTGTCGGCGTCGACGCCCGTGGCGTCTCCGATCGTCGCGGCCACCCCGTGTTCCCCGAGCCAAAGGTCGGTGCTGACCTGGCCCGGCGAGACGCAGTTGACGCGGATTCCCTGTGGACCGAACTCCTGCGCTAACGACTTGCTCAGGTTCACGACCGCGGCCTTAGCGACGCCGTAGTCGATCGTGGCGGCGTCAGGCTGAAAGAACGAGTTGACAGAGGCGACGTTGACGATCGACCCCGAGCCCTGCTCGAGCATCGGACCGAGAGCGGCCCGGGTCGCGCGTAGGCAGGTGAAGAAGTCCATCTGCAGCGCCCACTCGAACTCCTCGTCGCTGGTGCCAAGAAATCCGTCCACCCGGATGCGCACCGCCCCGACGTTGTTGACGAGCACATCGAGACGGCCGTACTCGTCGATCGCCTTCTGGACGAGCAGGGCCGGCCCGTCCTCGGCCAGCAGGTTGACCGCGACCGCGGTGACCCGGTCTAAGCCGTCGAGGTTCTCCGTGGAGAGCGACCCGGCGACGATGTTCGCGCCCTCGGCGACTAGTGCCTTGGTGATCGCCAGGCCGATGCCTTTGTTCGCTCCGGTAACGACCGCGACCTTGTCGGTCAGCTGCAGATCCATCGTCTCCCCCTCTACGAGGCTTGCTGACTGGTTGGGACCGGAGCGTCGAGCACGCCGTCCAGCCAGCTGTCAATACCGGCCGCGACCTCCTGCCAATCGGCGGCGACCATATGCAGGTGCGGCCGACCCTCGAACTCGAGGTAGTCGGTGTGCGCCGGCGAGCGCTCGTAGCGCTTGTATTGGGCCTTCGCCAGCGATGCCGGCACCGTGTGGTCCTCCGTAGCTCCGACGATCAGCAGCGGCGCGCGCTCCTCGCTCTTGAAGTGCACCTCGGTCGGCGGGTGCAGGTGGAAGTTGGCAAACCCCGCCTCATAGAAGATCTGCCCGGTCTCCGGGACCGCGTAGCGCTCGTAGGCGTCCGCCGCGTCCTGCGCCGAGAAGGTGTTGACGAACGCGTAGGTGAACTCCTCGGGCGTCAACGTTACGACGCCGTGCCACTTCGACGGATGCGCCAGCGCCGGCGCCCCCGCCTTCAGCGTCGAGAACGGCAGCGCAAGGATGCCCTTCGGCGGCGCCGGACTCATGGCCACCCCGGCCCGTCCGAGGCCGCGGTCGAGCAGCAACTCGACGAACAGCCCGCCGTAGGAGTGGCCGATCAGCACCGGGGGATGATCGAACTCACCGATGAGCTCCTCGTAGTGATCGACGATCTCCTTGACTCCGAGGCCGGCAGACGCCTCGGCGGATTCGCGGATCTCCTCGACATCCCCCTGCTTGCGCGGCCACTCAGGCGCCGATACCGCGAACCCTCGCTTGGCGAAGTAATCGACGTAGTTCTCCCAGCTACGCGCCGAGAGCCACGCCCCATGGATCAGCATCAACGGGATCTGGCCGTTCTGGGTGTGACTGGCTTCCATCCGGTCCCTCCTCGTTCGAATCGACCCACCCGAGGCTACGTCGATCCGAGCCGCGGACAAAGTCCGATCGACGCCCGACCAAGACCGATTGCGACTCAATCGTCAGGCAGCTGGCTGCGCGCCGGGCGCTGGGTCAACCAACCCTCGGTATCGCGGACGCGGTGCGCGGCGCGGATCACCGCTTCCACAGCCTCGGTCGGCGGCCATCGCGAGGCCAGATCCATCGGAAAGCTGAGCGGCGGCTTGAACGCCACCGCTACGACGTCCGGCATCGACTTCACCCAATCGGCGACCACAACGGCCACCGCCTCACCCCTCCCCACATGACCCATGCGACGGTCCCACGGAGCACTCGCCGTCGTCATCGTCCGGACAAAGTCGACTCCGTGCGCGCGAAACAGCGCCCGCAGCCATGCGTTGAACATCTGACCAGGCGGCTCGCGCGGAAGCAGTACGCACTCGGACGCGAACGCGCCGATCGAAATCGCCGCTTCTCCTGCGCAAGGATGCGACGCGGACAGCGCGGCCAGCAACGGCTCATCTCTGAGCGCATCAATCCGGACCCCATGCCGTCGCGCCGCCGCCGGCGCCTCCATCACCACCGCCGCCGCCAGCTCGTGAGCTCCCACACGCCTCAGCGAATCAGGAGTCACCTCCTCCTCCAAACGCAAACTCAGATCAGGCTGCCCGGCCTCGAGCTCTTCCACGATCCGAGACACGACGGAGCCACTGAAGGGCCCGTACCCAATCCCAACCACGCCGCCCTCCAACTCCGTCGAACCCCGCGCGTCCGCGATCGCCCCGTCAATCTCCGCGAGCGCCCGCCGCGAACGCTCAAGCAGACGCGACCCAGCCGCAGTCAGCTCAACCCGACGCGTCGTACGGACAAACAGCACGACCCCAAGATCGCGCTCGAACTCGCGAATGGCACGCGACAGCGGCGACTGCGACATCTGCAAACGCTCCGCCGCCCGCCCGAAGTGCAACTCCTCCGCCACCGCGACGAAATAACGCAACTGCCGAAGCTCAACCGAACCAGCCACCCCAACGAATACTGACCCCCAGGACGCCGGAACGCCAGCACCGACCACATACCAAGCCATCCAACCCTTGCATCGGCACGCGGAAAACGCAATCGCGCGCCTCGAACGCAGCCCCTTCGCGCGGCATCCAGACCCGGCACGGACGCCAGCTACGGCGCACAGAGCTAAAACAGATCTCAAAAGCGCCGCCGAGCCGACGACCGCGTCGGACTACTCATTTCCACGTGAAGCGGCCACGATCACGACGCCATGCCGGCAGGGCTCGTAGCTGATTCCGGACACAGGCAGCCACGCCGCCCGCCAGCGGCGATACCCGCGCCAACACGAATGCGGGTGTCGGGCCGGCCTTCACGAGAGACGTGCTCGTCGCCAGGAGCAGGTGCTGCCTCGCGAGGAGGCGGCCAGCAGTGTGTCCGAGGCGGCTGCGAGCTTGTTTGGGTGTTCTGGTCGAGCTTTCCGCGCCGTCAACAGGCTCGGCGTCTGCGCCGCGCCGGGGCAAGATGCGCGGCCGCGATCACCGCTGGTGCGCTGGCGGTAACCGCAGCCGGCACCCGAGCAACGGCGCTGGCCGGATTGCTGCTGGTCGTGATGGCGGCTCTCGCGGTGGACGCTCGTCGCTGGACTCGGCTGGCCGCTCGCAGCGGTGTCGGCGCTCGGTCCGAGGGTCAGGTCCGACGGGTGCTCGGCGGGCTGGAGGCGGAGGGGTGGCGGGTGCGGCACTCGCTCCCGTGGGGCCGGCCCGGGGATGTCGACAGCGTCGCGATTGCCCCGACTGGCATCGGGTTTGCGATCGAGTCCAAGACGCGCACGTTCGATGCGCGCCACCTGGCCCACGCCCGTCAGACGGCCGGCGTGGCTTTACCGGCATCGCCGGCGTTGGTGTCGGCGAGGAGCGCTCCCGGTGCTGTGCGTGGTGCGTGCCCGCGGGTTGGAGGGGGTCGAGGACGGGGTTCTTGTGGTCTCGCTTGATCGCCTGGTTTCGGTTCTCAGGGCCGGCGCGGGAACCTCACCGCGGCCCGGGTTCCTGGCTTCGTAGCCTTCGCCCAGCTGAGCGCGAAGCGCTCCTGGGGTCGCTAGCCGCCGGGTCGGGAGTGGGCGGCGCCGTCCGCGAACACGGAGGTGAAGAGGAGGTGCGCGAGGCAGTCGGCGATCGTCTCGGGCACCGTCGGTGCGTCGCGGTCGAGGGTGCCGATCGCCAGCGCGGCGAACCGTCCGGCCTGTTGGGCGTGCTCGATCGCGGGTGGCGGCTCGGCGGTCGGCGAGGCGTGCCTTGAGCCAGTCGGCGGCCTGCTCGTAGGCGAGCGGCAGCCACTCGTCGGTGTCGTAGCCGCGGGATTCGCCGTCGGATCGGAGGGCGAGGTGGCAGCGGTGAAGGCTGCCGGTGGCGGTGGCGTCGATCGTCGCGATCAGCTCCCCGGCGAGGGCGGCGGCGTCGTCGTGTGTCGGTTGGGAGGAGGTGCAGGACATTGGCGGCGACGGCGAGGCTGATCAGACGTGGGATCGCGGTCGCAAGGAGCATGATCGGGCGCTCCGGGGGGTCCTCGCCGACGGGTAGGTCTCTGGCGCCGCGATCGTAGGCGGCTTCGTAGCGTTGGGCGAGCTCGTCGGCCGGCCACGGGCGGGCGAGTTGGCGGTAGACGGTCTCCAGGTTGGTCAACGCGTGCCTGAGGTTCGCGGGAGACGGTGGGGCGGCCGGCTCGGCCGGATCGCGCGGGCGGCGCTGAGGGCTCGGGCGGGCTGGGCGGTGGGGCCAGCACAGCGGGGGCCCGGTACCTGATCTGTGAGTGATGAGGAACGCAGCGCGCAGATGAGCATGAGCGTGAGCCGGGCCGTTGCGATCGCCGCCGCCATCGACGAGACCGGGCTGCGGTCATCCTATGAGCGGGCAGTCTCCCACGGCGCGGCCAATACCCTCTGCACGCCCGAGGAGGAGCGCGAGCACGGGACGCTGCGGCTGCTGACTCTGGCGACGCTGCGGCTGCCGGACCTGTACCTGTACGGGTACCTGCTGGAGGCGGTTGACGAGGACCCTTCGGTCGAGCCGGTGCCGCCGATCGTCGCCTCGCGCTTCGGGGGGATCGCGGCCGGCGCGCTGCGGCTCGCGGACCGCGCGCTGGAGGCCCACGCCCACGACCTCGGCTACGAGCCGGGCGTGTGGGTCGAGCGCGCGCTGGAGCACGCTCGCGCGCAGCTGTCCGGCGATCTGGAGCGTGCGCGGCGGCCGCTGGTCGACCGGGCGCGACGGTGCGCGATCGCGCTCACACGCGCGATCGCGGCTACCGCAGCCGAGGCAATGCTCGTACCCGGCGAGCTCGCCGACGGATTGGCGTGTCTGCTCGCGCTCTACCTGATCGCGACCACGCTGGGATGAGCGCGCGGCCACGCAGCGTGCTTGACCGCGTGCCGGTCTGGGCGCGCCGCGGCTTGATGATCGCCCTGCCGCTCGTGCTGTTTGGGGTGCTGGTCGCCGGGTTCGCCCTCGCTCCGACGCCACCCACCCGGCACGCCAGCCGAATCGGGCTTCTACCTCCATCGCGGGCTCGACTCTCCCGCCCGCCCGCCCCGACCCCGGCGAGCACCGAGGCGACGACGAGCACGCGCACGAGCCGCACCCCACGTTTCCTGGGCCCGGGAGCTCGGGGCGGCGTCGGTGATCCGGAGCGGCCACCCTCGCCGCGCAGTCCCGTGGGCGCGAGGCTCGCGGTCGCCGCGCGGTTCGCGGCCGCCTACATGCCCTACCAGGTCGGCCGCCTGCCCGGTTGGGCGCGCGCGGCGATCAAGCGGACGTGCACGCCCGCGTTCGCGCACTACCTGCTCTCGCGGCCCGCGGAGCAGTCGCCACTGCTGAGCGCGCACCCGACCGACGCCGAGACCTACCGCGTCGCCAGCGTCAACCTCGCCGCCGGCTCGAACCGCGTCTCGGTGAGCTACGTCTCAGAGCAGGATCGGGCCGACACCGGCGCATTCCTGCTGACGCTCGCTCACCGCCACGGCCGCTGGTTGGTCGCCGCGCTGGAGACGTGAACGGCGGTGCGAAGGCTGTGGCTGTTCGCGCTCGCGCTCACCATCCTCCTGCCGCTGCTGGCGGTGATGCTCGCGCTCAGCGCGGTCAGCGCATCCCAGGCGCAATGCGCCGGAGGCCTAGCTGGGACGGGCGGACCGGTCGGCGGGGTCCCGACGGCCGACATCCCGATCTTCCAAGGCGCAGCCGCAGAGTTCGCGCTCGGCGATCGCGGCCCGTCGATCCTCGCCGCGATCAACTACATCGAGTCGACGTTCGACACCTCCGAGCCTCCCAGGCGTTCACTCGGGCACCAACCGCGCGGGAGCCGCAGGGCCGATGCAGATCGGCGTCGACGGACAAGCCGGCGACACCTGGGACACGATCAAAGTCAACGCTCCGGGCGATCCGCCCGGGCAGCCGCCGAACGTCTACGACGAGGCCGACGCCGTCTACAGCGCCGCCCACTACCTGCAGGCATCCGGCGCGCCCGGGGACTGGCCCGGCGCGATCTTCACCTACAACCACTCCAGCGCCTACGTCCAGCAGATCCTCTCCCTGGCCGCCGGCTACTACACCCAGGGCCTCACCGGCCAACGCTCCACGGGCTCTGCGACAACCGTGAGCTCGGGCGCGGTGACGACAGGGAGCCCGTTCGCGGTGCCGCCCGCGAGCGGTGACCCGGCCGGGCCGATCACGCTCGCGCAGGGGCAGCCGACGATCGTCGCCGCGACCGTCTTCACCGACCACACCGGCGCGTGGGGCGACGACCTGACCGTGAGCACCGACAGCTACGCCGAGCTCTCCCCCGGCCTCCCCAGCTCCCGGGTCACCAAGCAGAACGCCACCATGCTCGGCGGCCTGCCATACCTCACGCCGCTACAGGTCACCAACCCGCACAACGGACGCAGCGTCATCCTCTACAAGCGCGACATCGGCGCCGGCCAGCCACTCTCAAACACGCTCGACGGCTACCACTACCGGCTCGACCTCACCCCCTGGGCCGAACAGCAACTCGGCCTCACCGGCTCAGCGACCGTGCAGGTCACACGACTCGACGGACCCACCAACGGGCCCGGCGGCGGACCGGCCTGCTCGAGCGCCAACGTCGCGCCCGGGCAGTACGCCAACCCCTTCGCCCACACCCGCAACCTGACCCCGCAACGGATCGACATGGGCGTCGACTACGACGGCCAAGGCGAGATCGACGCCATCGGCGACGCGCACATCACCTTCGCCGCCACCGGCATCGGCGGCGGCTGGGTCTGCTCCACCCCGACCAACGGCGGCGTCGTCTACCAACTCGACGACGGACCCGACCAGGGCAAATGGGTCTACGTCGCCGAAGACGTCATCCCAACCATCAAGGCCGGCGACACCGTGCGCGCCGGCCAGCAGATCGCGACCTTCGCGCCACCGGGCGGAACCGGCTGCCTCGAGATCGGCTGGGCATCCGGCCCCGGCTCCCCGTCACCGATCGCGCTCCAGGACGGCGGCTTCCAGGACGGCAGCGGCTGCGCCGCCTGGCGCACCGCCGCGGGCGACAACATGAGTGACCTGATCCACTCACTCGGAGGCCCCTACGGCACCTGCCGCAACCAACCGATCGAAGGCCACTACCCGTGAGCTGCGCTACGTCTCACGGTCGCACCGATCGACGCAGCCGACGGGACCCGGCAGCGTTGCCGGCCCGGCGCGCGAAGCGCGCCACCCTCGGCGTTGCGGACGGTGTGCTTGCTGGGTCTGACTAGCCTCGGCACAGACCTGATGAATCACGGAGTGGCATTCCGCTCCTTCGGCTGGCTAGGCACCGGTGTTCGCCTGGTCGCCCATAGTGTCTATTGCGATGGCGCGCCATATCCCGGCGGCTGAGTCAAAAGCAGTCGCCCCGGCTGCGGGCCTCATGACTCCGTCGAGCCGAGAGCAGCGATGCCACCTGAGCAGGGTGTTAGGACCCCTGGGGCTCCCAGGGCATCGGCTCGCCGGCCTCTTGGCGCCGCAGAAGCTCGGTGGCAGCAGCCGCGTTGTGGAGGCCTGACTCCCGAGCCCACTTTCCCATCTTGGCCATCGCCACCGCCTGATCGCCGGAGCCGTCCGTCCCCGAGAAGCTGGGCAGCGGCGCGGTCAGCGGGTCCTCGGCCGCGGACACTGAGGCGGCGAGCTCGTATAGCCAGGTGGCCTCGCCGAAACCGGGGATGTTCTCGCCGAACACGTCGGCGTTGAAGTCGAGCAGCCGCCGCAGTGTCGCCGCCGCCGGCCGGGTGGTGGTCGCGTAGTCGCGCGTCTGCGCGACCGCTTCGAACATCGCCAAGGTGCCTTCGACCTCCAGAAAGCTGTTGCGGTTCCGGTTCGACATCGCAACGAACGCCGAGCCGCCGGGGCGGCGTGGCTCCACCAGGCTGGCTTTGAACCGTCGCCGGTGCCCCCCGGTTCGCTGCTCGCGCACCTCCGGGAGGCATTGGCGTAGCCAGGAGTCGATCATCTCCTCCGACGGCGCGCTGGCGCCGCCGTAGATCAGCATCAGGGTTTCGTTGTCCAGCAGCGGTTCGCTGATCGCCTCGCGCAACGAGAACCGCCCCCCCGAGTCGGGGTTCCATTGAAGCAACGCGTTCGCCAGCTCGCCGCATATGTCAAGGAAAGGGCCGGCGTGGGTCGGGGCACTGCGGCAGCCCCGCAGCGTCGCCACCACGGTCATCGTTAGGAACCCCGCCAGGTCGCGCGGCTGCTCGGGACGTCCATGCGCCCGGAACTCGACCTGGGCGCCGACATCGCTGCCGTCCGGATCGTCCCCCAGACCCGTCAGCGTCATCTCGGCGCTCAACACCTTTCGTGACGTCAAGCTCATCTGCTCGCCCTCCCGATCAGCAAAGCACAGCGGACCTTCGTTGCCGGATCGTATGTTCAAAAAGAGGTGGACGTCAATAGGCGAGGCTGGCCAGCGCCGTATCGGGGTGACCTGCATGGCTGCATCGTTGCGACGGTGCGTCGCCTTTGCGGCCGGCGCTTAGTTCACGAGACTCGAATTCCATCGTCGCGCCCGGCGCGCCGCCTCGATCGGGTTCGTGGGCATTGCGGCTGCGCGGCTGTGACCGGCCGCAGAATCGAGCAGTCGGCGAAGCGCTCGCGGGCGGCAGACCGCTCAGGCGAGAAATGCGATCGTCCGATCCCTTCGTGCCGCCGTATCAAGGTCACCTAATCTGGGCGGGCAATGCAGGTCGACGATGCGTACGTACGCCAGCTCATCGAGGGGCACGACCTAGGCCTCTCGGACGCGCTCTTGATCCTTGAGCAGGTCTTCCCCACGGCCTCTTCGTCAGGCGCAAGCCGCGTGGTCGAATACTCGAAGGGCGGCCCTCCCCAGCTCGCCGTCGAGATCGCGCCCGACGGCTCTGTCAAGGACGTCGTCGTGGGGGATCTGGGCGCCGACACGGCGACCGCTATGGTCGACGCCTTTAGTGGGCCTCGCCCGAAGCGGGTCTTGACCAGCGTCATGTTCGCGACTGTGCCGACGCGCGGCTGGTGGCGCTATGGCAACCGGTTTCAGATCCTTCCGATGCCGCACGGCGCGCCGGCCACCGACGAGGTCTACGGGCCGCACCCGTTTCTGCTGGAGGTTGCCTACGAGGGCGCGGAGCGGATGCCATACCTCGACAGCTACCGGGCAAGCGTGGCAACCCGCGAGGTCGGTCGGTTGCTCTCGGGTCTCCTGCGTGGGCCCGAAGACCGACTCGGGCAATTCCCGGCGGGGGACTGGTTCGTGACCGGAGAGCCGGGGAGCTGGCACTCCGAGTTTGGTCTACGCGGCTACTACTTCGAGAACCTCCCGCCGACACAAGACGGGCCTACCCTTCCTAAACACGATTCGTTCACGACCCCACCAAGTGGGATGGATAGGCTGGCCCTGGTTGGCGCCACTGCCTATTACGACAGGGTCGGCATGAGCTCAATAGACGTTTTGGAAGTCCCGGACTCCTTCGAGTCTCTTTTGGACGCTTACTTTGCGCTTAACGAAGAGGACGGGACGAAGGTACTTCTATGGTGCCACTGGCTGAACCATGCGCAGCAGGTGATCCATCTTTCAGCATCTGCAGCCCACATCGCGGCAGTCCAAGCCGTGGAAGCGATCATGTCTCCAACTGAGACTGGCCGAGCTTGTGAGTCTTGTGGACGGCCAACAGGAGTCGGACCTTCGCGCCGGTTCCGCGACTTTCTCGAGGAGTACGCGCCGGGTGCGACCCATGCGACGCAAAGAAAAGAGTTCTACCGGCTGCGCTCTGCGCTGACTCACGGCGGTCGACTCGTGAGCGGAGAGCTGCGGGGGCACGCATTCTTCGACTTCGCCCCTTATACCTGGACCGAGCGGGAAACCATGCTGGCGACGCAGAGTCTCGCACGACTGGCTGGGGCGAACTGGCTGCTGTCTCGGGCGGAGGGTGAGGACACGGCCTAGCTCCAAGGCGGTCACGAGTGGGCAGCGGACGGAGCCACCCGCTACCCGTGGCAACTCGATCGCGCCAGTCAGCGCGTTGGCGCGTCCCTCGTCGTCGAAGCGAGGGCCGGGGCGTCGAGGGCGCGAGACGCCAGTCCGATCGTGCCGAGGACTCGTCAGCACGGCAGCGACGACACTCACGTCGACGCCACACTCCAGCGCAGCGGATCGGATGCGTGGCAAAGCATCGGCTCGCACCGAGTCCGGCAGACGCTCGGAGTGGCCGTTTGCAGTGGCCCCCCGCGGACGTGCCCGCATGCGTCCCCTTCAGACGCCCTCCTTGGCGTCGAGCCACCACTGCCTCCAAATTTCCTCGGCCGCAGCCCTTGGGATCAACCGAAACGAGCTGTCTCGCAGAACCGCCCCGGGTCCGGGTACCGGCCTGAGCTCGACCGTCACCATAGGAAGCCCGTGCTCTGCCTGGTATGCGACAGCCGCTTCTTCGGCTTCCTGCTGGCTTCCAAACGCATGTGGTAGCGAAAACCGATCGACGAAGTGCCTTCGCTCACGTTCTCGCCCGATCAGTCGCACGTCTTTCAGCTGACCCCCGACCATTGCGCCCCACCCTGCCTCCACTTTGTACTGCTCGAAGTCGTCCTCGTCCATCAACCGCTTGAGGGCGGCGAGTTCGTCCACCTCGTCTGGCTCCGGCATCAGTTGGTCGATGGTCATCGGGTTTTCGGGCAGCGGAGGGAACCGGAGCCAGCCTCGCTTGAACATCCGCAACCGACGCACGCTGCTCCTGGTCAACTACCGACCACCTCGATGTTCATAGGACCGATTTTGGCGAGTGTCTTCTCCACGGTCGCTCGGGCCTTCTCGTTGCCATACCAATCTGGATATGACACCCATGCACAGTAGGTGCCTTCAACCAACAAGCTTCCGGCACCCCGGGTGGTCCGCGCGCTCGCGTGCGCGCACCTGTCGTTGACCAACAGCGGCGGCGGGATCAAGACGCCGGGCACCTCGTGGCTGTACGCGCGCGCGATCCGCAGGATCGCACGGTGCTTCGAGCGAGAGCTCGACATCGACGCACTCGGCGCACTGGACGCGGCCGCCTACCGGCGGCTGATCGCTGATCTCGGCGGCGGGCATCTGGAGAGCTGCGCGCGGGCGCTGTTTCTGCGCTTGGTGGAAACGGATCCGGATGCGGTGCACCCGAGCGTGCGGCCGCTGCTGGTCGCCCCGTATCTGCTTGAGCAACCGCAATCGGTGCCGATCCCGCCGCTGAGCGGCGCTGAGGCCGAGCGCCTTGAGGCAGCGTGCAAGCACTCGATTCTGGCGCTGGAGGCGCGGCTGGCCGAAGGGGAGCGGTTGCTTGCGCCGGTCGCGGAGTCGGAGAAGCTGACAGACGGAGAGCGGGTCGAGCGGCAGATCATCGAGGTGGTCGCGCGCGAGGGGCTCACCCGCAGCGTCCCACGCCGGCCTCGCGAGGATCGTCGCGCGCGCCTGGTCGGAGAGCTGATGGGGCTGCTGTTTCCGACGCTGCGGGATCTGGCGCCGTTCCTATTGTTGTTGGGGCTGCGCACGGGGTTGAGCCCCGAGACTCTGGACGCGCTGGCGGTTGACGCGTTTGAGGATCTCGGGAACGGTCACGTTCGCCTGCGCTGGTTCAAGGCCCGCGGCGGTGGTCTTGAGGCTGACACGTTCAGCGGCCGCGGGCAGTGGTCGGCCGGGGGGCTTTTGCGACGCGCGGTCGCGGCCACCGCCCGCGCCCGCCGGATCGCCGCCCCTGGGCTTGGCAAGCGGTTGTGGCTCTACAGCCCGTATGGGGGAAGGCAGCCGATCCGTGCGCTCGAGTGGTCAGTGCGCGTTGCCGAGTGGGTCGCGTCGGTTGATCTTCGCGGCGATGACGGCGAGCTGCTCGCGCTCGATCGCCGGCAACTGCGAAAGACCCACTCGCAGCGATTGAACGCGCGGTACCGGGGAGCGCTCGAGCTGGTGGCCGGCGCCAACCAGAGCACACATGTCGCGGCCACGCACTACGTCAACTCGGACCCGGATAACCCGGTGCTGATCAAGACCATCGTCGACGCGCAGACCGCGTTGCTCGGGAGGGCGCGCGCGACGGTGCTCACCGAACCGCGCGTGGCGGAGCTGGCCGGATCGCCGTCGAACGCCGCCGACTCGCTGCAGGTGAGCGAGGGCACCGCGCGGGCGCTTCTCGGGAGCGAGGAGCTGGATGTGTTCCTGGCCAAGTGCAAGGACTTTCACAACTCGCCGTTCGGGTCGCCCGGGGTCGCGTGCCCCGCGGCGGCGTGGGACTGCCTGTTCTGCCCGCTGGCGCTGATCACGCCGAGCAAGGCGCCGGCGCTGATCGCGCTCAAGCGGCGACTCGAGCGGCTGCGCGAGACGATGCCGCTCGATCGCTGGCATCAGGTCTACGGCCCGGCCCACCGGGTGATCAGCGAGGAGATCCTGCCGCAGTTCAGCGCCGGGACCCTGGAGCGCGCCGAGGCACTCGCGGACGGTGAGGTATTGCATCTACCGCTCGCGGCTCAGACCGCGTGAGCGTCGCACGGCTCCCCGAGCCTCTTTGCTCGGCCTCGTTCGATGACGATCTGAACGTGCTCGGCGGGTTCGCCGAGAGCTACGGGTTCGAGCCGCCGGTCGTGCGCTTTGGCGAGGAGGTGTGGGACTTCGGCGCCGTTCCTGACCGGCCGGCGTGGTTGCCCGCCTACAGCTTGGTGGTCAGGTTCGATCGGATCACGCAGTCGCGGTGGCGGTTGATGGTCAAGGAGCTGCTGTGCGCGCGCTTGTATCCGACCCACTCGGCCGTTGCCTCCTCTGTCCCGAACCGCCGGCGGCGCCCCGCCCCGCTCGGCGAGGCCTACGTTCGCGTGCTGCTCTACAAGCGCTGGCTTGACTGGCTGACCGAGCACGGGATCCGATCGCTCGGCGAGGTCCGCCAGGAGCACTGCGATCGCTACTACAACACCCGGGCGGGCGAGATCGCACCGAGCGCGCTGTCGGCGATGGTGATCCTGCCGCTGCGCGAGCTCGCCGACTACGGCCCGGTGCTCACCGACCGCTACCCCGAGGGCTTCCGGCCCTGGGGGCACCGGCGGCCCTGCCACATCACCGGGCTGCCGACGCGCAGGCCGAACGCGACGCCGGTGATCCCTCAGCAGGTGCTCGATCCGCTACTCGCCGGCGCGCTGTTCTTTGTCGACACTGCCGGCAACGACATCCTCGCCGCGCGCGAGGAGCACCGCCGGCTATCCGCGCCCGTCGCTCGAGACGGCGGCAACCCAGCATCCTCCGCGGAGAACCTCGAGCGGCTCGCGCAAACGCTCGATGAGTACCGCCGGGAGGAGCGTCCGCTGCCGCTGGTGCGCGACCTGCCGCCCGAGACAGTCGGCGACCCGCTCGCGCGGGTGAACCTGCTACTGCTGGGCCGGCAGGCCTGCCTCACCAGGCTCAGCCGATTGACGCTCAGTGCCGAGCAACGCGAGCTGCTGCTCGGTGCGCTCGATGATCTCGGCACCGCGCCCGGTGGCCTGCGCACGCCGATCAGCGAGGTGATCCCGTTCGGCGGCGCTGGGCCGCCGGCGCCGTGGCGGGATCCGATCGGGCCGTGGGAGCTGCGACCCCTCACCGCCCGCCTGGCGGCCGCCTGCTTTTGCACGATCGCGGCCCTGTCGGGGATGCGCTATTCGGAGATCGTCGAGATCAGGCCGGGCAGCATCGAACCGCTCGATGACGGGCTCGGGGTGATTCGCTGGCGGCTGCGCAGCAGGCTGATCAAAGGCCAGCGTCACGGCGGGCGGCCCGAGAGCTGGCACGTGATCGGGCCGGTCGTTGACGCGATCAAGATCCTCGAACGGATGCACCCAAACGGGCCGGACGATCCGCTCCTCACCCACGATCTGTGCCGCACGAACCCTCGCCCGCCGGGCAAGCCGACCCTCCGTCTGAACTTCGGCGGGCTGCTGCGAGACCTGATCGCCTGGCAGAACACCAGCGGAGCCCGCGCCGGGCTTGCGCCGATCCCGGACGTCGACGGCCGCCAGTGGCCGATCGCCTCGCGACAGTTCCGTCGCACGCTCGCGCGCGAGATCGCGTTTCGCCCGCACGGCACGATCGCCAGCAAGATCCAGCTCAAACACGTCCACGCACACGTGACCGAGGGCTACTGGGGGCCCGCCGGGGAATCGGCCCAGCGGTTCATCGACGAGCTCGACCGCGAGCAACGCGCCGCCAGCGAGCTCCGCATACGTCAGCGATTCGACGAGTGGGAGCAGGGCCTCCCGATCGCCGGCGGCGCGCAACACCACCTCCAGCAGGAGTTCGAGCTGATCGCCCGCGAACTCGAAGGCTTCACAGGCACGGTCGATGAGCGAGAGCAACGGCTGCGAGGGCTGCTGCGCAAACGCGCCCAGACGCTGCACTTCGGGGTGCTGAACGACTGCCACTTCACCGACCCCTCCCAGGCTCGCTGCCTAAAGGCCAGCTCGGCAGGAGCGCGGGACGCGCCGTTGATCGCCGCCTGCCAGCCGGCGCGCTGCGCCAACGCCTCGATCCACCACGACCACCTGCCCGGCTGGCGGGGCGTGATCGCCCACGCCGACGAGCTGCTCAACGATCCAGTCCTCAAGCGCAAAGTCCCCCGCCACGAGCGAGAACGGATCGCACAACAACGAGCCGAGCACGCCGCCGTCATCGCCCCACTGCAGGCCGGTGCCTGACCACAACGACCAAGCCCTCCGCGCCGCTATGACGCGCCTGCTCGCCGGCGAGGCGCAACGCACCGACGGACGCCTGACCATCAGCAACCTCGCCGCCGAGGCCGGCCTCAGCCGACAACAGGCCTACCGCTCGCCGGTCATCAACGCCTGGCGCGACGCCACCAGCGACCCGCCACTGAGCGACCATCCCGACAAGACGCAGGCGCGCATCCAGCGCCTCACCCGCGACCTCGCCGCCGCCCAAGAACGCGCCCAGCGCTACCGAGGCGAGCGAGACGAAGCCCGCGACCAGGCCAGGACGCTCGCGAACGCCTGTCGCGTCCTTGACGAGGAAAACCAAGGACTGCGCAGCGCGCTTGCCGACGCACACGTCGTCGTGCCGATCCGTGATCGCGCGGTCCCGCGGGTCGCCGATGAGCCGGCGGCGCGGAGCGACGCTGACCGGTGAGTGTCTTGCCCACAGCCGGGAGCGCGAGTCGCTACCGCGCTCGCGGTCCCCAATATGGGCGCAGCGGCGGCAGGTCGCGCCATTCCGGGTCAGGCGAGAGCGGTGTCTCGCCGTCATCGTCCGAGGTGCGCCGGCCGTACTGGTCGGGGATCTCGCCCCATCCCCAGTACGGCATCGGACCGGTAGGGATGATCCCGAGCGTCTCCAGCGGGTCGATGCGCTGCTCGCCGACGGTGCACAGGTGCGTCCAGTCGTCGCCCATGTCGAAGGTATAGAGCAGCTGCTCGTGCGCCGTCAGGCGACCCAGCCGCACGTCGCCCGCGAACACCGATCGCTCGGGCGGGTCCTCCCACGGGATCGGCCCGCAGATGCTCGAGCCGTCTGAGAGATCGAACAGGCACAGGTGGGAGCGGTCCCAGCGGGAGAACGCGGTGTCGATCGCGTCGGCGAACGCGGCGAACGTGTGCGATCGCGCTGCCGCGAAGATCCGCCCCGGCCGCGGCCACAGCCGACGGCCGCGACCCTCGATCAACTCGACACGGATCGACAACCAGGTGCGCGCCACGCCCGCGCAGTCTGACGCACCGATGTTGAACGCTCAGGCCGGCACGTGGTTTTCCGCAACGAGCGTTCTTTCGGGTGGGTCTGACCGGGCCCGCGCCTACGCTTGCGCGATGCCCTCACAGATCACCGAAGCCCAGTCCCAGATCCTCCACGAGCAGATCGTCCCCGACTTCCTGACGATGCTCGATGGCGCGCCCGAGCTCGAGGACCCGGCCGAAGTGGAGCACCTGACGGCTGCGCTGCTCGTGCCGCTCGAGCAGCCCGAGACCCCACCGGAGATTGGCTTCGCGGTCGTGGAGGCGATCGCCGCGCGTCGTGACGTGGACGCCGCGGCTGTGCTTGCCGGGCTCGCGGCGCTCGCCGCCGAGCCGCTCGCCGGCCAGGCCCGGGCCAGCGCGCAGCGGCTCGCAGGCGAGGGGATCGTGTCGCCCGCCGCCGCGGGGGTCGGGACGCTCGCTGTCGAGGAGGCGGTGCGGATCGAGAGCGAGGGCGCCGAGCTGCTGGTCGCGCTGCTCGGGCGACCGGGCGCTCACACGTTTCAGGCAGCGGTCCTCGGGATCGACCATCACGACATGGGCGGCGCGCTCGTCGAATGCGTGCTGACGCTGCCCGCGCCCGCCGATGAGGCGCGCGAGCTGCTGGACGGACCCAACGGGACGGTGACGCACCCGATCGCGGCCGGCGAGTTCACCGACCGGGTGGTCGCCGCGGCGCGGCTGGCGGTCGAACAGGAGGCCGTGCTGGGTCGGGAGGCCGGGCTGGCGCTGCCGGTCGTCTCGCGCGCGCTGACCGGAGACCCGGCCGGGCTACCAAGACCCGCGCTTGAGGCGCCGTGGGAGCAGGACGATCCCGAGTTGATCGTCGACGCGGCCGCCGACGAGGAGCGCTTCCACCAGCTGATGGACCAGCTGCTGGGCGAGTTCGAGCAGCACGCGCGCGCGAGCTATCCGCCCGATGGCGTGGTGTGGGAGAACGGTGACTTCGTCGCGTCAACGATGCTGCAATGGAAGGGCGGCTACGACGACGGCCGTCTCGGCCGCTGGACGCAGGCGGACCTGGCCGAGTACCTGCTCGACTACTTCCCGCGCAAGGTCTCAGCCGACGAGGAGACGCTCGCCGCCGTGCCCGAGTGCGTCCGCGCGTTCCTGATCTTCCTGGCGGTGCGCGGCAGCCTCTCCGGCGAGCCGCTCGAGCAGCTCGAGGAAGCGTGCGAGGAGCTGCGCGACGAGTTCCTCGAGTGCGCCCACGACGGCTCCAACTGGGGACTGGCGAAGTCGATGCTCGCGCAGATGCAGGCCGAGGGGATCGACCCGAGCGCGCCCGGCGCGCTCGATGCGTGGATCGAGGACTTCAACGCCCGCCCGTACCAGCAGCGCGACGCGCTGCTCGGCCCCGCCGCGGATCGCATGGTCCGCGCCTCTGGGCTGCCCTCGGCTGCCGCAACACGCGCTCCCAAGCAGAAGGCGCAACGCCGCAAGGCGCAGCGCCGAGCGCGCAAGCGCAACCGCCGAGGCTGACGCCCCGGCACACCGCGAGAGGCTCAGCCCGCGTCGATGACCGCCGCGCCGTTGAACGGCGTCCGCTGAGCGCTTCGCCACCCGTCGGCTGACGTGGACAGATCGGGGCCGGACACGTCCGGTGCCCGGATAACGAGCGCTACGGACCGGACCGGCCCTGGGGCTTCGCCGACCCGACCAGCTGGAAGTGCGCGCCGCGCTATTGCCAGCACTGGGCGACCTGCCCGGGCGGCGCCGGCCTGTAACGGGGGGGCCAGCTGGCCGTGCCCCCGGTACCTACCACACGAACCACGAGCACAGGGAGACACGATGCCCACACCGTTCGCCGACCGCTACCGCGAAGCCATGCGCCAAGCGGGCGGCGCGTGCCCGATCGAGTCGGGCGTGCTCGGCCGACTCGCCGACAACGAATGCGACCACGGTCGCCTACCGGGCGACCGCACCGCAAAGTGCGGGTGCTGGCTGCAGGAGAACGCACCCGTCGTCGCGCTCGGGCAGCGGGTGCAACCGCAACCGGCGCCCGCCAGACGGAAGGCCGCCTGACCAGAGATGGTGAGCGGCGATCGAATGCACCGCTGTCCAATCGGCGACTGCACCGTGCAGGTGCCGCGCGAGCGGCTGATGTGTCAGCGGCACTGGCAGCTCGTGCCGGCCAAGCTCAAACGGACGCTGGGTCGCGTGTGGCGCAACGGGCAGGGCGCCGGCACCCGCGCGCACCGCGCTGCGGTCCACGCATGCATCCACGCCGCACGCTCCAGCTGCCACCCGTCCTGTGATCAGAACCTGCGCGGAATGGTCCGCCGGTTCCTCGCCGGCTACCGGCACCCCAACCACATCAACGGCGAGAGCTGGGACGAGGAAGACATCACCCGCGTCATCCAAGTGTTGCGCTGCCACCCGCACAAACCCGACCCCCGAACCCGGCGCTGCCTGCGCTGCGGCGCCACCGTTGCCCCGTGACGAGCACCCGACCGACACATCCACCACACCAAACGTGAAGGAGACACTCACCGATGCGAGACATCGCCACCGCCACACTGTCAGGAAACCTCACCCGCGACGTCGAGCTGCGCCAGCTCCCGTCCGGCGCCGACGTCGCCCGGCTGCGCGTCGCGACCACCACCCGACGGCGAACCGGCGAGGAATGGGTCGACAAGACCAACTACTTCACCGTCGAGGTGTTCGGAGCCCAGGCGCGCGCCTGCGCGCAGTACCTGGCCAAGGGCTCGCGCGTGCTCGTCGACGCCGAGCCCGACTGGCGCGAATGGACAGACCAGCAGAACAACAAGCGCGAAGCGGTCACCTTCAAAGCCCGCCAAGTGCTCTTCGAAGGCACCCGGCGCGATCCGGCCTCCGACGGCATCGGGGCCACCGAGCCGACGCCCGCACCTGCGCCCGCGTCCGCCGCGGTCACCCAATCGCCCGCGGCCACACCCTCAGCGGAGCAGACGGCGGGCAACACGGCCGGGCAGGCGAGCGCCGACGACCTGCCGTTCTGAGCGACGGCGCACCCCAAGTCGACGACCGCACCGCCCGGCGGGTGACTCGACGCCCCGGCGCGGCTCTGCCAGCCAACCCGCGAGCAGCGGGCATAGAACGTCATGCACCGAGAAGACCGCAGCATCGATGATCAGGTACTCGCCGCCCTGCGGAGCCCCACGCTCAGCGGCATGCCGGCGGTGATGAATCCCAAGCTGATCAGCCACCACATCGGGCTGATCACCGGGACCGGCTGGGGGCCGAGTCCGCAGGCGGTCACCGCCGCGCTCAAGCGGCTCGCGCAGGCGGGGCTCGTAGAACGCGCCGGCAGATCACGAACCGGCTGGACGGTGACTCGATGACGCTGAGCGACCCGAGGCGGGCCGAAGCGCGCCGCGCTCCGGCCTGCTGTTGACCTATCCGCGCCGCTCGCTGACGACAGCCGCGGCGACTTCGTCTGGGGCGCCGGCGACCCGAAAGGCGGCTACCACGGTCAGAACCTGCTCGGGCTCGCGCTGATGCGTGTCGCGACGAGCTGATCGCTGGCGTGCGCACCCGCCCGAGCGCGCTCGCGCCCGCCCGCTGAAGCTCCGCGCGCCCCCCCGCGCGCACAACTCCACCCAACCACACGAACGCCCGCGGTGCGCGGGCGTTCGTGTGCGTCCACGAAAGGAGCTCCTATGACGGATACCTCCCACGCCGCCGACGTCGCGCCGGCAGCCGCCTCGACCAGCTCGGGCCGAGCGTTGAGCCTGCCGGGCTGGGACGGAGGCCCCGACCGCGAGCGCGACCGGCTGATCGTGCAGGCGCGGAGCACCGACGCGGCCCTCCAGCTGCAGCGCTGCTTCCCGCGCTGGGCCCGAGCGTTCGAGCACCTCAGCTGGCGAGCGCTGATCAGGATGGCCAACAACGAGCCAGTCGATCCCAACAACCGCGACGCGTGGCAGACCGCCGATGAACATGCGCAGGCGGTCCTGCGCCGCCACGGCATCACGCTCAACCCGCGCCATCTCACGCTCGCGGCGATCCAGGCGCTCATACACGGGCAGACGTGCGCAGACATCGACGCCGGCCTTGACTGGACCCGCATCACCGCGCCCGCGAGCCAGCTCGACCAGAAGCTGCGCCGAGCACACGCCACGCTCCCGGTCGACCTGTCGGACCCGGCCGTGTTCGGTGATGTCGGAGCTCAGCGTCGGGCGCTCGCCACCCGCCTCGGTCTGCCGACCGGGCAAGCCGATGACCTCTCGCGGTGGGTGCTCGCGCACCCCGACCAATTCGATCCGAGCGAGCTGCGGTCATGGCGGATCGCCTCCCCGACATGGCTGCAGGTAGCCGGCGAGCAGCTCGACGAAGTCGACCGGGTCGAACGGCCGGTCGCGCTGTTCGTCATGCCGGCCGCGCGCGGGGCTGGCTGGCAGCTCACCCCGGTGCTCTCGCTCGACGCGATCCGGCTGTTCGTCTCCCTCGGAGGGCAGCTCGAGCGCGACCTGCGCTCCGCGGTGCTACCCGCCGCCGCGGCGAGCGAGCTCGTCGAGCGGATCAACGTGCACTCGCTGCACGCCGGGCCGAAGGAGTGCCTGGACTCCGCAGGCCAGCTGGCGCAGGAGCTCACCCGCGAGCTAGGAGTCGCCGTGGGGCCCGCAGTACCGAAGGACAGGCGCGACCGGTGGGGACGACTGCTTGTCACCCGCCGCTCCTACCGCGGATCCGACGGCACCACGACCTGCGAGCTGGAGCTGCGCGTGGTCACGTTCCCGGCGCGGGACTTCGGGCAGCGACGTCTCGGTTCGGTCCGGCGTGATGACCGATACGGCCAGGCGAGCGCGGTTATGGACCTCGGCGAGGCGGTCCAGACCGCGGTCGAGCGCGGCCTGCCCCTGCTGCTCTCAACCGAGGCCGCCGGACACCTCGCTGACACGGTGCGCGTCGGGCGGATGAAGGGACGCCCGGGCGCGCTGACGATCACCAGCTCGGACGGGCTGTCAGCGACCACCCGGCGAGTGGTCGCCGAGCAGGCAATCAGCGAGCTGCGCACGCTCAAACAGAACGGCGTGAAGGTGACACTCGATGCCGGCGCCCGGCAGCTGGTGCGCATGACCCTTGCGCGCCCGCTCGCTGATGACCCGGTGCTGCTCGGCCGCCAGCAGCACATGGCGGCGCTGAAGGTCGTCGGCTCGGGCGTCGATGCGAGCCAAGTGGGCACGGGCAAGACGATCAGCTCGGGTCGGGCGCTGGCCGAACGCGCGTCGACGACCCGTCGGCTGCGGGCGATGGTCGTCGCCGAGGGCCGACTGCTCGGCCAGTGGCACGACGAGCTTGTGCGCGGCGCCCCCGGCCGCGGGCTGCCGCCGCTGGCACCCAACTTGGCGGTGCTCGTAATCGACGAGCGCCGTCCAATCGCCGGGCAGATCCGCGATTTCGATCGCGCCCTCGCGGACCGGCCCGGAGTGGTGCTCGTGCCCAACGCGACGCTCGAACGGTATCCCGCCGACCTGCAGGTGATCCCCTGGCATCTGCTGATCGCCGACGAGGCGCTGCGGTACGCGAACCCCGCGACCGACGCCCACCAGGCGCTCAAGCTGGTGCGCTTCGGGTGGGTGGCGGACTGCTGGCTTCTGACCGCCACGCCCAGAGGCAAGAGCGCCGAGCACCTCGACGTGCTGGTCGGGCTCGCGGTCGGCGACGAGGCGATGATCACCGAGCGGCTCAACACCCGGGAGGGCGGCGATCTCATGGACGAGATCAACGCCCACCGGCTCCGCGTCAACTACGGACCCCACCTCGTGCGCGTCACCCGCCAGGACATGCAGGCCTGGATGCCCCAGGTCCGGCCCGCCAAACCGCTCGCGATCGACCCCGACCCCGCACTCCAGGAACTGCTCGAAGCGATCCGGCAGGGCGGACGCGAGGCGTACCGCAGACTGCTCGCGGTGCTCCGCGAGCTCCGGACGCTCGAGGCCGGCAGCGAGCTGTTCAAGCAAGCGCTCGCCGAGCTCTCCCGAGCACAAGGCGTCGTGCTCGGGAACGTCGGCGTGTTCGTGGACGCCTCGGTTGACCCGGAGACGCTCACGCACTCGCAGGCCGCGCTTGCCAAAGCGCTTGTCCGCCAGGGCCTCGTCGCCGACGCGATGCGCGGCGGAGGCGACGGCCTGCCGCTACTACGGGGGATCACCGCGCAGACGCTGGCCGGCGTTGCCGCGGAAGAGCAGGTGATCGTGTTCGCCGAGCGCGTCTGGTGCCTGCGCCAGCTCGCCCGCACGCTCGGCGAACGCCACGGCGTGCAGGCGCACGTCGCCGACGGCCAGGTCAAGCCATCCGAGTTCGAAGCGCTCAAGCACGCCTTCACGGACGGCGAGTTCCCCGTGCTGTGCCTGTCCAAGATTGGCCATGAAGGCCACAACCTGCAGACCGCCAGCTGCCTGGTTCACCTCGACCTCCCGTGGCTGCCCTCGGGCCTCGAGCAACGCGTCGGCCGCGCCGCGCGCCCGGGCGCCGCGCGCGGCTGGGTGCAGACCTACATCCCCTACATCCGCGGCGCCGGAGTCGAGCACATCGTCTCGATCCTCTCCCCCCGCGGCGCCGAGCACCACGCGGTCCTCGACTCGTTCGAAGGCGTCGCCGCCAACCAATCCACGGTCGCCACGCAGCTCGGGCAGATCACCGGCCAGGTAGCCGACGCCAAGCAAGACGCCGGCTACGCCGCCACCGCGGCCCGCCTGCGGGTCGCGGCGAGCGTGTTCGGCACCTGAACCGCCGACCCGACGGGCCGCGAAGCCCGTCAGCCGCACACCGATCACGTCAAACGGAAGGAGGTCGCGCATGAGCGCGATCGACGCAGCCCTGTCCGCCATCGACCGGGTCGCTGAGGAGGGCGACCTCGCCCCGGAACGCCCCAGCGACGCCCTGGAGCTTGAATCGCTGAGCGCACCGGTCCTGCTACCGGACGGCAAGCGGATCTACCCGCCACGGCTGCACGGCGAGCCGATCGACGAACTCGCGTGCGCCCTGATCGACACCGACCGGCCGGCCGAGTCGACGTTCCTGCGCCTGATCGGACCACCCGGATCCGGGAAGTCGCAGCTGGCCAGATGTGTGGCCTACCGGCTCTGGCAGGCCCGCGGCCGCGACGTAGAGGACCGTCACGGCGTCCCGTTCTACGGGTTCGTCGAGATCACCGGCGGCCCGTCCAGCGACGAGTACCTGTTCCGCCACGAGTTCGTCCCCGCCGCCGAGGACGCCGGCACCATCCGGCTCGTCGACTCCGGGTTCGTGCAGGCGATGCGCGAGGGCTGGGTGGTGATGATCGACGAGGTCAACACGATCCGCGACGTCGCCCTGCTGAGCATCAACTCGTGCCTCGACGGTCGCCTGTCGCTCTACCTGCCGGCGACCGGCGAGACCGTGATCGCGAGGCCCGGGTTCGCGTGCCTGCTCGCCTACAACCCGGGCCTCGTGGGCGCCACCGACATTCCTGACGCGTGGCACTCAAGGTTCCCCGCGACGCTCGAGGTCACGAGCAACTGGCCCGCGCTCGCCGAGCTCGGCGCCCCACGAGCGCTCGTGACCGAGGCAATGGCGCTCGACCGCCAGCGCATCGCCGGCGAGGACGGCCTCACCTGGACACCCCAGTTCCGCGACATCGAAGCGCTCGGCCGCATGATCGACCGCGTCGGCGAGCGCGCCGCACTCGCACTGTTCATCTCCAACCTCTCAGAGCAGGCGCAGGCCGGCAAGGTGCAGGACGCCGAGGCGGCCGCCGTCTGCCGGATGCTCGACCAGGCTGGCTACGCCCGCCTCAAGGTGTCCGCCACACGCCGGCTCCCGAGCCTGCACGGCTACCCGCGCGCGGTCACCGCATGAAAGCGACACATGACCGGAACCGTCCCGCGGTGTTCGTGGCGCAGCTGCATCGCGCCGCCGCCCAGCGAGGCAGGCTCGACCCCGTCTACCAGGAGCTCTCCGACCACTGGACGGCGATCCTCCAGCGGCTGTACCCGGTGTGGGCGCTGATCGGCCCCGGCCTCTCAGACCCCGGGCACATCGAGATCCACTCCCGCACCGTCTACCTCGACTCCGACACCCTGCTCGGCACCCGCGAGCAGATCCTCGCCAGCACGCTCGAGCGACGGGCGGTGCTGCGCTGCTTCGGCGTCGCGCTGCACGAGACCTTCCACGGCAAGCACACCAAACGCTGGACGATCGAGCAGGACATCGCGCTCAGCGAATCGGAGAACCCCAACGATCGTCAGCTCGCGATCGACCGACGACTGCTCGAGGAACCGCGGATGGAAGCCCACGGCGTCCGCGACCAACCGCCCGGCACGCTCCGCGGCCGGTTCGTGCGCCACGCGCTCCGAGCGGCGGTCACCGACGTGATCCTCCCCGCGTTCGCCAGCGAGCTCCTCGCCACGGCGACGGCCGGCAGACCGCTCACGCGCGACATGGCCGGCCGCGCGACCGCGTACCTGCAGGCCCGCACCCACTACGGCATCCTCGACCCGACCGCCCTGGACGAACTGCGCAACGTCTGGCGCCACGTTCTCGGCGACCGGGATCTCGCGGCACTGGACGAGCTGTTCGCAAAGCTCATCTGGATCTGCGACGGCGAGCTCGAGGCGCTGGACCGCGCGGCGCGCGAGTACCGCGCGATCATCGGCGCGCCCGACCCGCCCCCGTCCGCAGACCGCGACACAGCGAGCAGCGGCGATCACGCATCCGACGGGAGCGGCGATCAGCCCGCACCGGGCTCGTTGGGCGACGCGCTCGAGCAGGCACTCGAGCAGTCACGCGGCGGGCAGGTCGAGCAACTCGACGCGGACATCGATCTGCAGCAGGTGCTCGCGGACGCGGCAGCCGGCCGCGAGGAGAGCCCCGCCAGGCGCTCGGGACGCGGGACCGGGACGCCCACCGGCCGGATGCCCAACCGAGGCGTCGACCGACCACCGGCGCCAGACGAGGTCCAACAAGCCCGCCGCTACGCCACCCGGCTGCGGCAGGCGATGACGCAAGGCACCAAGCGGATCGACAAGCGCACCCCCGGCGGGCGGTTCGACGGCCGCGCCTACGCCCGCGGCAAAGCACAGCAGCAGGCCGGACGACCCGTCAGCGCCCACCCGTGGCGGATCACCCGGCACCTCACCGCGCCGATCCAGGAGCCGCACGTCGGACTGGTAATCGACACCTCCGGCTCGATGGCCGCCTACGAGTACGCACTCGGACCCATCTGCTGGATCCTCACCGACGGCCTCAGACAGATCGGCGGACGCTGCGCCACCGCCCTGTTCTGCAACAGCGTCGCCCTGCTCGCCGACGGGACGCGACCGCTGCCGCTCGTTCCCGGAATCAAGACCGGCGGCGGCACCGCATTCGCCGGCGACGCGATCGAACTGCTCTGCGAGCAGCTCGAGATGACAAACCCCCGCCGCCCCCGACTCGTGTACGTGCTCTCAGACGGAGGCTGGGCCGACACCCAAGCCGGTGTCGCGCGGGTCCGCTGGCTCGCCGAACACAACGTCCCCACCATCCACCTCTCGATCGGAATCGCGCCGCTGAGCGTCGAGTGCGACCGGATCCACGTCATCACCGACCCCGCCCAGGCGCTCGACCGCATCGCCGCCGACACCGTCGCGGCGCTGCGCGCCCGCACACGCACGCGACCCACAACACCCTCCACCTGAAAGGACGCCACCGCATGCACAACCCCAACCCCGCCCTGCTGCCCTCGCCCGCCCTGTTCGACGTCACCACCGTCGCCAAGGCACCCGTCGAGGGCACCATCGAGCGCGTCGCGCTCGAGGAGCTCGAGCTCGCACCCAACCCCCGCAAGCACATCACCCACGACAGCATCCACTCGCTCGCCGGACTGCTGATGCGCACCGGACAGTTGATCCCGTGCATCGGGCACCGCCCCGACCCCGACCAGCCGACCGTTCTCGTTTACGACGGACAGCGGCGTCTGCTCGCCGCCAAGGCCAGCCACGAGCTCGCCGGCACCGACGGGTTCGAAGGACTCGCGCCAGTGCGCACGCTGATCGTGCTGCTGCTCGACCACGAGCCCACCCCCGACGAGATCAGACGCATCCAGGCCCAGGCCAACCAGCGCGAAGAGCTCAGCCTCCTCGACCAGCAGCAACAGTTCGCCGACTGCTGGCGCGCCCGCGCCGGCCTGTCAGATGACGACCGCATACTCGCCGTCTGCGCCGACCTCGGGATCACCCCCAAGCGCGCGCACAACCTGCGCCGACAGCTCACCCTCCCCGAGCCGATCCGCGAACGGGTCGCCGAGCGGCCCAGCGGTCACCAGCTATCGGTCACGATGGCAAACCGCCTCGCCGACATGCACGAGATCGCGCCCGACCTCACCCAGGCCGTCGCCAAGCGCATCACCAGCACCGACCTGCACGACAGGGCACTGCGGGATCTCGGCGCGTTCGTGCACCGAACCATCGTCGAAGACGAGCACACCTACGCCGTCCGCATCGACGACGGCGCCATGCTCGACGCCGCCGAGCACATTGAGCGTGCCCGCACGCACCTCACCGCCACCGAGCGAGAACAGCTCGCCCACATCCTCGCCTGCGAACCGGACAAGGTCGACCGCGAGCTCGACACGCTCACCGCCACCTCACATATCGCGTCGGCGAGCCCGTCCGAGAGGCCCTCCGTTCACGTCATTCACACTCCGCGCGCAGCCTCACATAAACGCCTGTTCCGGCCACGACGTCGTGGTTACCGCTCGGCGCGCAGAGCAGCAGCGTCGCCTGCGATCTACGGCGCAGACGAGACTGCCGCAGGTTCGTGAAAGCGGCATCGGATCGACCTGACATCGGCCGCCGATCGGACGGTTTCGCCGTGGGTCAAGCAGTGGGGCCGTGGTCGCATTACGCTTCCTAATGGTGAACCCGCAATGAGTAGCCACAAACCCGGAGATCGCTACATGGAGTGGCTGAATATCGCAGACCATGGCGATCAAATGTTTAAGGCATCGCGCGAGGCATACGAAGCAACCGGGCGAGGGTTCTGGGTGACGAGTGACGAAGAGCAGGTCAAGGCGTTGGGAAAGCGCGAGGCGATGTACTACGCCGCTTCTCGGATGCCAGACCTGCTGCGCCGCTTTGCTGACGACGGACTGGTGGGCGCTGGAGACCCGGCAAGTGGGAACTTCAAGGCGATGGTCGATACCTACGATCCGACCACGCAGTTTGTAGTTGTCGGTTGTGACGACGACCAGCTATTCGTTCACATCGTGACGGGACACGAGGCGGGAGAATGAGCTGCCGATCGGCCTACCTGCCCCACGCCTTTCAGCGCCCCAACCTCCGCCGCCGACCCCTCGGCGAACGCGCCGCCGCCTGACCGCCTCCCTTGATACACCCACGGGGGAAGAAAGCGAGATCACGGGATCGCAACCGGCGCCCCGACCGGCGGGGCACTGCCAGGCTCCTGCTCTGTCGCCCTAGCGGCCAGGTCGTCGATGCTTCTGCTGTTGCCCTCGCGGGATGCCGGAGGAGAAGTCCGAGTCCGGCATTCAGCGCCCGATCAGGATGCCCTTCGTTCGTGGATCCGGTAGCGCCGCGGACTCGCCTGAGAAGTCTTCGATTCGACCGCTGGCAGCAAGTTCTCGTAGCTGCTCTGCCGTCCGGGAGCCTCGCCGGCCCGTCCAGGAGTGCACTCCGGGCGATATCGCCGTGACACCCGAGGAGCAAGCCGACGAACCCGGCGAGTCAGCCGCCGGTTCACGAGACGCAGGTCGTGCCGCCAGCTGTTGCTGCGGGCTCCCCCGAAGCTATGATCTGCAGCCCGTGACCGAGAATCGCGGATACGCTGTGAGCAGCCTTGACGAGCTCGGCGACGGCCCCGGGTTTCGCAAGATCCGTTCGGCGCTCGGGGTCGACGCGTTCGGCGTTAACGCCATTGTCCTGCCGCCGGGGTACAGCACGGGCGTCCACTTCCACGATGCGCAGCAGGAGCTGTACTTCGTGCATCGCGGCGAGGTGGAGATGCGTTTCGGGGACGGCAGCACCCACCGGCTAGGCCCGGGCGGTCTCGCGCGCGTCGATGCCAGCACGCATCGCGGCATTCGCAACATTGGCGAAGGGGAGGCGGTGGTCGTTGTGGCGGGTGGAAACGACGGCTACGTCGGGCGTGATGGTCAGGCTGTCGACAGCGACGGGCGTCCGATCCCGGCGGGGCAGGGCAGCGGCCCACCTGGCGCGACGTAACCCAGGCCCACCGCTGGCCGGCTGGCGGGTGCGGTGGGGAGGCGCTCCCTGCGATCACGTCCTGGCTTCCGCTTCGTCGCCGACACGGGTCTGGTCGCGGCCCTGCCGCTCTCGCTGTCGGCCGGGCCGAAGGAGAAGTGGTGCAGCGCCGCGGACGTGCCGGCCAGATGGCTGGGCCTTCGTGGATTCAGAAGTCTCGCCTCTGTCTCGCATCGCTAGTGCTCAGCGGCTGTCGGCGACGATCGGATTCTCAATCCGGACCGCGCGAGCAGGACCTCCAACGGGCCGATGGAGCTTGCGACCGCGGTGAACGGGTAGGGTCGAGGAATGGAAGCTTCGTTGGGGACGCCGGCGCCGATCACTCCGCCCGACAGTCCGGGTGAGCCGCCGCCGGAGGAGTTGCCGGTGGGTCCGGAGCCAGGGATTGTGCCGGACTATCCGCCGCCGGAGGAGGAGCCGCAGCCGGCGGTGATCCCGGATCAGCCGCACGAGCCGCTGCCGGGAGAGGATCCGTTGCCGGTTGAGCCGCAGCCGAACCCGGAGCCCGTCCAACCGCCGGGGGAAGATCCGGTCCCGGCGTAACGCGTGACGGCGGGGACGCTCCGTGAAACTGGGAGCTCATCCGCGCCGACCGCACGTGAGCCCAAGGGTGTGACCAATCCAACCGGAAGGACCGCATGCCGGCAGCAGTGATCTTCGACATCGATGGGACCCTTGTGGACACCAACTATCAGCACGCGCTGGCGTGGTATCGAGCGTTTCGCGGAGAAGGGCTGATCATGCCGATCTGGCAGATTCATCGCGCGATCGGCGTCGGCAGCGACCGAGTCGTCGAGATGCTCGCCGGCGAACAGGTCGAGCGAGAGTTGGGCGAGAAGCTGCGCGAGGCGCAGGGGCCGCTCTATCAGAAGATGATCGACGAAGTCGAACCGATGCACGGAGCCCACGAGTTGCTACGTGATCTCAAGCAGGCGGGTCACACCGTGATCCTCGCCAGCTCGGCCGAAGAGGAGGACGCTGAGCGCTACATCGAGCTTCTCGATGCTCGGGAGTTCGTCGACGGCTACACCACCTCTGCCGACGTCAAGCAGACCAAGCCCGCACCAGACATCGTCCACGCCGCCGTCGAGAAGGCCGGCGGCGGGCCCGCGGTCATGATCGGCGACAGCACCTGGGATTGTGAGGCCGCGACCCGTGCGCAGCTGGCGAGCATCGGGGTGCTCACCGGCGGCTTCTCAGAACAAGAGCTCACCGAAGCCGGAGCGACCGTCGTCTTCGACTCCGTTAAGCACCTGCACGACCATCTCCAGACCACGAGCCTCCAAGAAACCGCGCAGATCGATCCGACCTAAAAGACGACACTCAGACCTGATGCGACCGCGAACATTCAACTTGCCCCGGCACGCATGAGGCTGACGCTGTTCGCATTGCCGAGTGCTCCAGGGTCGCCGACGCGGGTCTGATCGCGGCGCTGCCGCCCTCGCTAGCCGCCGGGCCGAAGGAGAACTGCCGATCCGAGGCCAGGTCCAGCGCGACGCGAGCGGTGCTTTGTGAATGGAATGGCGTCGGCCTGTCAGCACCTAACTGCCCCGTGCGGTAGACGAGTAGCGTGGCTCTGGATTGCTGCCCGTCGCTGTTAGGTTGGCGCGGCTCACGGTGCGGACGCTCGTTAGCGGGTGCGCACCGCTGCCGGACGCGCCTGCTCCAACCAGATCGTCGACCATTCCGATGGTTGCGCTGCAGCGTTTAGGAACGCCCGGTATGAGGCAGACAGGGAGCACGAGGGTTGTCCCACCGCAGCCCCCGGTCCCGTGCGGTGGGCGGCCCTTGTTTTCAAAGACGTCCGGGTTGGCCGTTCGCATCACGGCCTGGTGTGATCAGCAAGCCGCGGTGGCTGGCCGACAGGTGTGCGGTAGTCCTTGGGTTTTGGGACGCCCTCGACTGCGGCTCCGCTTCCAGCCGCAGACGCTAGGTTGGTCGCTCGGCCTACGAACGTAGCGAGTCGTGGTCGGAGCGACAACATCCGCAGGGTCCGTCGCGCGCGGGCGCGGTCCGTGTCTGAGCGACGGCGCTGGCAGCGCGTTGGCGTGGCACCCGGTTTACGGATCGGGTTCAGCTGGCGCCGAGTGCAGCCAGCGCGTCTTGGCGGGTCTCGTACATCGGCAGTTGGCGATCGAGGGCGGTCAGCTCGAATGCGCGGCGCTGCGACCCCTTCGGACAGGCAATCGCGAGCTGGCGCCCCGTGTAGTCCAGGCGGCGGAAGGCGTTTAGCAGCAGCGCGATTCCCGAGGAGTCCACCAACGAGACGGCCTCGAGGTCGATGACGATCGCTCGCGCTGGGGAGCGCAGCGCGGCGTTGAGCTCGGGGGCGAGCTTGATGCAGAGTGCCAAATCGAGTTCGCCGCGCACCGTGACGATCGCGACGTCGCCGAGCATGCTTGTTGTCGGGTCACCTGTCGCCTCGCGCACGGTCAGAAGCTACCCCGGACACCAACGGGCTAGCGGTGCGCGCCGCACGATCGGTCGTGACCGATTGGGTCCTCACTCGTGGGGAGCGATAACCAGCAGCGTGGCGTCATCGCGCAGCGGGTCAGGCGAGGCGTTGATCACGGCGTCTTGGAGGCCGCGCACCGTCGTCGCTGCCGATCGAGGACCGAGCTCGGTGAGGATCGCGCGCAGGCCATCCTCACCGATGCGTCCGCCGTCGGCGGTGCGGCGCTCGCTGACCCCATCGGAGTACAGCAACAGCCGGTCCCCAGGGCCTACCACAGCGCTCAGGACCGGGAACACCCGCTCTGAAAACCGCATGCCGAGCGGATAGGTGCGCTCGCCGTCGAGTTCGTCGACGCGCCCATCGGCGCGAACGATCAGCGGTGTCGGGTGGCCGCAGTTGATCCAGCGCAGCCGATAACCGTTTGGATCCCAGGACCCCAGCACGGCGGTCAGGTACAGCTCCATGTGGAGCGACGAGATCGCTTCGTCGGCCAGCGACGCGGCTTCTTGCAGCCCGGCGCCGGAGCGGCGGGCGGCACGCAGCGCGCCGATCGCCAGCGAGGACACCGCCGCCGCCGAGTTGCCCTTGCCGGTCGCGTCAGCGACGACCAGCCACAAGCCGTCCGCGTTGCCGGCGTAGTCAAAGAAATCGCCGCCGACGTCATAACCGGGCAGCACGCCCCCGGCGACGTCGGCGCCGCTCACGCGCGCAAGCCGCGGCGGCAGCAGATTCTGCTGAATCTCGGCGGCCGGCTGGGTGTCCTTGCGTCGACGCACAGCATGCACCGCGTCGGTGTAACCGGACGCCAGCTCCAGCGCCAAGCCGGCCTGGCCCCCGAATGCCGTGAGATCAACCCGGGACCGGTCGCGAGCGAGCAGAAAACCCATGACGCGGTCGCGGACGACCATCGGCCAAAGCGTGGACGGTCCAACGCTGTCGATCGCCAGGTCCCGCAACCGCGGCAGAGCCTCCGGAATGATCTCCGGGCCGACGCCGACCGGGGCACGAATCCGCTCGGGAAACCGGGCCCCATCGCCAGCCAAGCGCAGCGCGAACGACCCCTCCACGTCCAACACATACGCTGCAACCGGACAGCCCGCCTGCGCCGAGGCGACCTCGACGATTCGTTCGGGCACCAGATGCGGCAACGACGCCCCGAGCAACTCCGCCGCATCGGGCCCTCCACTCACGATCATCCCCTAGCAACATACGCCCTCGCACTCAACTCGACATCTCACCACAGTCGCCGTCACCGGCTGAGCCGCCATCGCTAGCCGCCGGCGCGCTGCGCGGCGGCGGCCCGCCACCGCACCGGGCTCGGCATGCGCACACTGCCCTCCAGCGGCGCATCGTCGCCCCGTCACTGACCGGAAGCGAGCACGTGCTCACACCGCTCAAACTCGTGCGACCCGCTGGCCAGGACGTCGACGTGCTTATGGTTCGTCGCCCAGGCGGGCACCGACCCGCGACTACTGCTTCAGCTCCTCGCGCCCGGGAAGCAGCAGCACGATGTCGATTCAGGCTACCGGCCGTACGCCATGTAGCGTGAAGCAGCACTGATCGGACCAAGCGTTCGGTCCGACTAGCTGCCCCCACCTGGCTCTTCGTCCAATAGCGGCGTGGACTGCTCGGCCACCCACGCGTTGTCCTCTACGTCGGCATGGCGCACGAGTTCAGCGTGGCACTGCGGGCACGTGGCGCGGTGTTGCTGCCCCACGGCCCGCTCCCCCGTATCGAGAACCCGCTCCCCGCATTGAGGACACACGAGGTCCCCTTCCGTTCCCATGCACGGAAGGGTACCCGCCGCGACCTCGCGACTAGCCGCAGTGGCTCACCATGATCCTCTTACGACCGAATCGGTGGAGGACTTCGTAGCGCGCAAATCCCGCCAATGTGACCTAGTGTGTCGCCGGTCCGGCCACGAGTTTGTTGCTTTCCCTTTTGTCCGCCCCGCGGGCCAAAGGGGAAGCAGCCGGACCCGCCGGTTGGGTGGAGTCTCTCAGTCATTCCCCTTACGGGTTCGTGGGTCTCTGTCCGCCCGGGGCGGTTCAATCCCAAGCTCATTGCTGAGTTTCCGAACCTGGAGGACGTTGTGGCGCTGACGCAGACACAGCTGTTGGCCGCAGCAGCTGAGCGGGCTGACCTCAGCAAGACCGGCGCCAAGCGCGCCTTGGGGGCGCTTGATGACATCGTGCTCGAGGAGCTCGGTGATGCGCAGAAGGTGGGGATTGGTGGTTTGGTGCAGCTGACCGTCCGCGTGAAGCCTGCTCAGAAGAAGCGAAAGGGACGTAATCCGGCCACGGGTGAGGAGATCGACATTGCCGCCAAGCCGGCGAGCGTCGATCTCCGGGCTCGGCCGCTGGCAAAGGCGAAGGGTGCGTTGCCGTCGGTGCAGAAGGCCAGGCGACGGCTGGCGGCCTGAGCGACCGAGCCGAACGCCCCTCGAGAGTGCCGCTCTTCGTTGCCCACGCGGCCACAAGCTTCGCCGCTGCTTCCGGGCTCGATCGACCCCGAGCAGAAATCCGAGATCCGGTCGCCGGCGCCCGTCTCGTGGCCGTCCTTCGTTAAGCCGGGAGTCCTAGAGTCCGCCTCATGCCGAGCTCTCTCGCATGGTTAGGCGATGGCGCGGTGCGGATGGAGCTGGCACACGTGGAGACGCGGGCGAGAACTGGTGGCGGCCGAGACGCAGCTTGGCGCGGTCTACGAGCTGCGGTACCGCCTCGAGCGCGAACGCCTGTTCCTCGAGGTCGTCGGCGAGCGATCGCGCGACGTCAAGCTTGGTGATGCCGACTTCTTTGATCTGGGCTGGTCACCCTTGTTCAACTCACTTCCCGCGATGCGCGACCGGCTCCTGGAGGAAGGTCCGCCGCGCCCGTACACGATGTGCTGGGTCGATGTTCCGTCGCTCCAGGTGAGTCGGTCTGACCAGCGATATCAGCCGCTCGGAAACGGTCTCGTCGGTTTCGAGGCAGGCGACTTCCGTGCCGAGATCAGATTTGAAGACGCAGGATTCGTGCTCGACTACCCGGGAATCGCCGCGCGGGTCTAAGGGCGCCACGGGTGCGGCCGCTTGCGAGCGACTCCAGCCGAACTCGATCGATCCCGAGGCCTCGGGTCGCACCAGTAAAGACTTCCGCTTAGTCACTGAGCCGGCTGGAAGGCGGAGTCCGCTCGCGCGTCGACGGCACGCGCCATCGCCAACGGCCGGTCACGCAGCCCGCGACGGCGCCAGCGCCAAAGGACACGTCGCCGGCGACGAGCACCACCGCGCGCGCGCCGCGCGGTGAGAACAAAAAGAAGATCCTCGCGTCGCTAACGGGCGGCCCCAAGACCGCCTCGGAGATCGCAACCGAAACGGGCATCAAGGCGAGCACCATCAGCGCGTCGCTGAGCAAGCTCGCGAAGGCTGGCGAGGTGGTCAAAGCCGACCGCGGCTACGCGCTCCCAAACTGAGCACTAACGATCGGAACTGAGCATGGCGTTTGAAGTCGGTAAGCGCGTCGTCGCGGAGTCCGAGTCAACGAGCCGCCGACCCCGCGCCGGTGTCGTTGAGGAAGTGTTACGCGGCGACCCGTCGCCCCGGTATCGCATCCGCTGGGACGATGGCCACGAGAGCATCTACACGCCCGCGAGCGGAGCTCTCCGAGCCGAACCGCGCCCGAAAAGACAACGACAGTCGACGCCGCGGAAACGCTAACCCAAGCCCGGGTCCCCACAACACTTCTTCGTCGCCGCCGTGACCGATGCTTTGAATGCTGCTCAGGGAGCTCGTCGGCCCAGAGCGGAACTGTCCGGCCCGGCGTTCGTGTCCAGCGACACGGCTCAGGCTTCGTGAAACGAGCAGTGAGGTCCATCTGGCGCCTTGCGCGGAAGCACAAGCCGCCGCGGCGCCGTTGGGCACCGTCTAGGCGCAATCGGCAGGAACCTGGCAATGCTGCGGGCAGGCGCGTCGCGGTGTTCGAGTCAACGACAGCCTCGCGCAGCGTCCGATGGGGTCTAGCGCTGCGGCGCGGCGGAGCCGGCGACGGTAGAGAATGTCGGACAACCGGATGGGAGCAGGTATGGAGCAGCTGAGTTTGGGTGTCGTCGCCACATCGCGCAAGCGAGACGAGTCTCGGCTCGCCATCCACCCCGAGCACCTGGGACGGATTGACGCCGAGTTGCGGCGCCGCATCTTCCTAGAGCGCGGCTATGGGCAGCGGTTCGGGATCTCGGACGACTGGCTTGCTGCGCAGGTCGGCGGCCTGCGCTCGCGCGAGGAGCTGATCGATGAGTGTGACGTGATACTGCTTCCGAAGCCGCTGGCGGAGGACCTGAGCGCGTTGGCTCCCGGCAAGGTCCTGTGGGGGTGGCCCCACTGCGTCCAGGATGAGGTCATCACGCAGGTGGCGGTCGACCGCCGTCTGACGCTTATCGCCTGGGAGGCGATGAACTACTGGAGCGACGAAGGCAACTTCAGCCTGCACGTGTTTCACAAGAACAACGAGCTCGCTGGGTACTGCTCGGTCATACACGCGTTGGCGCTGATGGGCGCGACGGGTGCCTATGGCCGGCGTCTGCGGGCGGCGGTGATTAGTTTCGGCGCCACGGCGCGTGGCGCCGTGACCGCGCTGTTCGCGCTGGGCGTGCACGACGTGACCGTGCTGACGCATCGCGGCGTCGCGGCGGTCGCATCACCGATGGCGCCCGCTCGGTTGGTTCACTACGAGCGTGACCCCGATCGCCCGGGCCGCACGTTGGCACTCGACAGACCAGGGGGCGGATCGGTTGCTGAGGCCCTCGCCGAGCATGACATCGTCGTCAACTGCGTCCTGCAGGACACGGATGACCCGCTCATCTTCGTCAGCGGCGACGAGCTGGGCCTTTTTCGATCCGGGAGCCTGTTCATCGACGTCTCCTGCGATGAGGGGATGGGCTTTGAATGGGCGCGTCCAACATCGTTCGCCGATCCGATGCTCACGCTGGCCGGTGGCGCGCACTATTACGCCGTGGACCACAGCCCGTCGTACCTATGGAACTCAGCGACCTGGGAGATCAGCGAGGCACTGATCCCTTATCTCGCAACCGTCATGTCCGGCGGGGAGGCCTGGGGTACGGACTTGACCATCAATCGCGCGATCGAGATCCGCGCCGGCGTGGTGCAGAACCCCAAGATCCTGAGCTTCCAGTCTCGCTCTTCCACGTTCCCTTACCCCAAGCAGCGAACCTGAAGCGGAACGCCTGGCCTCGCGCACGAAACCTGGCGCGGCGCCCGGCCACAAGCTAAGAGGTTCGACTTCTGCCTTGACGGCCCGTGTGCGCCGGAGCTGAAGCCTGGTTTGTCTACCGGACCCGCGAACGGTCTTTGCCAACCTCATTTCCGATATCGCCCAGCGGCGAACGTGATATTGACCTCACGCGCGCTACGCCTGGCTCCTGGTTTGTCGCCGACACGGGTCCGGTCTCGGCGCCTGCCGCTCTCGCTATCCGCCAGACCGAAGCAGAAGTACTGATCGGTGGCGCCATGTAGCTCGACGCGCCCGGTCATTCGTGAGAGCAGCAGTCTGCGTTTGTCCCGGCGCGGTGCCCCTCTCGGCCATCTCAGGCCCGTCGCGGGCCTCGACCTGGACGCCTCCTTCTGGGCGGAAGCGCAAGCGACGAACTGCTCGCCGTCGAGATCCGGACGCCCGCATTTCTGAGAAGCGCTCGTCCGCGAACGTGCTGCGGGCTGGCGAACCGTGCGCCGCGGGCCTGCAGCGCCGCGTGTTAGTGGTTGAGTGCGATGACTGACACTCCTTCGATGTTTGCCACGTAGGCGGTGCCGACCGCCGGGTCGACGCTGAGCGAGCTTGGGTAGTCGCCTACCGTGGCTTCCGTTCGTGTGTCGTCGCAGTTGGTGGCGTTCGTGCCGTTGCAGGCGGTGCCGTCGATCGTGGTGACGCTGGTGTCCGAGATGTTGGTGGCGTAGATCTGGTTTGTCAGCTGATCGATCGCGATGCCGTTAGCGCCGAAACCGGCCGGGGCTGCGGCGGGCGTCTGGTCACAGCCGATCATGTCGTGGCCGTTGCAGATGGCGCCGTCGATCACCGAGACGGTCCCGGGGTGCTCGTCGTCGGCGATGTTCGCGGTGTAGATCGTGTCGGTGGCTTGGTCGACTGCGATTCCGAAGGGGTTGGATCCGATCGGGGAGTTGGCGGCGAGCGTTACAGCGGCCGGGGTCTGCCCGCAGCCCCTCATGTTTGCTGCGTCGCAGGTGGCGGCGTTGATCACGTACACGCTGTTCCCAAGGAACGGCGGCGGCGCGTCGCCTCCGGTGTTGAATGTATTTCCCGCGTAGATCGTGTTGGTCGCCGCGTCGATGGCGAGCTCGAGACTTGAGTTGTTGGGCGCGTCCCCTGAGCTACCAACCGCGACGGTCGCGGGCGTCTGGTCACAGCCGCCGGTGTCGGTGGCGTTGCATGTGGCGCCGTTAAACACGGAGATGAGGTCGGGGCCGTTGCCGGTGATCGTGGCGACGTCGATCGTGTCGATGCGCGGGTTCACAGCGATGTCAGACGCGTTTCCTCCCGGAACTTCCAAGGTAGCCACGGCGGCGCACCCGACTTGGTCGGTGGCGTTGCAAGTGCGGTCATCGAACACAGAGACAGTCCCGGTTGAGCCCGCGCCATAGTTGGTCACGTAGACGGTGTGCGTGCGCGAGTCGACCGCGATCGATTGCGGGTATTCGCCGGCCGTGAACGTTGGCGGCGTGTTGGCGCATCCAGCTGCTTGGAAGGCATTGCAATTGTTGGTGTTGATCATCGCGACGGCGTTGGCGCCGGTCGTGACGTAGGTTGTCCTGACGGCAGGATCCGCCGTCACGCCTCCCGCTTCCGTGATCGCCGCTTCTGGCGCGCGCTGGCGGCAGCCGGTGGTGTTCTGAGCATCGCAGCGCGATGCGTCGATCACCGAGAAGTCGTTGTCGACCTCATTGGCGGTGTACAGCGTCTGGGTCTGCGGGTCGAGGACGACGAACTCGGGGTCCGCGCCCGTACCGGACGACCCGCGCCGATTCGTTCCGCAGTGGGTGAGAGAAACCAGCGGCTACGGTGGAGGCACAGCTCCATCGCTCTCGCTGCTCGCGTCCAGCAAACGGCCCGATGGCCTCGGACGATCGAGGCGAACGTTGTGGCGGCAGGCCTGTGGTGGGTCTCGATCCTCATTGCTTGCTCGCGCCTCGGCAGCCGCGGCTACCCCGTGCGCTTGCGACGGTCCGAGACCAAGATCGCCGTGACAAAGGCGCGGCGTTCTCGCGCGCCTGCGCCTCGGTGACGGGCCCTCCCTCCCGGCGGCGGCCAATCACCCATAGCAGGCGTGCCAGGACCACCACGAGCATCACGATCAATCCAGCCACGAACAGCTCCACCGCCACCATCGGCCATATCTTCCCCTACCAATCAGGGTGCTGCGTCGGCGAGCTCGGTGTTGAACGACACGATCAACAACCGTGTCGTTCAACAGCGGGAAGGGCGCCTCAGCCGCCGTTCCCGGCCTCTCTGACGGGCGCCGGAGCTCTGGCGTCTCGAGACCTGCGCGAAGCGGGGCTGCAGGCACGGCGGTGCGAACTGCCGCGGCATCGCAGTAGCAGGCTTTGAACTGTGGGGGACAGACGCACGCTGTGTGCTGCGGAGGCACGGCAGTGGGCGGGTATGACGTCCAGACGGTTGAGACGGACCACCTGGTGACGGTGGCATTGCCGGGTGAGCGCTGTCTCCTCAAGCGCCTGATGAGGGTGTCATCTGCCTTCCCGAGCTCATCGTGACCGCCGAGGAGGCGGCGTTCGCGGCCGTATCCCCACTGAGCGCCGTCGGCCGCATACCCGGTCGCGTCCGTTGGGCGGGCGCCGCATCAGCTGCCGCTGCCGTGGCTGAGCTTGACCGGACACCCGTCATACCCCTTGCGCAGTTGCGCGAGCGACGGCGGGTCCTGCGCGATCAGCTGGGGCACGGTCACGGCCTTCAGATGGCGCTGCTGCAGGGCGGCGAAGATCACGTCCAGCGCGCGGATCGTCTGCCCGCGGTTCTCATGCATCAGGATGATCGAGCCTGGATACAGCCCCGCGATCACGTCGTGCTCGATGCCGCGGTAGTTCGCGCCGAGCGAGTCGGCGCTGTCGACGTCCCACAGCACCTCGACCATCCCGAGCCGCTTGACCTCGGCGTCGATCGCCGGCGTGTGACCCTCGTACGGTGGCCTGAACGCCAGCACCGGCTCATCCACCGTCCGCTCGATCAGCCGCTGATCGGCGGCGATCTCCTCCACCGCCTCCGAGTACGGGAGCGCCGGCAGGAACGGGTGCGTCATCGTGTGATCGCCAAATGCCGCGACCGGTTTCTCGCGCTGGGCGAGCCCCGGCCAGGCGACGATCTCCTTGCCGACGAGGAAGAACGTCGCGTGCAGGTGCGCCTCGCCGAGCTTCTTGATCGCGTAGTGCGTGTACACGCCGGGGCCGTCGTCGAATGTCAGCGCGACCATCCGCTTCCGCGTACCACCGCAATACAGCGGCAGCCCGTAGGAGGCGAGCCGTCGCACCGCCGCCATCCCCGCGGCCAGGGCCGAGTGGCGCTTGATCACGAGGCGAGGCGCGGGGCCGACCTTGATCGGGGTTGTCCTCGGGATTGCGGCACCGGTCGCGGGTGGGTTCGATCCGCTCGACGAGCTGACCCATACGATCACCGCGGCCGCCGCAAACGCGACCGCCAACAGTGCGAGGCCCGTCTCCAGCCGGCGCTGCCGACGCCGGCGTTTCGCCTCGAGCCGCCGCGCCTGCAGCGAGGCAATGTCGTGCGCCATCGCGGGGATGGTGACACGCCGTCGCGGGTCGATGCCGCCGCCGGCCGACGCGGCCGAGCCAGCGCGACGCGGAGCGAGCCAGCCCGGCGCACCGCTCAGGCTTCAAGCCATCGATCAGCAGCCGATCATCGGCAGCGCCGTTCAGCGGCCCCTTCGCGTGCTTACGCTTCGCGCGCGGCGTCCGCGATCGGCTCGAGGCGACGGGTGACGAGCGCCGCCAGCAGCTCGCGCTTGGACGGGAACGGCCGGCGGTGGCGGGCGCCAGGGCTGGGAGCCTAGACCCCGTACCGGCCTCCCATGCCCGCGCGCGCACGAATGCGAGTCCGGATCCGCGCAGGACGCCGCACCTGCTGCCGGTCGCCAAGCTCGGGCATCGCGGCGTCGTAAACCGTCGGGCCCTCTGGCGGAATCGACCGGTGGGCCTGCTTTCCGGCGGTTCCGGGAGTCTCAGATGTGCTTGCCGTCGGCCTGATCCCCGGCCGCGTGCAAGCGGACTTCGCTCTCGCTCGCGTGGCAGCAGCGACGAGCGTCGACGCCCGCGTCGCTGCTGGACACGACGAATCTGTACAGCGCCGAGCAACTCGCCGACGTCCTCCTTGTGCCTATGCACCGGGTCCGCACAAACGATGACGGTGCCGTCGAGTGGGGGCTCGCCGTTCGCGAGCAGGCGACCCGGCAGCAGCTCAAGGCGACGCTTCGCCTTCCACGAACAAGCAGCACTCTGGAACGCCTGCGTCGCCCGCCTCGAGACGACTGCTTCCGGACATAGGGAGCCACGCGAACGCCGTGGGCGGCAATGCCTGCGCCAGCACGAAGGCAGGGCTCGCGGGCCGCGATCCAAGACACCCCGTATTCGCCAGAAAGGGAACCGCGGTCACCGATTGTGGACGCGGGCCGCTTGCATATGCACCACCGGCCTCGGGCAGCGAGTTCGCGCCGTCAGGCGCGCTTATGGGTTGCGCGAGAAGCGAGCGCCCGAGACGAAGCCCTCGCCGCTCCGACGAGGCGCGGGTTCCCGGCGCTCACGATCCGTTGGAGGCGAGCGTCCGGCGACGGTGGCGTGAATCGTCGAAGCGATCGTCAGCGTCGGTCCGCGCTGGCGTTCCCTTCCGTGGCAAAGCACAAGCCGGCCTCGGCCGTCTCAGGCGAGCGGAGCGATCGTCAGCTGTCGGCCGCTGCTAGCCGACCGACGGGCTCGTAGCTAAAGATCCCAGCGAACGCGCATCTGGCGACGAGCACGTCTCTCGTGAAGGCCGGGCCGACACCCGCATTCGTGTTGGCGCGGGTTATCGCCCCTGGCGGGCGGCGTGGCTGCCTGCGTCCGATTCCAGCAGCGAGCGTGGGGCTGTTTGCCCTTGCTTGTGGCTCCTTTCCCCGCGGTGAGGTAGGGGCGCAGATCGACGGCGTCCGCGCTTTCCGCACGGATGCGGGGCTGGCCGGTCGGCCGCGCCGAGTCAGGTGCTGTCCGCGCCGGATGAGACCCGGGCGGTGTGGCCCGATCGACCACGAATCGGCAGTTCCTGATGTAGATGTCGCGATCTCGTGGCTGGTGTCTGGCGAGCTGGGGTTTTGATTGCTGCGCGAGCGTTGGATTTCGCTGCGGTGTCGGATCTCAGTTGACGACATTCCTGCACAAGCAAGGAGAACCACGATGGGAAAGATCGTGATCAGCGAGAACGTGACGCTCGACGGCGTCATCCAGGATCCGACTGGCGAGGAGGGCTTCGCGCGCGGGGGCTGGTTTGGCCACATCAAGGACCGCCGAGAGGTGGCCAGGCTTGCGCTTGACGACGCGCTCGGCGCCGAGGCCCTGCTGTTGGGTCGGCGGAGCTACGAGTTCTTCGCCGCGCGGTGGCCATCCCGGAGCGGCGAGTTGGCGGACAGGTTGAACAGCTTGCCCAAGTTCGTCGTGTCCTCGACGCTCAAGGATCCTGGCTGGAACAACTCGACGGTTCTGAGGGGTGACGCCACGGAGGAGATCTCGAGGCTGAGGCAGGAGCTGGACGGGGAGATCCTCGTGTTGGGGAGCTTTCAGCTCGCGCGCACACTGATGGAGCACGGCTTGATCGATGAGTTGCGACTGAAGGTCTTCCCGGTCGTGCTCGGCGCGGGTCAGCGCCTGTTCGGCGATACGCATGAGACGAAGCCGATGCGCCTGCTCGACAGCCAGATCATCGAGGATGGTGTCATCGTCCTCGCTTACGAGCTGATCCGCGAGGGCCCGGCAGGCGTTGGAGGAGCCCGGCGGTCTGCGGGGGTTCAGCAGTGACCGGCGATGAGACACGAGCGAAGGCGCGTGGATCGATGGGCCGGCTTGTCCACCTCGAGTTGCACACCCACGATCTGTCCGGAGCCAGTGACTTCTACCGCGAGCTGCTTGGGTGGCGCACGGAGCGCTTCGACGGTCGGTGGGGGAGCTATCACGGGCTCGCGCTCGGCGGCACGCTCGATGGCGGGATTGTCGAGTGCCGGGCGAAGCGGCCGGTATGGCTGCCATATGCGCAGGTCGAGGAGATCGAGGCGGTGACGGAGCGCGGGCGGGCACTTGGGGCCGCGGTACTGCTCGAGCCACGCGAGGGGCCGGCGGGGTGGCGCAGCGTGCTCGCGACCAAAAAGGGGGGCGAGATCGCGCTGTGGCAGCCGAAGGGTACCCTCATGGGAGGGATCGGATGACCGGCTTTCAGCTGATCGAGGCAGCCGTCGCGGGGGATGAGAAGGCCTTCGGCGAGCTGGTGGCGCCACATCGGCGGCCCCTTCACGCGCACTGCTATCGGATGCTCGGCTCCCTCCAGGATGCCGAGGATGCCGTGCAGGAGACGCTGCTGCGGGCGTGGCGCAACCTGTCGTCGTTTCAGGGGCGAAGCTCGCTGCGCGCCTGGCTCTACACGATCGCGACGAACGTCTCCCTGCGCTCGATCGAGCGCCGGCCTTCGCGTGTGCTGCCGATCGACTACGGCCCGGCCGCCGATCCACACGACCCGCTCCGAGAGCCGCTGCTGGAGTCCGTGTGGATCGAGCCGTATCCGGACGAGCAGCTCGGCTTCGACGACGGCCTCGCCGGACCGGAGGCGCGGTACGAGCAGCGCGAGAGCATCGAGCTGGCGTTCATCGCCGCGCTCCAGCTGCTACCGCCCCGGCAGCGCGCCGTGCTGATCCTCCGCGACGTGCTCGGCTTCTCCGGCGCGGAGGTCGCCGAAGCCCTCGAAACGACCCCCGCGTCGATCTACAGCGCACTGCAGCGCGCGCACGCGACAATGGAGGAGCGACGGCCGGACCGCACCCAGCAGGCCACGCTTCGCGCGCTGGGCGATGAGCAGCTGAAAGGGATCGTCGCACGCTATGTCGACGCGTGGGCCAGCAGCGACGTGGACATGCTCGTAGGAATGCTGACCGACACCGCAACGCTCGCGATGCCGCCGATTCCCAGCTGGTATCACGGGCGCGAGGCGATCGAGAGAGTGCTGCGCGAGGTGGTGTTCGACGGCACACGGAGTTGGCGGATGGTTCCCACGGCTGCCAACGGTCAGGTCGCGGTCGGCGCCTACGAGCTCGACAGCTCCGGCGTATACCGCCCCCACGGCGTCACCGTCCTGACGATCAGGAACGCACTGATCGACGAGATCAGCCACTTCCGCACACCGTCGATGGTCGAGCGGTTCGGGCTGCCTCTCGAGGCATGATCAAGCGATGGCATCGGTTCACAAGGAGATCGTGATCGACGCGAGCGCGGAGCGCGTGTGGGATGCGCTGCGTGATTGGGGAGCGCTGCATGTCCGGCTCGTGCCCGGTTTTGCGGCCGATGCCCGGCTGGATGGTGAGGACCGGATCGTCACGTTCTTCAACGGAAGCGTGCTGCGGGAGCGAATGGTCGACCGCGACGACGAAGCGCGCAGGCTGGTGTGGTCGATCGCCGACCCGCCATACACCCATCACAACGCATCCGCTCAGGTCTTCGCGGACGGAGCAGACCGCAGCCGGTTCGTGTGGATCGCGGATTTTCTGCCGAACGAGCTCGCGAGCCGTGCCGCGTCGCTGATCGACCAGGCGTTGAGTGTCATCAAGCGCACGCTCGAGTCCGACCGACCGGGCCGGTAGGCCTGTGCTGAGATCGCCGGACCACCAAGGCTGAGGCGAAGTACCCGGGGCGATCCCGCTCGCACCCGCCGCGCCCAGCCACCGCTACCCCTTGGCGGGGCGTCCCGACCCGGCTGCTCGCGCCTTCAAGCATCTAGCGCGCCCTCGGGAATTTGCTCGACCGAGGCACTTTGCGATTGCGAGCGATGGATTGCCGCTGCTCCTCGTATCTCAACCAATAACGAGGAAGCACCGGCAACCCACCGACAGAGGAGCTCGCGATGACGCCCACAACACCACATGTCCATCGCTGGCGCGCGTTCGTGCTGTTGGCGATCGCGTATTTCGTGACCTGCGTCGATCTGACGGTCGTCAACGTGTCGCTGCCGACAATCGGTCGCGACCTGCATTTCACCGCCACGAGCTTGCAATGGGTGGTGACCGTCTACGCGCTCGCGTACGGCGGGTTTCTGCTGCTCGGTGGTCGCATCGCCGATCTGTTCGGGCGCCGCCGCGTGCTGATGAGCGCACTGGGCGTGTTCACCGCCGCGTCACTTAGCTGCGCACTCGCGCCCAGTGATGCGGTTCTGATTGGGAGCAGAGCGATTCAGGGACTTGGCGCCGCGGTGATGCTCCCGACCGCGATGTCGATCGTGACCAGCATCTTTCCGGAGGGCGCCGAGCGCAACAGGGCGCTCGGGATCTGGGGTGCGCTCGGCGCGACCGGCGGGACCGTCGGTCTGCTCACCGGCGGGCTGGTCACTCGCTATCTCGGTTGGCAGTACATCTTCTATCTCAACATTCCGATCGGCACGCTCGCGCTCGCGCTCGCCCCGAGGCTGCTGCCGCGCGGCGCGTCGGAAGCGACGAATCGGCGCTTTGACCTGCCAGGAGCGCTCGTGGGCACGGGCGGCCTGGTCGTCCTCGCGGACGCGGTCTCGCAGACGCCGCAGTACGGCTGGGCCGGGGCGCGCACGGTCGTGTTGCTCGCGGCGGCAGTCGTGCTGCTTGCCGCGTTCGTGGTGATCGAGAACCGCGCCGCGTCGCCGATCCTGCCGCTGTCGATCTTCCGGTCGCGGACGCTCACCGGCGCGATCACTGCCGGTCTGCTGGTCGGCGGCAGCTTCTTCGCGTTTCTGTTCGTGGGAACGCTGTACATGCAGCAGGTGCTGCACTACAGCTCGCTGCAGACCGGGCTGGCGTGGATGTCGGGCTCGATCCCGTCGATCCTGTTCGCCGGCGTGGCCCAACGTCTGGTCACTCGTCGCGGCCCAAAGGTCTCGCTGGGGATCGGCGTCTCCCTGGTCGCCGCCGGGGTGATCTGGGGAACCCAGATCCCGGTCCACGGGCACTTCCTGGCCAACCTCGCCGGCCCGTTCGTGCTCGCCGGCGCGGGAACGGCGTTCTCGTTCATCCCGATCTCGATCGCCGTGCTCGCGGGTGTCCGCCAACACCAGGCCGGTCTCGCGTCCGGACTGATGAACACCTCCATCCAGCTCGGCGCAGCACTCGGGATCGCGATCGCCTCGAGCGTCGCCGCAAGCCACACCCAGGTGCTGCTGCACACCGGCACCACCGCTCCCACGGCGCTCGCCGCCGGCTACCACCAGGCGATGTGGCTGTTGGGAGCGATCGCGCTGCTCGCCCTCCCGGCGATCTCTGCGCTCACCCGCCACAACCGCACCGCCGAGCTGCCGCATAGCAACCCTGCCGCTGCGGTCCAGCCGGCGCTCGCCGCAACCAGCTGACCACTCCAACCCAAAACCAACCCAATCACCAGAAGGAGACTCAACGATGTCCACCACAACAATCTCAGGCAAGTCAGTGCTGGTGACTGGCGCCAACCGTGGTCTCGGGCAGGCGCTCGTCGATGAAGCCCTCCGCAGGGGCGCCAGCCGGGTGTACGCGGCATCGCGGCAGCCGCTGACCCACGCGGATCATCGAGTCACGCCGGTGATCATGGACGTGACCGAGTGGTCGCAGATCCAGCGGGCTGCTGACAGCGTCGGATCGCTCGACATCCTGATCAACAACGCCGGACTGTCGCTGCCCGATGACCTCAACAGTCGGGCCGCGTTCGAACAGCACTTCGACGTCAACGTGTACGGCCCGGTGATGGTCACCCAGGCGATGCTGCCGTTGCTGACCCAGAGCCGGGGACGGATCGTGAACGTAGTCTCGATCGGGGCGTTCGCCGCGGTCCCGGTCCTGCCGGCCTACTCGGCCTCCAAGGCGGCCGCATTCTCGATCACGCAGTCGTTCCGTGCGCTGCTCGCCGGACAGGGCGTGAAGGTGCATGCCGTGATGCCCGGTCCGATCGACACCGAAATGATCCGAGACCTCCCGATCCCGAAGACCCCGCCCGAGTCGGTCGCCACAGCGATCCTCGACGGAGTGGAGAACGGGGACGAGGAGATCTTCCCCGACCCGCTCTCAGAGATGTTCGCCGAGAGCTGGCCGACCGGTCCTGTCAAGGCGTTCGAGCGTCAGAACGCCGCGCTCGTACCCGCCGAACTGATCGCGGCCTGAACGCCCGACACAGACATTCGATCAGCTCGCCGACATTCCCGAAGCTGGCCCGCGACCGTCCCCCCGGTCGCGGGCCAGGACCGACCGCAGTGCTGGACGCGTGGACGTCGCGGTCGCAGCAGACACCGACCCCCAAAGCCAAACGAGAAGAGGTCCCATGTCCGAGACACGCAGCGAGTACAACGCCAAGATCGTCGCCGAGTTCCGAGCCAACGAAGGCCGCGTCGCCGGCGCGTGGGAGGAGATCCCGCTGCTCTTGCTCCATCACACCGGCGCGAAGTCCGGCGTGCGCCGAGTCAACCCGATCGCCTACCTGCCCAACGATCCGGGTTACCTGATCTGGGCCGCGAACGGCGGAGCGCCAACCAACCCCGACTGGTACCACAACCTCAACGCACACCCCAACACGCAAATCGAGGTCGGCACCGAGACGATCGATGTCAAAGCGGAGGTACCGACTGGCGAGGAGCGCGAGCGTCTGTTCGCAAGAGCTGCCGAGCGCTACCCGCAGCTCACCGAAGCCGCGAGCAAGACCCAACGGGTCATCCCGATGATCATCCTCACACCACGCTGGCGCGACGTCCAATAGCGGCCCGCATCAGAGTCTCAGGCATCGCAAGGCCGAACCGGCCACAGCCTGGCCAACAGCGACCAACCCGTCCACACTCCAACGCCGGAAACAGAAGAAGGCAACCATGCAAAACGAGTCGAACCCCAGCCCGCCGCGCCCGGACGCCACGCCCCAACCGCCGCTGATCGTCGACCGGGCCGCCTGGCAGGCTGAACTGGACGAGCTGCGAATCCGGGAAAAGGCGCACATGCGTGCCGGTGACGCGATCGCCGCCACCCGACGCAAGCTGCCGATCGTCGAGGTCGACCCGACCGTCGCCTTGATCGGCCCGGAAGGCCCGGTCACACTGCTCGACGCGTTCGAGGGCCGCCAGCAGCTGATCGCCTACTACTTCATGTGGAACACCGGCAAACCCGCCGCCGAACAATGCGAGGGCTGCACCCGCTACACCTCACACATCAGCGAACTGTCCTACCTGCACGACCGCGACATCACCTACGCCACCTTCTGCCAAGGCCCTTACCGGGAGAGCGTCCGGTACCGAGACTTCATGGGCTGGACCATGCCGTGGTACTCAGCCCAACCGTCGCTTGACACGCTTCTCACCGGGCGGCGGATCGGCATGTTTCACCTCGTGTGCTACCTACGCGACGGCGACCGGGTGTTCGAGACCTACTGGACAAACGGCCGTGGCGCCGAGGCGATGGACTACAGCTACGCGCTGATGGACCTCACCGCCTACGGGCGGCAAGAGGCATGGGAAGACTCGCCCGCCAACTGGCCACGCAGCGACCACTACAACTACCGCACCAACGGACGTCCCATCGCCCAATGGGCCCGCCTCCAAGCCGGACGCAACGACGATCTCAGCACCACCCGCCCCTAACCCGGGCGCTCGCTCGCGTCTTTGGGCCGTCGTTCTGGCACGCTCGCATCGCAACGGTTCCAATCGCCCTTGAGGCCGATGACATTGCCGGTCGCAGCGCAATGCGGTCACCGCGCGGGCGTGACCACTTCAGGCGTGGAGCAGTAGTACCCAAGTCTCGTCACGGCCTTCGTCGAGACCTGCCTTTGTTTTCGCACGGGCATCTTCGCGCCAGCGCCGACAGTCTCGGAATGCGCGGAAAGCTCGTTTGTGTTCAGCGGTGTTTGCCCGCGGTCGGCGGGATGGTGAGGTCGAGTTGCTCCAGGCGCTCCGGGTCGAGAAGAACATCGATCTGGGCGATCTTCCCGTTCGTGACGGTGAAGGGCATGACCGAGAACACGCGGCCGGGCGGCGCCACCACGGCCCCGGCGGCGCCGTTGACGAGCGCCGGCCTGACGAACGGGTAGAGCTTCGAGTATGTGGCCGTGTGCGCGGCCACGGAGTCCGCGCCGCGCAGCACGAGCGAGGCCTCTGCGCGCAGAACGCCGCCGTCGATCCGCAGTTCGACGCTGGGGTCGAGCACCTCTAGGAGGGCACCGAAGTCGCCGTCGCGCGAAGCGGCGAAGAACGCATCGACGACACGTCTCTGCCGTGCGAGGTCACGGTCCGGCTCCGGCGAGTTGCGCAAACGGCGGCGGCCGCGGCTGGCGAGTTGCTGGGCCTCCGCTTCTGAGCGGTCGAGCGCGGTGGCGATGTCGGCGAACGGCACGCCGAACACGTCGTGCAGCACAAACGCGAGCCGCTCGGCGGGGGTCAGCGCGTCCAGCATTACCAGCAGCGCCAGACCCACGGACTCGGCCAGGAGCGTCTCGTGCTCGAGGTCATCTTCCTCAAAGCTGACCACCGGATCCGGGACGTGCGCCGAGAGCTTCTCGCGTCGCGCTGCGCGCGACCGCAGCATGTTCAGACACACCCGACCGACGACTGTCGTCAGCCAGGCCCGCATGTCCTCAACGGTGCCAGGATCCTGGTCGCGAATCCGCAGCCATGCCTCCTGCAGGGCATCGTCGGACTCGCCGACCGACCCGAGCATCCGGTAGGCAACCGCGCGGAGATGCGGCCTGTGCTGCTCGAACCGTTCGGTCAACCACTCACGCTCGTCCATCGTCAGCTCCCCGCTCCCACGATCACATCGTCACCAGTGGTTGTGGTAGCCGACGCTCGTCGTCAGCGCCGCCACCGCCAGCAGCAGGAAGAACACGGCGCCGGAGATCTGGCGGTCGCGGACTCGCAGGTGAGCGCTCACAGCGCAAATGAAGTACAGGACGAGGCCGATCGCTGCAGCCGTCCCAAGCGCCGGCGCCGCGAAGCCTGCCAGAAGTCCGACCGCCCCCGAGGCCAACAACGCGCCGAGCGGGACCATCCATCGGCGGGAGACTCGTACCCGATCAGCGACGACCTTGACCGACTCGGCGCCAACGAAGTTCAAGGACGCGGCATACCCATTCGCGAGCGCCGCCAGGCTCGTGGTAACGAGATAGATCACGTGCATGCCTCATAGACACGCGTCGCCCAAGGAACCTGACAGCCGCCGCGGCCGCCCTCCCGGCACAAAGGATCGTCGACCAGCATCTGCGTCACCTGGCAGCCCTGCTCTGCTCCCGCCACAGGCGTCCCAGCAACTACCGGCGGAGATCCTGCCTTGCGCGGGTTGCGCAACTGGCGACGAGCGAGACCAACCCGTCCGCCGGCGCTCGGCCCTGTTTTGGCGGCGCGACGGGCACACTGGTGCTCCCTGCCGCGAGCCTAGCTCCGTCGCTGTTGAGTGCTGGCCCGTACCGGCCGTGGTCAGCGACCAAGCGCGCTATCCATTGCTCGCCGGGCGCGCTGGAGCGAGCCCCGGTTTCGGTTGAGCTGGAAGTCGCAGTTGGCTCCCACCGCGAGCGCGTTGATCGTGAACGCGATGTCCTTGGGGTCGGTATCTGCGGGAAGCTCCCCATTCTGGATCGCGGTGCTCGCCTCGCGCTCGAGCAGGCCCAGCCACTGCCGCATCACTCTTTTTACCGCGTCGTTCACCGGCCCTGGGCGGGCGTCGAACTCCACCATCGCGGTGGTGAGAAAGCAGCCGCCTGGGAACGGGGGACGGGCCAGGTACGCCACCCAGGCGTCGCAGATTGCGCTCAGGCGAGCGCAGTCCTGGCGGCGCTGGGGCCGCGGGTGCATACACGGTGCGGCGGAAGATGTCGGCGGCTTGATCAAGCGTCGCCAGCTGTAGCTGCTCCTTGGATCCGAAGCGGCCGACCAGCCCGCTCTTGCTCATCTCGAGTCGATCGGCCAGCCGGCCGATGGTGAGTCCCTCGAGGCCCACGACCGACGCGAGCTGCACGGCGGCGGCGAGGGTCTGCGCTCGCGAGGCTGCGACTTCCGTGGCGGATCGGCGTGGCATCGTCCGTGATTCTATAAACGGAACGGTCGTTTCCTATATATTGCGGACGATCGTTCTGTTTATCGTGGATGGAGGACGCATGCGGATTAGGTGGCTTGGCTGGGCGGGCGTGGAGATCGAGGCGCGAGGCGAGCGGGTGGTAATCGATCCACTGCAGGACGCGGCGGCCGTGTTCGCGTGGCTTGGAGAGCGAGCGCGGGCGATCCCGGTCCCTGAGGTCGTCCCCGCCCAGCCGGGGGCGATCGCCGGCCTGCTGACCCACCTGCACCGCGATCATGCCGACGCCGCCGCGCTCGGCAGCGCTCTGCGCGCCGGAGCGACCGTGTATGAGCCTGTTGACTGCGGCGGGGAGAGCGCAGACCGGCTGGCGGTCATCCAGGCCGACCAGGAGCTGACCGCGGCCGGACTAGCCCGGCAGCCAGCCGCGGCGTGGACCAGCATCAGCGCCGCGGCATTTACGCTCACCGCGCTGCCCGCCGTCGACGGGACGGGAGACCCGCAGGTGTCCTGGTTGCTGGAGGCCGAGGGCAAGCGGGTGTTGCACCTCGGCGACACGATGTGGCACGGCTGGTGGTGGCGCATCCGCGAGCGATATGGACCGCCCGATGTTCTGCTCGCCCCGATCAACGGCGCCCGGCTCACCTTCCCACATCGCCAGCCACCAAGCCCACTGCCCGGCATGATGGACCCCGAGCAGGCCGCCCTCGCCGCCGAGCTACTGCACGCCGACCGGCTGATCCCGATCCACTACGGCGCCTACGCCATGCCCGGCATGTACGAACCCGTCGGCGACCCCCTCGAGCGGCTGGCGGCCGCCACCGACCGCGCAACACCGATGCAGCCAGGCGAGACGATCGAGATCTAGCTTCACGCGGCCGCAGCGCCCAGCTCCCACTTCAGTCGGGAGTGATCTCCGGCTTCACTGGCCTTCGGTCCTTTTGAGATCGCAGATTGCGAGGACCGCCAACGCTCGGGTGAGGTTTCTGGTGCGACGGCAATCGATCAGGGCTCTGAGCATCCGTTGCGCGCCCACGCCACGACGGCACGGCGGGCGGGTTCGCTGACGAGTGGCAGCCAAGTCTGGAATAGTCGGGCGGTCTCTTGGGCGTGGCGCGCGGCGAGCTCGGGGGAATGGTCAAAGACGTCGAGCTCGTTCGCGATTGTCAGCTCGGCTAAGGCGCGCAGCTCTGTCGGGGGCAGCGGAGTCGCGTGTCCGTCGTGACGATCGACGGTCACCGGGGCGTCGGTGAGGAAGGTGGGGTAGCTGGCGTGGCGGTCGCAGCTGCAGTAGAGCGCCGCGAACGCCTCGGCGCTTGGGCCGGCGACGGCGATCAGCGCCGCGCGGGTCGCGTTCTGCATAGGCTGTGGGAATCCGTCGGTTCCGTAGGCGGCGTGGAGCCGGGCGGCGTCCACGAGCCAATCGGGAGCGCCCCAGCCCTCGAGCGTGTCTGCGGTGCGGTGCAGGTGCGAGAGGAGCGTGCCGCCGGGGTGCTCGGTCGTGCAGGCGCCGGTGCGGTCTAGGAACTCGTGGATTCGTCGGCGCCGCACTGCGGGGTCCCGCAGAAACGAGATGATCGCGGCGGCCAGTTCCGTGGGTGCGTCACGAGCGATCAGATGCGAAGCCCCGGGGATCGTGGCCGTCGTCGCGTGAGGCACGAGTTCGAGCAGGCGGCGAGCGTCGTCGTCTGTCACCGCCGAGTCAGCGCCTCCGCGTACGAGCCTGACCGGCAGCTCGAGTCGGCGTGCGACGGCGCGCAAGGCTTCCCCACGTCCGAGGATGTCGTCGATAAGGCGTTGGTTGGCCCGGTCTCCGAGCCTGCCGGCTAGCCAGGCACGAGTGCGCTGAGGTGGCGGGTCGGGCACGACATCTACCAGCATGAGTCCAGCCACGCGTGCCTCGAGCTGGGGGTCGAGCGCAAGGAGCGCTGCGAGGCCGCCGAGCGAGCAGCCGACCACGACCGGGGCCGCGTCGAGCGTGTCGATCATCGCGGCCACATCGGCAGCGAAGCTGGGAAGGCTATCGGCGTTTGCAGGGTCGCTGTCTCCGTGTCCGCGCTGGTCGTAGGCGAGGCTCGAGTACCCAGCTTGCGCCAGCACGGCAGCGACCGGCTCCCAGGTTCGGCGTCTCTCGCCACCGGCGTGCAGGAGCAAGGCGGGCGGCCCCTCGCCCGTACTCGTTCCGATCAGGGTCACGTCGGGACGCTGCAGGGTGACGTCGGTCATCGCTGGTCGAAGCGCAACTCGTCCCAGCGCGCATCTCCGGGAGCGACACCAAAGCGGACGGCCAGGTCACGAAGCCGCAGCGGCGCGGGACCGACTCCCCAGTTGCCATCGGGCACCTCGTCGATGATGCACCACACCCGCATCAGGTCCTCAAGCGTTGGCTCGGTTCCCTCGGCTCCCAGCACCGCGTGGGCGACGTCGCTGATCAGGCCCGCACGGCGGCCGTCGTCTAATGATCCCTTCGGCACACTGACCACGACGCGGTAGACCTGCCGTCCGCCCGGCACGCGCGGGCGTCCACCGACCTCGATGACGTCGGCTTCCTGTACGAACGCCCACGCCGCCTTGTCGTATCCGGGCCGGTCCGTGCCGCTCTCCCAGTGGATGATCAAGCGAGTCAGTTCGGCGGCCAGTGCCTCCTGCTCTGTGCGGTCAAAGCGGCCCTTCGGGAGCGTCAGATCGATCATCGGCATGGTTGCTGTACCTCGCTGTCGGTTGTTACCTTGACAGCACAAGGTAAAGCTCTTACTTGTGCATGTCAAGGTAAGCTGTGTGGTCGTGTCCCGCACCCGCATCCGCCGCACCCCGGCCGAAGCTAGGCAGCTGATTCTCCAGGCGGCCGAGCAGCTCCTGGTCGAAGGCGGGCCTCGGGCCGTCCAGGTCCGTGCCGTCGCACAACGAGTCGCGATGACCGACGCCGGTATCGCCCACCATTTCGGAAGCCGCGACGATCTCCTCCTGGCCCTGCTGCATCACGGCGGCCGCAAGCTCCGCGACGCCGTGCAAGTCGCAACCCGCACCTGGGTGGATGAGGGCGCCTCGCTCGCCGACCTGGTGGACGTGATCGCAGCCGTTTACGAACACGGATACGGCGAGCTGGCGATCGCGCTCCACGCCGCGGGCTGGCGAGACGAAGGCACCGGCATGCTCGATCCTGTCGTCGACGCCCTCCACCGCGCGCGCACCAGCGACGGAGCACGGCGCCCAAAACGATCAGACACACGCCTTGCCGTCGCCGCGCTTCACCAAGCAATCGCGACAGACCCGACCTACGGGCCCGCATTTCGCCGCAGCGCGGGCATCCACGAACCCGCCGCCAGCCGGTCGCGCGAGCAACGGAAATGGTGGACAAACACTCTCGCGGACGTCCTCAACATCCCCGAACGCCCACCACATCATCCACGGGTGGCGCGCACCGACTCGTGACTCGGTGGGATACGCGGAGAGGTGGGCGAGAACGGGGAGAAGGACACCTGAGGCCACAACGCTCGGCAAGGCCTGCTTTCGTTGTCGGACAGGCATCATGGTGCGACCGACGACAGTCTCGGATTGCGCGGAATCCGGGTGAGTCGAAACGCTAACTACTGCGGTGTCCGCCGGCTAGCAGCGGCCGACAGCTGACGATCGCTCCGCTCGCCTGAGACGGCCGAGGCCGGCTTGTGCTTTGCCACGGAAGGGAACGCCAGCGCGGACCGACGCTGACGATCGCTTCGACGATTCACGCCACCGCCGCCGGACGGTCGCCTCCAACGGAAAGCAGCCGCTGGCGTCGGCGAGGGGTGGATCTTGACGACCGCCTTGGATAGGAGGAGAGATCCATCGGCGGAGGGGCAGGCCGGTGGGCCGCGCCAGACGGCACGGCCCTTTGGAACCGAGCAGGTGCGCTGCGGACGCGTCGTCGCGCTCGCTTCTCGCGCGAAGCGAAAGCCGACGTCGCCGCCCGATGTGCTTGCAATCCGGCGTGGAGCCGGCGGGCCAGCTATCACCGAGCTCGATCACACCGGGCTCGGCACGACCGACTGCCGCGCCGTCGACCGACTGCTCCGGATCCGATCGCTCCGTGCGGCGAGAGCCGTGGCCGTCAATGCTCGTGTGCGCGCCTTCCGCGCTTAGCAGGTGCGCGACCCGCACCGACGAGATGCCCGTGGCGCGAGCAAACGGGGTCTCGACCCTGGTGGCTTGCCGGGGGGTCCGAGGCGCCGCGAGGGGAGGCGCTCCGGGGAGATCGCCGTCGCAGTTGCCAAGGTTCAGCGGACGCCGGCAACGCCGACAGCAAAGAAGGAGCGGCGCGCGCCGCGGTTGACAGTGCGTTTGTATGCTCGTGCGTCACTCGCCATCACACGCGCGCGTGTCGGGGAATCCTCCAAGGATTCCCCGACACGGTTCGGGCGATCAGTGCAGGGCCGGCTCCAGGTGCTCCGTCTCCTTGGGATCCACCGCCGGAGCGGCCGTTCCCCGGGAGGCGGCCCGCTCGGTCCAGATGTCGAGCACGAGCAGGCTCAGGTTCGACACGACCGCCGCAGCGATGATCGCCGTGAGCAACGCCGCGAGCCCGCTGATCACGTGGAAACCGAGTGCGGCTCCGACCACCGCACCGACACCCGCGGCACCGATGCCCTTGGCCCGCATCGCCTTCGGCGTGTCGGTGCAGACCCAGCCGGCGTAGACCCCGAGCCAGATCGGCACCGCGACCGAGACCACTACCAGCAGCTGGTCGTCGATCGGCCGGTTCGGCCAGAACCGCAGTACCAACAGTGTGCCGAGGAACCATCCGCCGAGTCCGAACACGATCGGACCGGCCGAACGGATGAATGCGCCCGTCTTGCGGCCGGTACCGCCTCGGCGGCGGATCCGGATCGCCAACACCACGAGCCAGATCACTGCCAACAAGGCGAAGCCGATCATTGCCGCAACGATGTCCTTGGCAATTGCTGTCTGCTTGGACGATGTTGTGAAGCTGACAACATTCGGGGTGTAGCGGGACGTGTCGACCCGCCCGGTGGCGTAGAACGTGGTCAGCAGCTGCGTGCTGGCGCTCGGCTCGTAGGCGTCGAAGTCGTCCGCGTGCCCGAGCCCGGACAGGATGACCTGATGCCCGTTGGGGAGGTGCGGCAACAGCTCCTTCGTGGCGTTCTGGGCCGGCGTTTCGAAGTCGAGCGTCCCGCCGATAAGCAGCGTCGGGACGTTCGAGTTCGGCACGCTGGTGTACTGGTTCTCGCCCGGGTTGACCGGCCAGGCGCGCGCCATGCCTCCTGCCCCCCACAAGAACTCTGCGAGGGGATTGCCGATGATCGAGCCCCGGTCCGCGCCGGAGCTGAAATAGCGCTCGGCGGCCTTCGCGTCGGCCGTACCGATGCTAGCGAACTCGCCCCAGACGAACGACGTGGGGAGGATGAGACGGGCCATAGTCGAAAGGAGCCAAAAGCCGCTGGGGTCGCCGTGGGCGGCGGAGATCCACGAGTCGAGGGTCATCGGCCCGGACAGTGGCGAAGCCTCCGAGGTCGACTCTGTCAGCCCGAGGAACGTCCCGACCAGGACGTTGCCCGGCTTGATCGGCAGCCCTAACCAACTGGTCGGCATGTGTGCCGCCGTGTGCTGCATGCTGGCGGCGAGGTTGGCGGTGCGGGCGCGGCAGGCAGGCTGCTGCGCGCACAGCGCCGAGTAACGCTCGATCCCCTGATCGATCTCGGCTCCGCTGTAGACGTAGTTCCCGGGCGGGTTGACCCCGATCATCACCGAGCGGTCGACACTGTTCGGGTACATCCACGAGTAGATCATCGCGAGACGGGTCCCGGCGCTCTCGCTGAGCAGGTCGATGCGCTTGTAGCCAAGCGCGACGCGAGCAGCCTCGATGTCGCCGGCCTGCTCCTCCAGCGTGTAGCCGGCGAGGTCTACACCGGATCGCTCAAGCCGCTTCGCGCACGACGCGAAGGCCTGGGAGTACGCGCTCAGCGACGCTTTGGCGAGGAGGTCTGCGGAGTTCTCGAGCGCCGCCGTCACCTCGGGACAGTTCAGCACCGAAGAGCCGTCGACGCCGCGGTATCCGACCATGACGACATCGTGCTGGGCGGCCAGGCGGTTCGCTTGGGGAAACGTCATGTTGGTTATGCCCGGGCCGCCGTTGAGATGGAAGATTGGCGCCAGCGGGTGGGATGAGCGAGCCAGGATTCGAGTCACCGGCAGCGCGATCAGCCGCGAGTGCGGGTCGGCGCGGTTCTCGGGCACGACGAGCGTTCCGCAGTCGGCGGCGTAGGCGCCCTTTTCGGTGTTGTAGGTACAGTTCTTGAGCGTCAGCTGGCCTGCGTGCGCGCCGGCAGGCACGGAGACGGACGTAGAACTGCCGGCGAAGTGGAGGTAGCCGAGCCCGAGCGTGAGGACGGCGATCAGGGTCAGGCCGGTGATCCGGCCGCGACTGAAGCGTCTGGTCGAGGGATGCCTGGTTCGTTCTTTCCTGTTGGTCGTCACGGCGTGCTTCGCTCGGTGCTTGAACCCCAGCATGGCTGGCTCCTCTCGTTGACCTTCGAGTAACCTGGCGGCCAGGGACAGCCGAGCCTCGGAGATGTCAGCTCTCTAGCTACTTCCCCCGGAAAAAATCGAGGGGTGTGAGTCGGAATTGGGGGTGTGAACCCGACTCGTAGCGGTGGTGTGACTCCGAGTTTTTCCGTCCGACCTGACGGTCATGATTTGCCTGCAAATGCACGGGTTCATGATCGATCTGGGAGGTGTCAGTGCTGACGCTGTTCGCCGACGGTGCGGAGTCGTTGTGGGACGAGCTGTTGCCCGAGGAGGTGCGGGTGTTGCCCGACGATCTGGCGCGGCTGGACGAGCTGCTCTGCGATCCGGAGCTGCTGGTGCCGATCGCGGTGCGCTGGGAGCGGGCGCTTCGGGAGGCGAGCAAGTTCTCGGATCGTGGGCGGCCGTCGCTGGCGATGGAGACCTACGTGCGTCTGATGGTGCTCAAGCACCGGTGCGGGTGGGGTACGAGACGTTGATGCGCGAGGTCTCCGACTCGATCCATCTGCGGCGCTTCTGCCGGCTGGGACTGACCGAGCGGGTGCCCGACGAGTCGACCGTGCGCAAGTTGACCCGGCGGCTCGGCGCCGAGGTGGTGCACCAGCTCTCGCGCGAGCTGATCGGCAAGGCCCGGCGGGAGAAGCGGTTTCGTCCGCGGGCGGCGCGGATCGACTCGACCGTGGTCGAGGCCGACATTCGCTATCCGACCGACTCGGGGCTGGCGGCCGACGGCGTCCGGGCGCTGGCGCGCGAGGGGCGCAAGCTGGCGGCCAAGATCGGCGCCAAGCGCACCGCGGTCAGGGATCGCTCACGCGCGGCCGGCCGCCGGCTGCGCGGGATCACCCGCACGATGCGCCACCGCTCCGGGCAGGCCAAGGAGGAGGTGCTCAAGCTCACCGAGCAGACCGGCCGGCTGCTCGCCACATCGGTCAAGGAGGCGCGGCGGCTCGCCGCCGACGCCAGGCGCCGGGCCCGGGGGCGCGGCGCCCAGGCCAAGCTCAAGGCCGCGCGCAAACTCGACGAGCTCGCCGACCGCTGCGAGAAGGTCACCGAGCAGATCACCAAGCGGGTCAAGGGCGAGAAGATCACCGACCGGCTCATCTCGCTGTGGGACCCCGACGCCCGGCCGATCCGCAAGGGCAAGCTCTCACAGCCCAACCAATTCGGCTATGTCGATCAGCTGTGCGAGATCACCGCCAACACCAAGCCGGGCGCGCGCGGGTTCATCCTCCCGCCCTCAAGCCAGATCGGCAACCCGGGGGAGGACACGCTGCTGCCGGCCACCGCAGCCGAGCTGCAGAACCTCGACATCAAGCTGCGCGAGGTGATGGTCGACGGCGGGTTCAACCAGGCCCCGACCAACACCGCGCTCGAGGGCCTCGCCGACGACGTGCACATCACCGGCCGCCAAGAACCCGGCTCCCGGCGCACCCGCCGCCGCCGACAGCGCTACCGCACCGGCGCGGAAGGACGGGTCAGCCACCTCAAACGCGGCTACGGCCTGCGCCGCAGCCGCCTCAAAGGCAACGAAGGCCACCAGATCTGGGACGGATGGGCGGCCTTCACCTACAACGCCGACACCTACACCACCCTCCCGTAAGGAACCAACCCCCAACCGGGAGGGGAACGGGCGAGGACCCCGCAGAGAAGCAGCCGAAAGGATGACCACCCCTCCACAACGAGGGCACCCGCACCGCCATTCCTCACCCATCAGCATCGGCCAGGGCATTTATCCGGGGGAAGTAGCTAATCTCAGTGCGGCCCGCCTGTAAATGGCCCGTTCGGATCCGGTTGGGGGGCCCGTTCGGCCCCCCAGGGGCATAGAACGGGGTGGAGCAGGGGCCTGAATATCTACCCGCGCTGGCGCCCGCTCGCGTTATCGGCGCATGCGCCGGGGGTAGATTTGCTGCGTGTAGAGGATCTCGAGGGATCGCGACACATGCCCACGCAGCAGGACTCCGCCACGGAGCGCCAGCGGCCGATCACGGTCGTCGTAGTCGACGACGAGCAGATGATCCGCGGCGCCTTGGCCCAGACACTGACAGGCGGCGGGCTCCACCTCGTAGGCGAAGCCGCCAACGCACACGACGCGATCGAGCTGGTGCTCGATCTGCGCCCCGACGTCGTGCTGATCGACATCCCGCTCCCCGGCAACACCGGCGTGCCGGCGATCGAGCGGCTCGCGCTGCTCGCCCCCACCTCGCGCGTACTGGTGCTCGCCCGCTCAGAAGAGACCCGCGTGGTCGAAGCGATCGTCGCCGGCGCCAGCGGCTACATCTTCAAGGCCGCGCCACCCAAGGCGATCATCGCCGCGGTCAGAGCGACCGCTGCCGGGGAATCGGTCATCTGCTCCCGGATCGCCGGGAAACTCCTGCAGCGCATCCGCGAACGCGACATACCGGTCACCACCGCCAGCGACAACGCCGCGAGCGCGATCCGCTCCGTCCTGACCGAACGCGAGCTAGAGATCTTCGAACGGCTAGCCAGCGGCGGAACCAATCGCGAGATCGCGCACGAGCTCTCGCTCAGCACCAACACCGTCCACAACCACATCGCCAGCATCCTCGCCAAACTCCACCTCGACAACCGCATCCAAGCAGCCGTCCAAGCCGTACGCAGCGGCATCTCCTAACCAGCTACGCGTGACGTCTTCGCTGCGGCGGCCTATCGGGAACACCGCCATCGACCGGGACACGGTACCGGACGCGCGTGATCGCCAAAGCAGGACCCACCGACCCCGCAGCCCGCCCGACCGAGGTTGTCCGAGATCTCGTAGAACTTTGAGTGGCGGTCCTCCCGCCTCGTCCGCTCCGGTTGGGAGCGTTCGGGGTGCCAAAGAAGTCCGAGAGGACAGGAGGAACCGCCATGAAGAAGGTATCCGGCCCGGAGGTCGTCACGACCGCGGAGGCGTCGGAGTTGCCGCTGCCTGCGGAGATTCAGGAGGCGCTCGGAGAGCTCGTCGGGGCAGCGAGAGAGGGACTGCTTGCGTTGTCGGTCGGTCTCGGCCTGACCGTCGTTCATGAGCTGATGGAGGCCGAGGTCGACGAGGTCGTCGGCCCGAAGCACAAGCACAACCCGGACCGGACCGCGAAGCGTCACGGGCATGAGCGCGGATCGATGACGCTCGGCGGCCGGCGTGTCGAGGTCAGCCGGCCGCGGATGCGCACGGCCGACGATGAGCACGAGCTGCCGGTACAGAGCTACGAGTACTTCGCCGACCGCGACCCGCTCACGCGGGCGGTGATGGACCGGATGCTCGCCGGCGTCTCGACCCGCAAGTACGCCCAGGTGGGCAAGCCGGTCGGCGAGGACGTCGAGGCGTCGAGTACGTCGACGTCGAAGAGCACGGTGTCGGAGCTGTTCATCGAGCGGACCGGCACTGCGCTGGGTGAGCTGATGAGCCGCCGGCTGGACGACGTCCGCCTGGCGGTGATGATGCTCGACGGGATGGACATCGCTGACCGCACGCACGTCGTCGCGCTCGGGATCTCGACCGAGGGTGTGAAGATCCCGCTCGGACTGTGGGAAGGAAGTACCGAGAACGCGACTCTCGCCCGCACGCTGCTGGCCGACCTCGTCGACCGCGGCCTGGATCCCGAGCAGGCGATCCTCTTCGTCATAAATGGTGGGAAGGCCCTCAGGCGCGGGATCAAGGACGTGTTCGGCGAGCACGCGCTCGTGCACCGGTGTCACCGCCACAAGGAGCGGAATGTCACCGATCTGTTGCCCGAGCGCGACCGGCCGCAGATCCTCGTCCGCATTCGCGGCGCCTGGGCGTTGGAGAACGCGGACCTCGCCGAGCAGCGGCTCGAGCAGCTCGCCTCCGAGCTGGAGCGCACCTGGCCCGACGCCGCCGCCTCATTGCGCGAAGGACTCGATGACACGTTGACTCTGATGCGGCTCGGGATCACCGGCCAGCTGGCGAAGACGCTGTGCTCGACGAACCCGTGCGAGTCGATGATCGAGATCGTCCGCTACACGCAGCGCAACGTGAAACGCTGGCAGAACGGCGACATGCGCAAGCGCTGGACCGCCGCCGGGATGCTCGTCGCCGAGCAGCAATTCCGACGGATCATCGGCTACCGCGACCTCGCCAAACTCGTGATCGCGATCGAGCGTCACGCGCTCCTCGTTGCCGAGAAGCACCGCGACCGTCAGGAGACCCGCCAGCCCGTTACCGTGTAACTGTCAACCCGCGAGGATCGCCACCGAAGTTCCACGACGATCCGGGCAACCTCCGCCCGACCTGCTCGTCGCCAATTGCGCAACCGCCGGCGATAGGGTGGCGTACTCCCACGGCCGAGAGCTCAACGGACACTCGGGCGGTCGCCCTGGCTGTGGGGGAGCCGTCGCCGGTGGGAGTACCGCCGTCTCGATCCGTTAGCCGGAAGTTTTCGGTATTGAGATGACGAATCCCGCGTGTTGGCGCGGGATTCGGGTGCTGAGGCTGGTTTGGCTTTGGCTACTTGCCGAGTTTGGTGTCGAGGAGTTCGAGTGCTTTGGCTTGGACCGGGTTGGTGTTGGTGAGGCGGGGGAAGGTGTGTTCGCTGTCGCCGATGCGCAGTTGGTTGCGGCAGACGGTGCCGAGCTCGGCGATCAGGTCGGGGAGGTTGTAGGCGGGCAGCCCGTCGGGGGTGCGGTGGCTGCCGGCTTTGGTGTTTGCGGCGGGCGAGCGCCGGGCGGGCGCGACGGGGTCGGCGGGGGTGAGTGGCGTGTCGTCGGTGAACAGCATCGGCGCGAGTCGGGCTTGCAGCTCGAAAAGCAGGTAGTAGGCGAGCAGGAACAGGAAGAAGTGCGCTTCGACGCGTTCCTGGAGGTGGTGGCGGATCGGACGGACGTCGAGCGCGTCCTTGATCGTGCGGTAGGCGCGTTCGGCCATCTTTAGCTGTTTGTAGACGCGCACGACGGCTTGGGTGGTGAGCTGATCGGTCGGGCAGGTCGTGCGTAGTACGTAGAGCCCGTCGAGCGCGGCCTCCTCGATGATCTGCTCGGTCTTGCGCTCGTGGCTGAACGAGCCGTCTTGGATCTGCAGATTGAAGTGCTTGGCGACCTTGTACTTGTTGATGACGCGCCCGACGCGCTCACCGATCTGGCCGGCGTCGGCCTGGTGCAGGCGACCGCGGGGGTTGGCGACCGATGCTTTGACCTTCTCCAGTTCACGCTCGGTCGCGGCGAGCAGCTCCTCGCGTTTGCGGGCGCGCTCGGTGGCGAGGTGCGGGTTGCGGCACACCACCAATCGCTCTGAGGGGAACTCGGTCGAGGTGATCTCGGCCAGGTTCGTCTGATCGAACAGTGACAGCTGCAGATCGCCCGCCTTCATCAGTTTGCGGATCTGCGCGCTCTTCAGCGCGGACACGAACCCGGCACCGAGCTCTTTGAGCGTTTGGGCGTGCGCGTCGGTGATCATCGCCCGGTCGCCGACGAGGATCACCCGCTCGATCCCGAACCGCTCCTTGACGGTGTCGATCACACCCGGGACCGTGGTCGGGTCGGCGGTGTTGCCTGGGTGTACTTGCACCGCTACCGGCCGCCCTGCTGGCGAGCACACAAGCCCCCAGTTGATCTGCGGTTTGCCGGGCTTGCCGTCGCGGTTGTGCCCGAGCGCCGCCAGCGGGCAGCAGCGGCCCTCCACATAGCTGGAGGACAAGTCGTAGAGCACGAACCCGCCCTGCTCGAGATGCCGGCGCGCGAGCGTGTTCTCGATCCGCTCTTGGCGCTCTGCCAGCCAGTCCATCGCCGCCAGCAGCTCGGGCTCTTTGACCTCGCCGAGCGACAGCTCGTCGGCCAGCGTGGTCTGATGAAAGCGGCGGGTCATCGACAACTTCGAGGCGGGCGCGATCACCAGCTGGCAGATCATCGCCACCGCCAGATCCCGCTCGCGGCAGCGTTCCCGCGACGACAACCGCTCCAGGTCCAGGTCTCTGAGCACCCCCAGCACTGCGGCCACGTGCCCGTGCGGCAGCGAGCCCTCAATCTGAAGCTGCTCGTCGAGATCGACCAGCACCCGGCCCGCAAGCATCTTGCGGATCGCGTCGATCACCTCGATCGGCAGGTGCGAGAGGTTCCCCAGGTTCTCGTGGCGAACCTTCCCGCCCTCGCGGTAGGACCGCCGCAGCAGGTAGGACGTGTACACCGTCCCGCCCTTCCCTTTCGCCCTGATTGTGGCTACGTGAGCTTGACCGCCACGCCGAGGCATGCCGACACAATAGCTGCTACATCGGACAGAATCAAGGCATAACTTTGGCTACATCAAACCACAAAAAGAAAGCCCGATCCCCGCAAACACGGGCGATCGGGCCTCAAACCCTCAAAAACTTCCGGTTAGCTGACGACCGAATGCCGGTCTGGTTGTAAGCACCACGTCGTGCCGGCGTCGGCTTTCCCTTTCGCGTGAAAGCGAGCGCGAGCCCCGTGAGCGGCGCACGCGCGCAATCGCCCAAGAGGGGGCGTCCGGATCGAGACCTGCGACGGCCTGCGATGGCCGACGCTCACCGGCGTCCGGCGACGGTGACGCGCTTCTGCTTCGTCGCCGACAAGGGTCTGGTCGCGGCGTGGACCGCTCTCGCTGTCCGCCAGGCCGAAGGAGAAGTCGCGAACCACGCATGGTGAGGCCGATGACGCGCCTGGTGGTTTGTGAGAGCGGCTGTCTCGGACGGCTGAGGCTGGCTCTAGCCCGTACGAGGAGTCTGCCGAACGCTCAGGAGCCGCTTGCGAAGCCATTCGCGGCGCCGTGCCGCGTGGGCGGACAGCCGTCTGGCCGAAGCGCACCGAGCTTCCGGGGCGATCCAGGGACTACCGACAATATCGCCAACGGTGCATTCGGACGAACGACGGTCGCCAGAGAGCGATCAGTTCGAGCGCCCGAAAATTTGCAGGAAGAACAGGAAGACGTTCAGGACATCGAGAAAGATGCCCGCGGCGAGCGGGATCGCCTGGTCGGAACCGGCATGACGCAGGCGGTTGAAGTCCGCGACGGTATAGATCCCGAACACGGCCAAGCCGACGAGCGACCAGATCGTGTAAGCGGCCGAGATGTGCACGAAGATCAGCACAATCCCAGCCAGGAGCAGTGCCAGCAGTCCAAAAAACGCGAACCGATAGAGGAACGACAGGTCGCGGCGCACCGCATAGCCGCCTGACCCGAGGACTCCGACGAACAGCGCCGTCGCCCCGAACGCCTGACGGACGGCGGTGGGATCGACGGCGGAGTAGTAGTTGACCGTCATCGAGACGCTCACGCCGATCAACAAGCCAAACGCGAACAGCAATACCAACGCGAGTCCGGTATTGCCCCGCGCGTTGGCGAACTGGAGGCCGAACAGGCAGGCGAGCGCCACCAGCCAGGAGATGAACCACGTCGCCCCGCCCGAGTTTCGGCCCAGCCAAACGCCCAACGTCGCGAACCCAACCGTCACGGCGACGAGGCCCATCACACGGCCGAACAGCGCCGGCGTCGACGCTTCCGGGCGCGCTGCGTAGGCGCTCGTGCTCATCCTGAGAGATGGTACGGCCATCGTCCTGAGTGTCGAATGTCCGCTAATCGTCCGCTCGGTAGCACGGCCTCGGTTTCGGTCAACGGTGAGGCAACGGCGCGTGAACTCGACGCTCTGCAGCGATGCTCGCTGACTCCTGGGTTGATCGAGCGGCAGCCGCCCATCGGGTCGCCCAGCCCACTTCTGCAAAGTCGCC
>CAVWRC010000017.1:0-356930 GCA_963757235.1 uncultured Solirubrobacterales bacterium | reverse complement strand
GGAATGCACCTGGCCCGCCGCGAGATGGCGATCGCGGTGGACGAGTGGCTCAAGGTGATCCCGGACTTCGAGCTCGCCACCGAGGCGCAGCTGTTCGAGCGGGGCGGCGGCGCGATGCTGTCGCTCAGCACGCTGCCGCTGCGTTGGGAGGTCACGTCGTGAAGTTATGCGTCAGCGAGGCGTGCCAGGGCCACGGGCGCTGTTACACGCTCGCCCCGCAGCTGTTGAGCAGCGACGACGAGGGCTTCGTGACAATCCGCGGCGGTGACCCGATCGACGTTCCGGACGATCTTCGCGAGCTCGCCGAAGAGGTCGAGGGCACCTGCCCGGAGAACGCGATCAGCCTGATCGAGTCGTGATGCGCCGGCTGGTCGTCGTCGGAGCATCGCTCGCCGGGCTGCGCGCGGCGCAGGCCGCGCGCAAGGCCGGCTTCGATGGCGAGCTGGTGATGATCGGCGCGGAGCGCCACCCGCCCTACACGCGGCCGCCGTTGTCCAAGGAGCTGCTCGCCGGCGAGCACACCGTCGAGCGCGTCCATCTTCCGTGCGACGAGCTGGGCGTCGAGTGGCGCCTCGGCGTAGCCGCCGTGAGCCTCGACCGGGGGAGCCGGCGGGTCGTGCTCTCCGACGGCGACGAGGTGCAGTACGACCGGCTGATACTGGCCACGGGCTCGCGGCCGCGAACTTGGCCGGGGGCAGGCGCCGAGCTCGACGGCGTTCATGTGCTGCGCGATCTTGATGATGCGCTGACGCTGCGCGCCGCCTTCGACGAGCGCCCGCGGGTCGCGATCGTGGGCGCGGGCTTCATCGGGTGCGAGGTCGCGCAAACCGCGCGCAAGGAGGGCCTCGACGTCACGCTGATCGACATCGCCGCGACCCCCATGCTTCCGCTCGGCCCGGAGCTCGGCGCATGGTGCGCGCAGCTGCACTCCGACCGCGGCGTCGAGGTGCGGCTCGGGACCGGGGTCGCCGGGCTGATCGGCGGCGGCCGCGTCGAGGCGGTCGAGCTCGCGGATGGTGAGCGCATTCCCGCCGACGTCGTAGTCGTCGGCCTCGGCGCTCTCCCGAACGTCGAGTGGATGGTCGGCAGTGGCCTGGACGTCAGGTCGGGGCTCACGTGCGATGCGACGCTGACCGCGGCTGGCGATCCGGACATCCTCGGCGCCGGTGACATCGTCACCTGGCCGCATCCGCTCGCCGACGGCGACCCGATTCGCATCGAACACTGGACGGTCGCGGCCGAGCAGGGACAGCTTGCCGGCCGGAACGCCACGCTGGCACCTGAGGAGCGCAGGCCGTACGTCGCGCCGCCTTACTTCTGGTCGGACCAGTACGACGTCAAGATCCAATCGCTCGGTCTGCCCGGGCGCGCCGAGGGAGTGGAGCTGCTCGAGTCGGCGCCCGACCGGTCGCGGCTGGTGTACGGGGGCGAACGCGACGGGCGCCTCGTCGGCATCATCGCGATCAATGCCGCCCGGCGTCTGGGCTCGTACCGAATGGCGCTCGAGGATCCGCCGATGCTCGACGAGCTCCGCGCCAGGGTCTTAGCCGATCCGGCAGCGCTCGGAGCCCCGGTCGGCGTGACGTGAGCGCCGACGCCTTGTCGAAATGACCGACGACTTCCCTGTCCGCGTCGCGATCATCGGGGCCGGCCCGAGTGGGTTCTACGCCGCCGGGCAGCTGTTGGCTGTAGGTGAGCCGGAGTTCGCCGTCGACCTCTACGACCGCCTGCCGACGCCGTATGGGCTCGTGCGCTCTGGCGTGGCTCCGGACCATCCGAAGATCAAGTCGGTCACGAAGGCGTACGACAAGACCACCGAGCACGAGCGGTTTCGGTTCTTCGGTCACGTCGAGTTCGGGTCCGACGTGAGCCGTCGCCGGCTGCTTGAGCACTACCACGCGGTGGTCTACACGTTCGGCACCTCGATCGACAAACGGCTCGGGATTCCAGGCGAGGACCTGCGCGGATCGCACGCGGCCACCGAGTTCGTGGCCTGGTACAACGGCCATCCGGACCACTCCTGCTTGGAGGTCGATCTGCAGGCCAAGCAGGCGGTGGTGATCGGCGCCGGGAACGTCGCCATCGACGTGGCGCGGATGCTCGCGCTGGCCCCGGCGGAGCTGGCGGGGACCGACACCGCCGACCACGCGATGCATGTGCTCCAGTACAGCGGGATCGAGGAGATCACGATCCTCGCGCGCCGGGGCCCGCTGCAGGCGGCGTTCACCAATCCGGAGCTGCTGGAGATGGGCGAGCTCGAGCGCGGCGATGTCGAGGTCGTTGCCGGAGACCTCGACGAGCTCTCAGCGGTCGCGCTGGGGGAGGCCGACAAGACCCGCCGGCGCAACGTCGAGATCATCCAGGACTACGCCGCGCGGCCGAGGACCGGCAAGCCGATCACCGTCCGCTTCCGCTTTCTCGCCTCTCCAGTCGAGCTGCTCGGCGACGAGCACGGCCACGTGCGCGCGGTGAGGATCGAGAACAACGAGATCGTCGCGCGCGAGGACGGCCCGCTCGCCGCGCGCGGCACCGGAAGCTTCGAAGAGATCCCCACCCAGCTGGTGTTCCGCTCGATCGGCTACACCGGGCGACCGATCGGCGATGTTCCGTTCGACGAGCGACGCGGCCTGATCCGCAACGAGGGCGGACGCGTGACCGACGTCGACGGCGGGCATCAGGTGGGCGAGTACGTGTCCGGTTGGATCAAGCGCGGTCCCTCCGGCGTGATCGGAACCAACAAGAAGGATTCACAGGACACGGTCGACAAGATCATCGAGGACGCGGCGGCCGGCCGCCTCAACGAGCCGTTGTCCGACGACATCGAGGGCCTGCTCGCGACGTCCCCTCACGCGGTGACGTGGCAGGGCTGGCAGGCGATCGACGCGATCGAGACCGCCGCCGGCAGGGCCTCGGGCACCGGACGCCCGCGCGTGAAGCTGACCGAGTGGGCCGCGCTGCGCGAAGCGGCCAGGGGAGTGCCGTCCGGAGCTACTCGCTCGTAAGCGGGCCGTCGATTGCCGGGTAGCCGGGGCCCGGGTGGGGTGCCACCATGGGCCTATGGATGTGGACGATCTCTACGGTCTCCCGCTGGACCGCTTCACCCCCGAGCGCAACGCGCTCGCGCGTGAGCTTCGCAACCGTGGCGAGCGCGAGCGAGGGGCCGAGGTGGCGGCGCTGCGCAAACCTTCGGTGGCAGCGTGGGCGGTCAACCAGCTGGTGCGGACGCAGAAGCGCGCGATCGGCGAGTTGTTCGAGGCCGGGGACGGGCTGCGCGCCGCGCAGGACGCCGTCCTGGCCGGACGCGGCGACGCCAGCTCGCTCCGGGCCGCGGTGGAGCGCGAGCGCCGGGCCGTGGAGTCGCTGATTGGGTCCGCAGGCGGTCTGTTGAGCTCGGACGGGCAAGAGCTCAGCCCGACGATCATCGATCGGGTCGCGGACACTCTGCACGCGGCGGCGCTCGAGGACGATGCGCGCGCGCTCCTGCGCGATGGCCGGCTCGAGCGCGAGCTTCGTCACGTCGGGCTGGGGATGGCGGCAGGCGGTGTCACGCCGGCGACCGCCCCCGCACCACCTGCAGCGCGAAGCAGCGCCCCTCGCACGGCGGGCGAGCCGGCGAAGAAGGGCGCAGCCGAGCAGTCCGCCGCCGATCGAAGGGCGACCGAGCGCGCCGTGCGAGAACGGGCGCAGGCCGAGGCCCAGGCTCGCGCCGAGGAGCGCGCCCTGGAGCGCGAGGCCCGGCGGCGCCTGGAGCGAGCCGAGCGGGGCGCGGAGCTTGCGCTCGAGCGTCGGGACCGGGCCGCCCAGGCGCTCGAGGCGGCCGAGGCGGAGCTGACCGACGCCGAGGACGAGCTGCGCGAGGCGAAGGCCCGGCTCAGTGAACTACAGCAAGGATGATCACAACGATCACCACGACCACGAGCCCAGCCGCGGCGATACTGACCGGACGCTGGCGCCACCAGAACTCGGGGTCGGCGCGGTCGCGCGTGTAGTGACCCTCCGGCGGGGTACCGACCCAATCGTCGTCGTCGTCATACGGACTCACACCGCCAGATTATGAGCGACGACGCGACCCCGCAGGAAATCGGCCATACCTCGGTGGGGATGCTGATCGTGCGGTACGGCATCGGCGAGGCGATGGAGGAGCGAGCCGGGACGCCGGGATCGCTAGGTTCCCGGGCATGAACTATCGACAATTCGCACGCACCGGGGTCAAGGTCAGCCCGCTCTGCCTCGGCGCGATGATGTTTTGATTGGGGTGCCCGCCCGCCTCCGGACCAAGACGAGTGCGTTCGCATCATCCACCGGGCGCTGTACGCGGGCATCGACTTCATCGACACGGCCGACGTCTATACACGCGGGGAATCGGAGGAGATCGTCGGCAAGGCGCTGGCCGGCGGCCGGCGCGACAACGTCGTGCTCGCGACCAAGGTGCACGGGACGATGGGCGAAGGGGTGGGTGGGGATCCCAATCTGTGCGGCAACTCGCGCCGCTGGATCGTCCGCGAGGTCGAGAACTCGCTCCGCCGGCTCAAGACCGACTGGATCGACCTGTACCAGATCCACCGCCCCGAATTCGACACCGACCTCGACGAGACGCTCGGCGCCCTGGCCGATCTGGTGCGCGCGGGCAAGGTCCGATACATCGGCTCCTCGACCTTTCCAGCCAGCATGATCGTCGAGGCGCAGTAGGTAGCCAAGGAGCGCGGGCGCGAGCGGTTCGTGTGCGAGCAGCCGCCGTACTCGATCCTGGTCCGGGGGATCGAGCAGGACGTGCTGCCCACGACACTGCGCCACGGCATGGGCGTGATCCCGTGGAGCCCGCTCGCGGGTGGATGGCTGACCGGTGGCTACCGCGAGGGCGCCGAGCTGCCGAAGTCGCACCGGGCCGAGCGGATCCCGGCTCGCTTCGACATGTCGCTGCCGGCCAACCAGCGCAAGCTCGATGCGGCCGATGCGCTCGCCCGGCTGGCCGAGGAGGCGCGGATGAGTCTGATCGAGCTTGCGCTCGCCTTCGTCCTCTCGCACCCGGCGGTGACGGCGCCGATCATCGGCCCACGGACGATGGAGCAGCTCGAGTCGCAGCTCGGTGCCGCCGACGTCACGCTGTCCGACGACGTGCTTGACCGCATCGACGAGATCGTTCCGCCCGGCCTCAATCTCAACCCCGCCGATGGCGGCTGGCAGAACCCGGCCCTCGAGCCCAACGCGCGCCGGAGACGCTGACCGCACAGTTGTTCGAAGCCCGGACGGTCTCTGAAAGCATCGCGTCCGACCCAGCGTTCATTCTGTGGACAAGGAGGATCGAACGGTGTTGGACGCCGACAAGAGAGCGGTCATCGCCGAGGGCTACGTCACGGAGCTCCTCTATGAGCTGCTGGACGCTCACGTCGACACGATGCGGCTGGCTGACGGTCTGGATGCAGAGCCCATGTGGGCGGCGCATCTCGACTATCTGCGCGATCTGCAGCGCGTCGGACGCGAGGCACTCGCGCGCGCCGCGAGCTGACCGCCTGACCGTCAGCCATACCGCCTGACGGTGACTTCTAAGGAACCGCGGGGACGACCACGACGGGGCCGTCCTCCGACGGTAGGTCGTCGGTGTCGAAGCCGGTCTCGTCGAGCGAGTGAACGGTGGGCATACGCTCGAGGAAGGCATCGGCAGGATCGAGGAAGCCGATGCGGTGGGTGCGGTAGTGCATCGGCACGACCCAGCGCGCGCCCACTCGCCCGGCGATCGCCGTCGCCTGCTCGGCTCCGATCGTGGGACCGTCGCCGACCGGTAGGAACACCAGGTCGACCTGGCCGACCGCAGCGGCCTGCTCGTCACGCAGCGAGGTCTGGCCGAAGTCCCCGAAGTGGGCGACGCGCACTCCGTCGAGCGTGAACACGAAGATCGTGTTCGGCCCGCGTTCGGTGCCCGCGGCCTCATCGTGCTCGGAGGCGACTGCCACCACCTCTCCGATCGGCGACTCGAGGCGCCCGGCGGTCGAGCGCAGGATCACCGGATCGCCCTCGATGGTCTCGACCCCGTTGTGATCGAAATGCTCGTGGGTGACGAGCAACAGGTCCGCGTCGACGCCCACCGGGAGGGGATACTCGAACTTCATTCCACGGGCCGCCATCGGCGCGGGGTCACCGAACGGGTCGATGAACACCGTGCCCTCAGGCCCGCTCAACCGGAATGCGGCCTGGCCATACCAATCGACGCGCATGTTGCTCCTTTAGTTGCGATGTTGGTCGCGTCCCTCAGGCGGGGCGCGCGCCGGAGCTTACGCGTCGTGACGATGGCGGATCAGTGCATGAAGACGGCTTCTGCGCCGACAATCGCCAGCGTGACCAGCACGCAAAGCGCAATCGTCACGAAGATCCGATGTGCCTCGCCGCTCTCGCCGGTGAGGATCTGGATCAGACCGGGCCGGTCAGGATGCGACTCCATCAGGGTGCCGGTGGTCTTTCCGCACGTTGGGCAACGATCGAGCATCGCTTCCTCCTTTGCAGGGAAGCTGAGGTTTGGTTTCAGGAGAAATTCAGCGCATGGCCGGCAGGGGTGCGGCCACGCTGTTCAACGGTCCACTTGAGGTGCTACCCCACCAGACGTTGGAAAACCCCTTTGAACTTGTAATCGACCGAGGTTTGCGGCTCTTAAACGCGCGCGACTCAATAAGGTGCGCGCATGCCAGAACGCGCCGCACTCATCACCGGAGCCTCGCGGGGGATCGGATTCGCGCTCGCTCAGACGCTTGGAGAGGAGGGCTACAGCCTGACGGTCACCGCGCGCAAGCCCGACTCGCTCGAGCGCGCGGCCGCCGACCTGCGCGAGCGCGGGTTCGCGGTGGAGGACGTCGCCGCGAACCTGGCCGACGAGGAAGCCGTGCTCGAAGTCGTCCGCCGGCATCGCGAGCGCTACGGGCGGCTCGACGTGCTCGTCAACAACGCAGGCGTGGGCATAGGCGCCAAGCACGACGAGCACCAAACGAAGTTCATCGACATGCAACTCGCCGTGAACCTGCGCGCTCCGATCCTGTTCTACCGCGAGTGTGCAGAGATGCTCCGGGCCGCCGGCGCCGAGCACCAGAAGGCGCTTGTAGTCAACATGGCCTCGCTCGCGGGCGTCTCGCCACAGGCCTGGCTGTCGGTGTACTCGGCGACCAAGGCCGCGATCGCCGCCTACACGGTTTCGATGAACAAGGAGCTCGCCAAATACGGCGTGAAGTCGGTGGCGTTCGCGCCCGGATTCGTCGACACCGACATGGCCGATTACGTCAAGGACAGGATCCCGGCCGAGGAGATGCTCCGTACCAGCGACATCGCCGAAGCGCTGCGCTTCGTGCTCCGTGTCTCACCGCAGGCCGTGATCCCCGAGATCGTGTTTCAGCGGCCCGGGGAGATCCTGTGAGCGGCGAGCTCGCCGGGCGCAGGGTCCTGATCACCGGAGCCGCCCGCGGCATCGGCGCGGCCACCGCTAAGCGGCTGTACGCGCGCGGGGCCAAGGTCGTGCTGGCGGGCATCGAGCCCGAGCACCTGGCCCGCACGGCCGCCGAGTGCGGCGATGCGCTCGCCGTGGTGTGCGACGTGCGCGACCGCGAGCAGGTGGAGGGCGCGGTCGACGCGGCCTCGGAGAACCTGCGCGGGCTGGACGTGGTCGTGGCCAACGCCGGGGTGGCGGCGCAGCTGCCGCTCGTCGGCGGCGATCCCGAGGTGTTCGAGCGCACGATCGAGGTCAACCTGCTCGGCGTCTATTACACGCTGCGAGCGGCCGGGCCGCACATCGCCCACGCGCGTGGCTACGCGCTCGCGATCTCCTCGCTCGCGGCGGCACTGCACCCGCCGCTGCTCGGTGCCTACTGCGCCTCGAAGGCGGGCGTCGAGGCGCTCGCCGAATCGCTGCGGATCGAGCTCGCGCCGAGTGGCGCGCGCGTCGGGGTGGCGTACTTCGCCGAGCTCGACACGGACATGGTCAGGCGTGGGTTCGGCACGCAGGCGGCTCAGCGGATGAGCGAGGTCCGGCGTCCGGGTCGTCGCGTGGCGCCGCTCGAGGCCGGCATCGACGCGATCGAGCGCGGGATCGCCCGGCGCTCGCGGCGGGTGGTGGCGCCGCGCTGGGTGGGCGCGGTGCTGCCGGTGCGAACGCTGGCCCAGCGCGTCGTCGAGGCCGCCACGCGCGGCTCGATCCAGGACACGCTCCAAATAGCGCTCGGCGAGCACGCGCCGCTGTCGACCGAGCAGCCCGCCGTCGGGCCGCATCAGCACACGCGCTCGTAGGTAACTCTTACGGGCCTCCTACCGAGGGCCGACGCCGGGCGAGCAACGTCCGGTCACGGTCAACTCGAAAGGAGGTGAGCAGATGCGCAGGATAAAGCCGCTGTTGGTGACGGTCGCGGCGACGGCAGCGCTCGCGGGCGGCGGCGCCGCAATCGCGAACGCGGCCACGTCGACCTCGACGACCTCGACTGGCAGCGGCACAACCACGTCCACGACCACGCCGGCGCGGACCCCGGCGACGCCAGGGCCGGGCAATCACGCCCCGCCCGGGCGCGGCGGGAGCGGCTCGCACAACTGTCCCAACATGTGAGCTAGCTCCCCTGTAGTGCGCGCCACCCACGAGGCGGCCCGGCCGGTGTTTCGACTGGCCGGGTCGTCCGCACGCCGGCACGACGCCCGTGTTTGATTTCGGACATCGGGGGACCCGACGCGGCTCCGTAGAGTGGGTCCATGGCGTCGAATGGGAACGGACGGCGCGTGAGTGTCGTCTCCCGCCGGCGGGCCCGGCCCGATCCCCGAGGCAAGAACTACAAGTGGATCGCGCTGTCGCGGCCTTCCTCGGCTACAACCCGATCCAGCACCTGCTGGGCGGATCGGTGCTGGCCGGCCTGCCGGCGCACACCCAGGCCGTGATCACCGGGCGTTCGTTCTTCCCGCAGCTGATCGCCTCGCCGTTCCGCGACGGCCTCCACGAGGCATTCGCGTTCGCCGTCGTCGCGGCGGTCGCGTCGTGGTCGCGGGGCAAGCGCTACGTGGACGCCGGCACGCACGTGCCGCTGCCGGCTGTGGATGAGGCGCCGGCGGCGGTCGAGGCCTAGATCGATCCGGTCCGGACGGGCCCTTTGGGCCCCACGGACGCCGCCGTAGGCGGCCCAAAAGTAGCCCGTTGGCCGGCCAGTCAATAGGATCGACACGTCGTGACCTCGACGCGCGACGACCTCGACGGCCTCCTCGTCAACGAGCTCGAGCTCTGGCGGGACGGGCCGCCCCACGAGCTGTTTCGCGGGCTGCGCTCGGAGTGCCCGGTTCACTGGACGAGCCGCATCTCCGCCTACCCCGGCGAGCCCGGGTTCTGGTCGGTGACGCGACCGGAGGACATCCACACGGTCAGCCGCGACTGGCGGACCTACTCCTCGGAGCTCGGGGGCATCACCGCGGTCGGGGTCTTCCCGCTCAAGCTGATCCGCTCCATGTTCATCGGGATGGATCCACCCCGGCACGATCGCCTGAAGATGCTCTTCCAGGCCGGGTTCACCCCGCGGCGGATCGCGGACCACGAGCCCGCGATCAGAGGAATCGTGGTCGACGCGCTCGACCGGCTGGAAGGCCGCGAGCGGTGTGACCTGGTCACCGAGGTCGCCCAGCCGGTCGTCTCGCGCGTGATCGGGAACTTCATGGGCGTCCCGCCCGAGGATGACGCCGAGTGGGCCCGGTTGATGAACGCGGCGCTCGCCGTCGCCGACCCGGACATGAGCCCGCGTGGCGTCAACAGCCTGCTCGAGGACTCGATCCCTCAGCTGTTCGAGCGCTGCCGGCGGCTGATCGCCGAGCGGCGGGAGCGGCCTACCGATGATCTGACCAGCCTGCTCGTCCACGCCGAGGTGGAGGGCGAGAAGCTCGAGGAGCAGGAGATCGTGATGGGCTTCTTCCTGCTCATGGCCGCCGGCAACGACAGCACGAAGGCGACCTACTCGAGCGGCATGCGTGCGCTGCTGCAGCAGCCCGACCAGCACCGGCTGCTGCTCGAGGACCCGTCGCTGATTCCCGCGGCGGTGGAGGAGTCACTGCGCATGTTCCCGGCCTTCGCCCACTTCGCGCGGACGGCGACGCACGACACGCAGCTTGCCGGACAGCCGATTCGCGAGGGCGAGAAGGTGGTCATGTGGTACGCGTCCTCGGGTCGAGACGAGGCCCAGTACCCGAACGCCGAGCGCTTCGACGTGCGACGCAATCCGGAGCACCAGGCGTTCGGCGCCGGCGGTCGGCACTTCTGTCTGGGCACAGCCCTGGCCCGGCTCGAGTTGCGCGTGCTGTTCGAGGAGACGCTCGCGCGCTACCCGAGCATGGAGCTGGCCGGTGAGCCGACGTGGGTCGTCTCGACGTTCGTCAGCCAGCTCAAGACGCTGCCGGTCAGGCTCGACGTGCGCTCAGCGGGTCGTTAGCAGGCCCAGCTTGTGGGCGATGCCGGCGGCGTCGACGCGCCGGTTGGCGCTGAGCTTGCGCAGGATGTTCGAGACGTGTACGCCCGCCGTGCTCGGGCTGATGTAGAGCGCGGCCGCGATCTCGCGGTTGGTGTGGCCCTCGGCCAGCAGCTCGAGCACCGCGAGCTCGCGCTGTGTCAGCACCGGAGCGGCGGCCGTGGACCGGTCGGCGGCCGGCGCGTCGAGTCCCTCGAGTGCGTCGAGTGCGAGGTCGACGGTCGCGTCGACGTCGTGACGGCGGCCGTCCACCCAGGCCGAAGCGAACGCGCCGGCGTTCAGCCGGCGCTCGACTGCCGCCCGCGCCGCGTCACGGTCGGGCGCCTCCACCGGAGGGATCGGGGTACCGAGCTGTTCGCGCAGCGCGTCGGTGGCGGCGAGGATCTCGGCACCGCGCTGGGCATCGTTACGCACGAGCACCGAGCCGACGATCTCCTCGAGCACGCTGGCAACCCGCCAGCGGTCGCCCAGGGCTCGGTGCACGAGCAGTGCCTCGCGCAACATCGGCACCGCTTCGCGCGGCGGCCGACGCGATCGCCGACCGGCGATCGCGAGCTCGTGCAGCGCCCACGCGATCGCCTCCTGGAAGCCGAGGTCGCGGGCGATCGACAGGGCCTCGCCGAGCCGCTGGCGAGCGAGCGGGAGATCACCGCGGTACAGGGCAGTCGCGCCGAGGTTGACCAGTGTGCTCGCCGTGGCCCGCAGGTCACCAGTGCGCTTGAACGCCGCCAGTGCCACCCCGCATTCGTCCTCGCTCGTTTTCGGATCGCCGCTCAGCCAGGCGACGAACCCCAGGTAGTCGTGCGAGGAGGCGATGCCGCCTTCATCGCCGAGCTCGTGCCAGATGGCCAGGCTGCGCTGGTGCAGATCGCTAGCGTCCTCATAGCGGGCCTGCTCGCGGGCGATCGAGCCGAGCCGCTGAAGGGCGGTGGCAGCGCCGCGCTGGTCGCCGAGTGCCTCGACCAGCGCCAGGGCGGCGCTGAGATGCTCAACGGCCCTCGGATAATCGCACTGGAGGAAGGCGACCTCTCCGGCGCTGACCAGCACGCGCGCGCGGCGGGGCGGGGAGATTTCCTGGGCCCGGGCGAGCAGGTGCTCAAAGCGGGTGCGGGCCTCGTGGTAGTAGCCGCGCTGGTACCAGAACGGCCAAAGGAGGCGGGCGAGCCGCGCCGCATCGTCGATCGACTCCTCGGTGAGCCACTGGAGAGCCGCTTCGAGGTTGTCGTGCGTGACCTCGAGTCGCTCGATCCAGCGGGGCTGGTCGGGGCCGGCGAGCCCATCTCGCGCCGCCAGCGCGAGGCCGAGGAAGTAGTGGGCGTGGCGCGAGTGGACGGTCGGGCCCTCTGGTCCGTCCCACAGCTTGGCGGCCGCATACTGGCGGACCGTGGCCAGTAGGCGGTAGCGCGGCTCATCCGGGTAGTCCACGACTTGCACGAGGGAGCGATCGATCAGCACCGCGAGCAGGTCGAGCACGTCGGTGACGTCGAGCTGGTAGCCGGTCGAGACGCTCTCGGCCGCTGCCAGGGAGAAGGAGCCGCGGAAGACGCTGAGCCGGCGGAACAGGCGCTGCTCGTCGGGCTCGAGCATCTGGTGGCTCCACGCGAGCATTCCATCGATGGTGCGGTGGCGCTGCGGCGCAGTTCGCGCCGTTTGGCGCAGGAGGCTCGGATCGAGCTCGAGCCGTTGGGCGATCTGGCTGACCGACAGGACCGCGACTCGCGCCGCGGCGAGCTCGATCGCCAGCGGCATCCCATCGAGCCAATCGCAGACGCGCCGCACGTTCTCGCGAACCCCGGCTCCGTCGGGATTGAACGAGGTCGACGCCTCGCGGGCCCGCTGCATGAACAGCGCCACGGCGCCGTCGTCCGGGTCGTCGGGCCGACGCGCGCCCAGCTCGGCGGCGTCGCCGGTCGCAAGCCCGGGCACGCGCCACACTTGCTCGCCCGGGACACCCAGAGGCTGTCGGCTTGTCGCGATCACCCGCAGCGACGGAGACCGCTCGAGCAGCGCCACAATCAGCTCGGCGCATCCCTCGACGACCTGCTCGCAGTTATCGAGGGCCAGCAGCATCGACTCGGGGAGCTGCCGCGCGAGCGTCGCCGGGGTCGGGTCGCCGCTGACCTCGCCGTCGAGCACGCTCGCGGCGACGACCTGGGCGACCAGCTCTGACTCGAGCGTCGTCGACAGATCCACCCACCAGGCCCCGCCGATGAAGTCGGGCCGCATCGCGTCGGCGAGCGCCATGCCCAGTCGCGTCTTGCCCGCGCCACCGGGGCCAGCCAGAGTCAGCACGCGCGTACGCCAGACGAGGGAGCGGAGCTCGGCCAGGGCGGACTCACGGCCCACCAGCCGGGTGAGCGGAACCGGCACATTCCCGGCCACGGGATCCCCATGCCTCGGTGGCTGGGGGTGGGCGGGCGGGTACTTCATCTCAGCGCGAGTCTCGGTTTCCTCGATCAGTAGAGGTACCTCATCGTTGTCATGGCACCTGGCATCGGACCCCACGACACCCAGCCGCGATCCAAAGTCTAAAGACCCCGATGGCGGGTCTAAAAATGGCAATTCCCTCATAAAGGCTGGGCGGGGCGTGCATCAACGAGCTGGCCTCGAACGGGCTGGCGGGCCGGCCCGCGCTCAGACCCAACAACGCGCCGCTCGGCGCGTGGGCGCGTCAGCGCGTCGCCCGGCGCAGGGAAAGCGCCAGCAAGACCAGCACCGCCGCCGGCATGACCCACCAGGCCGGCGCCCCGGCGCTGGCGATGAGCGCCGTCGCCGCGAGCGCCACCACCACGCCGAGCGCGGTGAACGGGTCATCGCCGACGACGAACTCCCAGACCGCGTGAACTGCGCGGACCAGCCAGCTCACGTCGCCCTCCCGACGGCGGGCGCGGCTGCCCGGTTTCGCAGCCACTGAACTAGCCCGAGCGAGGCAAGCAGCACGCCCGGGATGATCGCGAGCAGCGCCGCGTCCCCGCCCGGCCACGTCGCACCGGCCCCTTCGGTCCCCCAGAAGATCCCGAACGAGGTCAGCATCACGCCGACGCCGAACTTCATCGCGTTCTCGGGTACGCGGGCCAGCGGCGCGCGGACCGCGAAGCCGGCCGCGATGACGGCGAGCACCGCGACGGCGGCCGCGAGCGCGGCCAGTCCGATGTCGTGCTGGTTGGCGCCGAACGTGAGCACGATGAAGGCGACCTCGAGTCCCTCGAGCAGCACGCCCTTGAACGCGATCGTGAACGCGTAGCCGTCGAAGCCGACGCCGGCGCCCGCGGCGGCCCGGGCGGCGTCGGTCTCGGCGGCGAAGGCTTTGGTCTCGTCGTGCAGGGCCTTCAGCCCGGCGGCGCGGAGCACCGCCTTGCGCAGCCACTGCAGTCCGAACACGAGGAGCAGCGCGCCGACGACCACGCGCAGCACGTTGATCGGCAGCGCCGTCAGCGCCGGCCCGAGCGCGGCGACGATCACAGCCAGCGTCAGCGCGGCGGCGGCCACGCCGGTCAGCGCCCAGCGCCAGCCGCGTGTGACGCCGACCGCGAGCACGATCGTGAGTGCCTCGACCGCCTCGACCGTGCAGGCGAGGAAGACCGAGATCGCGAGGCCAAGCTGCTGACCGGACACGCTTCTGAGTATGCCCCCGAGTCGGAGTGTGAGCGGCGTCTTAGGCGTCGCCGTTCGAGCTCAGCTCGAGCCCGAACTGTTCCCGCAAACCGTCGTAGCCGACATCGCTGATGTGCACCGCGCGACTGCGATCGGCGCGCCGCACCCACCCGAGATCCAGCATCCGGGTCGCCATCGCCGCCCCGAGCGAACCGGCCAAATGGTGGCGCTGCTCGCTCCAGTCCACGCAGTAGCGGATCAGCGGCCGGCGTGAAGGCAGCGAATCGAAGTCGATCCCGAACGCCTTGAGCCCGCGGACGCCGGAGTTGGTCAACCGGTAGTCAAGGTCTGAGCCGAATGCGGCCAGCCGGTCGTCCTGCGCTGATTCGGGGTCGAACACGCCGTCGCCGCCGGTCATGAAGTCTTGCTCGAGCAGCGACTGCATCAGCTGCGTCCCGAGCATCCCGGCCAGGTGGTCGTAGCAAGTGCGCGCGAACCGAACGGTGTGCGCCTTGCTGCCCTGCTTGAGCGAGCGGACCGCCGCCGGGGGAGAGATCCGCGCCAGCGCTTCGATCAGCTCGCCCACCTCGGGACCGGCCAGCCGGTAGTAGCGGTGGCGGCCGTGGCGCTCGGCTCGGAGCATCCCGCCCTTGGCCAGCCTGGCCAGGTGGGCCGAGGCGGTCGACGCGGCCACGCCCGCCTCGTCGGCCAGCACGCTCGCCGGCAGTGCGCGGCCGTCGCCGAGCGCGAGCAGGATGCGAGCCCGGCCGGGATCGGCGACGAGGGCTCCTATGCTCGCAATGTCGACGTCGCCGTGCACGCCATTGAGGGTAGCGCGGCGATATTTCGTTCCCCGGCGAAACGTGACACGGGTGTCATCATGGGTGCAGGATGAGTTCGGGAAATCACGGATTCGCAGCATCGATGGGCGCCGGCGGCTCCGGGGCCATGCGCTCGCTGCGCCGGGGCGGTGGGCCAGACAAGAAGCCGCCGCCGCTGATGGACCCGACCCGGGAGCGCGACACCCGCCGGATCGTGGCCCTGTTCAAGCCGTACCGCCTCCGCCTCGCGGCCGTGCTCGCGCTGATCATCGTCTCGTCCGGCATCGCGATCCTTCAGCCGTTCCTGCTCAGGAGGGCGCTGGACGTCGGGATCCTCCAACACGACGAGACGGTGCTGACCACGACCGTGCTGGCGATGATCGCGATCTCGATCTTCACCAACGCGACGAGCGTGTGGCAGACCTACATGTCGAACGTCGTCGGCCAGCGGGTGATGCACGACCTGCGCGCCTCCGTCTACCAGCACCTGCAGAAGATGTCGCTGGCGTTCTTCACCCGGACCCGCACCGGGGAGGTGCAGTCGCGCATCGGCAACGACATCGGTGGTCTGGACAGCGTCGTCACCACGACCGCGACGACGATCGCGCAGAACGCGACCACGGTGATCGCCTCACTGATCGCCATGTGCCTGCTCGACTGGCGGCTGGCGATCATCTCGCTGGTGTTCGTGCCGCCGTCGGTGTGGATGACCCGGCGGGTGGGCCAGATCCGCCGCCGGATCACCACTGAGCAGCAGCGCCAGCTGGCCAACATGTCGGCACTGGTCGCTGAGTCGCTCTCGGTCTCGGGGATCATGCTCGGCAAGACGATGGGCCGGGGCGCGGATCTCGCCGGCCGCTTCACCGGAGAGTCCAAGGACATCGCCGACCTGGAGGTCCGCTCCCGGATGGCAGGCCGCTGGATGATGGCCACGATCCAGTTCACGTTTGCCGTCCAGCCGGCGCTCATCTACTGGCTCGCCGGCCAGAGCTTCGTCGGGAACTCGATCTCGATCGGGACCGTCGTCGCCTTCACGACCCTGCAGACCCGGCTGCTCTTCCCGATCCAGTCGCTGCTCGGTGTCCAGGCGGACATGCAGAGCTCGCTGGCCCTGTTCGATCGAATCTTCGAGTACCTCGACCTGCCCGTCGACATCGTCGAGGCCGAGCACCCGGTGGCGCTCCGGCCCGATGAGCTGCTCGGCGAGGTCCGGTTCGAGGACGTCTCCTTCCGCTACGGCGCCGAGCGCGCGACAGACCCGAGTTCGGCGTCAGCCGAACTCGCCAGGGAATCGGCGCCAGCCGATTCCCCGGCGCCAGCCGAACTCGCCAGGGAATCGGCGCCAGCCGATTCCCCGGCGCCAGCCGAACTCGCCAGGGAATCCGCCCCGGCGGATTCGCCATGGACGCTCCGGGACATCGACCTGGACATCCCAGCCGGGACCCGTACTGCCGTGGTGGGCGAGACCGGCGCCGGCAAGACGACGCTCGGCTACCTGGTGGCGCGTCTGTATGAACCACAGCGAGGGCGGGTCACGATCGACGGGGTCGACGTGCGCGACGCATCGCTCGAGTCGCTCGCGGCAACGGTCGGCGTGGTCTCCCAGGAGACCTACCTGTTCCACGCCAGCGTGCGCGAGAACCTCCGCTTCGCCCGTCCTGACGCCACCGACGAGGAGGTCGAGGACGCGGCTCGCACGGCGCGGATCCATGACCTGATCGCCTCGCTGCCCGATGGCTACGACACGATCGTCGGCGAGCGCGGCTACCGCTTCTCGGGCGGGGAGAAGCAACGGATGGCGATCGCGCGGACGGTTCTGCGCAACCCGCCGGTGCTGGTGCTAGATGAGGCCACGAGCTCGCTGGACACGCAGACCGAGGCCGCCGTGCAGGCCGAACTCGAGCGCCTGGCCCAGGGGCGGACCACGCTCACCATCGCCCACCGCCTCTCGACCGTGCGCGACGCCGACCAGATCGTCGTGCTCGATCAGGGCCGGATCATCGAGCGCGGTACGCACGAGGAGCTCATGGAGCGCGGCGGCGCCTACGCCGCGCTGGTGGCGCGCGACGTGACCGATGAGGTGTCCGGGATCGGCCGAATGGCCGGCAGCGACGAAGTGCTCGGCGAGGCGTCTTGAGCAAAGCGTCTTGAGCGGGCGGGCCGCCAGCGAGCTGTTGCTGGTCGGGAGCCTGCCCGCTGACTCCACCGAGCAGGCACTCTGCGCCGGCGCCGAGTTGTTCGGCGACATGGTGTTCGCGCTGCCCGACGGCGAGACCGGCCCGCGCCGCGCCTGGGTCGGCTACGAGCGGGAGCAGCTGTTGCGACCCAATCCCGGCGTCGAGGTGGTGGAGGAGACCGAGTCCCCAACCGGGATCCCGCGCCACGCGTACGAGACGCCGGTGTTCAAGATCCGCGCCGGCGCCGGTGAGCTGCACTGGGACACCTGGCCGCGGATCGACGACGCGATCTCCTCCTATGAAGTGTTCCGGGAGCTGCGGTCCGACGGCGTGATCCCATCTGGTCTTCGCTTTCAGGTCGGGCTGCCGTTCCCGTCGAGCGCTTTGAACGGCTTCAAGGCGGATTTCGCCACCGACTACCCGGTCGCCGAGCGGGCCTACGAGGAGCTCGTCGGGCGCGAGCTCGTGCGGCTGACGTCCGAGATTCCGCCGGCGCAGCTCGCGATCCAGTGGGACATGGCCTACGAGACGCAGGACATCGAGGGTGTGCTCGCCTGGACCGCGGAAGGCGCGTGGGAGCGCTTCGCCGGCCCGGTGTCACGGCTCACCCCGCAGATCCCCGAAGAGGTCATGGTCGGGTACCACTTCTGCTACGGCACCTTCCCCGAGTGGCCGATGTACGAGGCCCGCGACATGGGGCTGGTGGTCCGGATGGCGAACTACGCCGTCGCCAACTCGGGCCGCCAGGTCGACTGGGTGCACATGGCCGGTCCGCGCTACCTGCGCAGCGAGGATCGGAGCTTCTTCCGGCCGCTGGTCGACCTCGAGCTTGCAGTGGAGACCCGCGTGTTCCTCGGGATCGTCCAGCCGATCGACGGTGTGGCGGGTTTGCGGCGCCGGCACGCCACCGCATCCCGATACCTGAGCGACTTCGGGGTGGCCATGTATTGCGGCTTCGGGCGTCAGCCGGGCGCCGACGGGATGGAGACGATGCGCGAGCACCGTCGCGTCGTGCGCTCGTTATACGAGCAGTAGCAAGACCGAGCGCCTGAGGTTTCCGGGAATTAGAGGCTGGTGCACGAACCCGGCGCGCGTCGATTTGTTGTGGCCAGCTCACAGGGGGTGGACCAGCGCGGTAGAGCCTGGTCGAGAAACGTCCCCATTATTTCCGGTTTCCTCAGGCTCCTTGCTGTTCCGGAGCCGCCCCCGGGGCTAGCCCCCAGCTAGCCAGGTGGTGATCAGGTAGTTGCCGATCGTGCCGGCCGGCGGGATCGCGATCCCCTCCTCCGCCAGAGCGGCGCGCAGCTCGCCGCGCTCCCACCACCGCGCGTCGACCAACTCGTCGGGTTGGGGCTCGGGCACCCCGGCGCGGTCGGGGTCGACGAACGCCCAGAAGCCGATCATCAGCGCGGCCGGGAAGGGCCAGGGCTGGGCGGCGACGTACTCCACGGCGACAACGTCCACACCGGTCTCCTCGTGCGCCTCCCGCACCACCGCCTCCTCGAGCGTCTCGCCCGGCTCGACGAATCCGGCCAGAGCCGACCAGCGGTGCTCGGGCGCTCCGTGGCGCCGGCTGAGCAGGCAGCGCTCGCCGGCGGTGACGAGCATCGTGATCGCCGGATCGGTCCGGGGGAACACGACCAGTCCGCACTCGGGGCAGCGCCGGCGATGGCCGGCCGCCTCGACCACCGTGGCGTCACCCGAGCGCCCGCAGAAGCGGCTGACGCGATGCCAGCCCACCATGGCGACGGCGTAGGCGGCGAGCGCGCCCTCGGCGGGGTCGAGCTCGGCGGCCAGGGACCGGAGTCCGACGAGCTGCCATTCGCCGGCGGGGCCCGAGCCGTCGCCGGCCGCGTCGTACGCGAACGCGGCAGCGCCCGAGGTCTCGAGCCCTAGGAAGGTGACTGCCGCATCGGCCGGCAGCTCGCCGAGCGGCACCCGCAACAGGGCTTGATCGGCGCCGACCGCGACGTCCTGGCCGGGACCGACGAGCACCGCGCGTGAGGTGTCGAGCCGGCGCAGGCGTTCGGCCTCGTCGTTGGCGCGCAGCTCCTCTGCGCGGTCGATGGTGCCGCCGGCGAAGGCGATCGCGCTGGTTGCGGGCCTCACAGGGTTCGTCATCGGGCTGTCGATTTTGCGGCATACCCGCTCACCGAGCGGGTAGTACCTGTGGTGCAGAGGAACGGCCCGCAAGGAGGTCCTGCAAATGGCCACAGTTTCAGCAACCGCCGAGAAGCAGCTCGGCACCATCGAGACGAACATCCCGGCCCGGCTCGACCGGCTCCCGTGGTCGCGCTGGCACTGGCGGATCCTGGTTGGCCTGGGGACGGTGTGGGTCCTCGACGGCCTCGAGGTCACGATCGTCGGCTCAATCGCCGGCGCGATCTCGGCCAAGGGCAGCGGGATAAATATCTCCTCGGCCGAAGTCGCTGGATGGGCGGCGTCGATGTACGTCGCCGGCGCGTGCGTCGGTGCGCTGCTGTTTGGCCGCCTGACGGACGTCTTCGGCCGCAAGAGGCTGTTCATGATCACGCTCGGCGTGTATCTGGCGGCGACGGTGGCCACCGCGTTCGCGTGGACGCCGCTGTTCTTCTTCGCATGCCGGTTCGTGACCGGGATGGGCATCGGCGGCGAGTACAGCGCGATCAACTCGGCCATCGACGAGCTGATCCCGGCCAAGCACCGGGGTCGGATCGACGTGGTCATCAACGGCACCTACTGGGCCGGTGCGGCCGCGGGCGCGTTGCTATCGGTCGCCGCGCTGCACATCTTTTCGCCGCTCCTCAGCTGGCGCGTGTGCTTCGGGCTCGGCTTCGTTCTCGGCACGGCCATCCTGATCGTCCGCCGGCACGTCCCGGAGAGTCCGCGCTGGCTGTTCATCCACGGCCACGAGGACGAGGCCGAGGAGGTCACGCGTGACATCGAGCGCCAGGTGATGGACTCGACCGGTGCCGAGCTGCCTGAGCCGGACGAGGATCCGATCACTGTGAGGCAGCGCTCCTCGATCGGCCTGTGGGAGATCACGAGCGCGATCGTCCGCAACTACCCCAAGCGGTTCGTGCTCGGCCTGGGCCTGTTCATCGGGCAGGCGTTTCTCTACAACTCGATCCTGTTCGGCTACGCGACCCTGCTGAGCACGTTCTTCCACGTGGCCACGGCCGACGCCCCGTACTACCTGGTCGCGTTCGCCGCCGGAAACCTGCTGGGGCCGATCCTGCTCGCGCCGCTGTTCGACACCATCGGGCGCAAACCGATGATCTCGGGCACGTACATCCTGTCGGGCGTGCTCCTGCTGATCACCGGCTACCTGTTCGACCAGCACCAGCTGAACGCGACGACCCTGACGATCTCGTGGTCGGTCGTCTTCTTCTTCGCTTCGGCCGGCGTCAGCGCCGCGTACCTCACGGTCTCAGAGATCTTCCCGATGGAGACCCGGGCGCTGGCGATCGCCGTGTTTTACGCGATCGGCACCGGGCTCGGCGGGATCATCGGGCCGCAGCTCTTCGGACGTCTGGTGCCCACGGGCAATACGTCGGACGTGTTCTTCGCTCTCGCCATCGGCGCGGTGCTGATGATCGCCGGCGGCGTGATCGAGATCATGTTCGGCGTCAAGGCCGAGGGCATGCGCCTCGAGGGGATCGCCAAGCCGCTTACCGCGGTCGGTGGTGCGGTGCGGACCGGCGCCCGGAGAGCCGGCTCCGCGGCGGCGGGTGCCCGTCCCCGGCGCCACTCCGCGTCGCCCGGCACTCCGTAATCAGGCGGATCTTCGCCTCGCACCGCGAGGCGCGTCCCCGCCTCGCACCGCGTCGCCGCCAACGGGCGGCGACGCGCGGTGCGGGCTCTAGGAGACCTGCAGGTAGGTCATCACCACCGGCCCGATGCGGATGACGTCGCCATCCGCGATGTTGGTGGCAATGATCGGACGGCCGTTCACGAACGTGCCGTTCGCGCTGCGGTTGTCGAGCAAGCGCGTGCCGTGGCCGTGCCGGACGAGGATCGCGTGGCTGCGAGAGACACGCTGCTCCTCGATGCGCACGTCGGAGGTGAGACCGCGACCGATGTGCATTACCTTCGAGGCCAGCGGCACCAGCCACTCGGTGCCATTGTCAGCGAACGCCAGGTAGTGGCCGAAGGGGGCCAGCCGCCGGCTGATCGCCCGGCTGCGGGTGCGATGGTCCAGCAGCGGGAACGAATCCAGGACCGGCTCGGTGTCTGGCGCTTGGAGCGGAGCGGTCTCCTGGTCGGGGGTCGTCGCGACTAGGGGCTCTTGGATCTCGGGGGGCGCTTGGGTCGTCATGGGGTGAATCACACCAGTCGTCCGGCAGAGCAACGTCAACCTCTCATAAGAGGTCTTGAAGACAGCCGTTACGCGGCCGTTACGTTGGTAACTACGCGGCCGGTCAGGCCCTAGGCGCGGGGCCGGTCGGGCTGGCTTCGGACCGTTCGGGCGAGCCGACGCTCCGGTCAGGCGAGCGCCGGCGCGAGCGCCGACTCGTCTTCCTCGAGCAGCTGGGCGATCTTGGCCTTCGTGTCGTGCTCGCACAGCGGCGAGTACACGACCAGGCGCTGCTCGGTCTGTTCGCCGTGGTGAAAGACGGCGTGGGCGAACGACAGTCGACCGACCAGCGGATGAGTCAGATCCTTGCGGCCGACGCCGCTGCCCGCGACCTCATGGCGCTTCCACAGCTTGCGGAACTCGGGGCTGGAGGATTGGAGCGCGGAGATCAACTCCTCGAACGCGGGCGCGCCGATGTGCCTCGCGCTGTCGGCGCGGAACTTGGCCACGAGCAGTCGGGCGCTGGACGCCCAGTCACTCGAGCACAGCTGGCGGCGCGACGGGTCCATGAACCACAGCCAGACGTGGTTGCGCGAGAGCGGCTCGTCACCAGGCTCCCAGCCGAACACACGCTCGAACGATTTATTCCAGGCCAGGTAGTCCCAGCGCCGGCCGAGCAGGTACACCGGACCGGGGCCCGTGTTCTCGACGAGCTGGCGCAGCGTGGAGGAGACCTCCTCGACCGGCGCCTTGCACGGCGGGGCCTCCTCGCCGCGACCGAGCAGGATCACGTGCGCGCGCTCGGCCGGCGTCAGCTGGAGGGCCCGCGAGACCGCCTCGAGCACCTCCAGCGAGGCGCGGACGTCGCGCCCCTGCTCGAGCCACGTGTACCAGGTGGTGCCGACCCCGGCGAGTAGAGAGACTTCCTCGCGGCGCAGACCGGGGGTGCGCCGGCGGCCACCGTCGGGCAGGCCGACCTGCTCGGGCTGAAGGCTGGCGCGCTTCATGCGCAGGAAGTCGGCCAGTTCGGCGCGCCGGCGGTCGCCGTTGCTAGCGCGCCGGAGATCGCCGTTCGACGACCTCACAGCTTGGGTTCCGTTGCCGTTCTTAGAACTGGGTGTGAGATCTACTACCAGGATAAACCCCTCTCTTGTACCTGGATAGGGATTGTTGCACAGTATCCCTCGTGAACTCAACTAACGCCACTAGCTCCAAGCCCGACCGCGCGACGACCGCGCTCCTCATCGTCGTCTGCCTAGCCCAGTTCATGGTCATTCTGGACGTCGCAATCGTCAACGTAGCACTGCCCTCGATGCGCGCCGGGCTCCACTTTTCGACCACCGGCCTGCAGTGGGTCGTCAACGCCTACACGCTGACCTTCGCGGGCTTCTTGATGCTGGGTGGACGCTCGGCCGACCTCCTCGGCCGCCGCCGGGTCTTCCTCGCCGGCGTCGCTCTCTTCTCCCTGTCCTCTCTGGTGTGCGCGCTGGCCGACTCGCGCGGCCTGCTCATCGGCGCGCGCGGATTGCAGGGATTCGCCGGCGCCGTGCTGTCGCCGGCCACCCTGTCGATCATCACCTCATCGCTGCCTGAAGGCCGCGAGCGCAACCGCGGTCTGGCCGCGTGGGGCGCCGTTGGCGGCCTCGGCGCGTCGTCGGGCGCGCTGCTCGGCGGCGTGCTCACGCAGGCCTTTGGCTGGCCGGCGATCTTCGCGGTCAACGTGCCACTCGGCGTGCTTGTGGTGGTGCTCGGCCTCCGGGTGATCCCAGTTCACCTGCCCGCCGAGGGACGGCGCCATTTCGACGTCACCGGAGCGGTGCTCGTCACCGCGGCGCTCGTCAGCGTGACCTTCGGAATCGTCCGCACCGACACCCTCGGGTGGGGCAGCGTCGGCGTGCTGGTGCCGCTGATCGGTGGGTTGGTCATGCTGGCCGCGTTCCTGCTCGTCGAGGCGCGGTTCGCCGAGCAGCCGCTGGTCCCGCTGTCGATCTTCCGGATCGGGCACCTGCGCGCGGCCAACCTCGTGGTGGTGCTCCTGTACGCCTCCCAGTTCCCCAGCTGGTTCTTCCTGACCCTCTACCTCCAGCAGGTCCTGCACTACAGCGCGATCGAGGCCGGGCTCGGGTTCCTGCCGATGACCCTCTCGATCTTCGCCGCCTCCACGCTGGCGCCACGCGTCGTTGCCCGCTTCGGTTCGCGGCGAGTGATCACCGCAGGCATGCTGACCGCGGCCGCGGGCCTGATGCTGCTGAGCGACGTGGCGCCGGGGGGCACGTACGTGAGCGACGTCCTGCTTGGGGCGTTTCTGTCGGCGCTCGGGATGGGGTTCACACTCGTCCCGTCGACGATCGTCGCCATGCAGGGCGTGAAGGGCCGTGAGAGCGGCGTGGCGTCGGGTCTGCTCAACACGTCGCGGCTGGTCGGCGGCGCGCTCGGGCTCGCAGTGCTGAGCACGATCGCCGCCGGACAGACGGGCGGGACCGCGGTGGACGTGACCAATGGATTTGCGCTCGCCTTCCACGTCGCCGCCGCCATCGCGCTGGTCGGCGCGGGGATCGCAGGGTTCTCGCTCCGCGAGCCGGCGGCGCAAGAGGCAGTCCGATTTCCCACGACCCAGGAGGGTGAGCATGAGGCGCTGGCTGCTTGACGTTACTTCCCGTCCGGTAGTGATCCGCGAGGTGCTCGAGCCGGCAGCGCAACCGGTGGCCGCGCTCGAGCCGACCCAGGTCCGGGCGCTCGACCGCCGTCCCCGGGGTCGGAGCCGTAGTGCGATGATGCGTCAGTCCCAGTCGCCATGCTCCCGACGCGTCATCTCCTCGAGTTCCTTCTCACGATCTATGTCCTGATCCTGATCCCGGGCCCGAGCGTGATGTTCGCGATAAGTCGCGGCGTCGCGCTCGGGCGCCGGGCGGCACTGATCTCGGTCCTCGGCAACGCCGGCGGCCTGGTCCTCCAGCTGGTACTGGTGGTGATCGGAATTGGCGCGATCGTGGCCAGCTCGGACGCTGTGTTTACCGCGGTGAAACTCCTCGGCGCGGCCTACCTGGTGTACCTGGGCGCGCGCAACATCCGCCAGCGCAAGTCGCTCTCGTCGGCGTTCACGCAGTCGGGTGTGGGTGAGGCCAAGCCGTTGCGCCGGACCGTGCGGGAGGGCTTCTTGGTCGGAGCGACCAACCCCAAGGGCGTCCTCATATTCACGGCCATCCTGCCCCAGTTCATCGACCGCTCACAGGGCCATGTCAGCCTCCAGCTCGCATTCCTCGGGGCGATCTGTGTGGTGATCGGGTTCCTGTCCGACGGCGCGTGGGCGCTCGCGGCCGGCTCGGCGCGCCAGTGGTTCGGACGCTCGCCGCGTCGCCTGGAGCGGATGACCGCCGCCGGCGGCGCGATGCTGATCGCCCTCGGGTTCGGCCTGGCCGTCACCTCTCGCAGGGGCTGACGGGCTAGGTGAGCCCGCGAGGCTCGCGCCGGAGCGCCGGCATCCTCCTGCACCGCCTGCGCGGCGATCGGCTCGAGGTGTTGCTCGTCCATCCCGGCGGCCCGCTCTGGGCGCGCCGTGACGAGGGCGCGTGGTCGATCCCGAAGGGCGAGTACGACGAGGGGGAGGAGCCGCTCACGGCGGCGCGCCGCGAGTTCGAGGAGGAGCTGGGGACCGCTCCCCCGGACGGTGACGCGGCCGACCTGGGGGAGGTGCGCCAAAAGAGCGGAAAGTTCGTGCGCGCGTGGGCGATCGCCGGTGACCTCGACCCGGCCACGGCGGTCAGCAACACGTTCGAGCTCGAGTGGCCGCCCCGGTCGGGCAGGCAGATCGAGGTCCCCGAGGTCGACCGGGCCGAGTGGTTCGGCCTCGACGCCGCCCGCGAGAAGATCAATGGCGCCCAGGTCGCACTGCTGGATCGGCTCGCCGAGCTCCTGGCCGGGTAACACGCTTCGGAGTGAGCTTCGCCAGCGACCGCATCGGTCCGACCGCGCATTACACCGGCTACGTCTGGGCGCGCAACGGGCTCTCGCACCCGGAGCTCGCGACCCGCGAGGGCCGGGTCCTGTTCGAGTCGTTGCAGCCGGTCATGCTGGGCAGCCAGGCGATCGGCGGCGCGACGCTCGAGTCCTACCTGCTCGCGCGCCATCGGGCGATCGACGCGCTGCTTGAGAGGGCGATCGAGTCGGGCGAGGTCAGCCAGGTGATCGAGGTGGCGGCCGGTCTCTCGCCGCGAGGCTGGCGGTTCACCCGGCGCTACGGCAAGCGGCTCGTGTACGTCGAGGCCGACCTGCCGGGCATGGCCGAGCGCAAGCGCGCCGCCCTGGAGCGAATCGGGTCGCTCGGCGAGCGCCACCGAGTGAGCGAGGTCGACGTGCTCAGAGACGACGACGGTCCGGGCAGTCTGGCCGCGGTGGCGGGCGAGCTCGACCGAGGCCAGGGCCTCGCGATCGTCACCGAGGGCCTGCTCGGATACCTCCCCAGCGACGCGGTGGCCGCGATCTGGCGGCGGTTCGCGACAACGCTGGGCGAGTTCGCCGCAGGCCGCTACATCTCCGACCTGCACCTCGGCGGCGTGATCAGCCCTCAGGTCCGAGTCTTCCGAGTGGCACTGTCGGCGTTCGTGCGCGGTCGCGTGTACCTGCACTTCTCCAACGCGCCGGAGGCAGAACGGGCGCTCCTGACCGCCGGGTTCGCCGACGCGCAGGTCCGGCCCGCCGTCGACGTGATCGGTCGCCGCGACGGCCGAGGAAGCCGGTTAGCTAACATCCTTGAGGCGTCAACCACCTTACCTTCGGAGGCGTCCACGACATGATTTCGGCCACCCTGTACAGCGATCCGGCCTGCCCCTGGGCCTATTCCGAGAGCCCGGCGCTCCGCGTGATCGAATGGCGCTACGGCGATCAGCTCGACTGGCGCCTCGTGCTCGTCGGGCTCACCGAGGACGCATCACAGTACGAGCGGCGCGGGTACACGCCGATCCGCGGCGCGCTCGGCCAGGCGCTGTTCCGGCGCCGGTACGGGATGCCGTTCGCGCCGGCGCCGAAGTCGCGCCTGAGCGCGACCTCGCGCGCGTGCCGGGCGGTGGTGGCCGCGCGAATGAGTGACCCCGGCACCGAGTGGAGCGTGTTCCGGGCGATCCAGCTCCACAACTTCAACTCGCCGATGCTGCTCGACGACGACCAGGACCTGCTGACCGCGCTGCGCAACGTGCCCGGTATCGACGCCGAGCAGGTCGTCGCCCGGATCGATGCTCCGGATGTGGTCGAGGCCTACCGGGCCGACCGTGAGGAGACGCGCACGGCCGAAGGGTCGGCCGCGGAGCTCCAGGGCAAGACGGCCACCAGCGATGGTCCGGTCCGGTTCACCGCTCCCTCGGTCGTCTTCGAGAGCAACGGGACGCGGCTCGTGGCCGGTGGGTTTCAGCCGGTCGAGGCCTACGACGTCCTGGTCGCCAATATCGACCCGAAGCTTCACCGCGAGCCGGCGCCCGAGGAGCCGGCGCCGTTGCTCGAGCGCTTCCCGGACGGCCTGACCACGCAGGAGGTCGCGGCGCTGCTCGCCCAGGGCAACGACAAGCCCGACCGCGCCGCGGCGGAGGTGGCGCTGCTCGAGCTGCTCGGGGCCGGCGCGGCCGTACGCGACCCGCTCGGTGACGACGCGCTGTGGCGCTCGGCGGTGTACGCGGATCGCCCAGCGATGGTCCCGGGCGCCGCGGTCGCCGTCTCCGTCGGCTAAGCGCGTCCGCCTGGGGCGGTACTTGGTGCGCCTGAGGTTTCCGGGAATAAGAAGGTGTTGCATAAAGCTGGGTGGTTGTGAGGTGCACACAACCACCCGCCGCGGGATGGCGACAGTGGGCACGATTCGCGGAAGGCTGGTCGAGAAACGTGCCCTGTGTGTGGGGACGTTTCTCGACCAGGCTCTACCGCGCTGGTCCACCCCCTGTGAGTTGGCCACAACAAATCGACGCGCGCCGGGGTTTGTGCCCCAGCCTCTAGTTCCCGGTTTTCTCAGGAGGAGGCGTCGAGATTAGACTCGGGCGACGTTTAGCCTGAGCCAGCTTCGAGTCCCGATCGTCCAGGCCCCGATGGCCGGCGGCCCGTCGACGCCCGCGCTGGCGATTGCGGTGTGCGAGGCCGGCGGCCTGGGCTTCCTGGCCGCCGGGTACAAGCGCGCCGACGCGGTCGCCGAGGAGATTCGGGCCGTGCGCGCGGCGACCGACGAGCCGTTTGGGGTCAACGTGTTCGTCCCGGGCACCGAGCCGGCGCAGCCCGACGCGCTGAGCGACTACCGGAACCGGCTGGCACCCGAGGCCGCCCGCCAGGGTGTGGAGCTGGGCGAGCCCCGGTTCGAGGACGACGACTGGGCGGCCAAGCTCGACCTCCTGTCCGCCGAGCGCCCGGCGGTGGCGTCGTTCACGTTCGGCTGCCCGGACGCGTCCGTGGTCGATCGCCTGCACGGCGCCGATGTCGCCGTATGGGTAACGGTCACCAACCCCACAGAGGCACTGGCCGCCCAAGTGGCGGGGGCAGACGGTCTGATCGTGCAGGGGACCGAGGCGGGCGGCCATCGCGGCGGCTTCAAAGACGACGGCTCCGGCGAGGCCGGCATCGGGTTGCTGGCGTTGCTGCGCGTTCTCGCGCGAAACGCCGAGCTGCCGCTGGTCGCCACCGGGGCGATCGCCGACGGCGCGGCGCTGGCCGCGGCGCTGTGCGCCGGCGCGAGCGCGGGCCAGATCGGCACCGCGCTGATGCTCGCCCCCGAGGCCGGCACATCGGACGCCCAGCGCGCGCGGGTGGCCGAGCCGGGCCCAACGCGCGTGACCCGGGCGTTCACCGGGCGCCCCGCGCGCGGGATCGTCAACCGGTTCATGGTCGAGCACGACGACGCCGCTCCACTCGCGTACCCTGAGATCCATCACGTGACCAGCCCGCTGCGCGCGGTGGCGCGCAAGCGCGGCGATGCGGATGCGTTCAACCTGTGGGCGGGCCAGGCCCACGAGCTGGCACAAGCGCGTCCCGCCGGCGAGATCGTGCAAAGCATGGCGGCCGAGGCGGGCGCGGTGCTCGATCGGGTCAGCGCGGCCCTGCGCGATCCAGATACCAGTGCCGGTTACCGTTCACCGCCCAAGTGACAGGGTCCCCATCCTCGCTCACGAACGGGATCAGGCTGTAGCGGCTGATCGTGCGCTGTTCCCCAACCTGGTCTGAGTAGAGGAGCTCGATCGACACGGGCTCGTTATGGGCGATCGCGTCGGCGATCCCGGCCTGGTGGGGATCGTCGGTCTCGCGGATCGCCCCCTGCCACAGACCGACGTCGCCGGCAGGGATGTAGAGGTCGCGTCCCTGGAGGCGGAACTGGTCTTCGGGGGCATGCTCGTTGATCCCCCGTTGCAGTCCGGGCCGAACGTGCCAGGCTTGGCAGACGCCGATGCCAGCGCCGATGTTGCGCAGGCTCATCACCAGGTAGACGATTCCGTCCAGGTATTCGGCGGCGCCGCCGCTGCCGTCGACCGTCACCCAGTGCTGATCGCCGAACATGATGTTCTGCGTGACGTCGTCGTTCCGCGACTGAGCGAACAGCGGCCGACGCTGCTCCCTGAGTGCTTGCTCGGCGATTCGGGCCGAATGGTTTGACGAACGGACCGCGGCGAACGTCGCCACCGCCAGCACGAGCGTGCCCCCGGCGGTGGCGAGCGACGAGATCGTCGCCCAGTCGGTCATCAGGCCCCGGTGAACGCCGGCGCGCGCTTCTCGACGAACGCGCCCGCGCCCTCGATGAAGTCGTGCGTGCGCCCGAGCGCGTGCTGCAACTCGGCCTCGAGGTCGAGCTGTGCGTCGAGATCCCCGTAGATGAACTGGTTGAGCGCGCGCTTGGAGCTCGCGTAGGAACGGGTGGGCCCGGCCGCGAGCCGCTGGACCAATGCGTTGGCCTCGTCCATCAGGCGATCGTCGGGGTACACCCAGTTGACCAGGCCCCACTCGAGCGCCTGCGGGGCGGGGACGCGCTCGCCGAGGAAGGCCATCTGGAACGCGCGCGCTCGCCCTACCGACGGCGGCACCAGCGCGGTCGAGCCACCGTCGGGCATCAGCCCGACGTTGACGAAGGCCAGTCCGAAAAACGCCGACTCGGCCGCCATGATCAGATCGCAGGCGAGCGCCAGCGAGCAGCCGATCCCGGCCGCCGGGCCGTTAACCGCGGCCACCACGGGCTTCTCGAGCCGGCGGATCCCGGCGATGATCGGGTGATAGACGTCCTTCAGCTCATGAAGGAGGTTGGGTCTGCCGTCGTCGGCGGGCTCGAATCCGGCCTTGAGGTCCGCTCCCGACGAGAACCCGCGCCCGGCGCCGGTGATCAGCACTGCGCGCACCGATGGGTCGGCCGCGTCGCGCTCGATCAGCGTGCGCAGCTCGAGGCCGAACTGGGGGGTCCAGGCGTTCAGCGTCTCGGGGCGGTTGAGGGTCAGACGGGCGACACCGCCGGACTGCTCCCAGATGACGGTCTCATAAGGCAACTCGATTGCTCCTTACTTGTGCAGGGACCGCACGTCAAGCGCGGGGTCCGGGGTTGTCGGGATAGAACTGCTGCAGGCTGGGGATGCGCGGGCGCGGTCGATGGTGTGGGTTTTGTGCGCGCGGGCGCCCAGCCTTACTTTGGTCCGCGACCCTCGGGTTGGCTCCGGGGCCGGCGACGTGATGTGTGATGGGGTGATCCCGCTGGGGGAAGCGTTGCGGCCGCTCGGTCTTTCAGGGCCGTCCACGTGAGCGTGGCGGGCAGGAGCATGCCGGGAGCCGGCCGCGGTGATCTGTGTGACGAGGGGCTTGGCGCGCACGGGGAAGGTCATGCGGGCTGGAGTGCCTCCTCGCCGAGCTCGCGCAGCGTGTGGTAGCTGCGTTTCAGGAGCTTGCGCGCGACGGATAGGCAGGCGCGGTTGTGCCCGAGCCGCTCGGCCGTCTCGCGGTAGTAGTCGCGGTCGGGGCTGCCCTGACGGCATGCTGACTGGGCGGCCTCGAACAGCGCCCAACGCAACGCCGGCGGCCCCTGACGGCTGAGATGGCCGGGTGCGCGGCGCTGATCGGACTGGTACACGGTGATGTCCATGCCCGCGTAGCGGACCGCCAGCCGCGATGAGGAGAACCGGGTGCAGTCGCCGAGCTCGGCGAGGATCGTTACCGCGACCAGCGGCCCGATCCCGTAGTGGGCCATCAGCGCCTTACAGCCGGCCTGCCGACGCGCATAGGCGCGCAGCTGTTTGTCGATCGGCGCGATCTGCACCTCGAGCGCGTCGATCATCGCCAGCGCGACCGTGACCTGCTCGCGCGCGGTCTCCGGCAGCGGCTGGGCGGCCAGCCACTCGCGCCCGTCGCCGGTCATCAGCCGCCGCCGTTGCGGGCAGCCGTGGTGATACAGCGTCGCCTGGATCCGCTGCTGCCACTCCGAGCGCTGCTCTGAGAGCGTGTGCCGCAGCCGCACCCGCGCGCGCAAATCGAGGATGTGATCGGGCGGGATCCACGACTCCGGCAGCCGCCCGACCATCAGCAGCTCCCGCAGATGCCGCGCGTCCGCACGATCACCCTTCGCCCGCTTCTTCGGCCCCCGCAGCCCCGCCGTCTCCGCCGGCTCAGCGAGATGCACGACCCCGCCGACCCGCCGCAGCTCCTCGACCACGAACCGCCACCCCGTCGTCGCCTCCAACGCCACCTCCAAATCCCGGCCGCGGAAACGCTCAAGCCACCCGCGCACGTGCGCGCGGTCCGCCGGCGCCACGCGCGTGCGCTGAAGCTCGCCGGTCGCGGTGTCGATCCACTCACCGGTGATCTGTCCTCGATGCTGATCAAGTCCCATTACGATGCTCACTCCAGGCCTCCTCAGGCTCCACGGTCACACGACCTGCGCGGTCATAGTCCGCGCTTGAGCTGGGGAGGCCTGCACGTTCTCGGTCAGACGGACTGCTCATGACATCTTTCAGGGGGTCCAAACTCTTAGGCGGGCTCCAGCTGCAGCGGCAGTCGTTCGAGGCCATAGATCCCGGACGGCGTCCCGAACTCGGGCTCGCCGTCGAGCGCGAGCGAGCTCACCCGCTCGGCCAGGAAGGCCAATCCCTCCTGCATCTCGGCCCGGGCCAGGTTGGCGCCCACGCAGTAGTGGATGCCCGCGCCGAAGGTGAGCAGGCGGTCGCGTCCGCGCGAGACGGTGATGTCGAAATCATCGGAGCGCTCTCCCTCGCGATGGCCGTGCCAGGCCGAGACGAGGACGATCGATCCGGCCGGGAAGCTCACGCCGCGGTACTCCACCTCGTCGACCATGATGCGGGCGGTGAACGGCGTGATCGGCTCGAAGCGGAGCGCTTCCTCGACCGCCACCGAGGCCAGGCCACGAGGATTGCTGCGCAGAACCTCCCATTGAGAAGGATGCTCGGCGAGCAGCCGGACCGCGTGGGCGAGCTGGCTCTGGCTCGTGTCGACCCCGCCGACGAGGATGTTCAGCACCAGGTTGCGCAGCTCGTCGTCAGAGAGCCGATCCCCGGCCTCCTCCGCCTTGATCAGCACGGAGATCAAATCGTCGCCGGGATCGCTTCGTCGGGCGGCGATGAAACGATCCTCGTACTCGTAGAACTCGGCCACCGCCTGCTCGATCTGCTCGCGTTCGCCCATCAGGCTGGTCGGGTCGAACTGGCGCTGGATCACGTTGGACCAGTGATGAAGGCGCGGGGCGTCCTCGAGCGGGGCACCCATCACGTCGGCGATCACCAGCGACGGGTACGGCTTGGCGAAGTCGGCGATGAACTCGCAACGTCCGTCTCGTTCGGCGATCGAAGCCAGGAGCTGCCCGAGGAAACCGCGCATCGCCGGCCGGTAGCGATCGACGGCGCGCGGGGACAGCGCCGGGTTGACCAGGTTGCGCAGCCGGCGGTGATCGTCGCCGTTGACGTTGATGATGTTGCGGACGATCTCCTCGCGCAGCGGGCCGTCGGTGATCCCGAACAGGTCGGCGATGGTCAGACCCGGGAAGATCGCGGCCTTCGTGCGCAGGAAGAACTCGGCCGCCTCTCGGTCGAGCACGATGAAGCCGAACGGGCTGGCGGCCAGCCAGCCGTCGTGCCCGCGAAGCTCGCCCATGGCCTGCCGGTAGCGCGGTCCGCGCAGGGAGGCGTCGGTGTGGTCGAAGCTGGGGAGATCGAGCTCAGCGGCGAGCGGCACGGCGCGAGGATAAAGCTCAGGGCCATTCATGGCCGCCAGCGGTGCCGCGCCCGGCGCGGTCACAACTCATTCACAAGGGGGTTACAGCTCGACAACTCCGGATTCCGGCGGAATCGAAAGAGTCGCGTCGGCGGCGCACCCGGGGGTGGCGCCGGGGTCGTAAGCAACGGAAAGGAGACCCTTCATGGCGCGAAAGCGCGTCGTTTGGGCACTGGCGGCGATGTCCGCGGTGGCCGTGGTCAGCGTCGGGTTCGCCGGAGAGGCGAGCGCCGGTCGGCCGCATCGGTCAAACCAACACTCGTGGATCTCGACGACATACGCCAGAACCCGCACACCGATCAAGCACGTGGTCGTGATCTTCCAGGAGAACGTCTCCTTCGATCACTACTTCGGCACCTACCCCAAGGCTGCCAACACCGATGGGCAGCCGTTCCACGCCGCTCCGGGCACGCCCGCGGTGGACGGACTCACCCCGGCGACCAGCTACTCGCTGCCGCCGAACCTCCGTCACTCGAACAACCTGCTCACGAGCAACCCGAACGAGGCTCTGCCCCAACGCCTCGACTCCAGCCCGACCGGCCTGTCCGGCGACGCGGGTGGACAGCTCACCTGTGATCAGGACCACGATTACAGCGACGAGCAGCAGGCGTTCGACAACGGCAAGATGGACCACTTCGTCCAGAGCACCGGGACCGGTGGCGGCACCAGCCCGGGTGGCAGCCCCTGCCAGGCCTCCCAGGTCATGGACTACTACGACGGCAACTCCGCCACGGCGATGTGGAACTACGCCCAGCACTTCTCGCTGCTGGACAACTCGTTCGGGACGACGTTCGGGCCTTCAGCGCCGGGCGCAATCAACGTCACCTCGGGCGATACCGGCAACGTCGACACCACCCACATGGTGAACAGCCCGCCGGTCTCGACCTCGACCTCGCCGGACGGCGACATCACCCCGGACGGGACCGGCGGCTACTCGCTGACCAGCGACGCGCAGCCCTACTACGACGACTGCTCGACGCGCGACGCCGTCGCCATGGGCGGCGAGAACATCGGCGATGTGCTGAACGACGCCGGCCTCTCGTGGGGCTGGTTCGAGGGCGGCTTCCGGCCGACCACGACATTCGCGACTGCGTCCGCGGCCACTGGCCACAGCGGCCAGTCGACGGCGACGTTCATCCCGGATGAGTTCTCGGGAAGCTTCACCGGCAAGAACGTCCCGCCGCACGCGTCCAACCAGGCCCTGTGCGACTCGGTCACGCCGGTCGGCGTGGCGCTGGGCGGCACCGGCCAGTACGGCTACAAGGACGACTACATCCCACACCACGAGCCGTTCCAGTTCTACGCCTCGACGGCCAACCCGCACCATCTGACGATTCCCGTCGACGGCGCGGGCCAGGATACGCAGGCCGGCCTGCAGGAGATCGGGACCGACACGCAGTCCTACGTGAACGGGGTCCCGCAGTTCAACACCCCGAACCACCAGTACGACACCAGCGACTTCAATCAGCTGGTGGCGGCGGCCGGCGACGGCGAGCTGCCGCCGTCGGCGCTGCCGGCGGTCACCTACCTCAAGGCCCCGGGCTACGAGGACGGCCACCCCGGGTACTCGGATCCGGCCGACGAGCAGGCGTTTGTCACGAAGGTGATCGACGCGCTGGAGCAGACGCCGGACTGGGGCAGCACTGCGGTGATCATCAACTGGGATGACTCCGACGGTTGGTATGACCATGTCTACAGCGGCGTCACCAACCCGTCGCTGTCGCCAGCCGACAACCTGACCAACACCAACACCAACGCGATCGGTGCGGGCCAGCCCACCTCGGGTCAGTGCGGACCCAAGCCGCAGACCAAGCCGCCGCTCGCCGGTGAGCAGGGTCGCTGTGGCTTCGGGCCCCGAATCCCGATGCTGGTGATCTCGCCGTGGGCGCGGGTCAACCATGTCGACAGCGATCTGACGGACCAGGCCTCGATCATCAATTTCATCGAGTACAACTGGAACCTGCCGTCGATTCCCGGCTCGGCTGATCAGGTCCTCGCCGGCACGGATCGCAAGGAAGGCATTCCGTTCGACCTGGCGGGTGCGTTCGACTTCCAGCGTCCTGAGGCCCACCGGCTGATCCTCAGCCCGGTGACCGGTCAGCCTGCCTTCGGAGGCGGGTATGGCTACGGCGGTGGCTGGTAGGAGTACGCCAAGTAGCAAGTGACGCCAAGGGCGGCTGGGACCGGATGTCCCGGCCGCCCGCGGCTTCTCAGCCCGCGTTCAGCGTCGCGCCGAGCCAGGCGCCTTCCCGCGCGATGTCTGCCGGATCGACGTGGTGCGCGCCGTCGAACTCGCGATAGTCGACGGCGAACCCGGCCTGTTCGAGCAGCTCGTGAGCGCGCCGGGCGAACGTCACCGGAATCACCATGTCGCCCCGGCCGTGCGCGATCAGGACGCCCGTGGTGTTCGCGCGGTCGGCGAGCGAGGGCTCCCAGCCTTCTACCGACGGGATGAATCCCGAGAGGGCGAGGATGCCGGCCGGCGCCGGTCGATCGGCGCCGAGCCCGAGCGCGTAGCTCATCACCGTCCCCATCGAGAAGCCGCCGAGCACCGTGCGATCGGGGCCGAGCCCGGTTTGCTCCCACAGTCCGTCGTGGAACGCGGCCAGCTCGCTGTAGGCGGCGTGGAAGCTATCCGGGTCCGGGTAGCCGACGCGCGGCACGAGGTACCAGTGGTAGCCCGGCGTGCCTTGGAGCTGGAGCGGCGCCCGCGGTGCCACTACGTGCAGGCGCTGGTTGGGGTCGAGCACGTCGGCGAGCCCGATCAGGTCCTGCTCGTCACTGCCGCGCCCGTGATGCAGGACGAGCAGTCCGTGCGGCTCTGTGCGCGCGGGGCGTTCGGCGAAGACGAGGGGCATCGGGCGGGAGCCTAGTCGGCCGCCGTTCCTAGACTCAATGTGATGGCCGGAACGATGCGCAAGATGAGTAAAGCCGTCCCGCTGACGCGCCTGCTCGCCGCCGCCCAGGTGCTGATGCTGGCGCGCAGCCACTGGCAGCGGCTCGAGCCACACGAACGCCAGCGCCTACTGTCGCTGGTCCGCCGCGGGTGGGGTGTGGGGCGCGGGCTCTCGGTCGCCGAGCGGGCCGAGCTGGCGCGGCTGATCGTCAAGGCCGACCCGCGGCTGCTCGCCGGCCTGGTGGCGCAGCGGTTCTCGCCCGTGCCGCTTCCGCGCCGGGTCGTCCGCGGGAAGCGCTGATCCGGCGCCCTTGACTCTCACCTGACGTCAGGCTCTAGCTTCCGCGCCATGAAGACGGTCGGCGAGGTTGCCGAGCTGGCGGGCGTCACGGTACGCACGCTGCACCACTACGACGAGCTGGGCCTGCTGTCGCCGAGCGTTCGCTCGGAGGCGGGCTATCGCCTGTACTCCTTCGCGGACCTGGCCCGGCTCCAGGAGATCCTGATCTGGCGCCAGCTCGGATTCGCGCTGTCGGAGATCGGAGCGCTGCTCGATGACCCCGGCTACGACCGGATCGGCGCGCTCGAGCGGCAGCGCCAGCTGGTCGACCGCGAGGTCGAGCGGCTGAGCGCGCTGGCCGGCGCGATCGAGGCGGCACTCGAGGCCGAACGACACGGAACGCGATTGGAGGAGGAAACGATGTTCGACGGATTCGACCCGGCGGAGTACGAGGAGGAGGCGCGCGGGCGGTGGGGCGACACCGAGGCCTACCAGGAGTCCGCTCGCCGGACGCGGAGCTACGGAGACGCGGAGTGGGCCGCGATCAGAGCTGAGTCAGAGGAGATCGTGAATGCTCTCGTCTTACTGATGCGCGCCGGCGAGCCCGCCGACGGCCCCCGGGCGCGGGCGCTTGCCGAGCGCCACCGTGAGCACATCTCCCGCTGGTTCTATCCCTGCTCGCGGGAGATGCACTCCGGTCTGGGCGAGATGTACGTCGCCGACGACCGGTTCGCCGAGACGTACGAGCGGCAGGCGTCGGGACTCGCGGCCTATTTCCGCGACGCGATCGCCGCGAACGCCGATGAGGCGACGGTCAGTCGGTGATCGCGATGTGGCCGGGCTGGGCTTCGACGCGCCCCAGCCATTCGCGTATGGCCGGGTAGGGCTCGAGGTCGAACCCGCCCTCGGGCGCCACGTGGGTGTAGGCGTACAGCGCGATGTCGGCGATCGTGTAGCGCTCGGCGACGAGGAATTCCCGGCCGGCCAGGTGGCCCTCCATCGCGCGCAGCGCGGCGGTGCCGCCTCGCCGCTTGGCCTCGGCGTCGCTCTCGGTTGGGGTGATCCCGGCGTGCACCCAGAACCGCGCCACCGCGATGTACGGCTCGTGGGAGTACTGCTCGAAGAACTGCCACTGGAGGACCTGCGCCCGCTCGTAACGATCTTCGGGCAGATACGGCGTGCCCTCGGCGAAGTAGAACGTGATCGCGTTCGACTCGCCGAGCGTCCGGCCGTCATCCATGACCAGGGTGGGGACGCGCAACCCCGGGTTGAGCTCGCCGAGCACCTCGGGCCGGTTGGAGCGATCGATCACCGACATCTCGCGGCGCTCGTACTCGAGCCCGAGGTGTGCGAACAGCTGGCGGACCTTGTAGCAGTTGCCCGAGATGCGCGAGTCATAGAGGAGCATGACCCCAAACTTTTATCAGGCCGGCGTGGCCGGCTTCAGGCGGCGGCGGCCTCGATCGGCTCGAACAGCGGCCGAGCCGCTTCGTCGGCCCACATCAGCGCGTCGACGTACAGCTCGCCCGCGCGGCGGACCAGCTTCTGCGCGCGGTCGAAGTCGCCCGCCTCGAGCGCGGTCACGCACTCGAGCAGGGCTCCCTTGTCGCCCTTGCGCTGGGTCAGCGCGTCGCGCATGTCGGTCGGGAACGGGATCAGTGCGATCACGTCCTCGATCGGGGCGTCCATCAGCGCGTCGATCACCGAGAACAGTCCGAGCGTGAACAGCTCGCCCGGCCGCGGTCCCGGCAGTTGCTCACCCGCGCGCTCGCAGAAGCGGGCGCGGGTGAGGGCGGTCACTGTCAGCTCGGGCGGCTTGCCGTCGACGCTTGCCAGCACGGTCAGCGTGGCCCAGCGCCTGAGGTTCTGGACGCCGAGCAGGGCGAGCGCCTGGCGGATCGAGCTGATCTCGAACCGCAGGCCGAAGAACGCGGAGTTGATGTAGCGGAGCAGTCGGTAGCTGAGCCCGACGTCGCGGCCGATCATGTGCTCGAGCCGGCCGAGCTGAACCGTCGGGTCCTGGAGCGCGGCCAGGACCTGGAGCAGTGAGGTGCGATTGGCGAAGATCCCGCGGTTGTGAACCAGCTCGGGGCGGCAGAAGAAGAAGCCCTGGAAGAGATCGAAGCCGAGCTCGGCGCAGTAGGCGTGGTCCTCGTGGGTCTCGACCTTCTCGGCCAGCAGGGTCATCCCGTAGGGCCTCAGCCGGGCCACCTCTCGCGCGATGCCCTCGCGTCCGAGCTCGAGCACGTCGAGCTTGACCACATCGGCCAGGGCGAGCACCCGCTCGGCGCTCACGCTGTACTGGAAGTCGTCGAGGGCGAGGCGGTAGCCCTGGCGCTTGAGGTCGATGAGCGCGTGGACGAAGCGCTCGTCGAGCAGCTCGTCCTCGAGGATCTCGAGGCCGACCACCGAGGGCGGCATCGTCGCGGCGAGGCCGCTGAGGACGAACTCGCGCGAGACGTTGACCCACGCCGGCTTGCAGCCGACGATGCGCTCGAGTCCAATCTCGGTGAAGGAGTTGAGGACCACCGACGCGGTCGCTCCCTCTGAATCCGACACCAGCGCCGTGGTCGCGTCCCCGCCCCGGAACAGCAGCTCGTATCCGGCGACCTGGAGGTCTCGGTTGAAGATCGGCTGGCGGGCGACGAAGACTTCAGGCATACAAGAGGGCGGCTGGCGGTACCCCGTTTACTGCCTAATCGACGATACGGGCCGGAATCTGAACCCCAGGAACGTCATTACGCTTACCGACACGCTGATCTCGACTGATGAAATCCCGCCCGACACCGCCCTCCTGGACGTCCGCTGGGAGCTGACCGGACCGCGCCTCTCGGACTACCTTAAGGGCCACATCCCCGGGGCGGTGTTCGTCGACCTCGACACGGCGCTGGCCGGGCCCCCGGGGGACGGGGGGCGCCACCCGCTTCCGGCCGCGGGCGACTTCCAGGCCGCGATGCGCTCCGCGGGCGTGTCCGCCGAGAAGCCGGTGGTCATGTACGACGCCGGCAACTCGATCCCGGCCGCCCGGGCGTGGTGGCTGCTGCGGTACTTCGGGCACCCCGAGGTGAGTGTTTTGGATGGGGGTTTCGGTGGCTGGGTGGCCGCCGAGCTCCCCATCGAGCGGGGGGAGATCGCAGTCGAGCCGGGCGACTTCGTGGCGCGACCCGGCGGGATGCCGGTGCTCGACGCCGACGGCGCCGCGGCCCTCGCGGCCGGCGACGGCGTGCTGCTCGACGCCCGCACGCCGGAGCGCTTCCGCGGCGAGCACGAGCCGATCGATCCGGTGGCCGGTCACATCCCCGGCGCGGTCAACCTGCCGGGCGCGTCGCTGCTGGACGCCACCGGGCACTTCCTCGACGCTGCCGCCCTCCGTGAGCGCTTCGCGACGGCGGGGGTGCGCGAGGGCGCCGAGGTGGGCGCGTACTGCGGGTCGGGGGTGAGCGCGGCCCACGAGGTGCTCGCGCTGGCGCTGGCCGGTTACCCGGCGGCGCTGTACGTCGGCTCATGGAGCGACTGGATCACGGACCCTGGACGGCCAGTAGCCACCGGCGCGTGACCGCCGCCGGCGAAACTCAGACCAGGCCGCCTCGAACCGCCCGCACGGCGGCCTGAATGCGGTTCTCGACCTGCAGTTTGATGAGGATGCTTGAGACGTGATTCTTGATCGTGTGCTGGCTCAGGAAAAGCGCGTTCGCGATTTCAGAGTTGTCAAGGCCCCGGGCAAGCCAATCCAAGACTTCCAGCTCGCGTGGCGTCAGGTCCGCCCCGGTAAGCGTGGGCTCGACCGCCTGCGGCTCGCGTAGGCGGCGTATCAGGTGGCGGGCAATCCGCGGCGAGATAAACGATTCACCGCGTCCAGCCGCGCGGATCCCCTCGACGATCTGATCGACCGGGGCATCCTTCAGCACGTAGCCGCACGCTCCTGCCAGCAGCGCATCCATTACATGCTGATCGTCTGTGGAGACCGTCAACACCAGCACGCGCACCAGCGGTGCCACCGCGGTCAATCGCTGCGTCGCCTCGATGCCGGACATGCCGGGCATAGTGAGATCCATCAACACCACTCCCGGTCCCATCTCAGCCACCGGCTGGAGGGCCGCCGCGGCCAGCGCCGCCTCGCCAAAAACGCGAATCCCTCGCTCCTCCAGAAGACCGATCAGCCCACGACGGAACAGTTCGTGATCGTCGACCACGAAGACCTTAGGGTCAGTGCCCCTCACGACGACTCCGAGGGTATCTCGTCGGCTCAGAAGCACGAGGCCAATCGTCGGAATCCCGCGAATTCGGGTGGGGGGTTCGGCAGCACCCTTAGCCGCCCGTATTTGGCGTTTGGGATGCTTCTCGCATCAGGGAACGGTGACCTCGAGCTGTGTCCCGCCGGCGGGACCGGTATGCGCACTCAGGTGACCGCCGAGTGCTGCGGCGCGAGCCCGCATCGTCCGGAGGCCCATGCCGCAACCGTGGGCGTCGGCGATCCCCCATCCGTCATCGATGATGCGCATGACAAGGTCTCCGCTGCCCGTACCCGACAAGAGCACGTCGACGCGCCGGGCCCGGCCATGGAGCGCCGCGTTCACGATTGCCTCCCGAGCGATCCGCACGATGTGCTCTCGGTCCACGAGGTCCAAGTCGTTGCTCCCACCGAGCGCCGTAGTCATCTCGACCCGAACGTCGATCTCCAAGCCGTGGCGATGACGGAGGTCGTCTGCGATCACGCGGAGCGCAGCTTCGGTTGTCGGAGCAGTCGATGCCGACAGATCCGCGATCACACCGCGCGAGGTGGCCAGCGCGTTTCGAGCCGCAACCATGAGCGGATGCTCACGCTGCAGTTCGACCCCGAGGCGTTGACTTTGTGCGGCGATACAGACTAGATCCTGCGCCAGTCCGTCGTGGAGTTCACGCGCGATCCGTTCACGCTCTGAGCTGATCGCCGCAACCGCTTCTGCTCGGTGCGCCCTGGCGTACTCCCAGTACGCGCTTGCGAGCAGCATGGCGTAAGCCGCCAACCGAAGTCCTTCGCGCGGCGAGATCCAATTCGTGGCCACTGCCGGGATGGCCAGGTACTGCAACCGAGCGCCGGCCAGCAGGAACGACGCTCCGGCTAGAAGCGCACACCGGATCGCTCCGCGCCGGGCGCGGCGCAGGAAGGCGAACCCCGAAACGAGCAATACGATCGCCGCGACAACGTTGACGGCGAGCTGCACCGGGTGGTCGACAGCGCCTCGGATGCCGATCTCCTGCAAGCTTGCGCTCCAGCGCGAGCCTGTGGCTTCCTCGAGCAGCTCGGCCACGATGACCGTCGCGGCACCGGCCAGCGCTCCGACTCCAATCAGGCTGCGGTTGGGATACCTGATCAACTTGCCCGGTGCGAACGCCGCGGCGGCGAATGCGACCGAGACGATCAGCTCGCAGGCCAGTCTGGCGCCGCCGCCAGATTCGGCCTTCGTCCCACCAATAAGAGCGGGCGCGGCGCAGTAAAGAAAATCCGTGAGCGCTACGGTGACGAGGGCGCACAGGAGCAGCAGATCGGGCAGTCGGCCACTCCGCTGGAAGTTCGCCACGAGTAGGCGGGCGGTACAGATCGCCGCAATCGTGATGACCGTCTCGATTGCGGCACGGCCACTCGGATTGGTCGCATGGATCGGCCGCGCAAGCTCGAAGCCGATGACAGCCGCCGACAGAACTCCGGTCGAAACTGCCAAGCATGTAAACCAAACTGGCCCCAAACCGACTCGAACGAGCCTGATCGGCGAGGCCGTTACCCCGAAATCCATCTTGTCACCCCAGCGCCGCACCCAGCCCGGGGCGCCCGCCGTCAAACCATCACAACAAATGTGCCGACTTGAGCCGCCCCGCTCAAGCCCACCTGTCCAGTTTCTCGCCCCCTCTAAGGCTTCACCCTGGACGCTTTACGCCTACCAAAAATTATCAAAACGGAGCGTTCTTGTCAATCCCTTGTTAAGACCGCTCACGCCAGCGACAGCGGAGCTCTCCGACGCTCCGGTCGGCGCACCTGCGGGATTTTGGCTGAGGGAGAGGATCGTGCCCTCTCGGCCCTGCTCAGCATCCGACGCCCGGACGGCTTCCGCCGGGAGCGAGGCAAGAGATCTGGACGAGAGGATTACTTCCAGCCCGGATCGTGAACTTGTAGTACTTGCCGACCCAGCCCGGACGCCGGATCATCACGATGATCGTGGCCCGGGGGTGCAGACGGTCCTTCTCGAAGGGGGCGGCCAGATTGACGCTGCCGCCGATCGGACATTTGGGCTTCCCATTCTTCCCGCACCGCTTGGGTTTCGCAATCCTCCCGGTGTGTGTGGCGAACGGGCAGCCTCGACCGTGACATTTGACGGACACGGTCGTGTCGGAGGACACCCAATTGACCAAGAGCACAGCTACCTTCGTGTAGGAAGGCGTGTAGTCGAACGTCCACTGCATCGTGGCGCTTATCAGACCGACCACTTGCACGGGCGCTCGTACAACAGTGACGGGCTGTGCCGGCGCGGTGGAGCCGGTGAAGTTCGAGTCTCCGGCGTACCTGGCGGTGATGCTGTGCGTGCCGACCGCGCCGTAGGTGAGCGTGCACGTTGCGCTCAGCTTCACCAGCGCCTGACCGAGGCATGAGGCGATCGGGCTGCCGTTGTCGAAGAACTCCACCGAGCCCGACGGCTCGACGGGGCCGGAGCGGCTTGCCGGCGGCGCGACCGTGGCCGTGTAGGTCGTACTCTGACCCACGTCCACCGTCGTCGATGCGTTCAGCGAGACAGAGGTCGAGTCCGGTGTGACCGTGATCGTGGTGGCGCCCGCCGAGCCCGGCGCGGTCGACGAGCTGTTCGGTACGAACACGGCGGTGAGGCGCTCGGGGGACGTGGAGGCGGCAAAGGATGTCTGACACGTGGCTGCCAGGTTCGCCGGCGTGATCGGCATCGCCACGCAGTTCGCGATAGGTGCGCCGCCGTCCTCGAACGTGATCGCCCCGGCCGGGGAGCCGGGTCCGGGATTGACGGTCGCGAACAGAGTCACCGTTTGGTTTGTGACAAGCGCCGAGGACGACGGCACCACCGAGGTGGTGCTCGGGCCGGCGGCCTGAACGAGCGGCCCCCCACCCGCAACGGAGGGCGACACCGAGCTGTCGGTCGCCGTGATGGTCGCCGAGCCAACCGTCGTCGAGCTTCTGACCTGGACGCTGTATGTCCCGTTGCCGTTGTCCGTGACCTGCCCGAAGAACTGCCCCGGATCCGTGGATTTGAAGCCGACAGCCTGGCCGGTCAAGAGATGGCCCGGCGCGTCTTTGACGGTCGCGGTCGCGGTGGCGGTGGAGACGCCGTTGGCGAGAATCACGGCTGGGCTCACAGCCACCGTGACGGTGGCCGCGGAACCGACGGTCTGGGTCAGGGTCGCTGTTCCGGACACGGTGCCGTCGGTTGCGGTGATGGTCGGGGTTCCAACGGTGGTGGAGCTAGTGATCGTCGCGGTGTAGGTGCCGCTACCTGCGTTTGTCGTGGTGCTGACCTTGTCGCCGGTGTCGCTGGAGCTGAAGGTAACGGTCGAACTGGGCAGTAGATTCCCGCCGGCGTCTTTGACGGTCGCGGTCGCGGTGGTGGTGGCGGTCCCGTTGGCGATGATCGAGGTCGGGTTGAGCGTTACCGTCACGGTGGCCGGGGGATCCGTGGTCTGGGTCAGGGTCGCTGTGCCGGAGACGGTGCCGTCGGTGGCGGTGATGGTTGGGGTTCCGACGGTGGTGGAGCTCGTGATCGTCGCGGTGTAGGTGCCGTTGCCGGCGTTTGTCGTGGTGCTGACCTTGTCGCCGGTGTCGCTGGAGGAGAACTTGACGTTGGATTCGTTGGAGAGGAGATTCCCGGCGGCGTCCTTGACGGTCGCGGTCGCGGTGGTGGTGGCGGTCCCGTTGGCGATGATCGAGGTCGGGTTGAGCGTTACCGTCACGGTGGCCGGGGGATCCATGGTCTGGGTCAGGGTCGCTGTGCCGGAGGCAGTGCCGTCGGTTGCTGTGATGGTTGGGGTTCCGACCGTAGCGGAGCTCGTGATCGTCGCGGTGTAGGTGCCGCTACCGGCGTTTGTCGTGGTGCTGACCTTGTCGCCGGTGTCGCTGGAGGAGAACTTGACGTTGGATTCGTTGGAGAGGAGATTCCCGGCGGCGTCCTTGACGGTCGCGGTCGCGGTCGTGGTGGCGGTCCCGTTGGCGATGATCGACGTCGGGTTGAGCGCCACGGTCACGGTCGCCGGGGTATCCGCGGTCTGGGTCAGGGTCGCAGTTGCCGGGGCCACGCTTGAAGTGCTATCGGTCGCGGTGATCGTCGCGGTCCCGGGGGTGGTGGAGCTGGTGATCGTCGCGGTGTAGGTGCCGTTGCCATTGTCCGTCGCGGGGTTGGGGCTGATCTTCTCGCCACCGTCGGTAGACGAGAGATTGACGGTGTCTCCGGAGACGCCTGTCATCGTGCTGTCCTCCACGGTCACGGTCGCCATGGTGGTGGACGTCCCGTCGGCCGTGATGCTGGTCGGGGACAGCGACAGGGTAATCGTCGCTCCCGTCCCGGATGCCTGGACCGCAGAAGCGCCCGGCCACAAGCTGATCCCCGCCGCTGCCAGCAGGCAGAGCCACAGGCGCGGAAATTTATGGGCCGATGAGACTAGGCGTCCCCGAGCCTCGGTGAGCGGCAGCATCTTCATCTTCCATCTACCTCGAAAGTGTGTTAGGTGCGGGGTCCGGCGCCAATGGGCAACCTCGCCCCTCGTGCGTTCAGGGCTGAACGCACGAGGGGCGGATGAGGTCGCTCAGCCGGTCACGGAGTAGCCGTCCACCGCGAGGGTGGTCGGCGCCCCGACCGAGAGTCCGAAGCTGATGCCGTCGTACCCGGCTGGGAGCGCTTGGGGCAGCGTCCACGACGCCGTTCCCCAGGTAGTTCCGGTGGTTGCGACAAATGGTGTGCCGCTGTCATCTGTCCAGTAGGTCCAGCTCCCAGTATCGCTGCGGATGAACACATCGAAGAACACCGGAGAGCCGGTGCTCTGATAGTCGGCCGACAACGTGTATGTAGTACCGGGCGACAGAATCGGTGAGCATTCGCCCAGGTCCTGCAAAGTGACGATGCCCGCATCATTGCCACTGCTGGCCTTGGTCACCGCAATTTGGCCAGCTTCGGTGGCACTGTTTGGTGGGGTCGAGGTCGGCGTGACCCTGGAGATATAACCCGTGCCATTAGTCCCCTTGGTAACCGCAGTCACCGTGCTGCTTCCAGACTGCTGCAGCTGGTAGCACGGCGGGCCTCCGGGACTGCTGTACCAGGTAGTCGGATTCGCCGCATCGGCGAAGGTCGAGTTGACCACAGGACCGGGTCCCGTGGAGAGCCCCGTTGACGTCCATCCGGCTACGCCCGACCACTCGTTCGTGGGCGAGGTTGTTGCAGGTGCCACGGCAGGGTTGTCCGTACCACCGACTACCTGCCCCATCGTCCTAAGCACGATGTTGCCGGCTTGTTCCTGCTGCTGAATCCAGGTCATCAGACTCGTGAACTGCGTCGTGGCCATCTGGTAGCCGTCAGGACTGTCGCACGTCCCGCTGCAGATGTCGTGGAACGTGAGCGATAGCCAACCGTTCGTCGATGTATCGGCCGTCTCTGCACCCGTGACCCACGATTCGACCTGCGAGGCGGTGGTGATGTTGTCATCAGAACCGATGCTTGGCGTCGTGGGCATATCAAGCGGATCGTCAAAGGTGGTACCGCTATCCGCAGTGGTGGGATCGTATTGGTCGGTCGATGTCAGTGGCACAGATGCAGGACCAGTACCGTCATCGACACCATCGACCGTGCGGGCGCTGTTGTAGCCGCACGCCTGGAGGAGACTCTCAATGGTGGTGGTACTAGCAGCGTCACTGGAAGTCGAAGACCAAGTACTGGGATCGGTCGTCGTGTTAGGACTACCAGTAGCGACGCCCTCGCCGTCGGGGTAGGCGAAGCTGGTGATCGGCCCGAGCGACCCAACTGCCAGGCCCGGCGGATTCATCAGGTCATAGCGATCCTGGCAAAGCTCCTGAATTGCCTCGTCCGTGTCGACTTGCGGTAGGGCCTCGTGGAGCACCGAGTGGCTCCCGATCTCGTTGCCGTCCTGATAGATCGTCGCGAGCTGGCTCCAGGTCATATAGGCGGGATTGTCCCCGTTAGCGTTTAGAGCGCCTGAGATGATGTAAAACGTCCCGTGAAGGCCATCCTTCTGCAGGACGGGCAGCGCGTTGGTGATCATGTCCTCGTAGCCGTCATCGAAAGTCAGCGTCACCACCGTCTTCGCCTGGGTGACCGCCAAGGACTGAGTGGCCTGGGGCGCCGCGTTGTAGGTGGCGTTGCCGGCCTGATTGGCGTCGATCACGCACGTACCGGCTGCCGTGAAGCTCACGGTCGCGCCCGACAACGTACACCCGGTACTGCTGCCGTCAAGCGTCAGCGTTACCGGCAAGCCCGAACTCGCGCTGGCCGTAACCGTGTAAGGAAACCCGTTCACGATGGGATGAGCTGGCGCTGTCGAGGTGAAGGAGATCTTCTGAGTCTGCTTGGGTGTCGGAGTTGGGGTCGGGGTGGGCGTCGGAGTAGGAGTAGGAGTCGAGGTTGTAGTCGAGGTCGGTGCCGGCGTCGAGGTGGGTGTTGGCGTCGGCGTCGGGGGCTGCAGCTTGACGAGCACGAAGAAGAGGCTTACCGGATAGTGACCATAGGCCATCTCCCAGGTCCCACGGACCTGCTTGGAATGCCACCCCTTACTGCTGCGAGGCAGCTTCGAGGGCTGTTTGAGCCAGATGCGGAGGTCGGTCTTGACCGCCGCACACCCCAGGTTCGGCGTGACACGCACGTCGGTTGCCTCATAGCGCCCGACGGTCACGCTAGGACACGCCCGTGTTTTGGTCTTAGCGATGGCGGGCCCCGCCATCAAGAGTGATTGCCCTACGACTGCCAAGGCGGCGCCCAGCAGCAATGTCCGTTTCACCATTTAGGTTCCCCCTAGGCGGTGGTTGCGATTGATGAGTTCCGACTGACGAGTGATGGAGGTTCTGTCTGCGTTGCTGTCAGGGAGCAGCACGGCCGAGGAGGTTCTGCGAGAACTCCAATGGCTGCTGCGCAACCCCCGAGCAGGAATCGCTGGGCTGCGGTGGCGCCCCCGAACACGGTTGATCACGACCGAGCGACCACTCAGAGAGGCGCCCGAGGTGGTGTGCGAAGGCAAACTCGTACAGCGCTCGCGCGTCCGAGATATCCCACACCTGCCCCGCGGTGTCGGTGCGACCTTCCATAATGGTCGCCCCCAGCTGAGACGAGACGCCATCGGGGCCGGCGCGAATGTGGTTGGACCGATACAGCCTTTGCAGTTGGGCTGCGGTTGCGGTCAATCCGCTCTCACTGGCACTCAGCACGGTTTGACCAGCCAAGGGCCCGTAATCGAAGGCCATGACGTTTACACCGGCGAGTTTGACCCCGGCCAGGAGCATCTGCTGAATCGCCGCGACGCCGCTTGGCTCCAGACCAGATGGCGAGACCGTCAGCGTCAGCCAGACGGCCAGCGGCTCGCCGGCCTTGACGCGTCCTCGCTGCACGGCGGCGATGGCTTCGGCACGGCGCGCGGTGACGGTGGGGTTCAGGGACGCGGGACCCTCAACATCAAGGTCGATCGCGCTCAGGGAATAGCGAGCAACGACTGCCTGGTAGGCGGCTGCGAGCTTGGTCGGATCGGTACAGCCAGTAGCCAGATCAGAACCCCGAGCGCCGCCGAAGCTGACCAGCACTTGTTCGTGCGCGGCCTGCGCCTCGGTGATCTGTGTATTGAGGCTCGCGGCCTGGTCAAGCGTTGACAGACCGCCCCATGCCGGGGTGCACGGGTCGCCGGCGCCGGCGAGGATAAATCCGAGCACCACACGACCGCTTGGATTGCCCGCTGGGGCCTGAAACCGAGGGACGGGCGCGAGGGTGAGATCGACGTACGGCGCAAACCAGGGGCGCGCGCCTACAAGCGTGCCTCGAGATGCGGGCACACCGGTGGTCTGGGGTCGAGTGGGATTGCTTCCACCGCCAGCGATCACGATCACGATCCCGACGAGTGCCGCGAGCAGCAGCGCGACCCCGATAGCCGTCCGCTTAGTGTGCCGGCCCGAACGCATGGTCACTTTGGGCCCACCCGGAGGGTCGTGAAGAACGGCAGATTGCTATGGGACGTCGGCTTATAGACGCCGAACCCGATCCCGCCGTGGACCTTCGCGGTATGGAAGGTGGCAATCAACGACCCATCGATTGTCACGAGGAGCTGCTTGGCCAGCGTGACGCCCACACGGTGGGATGTTGCGGCCGGGATCACGCCGGTGAAGATGCGGCCGCCATTCTGGTTCTGGATCGTGATCCTCGCCGCCGAGATCGAGACGGCGTAGCCGACGTGCGTGTCGGTATGGCCGACGACGACTGTCGCACTGCCTCCCGATCCCTCTGCCCCGAGGTTGGTGACCGTGACGCGTAGCGCGTAGTTCTGCCAGTGCGCGGTATTCAGCGGCAACCAGTAGGCGCCGCGCCAGCCTTTGCCCTGTCCCGCGAGCGATGGCCGCCCGTTGGTCGTCGGCCGCAGCACGAGCACGCCATGGCTGTCGGTGGTAATCGTGGCGCCGTTATCGAGCGTCCACCCGGTCGTGGGCATGCTCGTTAGCAGTGCCGGGATGAGCCTCGGCCTGGGGATGAGGGTGATCGCGTCGGTGAGCATCAGGTTCTCCATCTCCAGTGCCGACGGCTTGTGGCCGTTCAGGGCCCAGCCGACGTTCCACCGACCCGCCAAGATGATTGGCGGCGCCACCGGCCGCCACGGCGTCGGTGCTGCGGCGCGAGGTACTTTGCGATTGAACGTGTCGTGGACGAACAGGCCGACAGGCACGGCGAACATCAGGACGATGGCGATACCGCTGAGGAGCCGTGAAGCAGCCCGGCGCACCCGATGGTGCAGCATGCCGGCGCCTGCTGACTGAGGCTGCCCCAGGTGAGCTCCGCTCGAGTTGCCTGTTTGCGTGCGAGGCGGTGCGGTGGCCTCGATCGTCGCAGCGGTGCGCGCCGTACTTACCTGGCGGTCACGGTCCGGCGTGTCCGTAATGCTCATTACCATCTCCGTCGCGTCTCTCGCCGGCTTGTTGTTCTTCGCGCTCGGCCTGCTCGAGGATCTCCAGGGCCGCCCGGCGATTGGGCGTCCCGAGCTTGTGCAGCACGGACGAGACGTGCCGGCGCACGGTCACCTCAGAGATGCCCAGGCGCGCGGCGATGTCGGCCGTCCGCTCGCCCCGACGCAGCCGCGTAAGAACTTCGAACTCGCGCGCCGTCAACTCGGCCTCGCCCGCCCCGGCCGGCAGGTTAACCCGGTGTTTGGTGCCTCGCTCGCGAAACTCTTGGATCAGGCGCGCGGTCATCCAGCGGGGCAACGCGGCCTCGCCGTTGGCGACGCCGCGGAGCACATGGGCCAGCCGGCTGGCCGGCGTGCTCATGAGCAGATAGCCATCGGCACCCGCGCCCAGCGCTCCGAACAGATCCTCCTCAGACGGCGACGCCGTCATCATCACGATCTTCGTTGCCGGGAGGGACTGCTTGATGGCCCGCGCGGCATCGATTCCGTTGCCGGGCAGCTCAACCGCCAGCAGACACACGTCGGGGCGAAGTGCCAATGCCATGCGCAGCGCTTCGGAAGCGCTCGCCGACTCGCCTACGACGGGGAGCCCGTGAGGTTCGATCGCTCGCCTGATCCCTACGCGCGCCGGGGGTTGATCGTACGCCAGCAGCACCGTCAAGCTCTTTGTCTCTGGTGCCACCGCTACTGCCTCGGTTACAAGCGCGTTAATCGTCGCTGCCCTTCTCGATTGCGATCTTCTTGACCTGGTGTCGCGCCGACAGTAGCCCTCCGGACCCGAGTCTCCGAGGGGTTGCCTGGTGGAGATCGGCGTTCAATGCATGAACGGAGAGTTCGTTCATATATGAACGGCGACCGACAAGCACACAGGCCGCGGTTTGCCGAACTCGGCACGCCGGGGCTGGTATGCTTTCGCGATTCGTCCTGCTGTCTTGGCGTCATCGCGGGAGATGACCGCCCCGGCCTCGTGCTCGTCCCGGCATCACGAACAACTGCGCCCGCTATGAGCGCGCGGACACCCAGCCGTCGCGCAGGCGTGTTGCTGGCGCTGTGCATCGGGCTGCTCATCGTCGTAGGGCCCGCGGGATACGCCTCAGCCGGACAATCACGCGATCGCCCACTTGCCCAAATCAGGCCGACGATCAGCGGAGTCACCGCAGTCGGTCACGTCGTTCGTGCCTCGAGTGGGCGCTGGAGAGGGGCGGCGTCCTTCCGCTACCAATGGCGGCGCTGCAACTCGACAGGACGGGCTTGCAAGCCGATCGGTGTTCCGCGGCGCGGTGGAGGCGACTCGTACGTGCTCACCCGTCGAGACGTCGGCCACAGGCTACGGGTCACCGTGATCGCCAACGGCGCACGGGGAGCGGCGGCGTCGACGTCCAAGCCGACGCGAGTGATCAGAGCGGCGCGGGCTACCCCAGCTCCTGGTAGCACCGGTTCGTCGGGCTCTCCGGGTGGTGCCCCGGTCCCTCCGACTGGTTCGCCGGCCCGGGATCTCACCGCATACGTGACGGGGTACGACTATTGGGACAACACCCCGCCCGGGAGCCCGATCATCTCAAACCCGGTCATACATCAGGTAGCCGGCGGTACGGGCACCTGGCAGGACCCGACCACCGTCGCCGTCGGCCACTCGATTATCAACGGCCAGGACATTCTCGACTGGCCCGCCGGAACCAGGTTCTACCTCCCGAACCTGCGGCGCTATTTCATCGTCGAGGACACGTGTGGCGACGGACCGGACCCGCAGGACGAACCGTGCCATGACCTGAGCACCGCCCCGTCCGGAGCGCAGACGTGGCTGGATGTATGGGTCGACGGCAGCCAGATGAGCCAGTCTGCGGCCAACAACTGCGAGGACAAGATCACCCACCTCCAGCTCGTCATCGAGAATCCCGCTGCCGACTATGCGGTGGTCCCCGGCTCGATCGCGGGTTCGAGCTGCACGCAGCAGTATGGGAACACTGTCGTCCTAGCCGGTAGTTAGCCGACAGCCGTCTGCCCAGCCACCGACCCGGCGCGCTTAGCGTCGGACTGCCGGCTCCAGCCGCAGGTTGCGTTCAACCGTGAACGCGTCAAGGCCCGAATCGCCCATGCACCCCTTGCCGGCGATGCATTACTTTCTGGGCAGTTGAAATTCTGACGGCCACGGAACGGAAAAAGGGGGGCGGCCCCATGGGGCCCGATTCGGAATCGCCACTCGCGCGGACGGTGACTGGTGCCGACGATCGGCACGCGTGGCCATGGACGGCGAATGGAATCGATGAGAACCGCTGACACCGCTGGGCGTCCATGGGACGTGCCCAACGAGGGACGTCTTCATCACTCCGTTCGCTGGGCTGCGGCGCTAGTCACGGCGGGGCTGTGCGGTCTGTTGATCTTCCACATCGTTGGGCTGCTCAGGGGTGCGGGGCTTGGCACGTTCACCGGCATTTACACGATGGTGATCGCCGGCTACATCTTCAGTCGCTTCGTGTTAGCGGCGATCTATAAGCCACCGCGTGATGCAGGGCTTGAACCGACGATCGCGATTGTGGTGCCGGCCTTCAACGAGGGCAACGCCGTCGTGCGCACCATTGACTCCTGCTGCACGATCGCATACCCGCCCGAGAAGGTCGAGCTCGTGGCGATTAACGACGGGTCGACGGATGACACCTGGCAGCAGATGAATCTCGCTGCCGCGCGCTATCCCGGCCGCGTGAAGTGCATCGACCTCGGCCACAACCAGGGAAAGCGAGCGGCAATGGCGGCGGGCATTCGCGCGACCGACGCTGAGATCCTAGTGTTCGTTGACTCGGACTCCATGCCCGCTCCGTGGGCGGTGCGCAAGCTCGTCCAGGGCTTCGCGGACCCAAAGGTCGGGGCGGTCTCCGGCCTCACCTACTTGCGCAACGCGAACAGCAACGTGCTCACGCACATGCAAGCGGCGAGCTACTACGTCAGCTTCCAGCTGCTCAAGGCGGCTGAGTCGGTTGTGAACGCAGTCTCATGCGCGAGTGGCTGCTTCGCGGCCTATCGACGCTCCGCCGTGATGCCAATTCTCGACCAGTGGGAGCACCAAACATTACTTGGGCGCCCATGGTTGCACGGAGACGATCGTGCGCTGACAAACATGGTGCTGCGACGCTGGAAAGTGATCTACGACAGCGAGGCGGAGGTGTGGACCGACGCGCCGGACCGCTATCGCAACTTCTTCAAGCAGCAGCTGCGCTGGCAGAAGTCATTCTTGGGCGAGAGCCTGGTGCTGGTCAGACACTCATGGCGCTCGCATCCACTGGCATTTCCGGCGATCCTCATCGCTGCCGTCGCAGGCGTTGCCAGCCCTTTGGTGGCTCTGTACCAGATCGCCTGGCAGCCCCTCGCTCACGGGACATCGCCGGTGTTCTACCTGCTCGGTCTGTATGTGATGAACACGAGCTACGCGCTGTTGTATCGGAGCCTGCGCAACGACGGCGTGTGGAAGTACGCCGTCGTCTCCGCGTTCTTCTATGTTGGTTTCTCGCTCCAGGTCTTCTGGGCGGCGATTCGGATTCACGACAACAGGTGGGGCACACGTGGCGCGACGTCGTCTGCGGGCGCGGTTCCCGTGCCGCGGGCGCATTTGCCGCTGGTGCCTTCACCGCGACTTGCAACCGAAGGCCGGCTCCTCGTGCGGGCGCCTATCGGGAAACGTCCGAGGACCGAAGGCCCGGTCCTCGTGCGGGCGCCTTTCGGGGAGCGTCCGAGCGTCGCGGCCGCGTCCGGGCTGCCTGCGGCGAAGCGGGTGACGCGTAAGCGGGTGCTGCTCGCGGCCTGCCCAGCGCTGATCGCGGTGGCTGTCGGCGTCGGCGTGCTCGCGACCCGCCCACCCACGACGGCGTCGCTCGGCGCATCGGTCGGCCAGGAAAGCGGCGCGCCGCTGCTCACTGGGCTCCCGGCGCCGCCGCGGACGTCGCCGTCGAGGCCCCAGGTCGTAAAGCCCAACCCGCCGGCCCTGAGGGCCAAGACGCGCGCCCCCTCCCGGCCCAAGCCAAAGAGCAGCCAGGGCGCCGGAGCCCGATCGGCCCACGCGGTCGCCCGACACCCGGTCTCGAGCTCAGGAACGCGGGTGCCTGTTGCCCCGGTTACTCAGCATCCCGTCACCGTCGACGTAGTCCGTGTTAACACTCCCAGCTACTCCCCCCCCGCGCGATCGACTGTCCCAGTTGCCCGATCCGCGCCATCCAGCAGCGGTTCGCCTAGCAGGCCCAAAAGCGGCACGAGCGGAGGAGGCACAAGCGGCGGAGGCACGCAGGGGGCGGGCGGGCATCACGGAAATCCGAGCCCCGGCTCGGGCGGCGGCAGCTCTGGTGGCGGGACCGGCGTCACTGCGGCGAGTGCCGGCGGGCAGGGCACCGGCACATCGTCGGGCGGCGGCTGATTCACCGCCCCGGATCTGAGCGTGACTCGCGTCCATCGCGGCGGGCAAGCTCGCTCAGTTTTGAACGCTGAACGGAACGTTCATCGCGATGAACGATTTATGCACAGGGTGACCCCTTTACCGCCTCCCGACCGGGCGGAAGACTGACTGCCCTACGTGGTGGAACCTGAGCGCAAAGATCATTCGAACCACGAGCCGCCTTCGAGAGGCGGTGACCTGAATCAGCGCATGGCCGACGCGTTGACCGATCTCGCCGCGTACGCGCTCGAGCTCGATACCGAGTACTGCCGGCTCGATAAGCGGGTGGGGGAACTCACCCAGCAGAAATGCTCGTCCGCTGACCTGTGGGCGCTGCTGAGCGAGCGCGCCGAGCTAGCCGCAGAGTGCCAGGAGTTCCGAGGCGCGATCGCGGCCTTTCGGGAGCAGGTCGCTCGACAAAGTGGAGTGACGCTGATCACTGCATGAACGCCGGATAGCTCAGCGACCCCATTGACCGCGGCGCGCAATCGCCTCATTAATGGGGTACAACGCAACGAGGGGCGAAAGGGCGTTCAGGAATGTGCGGAATCATCGGCTATGTAGGCGGCCGGCCTTGCCAGGAACTCCTGCTCAAGGGTCTCAGGAGGCTCGAATATCGCGGTTACGATTCCGCCGGGATCGCCTGGCGCGAAGGCGATATGGCCCGGTGTATCCGGGCGGTCGGGAACCTGAACTCGCTTGAGGCGGTGCTCGCCTGCAATCTGAATAACGGCGGCGGCACGGCGACGCAGACCGTCTCAGCCGGCATTGGGCACACCCGGTGGGCGACGCACGGAGGGGTGACCGAGGCTAACGCGCACCCGCACGAGGACGCGAGCGGACGGTTCAGGATCGTTCTCAACGGCATCATCGAAAATCACCAGGAGCTGCGCGTGCGTTTGGCGGAGAACCTGGTACAGCTGCGCTCCGACACCGACGCCGAGGTGGTGGCCCACCTCATTGCCCTAAACTACGAGCGCAGTCTGTCCGAGGCCGTACGCCGTTCACTGGAAGAGCTCCAGGGTCATTACGCGATCGTCGCGATGTGCGACGACGAGCCTGACACACTGGTTGGCGTCAGGCACGAATGCCCACTCGTCGTCGGGCTCGGCGAGGGTGAGCAGTTCATCGCGTCGTCGATCTCGGCATTTCTCGCCCACACGCGCGAGGTGGAGGTGCTCAGCGACGGCGAGATTGCCGTCCTGCGACCGGACGGCGTCGAGGTGTTCGACGTCAGCGGTCTCCCACGCCGGGCGAGCACGATGCACGTCGACTGGGACGAGGAACGTTGCGAGAAGGACGGCTTTGAGACGTTCATGCTCAAAGAGATCCATGAGCAGGGCAGCGCGGTGCGCGAGACGCTTGCGCAGTGGCGTGCCGACCTGGAGCGCAACGAATTAGGTGGTCTCGCCGCGACTCGCCTACGCGAGGTGAATCGCATCATCATGGTTGGCTGTGGCACCTCCTACCACGCCGGCCTCGCGGGACGTAACGCGATCGAGCGATGGGCGCGGATTCCAGTGGAGGTCGAGGTCGCTTCGGAGTTTCGCTATCGCGAGCCGATCATCGAGCGCGGGACGCTCGTGCTCGGAATCTCCCAATCCGGGGAGACGGCCGACACGCTCGCCGCGATGCGCCTGGCCAGGACGCATGGCGCCACGGTCATCGCCGTGACCAATGCTCCAGCAAGTCAGGCCACGCGGGATTCGGACGGGGTGCTTTTCACCCGGGCCGGACTCGAGGTTGGCGTCGCGGCGACGAAGACCTTCGTCGCTCAAGTGGCGCTGCTCTACGAGTTGGCCATCCGTCTCGCCGCGGTCAGGCGTTCACAACCAGAAGCGGTACTTGCCGACCTGCGGTGGGGACTCGACGAGCTGCCCGATCTGATCGATCAGGTTGTTGCGTCGGTCGATCAACCGATTCGTGAACTCGCCGAGCGCCTGGCCGACAGTTCCTTCTTCCTTTACCTCGGACGCCTGTCGGGTTTGCCGGTCGCGCTCGAGGGGGCTCTGAAACTGAAGGAAATCTCCTACGTGCCGACGGACGCGTACGCTGCCGGTGAGATGAAGCACGGGCCGATCGCCCTACTGGGGACGGACACGCCCGTGGTGTGCGTCGCCACGGACAGGCGCGTGCTGCCCAAGCTCATGTCGAACCTGTCCGAGGTGCGCGCTCGGGGTGCTCAGGTGCTTGCGATCGCGACCGAGGGATGTATCGAGATCGCCGAGCAAGCGGAGCACGTCGTCTACATCCCAGATACCGATCCGTTGCTCCAGGTCGTCCTGGGAATTGTGCCCTTACAGCTGTTCGCGTACTACCTGGCTCGCGCCCGCGGGCTCAACGTCGACCAGCCCCGAAACCTTGCCAAGACCGTCACCGTCGAATAACGCGGTCGTCGTTCTCGGGGCGGGCCGGGGCCTGGCCGCAGTGCTGCGCGCGCTCCGAGGGCAGAGCACACGCCTGACGGTGATCGTGAGTATCGCGTATCAGCCGGGAGATGGCGACGAGGTGCAGCGACGCGTCACCGGAGCATCGGTCGAGGACCTGCGGCGCTCGTTGGAGGCGCTGAGCGGCGAGGAAGGACCTCTACTCAGGGCGATCCGGAGGCCGTTGACGATTGAACGTCTCGGACGGCACCCCCTCGGGAATCTCGTAATCGCCTCCGCCGCCTCCGCCTTTGACGATTACGGCCTCGCTAGCGCGTGGCTCGGCGAACAGCTAGGGATCGAGGGGGCCGTGCTGCCGGCCACAACCGAGCTGGTGCGGTGGGAGATCGAGCCGTTTGAAGGCACGGACGCTCCGAGTTTTCCGGCCGACACTGTGGTTCGGCCAAGCCGGCTTCGGTTCATCGAGGCTCGGATCGATTCCCCGGCCGCCGCGGTCGACGCGATCAAGCGGTCTGAGCATGCGCTGCTAGCACCCGGCTCGCTCTACCCCAGTGTCCTGGCGACGGCCGCTGTCCCGGATCTGGCAGCGGCGCTGGGAACGACCGCAGCCCGTGTGCTTTGGATCGCCAGTCTGGAGCGCGACCCGGACCAGCCGGCGACCATGACCGCCATCGATCATCTCCAGGCGCTCAGGCTGAACGGTGTGAGGGTCGACGCCGCACTGTTTGACCCGTCGGCGGCCCTGAAATTTGACGCGTCTGAGCTTGCGCGGTACGGCGTGGAGGCTATACCGCGAGCATTGCGGAGTAACCGAAACCCTCGCGTACACGATCCGAAGCGGTTGCGCTCGGCACTCCGCGAGCTGATTGCCTTACCTTCCGCCGGTAGATTCGGCCACCGCAGCGATTGAGGCTTTCCCGCCGCCCCGACTGGGCACAAGCGGGTGAGCCGGCGCTACGCTCCGACCGTGACGCCGGAGGAGCTCGCGAACCTCGCCCATCTGCGCCGCGCCCGAGACTTGATGGACCGCGAGTACGCTCGTCCGCTCGATGTGGCTGCGCTCGCGCGGGCCGCGTTGATGTCGACCGCACACTTCTCGCGGCAGTTCCGCGCGAGTTACGGGGAGACGCCCTACGCGTACCTGATGACGCGCCGCATCGAGCGTGCCAAGGCGCTCCTGCGCCGGGGGGACCTGTCGGTGACCGAGGTCTGCCTGGAGGTCGGGTGTACCTCGCTCGGCTCCTTCAGCGCCCGCTTCACCGAGCTCGTGGGCGAGACGCCGACGGCCTACCGGGCCCGGGACCACGCCGGGCTGGCGAGCGTGCCGGGCTGCGTGGCCAGGAACATGACCCGGCCGAGCCGCCGCCCGAGCAGGGTTGGAGAAGCGAGCGGGGCGCCGGCCCGTTAGCGTTGGCGGCATGGAGCTCACTGTTTCCCGCTGCTTCGTCCAGGTCCACGACCCCGACGTCGCCCTCGCCTTCTACCGCGACGCGCTCGGCCTCGAAGTCCGCGACGACGTCGCCAATGAAGGCTTCCGCTGGATCACCGTCGGCGGTGCCTCCCAGCCCGAGATCGCGATCGTCCTCAGCGACTACGTGAACGGCGGCCCCACCGACCGCGACGCGGTCGCGGCGCTGCTCGCGAAGGGAGCGCTGAACGGCGTCCACTTCCGCACCGACGACATCGACGCCGCGTTCGAGCGGGTACGCGCCGCGGGCGCCGAGGTCGTGCAGGAACCGACCGACCAGTTCTGGGGCGTGCGGGACTTCGCCGTGCGCGACCCATCCGGCAACCTGGTCCGAGTCGACCAGGCGCCTGCCGGTTAGCCGGGGCTCGGCGGGCGATCGAGAATAACCCGCGTCCCGCCACGCGGTGCGAGCGTGATCGCGCGGAACTGGACCTTGGCCGGCTTGGGATCAGCCGCTCTCAGGGCCGGCGCCCGCTCGAGCACCCGGGCGAGCACGACCCGCGTCTCCATCAGCGCGAAGCTGGCACCCAGGCAGCGACGCGTGCCGCCACCGAACGGGATCCAGGTATACGTGTCGGGCGGGTCTTCGACGAGGAAGCGCTCGGGCCTGAACTCGCCGGCCTGGGGGTAGAGGTCCTCGCGCCGGTGGACCACCCGGATCGACGGGTTGATCTCCATTCCCGGCGGGATCGCGTACCCGTCGACCCGGAACGGCTCGCCGCGCACGACCCGGCCCACGCCCGGGATCACCGGCCGGATACGGAGCGCCTCCTTGACGACCGCGTCCAGATAACGCTCGTCGCGATCAAGGGCGCGCGCATGCACGGCCGGCGCGTGCAGGAGGAGGTCCAGGCACCAGGCCAGGCCGGTCGCGGTCGTCTCGTGCCCCGCCAGGAGCAGCGTGACGAGCTCGTCGCGCACCTCGGTGTCGGACAGGCGTCCGCCGTCCTCGTCCTCGGCGAGCAGCAACGCGGAGAAAACGTCTTCGGACTCCGCGAGCGCGTCATCGCCCAGGGCCCGCCGGCGCGCGATCTCCGGGTAGAGAACCTCGTCGACGGCGCGGCGCGCGCCCGCGAACGCGTCGTCCATCCGAGCTTGCCGGCCGAACAGCATCGGCAGGGCGGCGAGCAGCGCCATCGACCGGGGGCGGGCCAGCGGGGCGACCATCGCGCGCAGGCGCCGGCGGAGCTCCTCCTCCTCGGCGCCGGGCTCGTAGCCGAATACCGCCTGCACGATCACCCGCAGGGTGAGCGACTGCATGCTCGGCAACAGCGCGAACGGCTCGCCGACCGGCCAAGCGTCGATCTCCAGATCGGCCGAGCGCCGCATCGCCGCGGCGAACGCGTGCATCCGCTGACCGTGGAACGGCGGCAGCAGCAGGCGGCGGTGGCGCAGGTGCTCGGCGCCGTCGAGCAGTAACACCGAGCGCTGGCCGACCACCGGCCCCAGCATCGCGTTCGCCTCCCCGGCCCGCAGCTGCTCGTGCGGCCCCTGGAACAGCTCCTTGATCTCGGCCGGGTCGAACAGCATCACGAAGCCGTCGTCGAACACGGTCCGGAACGTGACCACGTTGCCGTAGCGCCGGCGGCACGCCTCGAGGAACCGCGCCCCGCCGAGCATGAATCCGAACGTCTGGAGGATCCTCGGCAGCGGCGGGCCGGGCGGGAGGCGGGGCTCGACCCGGGCTGGCGGAGCGACAGAGGGATGTCCGGTGACGGTCGCCATGGCTACTTGGCCGGCGCCTGCGACGCCGCCGCCTTGACGCCGAGGTCGGCGAGCGTCAGCGGGTGGGCGGGCGGTTGGTCGAGCTCTCTGGTACTCGTCAGCTTCAGATCGGGATCGACGTGCAGCAGCTCGCCCGACTCGAGCAGCCGCCAGCCGGCGTCCTCGTCCATCCGCTCGCTGGCGATGATCACCGCCGGGCGGGAGGCGAGATCGCCCGAGCGCACGCGCACCGACCCGCGCGCGCTCGCGTGCTCGAGGTGGCGGGAGCCGGTGGGGCCTCCGGCGGCGCGCTCGAGCACGAACAGCTCATGCACGTCGGGGTAGCGCAGGGCCCAGAGGTCGGTTGGGGTGATCAGCACGATGTTCAGCGCGAACACCGGCAGGTTCTCGGCGATCCAGCGCGTCGCGCGGACGATCGCGCCGCCGATGTCGCCGTCGCGCTCGATCTCCTTGGTGATCAGTGCGAAGTAGCGCTCGGAGTCGGTCTCGCCCTGGACCAGCGACGCGGCGTCGCCCAGCTCGGGCTCGATCCGCTCCGGGTCACCGATCACCCCGTTGTGGGCGAACAGCCGGCCGCGCTGCTCGAACGGGTGGGTGTTCTCGGCGCTGACCGCGCCGGTCGAGGCGTAGCGGACGTGGGCGACGAACGTGCGCGAGGTGACCTCGCGCGCCTCGTTCGCGAACGCCTGGTCCTCGTAGGCGGCGATCGGCTGCTTGAACACCTCCGGGTGGCCGTCCGCGTCGAACGCGCCGAGCCCGGTGCCGTCGGGCTCGCGGCGGCTCTGCTGGGCCAGCGAGTCGGGCGCCTCGAGCAGCCAGAAGGTAGCGCGGACCGGTTCGCGCCCGCCGGACATGCCGAACAGCCGACACATAGGTGCGACCTTAGCGCGCTAAGGCGCCGCCGCCCGAGGCTACCGACGAACGTGAGCGCCGCCGTAAGGCGCCGCCGACCAATCTCCGTCCCCTGCTGGGCGGGCGAGTCCGCTCGATGGGGATCAGGTTGGGCCGGCGATCACTGTCAAACTAATTTCAAAATCCTGCCCTATCGTGATCGCAGGACACGAGAAAGGCACTGGTTATGAGGTTTCTGCGCACAGTCTCAACGCAACGTCTGCTGGCGATCATCGCCGGCGTGATCATCGCTGTCGTCGCCGGCACGGCGATCGCCGTCGCCGCCTCCAACGGTGGGCCGACCCCGCGCAAGGAGTCGCTCGCCACCGCGCTCCACCAGGCGGCTGGCGCTCCCGCGGTCGATGGGATCACGGCCCGAATTCAGTTCACCAACAACCTGATCGACTCATCGGACCTCCAGGGAACCGACCCGATCCTGAACGGCGCCACCGGCCGGCTGTGGATCTCGAACAACGGTCAGCTCCGGCTCGAGCTCCAGGGCGATAACGGCGACGCGCAGGTGGTCGTCAACAACGGGACGTTCTCGATCTACGACCCGATGTCGAACACCGTTTACAAGGGGACCCTCCCGCAGCATTCGGGCAGCTCCTCCGCGTCCAAGAGCGAGCCGATCCCCACGGTGGCGGCGATCCAGAACGACATCAACCAGTTTGCGCAGGACTGGAACCTGGTCGGCCCGACCCCGCGCAACGTGGCCGGTCAACCCGCCTACAAGATCAGGATCACGCCCAAGCACGACGGCGGCCTGCTCGGCAGCGTCCAGCTCGCCTGGGACGCCTCTCGCGGCATCCCGCTCGGGATCGCGATCTACTCCAACAGCTCGAGCACCCCGGTGCTGGAGCTGAAGGCGACGAGCATCTCCTACGGAGCGGTCAAGCGCCACGTGTTTGCGATCAAGGCGCCGGCGGGCGCGCACGTGGTTTCGATCGGCTCGCTGGGCGGTGGCGCGAGCGCGACCGGCGCGATGCACGCGCACAAGGCCGGCAAGGGGAAGGCGGGCAAGGCCGACGCGCAGGGGACCACCCCGGCGCAGGTCCAGGCCAAGCTCCCGTTCACGCTGGCCGCGCCCGGCACCCTCGTCGGCCTGAATCGCCAGTCGGTTTCGGCGCTCAACTGGAGCGGCAGCCCGGCGGCACTCGTCACCTACGGCCAGGGGCTCGGCGGGATCGCGGTGATCGAGCAGACGGCCAGCCCTCAGTCCTCCTCGCAGAGCAGCGGCGGAGGGTCGGGGCTCAGCTTGCCGACAGTCACGATCAACTCGACGAAGAACATCTCCGGTCAGGAGCTGTCCACCCCGCTTGGGACGGTGCTGACCTTCTCGACCGGCGGCGTCGACTACACGGTGCTCGGATCGGTGCCGGCGGTCGCCGCGAGCGCCGCCGCGAAGGCGCTCACCTCCTGACATGACGGACGCGCCCCCGGTCGAGATACGGGGACTGGTCAAGCGCTACGGCGAGTTGACCGCGGTTGCCGGCGTGGATCTAACGGTCCACGCCGGCGACGTGTACGGCTACCTGGGGCCCAACGGTGCCGGCAAGACGACCTGCCTGCGGATGATGCTCGGGCTGATCCGCCCCACCGAGGGGACGGTCCGGCTGTTCGGGCGCGACCCGCTCGAGACGGTGCAGGCGCTCGACGACGTCGCCGGGTTCGTCGAGGCGCCGACCTTCTATCCGTACATGAACGGCCGGCGCAACCTTGAGCTGCTGGCCGCGTTCGACGGCGGCGACGCGAGCGATCGGATCGAGCAGGCGCTCGCGACCGTCGAGCTGTCTGACCGGGCGAAAGACCGGGTGGGCGGCTACTCGCACGGCATGCGCCAGCGCCTCGGGATCGCGGCGGCGCTGCTGCGCGACCCGAAGCTTTTGCTGCTCGACGAGCCGGCCACGGGCCTGGATCCCGCCGGTATGCGAGACATGCGCCTGCTGATCCGGCACCTGGCCGACCAGGGGATGACCGTGCTGCTCTCGAGTCACCTGCTGGCCGAGGTCGAGGAGCTGTGCAACCGGGTGGCGATCGTGCGTAAGGGCGAGATCGTCTACGAGGGCGCCATCGCCGATCTCAAGCGCGGGGCCGGGACGACCTACTGGCTCTCGACCACCAACGACGAGCGCGCGCTGTCGGTGGCTCGCGCCCAGCCGGGCGTGAGCGACGTGCGGGAGGTACACGGACGGATCTCGTTCACCGCGGATGACGGGGCGGTTGCCGAGCTCTCCCAGGCGCTGATCGAAGCGGGTGCGCTGATCCACATGCTGGCACCGCAGACGGTCACGCTCGAGGACCTGTTCTTCTCACTCACCGAGGGAGATGGAGCGCCCGCCCACCCGGTGCCCGGAGGCGATGGCGAACGTCCGGCGATCGGTGCCTCGGCCGAGGGGTCAACGTGAGTTCGATCAGCGGCACCGCTCCCGGTGTTCGGGCCGGCACCGGCGCCGTCGGTCGCGCGCGCAAGCGCCCTGGTGTCGGCACCGTGTATCGGTGGGAGATGCGCAAGCTCCGCTACCAGAAGCGCACCTACCTCGGGCTGGGCGCGGCGATCGTCGTCCCGATCCTGTTCGTGGTGGCGGTCCACTTCCGCCACCACCGAAACGCCGGAGGCGGCGACTTCGCGTTCGCCTCGTACCTGACCAAGAGCGGGCTGGTCTTCCCGCTCGTCATCCTGCTATTCGGAGCGATCTGGCTGTTCCCGCTGATCACCGCGCTTGTCGCCGGCGACATCTTCGCGTCCGAGGACCACAACGGGACTTTGAAAACGATCCTTACGCGCTCGCTCGAGCGCTGGCAGATCTTCGCCGGCAAGGCGCTGACGGCGATGACCTACGCGATCGTGGCGATTGCGATCACCGGCACGGTGGCGGTGATCGCGGGCTCGATCGAATCTGGCTTCAATTCGGTGCAGACGCTGTCGGGGACGATCGTGTCGGCATCCAAGGGGCTCGAGCTGGTCTATCTGAGCCTGCTCGTCTACCTGATCCCGATCGCCACCGTGGTGTGCATCGGCCTGCTGCTGTCCACGATTACGCGCAACAGCGCGGCGGCGGTGGTCGGGACGTTGATGATCTCGCTGCTGTTCCAGCTGATCGGGGTGCTGCCCGGGCTGAGCGCGACCCAGCCTTATCTGCTCAGCACCCAGTTCAACGCGTGGCAGGGCCTGCTGCGCCAGCCGATCGACTGGTCGCCGATCATCCGCGCGGCGTGGGTGTGCGCGCTTTACGGCCTGCCGGCGCTGGGGACCGCGTTCCTGGTGTTCCTGCGCCGTGACGTCGCCGGTGGCTGATCGCGTCCTGGTCGTCGATGACGACCCACCGCTGCGGCGGATGCTCGAGCGAACGCTGGCCGCTGAGGGCTACGAGGTCAGCGTGGCCGCGGACGGGGGCGCGGCGTTGGCCGAGGCCGAGCGGTCGGCGCCCGACGTGATCGTGCTCGACGTGGCGATGCCGGCGGTCGACGGCCTCGCGGTGGCCCGGCGCCTGCGCGACAAGGGCGATCCCACCCCGATCCTGATGCTGACCGCGCGGGACGCCATCCCCGACCGCGTCGCCGGTCTCGAGGCCGGGGCGGACGACTACCTCGTCAAGCCGTTCGCGGTCGAGGAGCTTGTCGCCCGTCTGCGCGCCTTGACCCGGCGGACGTCCGACGCGGGTTCCGGCGCGGCGCTGCGCTCCTACGCGGACCTGACGCTCGACGTGGCCGGCCGGCGTGCGGTGCGCGGCGGTCGTTCGATCGAGCTGACCTCGCGCGAGGTGGACTTACTGGAGTTGCTGCTGCGCGAGCCGGGACGCGTGATGACGCGGGAGCGCGCCGTCGACGAGATCTGGGATTCCGGCGCCGAGGCCAACGTGGTCGATCGCTACGTGACGCGACTGCGTCGCAAGCTCGGACCGCCGCCGCTGATCCGGACGGTCCGCGGAAGCGGGTTCACACTGCGGGCGTGAGCCCTGCCTCCAGTGCGGCCTCGAGCTGCTCCTCAGAGACGGGCCGGCCGATGGCGAAGCCCTGGGCGGCGTCACAGCCGAGCTCGCGGAGCTGGTCGATCTGCGACTCGTGCTCGACCCCCTCGGCGACCACGGCTAATCCGAGCGAATGCCCGAGGTCGATCATGGCGCCGACGATCGCGGCGTCCCCCGGCGCGGATCCGACCGGGCCGATGAAACTCTCGTGGAGTTTGAGCTCGTCGACGGGAAGCTCCCGTAGTCGCGATAGCGAGGACGTCCCCGAGCCGAAGTCGTCGAGCGCGATCCGGACCCCGGTCGCCTTCAGGCGTTCGAGCGCGTCGATCGCGCTCTCGGGATCCTCGGCGACGGCGCGCTCGGGGATCTCGAGGCAGATCGCCGACGGGTCGATTTCGTGCGCTGCGAGTGCGGCTTGCAGCGCGGCCGGCAGCGCGGGATCGTGCAGCTGACTCCGGGAGATGTTCACAGACAGCGTCATATCGGGCCGGCGGGTGCGCCAATGGGCGAGCCGCTCGAGCGCCTGCTCGAGCACGAACCGGCCGATCGGAATGACCAGGCCAACCTCCTCGGCGACCGGCATAAACTCGCGCGCCGCGATCAGCCCGCGGCTCGGATGCTCCCAGCGCACCAGCGCCTCGACGCCCGTGCGTTCGCGCGAATCGTCCAGGTCAAGGGTGGGCTGGTAGTGGACGCGCAGCTCGCGTCGCTCGATCGCCCGGCGGACGGCCGCCTCGAGCTCGATCCGCTCGATCGCCCGGTGGCGGGAGTCCTCGTCGAACAGCTCGTAGCGCGAGCGGCCCTGTGCCTTGGCGCGATACATGGCGGCGTCGGCTTCCCGGAGCACCGTCTCGGACGAGACCGTCGGGTCGGCGACCATCGCGATCCCGACGCTGACCGTGACCGAGTGTTCGACGCCGTCGATCTCGATCGGTTGCCGCGCCGCCTGGCAGATGCGGTCGGCGATCAGCACGACCTCGCGCTCCGCGGTGAGGTCCTCGAACAGGAAGGTGAACTCATCCCCGCCGAAGCGCGCCACCGTGTCCATCGGGCGCAGCAGGCCGCTCAACCGCTCGCCGACGATGGCGAGCAATCGGTCGCCCGCCGCGTGGCCGCGCGAGTCGTTGATCTGCTTGAAGTTGTCGAAATCGAGAAACAGCACGGCGAGCTGGGCGCCGGACCGCCGCGCGCGCTCGAGCGCAACGCCCAGGCGATCCAGGAACAGCGCGCGATTGGGGAGGCCGGTGAGCTGGTCGTGGAGCGCTTGGTGGGCCAGCTGGGCCTCGGCGCGCTTGCGCGTTGTCGCATGCGCGAGCGCTCGGCGGAGCAGGGTTGGGTTCAGGGTGGACGTGACGAGGCAGTCCTGGGCGCCGGCTTCGATGGCGTGCAGTTCGAGCTCTTCGTCGTCGTTTGGGGCGAGCAGCACGATCGGGACCTCCGGCGCCGACATGTGCACGTACTCGAGCAGCGCAATCGTGTCCGGCGAGTTGAAGTCGAGGAGCACGCAGCAGCTCGGGTGGTCGAGCACCGCCTGCGCCGCCGCCGCGTCCCACGTCGCGTATGTGACGAGGTGTGCGCGCCCGCCCCCCGCCCCGAGAAGCTCCTCGATCAGCCGCGCCGTGCGGTAATCCGAGGAGACCAGCAGGACCCGAACCGGCCCTGCGTGGACCGAGCCGGCCCGAAATGAACCCCCATCAGCAGGCAAAACCTTCACATCCTTGTTTAAAGCTGCCCACCACGAATACGGGGGCTTTACCCAAGAAACTTGTGGATCAGCCAAAAATTTTCCGGACGAGGAGGATGTTCGGCTTGTCAATGCGTCCAGGACCGTGTCCGGTGTGGGTGCGAACGCGGGCGGAGGGGTAGCCGTGCCGCGGCCGCAGACCCTGCGGGTCAGGCTCGTGCTCGCCGCGGCCGGCTCGATCGTGGTCGCGCTCGTCCTGTTCGGGGTGGCGACGGTCGTGGTGGTCCGGCACGAACTGCGCTCCTCACTGGACAACGCCCTGCGCCAGCGCGCGGTGCAGGTGGCCCAGCTCGCGGTCTCGGCGCCCGCTCTGCTCTCGAGCCCCGGCGCGCTCGAGAGCCCGGTGTCCGGGCATCAGATCGTCGTCGAGGTGCTCGATTCGCGGGGTCGGATCCTCGCGCGGTCGCTGACCCTGGGCGCGAGCGTCCTGCCCGAGGACAGCCTGGCTCATGCCGCGCTGGCCTCGGGTGCCACCGGCTTCGAGGACATCGAGCTCCAGAACGCCGTGTTCCGGATGTTCGCTGCGCCGGTTCCGCTGACCGGCCCGGCGAGCGGGGGCGCGGTGCTCGTCGCCTCGGACACGACCGATATCACCCAGACGAGCAACCATCTGGCGTTTCTGGTCGTGGTGATCGGGGTCGTGGTCGCGTTGCTGGCGGCGCTGGTGGCATTCGCGTTGACCCGCCGGGGGTTGCGTCCGCTGCGCCGGCTGGCGGTCGCGGCGGGTGAGATCGAGCGCACCGCCGACCCGTCGCGGCGACTGCCCGAGACCGGCGTGGCCGACGAGATCGGTCAGTTGACCGGGGTTCTGAACCATATGCTGGCCTCGCTCGAGGCGGCTCGTACCGGCGAGCGCCGGTTCCTGGCCGATGCCTCGCACGAGTTGCGCACGCCGGTGACCACGCTGCTCGGCAACGTCGAGTTCGCCGCGCGCCACGGGGCCGACCCGGAGGTCCTGGAGGAGCTCCAGCGCGACGCCCGGCGGCTGGCACGGCTGGTAGACGACCTGCTCGTCCTGGAGCGGGCGAGTGAGTCGGCCCATGAGGGAGCGGTCGTGGACCTTGCCGAGGTCGTGGCGGATGTCCGGAGGGCTCACGCTGGCCTGGATGGGAGGGTTGCGTGCGCGGGCGTCGAGCGCGTATTCGTGCGAGGTGATCGGCTTGAGTTGGCGCGCGCGGTCGAGAATCTGGTCGAGAACGCGCTCGTGCATGGGCCGTCTGAGGGTGAGGTGACGATCTCTCTGGTGCGCTCTGGGGGTCGTGCGATGTTGGGAGTGCGTGACGAGGGCCCGGGGCCGGATGTCACGGATCGGGATCGGCTGTTCGAACGCTTCTGGCGGGGAGCGGGGGCCTCGGGCCGTCCCGGGTCCGGTCTGGGGCTCTCGATCGTGTCGGCGATCGCGGCACGACACGGCGGAGTGGTGTGGGTCGACGGGTCGACATTCACGATCGACCTACCGGCGCTTGATGACGATTCTCATATTGGTCTTACTCAGCGCTGACACTCTCTCGCGATAGTGATGGCACGATGGGTAGTCGGCTGAGCATGGGCTTCACCGGTTCGGATCGTTCGCGGGCCGCGCAGGCGCGCGATGCGGCGCTCGAGCGGGTGCGGCGGACGCGGCGCTGGATCGTTGTCGGCGCGGCTGGTCTGACCGCCGGCATCGCTGCGTTCGTTGCGTCAGTGGCGCCCGGGCGGACGCTCACAGCCAAGTCATCTTCCGTTGGTTCCGGGGCGAGCACGGTCGCCTCGACGAGCGGCGCCGGCACAGTCGTCCCCAGCCTGCCCGCGCCGGCGAGCGCGAGCGAGCTCGGGCTGCAGGGCCCCGACCAGGCTCCGTCACCGGCGCCTTCTCAGAGCGATCCGCAGCCGTCCCAGCCCCAGAGCGATCCGCAGCCGTCGCAGCCCCAGAGCGATCCGCAGCCCACGCAGCCCCAGAGCGCTCCGCAGCCCCGAGCGCTCCGCAGCCCTCCGGAGGCGGCGGCGGGGTCGTCTCGGGCGGGTCGTAGTCCAACCCTCTCGCAGCCATGGCGTCCGACAACGTGGACCTGACGCGCCTCGAGGCGTTCGGCGGCGTCGCCGTGATCGCGGTGACCGAGCGTGTTGCCCTGTCGCGTGCCGTCGACACCGTCTCGCGGGTGGTTGCGGAGTTCGATCAGGCGTGCTCGCGCTTTCGCCCCGATTCGGAGCTGTCGGCGGTCAACGCCGCGGCCGGGTCGGTGGTCCGGGTCGGGCCGATCCTGCTCGATGCCGTGGGAGCGGCGCTGCGTGCCGCGCGTCTGACCGGCGGCGACGTCGACCCCACGGTTGGGGAGGCGCTGATCGCGCTCGGCTACGACCGCGACTTCGACGAGCTCTCGTCCGGGCCGGGCACCGCGTCCGGCGCCTCTCGTCCGATCGCCGCGATCCGGGGCTGGCGGACCGTTGTACTGGATCCGGAGGCGGGCACGATCCGAGTGGCTCCGGGGGTCAGTTTGGATCTCGGCGCCACCGCGAAGGCTTTGGCGGCTGACCGCGCTGCGGATCTTGCCCATGTTGAAGCGGGGTGCGGGGTGCTGGTCTCGTTCAGCGGCGACCTGGCCGTCGCCGGCCCGGCGCCTGAAGACGGGTGGCGCGTGCGGGTGACGGATGACCATCGCGCCGGCGTCGACGCGCCCGGCCAATGGATCTCGTTGCGCTCCGGCGGACTCGCGACGTCGAGCACCTTCGTTCGGCGGTGGCGCACCGCCTCCGGAGAGAAGCATCATCTCGTGGATCCGACGACGGGCCAGCCGGCCGACAGCGTGTGGCGAACGGCCAGCGTGACCGCGGCGTCGTGCCTGGACGCGAACGTCGCGAGCACCGCGGCGATCGTGCGCGGCGCGGAGGCCGCCGACTGGCTCGAGGAGCTCGGGCTGCCGAGCCGCCTGGTCGGGGTCGATGGCTCCGTGCGTCACCTGGCCGGATGGCCATCCGAGGCTGACGATCTGCCAGCGGTGGCACAGTTCGTTGCGGGACCGGATCGTGTGTAGATGGGCGGCTCGTTCGTGAGTCCGGGATTCGCAGCCACCCTCAGCCCGAGTTGGTACTGGTACCTCGCGCGCGGGACCGGCGCGGTGGCGCTGGTCCTGCTGACCGCCAGCGTCGTCCTGGGGATCCTCGGCTCGGTGCGCTTCACGGCCGCGCCGCGGTGGCCGCGCTTCGCGGTCGACGCCGTGCACCGCGACGTTTCGCTGCTCGTCATCGTGGTGCTGGCGATCCACATCGTCACCAGCGTCCTCGACGGCTTCGCCCCGATCACGCTGCTCGACGGCGTGATTCCGTTCCTGACGCCGTACCGCCCGCTGTGGATGGGCCTGGGCACGCTTGCCTTCGACCTGCTGCTGGCGATCGTGATCACCAGCCTGGTTCGCCGGCGGCTCGGCTACCGCACCTGGCGGGCGGTGCACTGGCTGGCCTACGCGAGCTGGCCGGTCGCGGTCCTGCACGGGCTGGGCACAGGCAGCGACGTCAAGCAGTGGTGGATGCTCGGCCTGACCGTGGGGTGCATCGTCGCCGTCCTCGTTGCGGTGTGGACGCGGATCGCCCACGTGTCGGGCGAGCACGCGGGCCTTCGGGCACCGGCCACCGCGCTGGCGGTCATCACCCCGGTCGGGCTGGCCATCTTCACGCTGGCCGGCCCGCTCCAGACGGGTTGGGCACGCCGCGCCGGGACGCCGAAGTCGTTGCTGGGCAGCCCGCATCTGTCGTCCACCTCTTCGTCTTCGGGATCGTCGTCTTCGGGGTCATCGTCTTCGTCTTCGCCCGGGCCCGGGTCGGCTCTGCTCGCGAAGCCATTCACCTCGAGCCTGTCCGGCACGGTGAACGAGCAGGCAGCGCCGGGAGGAGCGATCGTCGACCTGTCGTTCCAGGTGTCCGGTCGCGTCCACGGTCTGCTCCGCGTCAGGCTGGGCGGCGTGCCGGTGGGGGGCAGCGGTCTCTCGATGACCGGCAGCCAGGTCGATTTCGCACCGGCGGGCGCCCGGTCGGTGTTGCAGGGGCGGATCGTGTCGCTTCAGGGCGAGCAGTTCCTCGCGCGCGTGACCGATGGGGCGGGCACGATCCTCGACCTGCGCGGCCAGCTTCAGATCGACAACTCCGCCAACACCGTGACCGGGACTCTGTCCGGCTCCCCGGTTGGGAGCAACGGATGAGCACCGGTCCTCACGCCGGTCTGCCCCGGCTGCTCGCCGGACTGCAGCCAGGCAACGAGCCGATGACGCTGGCCGCGCACGTGAGGATCCACGGCCCGCTGCCCCGCATCGCTCCTGCCCAACTGATCCAAGAGGTCGAGGAGAGCGGCCTGCGCGGGCGAGGCGGCGCGGACTTCCCGACCGCCCGCAAGCTGCGGGCGGTGGCTGGCCGCCGTCGCGTCGGAGCGGTGATCGTGAACGGGTCCGAGACCGAGCCGGCCAGCGCCAAGGACCGCCTGCTGCTGGCCCGTCTTCCTCACCTGGTGCTCGACGGCGCCGTGCTCGCGGCCAGAGCGGTCGGCTCGTCTGAGGTGATCGTCAAGATCGGCGCCGGATCGCCTGACGTCGTGGGGGCGCTTGAGAGCGCGGCTTCCGTCCGCGAGCAAGATTCCGTGTCGATCCAGGTGGTGACCGGACCGGACGGGTACGTGTCGGGCGAGGAGAGCGCGGTCGTGCACTACCTCAACGGCGGCGGGCCGCTGCCGACGTTCGTCCCTCCGCGGCCGTTCGAGCGCGGCTTCCGGGGTAAGCCCACGCTGATTCAGAACCCCGAGACGCTGGCGCAGCTGGCGCTCGTCGCCCGCTTTGGCTCACGCTGGTACCGCGAGCTCGGGACGGCGGCCGATCCCGGCTCGGCGCTGGTCACAATCACCGGCGCGGTCGCCGCTCCGGGCGTCTACGAGCTGGCCTTCGGCACCTCGATGGATGATCTGCTCGACGCGGCGGGCGGGGCGACCGAACCGCTTCGGGCGCTGCTGGTCGGCGGGTATTTCGGCACCTGGGTCGAGGCTTTAGCCGCGGGCCGTTTGCGCCTGGCGCGCGAGGACCTCCGATCCGTGGGCTGCTCGCTTGGCTCCGGGGTGCTGATCGCGCTCGGCGAGAGCGCGTGCGGCCTGCACGAGAGCGCGGCGGTGATCGCCTACCTGGCCGAGCAGTCCGCCGGCCAGTGCGGGCCGTGCGTGTTCGGTCTGCGGTCGATCGCCGATGCGGTCGGCGCGATGGCCGACGGCGTCGCGGGGCCGCGCGAACGCGACCGCGTCCTTCGCTGGGCCTCCGAGATCCGAGGCCGGGGCGCCTGCCATCACCCCGACGGCGCCGCCCGGTTCGTCGAGAGCGCGCTGCGGGTGTTCGAGGATGACATCGAGCGTCACGCCCGCGGGCGCTGTCAGGCCCGGCCGGCGGGGTTGCCGCTGGGCAACGGCGCCCCGCGTGTGCCCGGCGGCCGGCTCGCCGATCTCAGAAAGCACGGCGGCGCGAGGATTCCGGCACAGAGAGCTCGGGCGTGAGGGTTCCGGCATGAGTGCGGTTTTGCGGGTCAACCCGATCGCGTGCGAGGCGCACGGCCTGTGCGTCGAGCTCCTGCCCGAGTTGTTCCGCCTCGACGACTGGGGCTACCCGATCCTCGATCAGTCCGAGGTCCCACCCGACCTGGTCGGATTGGCTCGGCGCGCAGTGGACGCGTGCCCGACGCTGGCGCTCCTGCTGGACGAGAACTAGTGTCGCTCGCCCGGTTTGCCGGCCAGTCCGGTCGGCGGTCCGGGTTCGGGTGGGGACCCGTTGGGGCCGGCGAGCTCGAGCTGCCACCAGCCGACGTCTCGCCACGCCCCGCGCTTGAAGCCGATGTTCCTATAGACCCCGATGGGACGGAAGCCAAGCGCCTCGTGGAGTCCAACGCTCGCGTCGTTGGGCAGCGTCACGCCGGCGCAGGCGATTCGCAGACCCTGGGCGATGAGAAGCGGAAACAGCGTCTCGTAAAGCGTTCGCCCGACGCCTCGGCGCTGGCTCGCGGGCGAGACGTAGACGGCGACGTCGGTCGCCCATCGGTAGCTGGCGCGCGTGCGGTGAGAACCGGCGTAGGCGTAGCCGATCACCGCGTTCGCGTCCTCGGCGACGAGCCAGGGATGAGTCTTCGTCGTCTCTCGGATCCGGCGTGCCATGTCCTCCGCGCTGGGCGCTCGTTCCTCGAGCGAGATGACCGTGTCGGTGACGTAAGGCGCGTAGATCTCGGCGCACGCGCCGGCGTCTCGTTCCGCGTTGGCATCGCGGATCAGCATGCTTCGCAATCTAGCCTCGCGCGCGGTTCAGGCTCTGGGCCCGATGGCCATGCTGCGCCGGCGCGATCTGTCCAGGTGGCCGGTAGTCGATCGTTCGCCGGACGCGGACCAGGGCTCGCGAAAGATCATGCCCCATTGAGGCAGCTAGTCTCGAATCAGATACCTGGGCCCGGAGGGATTGACCATTCAGAACCTGACCGACGAGCAGAACGCCTTCGTCGAGGCGATTCGAGACTTTGCCCGGCGCGAGTGCGGGACGCGTGAGCAGCGCAACGCGCTCACCGAGGACGGGCGCGAACCGCACAATCAGGCCTTGTACGAGCAGATCGCCTCGCTCGGGTGGCTGGGGGTCGCGATCCCGGAGGAGTACGGCGGCGCCGGCGGGAGCGCGGTCGACATGTGCCTGCTGTGCGAGGAGTTCGCGCGGGGCCTGATCCCGATGGGCTTCTTCCCGGTCACGATGATGGCCGCGCGCCCCGTCGAGCTGTTCGGGACGGATGAGTTGAAGGAGGAGATCCTCGGCGGGCTCGTACAGGGCCGGACGGGGGCGATCGCGATGTCTGAGCCCGAGGCGGGCTCAGATGTCGGCAACCTGTCCTGCCGCGCGGCTCGCTCCGACGGCGGATTCGTGATCAACGGCCAGAAGACCTGGATCACGGGCGCGCACGTCGCCGACCAGATCGTTTTGGTTTGCCGGACGACGCGGGGCGAGGACAAGCACCAGGGGTTGACGATGATCTCCGTGCCGCGTTCGGTTGACGGCCTCGAGATCCGCGCGATCGACACCCTGGGCGGGCGCGAGGTCAACGACATGTACTTCACCGACTGCTTCGTGCCGGAAGAGCGGGTGGTCGGTGCCGTGGATCAGGCGTGGATGCAGCTGATGGCGGGCTTGAACAACGAGCGCTTGATCATCGCGGCGCAGGCGTTGGGGATGGCCGAGCGAGCGTTCGATGATGTTTTGGCGTATGTGAAGGAGCGGAGGCAGTTCGGCCGCACCGTCGGCAGCTTCCAGACGATCGCTCACCGGTTGGCCGATCTGGCCGTGGAGATCGAGGCCACGCAGCAGCTCGTCTACTCCGTGGCGCGAGCCGTGGAGGCGAACCCGGGTCGCATGCTGCCTCGGGAGGCCTCGATGGCCAAGCTCAAGGCGACCGAGCTCGCGAAGCGGACGGCGCTCGAGGGGATGCAGATGATGGGCGGCTACGGCTACGCCACCGAGTACGACATGGAGGCGCACGTGCGCCACACGCTGGTGACGACGATCTACGGCGGCACGAGCGAGATCCAGCGCGAGATCATCGCCCGCTCCCTCGGTCTGTAACAACTCTGCGCAAAACGGCCACTCGGTCAGCTGGCGGCGGCGCTCGCGCTGGCCTCGTCGACGAACGCGCGGACCAGCGCGGAGTTCTCGCCGGCGCGGCTGATTGCGACCAGCTCGGACAGCGGCGCGCCGCTCACCGGGCGATAGGTGACCCCGTCGAGGGCGAGGCGGCTGACCGAGGCGGGCACGAGTGATACGCCGGTGCCGGCGGCGACCAGCCCGATGATGGTCAGCATCTCCGGGGCATACTGGATCACGCGCGGCGCGGCGCTCGCTCCGGCCAGCGCATCGATCAGCAGGTCGTGGAAGCCCGGCGCCTGGTCCCGGGGAAACAGCACGAGCGGCTCGGCGGCCAGCCGGCGTAGAGGCACCCGGCGGAGCGCGGCCAGCGGGTGACCCGCTGGGAGCGCGGCCACGGTGCGCTCGCGCAGAACGGTCTGCACGCGCAACCCAGCCTCGTCCTCGATCGGCGGGCGCACCAGCCCGATGTCGGCGACGCCGGCACGGACCGCGCGGAGCTGGTCGATCGTGGGACGTTCGTGCAGCTCGATTTCGACCCCCGGTCTGGAGCGTCTGAAGCGCTCCACCTCGAGCGGCACGATCGAGAACAGCGCCGACCCGACGAAGCTGATTCGCAGCCGCCCGGTCTGGCCGGCATCGATCCGACGGGCGGTGGCGACCGCGCCCTCGAGCTCGGCCAGAATCGTCCGCGCGTCTCGCAGGAACGCGGCGCCGGCCGGCGTGAGCTCGACCCGCCGGCGCGTCCGGATGAGCAGCGCAAACCCGAGCTCTTCCTCGAGTGCCCGGATCTGCTGGCTCAGAGGGGGCTGCGAGATGTGCAAGCGTTCGGCAGCGCGGCGGAAGTGCAACTCCTCCGCGACGGCGACGAAGTAACGCAGCTGACGAAGCTCCATGAGGATGGGAATGGTCGGCGCAGCCTGACGGCGGCGCTCAGTGATTCGTTATCCGACTCAATCGAGCTTAACAAGATATTGGACACGATCACAGAGTCAGGCGTACGGTTGCTCTTCGCGGCTCGCACCAGCCGCTCGCGAACGTACACATGTCCTTTCTGCTCACCTGCCCCAACTGCGGAATCCGCGAGGTGACCGACTTCGGCTACGGCGGCGAGATCTCCCCGCGGCCGACCGACCGCCCGACTCTGCGTCAGCTCGGCGAATACAACTACTTCCGCCGAAACACGGCGGGCGTCCAGCGTGAGTGGTGGTTTCACCGCTCGGGCTGCCGGGCGTGGTTCATCGCCGAGCGGGACACCACCACGAACGAGGTCCTGCTGGTCGAGCTCCCGGGCGGGGCCGCCGGGGTGGATGGGTCCGCACACAACGGCGGGGCGGCGTGAGTCGCCTGCCCGAACAGCCGGGCGAGGTCGTCAACCGCGTCAACGTCCTGCGCTTCACGTTTGACGGCAAGCCGGTCGAGGCGTTCGAAGGTGACACGATCGGCTCGGCGCTCTACGCGGCCGGCCGGCGCACGTTCTCACGGAGCTTCAAGTACCACCGCCGGCGCGGTCTGCTGTGCTGCGCCGGCCAGTGCCCTAACTGCATCGTCGCGGTCGACGGCGCGCCCGGCGTGCGCGCGTGCGTTGAGCCGGTCAAGGAAGGCATGAAGGTCGAGCACCTGAACGCCTCCCCCGGACTCGAGCTCGACGTCATGCGCGCCACCGACGTGGTGGGAACCAAGTTCACGCCGCCGGGCTTCTACTACAAGACGTTCATCCGGCCGCGGAAGCTGTGGCCGGTATACGAGAAGGTGCTCCGGCACGCTGCCGGCCTCGGGGTGCTCCGCAAGGAACAGCCCGAGCGCGAGTGGCGGACCGAGTACCGGCGACGGCACGCCGACGTGCTGGTGATCGGCGGCGGGATCGCCGGCGTGAGCGCCGCGACGGCGGCCGCCGACGCAGGCGCCGACGTGGTCCTCGTCGATGAGAACGTCGCCCCCGCGATCGAGCCGATCGGCGGCGTGGAAACGCTCAGCCGCGCCTCCGCACTCGGCTACTTCGACGGGATGGTCCCGGTCTGGCAGGGCGACACCCTGCACCAGATCCGGGCGCGGGCCCACGTGTTCGCGATCGGCGCGATCGAGCAGCCGCTCGTGTTCGCCGGAAACGACCTGCCCGGCGTGATGCTCTCCGGCGGCGCGCTGCGCCTGCTGGAGCGCTACGCGGTGAGCCCGGGCAGTCGCGCCGTAGTCGCCACCACCAGTGACCGCGGTCTCCAGGCGGCGGCCCGGCTCCACGACGCCGGCGTGCACGTCCTCGCCGTGGCCGACCTGCGTCCCGCCGCGGCCGTCGGCGGCGCCGCCGAGGCGCTCAGGGCGCGCGGGATCCTGCTGCTCACCAACCACACGATCGTTGAGGCCACGGGTGGCAAGCACGTAGCCCGGGCCGCGCTGGCGCCCGTCGGAAGCGAGGACAGCGTCCGGAGTTTCGACTGTGACCTGGTCGTGGTCTCGGGCGGCTTCATGCCCGCGACCTCGTTGCTCTCCCAGACCGGCGCCCAGACGAGCTACGACCCGCAACGCGGCCACTTCGTCATCACCGAGCTGCCGCGGAACGTGTACGCGGCCGGCGAGGTGGCCGGATTCGAGGACCCTGAGGCGGCGCAGCGATCCGGCGAGCAGGCCGGACGCGCGGCCGCCGAGGGAACCGCGGGACGTGCCGATACCGAACTGGCACGTATCAGTAGCGATGGTGGGGACGGGGCCGGCGGGCCGGCAGGCCATGCGGGCATGACCGCCATACCACCCGCGGTCGCCGGCGCCGGCAAGGGCAAGTGCTTCGCCTGCTTCTGCGAGGACGTCACCGCCAAGGACATCAAGCTGAGCATCGAGGAGGGCTACGACTCGATCGAGCTGTCCAAGCGCTACACGACCGTGACGATGGGACCCTGCCAGGGGCGGATGTGCCAGCTCGCCTCGATTCGTCTGATGGCGAAGGAGACCGGGATGAGCCTGGAGGACGTCGGGACGACGACCGCGCGGCCGCCCTGGATCTCGGTGCCGATGGGCGTGCTGGCGGGCCGCCCGATTGAGCCGGCCAAGCGCTCGTCCATCCAGCGCCGCCATCGCGCCCTCAAGGCCAACATCAAGTGGGCCGGCGACTGGCGCCGAGCCTACGACTACGGCGACCCACAACAAGAAGCCCTCGCCGTCCACCGGGCGGCCGGCCTGATCGACGTCTCGACGCTGGGCAAGCTGCTGGTGCGCGGCCCGGACGCGGGCGAGTTCCTCGATCGCCTGTACCCGAACCGGTTCAGCGACCTGAAGCCCGGCCGCATCCGCTACGGCGTGATCAGCTCCGACGCCGGCCGGATCGTCGACGACGGCACGATCGGTCGGATCGACGACGAGACCTTCTACGTCACCACCACCTCGAGCGGCGCCGGCGCCGTCGAGGAGTGGTTCTCGTGGTGGCTGGCCGACTGGCGCATGGACGTGAAGCTCACCGATCTGACGCAGGGAGTGGCCGCGGTCAACCTGGCCGGGCCGAAGGCCCGGGAGATCCTGGCCGAGCTCACCGACCTCGACTGCTCGCCCGAGGGCTTCAAGTACCTGGACTCCAAACAGGCCCGCGTCGCCGGCGTGTCCTGCCTGATCCTGCGCATCGGGTTCGTGGGCGAGGTCGGCTACGAGATCCACTTCGCCGCCGCCTACGGTGAGCATGTCTGGGACGCGATCATGGAGGCCGGCCATAAGCACGGCATGAAGCCGTTCGGCCTGGAGCCGCAGAGGATCCTGCGCCTGCAGAAGATGCACATCCTGGTCGGCCAGGACACCGACTCGGAGTCCACGCCGTTTGCGGCCGCGATGCAGTGGATCGTCAAGCTCGACAAGGAGCAGGACTTCATCGGCAAGTGGGCGCTCGAGCACTACGCCAACGAGGAGCCCGTCACCCGCCTGGTCGGCTTCACCCTCGGCAATGGCCACGTGCCCACGGAGGGCGCGGTGATCGTCGACGCGGCCGGCGCTCCGGCCGGTCAGGTGACCAGCGCGCGCTTCTCGCCCGTGCTCGACCGGGTAATCGGGATGGCGTGGGTGCCGAGCCCGCTGGCGCGTGACGGCGCGCAGGTCACGATCTCCGACGAGGGACAGATGTTCTCCGCCCACATCCAGACCCGGCCGTTCTACGACCCGGACGGGGAGGTGCTCCGATCGTGAGCGCCCTTGAGTTTCTGAGCCCGACCGCGGCGCCCGTCAATGGCCACGCGCCGGTCGCGCGCAGCCCGATGGAGGGCCAGGCCGAGGCCGCGGGCGCCCGCTTTGAGGTCCGGGACGGATGGAACGTCGCCGTCGAGTACGCAAGCGGGAACGGGTCGATCGGCGAAGTAGCGTGGGCCGACGTCTCGCATCTGCGCAAGCTCGAGCTCCAGAGCGACGTCGTCCCCGGCGAGCTCGGCGAGGCCAAGCGCGAGGGGGACGCGTGGATATGTCAGCTGACCGGAACGAGAGCGCTGCTGCTCGGAGGCGACCACGCCGCGCCGCCCGACGCCGTCGACGTCACGACCTGCTTCGCCGCGCTCACCATTCTCGGGCCGCAGGCCCGCGAGACAATCGCGCGCTTCTGTGCCCTTGATCTGCGCCCGCACAAGGCGCCACCCCAGAGCTTCCGCCCCGGCTCGATCGCGCGCCAGCCGGGAACGCTCATCGTCGAAGCCGAGAACCGGTTTCTGCTTCTGTTCGGCTGGGCGGTAGCGGAGTACATGTGGACCGTGGTGGACGACGCCGCTCGCTCGCTCGGCGGCAGCCCGGTCGGGATCGACACGCTCGCCCGGGCCAGCGAGGTGAGCGCGAGTGCTTGACATCTTCCGCCGCCGCCGGATGTGGCGGCGCCAGGGCGAACTGAAGCCCTCTTACGACGTGGTGATCGTCGGGGGCGGCTCGCATGGGCTCGCCGCCGCCTACTACCTCCAGAAGGAGCACGGGATCCGCAGCGTCGCCGTGCTCGAGAAGCGCTACATCGGCTCGGGCGCGGCGGGGCGCAACACGACCATCCTGCGCTCGAACTACAAGACGCCCGAGGGCGCCAAGTTCTACGACGCGAGCGTGAAGCTCTACGAGGGCCTCTCGCAGGAGCTCAACTTCAACCTGCTCTTCTCTCAGTGCGGTCACCTCACGCTCGCCCACTCCGACCGCGCGATGTTCGTCATGGCCAACCGCGCAGAGGTAAACCGGATCAACGGGATCGACTCGCGCGTCATCTATCCGGACGAGATCAAGCAGCTCGCGCCCGCGATGCAGGTCGACAACCCACACGCCACGTATCCGATCATGGGTGCCCTGTACCACCCGCCGGGCGGGATCATCCGCCACGACGCGGTGGTGTGGGGGTTGGCGCGCGCCGCCGATCACGGCGGGGTGGAGATCCACCAGAACACCGAGGTCCTCGGCATGGAGCGCTCCAACGGACGCGTGACCAAGGTCAGGACCAGCCGCGGCACGATCAGCGCGGGCGCGGTCCTCAACTGCACCGCCGGCTGGAGCACGCTGATCTGCGACATGGTCTCGGTTCCGCTCCCGATCACCACCCACATCCTCCAGGCGTGCGTGACCGAGCCGATGAAGCCGCTACTCGACGTGGTGATCGTCTCCTCGCAGATGCACGTCTACATCAGCCAGACTGACCGAGGCGAGTTCCTGATGGGCGCGGAGATCGAGCCCTGGACGACCTACAGGATGCAGGGCACGCTCAACTTCCTCCAGGAGGTCACGCGCCATACGATCGAGCTGTTCCCGCAGCTCGAGCGCGCACGGCTCCTGAGGAGCTGGGCCGGGCTGTGCGACCTCAGCCCCGACTACAGCCCGATCCTCGGCAAGACCGAGGTCGAGAACTTTCATGTCAGCGCCGGGTGGGGCACCTACGGCTTCAAGGCCGCCCCGATCGTCGGCAAGACGCTCGCCGAGCTGGTGGCCACCGGCCGCACCCCCGACCTGATCGCACCGTTCGCCGTGGAGCGGTTCTACGAGGACAAGCTGGTCTCGGAGCTTGCGGCGGCCGCCGTAAGCCATTAGAAGAAGGGACTGGAAGTGACACCGACCCCGGGAGAGACGACCATGAAGACCAGCCTCGAGATCGCCCAGGAAGCCGAACTCGTCCCGATCGACCGGATCGCCGAGCGCGCCGGCCTCGAGGCCGACGAGATCGAGCCGTACGGGCGCTACAAGGCGAAGGTCGCCCTGTCGGTGCTCGAGCGCCTCAAGGACCGGCCCGACGGCAAAGTCGTGTGCGTCACCGGCATGACCCCGACCCGCGCCGGCGAGGGCAAGACGACCACGCTGGTCGGCCTGACCCAGGGCCTCGGCGTGATCGGTAAGAACCCGGTGGCGTGCCTGCGCGAGGCCTCGCTTGGGTCCGGTGTTCGGGATCAAGGGCGGCGCCGCCGGCGGCGGCCTGACCCAGGTCGTCCCGATGGAGGACCTCAACCTCCACTTCACCGGCGACATCCACGCGATTGGAGCCGCCAACAACCTGCTCGCGGCGATGATCGACGCGTCGATCCTGCACGGCAACCCCCACCACATCGACGCGCTGCGGATCCCGTGGCGCCGCGCGGTCGACATGAACGACCGCGCGCTGCGCGACATCGCGGTCGGCCTCGGCGGCCGGGCCAACGGCTACCCGCGAGAGACCGGCTTCGACATCACCGCGGCATCGGAGGTGATGGCCATCATGGCCGTCGCTCGCGACCTCCAGGACCTGCGCCAGCGTATCGCGCGGATCACCGCCGCCTACTCGTTCGACGGCGGAAAGCCGATCACCGCCGAGGACCTCGGCGCCGCCGGCGCGATGACCGTGCTGCTCAAGGACGCGATCAAGCCGAACCTGGTGCAGACGCTCGAGGGCCAGCCGGTGCTCATGCACTGCGGGCCGTTCGCCAACATCGCTCACGGCAACAACTCGCTGATCGCCGACCTGATCGGGATGAAGCTCGGTGACTACGTCGTGACCGAGTCCGGGTTCGGCGCCGACATGGGCATGGAGAAGTTCTTCGACATCGTGTGCCGGTTCGGCAAGCTCACGCCGTCGGCGGCCGTGCTCGTGACCACCGTCCGCGCGATCAAGCACCACGCCGGACTCGAGGACGATCCCCGGGCCGAGCGCTCGGCGGCCCTCCAGGCGATCGAGACCGGCTTCGCCAACGTCCGGCGCCACCTGAACACGATCGCCACCTTCGGCGTGCCCGCGGTGGTCGCGGTCAACCGGCGGCCGGGCGACACCAACGAGGAGATCGAGCTGGTCAAGCGGCTCGCGCTCGAGGCCGGCGCGTTCGCGGCCGAGGCGAACGAGGGCTTCACCAAGGGCGGCGCCGGCGTGGCCGACCTGGCCTCGGCGGTCGTTGAGGCGTGCGAGCAGCCGAACACCTTCCACCAGATCTACCAGGACGACGAGCCGCTCCAGGACAAGATCGAGGCCGTGGCCAAACAGGTCTACGGCGCCAAGGACGTCTACTTCTACCCCGAGGCCGAGGCCAAGCTCACCCAGTTCACCCGCGAGGGTCACGGCCACTTCCCGGTCTGTATGGCCAAGACCCACCTGTCGCTGTCGGCCGACCCGTCGCTGCTGAACGCGCCCGAGAACTTCACGCTTCCGGTCAGGGACATCCGCGCCTACACCGGAGCGGGCTGGCTCGTCCCATTGTGTGGGGACGTCATGCAGATGCCGGGTCTGGGCAAAACGCCGGCGGCGCTCAACATCGACATCGACTCCGAAGGTCGGACCGTCGGCCTTTTCTGAGAGCACCCTGAAGGAGCTGCTGGACGCCGTCGCGGCGCGGACGCCGGCGCCGGGCGGCGGGACGGCGGCGGCGTGGTCGATCGCACTTGCCGCGTCGCTCGTCGAGATGGCGGCGAACTTCACCGACGGCGCCGACGAGTCGTTCGGCCGAGCTGGACGGCTTCGCACCCGCGCGCTCGAGCTGGCCGAGGTCGAGCTGCACGCGTACGAGCCGGTGCTCGAGGCGCTGCGGCTCCCGCGCGAGGACCCCGACCGGGGCGCCCGCATCGACGCGGCGCGGACCGAGGCCTCACGCTCCCCGCTCGAGATCGCTCGCGTCGGCGCCGAGCTGACCGAGCTCGCCGGGGAGCTCGTCCATACCGGCAACCCGAACCTGTCCGGCGACGCCCTCACGGCGGCGCTGCTCGCGGAAGCGGCCGCCCAGGCCGCCGCCCGGCTGGTGGCGATCAACCTGACCGAGGGGCCGGCGGTCAAGGAATCGAGCCAACTGGCACAACGAGCGCTCGCCGCCCGCGAGCGCGCGCTCGGCTGACGGTCCGGGCCGTTCGGTAGGCCAGCAGCGACCCGGCGACGACGGCGGGTTTGTGCCGCCGGCGCTGCCGTTTGCACCTCTTGGCACAATATGTCCAAACTTTGCGTGGGGAGGAGGCGACTAGGTGGCCCGCGAGGATGTGGCGCCACGATGGCGACGGGCAGGGGCGCCGGGCGAGAGCCGCCCGGCTGACCAGCGCGCCCCGTCGCTGGTCGACAGCGCCGAGGAGGCCCTGCACATCTGGTTGGCGGGTGGCCGCTACCGCCAGGGTGACCGGCTCCCGCCCGAGCACGAGGTGGCCACGATGCTGGGTGTCTCGCGGGGGACGCTGCGCAGCGCGCTGCATCGCCTGGAGGAGCGCGGCGAGATAGTCCGCAGGCAGGGAAGCGGCACGTTCGTGGGGCGCAACACGACGCCGGCCGCGCTGGGTGAGCGGCTCGAGCGCCTCGAGCCTTACTCCTCGCTCGCCGAGCGCCGCGGCCTCGCGCTCTCGAGCGCCGACCTGCATATCGAGCGCCGCGCGGTCGGCGCCGAGGTCGGCGAGGCACTCGGACTGGCGCCGATCGCGCAGGTGACAACGATCGCGCGGACCTTGGAAGCCAACGAGGCGCCGGTCGCGGTCATGTTCGACGTCGTGCACCCGAAGGTGTCCCTCCCCGACGACGTCGACCTGCGCGATCAGCTCGCGAGCGGCCAGATGGTGCTCGACGTCCTGATCGCCATCGGCGTCCCGGTGACGTTCGCCCGCACGCGGGTGATCCCGTCGCTGCTGAGCCCGCGCGAGCGCGCCGGCAAGCTCCTGGGGGTCAAGCGCACGACGGCCGTGCTCGAGCTCGAGGAGCTCTACTACGCGGGGCGCGAGGAGCGCGTGGCGTACTCGCGGGACCTGTTCGCCCCGGGCGGCCTCGACGTGACCGTGATGCGGTCGTTTGAGGCGACGCGGCCCACTCCGATCGCGAACGTCCGTGGCGTTCGCAACAGCGCCGGCCGGCGGCGCTCGAGGGACAACGGCGCGTGAACGGCCAGACGGTAGGCTCGGTCGCGCGGGCGATCGCGCTGCTCGACGCGCTGGCCGAGAGTGATGGCGGCGCGCGCGTGGGCGAGCTGGCGCGCCGGATCGGGGTCAACCCGAGCACCGCCTCGCGGCTGCTGGGCACGCTCGAGGCAGGCGGTCTGGTGGAACGCTCGCCCGACGGTCCCTACCGGCTGGGGCTCAAGCTCGTGGCGCTATCGGATCGCGTGCTCGGCCAGCTCGACGTGCGCGACCTGGCTCGCCCGCAGCTGATGTGGCTGGTTGAGCAGACGGGGGAGACCGCGACGCTGTCGCTGCCGGGCGGGGGCGAGGCGATCACCGTCGACTTCGTCCCCTCGCCCTCGAGCGTGGTCAGCCTGGCGCGGCTGGGGCGGCCGAGCATTGCCCACGCGACTGCCGCCGGCAAGGCGATGCTCGCGTTCGGGTCACCGGTCGGGCTGCCAGTAGGCCCCGATCGCGCGCTGACCGCGTTCACTGAGCGGACGATCACCGACCCGGCGGCGCTGGCCGAGGAGATCGAGGCGATCCGTGCCGAGGGCATCGCCGAGGCCATCGGCGAGCGCGAGCCAGATCTGAATGCGCTGGCCGCACCGGTGTACGGCCGCGGCGGCACGCTGGCGGCGATCCTCGGGCTCCAGGGACCGGCAGCGCGGCTGCCGGCGCCCAAGCGGCGCGCCCTGCGCGAGCCGCTGCGCTCGGCCGCCGCGGAGCTCGGGCGCTCCTTGGGGGGACCCGGCTAGATCGGAGGATGTAGTGATCCGATCGGGGTGGCGCGCACGTATCGACGATGTGCGCACCCTCGCCGACGAGGAGTTGATGGAGCTCGTCCAAGACGGCGAGGTGCGCGCGTTCGAGGTGATCTTCGACCGACACGCGAGCGCGGCGTTCTCGCTCGCCTACCGCATGTGCGGACGCCCGGCGATGGCCGAGGACATCGTGCAGGAGTCGTTCGTGTCCCTGTGGCGCTCGAGCGCGGCCTACGACGCCGCGCGCGGGAGCGTCCGCACGTGGGTGTTGAGCGTGGTGCGCAACCGCGCGATCGACGCGTTCCGCCGCGAGTCGGCCAAGGCGACGAGCGACCTCGACGAGCAGCGAGTGGCCGAGCGACTGCCCGCACCCGAGCTGACCGATCGCGAGGTCGAGCGGCGCGACGACGCCCGGCAGGTGCGTGACGCACTCAAGGGGCTTCCCGCCGATCAGCGCCAGGTCATCGAGCTCGCCTTCTTCGGGGGCTTCAGCCACAGCCAGATCGCCGAGATGCTGAAACTGCCGGCCGGTACCGTGAAGGGCCGGATGCGCCTGGGCCTGAGCAAGATGCGCTTCGCGCTCGGCGACGCGACGAGGATGGCGCTGTGAGCACCGAGGATCAGATGCCCGGTGCCTGCGCCCGGAGCGGCGACGCGGCCGCGTATGCGCTCGGCGCGCTCGAGCCCGACGAGGCGCGGGACTTCCGTGCGCACATGGAGACGTGCGCCGCGTGCCGAGAGGACCTGGCCGCCTTCGAGGGCGTGACCCGGGGTCTGCCTTCGGCGAGCGTTCAATACGCGACGCCCAAGGGTCTGCGCCGGCGCGTGATGCGGGAGGTACGGGGCACCTCACAAGACGCCCCCGCCCACGCGACCGCCTCGCCCCAGGCCGCCCCGCGACGCGTACGCCGCCCGCTCCTGATCCCCCGTCGCACGTTCGCCGCTCTCGGCGCCGCGGCGGCAGTCGTGGTCGCCGTCCTCGTCGGGGTGGCGATTGGCTCATCAGGGGGCGGCGGTGGCAGCCGCCTGATTCAGGCCCAGGTGATGGGGGCGCCCGGGAGCGCTCAGCTCCGGGTCGCCGGCGGGCGCGGGGAGCTGACGGTGCGCAATCTGCCCGCGCCCGGTCCGGGGCGGATCTACGAGGTGTGGCTCGAGCGCGGCCATAGCGCGCCGGCGCCCACCAACACGCTGTTCAGCGTGAGCTCGGCCGGCGCCGGCGACGTCGGTGTCGCCGGGAGCCTGAACGGGGTCAGCGAGGTACTGGTCACGTCAGAGCCGGCCGGAGGCAGCCGCGTCCCGACCATGCCGCCGGTGATCGTCGCCCGGCTGACCTGAGCGAGCTATGACCAGGGGTACGGGCTGTTCGAGACCGGGTGCAGGTCGCCGGTGGCGAAGCGCTCGAACCGGAATGGGTGCAGCAGCGAGGAGTGCTCGCCGCCGAGGACGCGCGCGATCTCGCGGCCGACGGCGATCATCTTGTAGCCGTGGTTGGAGTCGGCGGCCACGAACACATTCGGGCGCATGTAGTCGAACACCGGGAAGTTGTCGACCGTGAACGCGCCGGCGCCACCGGAGCGCGTCTGGCGGTATTTCGCGCGGTAGCCCTCGAAGCGGCCGAGGCAGTGCGACAGCGCCGCGCACCACATGTCCGGGAAGCCGGGCTCGACCGTTCCCGTGGGGTATGGATCGACCTCGAACTCGGGGCCGACGGTGAGGGGCTGAGCGCCGCCCTGAACGCTGTGGCGGTCGGGCTTGAAGTAGACGCCCCACGGGTCGCTCGTGATCAGCCGGGCTTCGTCGTCGCGCAAGGTCTGGTCGGAGTCGACGTGCAGGACGGGGGAGGAGCGGCCGTCGTCGGTGACAAAGCGCGCGGGGTCGAAGTCGATCTCGCCCTCCTGGAGGTACCAGTAGGTCCACATCGGCAGATCGGGCGTTGTCGAACCATCCGGCTGACGGACGTCGATGCGCGCCGGCAGCTCGAGCATCGCCCACAGCTGCGGGACCCACGGGCCGACGGCGATCACGACCTGCTCGGCGGCGATGTCGCCGGCGCTGGTGTGGACGGCGGTGACGGCGCCGTCGTCGCCGAGCTCAAAGCCGGTGACCTCGACGCCGGTCTGAATCTGGGCGCCGGCCTCCTGTGCCTTGCGGGCGAGGCCGAGCATCGACTCCTTGTTGAAGGCGTAGCCGCCGGCGCGCTCGTGCAAGCAGACGGTCAGACCGGGGGCGCGCCAATCGGAATAGAGCGAGCGCATGTGGGATGCGACGTCCTCGTCGCCGACGATCAGATCGGACGGATATCCGATCCGCTGCTGGCGCTCGTGGACGGCGATAAGGTCGCTCTCCTGCGCCGGCGGGCCTAGGGCGATGTAGCCACTGCCATGGTAATGGAGGGTCTCCGGGTCGGATTCCCAGACCTCGACGCAAGCGGCCATGAGCTCGGACATGGCCGGCTGGAAGTAGTTGTTACGGATCACGCCGCAGGCGATCCCGGAGGCGCCGGCGGCCACGTCGGTCTTGTCGACCACGAGCACGTCGTGGCCATTCTTGGCGAGGTGCCAGGCGGTCGAGAGGCCGTGCACGCCGGCGCCGATGACGAGCGTGGGGACGGTGGCGGGGAGAGGTTCTGTCATGTTCATGCACTATACGCAACGGCATTGCGTATCGCGCAGATCGAGCATAAGCCAGGTGCGGGGTCAGGTCAAGTGATCTCCTATCTCGGAGACGTCGGCGGCCCGCCAGGCATTCCTCGCCTGGCGGGCCGCCACTGCTTGCCCCTGTTTTCTGCCCCCGATTTGCTGTGCGCCCCCTGTTGTCGCCCCGGCGCCCCCCGGGGCAGTCTCGCGCCGCCGGGTCAGCTCCCGTACTGCGCCTGGCAGGTCTGAACCTTCGTGGTGTCAATCCCCGCGCTGGCGAGGCAGCCGGCTAGTTTGGCCGCCTTGCTCACCGTTTGGTTGGCGGCGCCCGTGGCGCTCGAACTCTGCTTCGCCGCCTGGTTCAGCGCCTGCTGAGTCTGCTGAAGCCCGGTCTTGACCGCTTGGTTGGCGGTGTTCTCGCTCGGCTGGATGACGGTGAAGAACACCACCGCGAAGATGACCAGCGACGCCGCGAGTCCGGCGAGCGCGACTCGCCAGTTGCCTGTGACCAGAACCATTGTGTTACCCCCTTGAGTGTGTGTGTTATGCCCAGAGTTTTGGGATTTGTCGGCGGCGCCTGACCGCGGCGCCCCGGTGTCCGCGGGCGTCTGACGGCGGCGCCTTAGTGCGGCTGTCGCGATCAGGCGGCGGCCGCCGCAGCCTCGGCGAGCGCTGCGTCCCAATCGATCACGATCTCGTTGTCCGCCCCGTCCGCCATGCGCTTGGCCGGGACGGTGTTGCCCGGGTAGAGGAGCGGCACCGCGTCCGGCGGCACCGGGTTGCCGACCTGGGTCTGATAGGGCGCCCGACCCTCGGTCATCACGGTCAGCATGAACGCGTACATCTCGTTGCCCCTGGCGTTCAGCATCCCCATCGCCTGGAACTGCACGATGACCGCCCGGCACGGAACTCCGTACTCGAGGATCCGCGCTGCCGAGCCGGTGTTCGGGTCCGCGCTCGTCATCGTGACCGTCGGCGGCTCCTCGGCGAGCGACAGCGCGATCCGGCTGTGGTCGCTGCGATCGACGCGAACCGCGACGGTGGCGCCCGGCCCCATCAGTCGCGGCAGGAGCGTCGCCCGCACCGCCTGACGGCAGGTGGCGGTGTAACGCGGCTCGTTGTCGAGCGCTACCTCGACCGTGAACACGCACACGTGCGAGGGATCGAAATCCGCGCCCGTGCTGACCGAGGTTTGCTGAATGCTGACGATGATCCCCCGACCGAGCAGCCCGTTCTGGAGCAGCTCCTTCGGAACCGACCCCGTCATCGTGCGCATCTTGCTCAACAGCCCCATCTGCCTGTCCCTTCTTTCGAACTCGCTTGACGAGGAGCAGATTGAGCGTCGCGGCCTAAGCCGCACCAAAGGAGCGCCAAACCGGCGCTTGTCCTAGTACGCGCGCACGGGCTTTAACCTTTGTCGCGATGGGGACCGGCGGCATCGCTCGTTTCGGGGTCCTTGGTCCGCTCGCGTTCGAGCGCGATGGACGAGCGGTGCCGGTGCCCAGCGGGCGCCAGCGATCGCTGCTGGCGCTGTTGCTCCAGGCCGGCGGCGTGCCGCTCTCCCGCGACCGGCTGATCGACGAGCTGTGGGGTGATCGGCCCCCGCCGAGCGCCGTGTCTGCCCTGCACGTGCATCTGTCCAAGCTGCGCGCGCTGTTGGGCGGTCTCGTCGTCCTCGACACCGCCGGCTATTCGCTGATGTCGGGCGCATTCGAGATCGACGCCTGGCGGTTCGACGAGCTCGTCGACGAGGCGAGGACCGATCCGGAGCGTGCTCCAGCCTTGCTGCGCGAGGCGCTCGCGCTCTTTCGCGGTGACCCACTGTCCGACGTGGCCGCCGAGGGGGCCGTCGGGCATTGGCGACGAGCACTCGAGGAGAAGCGCGTGCAGGCGATCGTCCAGCGGATCGACGCCGACCTCGCGCACGGCGGGTCGGGAGAGCTGGTGGCGGAAATCGAGCGCCTGGCCGCGGAGCATCCTTTCCAGGAGCGAGTCTGGGGGCAGCTGATGCTGGCGCTGTATCGCGCCGGCCGCCAGGCGGACGCGCTCGAGGCCTACCAGCGAGCTCGTCGCCTCCTCGCCGACCAGCTCGGACTCGACCCGGGCCCGTCGCTGGTCGAGCTCCACCAGCGGATTCTCGAGCGCGACCCACTGCTCCTGCCGGCGCCCGCGCCCGAGGCCGCGAGCGATCCGGCTCCGGCTGCCGCCGCGGTGGCATCGGCGGACCTGCCGCGACCGGTCACCCGGCTGGTCGGTCGCCAGGACGAATTGCAGACGCTGAGCGGGCTCGTCGCCGACCCGGATGTGCGGCTCGTGACACTCACCGGCCCGGCCGGGGTGGGCAAGACGCGGTTGCTGATCGAGCTGGCCGCCCGCCACCAGCAGGACCACGCCGACGGCGTGGCGTTCGTCCGTCTCGAGCGGGTGACCGATCCGACGTTGGTGGCGGCCGAGATCGCCGGCGGGCTGGCGCACGGCGACCGAACCGACGGTCCCGTCGCGGACGCTCTGGCGAGTTACCTGCGCGGACGCGAGTTGCTGTTGGTGCTCGACAACTTCGAGCACCTGCTCGGAGCGGCGGTCCTCGCCGCGGAGCTGCTCGCCGCCGCGCCGAGGCTGCGGGTGCTCGTGTCCAGCCGGACGCCGCTGCGGATCCGTGGGGAGCAGGTATTCGAGGTGGAGCCGCTCGGGCTCCCGAGCAGCGAGAGCGCCCAGGACGTCACCGACAGCGCGGCCGTACAGCTGTTCCTGCAGTGCGCGGCGGCGTCGAACCGTGGCTTGGTGATCGATGCGACCCTGACCAGCAACGTGGCGCGGATCTGCCGGGCGCTCGACGGACTTCCGCTGGCCATCGAGCTCGCCGCCTCGCGATCCTCGTCGCTGACCCCGGATCAGATCTCCGAGCAGCTCGCGCAGCCACTGACGATCGGGCGGCGAGCGCTGCGTGATCTTCCCGACCGTCAGCAGTCGCTCGGAACAACGATCCGATGGAGCTACGACCTGCTCACGCCGGCGGCGCGCGAGGTCGTGCGGGCCGCGGGAGTCTTCCTCGGCGGCTTCGACGCCACGTCGCTTAAGGCGGTCGTGGCCCGCCCGATCCGCCCGGAGATGGACGAGCTACTCGAGGCGAGCCTGGTTCGGCGCTCGGGCGGCGGCCACCGGTTCGAGCTGCTCGAGCTGGTGCGGGCGTTCGCGTTCGATGAGCTGGCGCGGGCCGGCGAACTCGACGAGACGCGGGCCCGCCATCGTGAGCATTTCGCCGCGCGCGTCAAGAGCGCGAGCGAGGCGCTCGATGCCGGCACCTCGCCCGGCGAGATCGCGGGCCCGCTGCACCCCGACCATGCCAACCTTCGCGCCGCCCTGGACAGCGCGATCGACGCCGGCGACGACCACGCGGCGGTCTCGCTCGCGCTTGGGCTGCGCCCGCTCTGGTTCGCCGGGATGCTGCGACAGGAGGCCGCGGAGCTGGTCGAGCGCCTGCTGGCGCGCTTCTCGGTTCCGGCGAACGAGGAGATCGCGCTGATCCGGGCGGCATCGTTTGTCGAAGGGTTCAGTCCGGCGAGGTCGCAGTGGACGCGCCGGCTCGCGGCCCGGGCGTCCGAGCTCGGTGACCATGAGGCCGTTGCCACGGCCACCGGCAACCTGTTCGGCCGTGCACTGAACGCGCGGGATCGGGACGAGATGCACCGCATGCGACCGATGCTGCTGGCTCTGATCACGCCCGAGGCCAGCCCGAAGGTCCTCGGGTGGACCCAATACTTTCTTGCCCTCGACGCGTACGTGGACGGGCGCTTCGACGCGGCTTGCGAGCATGCGACGCAGAGCGCGGCAAGCGCCGAGGGGCTCGGGCACGAGTACATGTTCGCGACGGCGATCGCCACCCGGCTGCTGGCGGCGTCCGCGCGCGACCGCGCGATCCCCCAGTCCGCCCTGGCCGAGGTGCTCGTGGTGGTCGCCCGCACAAGCGTCCAGCCGCTCACCGCATTCGCGTTGTGGCTCGTGGCCCGCTACGCCGCCGCGGTGGCACCCGACAGCGCCGCGCAGTGGCTGGTCCATGCGGAACGAATCGTGGTGGCCGTCGACTCCGAGCTGTGGCCGGAGAGCGTGCTGCGCGACGAGTGCCTCGCGCTGCTCGGCATCGCCGACCGGGGGGCGCTGCTGGACCAGGCCGCGCCCCTCGATCACACCGAGGCGCTGGCCGCGGCGGCGGCCTGGCTAGCGACCCGAGATCGGACCGAGCAGGCGTCACGGGATCCGCTCGGCGAGCTCATCTTCGCGGCAAGCTGAGCGCGCCGAACGGGCGCCGGCGCCGGTCTTGCGGGCGCCTGCGGCAACTGATATAACGCCGGTGTACGAATTTGTACAACGGCTGTCGGTTGCCCGACGGTCGCATGGGAGCGTGAAGGCGTCCGTCCCGTCGCATCGCGCGGCCGGCGAGGGTGCAGAAAGGAATGCATTGAATATGGCGGTAGCAGTCGACGGCGGCGACCCGAGTGCAGTGACGGTTCCGCTCGGCGGAACCGTTGAGACGGTGCTGGCGAGCCCGCGGATCGCGCCTGCGCCCGCGACGCTCGAGGAGGCGCGCAACGCGCCCGGGCGGCGCGAGAAGATCGAGCAGATCACACGCCGGATCGAGGCCCAGGGCATCAAGTACGTGTTCTTCCAGCAGGTCTCGGTCACCGGCCGCGTGATGGGCAAGGGCGTCGTCTCGACCTTCTTCCCGCAGGTCGCCGAGAAGGGCTACCAGCTCGTCTATGGCGCCACCGCCAACCTGTTCACCGATCGCCTCGGCAACTACATCGGGTTCGGCCCCGAGGAGTCCGAGCTGGCCGCGGTGGCGGACCTCGACACGTTTGCCGTCCTGCCCTGGGATGAGCGCGTGGCCCGCGTGTACTGCGACTGCTACGACACCGAGACGGGCGAGCTCCTCGACGCCGACTGCCGCCAGAACCTCAAGCGGGTGGCGCACGAGTTCGAGCAGGAGCTCGGCTACCAGTTCCTGATCGGGATCGAGCCCGAGACGATGTGGCTCAAGAAGCCCGAGGAGGGCAAGCTGCCCGAGGGCATCACCAAGCCCTACTGCTACCACATCCATCAGTTCGAAGAGCTCCGTCCGGTGCTGCTCGACGTGGTCGACTGGGGCCAGCGGCTCGGCCTCGACATGAGCTACGGGGACCACGAGGACGCGCCCGGACAGCTCGAGCTCAACTTCCGCTTCGACCGGCCGGTGCGGACGGCCGACAACCTGACGACCTACCGGCAGGTGTGCGCCGCGGTCGGTCGCAAGCACGACGTGCTTCCGACGTGGATGCCCAAGCCGTTCACGGGCGTGTCGGCCAACGGCCACCACCACCATTTCACGCTCGTCGATGAGGACGGCGTCAACGTGTTCCACGACCCCGAAGGCCCGGCGCAGCTCTCGGAGATCGCGCGCAACTTCCTGGGCGGGATGCTCGAGCACTTCGGAGCGCTGATGTGCATCGGCAATCCGACCGTCAACTCGTACTGCCGCATGTGGGACACCGGCTTCTGGGCCCCGATCTACAAGAACTGGGGCTGGCAGAACCGCACCACGACGGTACGCGTCGCCACCGGCGGACGGTTCGAGTACCGCGGCGTCGACTCTTCGTGCAATCCGTATATGACGACCGCCGCGCTGCTCCAGGCCGGGCTCGACGGAGTGCGGCGCAAGCTCGACCCAGGCCCGCCCCAGCAGGGCAACACCTACGACCTGCTCCAGCAGGGCGTCGAGATCGAGCGCGTGCCGGAGAGCCTCGGCGCCGCCCTCGATGCCCTGGCGAAGGACGAGCTGGTCCAGAACGCGATTCCGGGACGCCTATACAAGGTGTTCGACTGGTACAAGCGCGACGAGTGGGAGCGCTACCTCGCCGCGGTCACCGACTGGGAGCGCAACGAATACCTGGAGGTGCTCCCCTAGTGTGCGGGATCGCCGGGATCATCTATCGCAACGGCGACGGCGCCCATCGTCTCGGCGCCGACATGACGCGGATGCTCCAGTCGATGAAGCACCGCGGCCCCGACTCGACCGGGTACGCGCTGTATCACCGGCCAAGCGCGGACCTGATCATGCGGATCAAACTCGCCGACGGCGATGCCAACGGGGACGTCGAATACGCCGACCGGCTGCGCCGGCGCCGGCGCGAGGTCGAGGCTCGGCTGCGCGCCGCCGGCGCTCGCGTCGACTCGATCGAGGACATCAACGAGTACACGCTCGCGGCAGCGCTCGACTACGACGGTGAGCTCAAGCACCTCGCCGACTACGTCGAGTCGGTGCCCGGAGCGGAGGTGCTCTCGGCGGGCTTGGCGCTCGAGATCGTCAAGGATCTCGGGGACGCCCAGACCGTGGGCGACGCGTACAAGCTCGACAGCTACATCGGCACACACGGGATCGGGCACGTGCGGATGGCGACCGAGTCCGACGTCGACATCTCCAACGCGCACCCGTACTGGGCGTATCCGTTCTCGGACGTGGCCGTCGTTCACAACGGCCAGCTGACCAACTACCACCAGTGGCGTCGGCGCCTGGAGCGCATGGGCCACCGTTTCGCCTCCGACTGCGACTCGGAGATCATCGCCGTGTACCTGGCGCAGAAGATGCAGGACGGGTCCTCGCTCGAGGACGCCATGCGCCAGAGCCTCGAGGACCTCGACGGCGTGTTCACCTATATCTGCGTCTCCGACGATGCGCTCGGGATGGCCAAGGACGAGCTGGCGGCCAAGCCGCTCGTGCTCTACGAGGGCGACGACATGGTCGTGCTGGCCTCGGAAGAGATGGCGATCCGGGCGGTGATCGACCATGAGATCGAGACCTACGACCCGTACGAGAGCGAGGTGATGGTATGGACACGGTAGCCCCGCCCGCACGCTTCGATCCGCGGGGGCTGGTCGAGCTCGACGAGCGCGTTCCGGGTACCGCCGAGATCGACGGCGACAAGGCCACGTTCGACGCGCGCGAGCTGACCACGCGGCAGATCAATCTCGAGCTGCGCCGGCTCGTCTACGAACTCGGTGTCCACGAGGTGACGGTCACGAACCCCGGCGCCAAGCACTCGCTCGGAGTCGGCATCCTCGCGCGCTGCAAGATCACCTTCGAGGGCAGCATCGGCTACTTCGCGTGCGGCCTGATCGACGGACCTGAGGTGCACATCACCGGCCGCGTCGGCTGGTCGGCCTGCGAGAACATGATGTCCGGCGTTTGCGTGATCGACGGCAACGCGGGGTCGCTCACGGCGGCCGCCCTCCGCGGCGGCGACGTCGTCATCAAGGGCCAGGTCGGCGCGCGCACCGGCATCGACCAGAAGGGCGGCACCGTGATCATTCTCGGTCGCGCAGGTTCGATGACCGGCTTCATGATGCAGCGCGGGCGCCAGATCATCGTCGGCGACGCCGGCCACGGCCTGGGCGACTCGATGTATGACGGCACGCTGTACGTCGGCGGCAAGGTCGCCTCGCTCGGGATCGACTGCGTCCCCGGCGAGTGGACCGACGCCGACACCGAGTTCGTCAACCGGAAGTTCTCGATCTACGGCCTCGGCGACGCGCCGCCATTGCAGAAGTTCGTGTGCGGCAAGAAGCTCTACAACTACGACTCGCTCGAGCCCTCGGAAAGGAAGCTGGTGCTGTGAAGATGGCGCCCACCCACCACCCCATCACCGCCACCGACGAGAACGCCCCTCTGCGGCGCAACCGGCTCGGCCAGAGCCGGATCTTCACCCCCGAGGTGATCGACGACATCCACGTCAAGGCCGAGCTCGGCCGCTACCGGATGCGCGGCTTCTCGATGTTCAAGCCGATCCCGCATTGGGACGAGCTGATGTTCCTGCCCGGCACCCTGACCCGCTTCGTGATCGAGGGCTACCGCGAGAAGTGCGTGACCAAGACCGTGCTCGGCGCGCGCTTCGCCAAGAAGCCGATCGAGCTCGACATCCCGATCTACATCACCGGGATGAGCTTCGGGGCGCTGTCGCTCGAGGCCAAGATGGCGCTCGCCAAGGGCGCCTCGATGGCCGGCACGGCGACCTGCTCGGGCGAGGGCGGGATGATCCCGCCCGAGCGCGACCTCTCGACCAAGTGGTATTACCAGGTGATCCAGAGCCGCTACGGGTTCAACCCACATCACCTGATGCTGGCCGATGCGTGTGAGTTCTTCATCGGACAGGGCTGCAAGGTCGGCCTCGGCGGGCACCTGATGGGCCAGAAGGTCACCGAGCAGGTGGCCGAGATGCGCTCGCTGCCGGTGGGGATCGATCAGCGCTCTCCGGCCCGGCATCCTGACTGGCTCGGACCCGACGATCTGTCGCTGAAGATCCAGGAGATCCGCGAGGCGACCAACTACGAGATCCCGATCCAGCTCAAGCTGGGCGCCGCGCGCGTCTACGACGACGTGCGGATGGCGGCCAAGTGCGGCCCGGACATCATCTATCTCGATGGTGCCGAGGGGTCGACCGGCGCCGGACCCCACATCGCCACGGAGGAAACCGGGATCCCGCTGATGGCGGCGATCCCCGAGGCCCGCCGTGCGCTCGAGGACGTGGGCATGGCGGACGAGGTCGACCTGGTCGTGGCCGGCGGCATCCGGAACGGGGCCGACGTGGCCAAGGCGCTCGCGCTGGGCGCAACCGCGATCGCGATCGGCCACTCGTCGCTGATGGCCCTGAACTGCAACAAGGAGATCCCCGGCGTCACCGACTACGAGGGCACCGTGGGCGTGCCGGCGGGCCAGTGCTACCACTGCCACACCGGACGCTGCCCCGTCGGTGTGGCCACGCAGGATCCCGAGCTGCGCAAGCGCCTGGTCGTCGACGAGGCGGCAAACCGGGTCTACAACTTCCTGCACACGATGACGCTCGAGTGCCAGATGCTGGCCCGAGCATGCGGAAAGACCAACGTCCACAACCTCGAGCCCGAGGACCTGGCCGCGCTGACCGTCGAGGCATCGGCGATGGCGCGGGTGCCGCTGGCCGGGACCGACTACATTCCCGGCGTGTCAGAGGAGCGGACCCTGAACGAGATCAAGACCCTGCTCGAGCGCCACATCGAGAACCCGATCGACTTCCTCGAGGCCGAGCGAGTCCCGCAGGGCGTGGCCGAGAATGGGGGCGAGCTCGCATGAGCGAGACCGAGTACACGAGCTCGATCGACGCGGAGTACCTCGCGGGGCAGCGGTTCCCGTATCAGGAGGACATGTCGCTCGTCGAGGACGTCGACCTGCTCGGCGCCACTCCGGGCGAGGACATCAACTGGCTCGAAGACGTGGAGTTGCTCGAGGAGGACGACGTTCCGGCGGTGTTCGACCGCTACTCGAACTCGTTCCTGAAGATCTACTTCGCGATTCCGGCCGGCCGCGAGAACGAGATAGCGCGCAAGGTGCTGATCACGCACCTGCAGTCGGGCAACTCCTACGGGATTGCGCTCAAGGAGCGCCACTGCAAGTTCCCCCAGCCAGAGCTGGGGCCGTGGGTGGAGGGTTCGCGGACGGTCGGCACGGAGTGGACGCCGCCAGTACTCGAGGGCTGGGAACCGCCCACCCATTGAGCATGACCAGCGAGGCGGATCTTCCCCGATCGATTCGCCGCGGCCCGCCGATCACGATCGCCTGTGAATGCGGCGACCGCCGCGACCTGCATTACGGCGATCATTGGACCTGCGAGAAATGCGGGCGGACGTGGAACACGCGACGGATACCGCTGGAGGAGTACGCGAACCTGCGCCGCACCCAGCTTCGCTACCGGTGGATCCCGCTGGCCATGGCCGCTGTCGTGGTGGTGTCGCTGATCGCGCTGGTCGCGCTCGGACGCGCCTTTGGCGGCATCCTGATCGTGGCGCTGGCGGTGATGGTGTGGAGCACGTTCGGTCGACCGCAGTGGAAGCGTCGCTACGTGAAGGCGATCGAGAACCGACCCAGCTGGACGATCGAGCCAGAGTAGGCCGGTGAAGGCGGTCGTCGTCGGCGCCGGGTTTGCCGGGCTGGCCGCGGCCGCCAGGCTCGCCCGTGCGGGAGCAGAGGTTGACGTGTTCGAGGCGCGGGACCGCGTCGGCGGGAGGGTCTGGTCCGTGCCGTTTGCAGGCGGCGTGGTCGAGCGGGGCGCCGAGTTCATCCTCCCCGGCAACGAGACCGTGATCGCGACGGCGCAACGGCTCGGCCTGCCGCTGGTCCGCAAGGGGATGCATTACGGCGACCGTGATCCGAAGGGAGAGGCGCGCACCGTCTCTCGGGAGCAGGTGGCCGCGGCGGCTGCCCGCATCGCCTCCGAGCCGCGGCCAGCCTTGGTGCCGGGCGGGACGTTGGCCGACGCACTCGAGACGTATCGCCTCGATCCGGCCGTGGCGGAGGCGATCCGGTCCCGGGTGGAGGTGAGCTGCGGCTACCCGGCGGACGATCTCGATCCCTCGGTCCTGCGCGAGACGGGTGCAGCGTTCGGGCCGTTCGACACGTACAACGTCGAGGGTGGCAACGACCGGATCGCGCGCGAGCTCGCGGCCGGGCTTGGAGACAGTGTCCACCTGGCGAGCCCCGTCCGCCGCGTCGTCTGGGACGAGGGCGGAGTGCGCATTCGCGCCGGGTCCCACGTCGTGGTGGCCGACGCCGCCGTCGTCGCCGTTCCCGCGTCAACGGTCGGAGCGATCAGCTTCGAGCCCCCGCTTCCGGACGACACGGCCGCCGCGATGCTGGGCGTGCGTTACGGCCACGCGGCCAAGCTGTTCGTCCGGCTCGGCGCGCCGGCGGCGCCAAGCGCGACGCTGTCGGTCCCCGGGCGCTTCTGGTGCTGGACGCAGCTGGGCGCCGACGGCGCGCCGGCGCCGTTCCTGGGAGCGTTCGCGGGCACGCCCCGGGCGCTCGAGCGGCTCTCGGTGCGAGCCGGCCCGACCGAGTGGCTCGCCGCCCTGGGGTCGCTGCGCCCCGACCTTCAGCTCGACTCTGGCGACGTGCTCATCTGCACCTGGCAAGACGATCCCTGGGCCCGTGCCGCCTACTCGGCCGAGTCGGTCAGCTCGCCGATCGACACCGAGGCGCTGACCCGCCCAGTTGGGCCGCTCGCGTTCGCCGGCGAGCACACCGCCGGTGAGTGGCACGCGCAGATGGAGGGCGCGCTCCGGAGCGGGGAACGCGCCGCGCAACAGTTGCTGCAGACCGCCGGGCGATGAGATCCTGAGCTCGCCCAGGTCTAACCTGCCATGGGCGTGCCCGCCAAGCAGACCAGCCCGGCCGTGGAGCTCGAGGTCGACGGGAGAACCGTTCGGATCTCCAGCCCGGACCGGGTGTACTTCTCCGCCCGCGGTGAGACCAAGCTCGACCTCGCCCGCTATTACCTGAGCGTCGGAGACGGAATCGTCCGCGCCCTGCGCGAGCGTCCGTGCATGCTGCACCGGTTCCCCGACGGCGTGGACGGACAGAAGGTCCACCAGAAGCGCCTGCCCAAGGGCGCGCCTGACTGGATCCAGACGGTGAACATCTACTTCCCGCGCTTCGGGCGCACGGCCGACGAGCTGTGCGTCACCGAGCTCGGCAGCGTGATCTGGGCCGTGCAGATGTCGACGGTCGAGTTCCATCCGTGGAACTCGCGATGCGCCGACGTCGAGCGGCCCGACGAGTGGCGGATTGACCTGGACCCGATGCCGGAGGCCTCCTTTGACTCCGTGCGCAGGGTGGCGAAGGTCGCGCGCGAGGTGCTCGACGAGATCGGCGCGGTCGGCTGGCCCAAGACCTCAGGCGGGAACGGCCTGCACATCTACGTGCGAATCGAGCCGCGGTGGGGCTTCAACGAGGTCCGCGAAGCGGCGCTGGCCTTCGCCCGCGAGGTCGAGCGGCGGATCCCGCAGGACGCGACGACGACCTGGTGGCGCAAGGATCGCGATCCGCGCAAGGTGTTCGTCGACTACAACCAGAACGCCCGCGACCACACGATCGCGTCGGCCTACTCGGTGCGGGGAAATCGCGAAGGCACCGTGTCGACGCCGATTGCGTGGGACGAGCTCGACGACGTCGATCCGCGCGAGTTCACGATCGCGACGGTGCCGGCGCGGTTCGCCGCGATCGGCGATCCGCACGCCGGCATCGACGACGCGGTGTTCTCGCTCGAGCCGCTGCTGGATTGGGCGGCGCGCGACGATGGCGAGTAGTTAGGGGCCGCCGAAGGCGGCCCCAAAGACGCTTCTCTACTCCTCCGGCGAGTGCACGATCAGGACGTCGGTGTGCGCGTGGTGCGAGACGGCCTCGCTGACGCTGGCGTGCAGCAGGCGATGGACGTACCCGTGGTCGCGACCGACGACGATGAGGTCCGCGCTCCGCTCCTCGGCGAGCTGGACGATGCCGTCGGCCGGCTCTCCGACGGCACCCTGATACTCGGCATCAGCGATCCCCTGCGACTCGAGATACTCGCGCGCTGCCGCTAGCTCCGCGGCGTGCTTCTCGGGCGGGTCGGTCGGGTCGATCGGACCCCCCGAACGCCCGACGCTCACCATCAGCGGCGTCACGCTGGTGACGACGAGCTTTGAACCCAGCGCCTTGGCCAGCGTCGCGGCCCGCTCAAGCGCACGCTGGGATCCTGGGCTCTGGTCGTAGCCGACAACGATCGTGCTCATGTCTTCTCCTTGGCGCTAGACGGTCACGGCGGCCGGGGTCGTGGCACGGGCGGCCATTGCCGCCTCCTCCTCGGGCGTGCCCGGGACCTCCTCACGGAAGTGCACGTGCTCCTTGTCCTGGACCACTCGGCGGAAGATGAACAGCAGGACCGAGGCGAACAGGACGCCGACACCGATCCCGAAGTCGGTCCAGGTGCCGTAGCCGTTCAGGTGTGGAGCGAGGGCACCGACCACGAGCAGGAACGCGACCAGGAGCGTCATGAAGCCAGCTATCCCGACCCAGACGTTGCTCAACTTCACGGGTCTCGGCCAATGCGGCCGGTCTTTTCGCAAGAGCAGGAAGCCGCTGACCGCGAACAGGTGGGCGAGCACGTACCCGATGTTGCTCATATAGAGGATCGCCAGGTTGCTCGAGATGAACAGCACGAGCAGGCAGTTCACGACGAGGTCGACGGTCATGGCGCGGCCGGGCACGTGGTAGCGGTTGAGCTGGCCGAGTCCCTTGATCGTCATGCCCGCCTTGGAGATCCCGTACAGCGCGCGGCCGCCGTCGGCGGTCGAAGAGGACATGGACAGGATCAGGCTCGCGAGCAGGCAGATCAGGAAGAACGTCCCCAGCGCATTCCCAGCGATCTTCTCGAAGGCCGCCGAGTAGAACTGACCCGTGGCGGTCGCCGCCGACACCGATCCGGTCACGCCGCCGAGCGTGAACGGCAGCAGGGTGAACACGCCGACCACGAACGCCGCCGAAGAGCGCAGCGCGATCTTGGCGTCCTGCTTGGTCTTGTACTCGGGCGCGAACGTGGCGCACACCTCCGCCGCCCAGGCCGACCAGGCGAGGATGAACAGGTAGACGAACGCCTGCTTGGTCCCGCCCCACGGTCCCGTGAACGTCGCGTGGACGTTGCTCGCGTGCCAGTGTCCGGTCACGAACGGCAGGATCACCAACCCGACCAGCGCCACCGTGAGTAGGCCGGCCGTCACGTAGGTGAATCCCTTGAACGGCCGGATGCCGAAGATGTTGAACGCCCACACGGCGATGATCACACCCACCGCGATGAAGTTCCCGAGCGTCAGGTGGACGATCCCGTCGTACACCGTGAACGTCGTGTTCGGGAACCAGCGAGCCTGGATCAGGACGCCGATCAGGTTCCCGAAGATCGAAAGGACGACGGACCAACCGATCCAGTAGCCGAAGGCGGCGATCGGACCGACGAAGGTCGTGTACTTGCGCCACGCCTCGTTGGCGTACACCGAGATCCCGCCCGACTTCTCCGGGAACATCATCGCGGGCTCGACGTAGATCCACGTAAGGATCCAGCCGATGATCGCGGAGACGCTCCAGAGGATCACGGAGCCCCACACCCCGAAGATGTTCAGCGTGAAGCCCAGCGACCCGAACAGGAAGCCCGGGTTGCACATGGCGATTGTGAATCCATCCCACCAGCGGAGCGACTTCAGTAACTGACGCTCCTCGACAACGGCTGTCGCCATCTACAACCCTCCTATTGAGTTATGCCTCCTCTCGGGTGCGGCTTATACCAGTTTGTACAAAGTTGGTCAACCGCGACGGGGGCTTGGAGGGGCTCGTAGACTGCAAACTGGGATGTCGCAGTTGGTCGACCACTCCTCGCCGGATGTGGCAATCGAGACCGGACGCAAGCCGTCCCGACCGGTGCTGCTCGGGACGCTATCGGTGCGGGTGGACCCGGCGGCCGAGTGGATGGCGACGGAGACCGCGCTGGAGCTCGGAGCCAAGCTGATCCTGGCCAACATGCTCGTGCTGCCGCCCTATCCGTGCACGGTGGTCCTGGCGCGTGACTGCGCCGTCCTCCCCCACGAGGAGGACCTCGAGGCCGTGCGCGCCACCGCGCAGCGCGCCGCCGAGCTCGGGATCCCGACCGAGCTGCTCCGAGTCTCGAGCCCGCGGCCGGTCACCGCGCTGATCGAATTGGCACAAGACCGCGAGGCCGGGCTGCTCGTGTTCGGGCCAGATCGCTCGCGGATCTCGCGCCGGCGGTTTCGCTCGGCGGCCAAGGCGGTGCGGCGCGACGCGCCGTGCCTGGTCTGGATCGCCGACGCTTAGCGGGCCGCGAGGCCGAAGGCCTCGTCGGTGCGGCCCGCGGAATCAATCATCCGGACTAACCCCGGTCCTGAAGGTCGGCCAGCGTCCCGAACCGGCCCGTGTAGAACAGCAGCGGCTCGGCGTCGCGGTGGGCCAGGTACTCGACCTCGCCGATCCAGAGGACGTGGTCGCCGGCGCGGTGCACGTCGACGACGCGGCAGACGAGGTGGGCGAGGGCGTCCTCGAGTAGGGGCACGCCATCCTGCCAGGAGAAGGTGGGTTCCACCGGGGCGGCCTTTTGGGCGGCAAAGTGGGCGGCAAAGTGGTGTTGATCGTGGGACAGGACGCTCACGCCGTAGCGACCGCTGCGCGGAAGCAGCTCGTTCATCTTGCAGCGCCCCAGCGACACCAGCACCAGCGGCGGGCGGAGCGAAACCGATAGGAAGCCGTTGGCGGTCATCCCGTGTGCGGTGCCGCGCTCGACAGTGGTGACGACGGTGACGCCGGTCGCGAAGCGGCCCATCACCTGCCGGAACTCCTTGGCCGCCTCGATCACCGCCGGCGCCTTGGGGGTCAGCCTGGCCACGCCGGTCTGGGGGAGCAGCTCCGCGCGGGCGGTCGGCGCAGTCTCGCCCTTGCGGGTCGGCGGCAGCGGGGGCATCAGACCGGAGCTTTCGGCCGGGCGGACCACCCGTGTGAGCCGCGCAACTCCCTGCCGATCGGTCACGGTGCCCACGATAGCTCCCTTGGCGGCTTGGGTGCGGCGGGTTACGAGCGCGGGCGGGTCTTGTCGGGGTCGTAGAACGGGAACCGGACGACCTGAGCGCGGATCCGCTTCTGGAGCCCGTCGAGCTTTCCGACCTCGACCTCGGTGCCGATCTCGGCGTACTGGACCGTGTTTCGCGCGAGTGCGATTGATTTCCTGAGGGTGGGGCTGCGGGTCCCGCTGGTCACGACGCCGACTCTTTGGCGGCCGACGTAGATGGGATCGCCGTGGCCGGCGGTTTCGTTGCCCTCGAGCTCGAGGCCGACGAGCTGGCGCTGCGGATGCTCCTTGCGTTCCAGGAGAGCCTCGCGCCCGATGAAGTCCTCGTCGTTGGCCAGCGCCACGGCGAACCCGATGCCCGCCTCGAACGGGTCGACCTGGTCGTCGAACTCGTAGCCGGCGAAGATCAGCCCCGACTCGATGCGCAGGATGTCGAGCGCCTCGAGCCCGAGCGGCTTGATGCCGAGCGGCTCGCCGGCTGCCCAGATCGCGTCCCACACCGCCTCGGCGTCCGACGGGTGGCAGAACACCTCGTAGCCGAGCTCGCCGGTGTAGCCGGTGCGGGAGACGATGATCGGGATCCCGTCGTGGGTCTCGATCCGGCCCACGAGGAAGCGGAACCACTTGAGCTCCTCCAGCGCCGGATGGGTCGGCGGGGTCCACACGATCTGCTTGAGCGCATCGCGGCTGTTCGGCCCCTGGACGGCGAGGTTGTGGAGCTGGTCGGTGGTCGGCTTGATCCAGACGTTGAGGCTGTGTCTTTCCGCGATTTCGCGAAGCCAGACCCCGTCGTACTCGTCGCCGCCGATGAAGCGGAAGTTGTTGTCGGCGAGGCGGAACACGGTGGCGTCGTCGATCATGCCCCCGGTTTCGTTGCAGATCGCGGTGTAGACGACCTGCCCGACGGCGAGCTTGCGCGCGTCACGGGTGATGGTCTTCTGGATCAGGGTCTCGGCATCGGGGCCGAGCACCTCCCATTTGCGCAGCGGGGAGAGGTCCATCACGGCGAGCTTTTCGCGGCAGGCCCAGTACTCGGCGATCCCGCCCTCGTTGTTGAAGCAGTGGGGCAGCCAGTAGCCGCGGTACTCGAGAAACGATTTGGTGAGTTCTGAGGTGCGAGGGTGGAACGCGGTCTCCTGCGTGAGGACCGGCGGGGCGTCGGCGGTCACTCGGCGGGCGATGGCCACCGAGAAGCGATTCTGCGGCGAATAGACGCGAACGTGAACATCTGTCACCTCCCAGGCATTTGAAGGGTCGACGTCGTCGGGGCAGGCCGACGATGCGCAGACCAGGTCGGTCATCGCGCGCAGCATCACGTAGTCGCCGGGGCGCGACCACGGCTCGTCGAACACGAGCTGCATGTTGGAGTCGAACGCGGTGTTGTAGAAGAAGTTGAGCGCCTCCCATCCTTTGCGCGGAGCAATCGTGAACGGGTTCAGGGCGCCGTTGAAGTTGTCGGTGCAGTTGATGTGGCCCGGATAGCCGAAGTCCTCGTAGTACTTGGCCTGGCAGGCGAGCGCGAACGTGTCGTGGCGGCCGACGGTGTCCCGGATGACCTCGACGAGGGGGTCCATGTCGAGGTCGTAGAACTTGCCGTGCAGTCCCGGGGACGGGTACGCCTGCCCCATCAGGGTTCGGGTCACCGTGCCGTCCAGGCCGCGTTCGAGCCCCTGTTGGAGCTTGGCGGCGTCGAAGGCGAGGAAGTCCGAACACTGACGCCCGTGGACGTCGATCACCTGGATGTACTCGCCCTGCTTGACCTCGTAGGACCGGGCGGTTGCCTTGTCTATGTGTAGGTCCAGGCGGGGGTCGGCCAGCGGTGCCGGGAGGTCAACTTGATCGCGGGTTCTGGGCGCCGCCCGTCTGACTTCGATCAGCAGCTCCGTGGCGGGGGCGTCGCCGTCGACGATCCTCCCGCCGGGGGCTTTTACGATGAGCGTGGTCGCGCTGTTTGCGCGCAGCTCCACGTGGGCCCCGGGCTTGGAGTCGCGATCGAACAGGATCACGCTGCCGTTGCCGTTGTCGTTGCCCTTCTCGGCGGTGAGCCCGAGCGCGGCCAGTCCCTCGCCGGTGTTTGCCGTGAGCTCGGCTCGCTGGCCGCCGTGGCGGTCGATCAGCGTGATTCGGTCATCGCCGTCGAGCTGGACCGCGGTCGCTCCGCCCGGCGCGACGCGGTAGAACTCGAGCCCGGGCTCGCGCGGACGCAGGCCGCCCACGAGGAGGGACGCGCTGGTTGGTTCGGCGATCGTCGCCATGTTTTGGTCCCGCGGGCGCTACGTCGCGGCCGGGGCCGAGGCCTTCTCGACCTCCGCCAGCAGCTGCTCGGCCAGCTCACGCTTGCCGTCGGCGTCGAGCTTTTTGAGCTCGTTCTCGACCGCGCGGCGGTTGTAGTGCTGGTTCCAGTAGTCGAGGCTCTCGAAGCCGAGGAGCACAGCCTTGCCGACGAACTGGCGGAGCACCTCGTTGGTCGGGCCCATCACCCAGCCGGCCTTGGCGTCGCGCAGGTAGCGCTCGAGCTCCATATCGCGCTTGTAGCCCGTGCCGCCGCAGGCGTGGAGCATCTTGTCGACCACGTGGGCGGTGTTCTTGGCCGCGTTGAATTTGATCTGCCACGCCCAGTGCAGGAAGTTGGCGCGGGCGAACTCGCCCGGGGGCGGCTGGACCGTGTTGTGCTGGGTGACGTTGTCCATCGCCTGGGCCACCGAGTAGACGAACAGGCGGGCGGCGTTCGTGTCCATCACGGCCTCGCCGACGTAGTCCTGGATCGTCGGGTAGTCCGCTACGCGCAGGCCGACGTCGACGTGACGCTTGCGCGTGGTCTGGCGCTTGCCGATGTCGATCGCGCCCATCGCGAGGCCGTTCCAGACGGAGCTCGATCCGATCAGGAACCACGGGTCGACCGCCTCGTCGTTGGAGGCGGCGCCGTCACCCTCGGGCCCGACGATCTGATCGCCGGGGATGTCGACCCCGTCAACCTGGATCGGCCCGGACTGGTTGCCACGGAGGCCGAGTGCGTCCCACGTCGAGGGCTGCGACTTCACGTGCTCGCCGTCGATGACGAAGACGGACAGGTCGTCGTAGCCGGTGAAGTTGGGGCTGGTGGTCTGCACGACGTAGAAGTCGGCGAACCCGCCGGAGGTCGTCCACGACGCCTTCTTGCGGACGTTGTAGCCGCCGTTCCGGCGCTCGGCGCCCGAGGAGATCGGGTACCAGAAGTGCGAGCCGGTCTCGGGGTCGCTGTACGACAGCGTGCCGATCTTGCCGCTGTTCAATGGCTTGATGTACTTCTCGATCAGCGCCTCGGTGGGGCGCAGCATGATCGTGTTGACCGCGCCCATGTGCATCACGTAACACATCGCGGTCGAGGCGCAGCCGTAGCGCGCGATCGTCTCGCACGTCATTACGAAGGCGACGTGATCCTGGCCGAGGCCGCCGTATTCGGTGGGGACGGTGAGGGCCAGGAAGCCGTGCTCACCGAGCAGCTCGAGATTGCGGCGGGGGAACTTCAGCTCATCGTCGGAGATCTTGGCGTTGGCGCGCATCTCCTTCTCGCACAGCTCGATGAGCAGGTCACGGAGCTCCTGCTGGCGATCGGTCAGCACCCACTCCGGGTCCCACTCGTAACCCAATCCCCAGAAGGGCTCGCCACCCCATGTCTTCTCGGCCATCTAGGACCCTCCACTCTCGCCTTGCACAAATATGTTCAATAGAGTTCTACCTGAGAGGTTGATCGGTGTCTAGAGCTCTCAGTTCTGGTCCCGTGCGCTCGTCTCGCGCGGGGGCGGTTTCGGGCCTTACGCACCCCGCGCCGGCCCCGCTCACAGCGTTGCGCACCTGCAAAAAGCGCCAAGGCTCCCCGCCGTCGCTGACCGTTGGCGACGTAAGCATGGTGTCGATGCTTAGGTCGCCAAGGGTCGTGCGGGACGGAAAGGTTTGGCACGTATTACAGGGCGGCGGCGCCGTGACGAGCCGGGCGGCGTTCGTCCGCGGCGCCAGGACCATCAGGAGATCATGCCGCCGAACTGGCCGCCGGTGATCCCCAGGACCTGGCCGGTGATGAAGTTGGCCCACGGCGTGCACAGCAGGAACACGCCGCCGGCGGCTTCCTGCGGGGTGCCGGCGCGGCCGAGCGGGATGATCGCCGGACCGAGCGCGCGCATCTGCTCGGGGATGCCGAGCTGGACCTTCTCGCCGCCGATGTCGACGACGTTCGAGTCGTCCTTGGCCGCGGTCAGGCGGGTCTCGATGAACCCGAACGCCACCGCGTTGACGTTGATCTTGAACTGACCCCACTCCTTGGCCAGCGTCTTGGTCAGGCCGACGACGGCTGACTTGCCCGAGGCGTAGTTGGCCTGGCCGGCGTTGCCCATCGTGCCGGAGATCGAGGAGACGTTGACGATCTTGCGGAAGACCTCGCGCCCCTCCTCGCGCTCCTTCTTGGCCGGCTCACGCATGTGGGGGGCGACCGCGCGGCACATGCGGAAGGGGACGACGATGTGGATGTCGAGCATCTTCTGGAACCAGTCGTCGCTCATCTTGTGGATGGGAGCGTCGAGCGTGTAGCCGGCGTTGTTGACGAGGATGTCGACCCTGCCCCAGCGGTCGATGACCTCCTGGACGAGCTGGTCGGGGACGCCCTCCTTGGTCAGGTCGCCGGCGAATACCGCGGTCTCGCCGTCGATCTCGCCAGCCGTCTGCTCGGCCACGTCGGCGTCGAGATCGTTGATCAGGACCTTGGCGCCTTGCTCGGCCAGCAGCTCAGCGGTGGCGCGCCCGATCCCGCGCGCCGAGCCGGTGACGATCGCGACCTTGTTCTCGAGGATTGCCATTCGGTCCGCCTCCATGTTTTCGCTTGGTGAAGCAGGCCATGATGCCAGCGCCGGAGCGGCGGCGTCGCGGTGATTGACGAGTCGATCAACCCACGAGGGCGGCGGCGCGTGCGCCGGCCCGCAGGCCCGACTCGATCGCCCCGTCGATGAACCCCGACCAGCCGTTGGCGACGTCCGACCCGGCGAGCACGATCCGTCCGTCGATCCGCTGCATCGCGGCGAGGTGGTGCTCGTACCAGCCCGGCCGGTGGATCGCCCATGTCCCGCGCGAGAACTCGTCCGCGAGCCAGTCGTGCGCGGTGGCGCCGAGCGCCTCGTAGCCGGGCAAGATCGCGTCGAGGGCTCGCTGCACGGCTGGAAGATCGGCCGCGTCACACCGCTGAGCGTCGATTCCGAACCCGATCAGCAACTGCGACCCATCGCCGTCAAGCTCGTCGGTCGCCAGGTAGCCGAACGGATGCCCCGGCCGGATGCTGTTCTGGAGCTGCGGTTCGCCACGGGCTTGGATGAAGATCTTGATCCCGCGCGACGCCTGACCGAGCGCGACCGCGCGCTGTTTGTCCTCCGGCAGCGCCGGCGAGAACTCGAGGAGACCGAGTGCGTTCAGCGGCACCGCGACCACCACGGCACGAGCGGCAAACACCGTGCCGTCGCGCGTCTCGACCTCGACGCGGTCGCCGTTCGAGCGCACAGCGGACGCCGGGGCGCCCAGTAGCCGCTCGAACGGGGCCCCGGACGCGATCGCGTCGAGCAGCGCCCGCGTGCCGCCGACGATCGTCACTCGGCCGCCGGTGAACTGGGTCAGCTCGAGGCTGTAGCCCGATAGGGCGTGCCAGCGCAGGACCGACACCGCGCCGGCCTGATCGAGCGGCGCGTGCGCGAGCGACTCGAGCTCGGCAGTGAGCACGTCGCGCTCCTCGTCCGAGAGCACGAGCTCACCCAGCCGATCGGCGATGGTCAACCGGTCGAAGCGCGCGAGGGAGTCGAGCGCTCGCGTCGGATCGTGGGGAACCGGCAACGCTTCGCGGACGCCGTCGACGAACCGATCCCATCCGCGCCGGGCGATCTCGTCGCGCTGTTCGATCGAGCCCGACCGGCGCTCTGACCCGACGTACCAGCTGGCCAGCTCCGCGTCACCGCTGACCTCCACGCGCAGGCCGGCCCGGGTGAGCTCGGACCAGGTGTGGGGCTGGTGCCAGTGCACCCAGGCGCCGCCGTACTCGACCGGCCAGCCCTGCCACTCGTCCCTCCACGTGCGTCCGCCCAGCCGCTCGCGCGCCTCGAGCAACAGCACACTCCGGCCGCGCAGGGCCGCCTCGCGCGCGGCGGTCACGCCGGCAAACCCGCCTCCCAGCACGATCACGTCGTGCATGGCGCGCTCCCCACGGGAACTGAGGCTGGGTGGACGGAGGTGGGCGTGGAGGTCCGGACGGGCACGCGCCGGCGCACAGCGGCGTCGACCGCCACCGCCCCCTCGGGGCTGACCAGCACCGGGTTCAGCTCGATCAGCTCGAGCTCATCTTCGATCAGCAGCTCACCCACGCGCTCCGCGAGCCTGGCCGCACCGCCGAGGTCGACCGGTTCGCTGCCGCGCCCCCCGGTCAGCAGCGGCGCCCCGCGCAGCGACCGGAGCGCACGCTCGATCCGGGCGGCGCTCGCCGGCAGTGGCAGGATCGCCACGTCGCTGAGGACCTCAGTCCAGATCCCCCCGAGCCCGATCACGAGCGCCGGCACGACCGCGTCTGTCCGGGCGGCAACGATCAGCTCAACTCCGGGCGCCGCCATCCGCTCGATGAGCACGCTCTGGCCGAGTTCGGACAACCTCCGGTACGCGGACCGTACCTGCGGCGCGTCCCGCAGGCCGAGGCTTACGGCTCCGAGCTCCGACTTGTGCTGAACGGCGGGGTCGCTGAGCTTGACGGCGACGTTGCCGCCGAGCTCGGCCAGCGCGAGCACGGCATCGTCCTCGTCCTCGACGAGTCGGCCGTCGACGACGCTGACCCCAGCTGCGCGCAAGAGTCGCTTGGCCTCGAACTCGGACAGCCACTCGCCGCCGGCGCTCGGGACGGCGCGAGCCACCGCGGCGATCTCACGCAACCTGTCCGGATCGCCGGGCGGACGGTCGAGCGCGGCGGCGCATGCGAGTCCGGTGCGGAGGCCGGCGACCGCGGGAATGCCCGCCTGGATGAACCGCCAGGCGGCTTCGTCGTCGAGCAGCTCGGGCAGGGTCGAGGAGACGATCGTGTCGGCCTCGCTCACCGCGGCGCCGGCGATCACACCGTCGCGGACCGCATCCCACGACTCCTTCATGGCGCCGTCGACGTCCAAGTCTGGGAATTGGTCGTAGAACACGAGCACGCGGCCGATCGCCGGGTCCGCGCCGGTCGCGGCGACCAAACCGCAGAGGGCGGCCGTGTCACCCCAGATCATCGCGGTGTAGTCGAGCGGGTTGGCCACGGTGGCGGCCGACGGCAGGATCGATTCCAACCGCGAGCACGTGGCCGGCGCGAACGCGGGCAGGTCGAGCCCGAGCCGCGCTGCCTCGTCTGCTCCCTGCGCGGAGTCACCGCCCGAGCAGGTCATGATCGCGAGGCCGTCACCGCGACGCGTCGAGGCGCGCGGGTCGGGGACCGCGAGCGACCGTGCGTGCCGACTCGGGACCGCGAGCGCCTTGGCGAGCTCGAGCAGCTCGTGCACGTCGTCGGCCCACACCGCACCCGCCTCCTCGATAAGGGCGCGGAAGATCCGCTGGTCGCCGGCGAGCGCGGCGCTGTGGGCGGCGGCTGCGCGCGCCCCCGCCGCCGAGCTCCCCACCTTCAACACCACCACGGAAACGCCGGCCTGCGCGCACGCCGCCAGGCCTTCGCACAGCCCCGGCCCGCCATCGTCCTCGAGATACAGGGCGATCGCCCCGATCCCGTCCAAGCCGGCCAGAGACGACAGGAAGTCGGCGGCGCCGAGGACGGCCTGGTTGCCGCTCGCGATCACCGTGTGGAAGCGCAGCCCGCGACGCGTCGCCAGCGCGTTGACCGCGACGTTCCCGCTCTGGGAGACAAGCGCCACCGCCCCCGGCTCGCGCGGCGTGAGCGCATCGCCCCACAGCACCGCCCGCGAGTGCATGGCGACGACCCCGTTGCAGTTGGGCCCACACACCGGCAGGCCGAACCGCTCGGAAACCGCGACCAACTCACGCTGCAGAGAAACCCCGTCGGGAACCTCGGCGAAGCCGGCGCTGAACACCACCGCGCCACCGCAGCCCCGCTCGCCGGCCTGCTCGAGGGCCGCCGGCACCCCGGCGGCGGGGATCGCGACGACTACCGCGTCGGCCGGCTCGGGGAGATCCAAGACCGACGGCACGCATGGCCGACCGAGCACCTCGGTTCGGCCGGGGTTCACGCCCCACACCCGGCCGGTGAAACCGATGGCGTCGAGGTTCAGCAACGCCTGCGCGCCATAGCTCCCCGGCCGGTCGGTGGCGCCGACGACCGCGATCGATCGCGGCGAGAGCAGGTGACGAAGGTCCATGAAGGCCTCAGTGGATCGTCGACTCGACGCCGCGGCGCTCGAGCGCGCGGGCGATGATCAGCCGCTGGACCTCGCTGGTGCCTTCCCAGATGCGGTCGACCCGGAGTTCGCGCAGGAACCGCTCGGCGACGTTGCTGCGCAGGTAACCGCGTCCGCCGAAGATCTGGACCGCGCGGTCGGCACACCGGCCGGCGGCCTCCGAGACGAACAGCTTGGCCATCGATGCCTTGGCGTGGATCAGCTTCACGTCCGCGCCCGCGTCGACCATCCCGGCGACCTGCAGGGCCAGGAGCCGGCCGAGCGCGGCGTCGGTGGCCGAGTCCGCCAGCGGGAACGAGACCCCCTGGTAGTCGATGATCCGCTGCCCGCCCTGGATTCGATTCAGCGCCCAGTCGGTCGTCTCCTCGAGCAGCCGCCACATCGCGCCCAGCCCGTGGGTGGCGATCCCGAGGCGCTCCTCGGTGAACCACGCCCGCTGGAGCGCATCCCCGTTGCCGAGGCCGCCAACGACCGCGTCGGAAGCGACCTCGACGTCGGTGAAGCGGATCGTCGGGTGTCCGTGCGGGTAGTTGTGGGTGAACTTCGGGTCGTCGACGAACTCGACGCCCGGAGCATCGGGCTCGATCAGGAAGAGCGTCGGCAGCCGCTCAGAGCCATCGACGGCGTTGGCCATCACGATCAGTACGCGGGCGACATCGCCCGAGGTCACGAACCACTTCTCGCCGTTGATCCGCCAGCCGCCGTCGCTCCGGACCGCGGTGGTGGCGATCCCGTTGGGGTCCGACCCGGCCTCGGCCTCGGTGACCGCGTAGGCGTCGCCGCCCTCGCCTCGGAGGGCCGGCAGCACGTAGCGCTCGATCTGCTCCGGCGAGCCCTGCATCAGCACGTTGTAGGCGCTCGGCACGTGCCAGTGCAGGCCGCCCGTCACTCGGCCGAACTGCTCGTTGACCAGGAACCACTCGAGCATCGACCAGCCCTGGCCCCCGAGCTCGGTCGCGAACCGGCCGCCGTTCAGCCGAGCCGCGATCGCCTCGCGTTTGATCATCTCGATCGTCTCGAGCGGCAGCCGGCCGCCCAACTCCTCGGCTTGCACCTCGAGCGGCATCAGCACCGTCTCGACGAACGTCCGCGCGCGCTGCTGGAGCTCGAGCTGATCGGACGTCAGCTCTTGGCCGGCGGACGTGGGGGGAATGGATTTTGTCGGCGGCGCCTGACGGCGGCGCCTGACGGCGGCGGTGCTCATGCTTGCTCCTCGTTGATCATGGCGAGCAGCTCGGAGAGCCGCCGCCGGTCTGATTCGGTTCGTGATGCGCCGCGCCCGGGGAGCGCGAGCAGCAGGTTGTGGTGGTTCGAGATCACGGCGATCGCGACCTCTCGGGCTTGTGCCACGTCGGGATCGTCGTCGCCGGCTCGCTGATCGATCAGCGAGACGACGTCGTGCAGGTAGCCGTCCCAGCGTCGCTCGCTGCCGTGCAGGACCAATTGCTCGATCACGCCGGCCTCCTCGGCGATTGCCGCATAGGGGGCCAAACGGCCGCGGCGGAGCGTCGCGACCGCGGCCGGGAGCTCGCGTTCGGGCTCGGGCGTGATCGACAGCCAGGGCACGCGCTTGACCATGGGCGGTAGACTAACGCAAACTGATCACAAAGTCAGGAAGGCTCGCTTATGACCGCTGTCACCGACGTTCAAGCCCCACTCGCCGAGGCACTCGAGCCCCGGCTTTACCTCGACCCGGGCTTGATCGAGGTCGAGCAGGAGCGGATCTTCGAACGGACCTGGCAGCTGATCGGCCACGTCTCGGGGCTGCCGCAGTCGGGCAGCTACATCACCGGGTTCGCCGGCTCGCAGCCAGTGCTGGTCGTCCGCGACGAGTCGGGCGGCCTGCGCGCGTACCGGAACGTCTGCCGCCACCGTGGCTCGTGCCTGCTAAGCGGCTCAGGCCAGTGCAAGGGCGCGATCCGCTGCCGCTACCACGGCTGGACGTACAAGTTCGACGGGACGCTGATCGGCGCGCCCGAGGCGCTCCAGTTCGGCAAACGGCTGGACAAGTCAGCGCTCGGCCTGATGCCGGCGCGGGTCGAGGAGATGTGCGGGCTCGTGTTCGTCAACCTCGATCACGACGCCGCGCCACTGGCTGACCTCGTCGGAGACCTGCCGCAGCGCCTCGCGCCCTACCGGATCCCGGAGCTCGAGTCGTTCGGGCCCTCCGGCGGCACCCAGCCCGCGAACTGGAAGGTGGTGGCCGAGAACTACCTCGAGGGCTACCACATCCCGATCGCCCATCCGGGCCTGATGCGGATGCTCGACTACAAGCACTACGACACCGAGTGCTACGAGAACTACGCGTGGATCGAGGCCCCGCTGCGCGAGAAGCCGAGCAGCAACCGCCTCGAGCGCCTGTACGCCCAGCTCGTGACTCCGATGCCGGGCCTCAGCGAGGCGGACCGCCAGACCTGGCGCTACGTGTTCATCTATCCGAACACGACGATCGACCTGTATCCCGACCAGGTCAACACGTGGCAGATGAACCCCGACGGGGTAGGGCAAACGCGTGACGTGTTCGCCGGCTACCGATCCGCGCACAGCGGTCCGCGCACCCGCGCTGTCCAGCGGATCAACGGCTGGCTGAACACGGTGGTACTCAAGGAGGACATCGACCTCGTCGAGAACGTGCAGCTCGGGCTCAAGACCCGCGGATACAGGTGCGGTCCGCTCTCGCGCCGGGAGAGTGCCGTGGCGTGGTTCGCCGACCGGATCCGCCGCGACCTTGCGCAGGACGCAGTCACCGCGTGAGCAAGCCGAGCGCACGCGACCGGATCCTGGCTGCGGCCGTCGGGCAGATTGCGCGCGAAGGCATAGACGGCGTGCGGATCGCTCGGATCGCGATGGAGGCGCGGGTGTCGAGCGCGCTAATCCACTACCACTTCGAAACGCGCGACGCCCTGCTCGCCGAGGCGCTCGAATACTCCTATACGCATGCGGGCGAGGTGCGCATCGCCGGCGATGGGGAGATGGCCGGGGCTTCGCACGCCGAGCGTCTGCAGTCGATGATCGACGGCTGTCTGCCCACCACTCCGGGCCTCACCGAGGACTGGGTGCTGTGGGTCGAGTTGTGGGTGCGGGCGGCCCGCCACCCCGATCTGCGGCCCGTGGCCGAGGAGTTGTACGCCCGCCTGCACGCCTGGTTTCGGGACGAGATCGATGCCGGCGTCAAGGACGGTGAGTTCGCTCGATGCGATCCCGACGAGGTCGCCGACCGCGTCATGGCGCTGCTCGATGGTTACGGGATCAGGACGCTGATCGGCGATGGCGCGATGCCGCTCGAGCGAGCCCGTGACAGCGTCAGCCGGTCGCTGGCCCGCGACCTCGGCCTGGGGGAGGCGCTTCAGGCCCGGGAGCCGGCGCCGAGCGCCGCGCGCGCGGCGTCGCGGCCGGTACGGACCGCGCCCTCCATATAGCCGGCCACCCAGTGGTCAGAGCCGGCGACGTAGAACGGCGGCTCGTGGGTCCCGTGCAGCGGGCCGACCCGGGTCAGGTCTCCGGGCGCCCAGCTCGTGATGTAGCCCTGGGTGAACGGATCGACACCCCACGCGCGCTCGAGCATCGCCTCCGGGAAGCGGGCGCGCTCGCCGTAGAGAGCCACCAGCCCGTCGACCACGGTGCTCGACCGAACCGCTTCGGGCGCCGCCAGAAACGCCGACAGCCGCTCGGGCGGGACCAGCAGCGACAGGATCCCGTCGCTCTGTGGCCAGGTCGAGCCGAACAGCCACTCGCACTCGGCGAGGCCGTTCTGCCCCGACTCCTGCCAGAACGATGCGTCGTAGGCGGCGACGACCTTGGCCGCGAGCGCCTGGCGGTATGAACGCAGCGACCGCAGCCGCGAGTCGCTGAGGCCGGCGATCTCGATCGCCCGCAACGGCCCGGCAGGAAGCGCGCACACGACCGCCTCCGCGTCGACCGTCTCGCCGTCAGACAGCGTCACGCGTGTCCGGCCGGCGCGGATCTCGATCCGGCTCACAGCCGCTCCAAACCGCAGACTCTCCGGGCCGAGCTCCAAGGCGATCGCCGATGGAACGACGGCCGACCCTCCGGCGACCCGCAGGCTCTCCCACCGCTCGAGGTCGTAGAAGTGCTCGCCGCCCAGCGCCGCGTGCTTGCGCAGCTCGGCCAGCAGCGAAGTGCGCTCGGGGCTGTCGCAGGCGAGCGACAGCGACGCCAGCTCGTGCCGGCGCAGCACGGCGGGGAGCGCCCCCTGCGCGCGCAGCCACTCGGCCAGGCTCATGTCGTCGAGCGCCACCGCGTCGGGATGGGACCACGGATCGTCGGGATCGACGGTCGCGGCAAGCGTGGTGAACGCTGACGCCAAGCGCTCTTCGTCGCGCCGCTCGGCCTCGCGCATCCACGGAGCGTCATCGCCGACGTACACCCCGTCGACGAGCCCCCAACTGATCTCGCCCGGATCGGCGACGTAGCTCGGCTCGACGCTCAGGCCGAGCTCCTCGACCAGCTCGCCGTACGCGGTGTGGCCCGGACCGAACACCTCGCCGCCGGCCTGGACCGAGCGACCATCCGGCAGCGCCACCGCCTCGACCCGGCCGCCGACCCGGTCGCGCGCCTCGAGCACGATCACGTCCGATCCGGAGCGCTTCAGGTCGCGCGCGGCGCTCAATCCCGCCAGCCCTGCCCCCAACACCGCCACATCGAACATTTCGGTGACTCCCTCTTGACAGCGATGACCCGATCGCAGTAGTTTCCTGAATCGCCGTTCAGTTTACGTGTTAGTACAAGGGTTGAGAGGGTGAGTCCGCGACCAAAGGTCGAGCATCTGCGCAAGCCGCAGATCATTTCCGCCGCCGCCGAGGTGCTCTACGAGCGCGGTCTGTTCGACACGCGGATCGGCGACATCGCGGAGCGGGCCGGGACGAGCGCGCCGACGATCCTCTACTACTTCGAGTCCAAGGATCGCCTGCTCGAGGAGGCGGTCGACCAGACCGACCGCGAGTTCTACGAGCGCATGACCGAGGGCCAGGCGCGGCAGGAGGGCGCGGCCGACAAGCTCGTGCACCTGATCGAGGAGACGAGTCTCGGTCCGGGCGGACTCAGCGACTGGACGCTGTGGATGGAGATGTGGGTCCGCGCGCGCCGCGATCCCGCCGTCCGCGACGCGTACTTCAGGCTCGACCGCCGGCAGCGCAAGCTGATCGCCGACATCGTGCGCGAGGGTCAGCAGGAGGGGCAGTTCGACCCCGGTGCCGACCCCGACGAGTTCGCGATCGCGCTGAGCGGTCTGATGGACGGACTCGGCGTCCAGGTGACTCTGGGCCAGCCGGATGTCAGTGCGGAGCGGATGGTGGATCGCTGCCTGGCGCTCGCCTCGAGCGAGCTCGGATGCATCCTCAGCGGGAGCGGGCAGTTTCGCGAGGCGGAGGGCGTCGATGCATCCACGTGAGGGATGGTCGGAAGGCGGGATCCGACGCCGGCCCAATTGGGAGGAGGTCGCGATCTCGCGGCGCTCGCTGCTCGCCGGCGCCGCCGGGCTGGCACTCGCCCCACTCCTCGCCGGCTGCAGCACGACGAACCCCGCGGCTGCGGCCAGCATCCCCCCGTTACCACGTACTGACAGTCCCGTGAAATGGCCGGTGTACGCCGACAACAAGCCGATCGCCTCTGGCCTCCAGCCTGAGCAGGGCGCGACCCTCCAGCTCTACAACTGGGTCGCGTACATCAACGAGGCAGTGGTCAAGAGCTTCTGCAAGAAGTACGACTGCAAGTACGCGATCACAACCTTCAACACGATCGAGGAGGCGCTCGCCAAGCTGACCACCGGCGAGCTCAAATTCGACGTGTTCTTCCCGACCGTCCCCGTGCTCGGCCAGATGATCGCTCAGAAGCTGATCCGGCCGCTCAACCACAGTTACATCCCCAACATCGCCAACGCTTGGGCCGACTACCGCGATCCGGGGCACCCGTTTTATGACCAGGACTGGCAGTACACAACGCCGTACTCGATCTATACCACGGGGATGGCCTGGCGCAAGGACAAGGTGAACCTTGCCCCCTCCTGGGACATGCCCTGGAAGGCGTCGGCGTACGCGGGCAAGGTGGCCGTCCTTGACGACTACCGGGAGACGATCAGCCTGGCCCTGATGCGGGCCGGCAACTTCGACCTCAATACGACCAACCCGGCCCAGATCCAGGCCGCGGGGCGAGCGTTGCAGGAGCTTTCCAGCCTGACCAACGTGCGGATCGACAACAACGACTACACCGACGTCCCGGATGGGAAGACGTGGGTTCACCACGCGTGGTCGGGTGACATGGCCACAGCGGCCGACTACCTGGCGAAGGGTACGTCGATCGACGACATCGGCTATTGGTTCCCGGCCAACCGGAAGGGCCCCGTTGCCAACGACCTGATGGTGAACCTCACCGGCGGCTCCAATCCCGTTCTGGCCCATCTGTTCATCGACTACATGCTCGATGTGAACAACGCGCTCGAGAACTACAGCTACGTCGGCTATATGCAGCCGCTGACCGAGGTCACCCCGGCCAAGCTGACGAAGGAGCAACTGCTACCTCCCCAGCTGGCGTCGACCGTCGTGCTACCGGATTACTTCCGCAACGGACTGTTCCAGCTCGAACTGCCTCCCGCCGCCAACGCGGTCTGGGAGTCCACCTGGAACACGTTCTCCAAGGGGCTATAGGTTCGCCAAATGAGCGCGCTCACTGACACCCGCGGCCGGCGCAATCGCGCACTGTGGATCGGGCTCGCCCTGCCCGGTGCGATCTGGCTGCTCGTGCTGTTGGTGGCGCCGTTCTACGTGATGCTGGCGGTGGCCGGCGGCGGCGTCAACGAGTTCTTCCAGACCGTGGTCCCGATCTGGAACCCGCTGCACTGGTCGAGCTGGAACCTGAGCGCGGTATGGCACGACATCTTCGGACGCGGGGCGTTCATCGGACCGCCGGCGCTCCGGACACTCCTCTACACCGCGATCGCCACGGCGCTCAGCCTGGCGATCGCTTACCCGGTGGCGTTCTTCGTCTCTCGCTACGCCGGCCGGCGCAAGACGCTGTTCCTGGTCCTGCTGATCGCGCCGTTCTGGGTCAGCTACATGATGCGCATGCTGGCCTGGATCGATCTCCTCCAGCAGGGCGGCTGGTTCAACAGCGCGATGTCGGCGGTCGGTCTGCCCGGCAACACCGACTGGCTGGGCGGCAAATCGGTGACCGTGATCCTGGGGCTCGTGTACGGATACATCCCGTACGTGATCCTGGTCCTCTACGCCTTCCTCGACCGCATCGATCAGAGCCTGCTGGAGGCAGCCCGGGATCTCGGGCTGAGCAAGTGGCAGACCTTCTGGCACGTGACGCTCAGATTGAGCAAACCGGCGCTGATCGCCGGGACTTTCATCACGGCGTTGCCCATGCTCGGCGACTACTTCACCAATCAGCTGCTGTCAGGCGCACCCGGGACGACGATGATCGGCAACGCGATCGAGGGACAGCTCGACTCGCCGGGCGAGGTGGGCCAGGGCGCTGTGCTCGCCCTCATGTTGCTCGTCGTGCTGCTGATCCCGATGATCTACTACGTGATCAGCACTGCGCGTGCTTCCATGGAGAATGCCTGATGGCAAGCACCGTGGGCGAGCCCGTGACCACGCCCTCCGCCGCGGGCCGGGAGGAACTCACCTCGCGCGGCCGCGCGCGAGGGAACCCGTGGCGACGGCCGTGGGTGATGGAGGGGTTCACCTGGCTGTACATCCTCTGGTCGATCGTGCCGATCGCGATCGCCGTGCTGTTCTCATTCAACAAGGGCGCGTCACAGGCGACCTGGCAAGGCTTCTCGACCAAGTGGTACGTCGGCAGCGGGGTCACCTCCGTGCTCCACAACCCGACCTTGCATCACGCCGTGATCCAGACGCTGGTGCTCGCGGTCCTGACCACGGTCATCTGCGTCCCGATCGGAGTTAGCTTCGCGATCGGGATCGATCGCTGGCGCAGCCGGACGTCGACCGGGCTGAACTTCGTGATGATCTTCTCGTTCGTTCTCCCCGAACTGCTGCTCGCGGTGGCTCTGTTCCTGCTCGTCACCCAGGGACTGACGTTCATCAAGCTCGGAACCCCGGCCGAAGTGGCCGGCCTGGTGGTGTGGAACATAAGCTGGCCGGCAATCATCGTGCGCGCCCGACTGGTGTCGATCGGGCCGACCTACGAAGAGGCGGCCGCCGACCTCGGCGCCTCGCGGGTCGGGTCGATCCGGCGGGTGCTGCTTCCGATGCTGATGCCGGCGATCTTCGCGAGCGCGGTGCTCGTCTTCGCCAGCACCGTGGACGACTTCGTGATCGTCGAGCAGCTGTCCTCGACCGCGAACACGCAACCGATGTCGGTGCTGATCTACTCAAACGTCCACGGGGGCCTGAGTGGTCCGGCCCTCAACGCCCTGGCCACGATCATGTTGGTCGTCTCGCTGCTCGCCGCGCTGATCGGGTTCGTCGGCTACCGGTGGCTGAGCCGGGGCGAACGTACCAAGGGAACCGCCGAAGCGCTGACCAGCATCGCCGGAATCTGAGAGGAAACTGCACAATGAGTGGAGGACATGTCAAGCTCGAGTCACTGACCAAGCGGTTCGACGATGTCACCGCGGTCGACGGGATCTCGGTCGAGATCCAGGCCGGCGAGTTCTTCTCGCTGCTCGGACCGAGCGGATGCGGCAAGACGACCACGCTGCGCATGGTCGCCGGCTTCGAGCCGCCCAGCGACGGAAGGATCATGCTCGACGGCACCGACGTCGGACAATTGGCGCCCAACCGCCGCAACGTCAACACGGTCTTCCAGAGCTACGCGCTGTTTCCGTTCTTGACCGTCGCCGAGAACGTCGCGTTTGGCATGAAGTACAAGTCCGTGCCGAAGTCCGAGCGCGAGAGCCGGGTGGCGGAAGCGCTCGCCATGGTCCAGTTGTCCGGGTACGAGAAGCGACGCCCCAACCAGCTCTCGGGCGGCCAGCAGCAGCGCGTCGCGCTCGCCCGCGCGCTCGTGCTGCGTCCGTCCGTGCTGCTCCTGGACGAGCCGCTCGGCGCGCTGGACGCCAAGCTTCGGCGCATGCTCCAGGTCGAGTTAGCGGCGCTGCAGAAGGACGTCGGGATCACGTTCCTGTACGTCACCCATGACCAGGAAGAGGCGCTCACGATGTCCGATCGCCTGGCCGTCATGCACCAGGGACGCATCGCCCAGCTCGGCACCCCGGAAGAGGTCTACAACGAGCCCGCCGACGCCTACGTGGCCGACTTCCTCGGCGTATCGAACCTGATGGACGCCCGGGTCGAGCGCCCGGGAAATGGGCAGGGTGGGCGGGGATCCTGTGAATTGCGCATGGGCGATTTCACGCTGCAGGCGCAGGCGGGGCAGCTCGACGCAACCGGCGCGGTCAAGCTTGCCATCCGGCCGGAGCGCGTCCACCTGCGCGCGCACGAGGCCGGTGGTGCGAACTGCCTGCCGGGGATGGTCGAGCGCCTGGTGTTCCTCGGCTCGACCACGCACGTCTACGTCCGCCTCGCCACCGGCTCGGCGCTGCAGGCGCTCGTGCGCAACGACGGCGGCGGGGTGCCCTACAGCCAGGGCACGCCCGTCAGCGTCGATCTACCGGCCGACGCGTTGCGGGTGCTGCCCGACCCAGGTGTCAGCGTGGAGGAGATTCGGGACGAGACGCTGGGCGATCAGCCGCTGGATGCAACCAGCGCGGTGTCGGCCTCGGGCTGAGGCGCGACCGTCAGGCGCCGCCGCCAGGTCCATGCGACCGCGAGCGTCGCCAGCAGCAGCGCGGCCAGCGCGACCAGCGGCACGGCATCGCTTGTGGCCCGGGACACGCTCGCGGCCGCCGGGGCGCCGACCGTTTCTCCAGACGCCCACGCCAGGTTGAACAACATCGAGCCGAACGCGAGCGCGGCGCCGGCCCGCTCGATCGCCTCCGTCATGATCGAGATCGCGGGCAGTCCGCAGCCGTTCAGTGGCCCGCCCAGCGCAAGCACGGTCAGCGCCGCCAGCGCCAGCGCCGATTGCGGGATCGGCAGCAGGACGAGCACGACGGCGGTCAGGCCCAGGCCCGCGGTCAGCGGGAGCACGACTCCGCGCCGATCGAGCAGGCGCCCGACCCAGGGGTTCACCACCATGGCGAGCACCGATGCGAACACGAACGTGATCCCGATCGCCACGTTCGAGGCGCCAAATCGCGACAGGCGCAGCGGCAGCAGCGTGCCGGTTGCCCCGACCACGCACGCCTCGAGCAGGATCACCCACAAGCCGAGGACGATCCTGGGATCTCCGGCCAGCGTGCGCAGCCGCGTCCCGACGCCGAGTGCGGCACGCGGCGGCTCGGGGTGCTGGAGCGTCCAAGCCGTCAGCACGAGCGCCACGGCGCCGACGCATGTGAACACGACCGCGGTCCCGCTCGCCACCGCCACCGTCCCGAGCACCGGGCCGATCACCGTCCCGACGATCACTGAGGCGAACACCGATCCGAGCATCTCGCCGCGACGTTCGCGGGGCGAGATCGCGATCACCCACGCCAAGCCGCCACCCCAGATGCAGCCACAGGCGATTCCCTGGATGAAACGCAGGCCGTCGAGGGACTCAATGTCGGAGCCGAACCCGAACGCGACGGTCGCGCCGGTGAACAACAGCAAGCCGACCACGGTCGTGCGCCGTACCCCCGTGCGGGTCGCGATCCATCCGCCCAGGAGCGACCCTGGGATCATCCCCGCCGGGTACGCGGCCGCGAGCACACCGATCGCGGGCTTCGAGGCGCCGAATGTGTGCGCGTAGTGCGGAAGTATCGGCGTTACGGCCGAGTACAGGACCGCCTCGAAGCCGAGCAGGAAGCGGATCAGCACGATCGTGCGCCGATCGGGGTCGAGCGCCCTCGGTGCAGAGCGGGGCAGGCGCGATCGGAGCGCGGTCACGCTTTCACCAGCGCGTCTGCGAGCCTGCGTAGTAGCGGGGCGAGAGCCGGAAGATCGGCGGGTCCTGTCGGTGGCGCCCCGGACTGATCGCCCGATGTGAGCTGCTCGAGCAGCAGGCCGTCGGCTGCCGCCAGGAGGAGTTGGGTGTCGGACCGCGGGTCCTGGGAGCCGGCCGCGGCGAGAAGGGGCGGCAGCAACTCCAGGTAGGCGTCGGTCCACCGGTCCATTACGTCCCGGAGGGCCGGGCGGCGGGCGGCTTCGAGCAGCAGCGCGTAGGTCGCGAGCAGCCAGCCGCGGCTGGCGTGAGTCGAGTCATCGGTGGGGTTCAGAAGCGCTTCGACCGCCAGCTCGAGCGGGTCGGCCGCGGGCTCCGGGGCATCGCTCAGCAGCGCACGCAGGCGCTCGATGTCGCGGTCGGCGGCGCGCTCGAGCGCCGCGGTCAGCAGGTGCTCCTTGGACTCGAACCAGTACGTCGTCGAGGCCAGCGGCAGCCCCGCCACCTCGGCGACGCGCCGGTGCGTGACGGCATCGATCCCGACCTCGGCGACGATCCGCAGCACCGCGTCGAGCAGCGCCTCACGGCGGGCCGCTCCCCGGGGTCGAGCGCCGCTGGGAAGGCTTGCGAGCATACTGGTACAAATGTACCGATTGCCCGCGCGGGGTCAGTTAAGAGTCGGTGACCCGCCCGAAGGACTCGATCTCGGCCGGCGTCAGCGGGCGGGACCGTCCGGTCTCGGCGTCGCGCGCCACCATCACCGACTCGGCTTCGGCGGAGAGCTCACCGTCGAGCAGGCGTACCTCCTCGCGCGTGACGATGCTCGAGCGCCCGAGTCGCGCCAGGCGGCACGACGCAACGATGAAGTCGTCGTCTTCGCGCAGCTCGCGGCGGAAATCGATCGCCACCCGGGCGAGCACGTAGTCCCACGTCGAGCGGCCCGCGGGCACCATCCCGGCGAGCCAGCTGTCCCGGGCCTCCTCGAGGTAGGTGAGGTACACGGCGTTGTTCACGTGGTTGAACGCATCGAGGTCGCGCCAGCGGATCTCGATCCGCTTCTCGAACACGATGGGAACCTGAGTCACGGCGTCACGTTGGCCGGGTCGGGGAGGCGCTGGACGCTGGATCCGGGGCCGGTGCGACCTCGACGACGGCTCGCTCACCGAGTCGCCCTGAGCGCCGCCTTCGGAAGGTCCCCCGAAACTCGCCCACGGCGGGCCGAACGCCGTTCGAGACGGCCAGCCGACCGATCCGCAGCCGTCGCACGCGCGGGACGGGAGCGCCGGTGGCGCGCAGGGCGGCCAGGCGCGCCCCGACCGCGTGCTTCTTGGCCACCTGATGCGGGTTGAAGTCGTCGAGCTGGCGTGCGGTGAGCGGCCCGCAGACCGTAATCGCGCCGGCGCTCACCGCCGCCTCGAGTAGCTCGGCGCCCGCCGCCGTGCGCGTGAGGATCGAGTTGAAACCGGCATCCTCGCCCTGGGGAGTGGCATCGGGCCACGTGTCGCCGGCGACGATGTCGGCCGCCTCGCCGATCGCGTCGGGGCAGATCTTGCACCGGGACTGGATTTGCCACGTCGCCTCGTCCTCCCACATCTCGTCGTAGGTGAGCTCGTGGACGCGCCCATCGCGGGTCTCGATGCGGGTCGCCCCGGGATTGCCGTGGCCCCGGTAGCGAAACAGCGCGAGGTCGCGCTCGGCGACGCCGAAGCGGTCGAGCACGTCCTGCGACTTGCCGAGCTCCGACGCGCCACCGCAGATCATGCTGAGCGCGTAGCGCATGAGCTCCTCGACCCGCGAATCGACACGGGCCAGGTTGCGCACCGCGCCGACGTCGCACGGCTTGCCGATCAACGCGAACGGACGACCGCCCGCGAGCAACGACCCGAAGTCGCGCAGCGGCGCGGCGGGGCCGTAGCGAGAGCCGCAGGCCTCGAGCACGTCAATCCGGTCGAAGCTCACGTGACGCGTGCTGCGCATCGGCGCCGACCGCGAGGGAGCGACATGCACGACCACATCGACGCGGCCAGAAGAGAGCATGAACTGGGCGAGCGCGCTCAGCGCCCCGCCGGATGCGGCCCGGTGCCGCAGCACAGGGTCGGTGGCGTGCCCCAGCAACGCGGTGCCAAGCGGACCCCACACGGGATCGATCCGAGTCCCGGGGGCCAGTCGGCCCGGCTCGGCACCCTCGATCCGCGTACCCGGGCAGATCTCGTTGATCGCACGAACGGTGCCGCGGTCGAGGGCTGTCCGGGAAATCGGGCGCTCGCGGCCGTCGGCGGTGGTCAGAAGCGCCACCCGCTCGCGGCCCGCGACGCTCTCGCACAGGCCGCAGCCGATGCAGAGCCCGGCCTGAACAATCTCGTCTATTTGCAGCAGCCGGGGCATTCCGGGCAGCCTAGTGGACCCGTCGCGGGCCCGGACATCGCGGTCCAGACGCCCAAGCAGGCCACGTTCGCGAACGGTTAAGCCGCTTGGCCCTTTGTACAAATTTGCTCTGAACCGCTTGACAGCGCGCGCGGCCGAGCGGTATTTAAACGCCGTTCCAAATCACCGTTTGGAATGAAGGTTGGAGAGGACGATCGATGAGGCGCAAGCAAGCCGTACCCAAACGGCGTGAAGAGCCGGCTGCGCGCGTGCGCGGACCCGAGATCCTGGCTACGACGGTCGAGTTGGTGCGCGAGCACGGGCTGTCGAACGTGAGGGTGGTCGACGTGGCCGAGCGCGCCGGCACCAGCCCGACGAGCGTCATCTACTACTTCGCGAGCAAGGATCAGCTGTTCGGGCGGGCGGTCGCGGACGCCGACGCCGCGTTCTACGCCGAGCTCCGGCCCCAGCTCGAGCGGCTCGAGAGCGGGATCGACCGCCTGGCCTGCCTGATCGTCCGCTCGAGTGTCAGCGAGTGGCCGCTGTGGATCGATACCTGGCACCTGGCGCGCCAGAGCGCGGAGATGCGGGTCGCCGATTGGGGCTTTGAATCGCGCTGGTGCGAAGTGATAGCCGAGACGATTCGCCACGGTCAGGCCCGGGGCGAGTTTCGCCCGGTCGACGCGGACGAAGTGGCCATCCGCCTCGCCGCGCTGAGCGAGGGCCTTGCCGTCCACATGGTCCTCGAGCAGCCCGGGCGTACCCACGCCCACTACGTCTCGATGTCGCTGAAGGCGGCCGCGGTCGAGCTTGGCTGCCTGGAGTCAGACCTGCAGGAGGCCGCGGCGCGTGTGCCGGTCGTGGCCGAGTCATCAAACCCCGAAGGAGTGCAATGACCCCTATCACTCGCCGAAGGCTGCTCGAGAACGCCGCGAAGGGCGGTCTCGTCGTCGGAGCCGGAGGGCTGATCGCGGCATGCGGCAGCTCCTCGTCATCGAATTCGAGCGCCGCGACCACCACGTCGCAGGCTTCTGCGGGGACCCCCAAGCACGGCGGCACCCTGCGCGCCGGCTTGACCGGTGGCTCGAGCTCTGACACCGCTGATCCCAACACCATCGTCAACAACACGGACTATGCGCGCGCTGCCCTCCTGTACGAGGCCCTCGTGTGGACGAACTCCCAGGCGCAGCAGTACAACCGCCTGGCCGAGGAGATGACGCCTAACAAGGACGCCACCGTGTGGACGATCCGCCTGCGCTCGGGGGTGACCTTCCACAACGGCCAGGACGTCACCGCCGACGACCTGATCTTCTCGATCAACCGGGTCATCAATCCCAAGTCCCCGGGTGAGGCGGCCAACGCGCTGAGCGGGATCAACGCGGCCGGGATCAAGAAGGTCGACAACCTCACGATCACGGTGCCGTTCCACAAGCCTTACTCGACCTTTCCCGAGAGCCTTGCCAACAACATCACCGTGTACGTGCTGCCCGTCGGGTTCGACCCCAAGCACCCGATCGGGACCGGTCCGTTCAAGATGTCCCAGTTCACCCCGGGTCAGCAGACGGTCCTCACCCGCTTCGAGAACTACTGGAACGCGCCACTCCCGTACCTGAACGAGATCATCATGACCGACTACTCGGACGAGACCAGCCAGGTCAACGCGCTGCTCTCGGGCCAGGTCGACGTCGTCAACCTGCTCTCGCAGGACACCATCGGGACGGTGACCGGATCGGGCAAGAAGGTGGTCATCTCCAACGGCGGGGGCTGGAACCCGTTCACGATGCGGGTCGATCAGCCGCCGTTTAACGATGTGCGGGTCAGGCAGGCGTTCCGACTGGCCGTCGACCGCGAGGCGATGCTGAAGACCGTGTTCGGCGGGCACGGCACGCTCGGCAACGACATCTTCGGGATCTGGGCCCCGGAATATGACCACAGCATTCCGCAGCGCCAGTACGACCCCGAGCAGGCCAAGTCGCTGCTCAAGGCCGCGGGGCACGACAGCCTCTCGGTCACGCTGGTTACCGGCGACATCGCGCAGGGGGTGATCAACATGGCACAGGTCTACGCCCAGCAAGGCGCGCCCGCCGGGATCAACGCCAAGCTGCGACCAGGTCACGGTCACCGACTTCTATGGCCCCAACTACCTGAAGTGGACCTTCGCCCAGGACTACTGGTACTACTCGCCATATTTCCCGCAGGTCAACCAGGCGACGCTGCCCGGCGCGCCGTTCAACGAGACTCACTTCGACGATCCGAAGTACATCAATCTCTACGACCAGGCGCAGGCGACGCTCGACGTGAACATGCGGACGGAGATCGCCCACGAGATGCAGATGATCGACTACAACGAGGGTGGCTACATCATCCCGTTCTTCCCGGCCGTGATCGATGGCTATGCGCCGAACGTCAACGGGATCCTGCAGTCAAAGACGGGCTCCTCGTTCAACAACTGGGACTTCGAGCACATCTGGCTGTCATGAGTGAGGTGGGTGAACTGTGAGCACCGCGAGTGATTTCGCCCCGCCCGCCCCCGGCAGCCCGGCGCCCCTGCGAGTGGGGCGGGCGCGGTCGAAGAACCATCCGATCGCTCGGCTGATCGCCGTGCGCCTGGGCCTCGGCCTGGTGACGCTGTTGGCGGTCACGGTGGTGATCTTCCTCGCCACGCAGGCCTTACCGGGCAACGCCGCCTACGCCGTCCTCGGCCACAGCGCCACGCCGCAGCGCCTGCACGCCCTCGAGGCGCAGCTGCACCTGAACCGCTCGCTGGTCAGTCAGTACCTCTCGCTGGATCGGTGGGGTGCTGCACGGCGACTTCGGCACCTCGCTGGCCAACGGGGAGAAGGTCTCGGCACTGATCGGCCCGCGCATCGTCAACTCGGCCGTGCTCGTCATCGCCGCCGGGGTAATCGGCACGCTGGTCGCCGGGATCCTCGGGCTGATCGCGGCCGCCAAGCGCGACAGCTGGTTCGACCACACCGTCTCGGTGGTGCTGCTGGCGATCACCGCGCTGCCCGAGTTCGTGGTGGCGATCGCGCTCATCATCCTGTTCTCCGTCGTGGTGCTCCATGCGCTCCCGGCGACATCGACGATCCCGCCTGGATCGCATCCGTGGAACAACGTCGAGGCGCTGGTCCTGCCGGTCGCGACGCTTGCGATCGTGATCGCTCCCTACATCTTCCGGATGGTCCGGGGATCGATGATCGAGGCGATGGAGAGCGACTACGTCGAGATGGCCAAGCTCAAGGGGCTGAAGCGCTGGCGCGTGATGCTCGTGCACGCGCTGCCCAACTCGCTCCCCCCGATCATCCAGGTGGTGGGGCTGAACCTCCTGTACCTCGCGGGCGGCATCGTAGTCGTGGAATACGTGTTCAACTATCCGGGGATCGGGGCGGCGCTGGTCGATGCCGTAGACAACCGCGACATCCCGATGATCCAGTTCATCGTGCTGATCCTGGCCGCGTTCTACGTGTTGGTGAACATCGTCACCGACGTGATCGCGTTGATGGCGACCCCGCGACGGAGGGTGGCGCGATGAGCTCCCGGCGCGAGTGGCTGGTGATCCTCAAGCGCGCGGTGCGCACGCCCCGGGGGGCGATCGGCCTCACCGTGGCCGGGCTGGTCGTGCTGATCGCGATCGTCGGGCCGTGGCTCGCGCCGCACAATCCGAATCTGACCGTGACCGAGACGTTCGCCACGCCCGGTGGGGGCAACGGCCTGCTGGGCGGCGACGTGCTCGGCCGCGACGTGTTCAGCCGCGTCCTGGCCGGCGGCCGGGTATTGCTCGGGGTGGCGGCGGCGGCTACGGTGCTCGGCGTTCTCCTGGGCGTCATGCTCGGCGTCAGCGCCGCGTACTGGGGGAAGTGGCGGGACGGTTTGATCATGCGGGTGGTCGACGTCTTCCTGGCCTTCCCGCAGCTGGTGTTCGTCCTGCTACTCGTGAGCGTGGCCGGTCCGCACGTCTGGCTGATCATCCTGGCCGTCGCCATCTCGCACGCCCCGCAGGTCGCCCGCGTGGTGCGTGCCGCCGCGCTCGACGTGTGTGAGCGCGACTTCGTCAAGGCGGTGGAGCTCTACGACACACCGTCGTTCCGGGTGATGGCGGGGGAGGTGCTGCCGAACATCCTCTCGGTGGTGATGGTCGAGCTCGGGCTGCGCTTCACCTACTCGATCCTGATCATCGCTGGGATGAGCTTCCTCGGCTTCGGCCTGCAGCCGCCGGACGCCAACTGGGGGCTGATGATCAACGAGAATCGGATCGGGCTCGTCGTCAACCCGTGGGCGGTGATCGTCCCGGCCGGGCTGATCGCGGTTCTGACCGTCGGGCTTGAACACGTTCACCGATGCCATCGCCCGCGCCTCGCTCGGCGTCGATCGGCCGGCTGAGGAGGCGATGTTGATGACCCCGGTGCAGTTGGGGTTCGAGTAGATGACCGACGTTCACGAGCCGGCCGCGACCGCCGTCGCGCCGCTGCTCTCGGTCGAGTCGCTGCGAGTGGTCGTGACCGGCACCGGGAAGGACGTCGTCGACGAGGTCTCGTTCGCGGTGCGCGCCGGTGAAGTGATGGGCCTGGTCGGCGAATCCGGATCGGGCAAGACCACGGTCGCGCTCGCGCTGATGGGACACACCCGCCGCGGGCTGACCATCGACGCCGGCAAGGTTGTGCTCGACGGGGACGACATCCTGGAGTCGAAAACCGATCTGCGCGAGTTGCGCGGGGCGTCGGTCTCCTACGTCGCCCAGGACCCGGTGAGCGCGCTGAACCCGGCGCTCAAGGTCGGCACGCAGCTGCGCGAGATCTTCGATGCGCACCCGCGGGTGCGGCCACCCGAGGGCGGCGTTGAGGGGCGGATCGCGGACGTGCTGGCCGACGTGCGCCTGGACTCGCTCGACGCGGTGCTCGACAGCTATCCGCACCAGCTGTCGGGCGGGCAGCAGCAGCGCGTGATGCTAGCGATGGCGTTCGCCTGCCGCCCGAAGCTGATCGTTCTCGACGAGCCGACCACCGGGCTCGACGTGACCACCCAGCGCCACATTCTCGAGACGATCCGGACGCTGTGCGGCCGCTACCAGGTCGGAGCCGTGTACGTGAGCCACGACCTGGCGGTCGTCGCCGACATCGCCTCGACACGATCGGGATCATGTACGCCGGGCGGCTGATCGAACACGGGACGGTCGAGGCCGCTGTTCCGCGCGCCCGCTCACCCGTACACGCGTGGCCTGCTGCGGGCGATTCCTGACCCCTCCCGCGCGCACGTGCTCGAGGGGATGGAGGGTCAGCCGCCGCGTCCCGGGTCGCGGCCCGCCGGTTGCTTCTTCGCGCCGCGCTGTTCCTTCTCACAGCCACCGTGCCTCGAGGCCTTTCCGCTGCCGGTGACGATCGGAGCCGGGCATTGGGCCAGGTGTCGTCGCGCCGAGGAGATCACCGTCCTCCCGCCCCTCGGTGAGCTGCCCGAGCGAGATCACAGCGGCAAACGAGACGGCACCGCCGCGCTGCTCGAGGTCAGGGGCCTCGACGCCCAATACGGCGAGAAGCCGGTTCTGTATGACGTGTCGCTTGACGTGCGGCCGCACCGCTGCCTCGCGGTTGTGGGCGAGTCGGGCGCCGGCAAGACGACGTTCGCGCGCTGTCTGGTCGGTCTGCACTCGCGCTGGACGGGCGAGATCGCGTTCGGCGGCGAGCCGCTCTCGCACGACCGGCGCAAGCCGCAGCCGCGGAGCAGATCCGCAGGATGCAGTACGTCTTCCAGAACCCGTACACGTCGCTGAACCCGCGCAAGACCGTGGGCCGGCTCGTCGAGCAGCCACTGCGCGAGCTGCTCAGCATCAGCGGGGCACAGCGGCGCGAACGCGTCGTCACCGCGCTCGAGGAGGCCGCACTGAACGCGGCGTACGTGGACCGCTATCCCGATCAGCTCTCGGGCGGCGAGCGTCAGCGCGTGGCGATCGCGCGAGCCCTGGTGGTCGGAGCCCGAAGCTCCTCGATCTGCGACGAGGTGACGTCCGCCCTCGACGTCTCCGTGCAGGCGGCGATCGTCGAGCTGCTGCACCGCCTGCAGGTGACCCGGGGGCTGACCCTGGTGCTGATCACGCACAACCTCGCGCTCGTACGGAGCATCGCCGACGATGTGGTGATCCTGCGCGACGGACGCGTGGTCGAGCAGGGCCAGACCGTGCTCGACAACCCGCAGTCGGAGTACGCCGTGCAGCTCCTAGCCGACGTGCCCACTCTGTCGCTGGTAGCCCATTCGTGAATTAGTTAGCCCGGCGTGCGCGTCAGCGCCCGCGAGATGATCATGCCGCTGGATGTCGGAGGTGCCCTCCTCGATCTCCTCGAGCTTGGCGTCGCGCATCCACTTCTCGACCGGGTACTCGCGGCTGTAGCCCCAGCCGCCGAGCGTCTGGACCGCGGCCCAGGTGCACCACATCGCGGTCTCGGAGGCGTGCAGCTTGGCCATCGCCGCCTCGGTGCGTGGCGCGCTCCCCGCGGTCGACCATCTGGGCCGCCCGCCAGGTCAGCAGGCGGGACGCGTCGACCCGGAGCGCCATGTCGGCCAGGCGGAACGCGACCGCCTGGTGCTCGGCGATCGGCTTGCCGAACTGGACGCGATCGCGGGCGTAGTCGACGGCGTACTCGAGCGCGGCCCGGGCCAGCCCGGTGGCCGACGCCGCCAGCGTCACCCGGCTGCGGTCGAAGGTCTGCATCAGGCCCGAGAAGCCCTCCCCCTCGGCGCCGAGCCGGCGATCCTCGGGCACGAACACGTCGTCGAGGAACAGCTCGGTGTTCGGGATCGCCCGCTGGCCCATCTTGCGGATCGTCGGTCCGCAGCTGCAGGCCCTCGTCGGTCGCCTCGACCAGGAACGCGGTGATCCCGCGGTAGCCGCGGTCGGGGTCGACGGTGGCGAAGATGACGTAGAACGAGGCCACGCCACCGTTGGAGATCCACGCCTTCTGGCCGGACAGCACGTAGCCGCCGTCGACCCGGCGCGCTCGCGTGCGGATCGAAGCGGCGTCCGAGCCGCTCTGGGGCTCGGTCGTGGCCAGCGCGGTCATCGGCGGGTCATCGCCCGCGAGTGGCTCGAGCCAGCGGCGCTTCTGCACCTCGGAGCCGAGCACCAGCACCGGTTCGGCGAAGAACCCGTTGGAGGTGATCAGGTTGCCGATCCCGCTGCAGCCGTGCGAGAGCTCCTCCTGCACGATGCACGAGGTCAGGCAGTCGGTCATCCCGGCGCCGCCGTACTCCTCGGGCAGCATGAACGAGGTCAGGCCCAGCTCCGGCGGCCTTGCGCCACACGTCCCATGGCACCTCGGTGTCGGCCTCATCGACGGTCAGTGAGATCGGGCGGATCTCGCGAGCGGCGAACTCGCGGCACAGCTCCTGAATGGCCAGCTGTTCGTCGGCGAGCGGCGCGGGTGTCTTGTAGGCGGTCATTGCGCGAAGCGAGCGGTCAGGGCCTGCGCGGCGTCGCCGGTCTGGGCCAGCAGTCCGTAGGCCACCCGCTCGAGTCCGAGCCCGGCTGCGCGCGAGGTCTCAGGCAGCGCGTCGATGACCTGCTTGGTGACACTGACCGCCAGGCGTGGCAGTCCGCTGAGGCGCTCGGCCAGCTCGAGCGCCCGTTGGCAGCGCACTGCGCCGGTCGCGACGACTTCGGTGACCAGGCCGAGCGACAGCGCTTCTTGCGCGTCGACGCGCTCGCGCAGCAGGATCAGCTCCTTGGCCCGGGCCGGACCGAGCAGCCGCACCGCGCGCTGGGTCCCGCCCCAGCTGGGGAGGATGCCGAGCGCGACCTCGGGGAAGCGGAAGTCGGAGCCTTCCTCGGCGATCCGGAAGTCGCGTCGCCAGCGCCAGCTCGAGGCCGCCGCCGATGCAGTAGCCGGTGATCGCGCTGAGCGTCGGCTGGCGCCAGGTCGGCGACCCGCTCGGCGAAGTCGCCGGTGGCCGCGGTAGGTGGCGAGGATCTCGTCGGGGCCGTAGCCGCGCGTCTCGCTCAGGTCGGCCCCGGCCGAGAACACCTTCTCACCGCCGGTGAAGATGACGCACGGCGCGTCGCGCACCTCGGGTCTCTCGAGCGCGTCGCACAGCTCGCGCTCGACCTGCTCGGAGATCGCGTTGAGCTTCGCCGGCCGCTCGAGCGTGACACGCACGCGTGCTCGTGGCGGTTCGAGCCTCACCAGCCTCAGGCATGGACGGGCCTCCTCCGCGGGCAGGCCGGCGCCGTACTGGAGCATCCCGTCGAGGCCGCGCTTGCGCGGCCTCGTCGGCGATGATCATCCGCTGGATCTCCGAGGTGCCCTCCCAGATCCGGTCCACCCGGATGTCGCGGTACAGCCGCTCGACCGGGTTCTCGCGCATGTAGCCGCGCCCGCCGAAGATCTGCACGGCGCGGTCGATCACCCGCCCGGCCGCCTCCGACGCGGTCAGCTTGACCATCGCCGCCTTGGCGTGCAGCGAGCTTGCGCGACATGCCCGTTATCGGCCTCCCAGGCCACCTGGTGGGTGAGCGTCGCGGCACAGCGCGATGTCGCACGCGCTGTCGGCGATCATCGCGCCGATCAGCTGGTGGGAGGCGATCACGCCGCCCGACTGCACGCGCTCGTTCGCCCAGTCGCGTGGCCAGGCGTGAGCGCGCGCTCGGCGGCGCCGGTGGCCCGCGCGGCGATCATCAGCCGCTCCTCGACGAACCACTCGCGGGTCAGGTCGTAGCCGCCGCCGATCTCGCCGAGCACCTGCTCGGGGCCGAGCACGACCGCCGTCGAACACGAACTCGGGGTGCTCGAACACGAACGTGTGCATGTAGGCCGGCGTTCGCTTGACCGACACCCCGGGCAGGTCCTTGTCCACGAGGAACAGCGTCGGGGGCGCGCTCGGGTCCGACCAGCGCCTGCACGATCAGGAAGTCGGCGACGTCGCCGACGGTCACGAACCACTTCTCGCCGGTGATCCGTAAGCCGTCGCCGTCGCGCTCGGCCACGGTCTCGATCAGCGACGGGATCCGAGCCCGCCTTCTCCTCGGTCACCGCGAAGCAGTCGCGGCGATCGCCGGCGATCGCCGGCATCAGGTAGCGCTCGCGCTGCTCGCGCGGTGCAGTGGCGCAGCGCGTTGGCCGGACGCCAGACGGCGTCCCACAGCGCGTTGGTCAGCTGGCCGAGGCGCTCCTGCACGATCACCTGGTCGAGCATCGACAGGCCCTGGCCGCCCCACTCGGGCGGCATGTTGATCGCGTTGAGCTCGGCGGCTCGAGGGTGAGCTCGCGGATCTCGGCCAGGGACTGCGCCGACAGGCCGCGGTGCTCCTCGCACTCCTCCTCGTAGGCCATGATGTCGCTCGGCCAGGGCGGCGGCGCGGTCGCGCAGCTCGAGCTGCTCGTCGGTGTACCGGAAGTTCACGAGTCGTCTCCTGTCAGTCGTTGCAGGATGATGCGGGCGTCGAGTGCGACCGCCCCGGTCGGGCAGCACGAGCAGCGGGTTGACCTCGAGCTCGGCGATCTCGGGGTGCGCGGCGGCCACCCGGGACAGAGCAGCGAGCGCGCGCGCGGCGGCGGCGACGTCGAGCGGCGGCCGGCCGCGGGCTCCGTCGAGCAGCGGCGAACGACTGCAGCGAGCGCAGCATCGCCTCGGCGCTCGCGCCTCGGTCGACCGGGCGCGAGCGACACCGCGATGTCGCGCAGCACCTCGGCGTAGACGCCGCCGCTGCCCGGCGAGCGCCACCGGTCCGAATCGGGGGTCCCAGCGCGCGCCGATCAGCAGCTCGACGCCGTCGGTCGAGTGGCGCCATCGCCTCGACCGAGAACGCGGTCGCGTGCAGGCGCCGCGTCGATGTCCGGAGTAGGCCGCTGCCAGCGCGTCCTCGTCGGTGATGCCGAGCACTGACCGCCGCCGCCGTCGGACTTGTGCACGGCCCCGAGTGCCTTGAGCGCCACGGGGTAGCCGATCGCCGCCGCTGCGTGCCGCGCCGCCGCGGCGGCAGTCGACCGTCCGCTGGGCCACGAACGGCACGCCGCCGTCGCCAGCAGGAGCGACCTCGTCGCCGCGTCGTAGCCGGAGTCGGCTGACCGGGGTGGCCCGGCGGCGGGCAGCGCCGGGATCTCACGCCGGATCGCCATCGATCCCGATCCAGCCAGCCGGGCCAGTGCGTCGACCGCGTGCTCCACGGCCTGATACACAGGCACGCCGCCGCGACGCAGAGCGTCGGCCGGTCCCGAGGTCGAGTACATCGTCTGCACGACGAGGGGCCGCCCGGCGGTCGCGCTCGCCTGCGCGAGCGCCACCGCCCGCAGCCAACTCGGGGTCGGCGAACACCTCGGCGTACTCGCCGTACCCGCCGAAGTACCCGGTGAGCAGGACCGCGTCGACCTCGTCTGACTCGAGCAGCGTGCGCGCGATCCGGTCAAAGTTGTGGACGTCGGCCTCGGCGCCGCCGGCCAGGTCGACCGGGTTCGAGCACGACGCGGCTCGGCGGGAGCTGGGTCACGGAGCGCCGCGACCGTCGTGGCGCTGAGCTCCGGCACCTCGAGTCCCGCCTTCGGCGGCCAGCGAGGCCGCGATGCCGCCGTGGCCGCCGCCGTCGCCCAGACCGCCACCCGGCGGCCGCGGCTGGCAGGACAGCGGATCAGCGCCTGCATCACGTCAACGAGCTGCGCGCGGTGAGCTCACACGCTCGATTCCGGCAGCGAGGCAGGCGGCTTCGATCGCGGCGTCGTCGCTGGCCAGCGCGCCGGTGTGCGACCGGACCGCGCGTGCCGCCGCCTCGTGGCCGGACGCGGTGAGCAGAACGACCGGCTTGCCCGCGGCCCGCGCTTCGCTCGCCGCGCGCACGAAGGCGCGGCCGTCGCGGAAGTCCTCGACGTAGAGGGCGATCCCCGCGCTGCGATCGTGGGCCGTCGTCGCCTCGATCAGCTCGGCGGCGGTCAGGTCGGCCTGGTTGCCCAGCGACACGAAGCGGGAGAAGCCGAGCCCGGTCTCCGCGCATCAGCACGCTGATCTCGAGGGCGAGGTTGCCGCTCTGGGAGATCAGTCGCGATCGTGCCCGCCGGCAGGTCGGATTGGGGACAAGTTCGAGCTCGCTCGTCGGCGTCGAAGACGCCGAGGCAGTTGGGCCCGACCAGTACCGCGCCGGCGTCGCGCACCGCGGCCCCGAGCGCCTCGTCGCGCCCGCTGCCCTCGGTGCCGGCGCTGATGACCACGATTGCCTTGGCGCCGGCGCTGAGCGCCTCCTCGCACGGTCGGTTCGAGCAGCGCCTCGGGGACCGTGACCAGCACAAGGTCGACGGTCGGGCGTCGAGCTCGAGCAGCGAGCGGCCGCGGTGCGCCCGAGGATCTCGCCGCCGCGGTGGTTGATCAGGTGGACGGCGCGCCGGTGCTCGCCCCGCAGCGCTCGCCGGGCCAGCCAGTTGCCCCACTTCCGCGGGTCGCCCGACGCCCCGACGACGGCCACCGAGGTGGGGGCGAACAGCGGCCATAGGTCCCGGCTCACGGTCGCAGATTCCGGCCCCAAGGCTCCGAACTCGCGCTCAGGGCTCCGGGACCGCCGCGGCGGCGGCCAGCAGCGGCTGCAGGGCGCAGCGCAGCTCGGCGGCCGCGGCCGTGAGTGCCATCTCGACGTAGTGCTCGGGCGTGCGCCCTGGGTCCTCGTTGACCATGTGAATCGCCAGCCCGTCCATCAGCGCGGCGAGCCGCCCGGCCACCGCCTCGGCGTCGACGTCAGCGAACTCTCCCCGCGCCTGCCCGTGGCGCACGACTCCGGCGATCGTGGCGCACCATCGCTCGCTGAACCCCCGGTGGGTCGGGAGCAGATCGGGATGGCGGCGGGCGTAGACCCACAGGTCCATCCACAGCACCCACTCGCTGCGACTCGAGCGCACGACCAGCCAGGCCAGTCGCTGCACCCCGGTCTCGAGTTGCTCGAGCTCGGGCCACACGGTCGCGTAGAACTCGGCGTCGGCGTCGGAGATGGCCGCCCGGAACAGGTCGTGCTTGGTCCCGAAGTAATAGATGACGCCGGTGGCGCTGGTGCCCGCGCGCTCGGCGACATCGGCCACACGAACGCTCCACAGGCCACGTTCGCGCAGCAGCTCGACCGCCGCGGCGAGAATCTGCGGCTGGCGCACCTTGGCCAGCGGACGGCGCGATGACACGTCGACGCGGGCACGGTTCTCGTACTCGTCTCTCATCCTTTGAATGACCGCTGAGGCGCCGCCGCCAGGCCGCCGCCGAAATGACCGTTTTGAATGACGGTTTCTATTCGCTGGAAGGCCGAGTGTCAACCCATATTTCGAGCGGACCGCGCTTGTTCAGGAGTCGCCGTTGATGATCGTGTCGGTCAGTCCGGGGTAGACGTAGCGCGCCTTGTGGACGCGCAGTTCCATGAAGGTCTCGGTGCCCGACACGCCGTCGAGCGCGCCCAGCCGCTCGGTGAGCAGTAGCCACAGATCGTCGTGGTCGCGGCAGATGATGTGCATGTACAGGTCGGCGGCACCGGCGCACGATGAGACGTACATGACCTCGGGCCATTCGCTGAGCGTCTCGGCCACTCGCGCGTGCGCGGCTGGCGTCACGCGGACCAGGACGGCGGCCTGAACCGCGTAGCCCAACGCGAACGGGTCGGCCAGCGCAAGGATGCGGAGGATCCCCTCCTCCTGGAGACGCGTGGCGCGAAAGCGCACGGTGCCCTCGGCGACTCCGAGCGAGCGTGCGATCGCGCGGTAGGGGCGGCGCCCATCCTCCTGGAGCTGGGAGATGATCGCTCGATCCAGCTGGTCGAGTTCACGGGGGGTCATCGTGTCTGAGATATGATTGCGCAAAATATTCCCGGCAGGCTTGCGGATTGCACGGTTTGCTGCAGAAATGAGTGCGGAAAGCGAGGAGCAGATGGGGACCAAGACGCTCGACGACCTCGGAATCGACGCCGACGCCGTGGAGGACGCGCTGTCGCGGGACATGACGTTCCCGGCTCGGTGGTACTCCGACCCCGCGATCTATGCGTTCGAGCTCAACCGCATCTTCGCGCGCTCGTGGGTCTACGCCGGACCGCTCGACAAGCTGACTCACCCCGGCGACCACATCGTCTGCCACGCCGCTCACGTTCCGCTGCTCGTGACCCGCGGCAAGGACGACCAGCTCCGCGCGTTCATCAACGTCTGCCGGCACCGCGCGTTTCCCGTCGCCGTCGCGGACGGCAATCGGCCGAGCCTGCAGTGCGGGTATCACGCGTGGACGTACAACCTTGACGGCAGCCTCCGCGCCGCGCCCCGTAGCGAACGCGAGCCCTGCTTCAACAAGGAGGAGTTCTCGCTGCTGCCCGCGGCGGTCGAGAGTTGGAATGGGCTCGTATTCGTCAATCCGGACCCCGACGCTCCGCCGCTGCGCGAGGCCTATCCCGAGTTCTTCCCGCTGGCCGAGGAGCGGGCCCTCGATTTCCACGACTACCGCTACCACGACCGCTTCACCTATGAGATCCCGGCTAACTGGAAGGTGTGGGTGGAGAACGCCAGCGAGTGTTACCACTGCCCAACGATCCACAAGAACAGCTTCAGCGACGCGTTCGACGACCATGCCGACGTCTACGAATACATCGACGGCAATCGGGTGCTGGGGCAGTTCACCGTCTACAACCCGCGGGCCAAGACGTATGCGCATCCGGTGCGCGAGGGCGACCGCCAGTTCCGCTACATCTTCGTGTGGCCGTTCACGACGCTCGTGCAGGACGACTGGGTTGCCTTCCCGGGGGTGGTCATTCCCACCGGCCCCGAAACGTGCCGGTTCATCGCGGACATGTTCGTCCACCCCGACGTCTCGTCCGACCAAGCTGACGCCTGGGTCGAGATGTGGAATCAGACGATCATCGAGGACACCGAGGCGGTGCTGCTCCAGCAGCCCGGGCTCCGTTCGCAGATGGTTCCGCACGGCCGCCTGATGCCGGCCAGCGAGAGCGCGATTGCGCGCTTCCACCGGATGGTGTGGGAGTCGTTCGCGGAAGAATTGGGATTGGTCGGCGGCGCCTGACGGCGGCGCCTTAGCGCCGAAGATTAGGCTGGCCGCGCGAGCGCGTCGGCCGGCTCGCGGCCGTTCAGAACCGCCGCCACCGCTTCGCCGGCTCGCCGGTATGGCTCGGTCGCGGCCGCGGGCGAGTACCAGGCCGCGTGCGGGTTGATCAGCGTGCGGGGCCAGGTGAGCTCGGGCTCGTCGCCGGTTGGCGGCTCGTGGGACAGGACGTCGAGGGCGCATCCGCCCAGCCGCCCATCCCGTAGCACCGCGCCGAGCGCCTCGCCATCGACCAGGCCGGCGCGCGCGCAGTTGATCAGGTAGGCCCCCGGCCGCATCATGGCCAGCTCGGCGGCGCCGAGCACCGGCGGCTGCCCGGGGACGAGCAGGGCGTGCAACGTGACGACCTCGGCTTGGGCCAGAAGCGCGTGCAGCGAGGTCACCTCGACGCCGTCCAGCTTGTTTGCGTCATCCCCGCTCTGCGCCGGGAGGGCTGGATCGAAACCGACCACGCGCATGTCGAGCGCTCGGGCCCGCCAGGCCACCGCTCGGCCGATCCGGCCCAGGCCGACGATCCCGAGGACGGCTCCGGCGACCCGCCGCGGCGGCGCCTCGTCCAGCTCCCACTCCCCGCTGGCGCGCACGAAGCGGTCGAGCAGCGTCACCCCGCGCAGGAGGTCGAGCGCGAACGCGATCGCGTGCTCGGCCACCTCCTCGGTGCAGTAGCCGGCGCAGTGCGTGGCCCATGCACCGGCGGCCGAGATCGCCTCCAGGTCGAGATGGTCGTAGCCGGTGGCGGTTGCCGCGACGACGCGCAGGTCGGGGAGCCCGATCATGGCGGCGGCGTCGACCGAGATCTCGGGCGGCACCAGCAGGCCAACCACCCCGTGTGCGCTGGGCAACTCCTTCGCCCGCTCGACGGAGACGTCGGGGCACTCGCGCAGCGCCTCCTGAACCGTCTCGAGGCCCCCAGCCGGGTCGAGCAGGACGACTCGGCTCATGTCACACGGGCTCCGTCACGGGCACGGCGGCCCGGTTACGCACGGCCAGGGTTCCCTCGAGGACCGCCTCCTCGAGCGTGCGCGGACCGAGCACGTCGCCGGCGCGCACCGCCCCGGGGTGGTGCTCGAGCTCCGGCCACAGCTCATCCGCGGGCACGCGGCCCTGGGCGAGGACGATCGTCGCCGTCGTGTCAGGGACAGGTCGCGATCGCAGCGAGAAAACGTGCCGAAGCATCGGCTCGCCATCGTCCACGGTCAGCTCGGTGTGGTGGACGATCGGGATCCCAAGCCGGTCCAGCCGGGCCAGGTACAGGTTGCGCTGGTACTGGTGGACGGTCTCCCCCGGAACCGGGGCTGCGCACGCGAGCGTCACCTCGAGGCCGGCGTGGGCCAGCTGCTCGGCCGCGTCGAGCCCGTCCCATCCGCCGCCCCAGTCCGCGACCAGCACCGGGCCCGCGATGTCGGCCGGAGAACGGATCGCGTCCCAGGCGTCGCGAATCGTCCATTCAGTGTCCTCTGGCATGGGCGGCCGGTACGGGCGAGCGCCGGTGGCGAGCACGACCACGTCGAAGTCCCTTGTCGCCGCGGCGTCGGCGGCAACGCCGAGCTCCACGGTGACCCCGACAACGTGCAGTCGAGTCAGCGTCGAGCGGCGGTAGCGCTCCCACAGCTCCCAGTGCGCCGGCGCCAGCCCGGCCAGCCGGAGCTGGCCGCCGATGTCGGCCTCGCGCTCCATCAGCGTGACGTCGTCGCCCGCGGCCGCCGCTTCGAGCGCGGCGGCCGCGCCGGCCGGTCCGGCGCCGATGACGAGAACCCGCCGTCCCGACGCGCTCGGCGTTGGCGCGAGCAGTGTGCGTTCGCGGCCGGTTCGCGGGTTGACGGCACATCCGATCGGCACGCCTGCGTGATAGTGGCCGATACACGACTGGTTACAGCCCACGCACTCGATCACGGTGTCGGCGCGGCCCGCCGTCGTTTTGGCGATCAGCTCCGGGTCGGCGATGTGGGCGCGAGTCAGCCCGACGAGGTCGCACACCCCGTCGGCGATCATCCGGTCCGCGTGCTCCAGGTCGACCACGCGCGTCGTCGCGATCAGCGTGATCTCTGGGACGGCCCGGCGGACCGCGGCCGCCGGACCGGCGATCGCGTCCAGCTCGACCGGTGGGGGTGGGGCGATCCACGTCGACGCCGCGGGGAAGGCGGAGTGGCCGAGCGCCAATGAGATGAAGTCGACCAGCCCGGCGCCGTGTAGCTCGCCGGCGACCTCGGCCGCGTCCTCGGGGCCGAGGCCGCCGGGTACGAGCTCATCGGCGGAAAGACGTGCGCCTGCGGCGATCCGGCCGTCCGTCGCCTCGCGGATCGCACTCATCACCTCGACCGCGAACCGCGTCCGCGCGGCGATGCCGTAGCGGTCGCCGCGGCGGTTGCTGAGGGCGGAGAAGAATTGCGCCGGCAGGTAGCCGTGGGCCATCGACACCTCGACGCCGTCGAGCCCTCCGTCGGCGGCGTGACGGGCCGCCGCGGCGTACCCCTCGATCAGCTCGGCGATCTCGGCGGCGCTGAGCGCGCGAGGCTCGGACTTGAAGCGCAGGCTGGGTACGGCCGAAGGAGCGACCGCCGGTGGCTTGGGGGAGGAGGCGATCAGCTCGCGCCCACCGTGGAACAGCTGTACGAACAGCCGGGCACCTCCGTCGTGTACGACGTCGGCCAGCCGACGATAGGTGGGCACGATCTCGGGCAGGTAGCCCCCCAGCGTGTGGGCGGTCAGCAGGCCGGTGGGGTGTACCGCGGTGGCCTCGATGAAGATGGTTCCGACGCCACCGCGCGCCCGCGCCTCGTGATAGGCGAACAGATCCTCGGTCGGCAGGTATTCGTGGACCAGCCCGGTCTGGTGGGAGCACGACACCACCCGGTTGCGCACGGCTACCGGGCCGATCGATGTAGGCGAGAGAAGCGTGGCGTATCGACTCCGAGCCCCCACGGCCGGGCAACATACACTGCGGCGATGGACGCACGCGAATGGCTGGCGGCGTACGCCGAGAAGCTCGGCACGCAGCCGCCGACGACCGAGGAGTTCAAGAAGCTGCTGGATGTCGCCGCCGAGGCGGCCCACTCGTCAGAGCGGGTGGCCGCGCCGGTAGCGTGCTGGCTGGTGGCCATGGCCGGGGTCGACCCGGACCAGGCCGTGCAGCTTGCCCGCGAGGTGCAGTCCGCCGCCCCCGAGTAGATAGATGGCCTCGCGCCCCTACGACATCGTGGTGTTCGGCGCGACTGGGTTCACGGGGGCCCTGACCGCGGAGTACCTGGCCACGCATGCACCGCCCGAGACGCGCTGGGCGCTGGCCGGGCGGAACCTGAGCAAGCTCGAACAGGTGCGCTCGCGCCTGGGTGCCGGATCCGCGGAGCTCCCGCTATTGCGGGCGGATGTGACCGATGGGGCGTCGGTTCGCGCCGTGGCGGAGGCTTCCAGGGTCGTGATCACGACGGTCGGGCCGTACATCCGCTACGGCGAGCCGCTGGTGGCGGCGTGCGCTGCGGCCGGGACCGACTATGTCGACCTGACCGGGGAGCCCGAGTTCGTCGATCGGATGTGGCTGGGCTACCACGAGCAGGCCTCGCGCTCCGGGGCGCGCATCGTGCACTCGTGCGGGTTCGACTCGATCCCGTATGACCTCGGTGCGCTGTTCACGGTGGAGCAGCTGCCGGAAGGCGTGCCGATCGCGCTTGAAGGGTTCGTTCGTGTCGGCGGAACCTTCTCCGGTGGCACTTACCAATCGACGATCGAGATCCTCAGTCGGCTCCGGCAGAGCGCGTCGGTTTCGCGGGAGCGGCGTCGGCGGGAGGTGCGGCCTTCCGATCGACGGGTGCGCGGGGTGTCGGGGGCGCCACACCACGATGAGTTCGGCGGCGGCTGGGTTGTCCCGATCCCGACGATCGACCCGCAGACCGTCCTGCGCTCCGCCCGGGCGCTCGAGCGCTACGGCCCCGATTTCGCCTACAGCCACTATTTGGCCGTCAAGCGCTTGCCCGTGCTGGTCGGGCTGGCCGGCGGCGCGGCCGGCCTCATAGCGCTGGCGCAGCTGCCGCCGACGCGCAACGCGCTGCTCAAGCTCAAGAGCTCGGGCGAGGGTCCTTCCCCCGAGCAGCGCGCGAAGTCGTGGTTCCGGGTGCGGTTCCGCGCGCGCGTGGACGAACGGATGGTTCAAACCCAGGTGTCGGGCGGCGACCCCGGATACGGCGAGACCTCGAAGATGCTGTCGGAGTCGGCGCTGTGCCTGGCCTTCGACGAGCTCCCCGAGCGCGCTGGCCAGCTGACGCCGGCGGTGGCGATGGGGGATGCTCTGTTGCGCCGGCTCCAGCAGGCCGGAATCGCATTCGAGGTACTCGATGGCTGATAGGTGGACAGCGGCTGACATTCCCGACCAGAGCGGGCGAGTGGCGATCGTGACCGGGGCCAACAGTGGCCTCGGGCTCGCCACGGCGAGGGAGCTGGCCCGCTCCGGCGCGCAGGTCGTGATCGCCTGCCGCAGTGCGGCCAAGGGAGATCAGGCGGCGTCGAGCATCCGGGGGCGCGTGCCCAATGCTTTGGTGGAGGTGGCGCCGCTCGATCTGGCCGACCTCGGGTCGGTCCGGGAGTTCGTCGCCGGCTTCGCTGGTTCGGATCGCGCCCTCGACCTGCTGATCAACAACGCCGGCATCATGGCCGCCCCGCGCCAGCTGACCAAGGACGGGTTTGAGAGCCAGTTCGGCACCAACCACCTCGGCCACTTCGCCCTCACGGGCCTACTCCTCCCGGCGCTTCTGAAGGCGCCTGCGCCGCGCGTGGTCACGGTCTCGAGCTTTCTCCATCGCCGCGGCACGATGCGCTTCGACGACCTCCAGGGCGAGCGGAAGTACGACCGCTGGGGCGCCTACGGCCAGTCCAAGCTGGCCAACCTGATGTTCTGCTTCGAGCTCCAGCGCCGCGCAATCGAGTCGGACGCAGCGCTGCTGAGTCTGGCCGCCCACCCCGGCTACGCGAGTACCAACCTTCAGTTCGCCGCGACCGACCGCCTCTACGAGAAGGCGTTCGGGTGGATCGGCAATCGCCTCATCGCGCAGAGCGCGGACATGGGCGCGCTCCCGACCCTATACGCCGCGACGGTCCGGGACCTTCCCGGCGGAACGTTCGTCGGGCCTGGGGGCCGCAAGGAACAGCGCGGTTATCCAACCGTGGTGACCGCGGCGCGCAAGGCGTACGACGAGGAGGACTGGCGGCGCTTATGGGAGATCTCCGAGCAGCTGACCGGCGTCCACTACGCGTTCGTCCTGGCGGGGAGGCCGGCTTGACGGACGTCCAGCCCGAACCGACTCGTCTTGCCTCGACCGATCTCCGCGCGGACGGTGCAGCGGCGCTCGAGTGGGCGGCCCGCTATCTCGAGCGCGTCGGTGAGCTGCCGGTACTGGCCCAGGTCGCGCCGGGCGAGATCCGCGCGAAGTTGCCCACGACCGCGCCCGAGGACCCGGAGCCGTTCTCCGCGGTGCTCCAGGATCTCGACGAGATCCTGCTACCCGGCGTCACGCACTGGCAGCACCCGCGGTACTTCGCGTACTTCGCGACCAGCGCGTCCGAGCCGGGGATTCTGGCCGAGCTGCTGTCGGCGACGCTCAACACGATCGCGATCCTGTGGAGGACCTCCCCGGCGTCGACCGAACTCGAAGGCGTGGTGCTCGACTGGACGGCCGAGCTGCTGGGGCTGCCCAGCGGCTGGCACGGGCACATCGAGGACACCGCCTCGACTTCGACCTTTGCTGCGATCATCGCCTCGCGTCAGACGACGGGCCGCGATCTGATCCTCTGCTCCGAGCAAGCTCACTCGTCGATCGACAAGGCGGCTCGGATGCTCGGGATGCGCCTGCGCAAGGTGCCGGTCGACTCCGAGTTCCGGATGCGCCCCGACGCGCTCGGTGACGTGTCCGATGCCGCCGTCGTCGTGGCCACCGTCGGTACGACGGCCGTGACGGCGGTGGATCCGGTGCCGGAGATCGCGGATCTGTGCGCGGCGAGCGGGACGTGGCTGCACGTCGACGCGGCCTACGCCGGGGCGGCGATGGTGTGTCCCGAGTTCCGCTGGGCGTTCGCCGGGGTCGAGCGGGCCGACTCGCTCGTGTTCAACCCCCACAAGTGGATGCTCACGCCGATGGACTGTTCGCTGCTGTGGACCAGCCGGCCGGACGACTTCCGCGCGGCCTTCAGCCTGATCCCGGAGTACCTGCGCACGCCCGACGCCGAGGACGCGCTCAGCCTCAGCGAGTACGGGCCGGCGCTCGGCCGTCGCTTCCGCTCGCTCAAGCTGTGGGCGGTGCTCCGCTGCCACGGCCGCAGCGGTCTGCAGCGCCACATCCGCAACGGCATCGAGCTCGCCACGACGTTCGAGCGCTGGGTGGCCGAGGCCGACGGCTGGGAGCTATGCGCACCCCGTCGCTTCTCGGTCGTGTGCTTCCGCCTCGAAGGTGATGACGAACGGAACCGCGAGTTACTCGAGCGGGTCAACGCGAGCGGCGAGATCTTCATCTCGCACTGCGTGCTGAACGGGCGTTACGTGCTGCGGCTCGCCGTGGGGCAGATGAGCACCACCGAGGACGACGTCCGTCGCGCCTGGGAGGTGCTCGTCCGAGAGGCGAGCTGATGCCTGGCACGGTCAAGGTCCGCGGCGACGCAGTCATCCGCGCCGAGCCTGACGAGGCGATGCTGTGGATCACGCTCACCGCGCTCACCGATACGCCCAGCGCGGCTTTGGCGGATGTGTCGGCACACGCGAACGCGCTGGCGTCGCTACTCGAATCGCTGGGGGTCGCGACGGCCGCGCGCTCGACCACCGGCGTAAGCGTCCAAGAGGAGTTCGAGCATGTCGCCGAGGGACGCCGGTCGCTTGGCTATCGGGCGGCGACGCGGGTGTCCGTGCGCCTGACCGATCACGAGTTGATCGGCCGTGTAATCGAGCGCGCCGTAAACGAACTGGCGGCGCGGATCGACGGACCGCACTGGCAGATCGCACCGGATAACCCCGCGCGACTGGAAGCGGCGCGCGAGGCCGCCGCGGACGCCGAGCGAAAGGCCCGCGCCTACGCGGAGGGGATCGGCGGCACGCTCGGCTCGCCGCTGGAGCTGTCCGAGCCCGACCCGCAGCAGGTGCCGTTCCGTGCCCGGGCGGCGGCGCAGCGGTTCTCGGGGGGCGATCCTCTTCCGGTGGAGCCGGGCGAGCAGGAAGTAACCGCCTCGATCCAGATCACGTTCACGCTGGAATAGGGAACAGCTCTAGGAGGCGCTCGGCGGCGGCGCGGTCGCCGCCGATCGTCAGCTCGCCCGAGTTCAGTGCGTCGTCGAGGCGATGGTCGTGCCAGAGGATCTCCTGAAGCGTCCCTGGGTAGGCCTCGATCGTAGCGACCGGGTCCGAGGGCGTCCCGTGTGAGACGTCGAGCTGCGTGTCTGTCGGCCGCGCCTCGAACGGCTGGCCGGCCAACCGGACCTCATAGGTGGTGCCGATCAGCCCGTCCGCCCGGGTCGGGTCATAGAGCGTCTTGAGCGCGAGCATGAACGCGTCGACCCCGAGTGTCTCGTGATCGCCCGGGAACGGAGCGCCGCTGCCCCAGCGACCGAGTCCCAGCACCACCGGTTCGAGCTCGCGCCCCCAGTCGGTCAGCCGGTAAACGCGCGAGGCGGCGGGTGGGGGGAGCTGGTCCCGGCACACGACGCCGGCGTCCTCGAGCTCGCGCAACCGCTGGGAGAGGATGTCGGGGCCGAGACGCGGCAGGCCCGCGCGCAGATCGGTGAATCGCTTGGGGCCGAGCAGCAGCTCGCGCACGACCAGGATCGCCCACCGCTCGCCGATGACGTCGAGCGCGCGGGCGATGCCGCACGCGTCGCCGTATGTTCGCCGTCCGGCCATGGTCGGATTCTACCACTTGACAGTACGAGAGACCAATTATAGAGTTGGTTTTTCCAACTAACGATCTTGCGAGGTGGAGGCATGAGCGAGCGAGACAGTTATCCGGCCGGTGTGCCGTGCTGGGTTGACAACCTGGTCCCGGATCCCGAGCGCCCGGTCGAGTTCTACGGCGCGTTGTTCGGCTGGGACTTCGAGGGACCCGGCCCCGGGGATTACTACGTGGCGCGGCTGCGGGGTCGGGACGTGGCCGGAGTGGGGGAGGCTCCGCCCGGCGTATCACCCGGATGGAACACCTACGTGTCGGTGTCAAGCGCCGACGAGGTGGCACGGGCGGCGGGCCGCGTCCTCGTCGAGCCGTTCGATGCATTGCCGGCCGGGCGACTCGCCGCACTCGCGGATCCGGGCGGCGCTGTGATCGGCGTGTGGGAGCCGGCCGAGCGGCATGGCTGTCAGCTGGTCAACGAGGCGAGCGCCTACGCGATGAGTGCCCTGCACACCTCGGACCCCGACGTCGCCGCCCGCTACTACCGCGAGGTGTTCGGCTGGGAGACCGAATCGTTCGCGCCCGGCATATCGCTGTTCCGGCTACCCGGCTACGTCGGTGGCGAGCCGGCGCAGCCCGTCCCGCGTGACGTCGTTGCGGTCATGGCCAAGGATGATGGTCCGGCGCGCTGGAGCGTCGACTTCTGGGTCGGGGATGCGGATGCCGTCGCCGCCCGGGCGCCCGAGCTCGGCGGCAGCGTGGTGGCGGCGCCATTCGACTCCGTGCCGAAGCGGCAGGCCGTCCTCGCCGACCCCGACGGCGCGGTGTTCTCGGTGAGCACCGCACCGTAAAGGCCTGGGGGGATGAGTGTCGAGTGTCGAGTGTCGAGTGTCGAGTTGGCCACTACCGGAAAGATGTGGATCGAAACGTCGGCGCCGGTCGACGCACCAGCAAACCGCTACTTCAACTCAGCCGACGTCTTGCCGAGCAGCGCCCGTGCCACGATCAGCAGCTGGATCTGCTGGGTGCCCTCGAACAGGTCGAGGATCTTCACGTCGCGGGCCCATTTCTCCAGCAACTCGCCCTCCGCGTAGCCGATCGACCCGCACAGGGCGACGCAGCGGAGGGCGATGTCGGTACCGGTGCGCCCCGCCTTGGCCTTGGCCATCGAGGCCTGGAGCGAATTGGGCTTCTTGTTATCCGCCATCCACGCCGCTTGCAACGTCAACAGCCGGGCCGCCTCCCAATCGGACTCCATCGCGATGAACTCCGACGCGGCGGCGGATTGCGAGTGGGGTGGGGCGTCGTAGTCGATCTCGACCCCCGCCTCGGACAGAAGCTCGCGCGTGCGCTCCAGGCACGCCCGCGACACGCCGATAGCCATGCCGGCGACGAGCGGCCGGGTGTTGTCGAACGTCTGCATCACCCCGGAGAAGCCGCGCTTGGGCTCGATCTCGGGGCTGCCCAGCAGGTTCGCCGCCGGGACCCGGCAATCGTCGAGCACGAAGTTCGCCGTGTCCGACGCCCGGATCCCGAGCTTGTGCTCGAGGCGGTCGAGCTTCAGTCCGGGGTTGTCGCGCTCGACGACGAATGACTTGATCGCGGCCCGCCCCTGGTCGCGGTCGAGCGTCGCCCACACCACGATCAGCTCGGCCCGGTCGCCGGCGGTCACGAAGATTTTCTCGCCGTTCAGGACGTATTCGCCGGTCTCCTCGTCGAGGCGAGCCGTGGTGCGGATCGCCGCCGAGTCCGAGCCGGCCTCGGGCTCCGTGATCGCCATCGCCGCCCACTTGCCGCCGAAGCGCCCCAGCTGCTCCTCGTTGGCCACCGCGGCGATCGCGGCCTGGCCGAGGCCCTGCCGGGGCATCGTCAGCAGCAGGCCGACGTCGCCCCAGGACAGCTCCATCAGCCCGAGCAGGCTCGCCATGTTCGAGCCGTTGCGGTTGCCTTCGCGATCGGCCTTGGCGCCGTTCCCCGACGTCGAACCGACCCCACCGGCGCCGGCGCCACTCAGCGCGCCGCCCTCGTTCATGCCGTCGATCACGGCGGCGAGCATGTCGAGCTCCTTGGGATAGGAGTGCTCGGCCCGGTCGTACTTGCGCGAGTTGGGCCGGAAGATCTCGGTGGCGACCTGGTGGGCCTGGCTCACCAGGAACTCGAACTTGCGTGGCGTCTCGAGGTTGATCAAACCAACAGCCCTCCCTCCATGACGCCCGCGGCACGCAGGTCGCGGTACCAGCGCTCGACGGGATGCTCCTTCACGTAGCCGTGGCCACCCAGCATCTGCACGCCGTCCGACCCAATCGCCGCGCCGCGCTCGGAGCACAGCCGCCGCGCTAACGCGACCTCGCGCGCGAACGGCAACCCCTGATCGACGCGGCTGGCCGCGCGGTAGGTGGCCAGGCGCATGCCGTCGAGCTCGATCGCGATGTTCGCCACAGTGAACGCGACGGACTGTCGCGAGGAGATCGGCTCCCCGAACGCCTTGCGCTCGTTGACGTACGGGATCACATAGTCGAGCACCGCCTGTCCGGTGCCAACGGCCACCGCGCACCAGCCGAGTCGCCCGAGCTGGATGCACTCGGACACCGTGTCGAGGCCCGGTTCACCGAGGAGCGCGCCGGCGGGAACCTTTACGTCCTCCAGGACCAGTCGTCCGGTGGCGGCGGCGCGCAGCCCCATCGCCGGCTCGGGCTCGACGCTCAGCCCGTTGCTCCCCGGCTCGATCACGAACAGCGCCGGGGTGCCCTCGAGCGAGGCCGCGATCACGAACAGCTCGGAAGTCGACGCGCGCGGCACGAGCGACTTGACGCCGTTGAGCACGAACCCTCCGTCGACGCGCCGCGCCCGGGTCTTCAGGTCGCACGGGTTGAACAGCGGGCGGGGTTCGAGGATCGCAAGGGCGGCGGCGGGCACGTTCTCGCCGACGAACTCGGGCAGGTACGTGGCCTGCTGGTCGGCATCGCCCCACAGGCTGAGCGCCGTAGAGACGGCGGCCGGCGCCAGGCAGGCGAGGGCGATGCCCATGTCCCCCTGGGCGAGCGCCTCGGACATGAGCACGGTGGTGACGGCGGAGCGCTCGGCGACCGCGCCGCCCAGCTCCTCGGGCACGCCGACCATCGTCAGCCCGAGCTCGTTGGCCTGGGCGAGCAGCTCGTCCGGCGCGGCGCACGCTTCGTCGGCGGCCTCTGCGGCCGGGCGGAGTTTGGCCAGCGCGAAGTCGCGGACCGACTCGCGCAGCATCTGCTGCTCGTCGTCGGGGGTGAGGTCGAACAGGTCGCTGCGACCCACTCGCGGCTGGCGGGCCGGCTTCGACAGCTTCTGGGTGGCGGCGAACGTCCGGCCGGCGCGGGTGGCGGTGCGCACAGTGGCCTTTGATGCCTCGTGGAGCACGCGTTCGGCCGAGTCGCGCAGTCCGAAGCGGTCGATCAGCGGGTTGCTGGCCAGCCGGTTGAGCGCCCGGAGCCCTACGGCCATTCCGCGTTCGGTCAGATCAGGCATTTGTCGGCGATCCTAACACGAGTTCATGTTACGTCGATCGATGTAATCGTCCATCTGGAGGACAAGTACCCCGAATCGAGGCCGCGAAATCCTCCGCCGGCGCGCGGAAATGTTCCCGCTTATGGACTTCTTACGCGCCCCTCGTCATCCTCAGTTGCAGTCATGCGTGTGCTGATCGCCGAGGACGAGCACCGACTGGCGGAGGCGATCGCTCGAGGCCTCCGGCGCGAGGGCATGGCCGTCGATGTGGCTCCCGACGGCACTGACGCGCTCGTCAAGGCTCGGGTCGTGCGCTACGACGTGCTCGTGCTCGACCGGGATCTGCCCGGCCTGCACGGCGACGACGTGTGCCGGACGGTCCGCGGCGAACGCCCCGAGACGGGGATCCTGATGCTGACCGCTGCCGGCGCGCTCGAGGACCTGGTCGAGGGCCTCTCGCTCGGCGCCGACGACTACCTTCCCAAGCCGTTCCGGTTCGCCGAGCTCGTCGCGCGGATCCACGCCTTGGCTCGCCGCTCCACGCCGAGCCGCCCGCCCGTGCTCGAGCACGGCGACATCGAGCTCGATCCGGCCCGCCGCCAGGTCAACCGGCAGGGCGACGCGGTCGACCTGACGCGTAAGGAGTTCGGGGTGCTCGAGGTGCTGATGGGCGCCGAGGGGGCTACCGTATCCGCTGAGGAATTGCTCGAGCGCGTATGGGACGAGCACACCGATCCGTTCACGAACGTGGTGCGCATGACGATCATGACGCTCCGTCGCAAGCTGGGCGAGCCGGCGGTGGTGGAGACGGTGATCGGCGTCGGCTATCGGATGAGCTGATGCGCCTGGGCCGGGCCGCGTTCCGCCTTCCGGCCCCCACGATCCGTTTGCGCATGACGGCGCTGTACGGCCTGGTCTTCCTGGTCACCGGCGCGGTGCTGCTGACGATCGGCTACGAGCTCGTCCGCCACAACCTGAACTCGCCGCCCGACGTCAGGCGCGAGCTTCAGAGGCTCGGGGTCGCGCCCCAGTTCTATGGCCGGCCGCCGGGGGTTGCGCCGAGCTCGATCGGCTTCCGGATCGCCGCGGCGGTCCGAGCGCAGCTGCGCGCGGACGCTCTGCACCGTCTCCTGATCGAGTATGCGGTGGCGCTCGGGGCGATGACGATCGTCTCGGTGGTGGCCGGATGGCTGCTGGCCGGCCGGGCCCTGCGCCCGCTGCGCGCGATCACCGCCACCGCGCGCCGTGTCTCGGGCGAGAACCTGGGCGAGCGGATCGGCCTGAAGGGACCGGCCGACGAGCTCAAGGAGCTGGCCGACACGTTCGACGGAATGCTCGGGCGGCTGGATGGGGCCTTCGCCAGCCAGCGCCACTTCGTCGCCAATGCCTCGCATGAGCTCCGCACCCCGCTGGCGATCATGCGGACCGAGGTCGACGTGTCGCTGGCCGATCCGGACGCCAGCGTCGAGGAGCTGCGGCGGATGGGCGACGCCGTCCGCGAGACCGTCGACCGCTGCGAGCGGCTGATCGAGGGACTGCTGATGCTGGCGCGCAGCGAGGCCGCGACCGGGCGCGAGGAGCCGGCCGACCTGGCCGCCCTGGCCGCAGACTGCGTGACCGACCTGTGGGCCCGGGCCGAGGAGGCCCACGTCCGCGTGCGCGACGATCTCCAGCCGGCCTGGACCCGGGGCGAGCCGGCGCTGTTGGAGCGGATGATCGCCAACCTGATCGACAACGGCATCCGCCACAACGAGAGCGGCGGCTATCTGCGCGTGTCGACGCGAACCGAGGGCTCGCACGTGCACGTGCTGGTTGCCAACAGCGGCGCGCAGATCGATCCGGCCGACGCCGTGACGTTGACCCAGCCGTTCCGGAGGCTGGATCGGGGCACCGGCGGATTCGGCCTCGGCCTGTCGATCGTGCGCTCGGTCGTGGAGGCCCACGGAGGCACGCTCGAGGTCAACGCCCCCGCCTCCGGGGGCCTCGAAATCCACGTCGTGCTGCCCGCGCTGCAGCGGGTTACGATCATTCCTAAGAAGAGCGCAAGAGCGCTTACGCAGAGCTGATGCTCGCGGCGCTAAAACCGCCAATCGTGATGTCTGCGTCCGCAAACGCTGCGTACCGCCTGCCCTCCTCCCTTGTAGCAACGGACTGCCGGTCCGATGAGATCTCGCCGGGATCGATCACCTAGGGCGGGCGGCCGTCTCCTTCTGTACGCGCTGGCGGTGGTGGCGATCGTGGTGGCCGTGCTGGCCATCACCGAGATCGGACCGCCGACGAGCTCGGCGCGCACCTCCAAGGAGATCGTCACGGCCGCGCAGGGCGTCGTGCAGTCGAGCGTGTCCGGCACCGGGAACATCGCCGCCGGCACCGACGACACCGTGAACTTCACCACCAGCGGGACCCTCCAGGACGTTTATGTCCACGTCGGTCAGCACGTCAACTCCGGGCAACTGCTCGCCGACCTCGATCCCACCTCGGCCCAGCTGACGCTCGATCAGGCCAATGCGAGCCTGACCGCCGCACAGGACAACCTGAACTGCGTGGAGGGCGAGACCAGCTACTGCGGGTCCGGTGGCTCCGGATCGACCGGCTCTGGCTCCACCGGCTCTGGGTCGAGCTCGACGACGAGCTACTCACCCTCCACCGCGGGCACGATCGAGTACGCCTCGTTCACGCCACCCGCCGGCGCCGGCAAGGGCAAAGGGAAGGGCAAGACCAAAGGCGGATCCGGGACGGTGGTCGCGACCAAGACCACGCCGAGCGTGACCGTGACCGTGGTCGTCCCGAGCACCTCGCCGTCCAAGTCGGGTTCCTCTTCGTCGGGCGGGAGCGGATCCTCGGGCGCGAAGAGCAGCTCGACGCCGACGACGACGACCACCAGCACCCCCTCCCCGGGCAGCATTGCTTCGGCGCAGGCGTCGGTCTACTCCGCGCAGGCCAGCGTCCACAACGCCGAGGTCGCGCTCAACGCCACCAAGCTCTACGCCCCGGTCAGCGGCACGATCGCGTCGCTGTCCAGCCTTACCCCCGGCCAGTCGGTGACCGGCGGATCGGGCAGCTCTTCCTCTTCGACCGGGTCCTCGTCGAGCTCCTCGGGCAGTAGCGGGAGCGGCGTCACGGCCGGGAGCCTGGGCGGCTCCTCGAGCTCCTCGAGCTCGTCGAGCTCCGGCTTCGCCGAGATCATCAACACGAACACGCTGATGATGACCGTCGCGTTCAGCGAGTCGGACATCAGCAAGATCGCGGTCGGGCAACCGGCCACGGTCAGCCTCGACGCGCTGGCCGGCGTCCAGCTCGCCGCCCACGTGAGCCAGATCTCGCCGGTGGGCTCGACCAGCTCGAGCGTCGTCTCCTACGACGCGACCCTCCAGCTCGACCAGAACGACTCGCAGGTCAAGCCGGGCATGAGCGCCTCGGCCTCGGTGATCACCGGCCAAGCCTCCGGCGTCACACTCCCCAACTCGGCGGTCACCGGCACCGGCTCGCTGGCCACCGTCAACGTGCTCAAGAACGGCAAGACGGTTCCGACCCAGGTGGTGGTCGGGCTCCGTGGAGATAGCCGCACCCAGATCATCAGTGGGCTGGCCGCGGGCGATCAGGTCGTGGTCATGATCACCCTGCCGTCGCTCAGCTCGACCGCGACGACCGGATCGGGCACCGGGACGCTCGGCGGGGCAGGCGCTCTCGGTGGCGCCGGCGGGTTCGGCGGGGCCGGCGGGTTCGGCGGAGCCGGCGGCGGCGGATTCTTCCGGCGCGCGGCCGGAGGCGGCTGATGGCCCGCCGGCCACGCTCAGAGGAGCGGCCGGCCGTCATGCGGGCCCAGCGGTTCCTGCGGGCTAAGCGCGAGCAGGCTACGCAGCGCGAGGCAGCGCAGCGCGAGGCGCGCAAGGCCGTCAGCCGGCCCCGGCCGCCCGCGAGCCGGGCCGGCGTCCCGGTGATTGACATCCAGGATGTGCACAAGACGTACAGCGTCGGTGACATCGCCGTGCACGCCTTGCGCGGGGTGAGCCTGCGGATCGAGCGCGGTGAGTATGTCGCGATCGTCGGAGCGTCGGGGAGCGGCAAGACGACGCTGATGAACATCGTCGGCTGCCTGGACATGCCGACCAGCGGGATCTACCGGCTGAATGGGCTCGACGTGCGCCGAATCGACGAGGACTCGCTGGCCGACGTCCGCAACCGCGAGATCGGGTTCGTGTTCCAGAGCTTCAACCTGATCCCCCGCACGCGCGCCCAGGCCAACGTCGAGCTTCCGCTCGCCTACGCCGGGGTGCATCGCAGCGCGCGGCACGAGCGCGCGGTTGCCGCCCTGCGCCAGGTGGGTCTGGGTAATCGGACGCATCACATGCCCTCGGAGCTGTCGGGTGGCCAGCAGCAGCGCGTGGCCATCGCGCGCGCTCTCGTCACCAACCCGGCAATGATCCTGGCCGACGAACCGACGGGAGCGCTTGACACGGTGTCCTCGGCCGAGGTGCTGGGCATCTTCGATCGGCTCAACGAGCAGGGCCGCACGATCATCCTGATCACGCATGAGCAGGCCATCGCCGACCACGCCCGTCGGGTGGTCCGGATCAGCGACGGGACGATCATTTCCGACGAGCGAGGCGAGCGCGCGGCAGAGGGAGTCACATGATCGAGACCGTGCGCGTGGCGCTCGGCGGGCTGTCCGCGAACAAGCTGCGGTCGGGCTTGACCATCCTCGGGCTAATGATCGGGGTCGGGTCGGTGATCGTGTTGATCGCCGTCGGCACCGGATCATCCGCGGCGGTCACGAACCAGATCGACGCCCTGGGCAGCAATGTGCTCCTGGTGAGCGGCGCGCCCTCACTCGGAGGGCTGTTCTTCCGCGGCGGCGGCGGCGCCGGCGCCAGCGCCAGCGCGAGCGCGAGCACCGGCCTCACGGTGGCCGACGCCAACGCGCTCGTAAACCCGCTCGAAGCGCCCGACGTCCTCAGCGCCTCGCCCGTCGTGACCGCCAACAGCGTGACGCTGACCGACGGCGAGACGACCTACTCGCCGTCCTCGTTCGTCGGGACAACACCCTCCTACCAGGCGGCGCGAAGCTACACGATGGCTGAGGGCTCCTGGTTCACGAGCGCTGACGTGCAGAACCACAGCCGGGTGCTCGTGGTCGGACCGACCGTGGTCAGCGAGCTGTTCAACGGCGCAGACCCGGTCGGTCAGACGGTTCAGGTGAACGGCACCAACTTCCAGGTCATCGGCGTGACCGACTCCAAGGGATCGAACGGCAGCTCCAACCAGGACGACGTCGCGATCGCGCCACTGACTGCGGTGCAGGACACGCTGACCGGTTACGGGAACATCAGCCAGGTCGTCGTCCAGGCCAAGTCGCAGGGTCAGCTGAACGCGGCGCAGACCGAGGTGACCAACATCCTCAACCAGCTCGATCCGCCGAGCGCGGGCTCAGACGGCACGGCCAACTTCGAGGTGGTCAACCAGAGCTCGATCATCCAGACCTCGACCGCGAGCAGCAAGGTGTTTACCACCCTGCTGGGCGAGGTCGCGGCGATCTCCCTGCTGGTCGGCGGGATCGGGGTGATGAACATCATGCTCGTGTCGGTCACCGAGCGCACGCGCGAGATCGGTATTCGCAAGGCCGTGGGCGCCCGCCGCAGCGACATCCTGACCCAGTTCCTGGTCGAGGCCGTGCTGGTGTCGTTCTTCGGCGGCATCGCCGGCGTGATCGCCGGGATCATCGGCAGCCAGTTCAAGATCGCGGGCGTCCAGCCGGTGATCGCCCCCTATTCGATCGCCTTGGCGTTCGGCGCCGCCGTGCTGATCGGACTCTTCTTCGGAACCTATCCCGCCGGGCGCGCCGCGTCGCTCCGGCCAATCGAGGCGCTTCGCTTTGAGTGAGCAGTCTGAACAACAACCCAGAGGAATCGAGATGAACGCCATCCCTTACGACGGGCCCGAGGAGGAGTGGGACAGCTATGAGGATGAGCAGGAAGTTGCGCTCCCGGGGCGCCCGCGGCACAAGGTCTTGACCTGGTGGAGCGCGGGGCTGTTCGCTGTGCTCCTTGGCTTGGTCGGCTTCTACGTCGGCGTGCGCGTCGAGAAGCACCAGCTGGCCAACTCGAGCTCGACCAGTGGGTTTGCGGCGGCTCTCGCCGGCGCGGGCACGGGTACGAGTACCGGTGCGACCGGGACGGGGACTGGCGCAGCGCGGGCGGGTGCCACCGGGTCGGGTGCCGGCGGGGTCACGCGCGGCGCCGGCGCTGGCGGCGGCGCCTTCCGCGGCCTGTTCGGCGGCGGGGCCGGTGGAAGCGCGTCGGTCGGGACGGTCTCGAGCATCAGCGGAGACTCGCTCTACGTCACAGAGACTTCGGGTAACACGGTTAAGGTCACGTTGTCGAGCGCGACCAAGGTCACCAAGAACGTCGGCGTGGGTAAGAACGCCGTGCGACCGGGCGATCTCGTCACGGTCGCGGGAGCCAAGGGCTCGGATGGCACGATCAGCGCGACTACTGTCAACGACACCGGTGCCAGCCCCTTCGGCTCGAGCAGCAATTCAACTAGCTCGAGCTCAAGCTCGGGAAGCGCATCTTCCGCCGTCGGCTCGTTGTTCGGCGGCGGCTGAGCAGTATCGATTCACGAAAGGACCAGAGGTTTTGAAAGTCATGCGTAAAGCACCCCGAGGGGCGCTTTTCACGATCCTCGCGCTGGCTCTGGGCTGCCTGATAGCAGCCTGCGGCAGCGCCAGCAGCAGCTCGAGCACGACCGGCAGTGCCGGTGCGAGCAGCTCGAGCACCACCACGTCGGCCTCGTCCGGCGCGGCCGGAGGCACGAGTGCCGGCCGCACGGCACTTGTCGCCTGTCTGAAGTCGCACGGCGTCACGCTGCCGAATCGTCCGGCCGGGGCTCCTCCGGCCGCCGGCACCGGGACCGGCACCACCGGCACCGGTGGGCCTCCGGGCGGCGGGTTCTTCGGCGGCGGCTCTGGCAGTGGCGCTCGCCGTTTCGCCAACAACCCGAAGCTGCAGGCCGCGTTCAAGGCGTGCGGCGCGAACTTCGGCTTCCGCCGAGGGAACTTCGCCGGACGGATCTCGCACACGACGATCACTAAGTACGTGACCTGCGTGCGCCAGCACGGCTACGACCTGCCCAACCCGAACTTCTCGGGCAAGGGGCCGATCTTCCCCTCGAACATCCGGACCAACCCGAAGTTCGTATCGGCCAGCAAGGCCTGCCAGAGCATCCTGGTTCCGCCGCGGCCGTCAGGGGGCACCAGTACCAACTCGGGGGCGTGAGCACATAATGATGAAGATGAAATTCCCGGGGAGCGCGGCCGGGGGCGCGTCGCCATCGAGCGTCGGTGGCGGCGAGCCTGAGCCCGCGACGGCGACGCTGGTCGGCGACGAGCCCACGGTGCCGTCGCCTGTGGCGGCGCCGCCGCCGGTCGCGCCGGGTGCGGTCATCGGCCAGGTGTTGCCGATGTACTTCGTCGGCGATGAGTCCCACTCGATGTCGGGTGATCCGATAGCGGCGGTCAACCAGGGTCTGGTCGACCTGCGCGACGAGGTGGCCAAGCACCCACTGATCGGAAAGAAGGTCCGATTCGGGATCATCACGTTCGCCGACACGGCCGAGACCCGGTTGCAGCTGTCGGAGCTCTCCGAGGATCTCGTGCTGCCGACGTTGGCACCGCGCGGCCGCGGCACCAGCTACGCGAGCGCGCTCGAGGCGCTGCGCCAGACGATCCCGGCCGACGTGGCGCTGCTGAAGGGCAGCGGCTATCAGGTCCACCGGCCCTCGGTGTTCTTCCTGAGCGACGGCCAGCCGACCGAGAAGGCGGATAAGTGGCGCACGCGGCTGGCGGACCTCAGGGACCCGGGCTTCAGAGAGCGGCCGAACGTCCTGGCCTTCGGCGTCGGCGACGCCGATCCAGAAGTCATCCGGGAGCTCGCCACCTCGCCGCGGTACGGGTTCATGATGACCACGGGCGCGTCGACCGCAGGCGCGATCGCGGAGTTCGCCACCTCGATGCTGAACTCCATGGTCGCCTCGGCCGAGCGGCTCGATCGGGGTGAGCAGACGATCGAGTTCGAGAAGCCGGAGGGATTCGTACAGCTCGACGCGCCGCTCGTTTAGCGGCTTGCCGCTGTGTCGCCCGGGGAGTCCGCCACGGCCGGGTCCGGGGGGTCGCCGCTCCTCGCGCGCCGGCGGGTCCGCCTGGCTCGCGGCCCGGTAACGATTGGAGAGCCGGCGCCGGCGATCGAGCCGCGGCTCGCGAGCAGCGAGCCCTATCGGCCCGACACGGTCGCCGACGGCGGCAGCGCCTTCGGCCTGACGGTCCGAGCGGCCTCGATCCGCGGCCTGCACAAGCGGTACGTCGGAGGTCCCCGCCAGGACGATCTGTGCCTGCGGCTGCACGATGCCTCTGGGACTTTGATCGCGGCGGTGGCGGATGGTGTCTCTGGCGCGTCGCGTTCCGATCTGGGCGCAGCGTTGGCCGTGCGCTACGCGACCGCGGCGGTGGCCCGGCATCTCGACGCTCACGGTGATGCGAGCGGCCTCGACTGGGTGAACGTGTTCGAGCAGGCGGCCTGGGCGCTCGTGTCCGAGGAGCGACGCGCCGGCCCGGAGGAAACAGGGTCACTGGCGACCACGTTGCTGGTCGCGACGGTTTCGGTGGAAGACGACGGTGCGGTCGCCGTGCAGGCCGCGGCGGTCGGCGACTCGCCGGCGTTCCGCCTTCGTTCCAGGCATTACGATCCGATCGTGGGCCAGCCGGTGCACGAGGACGAACTGATCGGCGGTGGCGTTCAGGCCCTGCCCCGCGACGCGGGGGCGGTTGTCACTGGCGAATGCGCGCTCGAGCCGAGGGACGCGCTGCTGCTGTGCACCGACGGTTTGGCGCTGCCGCTGGGAGACGGGACGGGAGAGCTGGGGCGGGCCTTCGCTCGCGAACTGGCGACACCCCCCGACGTGGTCGACTTTGCGCGGCTGCTCGACTTCAGTCGGAGTACCTACGACGACGATCGCACGCTGGTCGCGGTGTGGGCGCCGAGGGACCCATGACGGCCCTCGCTGATCTCTTCGAAGTGGAGGCCAGGCCGCGCGCGGTGCGGCTCGAGGACCTCGGCGGGCTCGTCCCGATCTCCCGCGTAGGCGGCCAGGGCCGGGTCTACCGGCCACAGTTCGTGCCCGCCTCGCTCGGCCCCGGTCCGCTCGTGATCAAGCGCTACCGCCGCGCACCCCCGCCGGGCGCGGCGAGCGTGCTGGGCGACATGGTGGCCTGGGGCCGGTCGCTACCTCGCGACGCGTGGCTGCACGCGATCACCGCATGGCCGCTGGCCGTGGTTCACGCCGGTCCGCAGGCGGTGGGCATCGTGATGCGGGATGTCAGCCCCCGGTTCGCGGTGCCGTTCCTGATGCCGAGCGGCCGGCGCGAGCGGGTGCTGTTGACGCTCGAGCACCTGCTCGGGGCCGACGGGTACCTCGAGCTGCGCGGTCTCGGGGTCCGCCTGGACACGGTGCGTCGGGCGCAGGTCGCCGAGCGAGTGAGCGGCGGCCTGGACCTTCTGCACCGCCAGGGGATAGCCGTCAGCGACATCGCGCCGAACAACCTGCTGGTCGCGTTCGGAGACGGTGGCGGCGCGGCCATCTGCTTCATCGACTGCGACTCGATGGCCTTCCGGGGCCGGACCGCGCTGGACATCGTGCAGACGGGCGACTGGGACGTACCGGCTTCGTTTGGCGAGTCGCCCGACACGCGCGCGGCGGACGCGTACAAGCTCGGCCTGGTGATCCTGCGGCTGTTCGCGCGCTCGCATGACGCACGGGCGCTCGCTCCCAATCTGCGCTACGTCCCGGTCGAGCTAAGAGACCTTCTGTATCGGGCGCTCGGGAACAGGCCCGTGAACCGTCCCGCCGCCGGGGAGTGGCAGCGTGCGCTGCGCGGACTCCTCGCCGACGGGCGGCTGAACGAGCGCTACCCGGGGCCGGCGCCCGCGCCCCGGATGGCACCCGTGGTTTCGGCCCCGGTCGCTCCGGCTTCGGTGCTGCGATTGACGTCGGCGCCCCGGGTTGCGCCGCCACGCACGGTCGCACGTCCGCCCGTGGCGCGGACGGTCGCGGTCGCCAACTCGACCACCGCCGCGGTGTTGCTCCGCCGCGCCGTGATCGTGCTCTGGCTCGTGGCCGGGAGCGCGGTGCTGCTGCTCGTCCTCTCACGGTTGTTCGCCGCGGCGGTGCCGGTACCTGACTCCGGCGCCGGTGTGACGCCGTCGTATCAGTACAACCCGGGCGGTTACTACCCGGGCGGCGGAGTCGGGCGGATCGGGCAGGGCAGCGCGCCGGGCGCGGTCCAGGTGCTCCCCTGAACGCGTGCGTATTGATCCTGTGTTAGATCGCGGACACCCGTTCTGACGCTTACGGAGAACTGACGGCAGTCTCCGTAGGGTCGGCGCCGCGACGACAGTGCGCCTCGTCGCAATGCGGAAGGACTCCCCGAATCCCGCAGCTGGGGACCGGCGGCGGTCCCGGGTCGTGACTCCCGCCCGGGGCCGCCAGCCGGTCCGCGGCTGCGGTTTTCGGCGTGTTGGATCGCCGCCAGGAGTTACGCCGCGGGTTTAGACCGCGGGTTTAGGCCGCGGCTTTGCGGATCGCAGCAAGGATCTCCTCGGGCGGCGCGTTGTCGCTTGCGTCCTGCGAGAGATGCGACCACACGACGCGCGCGTCGGGGGCGATCACGAGCGTGCCGCCGAGCTGCGACGGGTGCCCGACCGTGCGGGTCTGCGTCCTACCGGTGCGGGCGGTCGCGAGGATGCCCTTGGCGACGGTCTGCGGGCTGAACAGGTCCGTCACGCCGCCGACCTTCGTCCCCGCTGCCTTGTAGCTGACCCGGTCGTGGTCGGCGAGCACGGCCAGCTGGATCCCCTGGCGCCGGCGGAACTCAGCCGCCTGGCGCGGGGTCCCCTGTCCGATCAGCACCAGGTTGACGCCCGCCGCCTTGAAGTCGCCCCGGGCGCGGTCCAACTGGACCGCGTGCTGCTTGCAGAATATTCACCCGTAGTGCCTCAGCCACACGAACGCGGCGGGGCGATCGGTCCACCGATCGCCCAGGCGCACGTCGTGGCAGTCCTGATCGGGCAGCACGATTTCAGCGAGCCCGTCCGCGCGTGACGGCGGGCGCGGGTAGCGACCGGCTGGCATGCGACGCCAACGCTACTACGGGATACTCCATGCGGTGGCAGTCGCAGAGCCCAAGCTCCTGTGGACTCCGAGTGCGGAGCGGGTCGAGCGCGCGACGCTGACGCGCTACCAGCGGTGGCTCTCGGAGACTCGCGGCCTGGAGTTCGAGGGGTATCACGACCTGTGGCGCTGGTCGGTGTCCGACCTGGAAGGGTTTTGGAGCTCGCTGGTCGAGTTCCTCGGGGTGCGGTTCTCCGAGGGTGGGGAGCGGGTGCTCGGAAGCCAGACGATGCCGGGGGCTGAGTGGTTTCCGGGCTCGCGGGTGTCGTGGGCGGAGCACGTATTCGCCGGCAAGGATCCATCCGCGTTGGCCATCCAACACGCGTCCGAGTCGCGGGAGTTGGAACGGCTCACCTGGGGGAAGCTGCGGTCCCAAACCGCGTCCATCGCCGCCGGGTTGCGGGCGTTGGGTGTGTCTGAGGGGGACCGGGTCGTCGCCTACATGCCGAACATTCCGGAGACGGTGGCGGCCTTGTTGGCCTGCGCGTCGATTGGCGCCGTGTGGTCCTCGGCGGCGCCCGAGTTCGGCGCGCGGAGCGTGATCGATCGCTTCGCACAGATCGAGCCGAAGGTGCTGCTGGCGATCGACGGCTACCAGTACGGAGGCAAGTCGTTCGACCGGCGCGAGGCCGTCGACCGCGTCGCGGCCGAGATCCCGTCGCTGTCGAAGGTGGTCCGGTTCGGGTACCTGGACGGCTCGGGCTGGGAGGACGGCTTTCTTGTTTCGGGAGAGGAGCTCGAGTTCGCGCCGCTGCCCTTCGACCACCCGCTGTGGGTGCTCTATTCGTCGGGTACCACCGGGCTGCCCAAGCCGATTGTCCACGGCCAGGGCGGGATCCTGCTCGAGCAGCTGAAGAAGGTTTACCTGCATCTCGATGCGCAGCCCGGCGACCGGCTCTTCTGGTTCACCACGACCGGCTGGATGATGTGGAACTTCATCGTCGGGGGACTGCTGAGCGACGCCTCGATCGTCCTCTACGACGGCAACCCCGGCTATCCGTCGCTCGGCCGTCTGTGGGACCTGGCGGCGGACACGGGGATGACCACGTTCGGCACGAGCGCGGCGTTCGTCGCCGCGTGCATGAAGGCCGAGGGCCTTACGCTCCGAGAGGGTCGGGATCTCACCGCTTTACGAGCCGTTGGTTCGACCGGGTCGCCCTTGTCGCCCGAGGGCTTTCAGTGGATCTACGACCAGCTCGGATCCGACACGTGGCTGTTCTCGACCTCGGGCGGGACCGATCTGTGCACCGCGTTTGTGGGCGGTGTGCCGACGCTCCCGGTCTACCTGGGGGAGCTGCAGGCGCGCTCGCTCGGCGCCTCGGTGGAGTCCTGGGATCCCGAGGGCCGGCCGTTGATCGACGAGGTCGGCGAGCTCGTGATCACCCGGCCGATGCCTTCGATGCCGGTCTTCTTCTGGGGCGACTCCGATGGGTCGCGGTACGAGGAGAGCTACTTCAGCGTGTACCCCGGGATCTGGCGCCACGGCGACTGGATCGAGATCACGTCGCGAGAGACCGCGGTGATCTACGGCCGCTCGGACTCGACGATCAACCGGGGCGGGATCCGGATGGGCACTTCGGAGATCTACCGGGCGGTGCTGGCGCTCGACGAGATCGTCGACGCGCTGGTGGTCGACGTGCCGCGCGCCGGGAGCGACGGCTGGATGCCGCTGTTCGTCGTTCTCCGCGAGGGCGCATCGCTGGACGAGGCGTTGGAACGCGAGATCAAGCGGCGCATTCGGGAGGACTGCTCGCCGCGCCACGTCCCGGACGAGATCACGCAGATCGCGGAGGTCCCCCGGACGCTGTCCGGGAAGGTTCTCGAAGTTCCCGTGAAACGAATCCTCATGGGGACCCCACCCGAGCAGGCCGCCTCCCGAGAAAGCTTGGCTAACCCGGAGGCCCTGGATTTCTTCATCCACCTCGGGGGAGAAACGCGAGGGGCCTCGGGCTCTTAGGGGTGTGGTCGAAATGACCCTGTATTGGGGCCAAATCGACCACGCCCTGAATGGTGGACGCACTCGAAAGCGCAATCGCGGCCGTGGCCGCGAAGCAGTACGGCTACATGACGCGCGCCCAGTTGCTCGCGGCTGGGCTGGGTTGCCGGGCGATCCAGTATCGGGTGGCGACTGGGCGGCTGATCCCGGTCTATGACGGCGTATACGCCCTCGGACACGTCAACATCACGCCGCTCGGGCGCGCCACTGCTGCGCCGCGACATCACGCGCCAGCTTGGCGCCCGGGTCACGACGCCTGAGCGGACCGCGCTCGACGTCGCGCCACGCCTTACCGACAAGCGTCTCGCGCGCGTCGTCAACGACGCGCGCCACGCGGGCTATCTACAGCTTGATGCCCTAGCCGATGTCCTCGCCCGCAACCCGACCCATCCTGGCGCCAAGCGTCTCAGGCCGTTCGTCGAGACGCGCAGCAATCCGACGCGCTCCGGGCTTGAGGACGACTTCGCCGTGTTCTGCAAGCGCTATGGACTGCCGACGCCGGTGACGAACACCTACCTATTCGGCTACGAGATCGACGCGCTGTTCCCCGTCGAGCGGGTGATCGTCGAGCTCGACGGCCGCCGGTTCCACGAGGACACGTTCGAGCGCGACCGCGACCGCGACGCGGACATGCTGGCCGCGGGCATCGTGACCGTCCGGATCACCGACAAACGGATGAACCAGAATCCGGAGCAAGAAGCGAGCAGGCTGAACAAGATCCTCGAGGGCCGCAGAAACTGACGAACTTCTTACGCTTCTCTCAAACTCCCCTGGAAGGATCACGGCCACGGGCGCACCGACTCCCGGAGCGCCCGGCCAGCTGAGGAGTTCAGGAGTTGGATCGCAGTCTCAGAGGAAAGCTCGTGATGGGTCTGGCGGCGCTGGCGGTTGCGGCGTTCGCCGGCGGCGCGTACGCGGCCACCCAGACCTCGGGCCCGAACACGCGCCAGGCTTTCCTGAACGACGTTGCCAAGCGGCTGAACGTCACCCCGCAGCAGCTGACCGCGGCGCTGAACGGTGCCACGATCGACCAGCTCCAGGCCGAGGTCAAGTCCGGCAACTTGACCCAAGCCCAGGCCAACGCGCTCGAGCAGCACCTGAAGCAGAACGGCACGAATCCGGCGGTGCCGTTTGGCTTCTTCGGACCGGGCGGCGGCCCGGGCTTCGCCCCGCCGGGCTTCGGCCCGCCGGGGCTTGGCAAGGGTGGCCAGGCTCCACAACTGCGCCATTTCGCCGTGCCGTTCGCGGTTGCCGGCGGGATCGCCCCGGCCGCGAGCTACCTGGGCTTGACCGACGCGCAGCTGCTGCAGCAGCTGTCGAGCGGCAAGTCCCTGGCTCAGATCGCCAGCGCCAAGGGCAAGTCGGTCAGCGGGCTGGAGCAGGCGATCACCGCGGCACTGAAGGCCCGGCTCGACAAGCTCGTCGCCGGCAAGATGCTGACGGCGGGCCAGGAGCAGAAGATCCTCTCGAACCTGTCGGCTCGGATCGCCAGCGAGGTCAACCAGAAGGGCCTCCCGGTCCCGCGATTCCGCCCCGGGCTCCGCTTCCCGGGCGTCCCGTCGCCGCCGCAGAAAGGCGGCCCGGCCACGCCGCTCGGGCCTGCGTCGCAGCTGTTCACGCCTCAAGGGCCCAGCGCCTGAGGCCTCCGGTAGTTCTTACCGGCCTCTCACCTAGTTCTGACGGGTTTCTCATAGCTAGCTGCTGTACTGGGAGAACCGAAGTAATCGAACTGCGCTTGCGAGGAGACGCCTACCAATGAAACTTCTGACCCGCCTGCTTCCGATCATCGGCGGCGCCGTGGCCGGCGGGGCGATCGCGCTCGCCGTGGCCAACGGGAGCACGACGACGCACTCGGTCACGACGACGACGGTTGTGCAACCGAGCAGCTCGCCGGCCCTGCCCACCAGTTTCAACGGCACCGCCAAGGCGCTGACGATCAGCCAGATCTTCCAGCAGGACGATCCCGGCGTGGTCGACATCACGACGTCCTCGACTCAGAACAACACCGGCGTCTTCGGCTTCGGGCAGTCCCAGCAGACCGAGGGTGAGGGCGCTGGCGTGGTCTTCGACAAGAAGGGCGACATCGTCACCGACGAGCACGTCGTGTCGGGCGCCAGCACGATCAACGTCACCTTCCCCGACGGCTTCAAGTCGCCGGCCACCCTGGTCGGCTCTGACACCGGCGCCGACCTGGCGGTCATCCGACTAAAGAACGTTGACACCTCCGAGCTGCACCCGCTGACCTTCGGCGACTCCTCGGCCCTGCAGGTCGGCGACAGCGTCGTCGCGATCGGCAGCCCGTTCGGTCTGCCCAACACGCTCACCGCCGGCATCGTCAGCGCGCTCCAGCGCACGATCCAGGCCCCCAACCAGTTCACGATCCCGAACGCCGTGCAGACCGACGCCGCGATCAACCCGGGCAACTCGGGCGGGCCGCTGATCAACGCCGCCGGCCAGGTGATCGGGCTGAACGACCAGATCGAGACCAACAACACCAACGGCCAGGGCGAGGGCTCGAGCTCAGGCGTCGGTTTCGCCACCCCGTCCAACAGCGACGCCCGGCTGGCCCGGGAGATCATCGCCACCGGCCAGGCCCACAACGCCTACGTCGGGGTCAGCCTCGATCCGTCGGTCCAAGGTGGCGCCGGGATCGCCAAGTCCGCGAGCACGAACAGCGAGCCGCCGATCGCGTCCGGCTCGCCGGCCGCCAAGGCCGGCCTGCAGGCGGGCGACATCATCACCGCCGTCAACGGCCAGAAGGTCACCTCGGTCAACACGTTCGTGGCCACGATCGCCAACTACGCGCCCGGCGACACGGTCACGCTGACCGTCAACCGCGGCGGCTCGACCAAGACCATCAAGCTGACGCTGGGTGCCCAGCCCGCCAGCGCCGCGCCCAGCACGTCGTCCTCGCAGGGCGGCGGCAACGGCCTCGGAACTCCGTGAGCAACTAGGGAAAGGACACCGGCCGCCCGGCACGGACGCCGGGCGGAACGGTCCCACGGATGCCGAGCGCGGGAAATTCGGCCCGTACCCGTCTCGCGTGAGTGACGTGAAGGCGCCGAATTTCCTTAGGGAATCCGGCCGATGAGCGTTTGACTGGCGTCTGGCGCCGAGCCGGATTCCCCAGGCCCCTAGGAAGTTGCCGTTGAGGCCTGGGCCAGCGTGCGCTCCATCAGCTCCCGATGGACCGACCGCGTCCGGCCCGTCCGCCGGGTCCAGACCGAGTCGGTGCCGAGCGTCCAGGAGAACGTGTCGTCCGCCAGGCAGCGGTCAAGCGTGTCCTCGATCTCGGCCTTGAGCTCGGGATCCTCGACGGGGACCAGCAGCTCCACGCGTGTGTCCAGGTTGCGTGGCATCAGGTCGGCCGAGCCGATGTAGTAGATGTGCTCGTCGCCCCGGTGGAAGGAGTAGATGCGGGAGTGCTCGAGGAAGCGTCCGACCACGGACACGACCTCGATCGTCTCGCTCACCCCGGGTATCCCCGGGGTCAGACAGCAGATGCCGCGCACGTTGAGCTGGATCGGGACCCCGGCCTGTGACGCCCGATACAAAGCCTCGATGCAGCGCTGATCGACCAGCGCGTTCATCTTCATCGTGATCCGAGCGGGCTCGCCCGCCTCGTGCGCGGCGATGGTCCGATCGATCTCCTCGATCAGCGGCTCGCGCAGCCAGAGCGGCGCGACCAGGATCTTGCGCTCGCGGGCGGGGTGGCCGTAGCCCGTCAGCGTGTTGAACAGGTTCGCGACCTCCTCGCCGATCTCCCGGTCGGTCGTGAACAGGCCGAAGTCCTCGTAAAGGCGGGCGTTCTTGGCGTGGAAGTTGCCGGTGCCGATCATCACGTAGTGGCGCACGCCGCCCCGCTCGCGACGGACGACAAGGATCGCCTTGGCGTGGGTCTTGAGCCCGGGGATGCCGTGCACCACATGGGCGCCCACCTCTTCCAGGGCTCGCGACCACCCGATGTTCTGGCGCTCGTCGAAGCGCGCCTTGAGCTCCACCATCGCCACGGCCTGCTTGCCCTTCTCGGCCGCCTCGATCAGCGACGGGATGAGGGCCGAGTCATCCGAGGTCCGGTACACGGTCATCTTGATCGCCAGCACGTTGGGGTCGTCGACCGCCTGTTTGACGAACCGCTCGACGCTGGTCGCGAACGACTGATACGGGTAGTGCACAAGCACGTCGCGGGTGCGCATCGGGGCGAAGACGTCGGGCTGATCATCGCGGGCGCCAGGGCGCGGGACGAACGCCGGGTGGGTGAGCGGCGTCCACGGCGTCTGGCGGATGTCGGGATGGCCGTCGAGGCCGGCGATCTGCCACAGGTCGCTGAGGTCGAGCATTCCCTCTACGTCGTAGACCTGGACGTCGTCGACGTCGAGCCAGTCGATCAGCCGGGTGCGTAGCGCCGGGTCCATGCCGGCCCCAACCTCGAGGCGCACGACCTCGCCGAAGCGCCGGCGGCGTAGCTCGTCCTCAACCGCTTCCAGAAGGTCGTCGGCCTCGTCGGAGATCTCGAAATCCGCGTCGCGGGTGACCCGGAACATGTCGTAGCTGAGCACGTCCAGGCCGGGGAACAGCGCGTCGAGGTGGCGGGCGATGATCTGCTCGAGGGGAATGAACGTGTCGGGGGTGATCTCGACGAACCGGGGCAGGACTTCCTTGGGGACCTTGACCCGCGCGTAGACCTCGTGATCGATGTCGGGATCGCGCAGGCGGACGATCAGGCTGAGCGACAGGTTCGAGATGTAGGGGAAGGGCCGGCCCGGGCCAATGGCCAGCGGCGTCAGCACCGGGAAGATCTGCTCGCGGAACTGGCGGTCCATCAGCTCGGCGGGGGCGGTCGACTGATCGCAGGTGATGATCTTGATGCCGTGCTTGGCCAGGTCCGGAAGCACCACGTCGGTGAACTGTCGGGCCTGGCGGCGGTCGAGCTCGGTCACCCGTTCGGCCATACTCGCCAGCACCTGATTCGGCGACAGGCCGTCCGGGCCGCGGGCGTCGATCCGGGCGTCGATCTGGTCGTGCACCCCGGCGACACGGACCATGAAGAACTCGTCCAGGTTGGTGGTGAAAATGGCCAGGAACTTGACCCGTTCCATCAACGGCAGCGTCTCGTCCTCGGCCAGCTGGAGCACGCGGTCGTTGAAGTCGAGCCAGGACAGCTCACGGTTCACGTACAGCGAGGAGTCGGTCAGGTCCGCGACGGCCGTGGCCGTGGCCGCCTGTCCGTCTGTCTGGCCGTTCGTGGTCTGATCGGTTTCTAATGCGGGTTCAGTCATCCAATGTCACCGGTATCTTCGCCCTGGCGATAGCGGCGAGCTCGGAGGGACGGAGCAGCGCGACCAGTTCTCCTTTCGAGATGGCCGCCAGGCCCCCCTTCTTCATCCGGGCCTGAGTTCCCGTGAGGTCGTGCAGCAACAGCGAGAACGAGGGGTCGTGGCCGACCAGCAGCACATCGGTCAGGCCGGCGGTGAGCGCGTGGACGTCGAACGGCTCGCCGGCCAGGACCGGCTCGACGGTGACCGGCACCCCGAGCGGCTCACACGCCCGCTCGGCCGTCTGCAGCGCGCGGAGCTTGGGAGAGCTGAGGCAGGCCTCGAGCTGCACGCCGAGCACGGCCAGCGCACGACCCACCGCGTCGGCTTGCATGGTGCCGCGGTCGGTCAGCGGACGCTCGTCGTCGGGCAAGCCATCCTCCGCCTCGGCGTGACGCAGAAGCCAGAGCATTGCCCAAACTCTAGTCGCATCGCCCGGGCGGCTGGAGACTTGCGTTAACGGATAGTTACCGAGATGACCGACGCCCCCGTGGGCAGTTGGTGGCGGTGCAGGCGATCGACCGCATTGCTGTGGATCGTGTAGGGAGGGATAGGCCGGTTCAGCCGATCAGCAGCCGACGCCCGAACACGCGCTGGAACGCCTCGCCGTCGCCGTAGCGCTCGACGCTCCAGCGGGGCAGGGTGAGATCGCCGGCGGCCTCGAGGTGCAGGTCGACGCCGTGCCCGTTGGCGCGCAACCGCGCCTCGCGGACCGACTGGTCGCGGCCGCGCTCGAGGTGCTCGGCCAGGCGCAGGATCACCGAGCAACGCTCGAGCAGCTGCTCGTCGCCCTTCTGGGTGAGCGCGGCGACCTCGCCGAGCTTGGGAGCGCCCTTGCGGTGGTAGCGGGTGATCTGGGCGATCAGGGCGCGCTCGCGTGGGTCGAAGCCGGGTAGCTCGGCGCTCACGATCAGGTAGTGCGAGTGCTTGTGGTGGTCGTCGTAGGAGATCGTCATGCCGACGTCGTGGAGCATCGCGGCGGCCCAAAGGAGCTCGCGCTCGCCCGGTTTGGGCTCGAACAGGTCTTGTCCGGCGAGCGAGTCGAACATCTGGAGCGACAGGGCGGCGACGTGCTCGACATGTGGCAAGTCCGATTCGTACTGGACCGCGAGGTTGCGCACGGCGGCCTCGCGGACGTCCGGGAAGAGCGGCTCGGGCTGGTCGGCGAGCAGCTCGCGGGCCAGGAACACGCCGTCGCGGAGGCTGGCCTCGGTGACCTCGATTCCCGCGAACGGCCCCATCTCGACGACGCTCTCGATCGCCACCGCCGCGGCCAGGATGATGTCGCCGCGCCCGACCTTGATCCCGGGGACCTCGCCGCGCTCGTCGACCGGAAGGGCGGCGAGCGTAGTGACCAGGTCACCGAGCATCTCGCGCGTGATCACGAAGCCCTGGACGCCGATGTCCGGCTGGTCGAGCATGCGCTGGGCGGCGGCCGCCAAGTTGCGCGCGGCGCCGCCGATGCCGATGATGCGATCCCCGGCGGCGGTGAGCGCCGGGAAGTCGGACAGCGTGGCGCGAACGTGGGCGCGCAGGCGCTGGAGGTCCCTCTTCCTGGCCGGACCGGATCCGGGCAGGAACTGCTCGGTGAGGCGGACCGCGCCGAGCGGGAACGAGCGCAACGTCTTGGCTCGCCGGTCGGCGACCTCTATCAACTGGATCGAGCCACCGCCGATCTCGAGCACGATGCCGTCAGTCAGGGTCGAGGTGTTGACGGCGGCCACATAGCCGAAGCGGGCTTCGTCCTCGTCGGAGATGATCTCGATCGGCAGCTCGCTGGCCGCGCGCGCGGCGGTGAGGAAGTACTCGCCGTTGCTCGCGTCCCGGATCGCGCTGGTGGCGACCGCGTGCACGTCGTCGGGTCCCAGGCCGTGGGCCGCGCAGAACCGCCCGAACACGGCGAGCGTCTCGAGTCCGCGCCCCATCGCCTCAGGGCTCAGGCGGCCGGTCTCGGCCAGACCGGCGCCGATCCGGACGGTCTCGAAGATCTCGTCGGTGAGCTTCCACCACTGATAGCCCGTGCCCCCTTCGTCCTCCGGAGACGCCCCGTCGGTCGCTTGACCGTGGGGAGGACGCCAATCACGCGAGAACATGTAGACGACCACACGCCAGGAGTTCGACCCGAGGTCGATAACGCCAACCCGGCGGACGCCGTTATCCGCACCCCCGGTCGCTCGGGTCGATCGCCAGCTCACGCGTTAGGAATGATCGGTGCCAGGGCGGACGAAACGTCGGGCGGAGTGGCACGATGGTCGCAATGTCGTTGGAAAAAGAGCGCGTGCTGGTGTTGTACGAGCAGAGTCGCGGCGGTATCGCGGCCATCGACCTCGCCCGTGGGCTCGCCGAACGAGAGAATGCGGACCTCACCGTCGTCGGCGTCGCACCCCAGGCGCCGTCCGGGCCACGGTGTGGCAACTCGGCGCTCGAGTACAACGAGATGGTCGCTGAGTCGGTCGCGGGCGATCTCGACCGGGCGCGGGAGCGGCTCGGCCAAGCCGCCGAGCGGACCGCGTTCGTGCTCTTGATCGACGGCGCCGATCAGACGTTCGAGCAGTTCGCCGAGAGTGGTGGCTTCGATGTCGTCCTGCTGCCGGCCCGCCGGCGACCGCTGCGACGGGGCGCCAGTCACCCCGAGGCGGCACGTCTGAGGCTCAACGTCGGCGCCGAGGTCCGGATTGTCGAGCCGGCTTCGCAGACGCGGCGGCTGCGGCGAGGCGTCGCCGCTGACGGATCCTGATCGCGGCGCCGATCGCGGCGCCGAAGAACAGTGCCCCAATCCAGAACGGACTGACGAGCAGAACGGCCGCGATGCCGATCATCGTCAGCCAGATCGCGGGTCGCCAGTCGCGCCAGTCACCCCTCATAGATCACCCATTGTGCCGCGTTATCTGACTCCGACGCTGAGCCCGGCGGCCACGTGCTTCTGGATCGAAGCCACGGCGCGAAATGCCTCCCTCAGGTAAGTCCGCGTGAGGTGGCTGAGCGTCGCCGGGTTGACGTAGTCGTCGGGCTGGACACCGAGGCGCAGCTGCTGCACCTGGTGGTCGAGCCGCAGGCCGGTGATGAGCGCGAACGCATCCTCGAGAGTGCGCGCCTCGGCCTCGGACAGGATGCCGGCGGCCGCGGCGGCGTGGAGCCGCTCGGTCGTGGATGCGCTGGTCACGCCGGCCGAGATCCCCGCCCAGCGCGCGAGATCGACGATCGGCGTCACGCCGCGCTGTTTGAGGTCGAGCCGGCCCCGGTGCTCGCCGGTCGGCTCGACGACGAGTCCCCGGAAGAAGCCCGTGGGCGGGCGGTGCGAGAGCGCGAAGCGGGCGAGCAGCCGCAGCAGCGCCGGGTTGCTCGGCGCCAGGCGGAAGCTGTCGGCCACCGGGGTCCCGGTATGGATGCCCCACACCGGTCGGCTGTCGACCAGCACTGAGACTAGGACCAGGGCCTTGTCCTGGGTCGGATCTTCGATCCAGCTGCCGACGGCCCGCTGCCAGGAAGCGAGCGAGCGGACGAATAGCTCGTCCGAGGCGGTGACGCGGTGCGGGTCTGGCTGCAACCCGCACGCCTCAAGCCCCTCAACCACGGTTCGACCGAGGGCATGCAGCCGCGATCTGACTTGCTCGTCCGCGTCAACGCCGAACCACACGATCGCGCTGTCGACGTCGGAGCTCGGCATCGCCTCTCGCCGCGCCTGACTGCCGAGCGCCAGCCACGCAAACTCGACACCGGGGTCGGTGCCGGCACTAGCGGCGAGCTCGAGCAGCCGGCGGGTGAGGGCGTCGACGACGATCGAGTACACCGCGGCGATATCGGCCGGGGCGACGCGCGCATCGTGCAGGGCGATCATGGTCGGGCGCAGGTCCCGGGCGGCGTCGGCGAGCTCCGCGACGCTCTGGGCCCGCCCGATCCTGCGGCGCAGGTAGAAGGAGGAGCGGGTCTGCGCGGCCACGAGGTCGAGCTCCTCGACCACTCCCAGCACCTTCCCGGTCGCGGACACGACCGGGAAGTGGCGCAGGCCGCGGTCGAGCATGTCGAGCAGAACCTCGCTCCCGACCCGGTCCGGGGGGCAGGTGTAGACGGGCGCCGACATCGCCGTCGACACCGGCTCCTCGCCGGTCAGGCCGCCGGCGACCACGCGCGTGCGCAGGTCGTGGTCGGTGAGGATGCCGAGAGCGCCGTTCCCCAGGTCAATGATCGCCGACGTACTCTGCGCCGCGGACATCATCTTGGCCGCCTCGCGGATCGGGGTATTCGGCGCGCAGACGACCGGTTCGCCCCGGATCAGGGCGCACACGGGCTGGAGCGACGGATCGACCGGGAGCTCGGCGGTGAGTACGCCGGCGCCTTCGGCCCATAGCTCGAGCAGCGAGCGCGCCACGAAGCGCAGGCCGGCCGGGCGCGAAAGCGGCCCCTGGGCAACCTCGGCGGGAATCCGGTAGCAGAGGGTGTCCTCAGCCGCGCGTGCCTCGAAGCCGGTGGGAAGCCCGGACAGCATCGAGGCGTGGCCGAACAACTCTCCCTCGCCGAGTAGATCGAGCATGCGCCCGCCCAACACGATCTCGACTGCGCCCCAGCGCACCACACGTAGGTGCTCGACCGGCTCGGCGCCCTGGGAGAAGATCGTTGCACCGGCGGCGTGGAACTCCTCCTCGGCTGCCACGGCCACGCGCTCGACGTCGGCGTCGTCGAGCGCGTCAAACGGGGGGTAGCGGCGCAGGAAGCGGCTGATCTCAGGCGCCGCGGCGGCGCTCATCGTGCGGACCTTATGCGACCGTCGCCGGCGCTGCGTGCTCGGCGCCGCGCCGCGCATCCTCCTTCAGCATGTCGGCGCACTTCTCTCCGACCATCATCGTGGTGATGCACGGGTTGATCGCCGGGAGGAACGGCAAGATCGAGCCGTCGGCGATCCGCAGCGACCGCACGCCGCGCACCCGCAGTCGCGGATCGACCACCGCGAGCGGGTCCGAATCCGGGCCCATGTGGCAGCTGCATGCGGGGTGATAGACCGTGTTGTGGGTCCTGTGCATGTACTCGACCAGCTCGTCGTCGGTCTGCGCGTCGGGGCCTGGGGCGAGCTCGGCGCCTGCCCACTCGGCCATCGGCGGCTGAGAGACGATCTTCCGGGCGAGGCGCATGCCGTAGGCCATCACGCGCTCGTCGTGACCATCGGGATCCGTGAAGTAGCGCGGATCGACACGCGCTCGGTCTCGGTAGTCCGAGGAACGCAGCCGCACCGTGCCGCGCGAGCGGCCGCGACACACGTTCGGAGTCAGGCAGAAGCCGTTCTCCGTGGTCGGATAGCCCCAGCGGGCGGTATTCATGTCGAACGGCACCGAGCCGTAATGCATCATCAGATCGGGCCGGTCGAGCCCGGGCTCGGAGGTCGAGAACAGACCGATCTCCCACCACTGCGTCGAGTGGCGGATCATCGGCCGCTTGGCGTCCCACTGCACGATCCCCTCGACGTGGTCGTCGAGGTTGGCGCCGACGCCGGGGGAGTGCACGAGCGTCTGGATCCCAACCTCGTGCAGGTGCTCGCCCGGGCCGATGCCCGACAGCATCAGCAACTTGGGGGTATCGATCGAGCCGGCGCTCAGGATCACCTCGCGCCGCGCCGTCACCGACGCCTGCGTCAGCAGGTCGGGAGTCAGGTACTCGACCCCGGTGGCCCGCCCGTCCTCCACAGCAACGCGATTGACCCAGCAGGCGGTCCGGATCTCAAGGTTCGGACGCGCGCCCAGGATCGGATGCAGGTACGCATGCGAGGACGACATCCGCAAGTTGTCCTGTGAGGAGTTGATCTGGAACCAGCCCGCCCCGTTGGTCACCGTGTGGCCCTCGTTGTAGAGGCTGGTGGGCAGCCCGGCCTGGGCCGCGGCTTCGAGCAGCGACACCCCGCATGGATCATCGGGCGGGACGGTGCGGATGTTGACCGGGCCGTCGCGGCCGTGGTGGTCGCCCGGGCCGTCGTTGGTCTCAAGGCGCTTGATCAGCGGCCAGCAGTCGGCCGAGCTCCATCCCTCGCAGCCCGTCGCCGCCCACTCGTCGAGGTCCTCCTTCGGCGTCCAGAACGCGATGCACGAGTTGTGCGACGAGCAGCCGCCGAGCACCTTCCCGCGGGCATGGCGCAGGAAGCTGTTTCCGCGAGCCTGGGGCTCGACCAGGTAGTCCCAGTCGTAGCCGGAGTCGAGCAGGTACATCCAGTCCTCGAGACGGAGGATCCGCGGGTCGTCGACGTCAGACGGCCCGGCCTCGATCAGGCACACCGTGACCGTCGGGTCCTCGGTCAGTCGCGCCGCGACGACGCAGCCCGCCGTGCCGCCGCCCGCGATCACGTAGTCGAATTCGCCCGCGTCGATCATGGCGCCATCTCCCCCATCGCGGGCAGGTGCTCGAGGTCCGGGACGTTGGCCCGGTGCTCCTCCAGCACGTCGCCGCCCTTCTTCACCTGCACCGTGAAGTAGTAGATCGTGCCGATGATCACGACCCCGCCGATGAAGAGCAATGGCGACCACTGCCAGTACCAATGCGGCGTGCCGAGCGAGTTGTAGATCGCGTTGCGCGGCCAGGCGATGTTGATCGTGATCAGCCCGCCGTAGGCCACGGCCGCGATGTTGACCGGGAGCCCCCACCGCCCGAGCGAGAAGTACGGGCCGTGTTCGGGCCTCGGCCACTGGCCTCGCAGGCGCTTGACCAGCATCGGGCCGGTCACCCCGAGGTACGCGATGTAGAACATGATGATCGCGAGCGACGTGAGCACGAGGAACGCGCTCTGGTTGCCGATGTTGATCAGCAGCAGCACCAGCGTCAGGCCGCCCGTCACCAGCGCCGGCACGATCGGCACCTTGCGATGACCGGAGACGCGCGCGACCGCGGAGCCAGCGGGCAGCCGGTTGTCGCGCGCCATCGAGAACAGCATCCGGATCGTCGCAGTCTGCACGGCCAGGCAGCAGACGAAGATCGCGATCGCGCAGTCGATCAGGAAGATGTTCCCGACCGTGTTCCCGAACGCCTGCTTCATGACGTAGGGAAGACCGAGGAGTCCGATGTTCTTGTCGAGGATGTGCTTGTTCGCCATCGATGCGAGCAGAATCACGAGGCCGCCGATGATCGCGGCGGCCGCGATCGCGCGGATGATCGCCGGTGGGGCATTCCTACGCGGGTCGTTGGTCTCCTCGGCCAGCGTCCCCGCGGTGTCGAATCCATACATCACGTACGCGCTCAGCAGGCCGCCGACGAGCAGCGCGCCGAAGTAGCCCCACGGATGGCCGGCGCCGAACTTGTAGGAGTGGAAGATGATCTGCGGCCCGTGGTGGGCGTTGAACAGCAGCAGGATCACGAGGATGCTCGAGCCAACGAGCTCGCACGTCACGCCGATGTTGTTGATCCGCGACATCAGCTTGACGCCGAGCATGTTGATGGTGGTCGTGATCGCGACCAGGATCGCACCGAGCAGCAGTGCGTTCTGGGCTCCGTGCTTGGTCAGGTACGTGCCGGCGTCGGCCGACGTCCCGAAGAACTGGAGCTTGTCGGTGACCTGGGGCAGGACGATTTGCCAGTCGACCGCGACCGCGGCGATCGTGACGATCGCGCCGACGATGTAGATCCAGCCGGTCATCCAGGACGTAAAACCGCTCGAGATCTGCTTGGACCACTGGTACACCGACCCGGCGATCGGGTACTGACCCGCCATCTCCATGAAGCACAGCGCCACCAGGATCTGCCCGAACACCACCGCCGGCCACGTCCACCAAACGCCAGGCCCGGCGTTCAGGTAGCCGAACCCGTACAGCGCCGTGACGCCGGTCAGGATCGAGATGTAGCTGAAGCCGGCCGCGAACGCGGAGAAACTCCCCAGCGAGCGGTCGAGCTCCTGCTTGTACCCGAAGCCCGCGAGCTCACTCGAGTCGGATCCTGTAGCTCCCGGCTTGGGAGCCTCTACGGTTGCCATCTTCGACCTCCCCGGTCCGCGCGCTAGGGCGCGGTCCATAGAACACCAACGCCTGACCCGCATCTGGGGCGGGATTGCACCCTCGAATCCATTGACCCGCGCCTGATCGGGCTGTTATATATCAGTTGTCGAATGGTGTCAACGACGCTACCGGGGCGAGGTTTTTGATGGCCACAGGGACCGCGCAGCACATGTTCGTCGGCGGAAGCTGGCAGTCGAGTGCTAGTGGCGAGACGTTCGACGCCACCAGTCCAGCCACCGGCGAGTCGATCGGGTCAATCCCGCAAGGCGACCGGGGCGACGCCCAGCGGGCGATCGCCGCCGCGCGTGACGCGGCCGACGGCTGGGCGCGTCTGACCGCGTTCGACCGGGCGGCCAAGATGCACGCGGTCGGCGATCTGATCGAATCGCGCCGCGACGAACTCGCGCACACGCTCACGCTCGATCAGGGGAAACCCTTGCGGGCCGAGGCGTTCGGCGAGGTCGACGAGCTGATCGAGTACTGGCGGATGGCGGCCGAGGACGCCAAGCGGCTCGGCGGCGAGTTGCCCAACTCGTTCTCGCCCGGCAAACGGGTGATGGTGGTCCGCCGCCCGCGCGGGGTGGTCGGCGTGATCAGCCCCTGGAACTGGCCGTACACGATGCCGGCGGAGCTGATCGCGCCCGCGCTGGCGTGCGGCAACGCCGTGGTGTGGACGCCTGCGCCGTCGACCGCGGTGTGCGCAATCGCCCTCGCCGGCTGCATCGCCGATGCCGACCTTCCGCCCGGCGTGTTCAACCTGGTCACCGGACCCGGACCCGTGGTCGGAGACGAGATCGCGAGCAACCCCGGCACCGACGGCGTGGCGTTCATCGGCTCGACCGCCACCGGCCGGCTCGTCGCCCAGGCCTCGGCCGGGAAGGCCGCGCTCCTCGAGATGGGTGGCAACGGGCCGCTCGTCGTCATGGACGACGCTGATCTGCCGGCCGCGGTCGACGCGACGCTGACCGCCTGCTTCCTGTGCGCCGGCCAGAGCTGCACGGCGGGCGAGCGCATCCTCGTTCACCGCGCCGTCCGGGAGGAGTTCGTCGAGCTCCTGGGCCGCCAGGTCGCGGAGCGAATCCTTCTCGGCGACCCGTTCGACGATGCCACGACGATGGGACCGCTCAACAACGAGCCGGTGGCCTCCAAGATGGACGAGCACGTTGGTGATGCGCTCGAGCGCGGCGCGAGCGTCGTCAGCGGCGGGGCCCGCGCCACGGGCTTTGCTACCTCGCTGTACTGGCAGCCGACCGTGCTCACCGACGTTCCGCCGGACGCGCGCGTCGCGGTCGAAGAGACATTCGGCCCGATCGCGCCGGTGGTGGCGATCGGGTCTCTGGAGGAGGCGATCTCACTCACCAACGCCTCGCCGTACGGACTGCTCTCAGCGATCTACACGGCCGACCTGCGCCGGGGCCTCGAGTTCGCCGACCGAGTGCGGACCGGGTGGGTGAACATCAACGAGTCCAGCAATTACTGGGAGGCGCACCTTCCGTTCGGAGGGCGCGCGGGCGCGGACAGCGGCATCGGCCGGGTGGGAGGCGCGCACGTCATGCACTCGTTCACCGAGCTGCAGACCGTCGTCATCAGCTGACCGACCGCCCATCGTCCCAGCGGGCGACGTCCGTTAGCTGACACCGGCGCCGGTCGGTAATCCGTCCAAGCCACCTCCAGCGGGTCGGCGGGCCGGCCGATCCTCCGGGCTATGGACGCCCCGACCAATTTCCGAGATGTTCTGCGGCGGAGTCCGAGCCGCTTGCGGGGAGAGCTTTCGCCCGCGGTCGCGGAGAACCCGCTGCGGATCCTGTTTGTTACCTCTGCCCACAACAGCCTGAGCCAGCGCGCCAGCGTCGCGCACATCGTCGCGTGGCGCACCAACGAGAACCAGCTGCTGCGCGACCCGCTCACCGGGCTGCCCAGCCGCCTGCTCTACCTGAACAACCTGAAGCTGTCGCTCGAGCGGCTGGGACGAGGACCGACCCGGGGGGTCGCGGTGCTCTTCCTCGACCTCGACCGGTTCAAGGTGATCAACGACAGCCTCGGCCATGGCGAGGGCGACGAGCTGCTGGTTGCGGTGGCCGAGCGGATCAGCCACTCGCTGCGCCGGCACGAGACGCTTGCCCGATTCGGCGGCGACGAGTTCGTGATCCTTTGCGAGGACATCTTCGACGACGAAGGCGCGGTCGCGGTGGCCGAGCGTGTGCTCAAGGCCTTCAGCCTGCCCTTCCAGCTCGCTCACGGCGAGACGATGGCCGCGGCCAGCATTGGCATCTCGGTCACCAGCGACCCGAACCAGGATCCCGACGACCTGATCCGCGACGCCGACGCCGCCATGTACCGGGCCAAGGCCGCCGGTGGCGCGCGCGTCGTGCTGTTCGACGAGGTGACCCGCGAGCGCGCACTGGCGCGGCTGCACAACGAGAACGCGATCCGCAAGGCGATCGAGCGTGAGGAGTTCCGCGTCTTCTTCCAGCCCGAGGTGGCGATCGAGGGCGCGGAGATCATCGGACTGGAGGCGCTCGTCCGCTGGGAGCACCCCGAGCGCGGCCTGCTCGGGCCGGGCGAGTTCATCTCGCTGTGCGAGGAGACCGGCCTGATCGTCCCCCTCGGCACCTGGGTCCTGCGCGACGCCTGCCGGCGCGCCGTCGTGTGGCAGCGCTCGCGCCCGAGTGACCAGCCGTTGATCTTGCGGGTCAACGTATCCGCTCGCCAGCTCGCCCAGGATTCGCTGAGCGACACGGTGGCCGAAGTGATCGCGGAGACCGGGATCGAGCCGCCGCAGCTGTGCCTCGAGGTGACCGAGAGCGTGCTGATCGAGGATCCCGAGTCGTCGATCAAGACGCTGACCCGGCTCAAGGACCTCGGCGTCAAGATCGCCATTGACGATTTTGGCACCGGCTATTCCTCACTCGAGTACCTTCGCCGCCTGCCGGTCGACTGCGTCAAGGTCGACCGCTCGTTCGTGCGTGGCGTGCCCGACAACGAGGAGGACGTGGCGATCGTCAACGCGGTTATCGAGCTCGGGCACGCGCTCAAGCTGTCGGTGACCGCCGAGGGGGTCGAGACGGCCGAGCAGCTCGGCCGGCTCCAGAACGCGGGCTGCGACACCGCGCAGGGCTTTCTCTTCTACCGGCCCGAGCCGCCCGAGGTTGTCGAGCGGCTGTTCGCGGGTGCCGCTGCGGCTTCGGGTGCCGCCTCGGTTTCGGATTTCGCTTCTGGTTCGGTTTCAAGTGATGCCTCCGCGGGTCTCCCGGTTGCGGCATCCGCGCTGGCTGCCCGTCCCCAGCGCCGGCTGATCCCGCCAGCAGGCGTTCCCGGCCGCCGCCGGCGGCTGGCGCGGAGCTCGCTCGTCGCCGGTTTGAGGGCGATGGCCCAAACCTGGTCAGGCGAGGACGGGGACACTGTCAGCGGGGACAGCCCGGCATGAATCAAGGTCGCGCCGACGCGGCCGATCAAGCGGGTGTGGAAGCGAGTCACCTGCCCACGCCGGTCGACGTCCGACGCGCCAGGCGGCGCCGCGCCCTGTGCCTGGTCATGTTCGCCGCGCTGCTCGAGGTCGTGCTCGTGATGCCGTTCGTCGACCAGCTCGCGTCCAACCCCACCATCCACTTCACCCAGCACGGCTTCATCTTCGCCGGCGGGGTGCTGATGGGGCTCGCGCTGCGCGACGTGCAGCGCACCTCGCGCTGAGGCGCCGTCGAGGGCTGCCATGGGCAAGCTGCTCGCCGAGCACTGGCCGCACCTGATTTTCGTCGTCATCGGCGCGGTGGCATTCCTGTGGACCGCCTACCGCCCGGGACGCGAGGACTACGGTCCTTCCTCGCGGGGACGGGAGGGGCACGGTCCTTCGTCGCGGGGACGCGAGGCGCACGATGCGGTGCCGCGGGGCGTGGTCGCGCTCGCTGCGGCCGCTCGGGACGCTTCGGCCCCCTCGCCGGCACCGCCCCCGGGGCTGGCGCCGGTGCGGCCGGCCGGAACCGTGCGTCGCTCGGCGGCGCGGCGTGGCCTGATCGCCCTGGGTCCGCTGCTCGGCGCAAGCGCCACGGGCGCGATTCTCTACGGCATCAATGTCCGCGGGCGTTCGCTGCCCTGGGCTGTCATCTGGGTGCACGCCGGCATGTCGACGCTGGCGTTGCTATTGGTCGCCTACAAGATCGGCGACGTCGGCAGGCTGCGGATCCGCCGCGCCTTCGCTCGCGATCGCCTTTGCGACCTGGTCTCGGTCGGGCTTGCCTTTGTCTCGGTTCCGCTCGCGCTTACCGGCGCCGCGCTCTTGTTCGCGCCCGCGGGCGGATCGTTCCTGTCCTACATCCACCTGATCACGAGCGTCTGGTGGACGGTCCTGCTCGTGTGGCACGTGCGGCGGTATATGGGGGCGTCCGTACGCGCCGCCCGGGGTCCGCGGTCAGAGAACCGCGCGGATCTCCTGCTCGAAGGTCGCGATGTGGCCGCCGATGATGTCCCGGGCGCGGTCGGCGTCCCCGGCTGAGATCGCCTTAAGCACGTCCTGGTGCTCGTGCACGCGCACGAACAGGTGCGGAAGCCGATCGATCACCAGGTACCAGATCCGTAGCGAGAGATTCAGATACCGCCCCAGCGTCTCTTCCAGGAACGGATTCCCGGCGCAGCGGAAGATGAACCGATGCACGGTGGCGTCGAGCTCCATCAGCGCCTCGAGGTCGTCCCGGCCACGACTGAGCCGGAGCTCTTCAAGCAAACCGGCCAGCTCGGCCCGTTGTCCGTCAGTGATCCGTTCGGCGGCCCGGTAGGCAGCATGGCCCTCGAGCTGGGCGCGGACGTCTGAGATGTGAGCCAGGTCGGTGATGTTGATCTCCGACGCGAACGTGCCGCGGCGGGGGAAAACGGTGACCAGGTTCTCGAGGGCGAGACGCTTGATCGCTTCGCGCACGGGGGTGCGGCCCATCTTGAGCTCGCGACCGATCGCGTCCTCGTCGATCGGCGACCCGGGCGGGATCTGGAGCGTGACCAGGCGGTCGCGCAGCGCTCGATACGCGCGCTCAGCAAGCAATCCGCGCGAGGCACCAGCTCGAGCCCCCTCGGGGACGACTGATATATCAGTCATCGTTTAGAAGTCTAGGGCTCGGCGTCCCGTCCGTCCAGCGGCACGTGAGACGGGCTAGATCACGCGCTGGGTGGCTCGGCGCGCCTTCATGTCGCCGCGCACCAGGATCACGCCGAGCGTGGCCGCGCATAGCGCCGAGGCGAGCGCGAACGGCACGCCATCGCCGGCGGCCTTGGCCAGCGCGCCGCCGCCGGCGGCGCCCACGATCTGCCCCGCCGCCCAGGCGAAGTTGATCAACGCCAGCGCGTAGGCCTGGCTCATGCCGTGCACGTCGGCGGCGTCGGAGAGCATCGCCATGGCGGGCGCCCAGAACCCCCCGAGCGTCACCGTCTCGAGCATGATCACGACGGCCAGCAGCAAACCGGTCCGCGGGAGGGTGAACAGCAGCAGGGCGACCGCGGCGGCGGCCAGCCCGATACGTAGCGGGAAGATCCGCCCGCGACGATCTGACACCCGCCCGACCATCGGGCTGATCGAGGCCTCGGCGCCCGCGGCGACCAGGAACGTCGCGCCGATCGCGGCCGCGCCCGCCCCGAGCTGGCCCAGGCGCAGAGGGCCGAGAACGTTGATCGCCCCGGATGCCATGGCGGGAAGCGCCACCAGCCACATGCCGAGGACGATCGCCGGGCGCCGGAGTTGGCGGGCGAGGCTCGGGCCGGCGCGCGCGGGCTGCTGGGCGGGCGGGGCGGGCAGGATCGTCAGCGCGATAGCCAGGCCGGCGGCGACCAGCAGGACGGCCGAGAACACCGGGCCGCGGCCCAGTGCGTGGGCGAGCGTGCCGACCACGGGACCGACCAGCGCGCCCGCGATGCCCGCCGCGAGCGCTCCCCCGATCGCGCCCCCGCGCTGCTCGGGCGGGGCGACCGAAATCACCCAGACCATGCTGCCCGCCCACGTGCAAGCCCCGCCGAGGCCCTGCACGAAACGCGCCGCGTCGAGCAGCGCAACGTTGTTGAGCAGCCCGAAGGCGAGGCTGGCCCCGCCCATCATCGTCAGGCCGGCGTAGAGCGTCACGCGTGGGCCGTAGCGCTCGGCGAGCATCCCGCCGGGAAGGGACCCGACCAGCGTCCCCGCTGCGTAGCCGGCGGTCAGCACGCCGGCGGACGCCTTCGAAAGATGTAGCTCGCGGGTCAGCGACGGGAGCAGCGGGACGACCGCCGCGTAGAACACGGTGTCGAAGAAGATGACCGCGCCGGCGACGAAGAACAGCAGCCGGAGCTCGCGGGCGTTCATGCCCGCGGCCGCCGGGTCTGCCCGCGTCGCGGCGGCCAACCGCTAGTCGCCGAGCTCGACGCGCCGGCGGACCACGAACTCCTCGAGCTCGTCCCGGATCGCGTCATCGAGCGGGGGCTCCTGGTAGGCCTCGATCGTGTCCCGCCAGATCTCGGCCGCCCGGGCAGTGGTGTCCTTGGCGCCGCGCTTGGACCAGCGATCGAAGTTCTCGGTGGAGGAGAGCAGCGGGCGATAGAAGCATTCGCGGAACCGCTCCAGGGTATGGGCGGCGCCAAGGAAGTGACCGCCGGGTCCGACCTCGGTGTGCGCGTCAAACGCGAGCGACGCCTCGTCGATCTCGAGCGGGGTGAACTCGTATCGGAGCTCGCGCAGTAGCTCGACGTCCACGATGAACTTCTCGTAGCAGGACACGAGGCCCCCCTCGAGCCAGCCGGCCGAGTGCATCACGAAGTTGGTTCCGGCGAGGAACGTCGGGAGCAGCGTCATCAGCGACTCGTAGGCGGCCTGAGCATCGACGGTCTGGGAAGCGTTCAGCCCGCCGCCACCGCGCCAGGGCAGTCCGAACCGGCGCGCGATCTGGCCCGTGCAAAGAACGCCAAGTCCCGACTCCGGGGTCCCAAACGACGGCGAGCCCGACTGCATGTCGGTGTTCGACAAAAAGCTTCCGAACACGACCGGGGCGCCCGGGCGGAGCAGCTCCGCGAGGGCAATACCCGCCAGCGCCTCGGCCACCTGCTGCACGAGCGTGGCCGGTAGCGATACCGGCGACATCGCGCCCATCAGCAGGAACGGGCTGATCACCACCGCCTGGTTTGCCTTCACGTACTCGAACATCGCGGCGAGCATCCGGTCGTCGTAGCGCAGTGGGGAGTTGACGTTGATGAGGCTGATCGAGACGGGCGCGCGCTCGATCGCCTCGCGGCCCCCGAACAGGATCTCGCCCATGCGGATCGTGTCGGCTGCGTTCGGGCCCGACGTGACCGATCCCATGTAGGGCTTGTCGCTCAGGGTCTGGAGGGCGAACACCATGTCGAGGTGGCGTGAGTCGAGCGGCCGATCCTCGGGCTCACAGATCGTCCCGCCCGGCGAGTCGAGTTGCTCGAACACCTGACAGAGCTTCACCAGGTTCTGGAAGTCGGCCATCTTGGCGTCCCGCCGGGTGTCGCCCTCGCGGATGAACGGTGGTCCGTAGACCGGTGCGAACACCATGTGGTTGCCGCCGATGTGGGCGCTGTGCTCCGGGTTGCGCGCCTGGAGCTCGAACTCGCGCGGCGCCTTTGCCACCTGCTCGAGGATGAAGTCCGGGTCGAAGCGGATCCGGTTTTCGTCCTCGAGCGTCTGCCCCGCTTTGACGAGCTCCTCGACCGCCTCCGGAAGCAGGAACTCGATCCCGATCTCCGACACCAGCCGGCGCCAGCCGCGGTCGATCACGTCCATCGCGTCTTCGCTGAGGATCTCGTAGCGGGGCATCGAGTTGACGAACACGGCTGGCTCCTCGCGGTCGTGAGTGGAATGAGTGTCCAGGGGGTTGACCTGGCGGCTGTGGGCCGTAATCTATACCGCGTGGAACAACAGTTCCAAGCCACGGCTCAAGGCACCACGGCAATCGACCGCGGCGCCGACCTGCTCGTACGGGTGCTCGAGTCAGAGCAGCCCGTCGCGTTGACCGACCTGGCTTCCGCGGCGGGGCTGCCCAAGAGCACGGCTTCACGGCTGGTCAGCGCGCTCGAGCGCCGCGGGCTGATCGAGCAGGACGGGGAGCGCGGGCGGCTCCGGCCCGGGCCCGCGATCCTCAGGGTGGCCGAGCGAGGCATGCTCGAGCGCAACCTGGTCGAGCTGGCGCGCCCCTCGCTCGACACACTGTCGGAGGCCTCGGGGGAGACCATCAACCTTGCGGTTCCGGCACATGACGGAGTCGAGCACATCGCCCAGGTGGACAGCCGGCACTTCCTTGGCGCCGGGCAGTGGCTCGGACGCTCGGTCGACTACGAGCACTCCGCCAACGGCAAGGTTTTCGCGGCGTTCGGTCGCGCGGCGGTTCCGCCAGCCGGGACAGCCGCGACGGTCGGAGTAGTGACTGCCGACGCGGCGACGGGTCGGGAGCTCGACGCCGTCCGGCGCAGCGGCTTCGCCACCTCGATCGACGAGCTCGAGGTTGGCCTGTCCGCGATGGCGGCGCCGGTGCGGGGCGCGCGCGGCGAGGTGATCGCCGCTCTCAGCATCTCGGGGCCGACGCTGCGGATGACCCCGGAGCGAATCGAAGAGCTGCGACCGATTCTGACCAGCGAGGCGGCGAGCTTGAGCGGTCGCCTCGGACATCACGACGATCAAGGAGAACGGGCGGCGTGACCCACGAAGAGATCCTCCAGCTGCTCTACGACGAGACGCTGGTCGGCAACGCGCCGGTGGTACGGCAGGGAGTCGAGGACGGGCTGGAACAAGGACTCGAACCCGAGCGGATGCTCTATGACGCGCTGATCCCCTCGCTCGAGGAGGTCGGGGCGCGGTTCGAGCGCGGCGACTTCTTCGTGCCCGAGATGCTGATCGCCGCGCGGGCCATGCAGGGCGCGCTCGATATCCTGCGCCCGCTCCTGGCCGAGACCGGGATTGCGGAGGTCGGCACCTTCCTGATGGGCACGGTCAAGGGCGACGTCCACGACATTGGCAAGAACCTCTGCAACATCATGCTCGAGGGCGCCGGCTTCCGGGTGATCGACCTCGGCGTGAACGTGCCGCCCGAGAAGTTCATCGAGCAGATCGAGGAGCACAACCCGGACATAGTCGGCTTCTCGGCCTTTCTCACCACGACGATGCCGATGTTCAAGGCGAACATCAACGCGCTCGAGAAGGCTGGGCTGCGCGATCGGGTGATCGTGATGGTGGGTGGCGCGCCGGTCACCCAGGAATACGCCGACGCCGTCGGCGCCGACGGCTACTCGGCTGATGCCTCCTCGGCGGTCAAGAAGGCCAAGGAGCTGATGCAGCTGCGGCGCGAGAAGGTGCTGGTATGAGCGGCGGGGGCATCAAACCCGCTGAGACGGTCCTGCGGTCGGCGACCACGGAGGTCACGATCGGTGCGGGCCGGCCGTTCTGCATCATCGGTGAGCGGATCAACCCGACCGGGCGCAAGAAGTTCGCCGAGGAGCTACGCGGAGGCGATCTGTCGACGGTGACCGTGGATGCGTTGGCGCAGGTAGAGGCCGGCGCCGACATGCTCGACGTCAACGCCGGCATCCCACTCGTGGACGAGGCCGAGCTGCTGGGCGCGATGCTACGGACCGTCCAGGAGGCGGTCGACGCGCCGATCTGCATCGACTCCTCCGTGATCGAGGCGCTCGAGTCCGGCCTGGCCGTCTACGAGGGGCGCGCGCTCGTGAATTCCGTGACGGCCGAGGACGAGCGCCTACAGGAGATCCTCCCGATCGTGGCTAACTACGGCGCGGCGGTGATCGGCCTCGCGAACGACGAGACCGGCATTCCTGAGACGCCCGAGAAGCGCCTCGAGTGCGCGCGCAAGATCATCTCGGCCGCCGCCGATTTCGGGATCGCGCGCGACGACGTGATCATCGATCCGTTGGCTATGACCGTCGGCGCCGACCCAACCGCCGTCAAGACGACGTTGACCACCATCAGCCGGATCCGCGACGAGCTCGGCGTGAACATGTCCCTCGGCGCGTCCAACGTCTCGTTCGGGCTGCCCGATCGCCACGCGCTCAACGCCGGGTTCCTGCCGATGGCGATGGCGGCCGGTCTGACCAGCGCGATCATGTCCACGGCCCGGCCGGTCGTCGACGCGGTCCGGGCCAGCGACCTGCTGCTCGGGCACGACGAGTGGGGCGCGAACTGGATCGCCGCGCACCGGGCGCGGCTGGCGGCGGTGGCCGAGGGGGCGCCGGTGTCGTGAGCGGGGTATCGCCGCAGCGGCGGAGGCTGGAGCTGGCGGGCAAGGATCCCGGCCCGGTCGATCAGGCGATGCTTGGAGGCTCGCTCGACGCAGCGGCTGCTCACGACGGATCCGCGCGGGTCCGCCTCAGGTTCCTCCCGGACGGCGCCGAGGTGCGCGTCCCGAGTGGCACGCCCGTGTTCGACGCGGCGAGCTGGAACGGGATCGCAATCGACTCCACCTGCGGCGGCCACGGAACCTGCAAGAAGTGTCGCGTGCGGATCGTCTCCGGCGAGGTGCCAGTCGGGCCACTCGACCCCCGGGCGTTTTCACCGGACGAGCTGCGGGAGGGTTGGCGGCTGGCCTGCCGGGCGTCCGCGCGAGGTGATCTGGTCGTCGAGGTGCCGCCGCTACAGACGCGGCCGAAGGCGGCGCTGGCCGGGGTCGGACGCCACGTCATCCTCCGCCCGGCAGTGCAGAAGCGCCACCTGGTGCTGGCCGAGCCCTCGATGGAGGACCAGCGCTCCGACCTCCAGCGCGTACTCGACGCGCTCGACGATCTGGAGCCGGAGACCTCGATTGAGGTCCTGCGCTCGCTCGGCTCGGTGTTGCGGGCCTCCAATTTCGACGTCACCGCAGTGGTGGCCGATCAGGAGCTGATCGGACTCGAGCCCGGCGATACGACCGCGCGACGGTTCGCGATCGCGTTCGACCTCGGCACGACGACGGTGGTGGCCACGCTCCTGGACCTCGAAAGCGGCCAGCCGGTAGCGGTGCGGTCGATGCTGAACCGCCAGCAGCCGTTCGGCGCCGACGTGATCACGCGCATCTCGGCGACGATGATGGATCCGGACGCCCTGGGGTCGCTGCGAACGCGCGCACACGAGACGCTCGCCGAGTTGGTGTCCGAGGTCTGCGTCGAGGGTGAAGTCGAGCCGCACGAGGTGTACGAGATCACCGTTTGCGGCAACGTGACGATGATGCATCTGGCGCTGGGAATCGATCCCGAGCCGCTGTCGATGGCCCCGTTTGTCGTCTCGACGCATTCGTTTGCAGAGGTGCGTGCTCACGACTTTGGCGTCGAGGTGCACCCGCGGGCGCCGGCGTTCGTGTTCCCCTCGCTGGGCGCATACGTGGGCGGCGACATCGTGGCCGGGATGCTCGCCACTGGCATCACGCGCGATCGCCGGGTCCGGCTGTTCATCGACGTGGGCACCAACAGCGAGATCGCGCTCGGGTCGGTTGACCGGGTGGTGGCGACGGCGGCGCCGGCAGGCCCGGCGTTCGAGGCGGCTCAGATCAAATGCGGTATGCGCGCGGCGGAGGGAGCGATCGAGGGGGTCGTGATCTCCGCCGAGGACGGCGTGACGCTCGACGTGATCGGCGACGTGCCGCCCGAGGGGATGTGCGGCTCGGGACTGGTCGACGCGGTGGCCCAGCTCGTCAATTGCGGACTGCTCGACCACTCGGGCCGGTTCATCCCGGACGAGGCGGCGGCCGCGTCGCATCCCACGCTCGCCCCGCGGCTGACCAAGATCGGCCAGGAGCGGGTGTTCGTGCTCGATTGGCGCGGCGGCACGGATCCGGAGCGATCGGTGTTCCTGTCCCAGCGTGACGTCCGCGAGCTCCAGTTCGCCAAGGCCTCGATCGCCACCGGCTGGAACATCCTGCTGCGGGAGCTCGGCGTCGCCGCCGGGGACATCAGCCAGGTGCTGCTGGCCGGGAGCTTCGGCGCCTACCTGACGCCTCTGAGCGCGGTCCGGATCGGTCTGGTTCCGAAGATCGCCCTGCCCCGGATCGTGTCGGCGGGCAACGTCGCCGGCGAGGGGGCCAAGATCGCGGCGCTGTCGGTTCGCGAGCGGGCCGAGGCGCATTCGATCCTGCGCGAGGTGGAGTACGTCGAGCTGTCCGGCCGGTCCGACTTCAACGACATGTTCATCGATCAGCTCGCCTTTCCAGGATGAGCCGGCCCGCGGTCCTCGCTTGCGGGGCCCTGGCGCTCGATGTGCGCCGTATCGCCCGGCGGCGCGGCTGGGACCTCGACGTGATCCCGGTCCCGGCACTGCTGCACAACCACCCTGAGCGCATCGGCCCCGCCGTGGCCGAGCTCTCCGCCGGCCACGAGGTGGTGGCCGTGGCGTACGGGGACTGCGGCACGCTGGGCGCGCTCGACGGGTTCCCGCGCTTGACCGGGGAGCACTGTTACGACCTGTTCGCACGGGCGGAGGTGACAGCCGCTCTGGACGAGGAGCCGGGCACGTACTTCCTCACCGACTTCCTGGCTCGGACGTTCGAGCACACGGTATGGCGCGAGCTCGGCCTCGACCGCTACCCCGAGCTGCGCGACGAGTACTTCGGGAACTACACCCGCGTGATGTGGCTGGCCCAGCGCCCCACACCGGCGACGCGTGCGGCCGCCGAGCGCGCGGCGGCGCGGCTCGGTCTGCCGCTGGTCGTGCGCGAGACCGGGAACAAGGGTCTGGAGTCCGAGCTGGAGCGGCTGGTCGAGGCTCGGCCGGCCACCCCGTCGACCGAACCGCTCACGCTCGCAATGCGCTGAGCACCGCGACGCCGGCGAGCATCGTGCACACGCCGATCGTGCGCTTTCGGCTGAGTCGCTCGCCGAACACGAAATAAGCCGCCACCGCCGCCAGACCGCCGAACTGAGAGGAGAGCACCGCGGCCACCGCAATGCCGTGACGGGCGCCCGTCGTGTACGAGTAGAAGCCGATCACCTCGCACACCCCCGAGGTGACGACCAGCGGGGCGGCTTGTCGGGTCATCTCGAGGCGGCGGCTGATCGCCAGCGGGATCGCGAGGGCGACGGTCCCGATCGCTCGTGCTGACAGGACGACCCAGGACACCGGAAACTCGGTCCCGGCACGCCCGGTGGCATAGAGGCTGACGCCGAAGGTCAGCGCGCCGGCGATCGCGAACAAGATCGCGTAGTAGGGGTGCGGCGCACGCGAGGGCCCGGGCTGAGCTCCGGGCGCAAGCGCACGCGAGGGCTCGAGCTCGTCCTCCAACCCCGGCGTCTCCTCCACCGACGCCAGCCAAACACCCGCCAGGATGGCGATGAGGGTCAGCGCGACGCCCGGTGCCACCGATTCGCCGGCGATCACGGCGATCACCGCGGCGACCGCCCCCTCCGTCGATACCAGCGGAGCCACGATGGCAACCTGACCGACCCGGAGGGCGCGGTAGACCAACACGAGGCCGCCCACGTTCCCGATGCCCGATATCGCCAGCCAGACGGTTGAACTCGAACCGAGGTGAGCCGGGACCCCGCTGAGCGCGGCCAGCGGGAGCGTGATCACCAGGCCGACGACCATCATCCAGGCAACCACAGAGGGTGGATCGATCAGCCGGCTCGAGCGCGAGGAGCACAGCGTGGAGATCGCCCATGCGACGGCAGCTCCCAGGCCGCCGAGGATCGCGATCACGCGATGTGCTCGGCCGGCCCGGTCATGGGCGTCACATTACGGGGCTGCGGGCACGTCCAGCGTCGGCACGTTCCAGCCGAACAGGCTGACCACCGGCGCCGCGCCGCGGGGTCATGAGGGCCGATGGCCTCGTTGTGGCCGTCGACGGCGGTGGGGTCAAGACCCTCCCCGAGGAGCTGTCAGCGCTGCGGGCCGTGATGGCACGGCTGGGATGGAGCGAGCAGTTCGTGATCGGCAAGGGGCTCGATGCGATCGCGACCGATGCTCCCGCCCACGGCCGCGCCCGAGCCGAGCTTGACGCGGCGGTGGCAGCCATGGGCTGAAGCACCAACCGGCGGGTCGATCGTCGACGCGACACCCGTCCCCGCGCGGTGCGAGCATACGTTGATGCAGAGGGGCGGATGGCGAACGGGGGTCGCGCTGGCGCTGGCGGCCTCGGTTCTTGCCGTTGTGGTTCTGGTCGCCGGCGTGGTCTCGGGTTGCGCGGGTGGCTCCAATGCGCAGGCCACGGCTGAGACGCAGTCACCGGCCGGAAACGTCATCTTGCGGATCCGTGGTGCGGTCCGCCGGCAGGCCATCCCGGGCGGATTCGTCGGCCTCTCGCTCGAGTACCCCGCGATGGCCGCGTACGCCGGGGCGAGCCCGTCGGCGCTGAATCCGGTGTTCGTCCAGCTGATCCGGAATCTGAACCCGGGACAGCTGCCGGTGCTGCGCATCGGTGGCGACAGCAGCGACTGGACGTGGTGGCCGGTGGCGGGGATGAAGCAGCCGGGCGGCGTCAACTACACGCTGACCCCGGGCTACGTCTCGGTCCTCCATAGCCTGGCCACGACGCTCGGTGCCAAGTTGATCCTCGGCATCGACCTGGAGGCCGACAGCACGACTCTGGCGTCGGCCGAGGCGAAGGCGCTGGTCAATGGCATCGGCCCGGCCCAGGTCATCGGGCTCGAGCTTGGGAACGAGCCCGAGCTGTACGGCGCCTTCACCTGGGGCCGGTCGGGGCGGACGGGGCGCCCGCGTGGGTATGACTTCGCCGACTACAACCAGGACATCGCCCGGATCGGCGACCCGCTGACGATGGCGCCGCTGGTCGGGCCGGCGACCGGCGCGCCCAAGTGGTTCCCGTATCTGGAGCAGTTCCTCTCCAGCCACCCTCGGGTCACCCTCGCCACGCTGCACCGCTATCCGCTTCAGCTCTGCTACGTGAGGCCGAGCGAGCCGAACTATCCGACGATCGCCAACCTCCTGTCGACGCGGTCGTCGCGAACGCTGGCCGACAGCGTCATACCGTCGGTCAGGACCGCCGCCGCCCACGGGGTGCCGCTGCGGATCGACGAGATGAACACGATCTCGTGTGGCGTCGACTCCGGTGTCGCGCAGTCGTTCGCGTCGGCGCTCTGGGCGCTCGACGCGGTGTTCCAGATGGCCCGCGTCGGGGTCGACGGCGTGAACATCCACACCTATCCCGGGGCGACGTACGAGCTATTCAACTTCACCCACGCACACGGGCGCTGGCGGGGCACCGTCTCACCCGAGTACTACGGCCTGCTGATGTTCGCGCAGGCGGCGCCCCCCGGCTCGCACCTGCTGAACGTGACCGCGACCAACACCGGGCAGGTGAAGGCGTGGGCCACGCGGAGCGCCGACGCGACGTTCCGCGTCGTGGCCATCAACGACGGCGCCGTCGCCCGCACCGTCGTGGTCCGGTTGGGCGAGGCAGGCGGTGCCGGGACGCTCGAGCGCCTGGAGGCACCGCGGCTGACCTCACAGGGCGGAGTGACGCTCGGCGGGCAATCGTTCGGCGGGAGCACAACGACCGGTCAGCTCGCGGGCGAGCCCCACACGGAGTCGGTCGCCGGCGCTGGCGGTCAGTACGCGTTCCGGGTGCCCGGGGGCAGCGCCGCGCTGCTCACCGTACCGCCGTCCTAGTCGCCTACCCACTGAAATATCAGTTGGCGATCAGTTGGCGATCAGTCGTCGCTCGTCGCGGTGTCGAGCAGGGTGGCCACGTCGACCACGCGCAGATCGGCTCCGGCGCTCTGGACGCCGTCGTCGAGCATCACCGTGCAGAACGGGCACGCGACGGCCAGCGTCCCGGCGCCGGTGGCCGCGGCCTCGCGGACGCGCTCCTGGTTGATCGGCTTGGCTCGCTCTTCCATCCACATGTGCGCGCCGCCGGCGCCACAGCAGAACGTCTGCTTGCGCGAGCGGGACATCTCGACCGGGGCGCCGACGGCGGAGACGATCTCTCGCGGAGCGTCGAGCACATCGTTGTGGCGGGCCAGGTAGCACGAGTCGTGGTAGGTGATCGTGCCGTTGGTCTGGTCAGCGCGCTTTGGGTTCAGACGGCCTTGGCTTACGAGCGACGACAGCAGCTCGGAGTGGTGGATGACCTCGTACTTGCCGCCGAAGTCGGGGTACTCGTTGGCGAGCGTGTTGAAGCAGTGCGGGCAGCCGGTGACGACCTTGGTGACCCCGGCTTCGTTCAACGTCTCGACGTTCTGCTCGGCGAAGGCCTGGAACACGTACTCGTTGCCGATACGCCGGGCCGGGTCACCGGTGCAGCTCTCGCGCGGGCCGAGGATCGCGAAGTCAACGCCCGCCTTGGTCAAGACGCGTGCCGTGGCCTGGGCGGCGCGACGCGCCCGCTCGTCGAACGAGGAGGCGCAGCCCACCCAGTAGAGGTACTCGGGGGCCGGGTCGCCCGGTTCGAGAATCTTGATGCCCAGATCCGCGGCCCAGTCGGCGCGTTCCGACTGCGGCTTACCCCACGGGTTCGAGGCCCGCTCGACATCGCGCAGCATCGGCTCGGCCTCGCTCGGGAAGCTCGACTCGACCATCACGAGATGCCGGCGTAGGTCGACGATGTGGTCGACGTGCTCGATCGACACCGGGCATGCCTGGATGCACGCGCCGCAGGTGACGCAGTCCCACACGCTCTCGGCCGGAACCGCGTTCGGGACGAGCGGGCGCTCCGCGTCCTCGCCTTCGGCGAACACGGCGTCCCGCAACCCCATGATCACGAGCTTTGGGGAGAGGATCTTGCCGGTGGCGTAGGCCGGGCAGGCGTCCTGGCAGCGGCCGCACTCGGTGCACGAGAAGGTGTCGAGCACCTGCTTCCAGGTGAGGTCGCTTTGGTTGGCCCGCCCCGAAGCGCAGGTCCTCCTCGGGCACGTCGGGGTCGTCGAACTTGAGCGGCTCGAGCCGGCCTCCGGCGCGGGTGCGCCCGAACCACACGTTGATCGCCGCCACGAAGATGTGCAGGTGCTTGGAGCGCGGCAGGTAGGCGAGGAAGGTCAGGATCGTGAGTACGTGGATCCAGACGAACACCCGCTCGAGCACCCTCGTGGTCTGGTTGTCGGCGAACAGCTTCGACAGCGCGTTCGACACCGGCGACCAGGACGCCGGCCACTCGTTCAGGTGCAGCGCGATCCGGGTCGCGTGCCAGAGCAGCAGGCTGATCACGATGGTCGCGATCATGGCCAGGATCAGGTCGGCCTCGCCCAGGTGGCTGCCCTCGAAGCGCTTCGGCCGCTGGACCTTGCGGATGTAGAACGCCGTGATCACGCCCGCGAGCACGAGCACGCAGAAGACGTCGACGAGCAGCGCGTACCAGCCCTGGTCGCCGAGCCACGGGAGCGTCGAGTGCCGGTCGACGATCCCGATCATCGCGATCAGGATCGTCGGGACGAGCACCAGGAAGCCCCAGAAGATGAACGCGTGCATCAGGCCGGGGACGAGGCGCTGGAGCAGCTTGCGCTGACCCAGCACGATCGTCGCCTCGTTGTTCGTCCGCCGCCCGACGTCGCCCGAACGCGTGGTCGGTGCGGCCTTATGCACGAGTCCCACGAGGACACGGACCCGCGTGATGAACAGCGTGCCGCTCACGACCAGCGCTGCGGCGAGCGCCACGGCGGCGATCGGGGAAGCTATCCGCCCCTCACCTTTCTGATCTCGGCCGAGATCGCGGGCACCACCTCGTGCAGGTCGCCGAACACGGCGTAGTCGGCGCTGGCGAAGATCGACGCCTCGGCGTCCGGGTTGATGGCCAGCAGCTTCTTGGCGCCCTTGCAGCCGGCCATGTGCTGGGTGGCGCCGCTGATCCCGCACGCGATGTAGAGCGAGGGCGAGACCTTCGTGCCGGTCTGCCCGACCTGATCGGTGTGCGGTCGCCAGCCCGCGCTGGTCACCGCCCGCGAGCAACCCACCGCGCCGCCGAGCAGCGCCGCGAGCTCCTCGATCACGACGAAACCCTCGGCCGATCCGACCCCGCGGCCGCCCGACACGACGACGTCGGCGTCGGTCAGCGACACGCCGGCGGCCTGCGCCTGAACGCGCTCGGACACACGCACCACCGCCTCGGCGGCGGGTTCGATCGTCTCGAGTTCGGCAACAGCATTTGCCCCGTCCGCGGCGCACGGCGTGGGGAGCGACCGTTAGGAGCGCGGGCGAGCCGTGCAGCCGCGCCTCCTCGAGCAGGCTCCCACCCCAGCGCACGCGCGTGACCGTCGCCGGATCGCCCGGGGTGACGCGATGTGCAGTTGGCGGCCATCGGCAGGTCGAGCTCCGCCGCCACGTGCGCCAGCACCTCGTTGCCGCGCTCGGTGCCCGGGGCGACGACCGTCGACGGGCTGTGGTTCCGGGTGGCCGCTGCGAGCGCCTGTCCCCAGGCGGCCGGGGCGTAGCCGTCGCGGTCGTCGATCGCGACGGCGTGGACCTCCTCGCCCAGACCTCGGGCGAACGTGAGCGCCTGCTGGGAGAGCTCGTCCTCCGGGTCCTCGACGAACACGAGGACGCCCATCAGACCAGCCCCAGATCGCGCAGCACGCCGACCACCGGCGCGGCCGCCTCGGCGCCGTTGCCGAGGATCTCGGCCTGCTTGCCCGACCCCGGCGGCAGGGTGAGCTTCACCATCTCGAGCCTCGGTTCTGGACGCGCGGGTGAGGAGGCCTCGAGCGGCTTGCGCTTGGCCCGCAGTCGCCCCGGGACCGACGGGTAGCGCGGCAGGTTGATCCCCTCCTTGACAGTTACCACGGCCGGCATCGGCACCATGTAGACGTCGCGGCCGCCGGGGACCTCCTGCTCGCAGCGCAGGCTTCCGTCCTCGGCGGTTATCGCCTTGATGCCGGTCACGACCGGGAGGCCGAGCGTGTGCGCGACCCGGATCGCCACCTGGTAGTTGCCGGCGTCGGCGGACTCGTTGCCGAACAGGAGCAGGTCGTAGGGCTCGGCGTCGTTCTGGATGGCCTCGACGATTGCTTGCGCCGTCGCCTGCGGATCCCACTCGTCAGGCCGTCGGTCACGAGGTGGATGGCTCGGTCGATCCCGATCGCCATCATGTCGCGCAGCTGCTCCTCGGCCTCCGGCGGACCCAGCGTGAGCACGGTGGACGAGCCGCCGTGCTGCTCGATCAGCCGGACCGCCTCCTCGCAGCCGCACTCCTCGTGCGGGCTGATCGTGAAGCCGAGGTGGCGGGTGGAGATCGCGCGCGCGTCGTCGGTGAGCACGATCTTGCCGCCGGTCAGCGGCACCCGCTTGACGCAGACGAGGATGTTCATGTCAGCTGCGCACGCGCGCGTTGTCCGGGTCGAACACCGGGGTCGAGTCGTTCGTCGCGACCGTCACCGGATAGCGCTCGCCCATGTACTCGACCGACAGCTGCTCGCCCACGACGGCGTGCTCGGGCGGCAGGTAGCTCATCAGGATGTGCTTGCCGATCGACGGCCCGGCGCCCGCGCTGGTGACGTAGGAGCGACGGCCCTTGCGGTCGGTGACGGGTTGGCCGCCGCGGGTCAGGATCGGCTCCTTGCCGAGCATGTAGCGCTTGACCCCGGACGCCGAGGTGTGATCGTCGACGGTCAGCGTGCACATGATCGCCGCCGGCTCCTCCTCGCGGTGGCGCACGTGCGCCTCCTTGCCGATGAAGTCCTCGTCCTTGACCTTGCCCCAGGCCATGCCGGCCTCGACCACGTTGTACTCGCCCTCGAGCTCGGCGCCGTAGGCGCGGTAGCACTTCTCCAGGCGCCCGGTGGTGCCGTACACGCCGATGCCCGCCGGGATGATGCCGTGCGGGGCACCCGCCTCGGCGATGATGTCCCACAGCCGCGCGCCCTGCTCGATCGGCACGTACAGCTCCCAGCCGAGGTCGCCGACGTAGGAGATCCGCGAGGCGAGCACCTGGACCGGGCCGACCTCGATCGTCTTGGCGCGGGCGAACGGGAAGCCCTCGTGCGAGACGTCGTCGGTCGTGACGCTGGTGAGGATGTCGCGGGCGCGCGGCCCCCACAGCCCGAGCGTCGTCCACGCGTTCGTCTGGTCGTGGATCTGAGCCGAGCCGTCCTGCGGGAGGTGGTCGGCGAACCACTTGAGGTCGGACATCCCGTACGCGCCGCCGGTGACGACGCGGAACATGTCGTCGGCGAGGCGCATGATCGTCAGGTCCGGCTTGAAGCCGCCGCTCGGGGTGAGCAGCGGCGTGTAGACCACGCGGCCGACGGCGACGTCCATCTGGCGCATCGCGACGCGCTGGACGACGTCGAGCGCGCCCGGCCCGGTGACGTCGAAGATCGCGAACGCGGTCAGGTCGATCATCGCCGCTCGGTCGCGCATGGCCAGGTGCTCGGCGTTGATGATCGGCGACCACCAGCGCGAGTCCCACTCGGCCTCGCGCCGGTTGATGCGATCGCCGTACTCCTCGAGCAGCCGCGTTGGACTCGTACCACTGGGGCCGCTCCCAGCCGGCGCCCTCGTAGAAGACCGCTCCCAGCTCCTGCTCGCGCTCGTAGAACGGGGACAGCCGCACGTTGCGGTCCGACGCCCACTGCTCGGCCGGGTGGACGATCCCGTACATCTTGTTGAAGCCCTCGTTGGCGCGGGCTGAGATGTGGGTCGTCGTCCGCTGGCATCGCGTAGGCGCGGGCGATGTTGGACTCGTACACGTCGATCTCCGACTCGCCGTGGACGATCAGCTCCGCCACGGTCTTGCCGGCGCCCGGCCCCTCCTTGATCCAGACCGCCGCGGCCGACCACAGACCCCTGACCTCGGGCGTCTCGCCGAGCAGCGGCATGCCGTCGTAGGTCACCGACAGCACGCCGTTGATCGCGTACTTCACCCCGACCGTCTCGTCGCCGACGATCTCGGGCATCAGCTCGAGCGCCTGCTCCATCTGGGGCTCGAAGTCGGCCTGCGTGAACGGCAGCTCGGTCGGGCTGAGGGCCGACTCCTCGATCGTCGGGATATCGTCGGCGTCGCAGCGTGATCGGGCGGTGCGCGTAGGAGCCGATCTCCAGGCCGGTGCCCTCCTGGCGCTCGTACATGTTGGTGTCCATGTCGCGGACGATCGGGTACTCGATCAGCTTCGTCGTGTTGGCGAACCGCGGCGCCGGCCCGATGTCGATCATCTGGTGCACCATCGGCGTGAGCGGGATCGGAGGCGCCGGCCATGCGGGCGATGCGCGGGCTCCAGCAGCCGCAGGCGATCACCACGAGATCGGTCTCGAGGTCGCCCCGGTGGTCCGGACGCGCCTGACGCGACCGTCCTCGACGTCGATCCCGAGGACCTCGGTGTTGGCCTGGACGGTCATCCCGGCCTCCACGGCCCGCTCGCGCATGATCGTGCCGGCGCGCAGCGAGTCGACGACGCCGGCGCCGGGGGTGTAGAAGCCGCCGAGGAGCAGCTGCTCGTTGATGAAGGGCACGAGCTCCTTGATCTCGTCCGGCGTGACCAGCTGGACCGGCTCGATCCCCCAGGACTTGGCCGAGGCCATCCGCCGGGTCAGCTCCTGCATCCGCTCCTCGGTCCGCGCGACCTCGATCCCGCCGCACTCGACGAACACGTCGAGGTCCTTGTACTGGCGCATGCTCTCGAGCGTCAGCGAGGTCATCTCCTTGGAGTGGTCGACCGGGAAGATGAAGTTCGAGGCGTGCCCGGTCGACCCGCCGGGGTTGGGCAGCGGCCCCTTGTCGATCAGCGTGATGTCGGTCACCCCGAGCCGCGTGAGGTGGTAGGCGACGCTGTTGCCGACGATGCCGGCGCCGATGATCACCACCCGCTGTCTGTGCGCTCCGTTTGCGCCCACGGCGTCTGATATATCAGATGGATGCCAGGGACGGCAACGAGGGGGGTGGGGCGCCCTGGCCGGTCAGCGCCGGCGACCCGCGATCGCACGCGGCTGGGTCATGCAAAACCTGCCATTTCGTCTGGACTGCGGCCGCCGTGGTATCTCGTGCACGCAGCACGTGAACCAGGTGCCACGGCCAGCCCAAATGGCTGGAAATGGCAACTTGTGCATGCCCGGCGGCCCGAGACGCGGACCGCGCCGCGCGACGGGCGCGTCTAGCGCCGCGCGGCCTTCCGGCGTTCGATCCGACGGCGCTCGGCGCGAGGCACGGTCTTAGGCCCCGACACGATTGGGTCGGCCCTGATCACGCGAATTGCCGTGAGGATCACCAGGATCGTCATCAGCGTCGCGCTCGACAGGCACCAGTAGCAATAGGCGTGAATCGTGAACGCCTCGCGGTACGTCAGGTACATGCTGAACAGGAAGCCGATCAGCGCGATGCCGAAGGTCGCGATCCGGCCGACCTCGTTGCGGATGAACAGCGTGAACAGCATGCCGATGTATCCGGCGAGGCCGAGCACCGCCACCGGCAGACCGGCGAGCTTGGAGTAGACCGAGCTCTGTACGGTCTCGCACCCGCCGTTCGAACCGCAGATGACCTTGATCTTGGCGTAGTGGGTGTAGGTCAGGTAACCGGCGACGCCGATTCCGATCAGGCACAGCACGCCGATCGCGATCCGGAGCCGGCGGTCGACGTTGCTGGTGCGCGGCGACGCTCCGTTGGTCGCCACCGCGGTCACGCCAACTCGCTGCTCGCCGGAAACGCTCATGTCACCTGTTTTATGACCGACTCGAGCTGAGCGTAGGTCGGTACCGCCTGGCTTGCCGCCGCCTGGCCCTTGGGGCCGGCGAAGATCAGCGTTGGCGTGCCGCTTACGCCGAGCTGGCGCGCGGACGCCTGGTCGGTGCCGACCTGGGCCGTCAGGTTCGGATCATTCCGGTCGGTCAACCAAGTCGCGAACTTGAGCGCCGTTATCTGTTTGGCTAACCCTTGTAGGTACGACTCGGTCACGTAGCCCGAGTCCTCCGCGCCCTGCTCGTGGTAGAAGAGCTCGGTGTACTGCCAGAACAGGTTCTGCTTGCCGGCGGCAAGGCCGGCAACCTGCTGGGTGGTGAACACCCCCGGGTCCGGACTTCCGCACGTGGCGGTACAGAACGCCCGGTACTCGACCTTGACCTTGCCGGCGCGGACATCGTTGGAGACCAGCTGTGGGAAGCCGCCCTCGATCGTGAACGCCTGGCACACCGGGCACTGGTAGTCGCCGTAGTAGGTCATCGTTACGGGCGCCTTGGGGTTGCCGAGCACGTTCCCCGATTGCGGGATCCCCTCCAGCAGCTTGTTGATGCTGGCCATCGTCGCGTTCGACTGCTGGGTCCCGGCCTTCTGAAGGCCGGTCTCCTTCTTGGCGCCGCCGCTTGAGATGACGATTGCCGCGACGACGACGATGATCGCGGCCAGCACCACGCCGCCGATCATTTGTATGCGCCGCTGGCGCTGCGCCCGTTCGGATCGTGCCTGTTCTTCGGCCAGCCGGCGCGCTCGGGCCTCTTCCTTCTGCTTGGTGCGGGATGCCATTGCGGAGGTCGTCCTGAGGAGCGCGCATCACAGCGCGCGGGGCACTGAGGATAGCGGGAGCATGCCCACGCCTGCACCGGTCCGAGCGACTCTTCAACAGGTCTTCATATGGAGCTTCGGGGAGGTGCGAGACTCGGGTCCCGGCCACGGGCGCCGCTTGCGAGACAGCCCTCCGGCCGCTAATTGCGTGTTAACATCCTGTGACCGACCGGCGGGCCTCCCGGTCCGGGTTGGGCGCGTCCATTACAGTGCGTCCCATGTCGCGTGAGCGCACCGAAGCGCAGCCCGGGGGCCAATCTGCCCCGCAGCGTGCGCAAGCCAGACTGAGGGTCGCCGTTATCGACCGCGACCCCGGATTTACGCAGGTGCTGGCCAATCGCCTGGGCGCGCTTGGCTGCGAGCACCGGCCGCTCAGCACCCCCGCCACCGTCGAGACGCTGGTGGCGATGAGATTGAACGCGCTGGTGCTCGATCTCGCCGTGATCGGCCCCGACAGCTGGGACTACCTCGAGCGATGCTGTGCGCGTCTTCCGGGTCTCGCCGTAATCGTGTGCACCGGACCGTCCTCGGTGGCGCAGCGGGTGCGGGGGCTGCGGCTCGGCGCGGACGCCTGGATGACCAAGCCGTGCCATCCCGAGGAGCTGATCTGCGTCATCGAAGCGGCTGTGCGCCGTCACCGGCGCCATGAATTGCCGCAAATCGACTTGTCGGCGACGGTCGGGGAGATCACCGTTCGACCCGATCTGTACCAGGCGTACGTAGGCGAGCAGAGTCTGGAGCTGACGGCCCGCGAGTTCGAGATCTTGCAGTTGCTGGCTCAGTCCGACCGCGTGCTGCGCCGCGAGGAGATCTACGAGCGCGTGTGGGGCTACGCCATGGCCCACGGCGACCGCTCGGTGGATGTGTTCGTCCGGAAGCTTCGCCAGAAGCTGCGGGCGATGTCTCCGGCATGGAGCTACATCCACACGCACTTCGGCGTGGGTTACCGGTTCGCTCCCGAATTCGAAGCGGACCGGCTGGAGGAGGGGAACCAAGCGGTGGAGGCAGCCCGAGAGCTGCCCGCTCTCAGCCGCTGACCCCCCACCCGACGCGACGCGCCATAACCGCCGGAACGGCTCGATTGGACGTCGGGCCAGCCCCGGCGGCGTCCCGCGGCCAAAGGCGGCCACGGGCGGCTCCCGATCACAGGTTGTTCACATTCTCGTCACGATTCGATAACGCCTGCCTGTAGCCACAGAGGCGAGCATCCCCCCAATGTCGGCAACCATCAGGCCAAGCAACGAGGTGATTGAGGTAGGGCCGCTGCAGATCCTCCCTGAGGAGCATCTGGCGCGCGCGAACGGGCGCGCCCTGGTGCTCTCGATCAGGGAGTTGCGCCTGCTGACTGAGCTAGGACGCCGTGCCGACCGGATAATGCCGCGTGAGGAGCTCTTTCGTCTTGTCTGGGGACGCGAGATGCGCGTCGGTGACCGGTCGGTTGACGTGTACGTGCGGAAGCTGCGGGTGAAGCTCGAAGAGGCGCTTCCCGAGTGGCGATTCATCCACACCCACTTCGGTTTCGGTTACCGATTGGCGGCCGAACATGCACATAACGCCAACCATCGGTTCACAAGTGGATAACACCTCCGCGGATCGCTGGACGCAGACTCTGGCGGACATCAAGCGAAGGAGACGACTGTGAAATTACGTCGCATTGCAGCATTTGCGACCGCGATCGCCGCGTCCATGGCAATCGTCGCGTGCGGCTCGAGCAACAGCTCGACCACCAGCTCGGGCGGCTCGTCCGCGACGAGCACCAGCGGCTCATCCGGTTCGAGCGGGAGCGTGGCCAAGGGCACGATCAACGGCGCAGGCTCGACGCTGGCCGCGCCGATCTACCAGCAGTGGGGCTCGACGCTCAAGGGCCAGGGCCTAACCGTGAACTTCAATCCCGTCGGGTCGGGCGCCGGCCTGACCTCGCTCGAGTCGGCGACGGTTGATTTCGCCGGCAGCGATCCGGCCCTGAAGCCGGCCGACACGGCCAAGATGAAGGGTGCGGTGCTCCAGTTCCCGGTCGCCGCCGGCGGGATCACCGTTTCTTACAACCTGTCCGGAGTCAAGAGCGGGCTGAAGTTGGATGGGCCGACCGTGGCGAAGATCTTCATGGGTCAGATCAAGACCTGGAACGATCCGGCGATCAAGTCGCTGAACCCGGGCGTGAGCCTACCCAGCACCAACATCACCGTCGTCCATCGCTCCGATTCCTCGGGCACCACCGCGGGCTTCACGACGTGGCTGTCGGACGTCGATCCGGCTTGGAAGTCCGCCGTCGGCGAAGGCAAGGACGTCAACTGGCCGACGGGAACGGGCGGCAAGGGCAACTCCGGCGTCGCCGCGGTGGTCAAGCAGACTGCCGGCTCCGTCGGCTACGTAGAGCAGGCCTACGCGCTCGAGAACGGTTTCACGTACGCCGCGATCAAGAACTCGGGCGGCGCGTACGTCCTGCCGACGATCCCCAACACCTCGGCCGCGTTCCTGGGGGTTGCGGTTCCGGCTGACCTCGGTATCTCGACGGTCAACTCGCCAAATCCTGGCGCTTACCCCATCGTCTCGCAGACGTTCCTCGACGCCTACAAGGATCCGTGCAAGGACGGTGGCGCCAGCTCCAGCACCGCCGCGGCGCTCAAGAGCTTCTTGAGCTACGCGTTTGGAGCGGGTCAGCAGACGCTGGGTGCCGGCTCCAACCAACTCCCCTACGCACCGCTGCCCTCCTCGCTGGCCGACAAGGACAACACCCAGCTGGCCACGATGGTCTGCAACGGATCAGCCATCTCGTAGGAGTGCTGGTTTGGGAGTAACCAGCACTACCGTCACCGGCGGCCGCTCGGTTCTCGAGCGGTCGTCGGCTGGGCGTCTGCCCGACCGGGTCCTGAAGTGGGGGCTGAGCGCGCTAGCCGCGCTCATCCTCATCCTGATCGTCTACTTCTTCATCCGCCTGGTCGGTCAGTCCGGCCACGTGTTCAGCACGTATGGGCTGAGTTTCGTGTTCGGCAACGACTGGGACGTCTCGCGCAGCATCTTCCACGGTGGCGCGCTGCTGTTCGGGACGATCGTCACGTCGCTCATCGCGCTCGTCATCGGCGTGCCGGTCGCGGTCGCGACCGCGCTGTTCATCAACGAGCTGTGCCCGCGCCGGCTGCGCAGCCCGCTCTCGATCCTCGTCGACCTGCTCGCCGCGGTTCCGTCGGTCGTGTACGGGTTGTGGGGCGTGTTCGTCCTCGCCCCGCGGCTGCTGCCTGCCGAGAAGTGGTTCGCGAGCACGTTCTCGTTCATCCCCTGGATCGGCGGCGGCGTCCCGGTTCTCTATAACTACTTCATCGCCGGCCTGATCCTCGCCATCATGATCCTTCCGATCGTGTCGGCGATCTCCCGTGAGGTCATCGCGACCGTCCCGCGTGAGAACAAGGAGGCAGCGCTCGCCTTGGGGGCCACGCGCTGGGAGATGATCCGCATGGCGGTGATTCCGTACTCCCGTCCCGGGATCACCGGCGGCGCGATGCTCGGCATGGGTCGAGCGATCGGCGAGACGATCGCCGTCGTGCTTGTGATCGGCAGCGCGCCGAAGATCGGCAGTCACCTGTTCAGCCAGGGCTACACGCTTGCCGCCGTCATCGCCAACGAGTTTGGTGAGGCCACCGGGATCCATACCTCGGCGCTGTTCGCGTCCGGCCTCGTACTGTTCGTCCTCACGCTGATCGTGAACATCATCGCGCGCTGGTTCATCTCCCGCGGCTCGCACGGCGCGCGGGGCACGGGCGCGACGGGGATGACGATCTCTTCCGGCCCGGTGACTGAACAATGAGCGCAACCGCCCCGTTGAGCCTTGCGACCCTCCCGCGGACATCGGCCCGGCGGCGGCGCACGGACCAGATCATGCGGGGCACGCTGTTCGCCGCGACCATCGTTGCGTTGATTCCGCTGGTCCTGGTCATCTATTACCTGCTCCACAAGGGGCTGAGCTTGTGGTTCTCGAGCGGCTTCTTCACCACCGATCCCACCGGTAGTTTCTTCGGTAACCCGGGTGGAATCCGCAGCGCGATCCTCGGCTCGCTCGAGATCGTCGCCCTCGCGACGGTGATCTCGATCCCCATTGGGATCGGAGTGGCCCTCTACCTGACCGAGTACGGGAAGGACGGGTGGTTCGCCAACACCGTCCGCTACTTCGTCGATGTGATGACCGGCGTACCGTCGATCATGTTCGGCCTCTTCATCTACATCGTGCTGGTGGTCAGTGACTTCGGGGGTTCGGGGTATGCGGCCTGGAAGGGCGCCGTCGCCCTGGCTCTGCTGATGCTCCCGATCGTCATCCGCTCGGCCGAGGTGGTGCTGCTACTCGTGCCGAGCAGCCTCCGCGAGGCGGCGCTGGCGCTCGGGGCCCCACGGTGGCGCGTGATGTTCCAGGTTGTGTTGCCGACCTCGGCGTCCGGCCTCGTGACCGGCTGCCTGCTGGCCGTCGCCCGCGGCATGGGCGAGACCGCCCCGCTGCTCTTCACCGTGTCGACCGCGTTCGGACTGACGTTCAGCCTCGGACAGCAGATGAACACGATGCCGTTCCTGATCTACACCGACATCACGTCGCCACGCACGGCGATCGAGGACATCGCGTGGGGTACGGCGCTTACGCTGGTGGCAATCGTTCTGATCCTGAACCTACTCGCCCGACTGATTGCTTCAAGGAGCCGCATGGCATGATCCCGCCTGACACCACGAGCAAGGAACAGACCGATATGGCCAGCGACGCGGGGCAATCGCCCGATCAGGCACAGGCTCCGCAGAAGACTCCGCGGCCGGGCGCGCCGGTGGCCAAGGCCGGTCACGCGGTCAAGCTCGACAAACTGAACGCGTATTACGGGGAGCAGCACGCGCTCAAGGACGTCACGATCGATTTCCCGCCAAACGAGGTCACCGCGCTCATCGGACCGTCAGGGTCGGGCAAGTCGACCGTCGTCCGCTGCATCAACCGCATGCACGAGGAGATTCCCGGCGCGCGCGCCGAGGGGAAGGTCACGCTGGACGAGCTCGACGTATACGCGCCAGACGTGGACGTGACCGCCGTGCGGCGCCTGATCGGGATGGTGTTCCAGAAGCCGAACCCGTTCCCGACCATGTCGATCTTCGACAACGTCGCCGCCGGGCTACGCCTGACCGGGACCAAGAGCCGCGACCTCAAGGAACTGGTTCACAACTCGCTGCAGTCGGTCGGTCTGTGGGAAGAGGTCAAGGACCGCCTGAACTCCCCGGGGATCGGATTGTCCGGTGGCCAGCAGCAGCGGCTCTGCATCGCCCGCACGGTGGCGATCGAACCGGAGGTGATCCTGATGGACGAGCCTGCCTCCGCGCTCGACCCGATCTCGACGCTCAAGATCGAGGAGCTGGTCGACGAGCTCAAGGAGCGCTACACAATCGTCATCGTCACCCACAACATGCAGCAGGCGGCCCGGGTCGCGAACTCGACCGTGTTCATGCTCGAGGGTGAAGTGATCGAGCATGATGAAACGAACAAGATCTTCACGAATCCGAGCGATGAGCGCACCGAACGCTATGTCACCGGAAAGTTTGGGTAAGGAGTCGCCTATGCACGAGACTCGCCATCAATTCCATGAGAGCCTGCGCGCGCTCGAGGTGCAGGCGCTGGACGGCCTCGAGCTCGTGATCCAGCAGCTCGACCGCGCGCTGGAGTCGATCTCCTACCAGGACGTCGAGCTCGCCGGCATGGTCGTGGCCGACGACGACCGGATCGACGGCCGCTACCTGGAGGTGCATCAGGGGATCCTGTCGCTGCTGGCCCGCCAGGCGCCGGTGGCGGGCGATCTGCGGATCGTCGCGGCGCTGCTCCACGTGATCCGCTGCGTCGAGCGGATGGGCGATCAGTGCGTGAACATCGCGAAGCTCGTGCCGCTGTCCGGCTACGAGGCCCCGAAGGACAAGGACATCCTCGATGCGATCGAGCGGATGGGCCGCCTGGCCCGCTCGCAGGTGTCCCAGGCCAAGCAGGCGTTCGCCGAGCGCAACACCGAACTCGCCCAGGATCTCGTGCGCCAGGACACGGAGATCAACCGGCTGAACCGGGAGATCTTCCGGCGCGCGGTCGACGCCGGCGACAACCTCGACATGCGCGAGTGGGCGATGTTCATGATCCTGGTGGCGCGCTGCCTGGAGCGGATCGGTGACAACACGGTCGACATCGCAGAGCAGACGGTGTTCGTGGTCACCGGGCTGTTCCGCGAGTTCGCAGACGCCTCGACCCCACCCGAGGCGGCGCGTACCCCGTAGGAGTTATCCTCGCGGCGAGTGGCTACGCAGAAGCCCAGCCGCCGTTCACGTAAGCGGAGACATGGCCGCACCGCCACCGCGGCGCCGGCCGCTGCGCCGCGCCGGGGCGACGATCACAGCGGCAACCGCCCGACCGAGGCGGGCGGCCCCGACCAGGATCTGCCGCAGAGGTTCCGCCGCCGCACAAATGCGCTGAGCGCCTACGGCGAGCGCCCACCCAGCCCGTTCGGTGGTGTTCCCGTGTCGGAGATCGCGATCCTGGCCGGCGCGGTCGCGCTCGTGGTGGGGTTCATCCGGCATGGCGGCCCGGCGCTGGTCGGTGGCATCATCCTGTGTGCGCTCGGGGTGATCGAGACGACCGCGCGCGAGCACTTCTCGGGCTTTCGCTCACACACCGTGATGCTCGCCGCGGTGCCCGCGGTGCTCGCCGAGGCGTTGATCGCCTTGACGGTCGGGCCGCCGGCCGTGAGGCTGCTGCTGCTCGTCCCGGTCGCGGCCGTCTTTGCCGTGTGCGCCTGGTTTCTGCGCCGGCGGTTCCTGGTGGCGCGCCAGGCCCGACTGGCACGCCCACTGAAGCGCTGATCCGTTCGCCGACCGGCTAGAACCGGGTGGGCAGCGCGTCGCCGGCCACCGGCCGGGGCGGAGTGTCCGGATCCAGCTCGTCGGATGTGACCGTCGGCAGTCGCAACGTGAACACGGCGCCGCCGTCCGGGGCGTTGGCGGCTTCGATCGAGCCGCCGTGCTGGGTCGCGACCTGCCGGACGATGGCCAGGCCCAGGCCGCTGCCCTGCCGGTGGCGCGAGTTGGCTCCGCGGAAGAACCGGTCGAACACGTAGGGGAGATCCGCCTCGTCGATGCCGCCGCCGTGGTCGCGCACCAGCACGCCCTCGCGGTTGACCACGACCTCGATGACCCCGTCCTGGGGCGAGTGGTGCGCGGCGTTGTCGAGCAGGTTGTTGACCGCCCGGTGAAGGCGTTCGGGGATGCCTTCGACGAGCACGGGCTCGAGTGAGCTCTCGTAGCGGACGTGCGGGAAGTCGCGTCTGGCGCGAATCAGCGATTCGTCCACGACCCGGTCCAGGCGAACGTCCTCGGCCGAGGTGATCGGCAGATCCCCCCGGGCCAACTCGATGACGTCGCCGATCAGTGTGCTGAGCTCCTCGGTCTGCTCGAGCACGTCGGCGAGCAGGCGCCGGCGATCCTCCCCGGTGAGCTGATCTCCCTGCTCGAGCAGCACCTCGATGTTCGTGCGGAGGCTGGTGATCGGCGTGCGCAGCTCGTGCGAGGCGTCGGCCACGAGTTGGCGCTGGGCTCGGACCGACTGATCGAGCGCGTCGCGCGAGATCTGAAGCCGCTCGATCATCGCGTTGAACCGCCGGGCCAGAAGTCCCACCTCGTCATCGGCGTGGACTCGGATCCGGCTGCTCAGATCCTCCGTCTCCTCGATGTGCTGGGCGGTGGCGGCGACCTCGGCCAAGGGAGACAGCACCGGCCGCGCCGCCAGCCGTCCGAGCGCGGCTCCGAGCGCGATCCCGCCGGCGCAAACGAGCAAGAGGACAAGGCGCAGGTTTCGCAGGATGCTCTCGATGCCGTCGAGGGGGCGGGCCAGCAGGATCGCGCCGGACTCCGGCACATTGTTGGAGGTAACGGGGTTCGAGAAGACCAGCTCCCGGAAGCGGCTGTTGCCCACCGTGACGTCTGTGAGGAAACTGACGCCGGTGCCGTTCGCCACTGCGGCCACCTGCGGGCTGATCGGCAGAGGGTAGTCGCCGCGATGGGACCCGTCCTGGGCGACGATCTCGTAGTACTGCGTCGTGCCGCCGGCACTCGGGGGAACGCCCGGCAGCGCCTGGCCGAGCGCGAACTGGCCCTCCTGCTGGACGGCCACCGCCTGTGCCCGCAGCGCGCTGTCCACCTGGTCGAGCAGCTGCGAGCGCACCACTAGGTAGCACACGATCGCGGCGATGACGACCGCGAACGCGACCGCAGTCGCGGACACCCAAGCGAGTCTCTTGCGAAGAGGCACTACCCGCCTCTGCGGCTAGTCGCGCAGCACGTAGCCGACTCCCCGGACCGTGTGCAGCAGGCGAGCCTCACCGCCGCTCTCGGTCTTGCGTCGCAGGTACCCCATGTACACGCCCAACGCGTTCGAGGTCGGGCCGAAGTCGTATCCCCACACGTTCTCGAAGATCGTAGACCGGGTCAGTACCTGTCGGGGGTGGCGCATGAAAAGCTCCAGGAGCAGGAACTCGGTCTTGGACAGCTCGATGATCCGATCACCCCGGCGAACCTCGTGCGCGATCGGGTCGAGCACCATGTCGGCATAGTGGAGGATCTCGCCGTCGGTGCCGTCGCCCGATCGGCGCAGTAGGGCGCGAAGGCGCGCCTGGAGCTCGCGCAGAGCAAACGGCTTGACCAGATAGTCGTCGGCGCCGACGTCCAGGCCTTCGACCCGATCGTCGATCGCGTCGCGAGCCGTGAGCATCAGGATCGGGGTGCGGTCGCCTGCCTGGCGCATGCGCCGGCACACCTCTAAGCCGTCCAGCCGCGGCATCCCAATGTCGAGGATCACCGCGTCGGGCGGGGACTTGGCCAGCGAGTCCAGGGCCTCCTCGCCGTCGCCGGCCAGCTCCACGTCGTATCGGTCCAGCCTGAGGGCCCGTTCGAGCGCCCTCCGGACCGCGGGTTCGTCATCCACCACCAAGACGCGCGCCATGCGGGACATTGTGGCGCGCCCGGCTAAGCGTTTGTGAAGACTGCCTTGCATCCGCCGCGGCGCGCCTCGCCGGCAGTTGGGCGTGAGGTCCACGAGCTGGTGTCTTCGGCCATCATCCGTCGTGGTGCCCACAGATAAGCAGTCACAAGAGCTCGACACCTACCGGGGCAAGCGCGATTTCGAAGCCACAGCCGAGCCCGCGGGCGGGGTCGACGCCGCGACCGACGGCGGGTCCACCGGCCACCGGTTTGTCGTCCAGGAGCACCACGCCACCCGCCTGCACTGGGATCTGCGCCTCGAGCACGACGGGGTGCTCGCGTCCTGGGCGATTCCCAACGGCATCCCATCCGATCCGGCCGATAACCGGCTGGCCATCCGCACCGAGGACCACCCCCTCGAGTACCTCGAGTTCCACGGGGAGATACCCAAGGGCCAGTACGGCGCGGGCATGATGACGATCTGGGACCACGGCACGTACGACGTAAACAAGTGGGAGGACCGCAAGGTCGAGGTCACCTTCCACGGCGAGCGGCTGAACGGCCGCTACGGCCTGTTCCCGATCGGCAAGCCCGGCGACTCCAAAGATGACTGGATGATCCACCGGATGGATCCACCGTCGGATCCCGACCGGGAGCCGATGCCCGAGCGGATCGTCCCGATGATGGCCCACCCGGCAAGCACGCTCCCGCGCGACCCGAAGAACTGGTCGTTCGAGGTCAAATGGGACGGGGTGCGCGCGATCGCCTACGTGAAGCCCGGTCGTCTGCGCCTTGAGAGCCGCAACCTCAACGACATCACCGAGGCCTATCCGGAGGTGCGCGGCGTGGTCGGCGCGCTCGGTATGCACGAGGCGGTGCTCGACGGCGAGATCGTTGCCTTCGACGACAACGGTCGGCCGAGCTTCGAGCGCCTCCAGCGCCGGATGCACGTGACCTCGCCGTCGGCCATCCGCCGCTACCAGAGCAGCATGCCGGTCGTCTACGCGATATTCGACCTGCTGTATCTCGACGGCCGCTCGCTGATGGAGTTGCCTTACCACGAGCGCCGGGCCAGGCTCGAGTCGCTCGAGCTCAAGGGCCCGGCGTGGCGCGTTCCGGCCAACCATCCGGGCGAGGGCAAGCTGCTGCTCGAGGCGACCGGCAAGCAGGGCCTCGAGGGAATCGTGGCCAAGCGCCTCGACTCTCGCTACGAGCCCGGCCGGCGCGGCGGTAACTGGCTGAAGATCAAGCACACGATGCGCCAGGAGCTGGTGATCGGAGGCTGGATGCCGGGGGAGGGGCGGCGGACGAAGCGGATCGGGGCGCTGCTGATGGGCTATTACGAGGACGGAAAGCTCCGCTACGCCGGCCGCGTCGGCACCGGCTTCACCGAGAAGACGCTGGCCGAGCTGCAGAAGCGCCTGGACCCGCTGCGGCGCGACACGAGCCCGTTCGAGGTGGGGGGTGGGCGGGGGGTGGGTGGGCGGGGTCCCATTCCGCGAGAGGTGGTGTTCGTCGAGCCGGAACTGGTGGCGGAGATCGAGCTGCGCGAATGGACTGCCGAGCGGATCATGCGCGCGCCGTCGTTCAAGGGCCTGCGCGAGGACAAATCCCCGCGCGAGGTTCGGATCGAGATCATCGGCGAGGACGCGCCCGAGGTGCCGGATGAGGCGGAAATCGACCCCAACTCCCCGGAGGCGCTGTTCGACGAGGTGGAGCGCCTACCGGAGGGCGCGCTGCTCGCCAGGACCGAAGGCCGCGAGCTCAAGATCACCAACTGGGACAAGATTCTCTACCCGGAGACCGGCTTCACCAAGGGCGATCTGGTCGCCTACTACGCCCGTATCGCCCCGGCGGTTCTGCCCCATCTGCAAGACCGGCCGCTCACGCTCAAGCGCTACCCGAACGGGGTCGACCAGCCGTACTTCTACGAGAAGCAGTCGCCCTCGCATCGCCCGGAGTGGATCGAGACGGTCAGGATCGGCGACATCAACTACACACTGGCCCAGGACCGCCCGACGCTGGTCTGGCTGGCCAACCTGGCCGACGTCGAGCTGCACACGTCGCTTTCGCTCCAGGATCGAGTCGATCGCCCGACCATGATGGTGTTCGACCTCGACCCCGGTGCGCCGGCCGGCCTCGTTGAGTGCTGCGAGGTCGCGCTCGTCCTGCGTGGCCTGTTCGAGCAGCTAGGCCTGCAGAGCGTGGCCAAGACGTCGGGGTCCAAGGGCCTCCAGGTGTACGTGCCGCTGAACGCGCCGACCGACTACCGCACTACCAAGCCGTTCAGCAAGCGCGTGGCCGAGCTGCTCGAGCAGCGCATGCCCGAGATCGTCGTGTCGCGGATGACCAAGCGGCTGCGGCCCGGGAAGGTGCTGGTTGACTGGAGCCAGAACGACGAGCACAAGACGACGGTGAACGTGTACTCGCTACGCGCGCGCGAGCGACCAACCGTTTCCACGCCGGTCAGCTGGGAGGAGGTGGCCGCGTGCCACGACCGCGGCGACGAGGCGCTCCTGACCTTCGCCTACGACGAGGTGCTCGCGCGGGTGGATGAACAAGGAGATCTGTTCGCGCCCGCGCTCAGCGCCACGCAGCAGCTTCCCAACATCTGAGACCGCCACGCCGATCCGTTACGCTGGCGGCGACGAATGCCGATCGATCAGATCACGCTGCGAAATCGACTGCTGGTCGCCACCGCGATGTGGCGTGAGACGATCGCCGAACCACTTCCCCGCATGGCGCCCGGCGATCCCGCCGACCAGATCGCGAGCTTCGAGATCCAGCTCGTCGATCGGCTGTGGCAGAGCGCCACGGCCGACTCCGCCCGCGAGATCGCGGACCGCACCTGGGACCTGGTGCACGACCGGCCCGACAGCGATCCGGTCAAGCGCCGAGTGGTGGAGTGCCACGAGGCACTGGCTCGGTTGACCCGTCTCGGCGACTGATAAATCCGGCCGCGGCGTAGGCGTCGGCCTCGTCGAGGGTCTCATGCTCGAGCAGCGCGGCCACGAGCGCGTCGAGGTTCGAGCGGTGCTCGCGGATCAGCGAGCTGACCTCGCCGTGCGCCGTCTCGACGATCCGTCTGACCTCTTCGTCGACCAGCCGCTGGGTCGCCTCGGAGGTCTCTGACACTCCCGGGAGGAGGAGGCTCATGCCGTCCTGGGGGATCACCGCGATCGGGCCGATCGCCCGGCTCATGCCCCACCGCCCGACCATCCCGCGCGCGATCCGCGTCAGCTGCTGGATGTCTGACTCGGCGCCGGTTGTGATGTCCGAGAACACGATCTCCTCGGCACTCCGCCCGCCCAGCGCGACCTTTATCTGCGCGATCAGATGCTGCTGTTCGAAGTTGAACCGGTCGGCGTCGGGGGCGGAGAAAGTCACCCCCAGCGACTGCCCGCGCGGGATGATTGACACCTTGCGCACCGGATCGGCGCCGGGCGTCAGCATTCCGACGATGGCATGACCGGCCTCGTGGTAGGCGGTGCGCCGGCGGTCGTCCTCGGAGATCATCACCTTGCGCTCGGCGCCGAGCACGATCCGCTCGAGCGCGTCGGTCAGGTCCTGCCGGTTCACCTTCTCGTGTTCACGCCGGGCGGCGAGCAGCGCGGCCTCGTTGACCAGGTTCTCGAGGTCGGCGCCGACCATGCCCGGGGTTGAGGAAGCGATGCCGCCCAGGTCGACCTCGTCGTCGAGCGGGACGCCCCGGGTGTGCACGCGGAGGATCGCCTCACGCCCGGCGCGATCCGGAGGTGAGACGACGACCCGGCGATCGAAGCGGCCCGGGCGCAGCAACGCCGGATCGAGGATCTCCGGGCGGTTGGTCGCGCCGAGCACGATCACCCCGATGCGCGGGTCGAAGCCGTCCATCTCGGTGAGGATCTGATTGAGCGTCTGCTCGCGTTCGTCGTGGCCGCCGGAGATGTTGGCCCCGCCAGCCGAGCGCGAGCGGCCGATCGCGTCGAGCTCGTCGATGAAGATGATGGCCGGTGCCGCCGCCTTAGCCTGCGCGAACAGGTCGCGGACCCGTGAGGCACCCACTCCGACGATCATCTCGACGAACTCCGACGCGGACATCTGGAAGAACGGAACGCTTGCCTCGCCGGCGACCGCCCGGGCGAGCAGCGTCTTGCCCGTGCCCGGCTGTCCGCTGAGAAGGACACCACGCGGAATGCGCCCGCCGAGGCGGATGTACTTGTCGGGGTTCTTGAGGAAGTCGACGATCTCGGTCAGCTCTTCCTTGGCCTCGTCGATCCCGGCCACGTCGTTGAACGTGACGCGCTGATCGGCGGCCTCGACTCGACGCGCGCGCGAGCGCCCGAATGACATCAGCCCGCCGGCGCCGCCACCGGCCGCGGCGGCTCGCCGGAAGATCCAAACGAGCAGCAGCAGGAACAACAGCGTCGGTCCGAAGCCGAAGATCAGGCTTGTCAGGAACGATGGACCCGCGTTGGGGGAGTGTGCCGTGGTGGTGATGTTGTACTTCTGGACGAGCGCGAACAGCTCATTGTTCGGCGCGAAAGAAGGGATCTGGGTCGAGAAGTAGACGGTGGTCGGCGCGGTCGCGCTGTCGGCCGGGTACTTGACGGCTTTCTTGAACGTGCCCTCGATCGACGCGCCGGTGGCGGAGATCGAGCTGACGTTGCCCGATTCGACCTGGGAGAGGAAGGTCGGGGTGTACGGGATCGAGACCCGCGCGTTTGGCTGAAGAACCTGCGAGGAGACCCAGAAGTTCAGCGCCAGAAGCGCCAGGATCAGGACGATCAGCAGCGGCCACCGCGGGGTCGGGCCGCCTTTCGGCTTGGTGGGCGGCTGCCCCCGGCCGTCGGGGGCCGGCGTCACCCGCCAACCGGGCTGCGGCTGTGGCGGCACCCCGCCGGGCCGCGTCGGACTACCCCGCCGCAGTCCGGGTATTGAGTCGCGCCGGCTTGGCTGCTCGGCCATCCGTTGATTGTGGCAAGGGCGGCGGGCTTTCTGATGAGACTGAGCTAAGAGTTCGCCCCGGCCAGGCTCACTCGATCCGGGTCCGGAACGAGTCGGCTCCCTCGACGCTCGCGCCGGCCGCCCAAGCGCGGTCGGCCAGCCAGCGGTCCGAGGTCACGACCCGCACCGCCGCGGGGTCGGGTTCGGCCCGCAAGCGCCGCACGATCTCATCATCGGCGGAGTTGGGCTTTGGCCTGGGCGCGTGCGCGACCTCGATTACCGTCGAGCGGATCGGGGGGCGCGGGGGGCGCTCGAATACCACCGTGACTTCGTCGCCGCTGTCGGCAGCCCACCGCTCGAGCAGGTCGACCAGGCGGAGCATCGCCGCGTCGCGGTCCTTCCACCAGCCGTCCGGACGCGTGCCGATCACGTTCATCCCATCGACGAGCCAGCGCATCCGGCAAGGCTAGTCTCGCCCGGGGTGCGGCGCTCCGCGTGTTTCGGCGGCGCGGTGCCTTCGTGTTCCGGCGTGTCGTCGGGGCCGATGGGGGGCGGCGTCCGTGCCGCCCCTCCGATCGGGCTCGGCCCCCTTGGCCCTGGCGGTTGCCCTACCAGGCTTGGTGACTCGTGTTAGTCGTGGGAGATGGGGTCAGGTTGGGGTCACCCTTCGTCGCCGTCATCGGTGCGGAGCTCCCGCAGTGCGGCGTAAGCCAACTCGGCGACCTCCGGCGGACCGAGCTCACCGGCCCGCTCGAAGTAGCGGAGCGCCCCCGCACGGTCGCCCTCCTGTTCGAGCAGGAGGCCGAGGTTGCAGGCCCCAGCCGCATAGCCCCGCTGGTCGGCTCGCTCGTAGGCGGCCTTGGCACCCGCTCGGTCGCTTTGCTGCTCCAGCAGCGAGCCCAGGTTCCAGGCGCCGACGGCATGACCGCGCTCGTCGGCCCGCTGGTAAGCCAGCTTCGCGCCGGCGAGGTCACCTCGCTGTTCGAGCAGGACCCCGAGGTTGCATGCCGCGTCGGGGTGACCACGCTTGTCGGCTAGGCCGAACGCTTCTTCGGCGGCGGCCACGTCCCCTGCTTCCAGCAGCAGCGCACCGAGGTTGAACGCCGCACCGGCATGTCCCGCCTCAGCGGCGTGCCGGTACGCCGCTTCGGCGCCGAGCCGGTCGCCGTCCCGCTCGAGCAGCACGCCGAGGTCGTTCGCCGCAGGCGGCTCACCCCGGTCGGCGGCTCGCTCGTAGGCGGCTCGGGCACCGGCGCGGTCGCCCTCCTGCTCGAGGAGGGAGCCCAGGTTCCAGGCACCGACGGCATGACCGCGTGCGTCCGCCCGCTGGTATGCGAGCTTGGCCCCGGTCGGGTCACCTCGCTGCTCCAGGAGAACCCCGAGGTTGCACGCGGCGCCCGGGTCGCCCCGCTGGTCGGCGCGACCGAACGCATCCTCGGCGCCAGCCACGTCGCCCGCTTCGAGCAGCAGCGCACCGAGTTCAAACGCGGCCATGGGATGGCCGCACGCCTCAGCCCGACGGAGCGCATCCTCGGCACGGGCGAGATTGCCCGCCTCGACGAGCAGGCGACCGAATCTGAGCGCGGCGGCCCCAGGGTGGGGAAACCCCCAGGCGTCCTGGTCTTGCGGCACCACCTCTTGGGCCTCGACTGGGATTGGGGGCGGCACCAGCTCCCTGGGTTCGGAGGGCGGTTGGCTGACCGGGATAGCGGTTGGTCCCGGCGGTTGACTTTCCCGGCGACGGCGCCGATGCCACAGCAGTCCCGCCATCGCCGCCAGGATCAGGCAGGCGATGACGAGCAGCCACGGGATGGTCGAAGGGCCGGACGCCGGTCCTGGGTGGTGTTCGGGCTTGGGCGCCGACGCGGTCTTGGGCGCCGACGCGGTCTTGGAGGCCGAGCCGGTCCTTGGCGGAGATGCGGGTTTGGTGCTCGCCCGCGACGGACGCGGGCGGCGGTGGATTCGACGCGGCGCCGTCCGTGGATGTGGCCGCTGGTGGACCTGCGGTCGCGTCCCACGTTGCAGCTCGCCCAACGTTTGTGGCCCGGCAATTCCGTCGACGTGCAGACCGCGGGCGGTCTGGAGCCGAGACACCGCTCGCTCGGTCAGCGGGCCGTAGCGCCCGTCGATCGGCCCCGGCGGAAAGCCGGCGCCGGCCAGCTGACGCTGCAACGCCCGTACTGAGCTCGATCCACCGGGCACGTAGCCGGCGCCCGGATATAGGAACAACCTGGCCGAGGCCAGAGCTGCCATCGTCGATGGCCCGTCGATCCCGTCGGTCACCAGACCATGGGTGGCCTGGAAACGGATCACGGCTGCTTCGGTCAACGGGCCGTAGCGCCCGTCGGTTGGCCCGGGCGAGTAGCCCAAGCCGGCCAAGCGTCGCTGCAGCGCCCGGACGGTCCGGGAGCCGTGGGCGCTGGCGTAGCCGCTACCAAACGCGAGCACTTCCGCGCCGGTAGGTCTGCGGGTACTTGTCCCGCCGGAGTGCGGCGGGTCTGAACTGCGCTCCGTCCGGGTGACGCGGGTGTGTGATGTGGCTTGCGTAGCCCGCGCCGCCGGAGCCCTGCCACTCCGGCTGGCGGACTTGCTCAGCGCAAGCGCCGGGCTCCAAGCCAGCATCAACATCACTGCCGTCGCCACCCAGGTCAGGGTCGCGAGCGAAGAACGAGTGCGAACCAGCAGCTCGGCTTCGAGGCTCTCCCGCGCCTCGCGTTTGCCGAGCCTCCGGACACCGCGGACCGCGGCGCCGACCAGCTCACAGCCCTTCGCCCACGCCCGCGATGAGCGTGACACGAGTCTGTTCTCCTCTTTAGTTGCTAGACGATGCAGCCGGGCTCAGAGAGCCCGCGTGCAGGAACCTGGAAGACCGACTCGGGTCTCAGCCAGGTCGCTCTAGCAACCAGAGAAATGGCTGCGGCGGGGGCCCGTCGGTGGTCGTCCGCACCGTGCCGACCACGCGTGGGACGAGCAGGCCGGCCAGCGCCAGCAGTGCCGCAACAAAGACGAAGAAGAATCCAGAGCCACCGCTTGCGCCTCCGGCCACCAGGGGCACCGACGGAAGCGGCGTGAAGGGGGCGGCGGGAGCGACGAGCGGCTTTACGGCGGCGACTCGGGCATCCACGCGGGCCCGTCCTCCGGGGCCGCTGAGCGGGCTTTGGGTCCGTGCCGGCCCGCTCCCGAGAGCGATCGCCGGCCAACGTGCTGCATCGCTGCTCCCGGTGAGCCCGGGGAAAGCCGCCCGCGAGATCTCGAGCCTATTCGTGGCCGGGGCCGAACTGGATGAGATGCCCGCAGGCACCGCGCTCCCGGGACGGGCGGACCGAGTTGTCCCGGGAGCGGCGACGGGCGCGGTTGAACCGGGAGCTGCCGCGCTCGATGCGAGGATCGCGCGCGGCGCCGCCGGTGTCGTTCGCGCCACGGGCGCGGGTTGCCGTCCGCCGCTCGTCGGGGGACGTGAAGGAATCGTCGCCGCCGCGCCATGGCGGTGCGTGCCCGGCTGTGTGCTCGGCTGATTCGGTTGCGCCTGCGCCGGGCGCGAGGGCGCCGTTGCGACGACGCGAGTCAGGGGAGCGAGGGTCCGGGTCGCGGTGGCGACGATGTTGGTCAGGGGGGCGGTGATGGGAGTGAGGGTTCGGGTGGTGGTCGTGACCAGGTTGGTCACGGGAGCGGTGACGGGGGCGAGCGTCCGAGTCGCGGTCGTGACCAGGGTCGTGACTGGAGCGGTGACGGGGGCGAGCGTCCGAGTCGCGGTCGTGACCAGGGTCGTGACGGGAGCGAGCGTCCGGGTGGCCGTGGTGCCCGCGTTGGTCAGCGGCGCCGCGGCGGTCGTCACGACGGCTGCTACGTGGCCGACCGGGGTCGTCACGATTGGAGCTGTGCTCGACACCACCTGCGCGACGGGCGCCGTCAGTGTCGAGATCACGTGGCTCGCGGGGGCGGTCAGTGTCGAGACGACGTGCGTGGCGGGGGCGAGAGCGGGCGCTGCGGACTGGCTTGCGGTCCCGATGGTGCCGGTGGCGGTCTTGACGACGGCGGTCACGGTCGCCGCCGGTTTCGTCGCGGCGCTCGTGATCGCCGGCTTGGTGGTCGCCGTGACCGTGTTGACGGCGGTGGCGACGGGCTTGGTGGCGGTGGTCGCGACGGTCGGCTTAGTTGCTGTCGCGACCGTGTCGAGGGCGGCGGTCGCGGGCTTCGTCGCGGCGGTTGCGGGCTGAGCGGGTGTCGTGGCGGTCTTGACCACGTTCGCCGCCGACGCGGCAGTTGAGCCCGTTGCCGACACAGAAGACACGGCCGTCGAAACCGAGCCGACGGGACTGACAGCGGGTGGCGAGGACGCGGGAACGGACGGGGCGCCCGGGACGAGCCCGGACGTCAGAGTTACCGCAGCGGCGGCGCCGCTTGGCACCGCGAGGACGGCCAGTAGCAAAGCCACCGCCGTGATCCAGCGAATCCTGAAACTACAAACCTCTCGCACGTGTGTAGTAAGGCTTCCCCGGAACCGGGAAAACCTACCCATCTTTTAGGGTGGTTTGACTCCAATCGGGCGGACCAGGAGAGGTGGCTGCGAAAGGGCGTTAGGTGTCGTCTGGCGTCGGCGGCTGACGGCGCCGCTTGCGGCTCGACTGTCGGCGCTTTTCGTCCAGGCGCCGCTCGACCGATGAGGCCGTCGGGCGGGTGGCGTGGCGAGGGCGCTCGGGGGTGAGTGCATCGGTCAGGCGGCGCTGCAGGCGCTCGAGCGCGAGCTCGCGATTGCGGGCCTGGCTGCGGGCGTCCTGCGCCACCGCGGTCACGCGCGGTCCCAGGCGCGATATGACCCGGCGCTTCTGTGTGTCGGTGAGCGTTTCGGACGCCTCGACGTCGAAGATGGCCTCCACTCGCGAGGCGGTGACGTTCGCATGCTGACCACCGGGTCCGGATGATCGGGAGGTCCGCACCACAACCTCGCGCAGAGGCAGCGCAAGGCCGCGTCGGAGTGGCATTGGATCATCCATGTGCGGTACCTTCCCAGGTTGTAAGGCCGCCCTAAGACGGGGCGGTGCAAGCAGGTGCAGGCTCCGGGCGGCACATCCTCCGCGGTAGCAGCACTTTCTAGCCACGGAGGAACACTCCACAATGCCAACTGGCACAGTCAAATGGTTCAGCGACGAGAAGGGCTTCGGCTTCATCACGCCGGATGACGGGGGGCGGGACCTGTTCGTTCACCACTCGAGCATCACCGCCGACGGCTACCGCTCGCTCTCGGAGGGACTCAAGGTCTCCTACGAGGAGGAGCCCTCCCCCAAGGGCCCGAAGGCCATCAACGTCATTAAGGTCTGACACAAGGCCTCGCTTCGCCCGGCATCCTCCTGACGATGTCGCGGCAGGCGCGTTAGGCGCGCGGCAAGGATGCCGAGCGCGCCGTAGCCGCGAGGCCGGAGAGCGCCCATCCGGACCGGATCGCAGTTCAGCGACTCCTGTCCGGACGGGGATTTGGATCCCGCCCACCCACCCCCACCGTCCCATGGATGCCGCCGAAGGCGGCCCCGCCCCCCAAATGGGTGCTCGATGACCGGAAGGGGCGGCGACCGCGAAACTTCGTCACCGCTCGCGCGTACTATTAGTAGGCGGATCTGGTGCGCACGCTATGAATAAGACGGTCGAGGAGCGCGAGCGGGTTGTAATTCGCTTCGCGGGGGATTCCGGGGACGGAATGCAGCTGGCGGGAAGCCGGTTCACGGATGCGACCGCGATGCTGGGCAACGACCTGGCGACGCTGCCGAACTTTCCGGCCGAGATCCGCGCCCCCGCCGGCACGCTTGCCGGCGTGTCCGCGTTCCAGATCCACTTTGCCTCACGGGACATCCTGACGCCCGGGGACAAGCCGAACGTGCTGGTGGCGATGAACCCGGCCGCGTTGAAGGCGAACCTCGCTGAGGTGGATCGCGGGGCGACGCTGATCGTCAACGAGGACGCGTTCAGCAAGCGCAACCTCGAGAAGGCGGGTTATGCGTCCAACCCGCTCGAGGATGGTTCGCTGAGCGCCTTCCGGGTGCATCGGATCCCGATGACGTCTTTGACCGTGGCGGCGGTCGAGGGGGTCGAGGACGCCTCCACGCGTGACGCCGGCCGGGCGAAGAACCTGTTCGCGCTCGGCGTGCTGTCGTGGCTGTACGGGCGCCCGGTCGACGGGACCAAGCGGTGGATCGAGCAGAAGTTCGCCAAGCGCCCAGCGGTGCTTCAGGCGAACCTGGCTGCGTTCAATGCGGGTTGGTCGTTTGGCGAGACGACCGAGCTGCTCGACGTGCAGTACAAGGTCAAGCCGGCCACCGACGTCCCGCCGGGCACGTATCGCAACGTGAACGGGACGACCGCGCTGTCGCTCGGACTGATCGCGGCTTCGGTGCGCAGCGGCCTGCCGTTGCTGCTGGCGAGCTACCCGATCACGCCGGCCTCGGAGCTGCTGCACGAGCTGTCGCGCCACGCCGAGCTGGGCGTGACCACGATTCAGGCTGAGGACGAGATCGCGGCGGCCGGGATGGCGCTCGGGGCGGCCTTCGGCGGCCGGCTCGGGGTGACCGCGACCAGCGGGCCCGGCATGGACTTGAAGGCGGAGACGATCGGGCTGGCGGTGATGCTCGAGCTGCCGCTGATCGTGGTCGATGTGCAGCGGGCGGGCCCGTCGACCGGGATGCCGACCAAGACCGAACAATCGGATCTGCTGATGGCGATCTTCGGTCGCCACGGGGAGTCGCCGCTGCCGGTGATCGCGCCGAGCACGTGCGGCGGGTGCTTCGATGCGGCGTTCGAGGCGGCCCGGATCGCCGTGCGCTACCGGACCCCAGTGATCCTTCTGTCCGACACCTTCCTGGCCTCCTCGTCGGAGCCGTGGAAGGTGCCGGTGGTGAACGATTTGCCGACGATCGATCCGGCCTTTGCCGTGGCGCGGGAGGGTGAGGAGTTCCTGCCCTACGCCCGCGACGAGCATCTCGCGCGGCCGTGGGCGGTACCGGGGACGCCGGGTCTGGCGCACCGGATCGGCGGCCTGGAGAAGGCTGATCTGACCGGGAACATCTCCTATGACGCCGCCAACCACGAGCGGATGACCGAGCTGCGTCAGGCCAAGGTGGATGGGATCGCCTCCGAGATCCCGCCGCTGACGGTCGATTCAGAGCCCGGAGCCACTCTGTTGGTACTCGGGTGGGGGTCCAGCGAGGGCGCGATCCGCGCCGGCGTGCGCCGGGCGCGCGAGGCGGGCCACAAGGCCGCCTCGGCCCATCTGCGTTACCTCAATCCGTTCCCACCCAACACCGGCGATGTGCTCCGCTCGTTTGACCGGGTGCTGGTGCCGGAGCTGAACAGTGGGCAGCTCGCGTTGATGTTGCGGGCGAAGTACCTGGTCGACGTCGAGTCGTTCTGCAAGGTGCAGGGGCAGCCGCTGTTCGCCTCTGAGGTCGAGGAAGAGATAGCGGCCCGGCAATGAGCGCAGTCGTCACCAACGGTCATGGAGCCGGTCCCGAGCTGACCAAGGCGGACTTCCAGTCCGATCAGGAGACGCGCTGGTGCCCGGGGTGCGGCGATTACGCGGTGCTGGCGGCGGTGCAGCAGTTCATGCCCGAGTTGGGGATCCCGCCCGAGAAGATCGTGTTCATCACCGGGATCGGCTGCGCCGGCCGGTTTGCCTACTACATGAATACCTACGGGATGCACGGCATTCATGGCCGCGCGCCCGCGCTCGCTACCGGGCTGGCGTCCACGCGCGAGGACCTTTCGATCTGGATCGTGACCGGCGACGGCGACTCGCTGTCGATCGGCGGCAACCATCTGATCCACGCGCTGCGCCGCAACGTCCCGATCAAGATCCTGCTGTTCAACAACCAGATTTACGGCCTCACCAAAGGCCAGGCCTCGCCGACCTCCGAGGTCGGCAAGGTCACCAAGTCGACCCCGTTCGGGGTGGCCGATCATCCGTTCAACCCGGTGTCCTTGGCGCTGGGCGCGGAAGCCTCGTTCGTGGCCCGCACGATCGACCGCGACAAGCGCCATCTGACCGAGGTGCTGCGCGCCGCGGCGGTGCACGAGGGCGCGGCGCTCGTCGAGATCTACCAGAACTGCCCGGTGTTCAACGACGGCGCGTTCTCGGCGCTGACCGAGAAGGAGACCAAGGACGCCAACCAGATCCGGCTCGTCGCCGGACAGCCGGTCCGCTTCGGGGTCGAGAACGAGCGCGGCGTCTCAAGGGGACCCGACGGCGGCCTCGCGATCGTGGACGTCGCCGACGTGGGCGAGGACGCGCTGATCGTCCACGACCCGACCCGCATGGACCCGGGCCTCGCGTTCTCGCTCGCGCGGTTGGCCGACAACCCGACCGTGCCGACGCCGATCGGAATCTTCCGCGACGTGCAGCGCCACGTCTACGGGCGCGGCGGCGCCGTGCGCACTGAGCCGGCCACCGAGGTCGAGCTGGCCGACCTGCTGCTCGGCGCCGACAGCTGGACCGTGGGCTGAGTCGCGCGGCGCGCTCCAGGCGGCGCGGATCACGACCTGAATAAGTGCACATGGTGCCGCGACCTTGGACGCGGCTCGCATTTCTGCACGCCCCAGCTGTAGAAACGCGCGCGGGTCAGCGGGCGCCGCGTGCGGTGAGCGCTTTTGCAGGTCGCGGGAGCACGGGCCGGGGCCGGGCCAGGTCGCTCGCTACGCTCGATACGTGAACGTGGAACTGCTGTGGTGGGAGGGCTGCCCGTCGACCGAGCGGGCTCTCGAGGCCGTGCGAGCGGCGCTGACCGAGCTCGACCTGGGCGGGGTCGAGGTGCAGATGCGCGAGATCCGGACCGACCAGGATGCCGAGGAGACCAGCTTCGTCGGCTCGCCCACGATCCTGATCGACGGCGTCGACCTCGTGCCGGCCGCCGGCGATGAGCCGATTGGACTCAGCTGCCGGGTGTATCGCCGGCGCGACGGCCGGATCAGCCCGCTTCCCGACCCCGACGACCTGCGCGAGGCGCTGCGAGCAGCGGCCGAGCGCGCGGAGGTGACGCGATGAGTGTTTCGATTGGCCAGATGGCGCCCGACTTCGCGCTCGACGACACCCAGGGGCGCAGGTGGTCGGTGGCCAAGTACGACGGCGCGCCGGCGACCGTGCTGGTGTTCACGTGCAACCACTGCCCGTACGCGCTCGCCTGGCAGGACCGGATCGCGCAGGTGGCCGACGATTACGCGGCTCGCGGCGTGCGCGTCCTGGCCATCAACTCCAACGACTCCGAGCGCTACCCGCGCGACTCGTTCCAGGCGATGAAGGACCGGGTTGAGCGCGAGCAGTGGACGATCCCGTATCTGCGCGACGACACCCAGGAGGTCGCCCGCGAGTACGGCGCCAAGGTGACCCCGGACGTGTTCGTGCTCGATGCCGAGGGCCGGCTGCGGTATCGCGGCGCGCCCGACGCCGACTACGACAAGCCACAGGAGCAGGCCGAATGGTTGCGCGACGCGCTCGACGCGATCCTGGACGGGTCGATTCTCCAGCGGCCGGAGACCAAGCCGGTCGGTTGCTCGATCAAGTGGAAGTCGTAGGGACGGCGCTCTAGCGCGCGTTCAGGCGACGTAGCCGCCGGGCGGGTCGAGCGGCAGCCCCGCCGCGTCCCAGTCGAGCAGGCCGCCGACCATGTTGTGCGCATCGAAGCCGGCGCCCCGGAAGGCCTCGGTGGCCATCGCCGAGCGGCTGCCGCTGCGGCAGTAGAAGACGACCGGCCGGCCGCGGTCGATGGTGTCGAGGAGGGCGCTCAGCTGGGCCAGCTCGATGAACCGGTCGCCGGCGATCCGGCCCGCTTCGTGCTCCTCGGGCTGGCGCACGTCGATCAGCTGGATTTCGCCTTGGGCGAGAAACTCGGCCACCTGCTTTGGGGTGTAGTCGCCCACGCTCTGAGGTTATAGGCTCACGGGCGAGATGGGCTTCTTTGCGCGCCGCGGCGGGCAGGATGAAGCGGAGCAGTCGGAAGAGCTCGCGCGGATCGAGGGCGGCGGGATCCCAAGCGGCGCGGAGGCGCGGCTGAAGGCGCTCGGCCAAGACGGATCGCTGTTCACAAGCGGCCTGTCCGTCGACGAGTTCGCTTTGCTGAGGCGGATGGGGCCGCAGCCGTTGGCCCAGGTGATGGGTGCCAGCGTCGTCAGGACCGGCTGGCAGTACCTGCCGGCGCTCGACCCCGGGGATGCGAGCGTGAGCGCTCCGAGCGGACGTTATGCACGCGCGTTCGGACCCACGCCGAGCGGGTACGCGCTGGGCAACCGCTACACCGAGCCCTCGCATGTTGCAGGTCCGCGCCTACCGGTGGCACACGACGGTGGTGTGCCAGCTCGATGTGCTCACCGACGCCTGGAACCTCGCGCGCCGCCGCGCCCTCGCCCGGTTGAGCGAGGAGGCGCTCCAGGTCGGGGCCGATGCCGTCGTCGGTGTCCATCTGACCCGATCAGACCACGATCTGGGCAAGGGGACGATCGAGTACGTGGTCACTGGCACGGCGATCCGGCTTCCGGGCTCGAGCGGGGCGACGTGGCCGATCCTGACCGACGTCTCGGTCCAGGATTACTGGCGTCTGCGCAGCGTCGGGCACGAACCGGCCGGCTTGCTGGCCACGACGGTCGTGGTGTTCGCCTCGCCCGACCGGGCCACCCGGCTCGGGCGCGGGCGGCGGGTGGCACAGAACCAGGAGCTCGAGGAGCTGAGCCGGGGATTCCATGCCGCGCGCGACACGGTCCGCGCTCGGCTGCTCGGCCAGGTGTCCGACGCGCATGGGGCGGGCGCGGTCGGCGTCGAGTTCTCACACCACGTGCACCGGGACAAGATCCCGGTGGCTTCGTCGCTCACCGGTACCGGCCAGCGTGGCTGGCGCCTTGGTCGTCTCGGGATCCCCTACCGAGTATCGGGTCGGAGCGACATCGAGCGCAAGGGCTGGGTGATCACGATGCATGCGGCGGGCACGGCGATTCGCCGCGGGACGGACGCGCAGCCGTCGGCGCCCGAGGTCAAAACGTCGATGACGATCAGGGGTCCAGTCCGATGACCGATTACGAACCGAAGTCGCTCGAGGGGATCCCGGAGTCAGGGGTCGCGCGGCTGGAGCAGAACCGCGAGGGTCTCTACACGTCGGACCTGACGGTCAACGAGTTCATGCTGATCACCGAGGCCGGGTTCGATCCGGTCGGGCTGGTGGTCGGGCAGTTCGATCTTCCACATCGGGATCCAGATCGCCGGGCCGACCAAGAGCCGCGAGCTGGACACGCTCTCGCAGGCCATGTATAGCGCGCGGCACCTCGCGATGACGCGCATGGAGGAGGAGGCCGACCAGCTGGGCGCGGACGGGATCGTCGGCGTGCGCCTCGACATCGGCCGCTATGACTGGGGACCGAACATGGCCGAGTTCATCGCGATCGGAACCGCGGTCAAGCACCGCGACGGGGTGTTGCACCGGGCGCCGAACGGCCGCCCGTTCCAGAGCGATCTGTCAGGACAGGAGTTCTGGACGCTGCTGCGCACCGGGCACCGGCCGGTGGGGATGGTGATGGGCAGCTGTGTGTTCCACGTGGGGCGGCGCGGGCCGCTGCGGACGATCACCCAGACCGGTCGCAACGTCGAGCTGCCGAACTACACCCAGGCGCTGTACGAGGCGCGCGAGCTCGCGATGCAGCGGATGCAGACCGAGGCGCAGGAGCTCGGGGCCGAGGGGATCGTCGGGGTGTCGCTGTCCGAGCGCAGCCACGGCTGGGGCAGCCACGTGATCGAGTTCTTCGCGCTCGGCACCGCGATCGTGTCGACCGGCGGTGGGTCCAAGATCGAGCCGCCGGTAACCGTGCTCGACCTCAACGATCCACGCTAGCGCTGGCCCCGGCGCGCATTCCGCGGCACGCAAAACCGACGGCCCGGCCCGGCCGGAGGCGATCGGGGCGCGTCGTCAATCGGGTCCCTTACGACCCCGGCGCCAATCTTGGTCGCGGTCCGGGTCTCCGGCGCGCTTACTCCGAGCGGAGGACCTCGGCAACGGGACGGCGCGCTCCGATCCGCGCCGGGATCGCGGTCAGGACGGCGACCGCGATCAGCGTGGCGGGGATCACGGCTAGCAACAGCGGGACAGGCGGAGCGACCCGAGCGACATGGCCCCCGGCGATGTAGTAGAGGAGGAGGCCGACTGGGATCCCGAGGCATGTCGCGAGGAGGCCGGGGAACAGCTGGGCCGCAGTCAGGCCGGCGCTGATCTGCCTCGGGGTTGCGCCGAGCGCCCGGGCCAGGGCGGTGGACTTCTGCGCGTCGATCACGGTCGCCCAGGTGGTGAAGATCGCGTTGATCGCGGCGAGCAGGGCAAGGATCGCGCTGAGCAGGAAGACCAGGTGGGTCACCCGGTCGCCGATCGTGCCGTTTCCGATGAGCGCCGCCGCACCGCCACGCTGCTGATTGCGTACGTCGACCTGGTGCTGCAGCGTGAGCGCGCCGGTCGCCATCGTCACCGCGATGGCGAGGCTGAGCGCGGTCAGCACCGAACGGCGGGTCCGGCGGGCGACGAGGCGCACGGCGAACAGCAGGGGCACGGGCAGGCCGGCGGAAACCGCGATCAGCCACGGCCGCCGGCGCGGGGGGTGGGCCGGGTCGTTGAGCGCCCTGATCGTGCTGGTGCGAGCGCCACGGATGGCCGGGATCACCGTGGCGCCGGTGGCCACAGCGATCGCAACCAGGGCTACCTCGAGCACCGATGCGCCGCTCAGCGCGGGCGTGGGCGCGCTGCCGAGCAGACCGCTCCCCGGGTCGGTGAGCAGCGGCGCGACGAGCTGTCCGAGCGCCACTCCGACGACCGCGGCGGCGAGTGCGAGCAGGAGGTTCTCGGCCAACAGGACGGCCGCGACCAGCGCGGGGGTGCCCCCGACCGCCTTGAGCAGCCCGACTCGCCGGGTCTGCTCGGCGAGCCGCCCGCCGACCACGACCGCGATCGAGGCGATCGCGAGCATGGCGAGCAGCGTCGAGGCGATCAGGAGCACCTTCTGATCCAGCGAGATCACCTTGAAGTCGCTCTGCTCGATTCCCGCCCAGTCGTTCAGCAGCGACACGCTGTCGTTCGCGCCAGAGTTGCCGAAGGCGGTGGCGGCGGACCCGTTCAGGAAGGCCTGGCTGGAGTTCGGGTCGGCGAGCTTCAGGTTCAGCACGTACCCGAGGGGCTCCTGCGGGGTGGCGAGCTCTTCGGCCTCCCCGCGAGTCACCCAGATCACCCCCGGGGTACTCACCGGGTAGAAGCATTGCGCGGTGCTGACCGCGATGCCGCTGACGCGAAACGATCGGCCGTTGAGATGGATCGCGCTGCCGACGTGCAGGCCAAGCGCGTCCGCGAAGCCGCGCTCGACCACCGCGCCGCCGGGACTGACCCAGCTGCCGGCGGTGAGCTTGGGCTGGTCGATCGCCGCGGGTGCGAGGTCCCGGCCCTGGGCCTGGGCCTCGGTGTCGATCCCGGGCGCGGTCAACCGGGCCAGCGCCACCGGGTAAGGACCCGAGGTGCCGACCACGCCTCGGGCGCGCGTGAGGGCCGCGAACTGCCTGGTGGCGCCCGGGCTGGCGGCGCTACCGGAAGCGGTGGGGGGCGGGGCGATCTGGGCGACGATGTCGGGCCCGCGGGTCGCGGCGCGGGTGCGGGCGAACGGGCTGTCGGTGACCTTGTGAAGCGCGAGCCCGAGGGTGAGCGTGGTCGTCGTCGTGACGATCATCAGCAAGAGCAGTGCGGATTGCACCCGGCGGCGCTTGATGTCGCCGATTACGAGTCGCCAGATGAGCAGCAGCCGTCCCAAGGGCGCCGTCGTCACTCCGACCGCAGGACCTCGGCCACCGGCCGCTGGGCCCCGATCCGGGACGGGATAGCGGTGAGTGCCGCCACCGCGACCAGCGTCGCTGGGACGACGGCGATCAGCGCCGGCGCGACCTGGGCGCCGGCGAGGCCGGTCGTGACCTGATTGGGGGTGGCGCCGAGGGCACGGGCCAGGGCGGTGGGACACTGGGCGTCGAGCACGGTGGCCCAGGTGGCGAACACCAGGTTGATGACCGCGACGATGAGCAGGATGGCGCTCAGCACGTCGCCGACGTGATCGAGGCTGGCCTGCCTGGAGGCGGCCAGGACGTTGCCCGCCACGCGCATGCCGAGCACCGGTGCGTGTCGTTCGATCAGGGTCGCGATGACCGTGGCCACGGCGATCGTCACGCTGACGATGCTGAGCATGGTTCGGCGCGGGCGCCGCGCGATCAGCCTGACTGCCAAGAGGCCGGCTCCGCCCAGCCGCGAGGAGAGCGCGATCAGGCGAGGCCGGCGCTGCGGCGGCCGAGCCGCGTCGTTGAGCGCCCGGATCGTGCTCGTCCGCGCTCCGCGCAGCGCGGGCGCGATCGTGGCTGAGATGGCGATCGCCATTGCCAGGCCGGCCGCGAGAGCCACCGTGGTGGGCGTGAGGGCAGGGGAGCCCGCGCTGCCGAGCAAGCTGGCGCCGGGGTGGGCGCGCGTGCGCGCGAATGGGTCGTTGTCCAGTCCGTGGAGCGCGAGGGCGAGCGTCAACGTGGCCGTCGTGGCCGCGATCATCGCCAGCAGCAGCCCCGACTGAAACCGTCGGCGCTTGATGTCGCCGAGTACCAGGCGGGCCAGGAGCAACAGCCGGCCCACGGCGTCAACCCTCCAGTCCGGCCAGCTCCGTGAGTCCCCGCGCGGTCCCGCCGGCCAGTTTGGTCTCGCTCACGAACCGCCCGTCGCGCATGGTTATCACCCGGTCGGCGGTCGCGGCGATCCTCTCGTCGTGAGTGACCACGACCAGGGTCTGGCCGCCGGCGTGGAGCTGCTCGAACAGGCGCAGCACGTCGGTTGTCGCCGCGCTGTCGAGGTTCCCGGTCGGCTCGTCGGCGAGCACCACGAGCGGGGAGTTGGCGAGCGCACGCGCGATCGCCACCCGCTGACGCTGTCCGCCCGACAGGGCGGAGGGGAGGTGCTCGGCGCGATCCTCGAGCCCGACCTGATCAAGCAGCTCACGAGCCCGCTCGCGCGCCGCCCGCGGTGTGGAGCCGGCGAGCAGCGCCGGCAGCTCGATGTTCTCGAGTGCGGTAAGTTCGTCGACTAGGTGGAAGGCCTGGAATACGAAGCCGATGGCGTGCCGGCGCAGACGGGCCAGGCCGGTCTCGGGCAGCTGCTCGAGCTGCCGACCCTCCAGCGTGAGGGTCCCGGCGCTCGGCCGCTCGAGCCCGCCGAGCAGGTACAGCAGGGTGGACTTGCCGCAGCCGCTGGGGCCGACGATGGCCACGGACTCGCCCTGGGCGACGTCGAGGCTCACGTCGTCGACCGCTCGGACCAGTGCGGCGCCCTTTCCGTATTCCTTGCGCAGGCTTTGGGCCGACAGGACGGACGAGTTCGCGTGCATCACCGTTCCTTCACCGAGTTCCAGTACCGGGCGCAGGCCTCGAGCCAGCGCAGGTCGGCTTGCAGTCGCAGCACCACGCCCTCGAGCAGCAGGCCCGCCACCGACCGCTCGGGCTCGGCCAGCGCCGCGCGCTGGGCCTGAGCCAGCCCGACCAGCAGCTCTCGCCGCTGGCGGTCGACGATCACGACCGGGTCGGCCAGGCCGGCCGCGGCGGCAGCTACCAGCTTCAGATGAAACTCCGCCGGGGCGGGCTTGGGCCAGCTGGTGTCACGCAGCCACGCGTCGACCCGCTCGCGGCCGTCGGGCGTGAGCTCGTAGACCTTGCGGTCGGGGCGGTCGGTCTGGCCCACTCGCCTGGCGGTGAGCAGCCCGGCCTTCTCCAGCCGGTTCAGCGTGACGTAGACCTGACCGTCGTTGAGCGCGCCGGCGAGGGGGCCGAGCGCCAGGGTCAGACGCGCGCGTAACTGATAGCCGTGCGAGGCCTCGCCGGCCAGGAGCGCGAGCAGGACCTCGCGGACGACGCGGAGCTGATAGCCCTGGAGCGGCCCCCGATCGGGCAGTGCGACTGGTTCGGGCACGGAGTTTTGCGGATTTTCCAGGAGATTTTGTTGCTCGAGCCTAACGGTTAGGTAGCAGAAGAGTAACCGTTAGGGTAGGACTGCGTCAAGCGCCGGCGGATGCAATTTTTCGGTCATCTGGAGGTCTCGCTAATCCGCCGGCGAAACGAGGCCGATAACGGTCCTGTGACATTTGTCGGGCGCTTGGTATAGGCTGCGCGCCGACATAGAAGCCCAGCCGAGTCCCTGTCGCCACGGCGCCGGGGAGCGGGGAACCCAGTGGAGCCGCAAGGCTCCGGGGGGCGAATCGCCGGATCTCCCGGCGTAGCGCACTCTTTCAGCGCGAGCCCGACAGCTAACCCCGTAGGCGCAGAAAGAGAAGGGGTTGTGCTTGTCGTATTTGGACTTTCGACGGATTGCCTTTAAGGCAACTACGTCGGTACTAATGGCCTCGGCGGCCATCGGCGTCACGTCCGCCGCCGCCGCGACGATCACCCAGCCCGCCTCCGGTGGCGCCGCCATGCAGGCCACCGTCAGGACGGCGGGCACGCTGACTAGGCCCAGCACGATCAACCAGCTGGGCGGCCGAATCCTCCGGCCGGGGCTTCACGGCAACGACGTGACAGTGCTGCAGGGCTATCTGACGATCGCCGGCTATCCGACGTCGGTCGACGGCGCCTTCGGGCCCGATACCGGCAGCAGCGTGGCTGCGTTCAAGCTGGCTCACCAGATCGCGCCCGCCAACGACGTGGCCGGGCCGTCGTTCGACGCAGCGCTCAAGGCCGCGATCAGCGCTCAGGAGAGCGACGTCCCGACGGGCACGACGCGCATCAATGCGGACGGAACCGCGACCGCACCGGCCGGCGCGCCGGCCCTGGTGCAGACGATGGTCTCGGGCGCCAACTCGATCCTCGACACGTCCTACTGCGTGGGTGGCGGTCACGGCACATGGAACTCGAGCTGCTATGACTGCTCCGGGTCGGTCAGCTTCGTGCTCCACGCCGCGGGCCTGCTCTCCCAGTCCGAGGATTCCACCGGGTTCGAGTCCTACGGCCTCCCTGGGCCTGGCAAGTGGGTCACCATCTACACCGACCCCAGCCATGCCTTCATCGTGATCGGCGGAAGGGCGTTCGACACGGCCGACTACGGCGGGCCGAACATCCCCGCCGGGACGGGACCGCGGTGGCGCAGTAACCCGCTCGGCAACCTCGCCGACGGGGGCGACTATGTCGTGCGCCATCCGGCTGGTCTGTAGCGCGTAACCTGCCAGACACGGGAGCGAAGAGAGATCTGCACGGTACGCCCGGTGGCTTTAGCCGCCGGGCGCCGGGCACTCTGGCGTAGCATGCAAAGCATGTCCGCGCTCGCCGAGCTTTATACGATTCCGCGCGAGCACCTCGACTTCCGCGACACGATCCGCCAGATCGCGCGGGAGCGGATCGCCCCCCGCGCGGCCGAGATCGACGAGAAGGCGGAATACCCGCACGACCTGCGCCGGCTGCTCGCCGAGCACGACGTCCTCGCGCTGCCGTTCGAGACCGAGCACGGAGGCACGGGCACCGGGACGCTGATGCTGAATATGGCGGTCGAGGAGATCGCCAAGGCGTGCGCCTCGACTGCGCTGATCCTGATGATCCAGGAGCTGGGCACGCTCCCGATCAAGCTGTTCGGGAGCGAGGAGCTCAAGGAGCGGTTCTTGCCGCGGTGCGCCACCGGCGAGTGGTCACCCGCGTTTGCGCTGTCCGAGCCGGACGCCGGGTCGGACCCGGGCGGGATGATCACGCGGGCGGTCAAGGATGGCGACGGCTGGGTGATCAGCGGCACCAAGAACTGGATCACGAACCTTGGTGTGGCGGACTTCTACGTCGTGTTCGCGGTCACCGACGCGAACGCGGGCCACTCGCGCGGGATCAGCGCGTTCGTGGTGGAAGCGGATCGCCCCGGCTTCAGCGTCGGCAAGCTCGAGCACAAGCTGGGCATCCGCGGTTCCCCGACCGGCCAGCCGATCTTCGACGACGTGTGGGTGCCAGACGCGAACCTGGTCGGGGAGGTCAACCACGGATTCAAGGTCGCGATGGCGACGCTCGACCGCTCCCGCCTCGGAGTTGCTTCTCAGGCGCTCGGGCTCGCCCAGGGCGCGACCGACTACGCCGCTGGGTATGCGCGCGAGCGCCGACAGTTCGGCCAGCCGATCAACTCCTTCCAGGGGATCCAGTTCAAGCTTGCCGACATGGAGACCGAGTGCGCCGCGGCACGCGAGCTTCTGTACCAGGCGTGTGCCAAGGTCGACCGCGGCGATCCCGACCTCGGCAAGTACTCGGCGATGGCCAAGCTGTTCTGCTCCGACGTCGCGATGCGGGTGACGGTCGAGGCCATCCAGATTCTCGGGGGGTACGGATACGTCAAGGAATATCCCGTGGAGCGAATGATGCGCGACGCCAAGATCACCCAGATCTATGAGGGCACGAACGAGATCCAGCGACTGGTCATCGCGCGGACCATGCGGTAGTTGTTAGGTAGAAGATGCGTTCTCAGCCTCCCACCCTTCGTCGCGTCCTCCTTTCCGCGCTTGCCGCGCTGACCATCGGTCTGGGCGCGGTCAGCCTGATCGCCGGCTTCAGCGAGTCCTTCCCGGTTCGCCTGCTCCAGGGGATCGCGGTGTTCGCCGCCGGCGCGGTGATCGTCGGCTGCGCGGTCGGGCTGGCCATGCTCCGCCTGGCCGGATGGCGCGACCCTGAGTCGGAGTTCGACTTCGAGGCGCTGGTGCAGCGGACCGAGCGTCTGGCCGCCGACCGATCGTGGGCATCTTGGGAGGACGTCGATGAGGACGAGGACGCACACACGTCGCTCGACCCCTATGACGAGGACGACTTCCGGGTGCTCGTGCGTTCCGCGATCGACGACCTGCCGCTCGAGTTCCACCGAGCCCTCGAGCACGTGGCGATCGTGGTCTCCGACGGCGGCTCACGCCGGCGGGCCTACGGGCTCTACCAGGGCGACACGGTGGCCCAGGACTACTTCCACGACCGGATCGTGATCTTCCGCGACACGCTGGTGCGCGACTTCGGTCACGACCCTGATCTGCTCCGGGCGCAGGTGACGCGAACCGTCCGTCACGAGCTCGCCCATCATCTTGGGTGGGACGAGAAGGGCGTGCGCGGGCTGGGGTTGTAGTCCGGCGGGTTCGGTTCGCCCGGTCGAAGCGTGCCGGCGAGTGATGGCGCCGGGGCTGCGAACGTCTACCGCGGTTGTAGCCGTCGCGTTACGCTGAGGTTCATGGGGATTTTTGGACGCAGTGGAGCCGGTTTGAGCCGGCTTCAGGCGTTGGAACGACCGATCGGGGGCATTTCGTGAGCACCAGCAAGGCCAAGAAGAACGCTCAGCGCGACGGACATTCAACTGCTGCCGCCGCCGTCGTCGAGCCAGTCGTCTCGATGCCGGCGGGCGGCGCTGCCTCGCCGTTCACGCCGATTGAGGACTACGCGCTCCTGTCCGATTGCCACACGGGCGCGTTGGTGGCGCCCGACGGATCGATCGACTGGTTGTGCGTACCGCGGTTCGACTCGCCGAGCGTGTTCGGGTCGCTGCTCGACCGTGGCGCGGGCACGTTCCGGCTCGGGCCCTTTGGGATCAACGTGCCGAGCGGGCGCGCTTACGAGCCGGGAACGAACTCGCTGGTCACGTCGTGGAAGGCGCCTGCGGGGTGGGCGACGGTGCACGAGGGCTTGACAATGGGTCCGCGTCAGGGCGAGGACACGATCACGCCACATACGCGCCCGCCGACCGACGAGGACGCCGATCACGTGCTGGTGCGGACCGTCAGGTGCGTCGAGGGCAGCGTCGAGATCGAGCTCGTGTGCGAGCCGGGCTTCGATTACGGGCGCGCGCTGGCCGAGTGGACGCTCGAGCCCGATCGCCATCGCGCGACGGCGACCGGGGCCGGCCAGACGATGCGGCTGCAGACCGACATGCTGCTCGGGATCGAGGCCAATCACGTCCGCGCGCGGCATGTGCTCCACGAAGGTGAGGAGCTCTTCTGCGCGCTGTCGTGGGATGACGATGCGAGGGTGCCGAGCTCCGTCGAGGAGGCCAATGCCCAACTGCAGGCCACGACCAGCTTCTGGCGGCACTGGCTCTCGCGCGCGCGGATCCCGGACCACGCGTTCCGCCCGCTGATCCAGCGTTCCGCGCTGGCCATCAAGGGGTTGACATACATGCCGACCGGGGCGACCGTCGCGGCGCTGACGACGTCGCTGCCGGAGACGCCGGGCGGGGAGCGCAACTGGGATTACCGCTACACCTGGATCCGCGACTCGACGTTCACGTTGCAGGCGCTGCACTACCTCGACCTCGATTGGGAGGCCGATGAGTTCATGCAGTTCATCGCCGATCTGGAGCGCAACGATGACGGTGGATTGCAGATCATGTACGGCATCGACGGTCGCCGGGACCTGACCGAGACGGTCCGCGCCGAGCTGTCGGGGTATGCCGGGGCCCGCCCGGTGCGGATCGGTAACGGGGCGTTCGATCAGCGCCAGAACGACGTGTTCGGCGCCGCGTTGGACTCGGTGCTCTTGCATACGCGCCGTAGCCAGCGCCTGCCGCGGCGGTTGTGGCCGCTGATCCAGGCGCAGGCGGAGTGCGCGAAGGCCGTGTGGCGCCAGCCGGACCAGGGCATCTGGGAGGCGCGGGGCAAGCCGCAGCACTACGTCTCCTCGAAGTTGATGTGCTGGGTCGCGATGGACCGCGCGTCCAGCCTCGCGGAGATACGTGGTGAGCCTGCCGCCGCTGCCGAATGGGGCAAGGTCGCGGCCGAGATCAAGGCCGACATCCTCGAGCGCGGGGTCGACAAGCGCGGTGTCCTGGTCCAGCACTACGGGACCGAGTCGCTGGACGCGTCGACGCTGCTGGCGGCGATCTTCGGCTTCCTTCCGGGCGATGACGAGCGCCTGCGCGCGAGCGTGCTCGCGATCGCCGACGAGCTGACCGACCACGGGTTCGTGCTGCGCTACCGCACCGATGAGACCGACGATGGCCTGTCCGGGAAGGAAGGCACGTTCGTGATCTGCTCGTTCTGGCTCGTGTCGGCGCTGGCGATCATCGGCGAGATGCAACGAGCCCGCGACATGATGACGCGCCTGGTGAAGATCGCCTCGCCGCTGGGACTGTACGCCGAGGAGTTCGACGCCGGAACCGGCCGGCACCTGGGGAACTTCCCTCAGGCGTTCTCTCACCTGGCCGCGGTCGAGGCGGCTGGGCGGATCGTCCTCGCGGAGCGGATGGCCGAGCTGGGCGGATAACCCCGGCTCGCTCCCTGGGCTGGAGCGGCCACCGGCGACAGTCCCTAGCATCGGGCGACCCGACCTTAGACCGAAGAGGAGTCCCGCGATATGCCAGAAGCCGTGATTGTCGACGCCATCAGAACCCCGATCGGTCGCGCCGGCAGGGGCTCGCTCAAGACCGTGCGCGCCGATGAGCTGGCCGCGATCCCGCTCCGGGCGCTGATCGAGCGCAATCCCGGGGTCGACTTTTCGCAGACCAACGACGTGATGATGGGAGCCGCCTCGTCTATCGGCGAGCAGGGGTACAACGTCGGCCGCACCGCCTCACTGCTGGCGGGGATCGATCACCACGTGCCCGCGTGCACGGTCAACCGCTTCTGCGCCTCGTCGCTCCAGACGATCCGGATGGCCTTCCACGCGATCAAGGCCGGCGAGGGCGACCAGTACGTCGCCGCCGGCGTCGAGGCGGTGTCCAGGGCGGGCCTCGGCGCGGGGATGATGGAGGAGACCAAGAACCATCACCTGGACGGCTCGAACGGGTCCGCCTACGACGTCTACATCCCGATGGGAATGACCGCCGAGAACGTGGCCGAGCGCTGCCACGTCACGCGCGAGCAGCAGGACGAGTGGGCGGTGACCTCGCAAAATCGGGCCGTTGAGGCGCGTGACTCAGGGCATTTCGACGCCGAGCTCGTGCCGGTGCCGGTGGCGGCGCACACGGAGACTGACAAGGAGGGCAACGAGATCGACGTGCCCGACGCCGTCGTGACCAAGGACGACGGGCCGCGCCCTGGCACGACGATGGAGGTGCTCGGCAAGCTCAAGCCGGCCTTCCGTCCCGAGGGGACGGTGACCGCCGGTAACGCGTGCCCGCTTAACGACGGCGCTGCCGCGGTTCTGGTGATGTCGGCCGAGAAGGCGCAGCGGCTTGGCCTACAGCCCAAGGCGCGGATCCTCGCCTCGACCGTGGCGGCGATTCGTCCTGAGATCATGGGCCTGGGCCCGATCCCGGCGATCCAGGCCCTGCTCAAGCAGGCCGGCGTGAAGATCGATGACGTCGACGTGGTCGAGATCAACGAGGCGTTCGCGGCGCAGATCGTTCCGTGCAAGAGCGAGCTTGGGATTCCGGACGAGAAACTCAACCCGTTCGGCGGTGCGATCGCCCTCGGCCACCCGTTCGGGATGACCGGCGCCCGGATCATGACCACGTTGCTGAACGGCCTGCGCGCGCTCGACGGCACGCTCGGGATCGAGTCGATGTGCGTCGCCGGCGGAATGGGCCAGGCGATGCTGGTCGAGCGCCTGAACTAGAGGCGGTCGCGAGACGCGCGGCAAAGGTCCACCGGTGCCGTATCTGGGTGGGCGGATTGCTCGCCACTCGTCGCCGGCCGCCGGACGAGCGGCGAGTTACCCGTGCCCTGGCCGGTGGCGGGATTCGGGAGAGTCATGACGCGCGCCACAACGTGGACCTGCAAATCCGCACGCTGCTCCGCCCGCCCGGGTGACACGCGCGGTTATTCAGCCACCACGTGCAGAAGCGCGCACGGTGCGTAGTCGAGTGCCTGAACGGTCGAGCACCCCGAGCTGCGGCCCGGCGGAAGGCCCCAGGGCACGGGGAGGCCGGGGGCTAGAGGACCTGACTGCTCGACGGGGGCTGGGTGACCCAGCCGGGTTGCGACAGCGCCACGCTCAAGGGCGCCGGCTTGCCGACGTAGAAGCCCTGGGCGTAGTCGACGTGGTGCTTCTGGAGCATGCCGATTGTCTCTTCGTCGGCGACCGACTCGGCGACGGTCTTGATCCCGAGGGCCTGGGAGACGCCGACAATCGCCTCGACCATGTGCTCGTCGACCTCTGAGCGGGGCAGGTTCTGGATGAACTCGCCGTCGAGCTTGACGTAGCTCACCGGCAGGTGCTTGAGGTAGTAGAAGGACCCGAAACCGGTCCCGAAGTCGTCCAGCGCGAGGCTGCAGCCGAGGCTGGTGAGGCCGCGGGCAAAGCGCGTCGCCTCGGGCATGTTGGCGATCGCGGCCGTCTCGGTGACCTCGAAGATCAGCTTGGACGGGTCTACGGAGGAGTGCTCGAGCTCCTGCTCGATCATCGACAGCAGGTGCGGATCGCCGACGATCGACTCGCCACTTAGGTTGATGCCTACGCGAGGTACCCGGTCCATTGACTGGGCCACCAGCTGGATCGCTTGTCCGACGACCCAGCGATCGATCGCGTGGATCAGGCCGAAGCGCTCGGCCGCGGGCAGGAAGGCGCCGGGCGCGATCAGCTTGCCGCGGTCGCCCTTCATCCGCAACAGCAGCTCGCCGTGCTTGATCTGGCCGGTCGCGAGCTCGAGGATCGGCTGGAGGTGGAGCACGAAGCGGTCGTTGTCGAGCGCGTCCTGGATCCGCTGCGCCCAGGTCAGCTTGGCCACCGCCCGCGCCCGCCGCGCCTCGCTCGCCGTGTAGACGACGACCCGGTCGCGTCCCGCGGTCTTGGCGGCGTACATGGCCAGGTCGGCGTTGACCATCACCTCGCCGGCGGTGGCGTCGTCTGACTCGAACGCGGCCACGCCGATGCTCGCGGTTACCCGGAACGGCTTGCCGCCGTACGTGGCCGGCGAGCTACGGATCTCCCCGAGCAACTGCTCGGCCGCGGTGCGGGCGTCATCCGCGCCGACCGACGAGAGCAGAACGGCGAACTCATCGCCGCCGAGGCGAGCGACCACATCGCTCGCCCGCGAGCGGTGGGCGAGCACGCCCGCGACGTGGGCAAGTATGGCGTCGCCGGCGCCGTGACCGGCCGAGTCGTTGATCCCCTTGAAGTTGTCGATGTCGATGCTCAGCACCGCGCTCTGGTCGGCGGCGTAGCGGCCGGCGCGCGCCAGCTCGCGTTTGAGCTCCTCCTCGAAGCGCCGGCGGTTGAACAGACCGCTCAGCTGATCGTGGTCGGCCATGTGGCGCAGGCGCTCCTCGTAGCGAACGCGCGCGGTCATGTCGCGTGCGATGATCGCCGCCGACACGATGCGCCCGTTCGCGTCGGTCACGGGGGAGACCGTGAGCGACACGGCGATCCGACTTCCATCCTTGCGCACGCGCTCGGTCTCGAAGTTGTCAACCGACTCGCCCGCGAACACGGTATGGAGAAGCTTCTGCCATTCGCCGGCGCGCTCGGGCGCCTCGGTCATGCCGCTCGCCCGTCCGATCGCCTCCTCGGCGCTATAGCCGTAGAGCTGCTCGGCGCCCCGGTTCCAGCTCGTGATCGTCCCGTCGGGGGCCTTGGTGATGATCGCGTCGCCGGTCGACTGGACGACATAGCTCAGCAGGTCACGGGCGGCGCGCGCCTCGGCCTCCTGGGTCACGTCCTGCAGCGTCCCCACGACGCGGATCGGCTCGCCTCCGGGGGTCCTCACCGCCTCGCCCCGGGCGCGCACGACGCGCTCGACGTCGTCGAAGCGCCGCATGCGCACCTCGAAGCGCAACGGCTCGTCCCCGCGGCCACTGCACTCGAGCGCGCGCTCGACTACCTCGCGGTCCTCCGGGTGCACACGCTCGAGCACGAGCCCGGAGGTCAGCGCGGCGTCGTCGGGCGCGGCGAGGATCCGGCGCAGCCCAGGCGAGTACCGAGCCTCCCCGGTCGCCAGGTCCAGCTCGAAGCTTCCGAACCCCCCACCGTGCTCGTATTCGTTGTGTTTAGGTGGCCGCTCCGTCATGGTCGGCCTGGCGGCGTCGCAAAGGCGGACGCTAGTCGCCGTCCACCACCCAACCTGGTGAGCGCCAACTCGGTCTCCCTTCCTGGATGGCGCGATGATACCCCGCAAATTGCGGGCGGATTCCAGGCGTCGAACAAATGTGTAGGGTTGATCACTAACGAGGAGGCATACGCAGCGCGCCGTCCAATCGGATCACCTCGCCGTTGAGCATTTCGTTCTCGACGATGTGCTGGACGAGCGCGGCGAACTCGTCCGGGCGGCCGAAGCGGGATGGATATTGCAATCCGGTGCCGAGTGCTCCGACGGCGTCCTGGGGCAGATTCCCCAGCAGAGGGGTCTCGAACACACCGGGCGCGATTGCGCACACGCGGATGCCCATCGGGGCCAGGTCGCGAGCGGCCGGGAGGGTCATGCTGACGATCGCCCCCTTCGAGGCCGAGTAGGCGATCTGGCCGATCTGTCCGTCGAACGCCGCGATCGACGCGGTGTTGACGCACACCCCCCGCTCGCCGGAGTCGGTCGGCTCATTCTCGGCTATGACCACGGCCGCCAGTCGCATCACGTTGAAGGTCCCGATCAGATTCACCCGGATCACGGTCTCAAAGCGTTCGAGCGAGTGCGGCCCTTTGCTGCCCACGATCCGGCCGGCCCCTCCGATGCCGGCGCACGAGACGGCGATCCGCAGCGGGACCGGGTGTGCGCGGGCCACGTCCACCGCCGCCTGGACCGCGTCGGGATCTGTGACGTCGGCCGCGACGAACGTCGCGCGCTCCCCGAGCTCATCGGCCAGGATCGAGCCGCGCTCAACGCTCTGATCGGCGATTACGACGTGGGCGCCGTGCGCATGCAGCCGCCGGGCCGTCGCGGCACCCAGCCCCGACGCACCGCCTCCGACGATCGCCCCGCTTTGCGCAATCTGCATCCAGCGGGTAAGGCTAATGGGAAACTTCGACGGCGCCTAGCGGCGCCTAGGGCCGGCCCGCCAGCGACAGGGCAAACCGGCCGTCGCGGTCGGTAAGCCACTGCTCGAGACACAGGCCGGCGGCGCGCAAGTCCTCTTGCACCCGCGCGCGTGTGAACTTGGCGCTGATCTCGGTCCGCAGCTCCTCGCCAGCGGCGAAGTCGACCCGTAGCCCGAGCGCCGCCACCAACACGGTGCACGGGCGCCGCGCGCGCAGCCGCATCTCGATCCACTCGTGCCGGCGATCGAAGAACGCGATGTGCTCGAACGCGTCGGGCGCGAAGTCCGCGTCGAGCTCGCGGTTGAGCACGTGCAGAACGTTGCGGTTGAACTCGGCGGTGACCCCGGACGAGTCGTCGTACGCGGCCTCGAGGACGGCGGGGTCCTTGACCAGGTCGGTGCCGAGCAGCAGGTGATCGTCGGGACCCAGCAGCGTGCCGATCGAACGCAGCAGACGGCGTCGCGTCCCGGGCAGGAAGTTTCCGACCGTGCCGCCGAGCAGGGCGACAATGCGTGGCGTCCCATCCGCCGGCTTGGGGATGCGGTCCAGATGGCGTTCGAAGTCGCCGACCACGCCGTGCACGGTGAGCTCGTCGAACTCATCGACGAGCTCGATCGAGGCCGCTTCGAGCACGCTCTCGGACACATCGAGCGGGACGTATCGCTGAAGAGTCCCGACGCTCGACATCGCGCCGAGCAGGATGCGCGCCTTCTCGGCCGACCCCGAGCCGAGTTCGACGAGTTCGCCGGCGCCGGTGGAGCGCACGATCTCCTCGGCGTTTTCGATCAGGATCTCGCGCTCGGTGCGAGTGGGGTAGTACTCCGGCAGCTCGCAGATGCGCTCGAACAGGTCCGAGCCCCGCGCGTCGTAGAAGTGCTTGGGCGGGATCTCTTTGAACGGACGGGTCAGCCCGTCGAGTACGTCATAGGCGAGCGATCGCTCATCCCCGTCCGACAGATAGGAGTCGATCCTGATCTCGGGACTGCGAGTGACGGTCTTCACGCGTCGCTAGCGATCCTGATGCTGCGGCATCGGGTGACGAACTTCATGCGTCGCTCGCGATCCGGATGCCGGCAAAGATCTGGCGCCGCTGGGGGTAGTCCCAATTGCGGAACGTCGTGGTGGCGACGCTCGTCCGGGTGGCCCACGATCCACCGCGCAGGACGCGGTATTCCTCGCCGAAGAACACCTCGGAGTATTCGCGGTACGGGTGGGCCACGAACCCCGGATACCCACCGAAGGTGCTCGTAGTCCACTCCCACACGTCTCCGATCATCCCGAGGCAGCCGTACGGCGACGCACCCGCGGGGTAGGCGCCGACCGGGACGGTGCCGCAGCCCCGCTGGTCGAGGTTGCCGTGCAGCCCAGGCACGGGACGCCGACGACCCCAGGGATAAGGCCGCGCCGCCTGCGCCTGCTCGTCCCAGCTGGCCGCCTTCTCCCACTCGAACTCAGTCGGGAGGCGCACGCCGTGGGCGCGCGCGAACGCATCGGCCTCGTACCAAGTGACGTGGACGACCGGGCGATCCGGGTGGAGCGGCTCGACACGCCCGAGCCTCGACTCTGCCGTGTGGTCGTCCGTCCAGCCTTCCGGCCGGGTGATGGCGAACTCTTCCTTCCACGCCCAGCCCTCGTCGCACCACCACTCGCGTCGCTCGTAACCGCCGTTCTGCACGAAGCTCAGGTACGCACCATTGGTAACCGGCGTTCGGCCGATCCGGAACGCGTCCAACTCGACGCGGTGGCGCGAGCGCTCGTTGTCATACGCGAAGCCATCGGCCGGCGCCCCGATCGTGAACGGACCGGCCGGTACCTCGATCAGCTCGAGGCCCGTATGGACTCCCGACGGCGAGTCCGGCGCGGGCCGGCGACCGGCCAGCTCGTAGTCCGGAAGGCCGGCCAGCTGGAGCGTCTGCAACATCGTTTCGTTGTGCTGGTGCTCGTGGCGCAGAACCATCTCGTGCAGCCGGCCGTCGCCCACCCCGCGCTCGTCGATCACCTCGAGCACTCGGGCGCGCACGTCGCTCAGATAGCGCCGCGCCGCGTCAGGCCCGAGCAGCTCGATGTCACCGCGCAGTGCGCGCGGCGTCTCGAACGCGTCGTAGGTGGCGGCGAGGTCGTCGTGCAGGAGCGGCCGGTCGCCGTAGCGGTGCGCGAGCCACAGGTCCTCATAGGCAGCGATGTGCGCGAGGTCCCACACCAGCGGGCTCATCAACGGGTTGTGAACGCGTTCGAGATCGGCCTCCGACACCGATGCCACCAGCGCCAGCGTGCGACGCCGTCCTTCCTCGAGCGCCCGAACCATTCGCGCCGCGGCGGGAGATGTGGTTGCTGCCGCAGTCGACCCGGTCATAGCTGCCATTGTGGCAGGTCACTTCATTAACCCGAAGTGAATTACGGTCAGGTTCTGACAGTGACCTGTGGGTTAACCGGTTCACCACTCGAAGGTGAATCGGTTAACCAGTTAGGTGAACCGATTCACCTAAGCGCGTAGCGCAAATAGAGCGCGCTGGCCTGCTCGAGCGCCCACACGAGGTTCAGCGAATCCAGCTCGGCGAGCTCGGGGCCGCTGGTGATCGAGGGGGCGTTGCCCCCGCCGGTAAGTTTGGGTGCCAGCGAGACGAACAGCTCGTCCGCGAGGTCTTCCTGGAGCAATGCGCCGAACAGCGTCGGTCCGCCCTCGCACAGCACTGTGTGCACGTCGTAGGCGGAACGCAGCCGGCGCATCATCGTGGTGAGGGTGAGCTGGCCGGGGTCGAGGCGGACGACTTCGACCCGGGCTCCGAGCCCGGATGTGTCGAGGCCGGTGGGCGAGAACACCACGATGTGCGAGGCCGGATCGTCGAACAGTGGGATGTCCGTCGGGATGTCGCCGCTGCGACTGAAGATGCACGCCAGCGGATCGGGAGCAAGGCCCGAGGCCGCCCGGCGGCGCCGGCGCTCGGGGTCGCGGACCAGCCGTCCGTAGCGCTCGGTGCGCAGCGTGCCGGTTCCGACAAGGATCGCATCGACGTGCTCGCGCAGGCCGTGGAACAGCTCGCGGTCCGCGTCGTCGCTCAGCCAGCGCGAGCGGCCCCGGTAGGCGGCGCGCCCGTCGGCGCTCGCCACGAAGTTGGCGATCGTGTACGGTCGGTCCGTCGGGGCCTTCGCGGCCAGGTTCAGCTCCTCGAGCAGGGCACGGACCGCGATCAGCCTTTGCTCGGGGTGGAGCTGGTGCAAGGGCCGGACGGGGTCGGGGCTGGGGGGACCCGGGGTCACGACGTGATAAATACACCCCCGGAGCGAACCGCGCTCGGAGAGGGAAACGAGATGCTCGACTGCACCTATCGCGTCCATATACCCCACGCCGCCGGACAGCTGGCCCGGGTGGCGCAGGCGATCGCCGACGGGCAGGGGCTGATCGGGGACGTCGTCACCTTCTCGCTCGGCCGCGAGCATTCGGTCCGGGACATCACGATCGAGGTCCGGGACAGCGCCCAGGCCAGCCGGATCGCCGAGCTGATCAACGAGCTCGACGGCGTGAGCGTGCTCTGGCACAGGGACCGGGCGCTACTCCGCCACGTCGACGGCAAGATGAAGATCGTGGCCCGCTCGCCCGTCCAGACTGTCCAGCAGATGCGCGACGTCTACACGCCCGGGGTGGCGCGGGTGTGCATGGCGATCGCCGCCCAGCCCGAACTGGCGGCGCAGTACACGATGATCTCGCGAACCGTGGCGATCTGCACCAACGGCACACGCGTGCTCGGACTGGGCAACATCGGGCCTGTCGCCTCGATGCCGGTGATGGAGGGCAAGGCCGTTTTCTATGACCAGTTCGCCGGGATCTCGGCGATGCCGATCCTGATCGACGCCACCGACGTAGACACGTTCGTCGAGACCGTCGTGCGGATCGCGCCGACCTTCGGGGGCATCCACTTGGAGGACATCTCGGCGCCGGAGTGCTTCGAGATCGAGCGGCGGCTGATCGAGCGACTGCCCCAGCCGGTCATGCACGACGACGTACACGGCACCGCGGTCGTGTCGCTGGCCGCGGCGATGGTCGCCTGCCGGTATGCCGGCGTGGAGCTGCAGGCCGCGACCGTGGGTCAGCTGGGACTCGGTGCCGCGGGGTACGGGATCTCCGCGCTGATGGTCGACGGCGGCGTCAAGCGCGTGATCGCGTTCGATCCACAGGAGGCCTCGCACGCGCGGGCGCGCGCGCACGGAGTGGAGATCACGACGATGGAGCGGGTGCTGGCCGAGGCCGACGTGGTGGTGGCCACGACCGGGCGAGCCGGCCTGATCGACCCGAGCATGATCCGGCCCGGCCAGGTGATCCTCGCGCTCACGAACCCTGACCCTGAGATTGAGCCTGAGGTTGCCGAGGCCGCGGGCGCCGCGTTCGCCGCCGACGGGCGGAGCGTCAACAACGTGGTCGGCTATCCCGGCATCTTCCGCGGTGCGTTGCAGGCCGGTGCGGCCAGCATCAACGTGGAGATGAAGCTGGCCGCTGCGCGCGCCATCGCGGACCTGGCCCCGGCCGGCGAACTCGTTCCCAACGCACTCGATCAGGCCGTCCACGATGCCGTCGCCGAGGCGGTCAGGACCGCCGCGAGATCCACCGGGATCGCCCACCCCGACCGCGCTGCCTCGGCGACCGGGATCCCCGCGCTTAACCGCGTCGTCAGCGTGCTCTAGTGGGTAGGCTGACTACCGATGCACTTCCGGCAGCTCGATCGCGGGGAGCTGATCGCGGTCCTCGGGGGGCTGACCCTCGGCGTCTCGCTGTTCCTCGAGTGGTACAAGCTCGGCGACCGGTTCGCGGTCCTGAATACCTGCCGTGGACCGAACGGCACCTGCACCGCCTGGGAGTCGCTGGTGGTCGTCCGCTTCCTGCTCCTGGTGGCTGCGGTCGCGCCGGCGGTGCTGGCCTGGATCATCGTGCGCGGCCACGCCCTGTCCTGGCCGCGGGGCGAGATGACCGCGATCATCGCCATCGCCGCGCTCACGTTCACGCTGTTTCGCGGTCTGATCGACCGGCCGGGGACGCCGTCCGGTGAGATCAGCATCAGCTACGGATGGTGGATCGGGTTGGCCGGCGGCGTGCTGATCCTGTTCGGCTCGGTCTGGCGGGCGCAGCAGAGCGCGGCCATCCGCAAGCCCCCGGGGCTGCCATGAGCCTCGATCACGAGCACGTCCGGGTGGATCGGAACCTGGCCCTCGAACTGGTCCGGGTGACCGAGGCGGCGGCGCTGGCCGCGGCCCGGATGGTCGGCCGCGGCGACAAGGAGGGAGCCGACCAGGCCGCGGTCGACGCCATGCGCCACGTGCTCGAGTCGGTGTCGATGGACGGCATCGTGGTGATCGGCGAGGGCGAGAAGGACGAGGCGCCGATGCTCTACAACGGCGAGCACATCGGCGACGGCTCGCCACCTGAGGTCGACATTGCGGTCGATCCGCTAGAGGGGACGCGCCTGACCGCGCTGGGCATGCCGAGCGCGCTCTCGGTGATCGCGCTGGCCGAGCGCGGCTCGATGTTCAACCCGGGCCCGATCGTCTACATGGAGAAGATCGCCGGCGGTCCCGAGGTCGCCGACCTCCTCGACCTCGACCGCCCGCTGCCCGAGACACTCGGCCTGATCGCCGAGCGCAAGAAGATCGACATCCGCGACGTGATGGTGGTGATGCTCGACCGCGAGCGCCACTACGAGGCGATGGCCGAGGTCCGCGACGCGGGTGCCCGGGTTCGCCTGATCCTCGACGGCGACGTGTCGGCGGCGTTGCTCGCGGTGTCGGACAACTCGCCGGTCGACATCCTGTGGGGGATCGGCGGCACCCCCGAGGGCGTGATCACCGCCTCGGCGATCAAATGCATCGGTGGCGAGCTCAAGGGGCGGCTGTGGCCGCGCAACGACGCCGAGCGCGCGGCCGCCGAGGCGGCGGGGTACGACCTCTCGCGGATACTGAGCTGCGACGACCTGGTCCGCAGCGAGGACGTGTTCTTCTCGGCCACCGGTGTCACCGACGGCGACGTGCTCCAGGGCGTGCGCTACCAGGGTGACCGGGGGGCCACTACCGAGTCACTCGTGATGCGATCGCGGTCGGGGACGGTGCGACGGGTGTCGGCGCGGCACGATCGCGCCAAGCTGCGGACGCTGACAGGCGTCCGGTACGGCTGAGGGGTCTCGCTTCGCTCGACGTCCGTGGGACCATGCGACCCCGTCCGGACGGGGATTTGGGTCCCGCCCACCGCCCCCACCGCCCCATGGATGCTGGCGAAGCCAGCCCCTATTTCGTGACCTGGTCGCGGGCTGAGCGGGCCCGAGCGAGAGCGGCCCGGCCGGCGGCGCGCACGTCGGCGGTCGCGAAGCGGCCCACCTTGGAGGTCGCGAGGTTCAGGCGCGCCAGCGAGCGCAGGAAGGCGTGGGTGACGAGCACGTGGATGGCCGACTGCGTGACCTCGTACACCGGCACGCTGAAGCCGGCGGCGATGGCCGGGTAGAAGTTCGCGACCTCGACCTCGATCAGGAGCCGCACCCGGCCGTCCTGTTCGCCGCCCTCGAGGTGGGTGACCGCGAGGGCGAGGAAGCCGCAGCCGCGGCCGGCTCGGGCCACCAGCAGTCCGTCGCGGATGCGCCAGCGCACGCTGCCGTGGTCGGGCGCGAGGTCGTACTCAGGCGCGTCGAAGCGCAACAGCGTGAACGGCCGCCACAGGAACACGACCGAGCGCTCGTTCTCGCCGTAGATCACGCGGATCGTGCCGAGGGTCACGCGCGAGAGAAACCGCCAGTAGGTGCGCGCCAGGTTCTCGAGGTTGGTGGCGTTCCACATCCGCCGCCAGTCCGCATCGGCCAGCGTGAGCTCGGCCAGCTGCACGGAGCGGACGGCACCGTCGCGCGCCACCACGGTCGACTTGGGCGGCGAGATGATGACCGCCTGAGCGGGGGTCCCGCGCCGGCGCCGGCGGCGGGAGGCCACAACCGCGGTCAGCGCGGCGAGCAGTGCGACGAACGCCGCCACGCGCGGATTGTCTCAGGCTCAGCGAGCCAGGGGCTCCAGCGCCACCACCGTGCCGGCCTCGAGCGTGCCCGCGCCGGCCGGGATCACGGCGAGCGCGTCGGCCCCGAGCAGCGAGGTGACGATGTGGGAGCCCTGTGGCCCGTTCGGGATTGCCGTGAGCCGCCCGTTCTGGCGCTCGAGTCGGACGCGAATCGCCTGCTCGCGGTCGCGGTTGCGCGGGACCGCGGTGGCCAGGGCGGCCTCGTCGAACAGCGGGTTCTCCGCGCTCTTGCCCTGCAGTTTTGCCAGAGCCGGGGCGACGAACAGAGAGAAGGTGACCACGGCCGACACGGGGTTGCCAGGCAGACCGAACACGAGGGTGTCGTCGCGGCGGCCGAACCAGGTCGGCTTGCCCGGCTGCAGCGCGACCCGCCAGAAGATCTCTTCGACGCCGAGGCTCGCGAGGGCCGGCTTGACGTGGTCGTGGGGGCCGACCGAGACGCCGCCGGAGACGATCACCACGTCGGCGGTCTCGAGCGCGGCCCGGAGGCCCTTCTCCGTGGCGGCGGGGTCGTCGGGGAGGCGGTCGGGCGGCGGGCTTACGCCGCCCTGGTGCTCGGCGAGCGCGACCAGCATCGGTCCGTTGGAGTTGTGGATCTCGCCCGGGCCGAGCGGCTCGCCCGGGGCCTTGAGCTCATCGCCCGTGGACAGCACCTGGACCCTGGGCCGGCGGGCCACGGTCAGCTCGGCGACGCCGGCCGACACCGCCGCGCCCAGTTCGGCGGCGCCCAGCACGGTGCCGGCTTTGAGCACCGTGGCGCCCGCGCGCATGTCCTCGCCGCGACCGCGTACGTGGTCGCCGAGGTTTGTCGCGGTGCGGGTGGTGATGGTGCCGTCCTGGGCGTCGACGTTCTCCTGGGGGATCACCGCGGTGGCGCCAGCGGGAATCGCGCCGCCGGTAGAGATGCGAATCGCCTCATGGTCGTTCAGCGTGTGGGTGGTCGGCAGCCCGGCGCGGGACTCGGCGACGATGGTCAGGGTGCGCCCGGCGGGGCCGGGCATCAGCGCGTAGCCGTCCATCGCCGAGCAGGGAAACGGCGGGACGTCGCCGGCGGCGTCCAGGTCGGCGGCCAGCACTCGATCTAGAGCGGCAGCGATCGGGACCGACTCGTTGCCGATGGGTCTGCATGCTGACAGCACGAGGGCGCGGGCGTCCGCGATCGGGAGTAATGGACGGGGCATTGCGTTTCATTCTCGCGAAATACAGAGATCGATCGATCTCGACCGATATTGCACGGAGGCAATAGGTGGTAAAAGACGCTCGATGGAGCAGGGAGTGCCACGCCGGAGACGGCCAAGGCCGGTCGTAAGCGCGGGCCTTGAGTCGCTGCTCTCGCGGAGTGATGAGCTGGCCAAGGGGTGGCTCGTCGCGCTGGTCGAGGACGCGCCACTCGAGGCGGCCGCAGCGATCCTGGCCGGCGACGTCGCGCGCGACGGGCCGCGGATCTGCGACGCGGTCGTACGGGCGATCTACGACGAGGCCGACCTGCGGCGGATCGAGCGCGACGGCGTGCTCGAGCCGCTCGCATCGCGCGTCGGCGAGCTGGCCGGAGCGGGTGATGTGGTGGCGGCGGCCCGCGCCGTCGAGACGCTCAAAGACGTCGTCTGGGGTGTGTTGCGCCGCGAGCTCGGGCCCGACGACCCCGAGCTGCTGGTCGAGTCCGCCGAGCGCCTGTCACTCGTTATGGAGCTGGTCCGGTCGGCCGTTCTGCGGCGTGGGGCAGTTGGCGACGGTCCGGTTGACCGGCCGGAGCGACACGCGCCGCTCCGCGTCGCGTCGGATCCCCCGAATCGGGCCGGTGCCCCTGTTGGGAGGAGGGGCGTGCCGGGGCTTGCGGGGAGGCAGGGCTCGAGTGGGGACGTCGGTAGCGTGGCGGATGGGGGAAGGTTTGCGGAGGGTCGGGCGGGCGGTGAGGAGGAATCAGCGCGCGACGCGCTGTGGGTCGGCGCGCTGCACGACGAGATCGTCCGGGCCGGTCGGGCGCGGGTCCCACTGTCGCTGCTGCTGGTCGAGCTCGAGGAGGCGGAGAAGATGCTCGCGATCGAGCCTCACGCCGAGGCCAGCGCCACCTTCGGCCGGTTCGCGCAGGCCGTCCGCGGCTCGGTCCGCCGGCGCGACGTGCTGGCCGCCGAGAGCGACAGCCGAGCCTGGATCATCGCCCGTGACACCGGGCGAGCCGGGGCTCAGGCGCTCGGTTCGCGGATCGCGGAGAACGTGCCGGGCGAGGGTTCGTGGCGCGGGGCGCCCCTGGCGGTCAGCGTCGGGCTCGCGGTGCTGGGCGAGGACGGGCACAACGCGTCGTCGCTGATCGAGGCGGCGGAGCAGACACGGTTCGCGGCCGAGGCGAGCGGGATCGGGATCGTCACTGGTGAGCCGGACGACGGTGACGGCGAGCAGCCGGATCCGGGCCTCGCCGGCTGACTGACGCTTATTTGCTGCGGGCGGCGCGGTGTTGCTACTGCGCGGTGGGCATGCTCGCGGCGCCGTTCGACGTGCCGCTTCCGGTGCCGGTTGAGCTGCCGGGTGAGGTCGTCGGGGCGGGTGCGGTCGTCGAGGAGGGGAGCGCGGCGGCGCCGACCACCCCGGTGCCCTCCATCCCCAGCGCGCGGGCCGTGGCCATCGTCAGGTCCCAGTTGGCGTTGTGGGCATAAGGCCCGCGATCGATCACCGGGACGGTGATCACGCTTCCCTTCCAGTAGAGCTGTACTTCCGTGCCGCACGGGAGCGTCCGGTTGGCCACGCCGATGGTGCGGCGCCTCAGAATGACGCCGCAGGCTGTCCGCTGCCCCCAGAAGCCGGGGCCGTACAGCGTCGCGATCGAGCGGCGGTACACGGTGACCGAGACCGAGGGGGGCGCGGCCGCGACACTTGGCGCCTGGCTGCCCTGGAGCTCGGCGCGGATCGTCATCGGTCCGGCGCGGGTCGTGCGGAACGTGGCCGCGAACGAGCCGTTCGGCTCCGGTTGGACGACCGCGACCTCGGTCCAGATCGCACCTGGAGTGGAGGGGAGCTGGTCGATTTCGACCGCATGGCCAGCGTCGCCGGCCGGCACGGTGCCGGTCAGCGATACGCCGCTGCGCACGAACGCAGAGGCACTCGTCTGCAGAGTCATCCCGTCGCCGGCCGCGCTGACCGGGGTGTTGCCGGGCTCCACCGGGGGATTGGTGCTCGCCGACGCTCCGGGCCCGGCTCCGCCGGACCCAGACGGCGCTCCGCCCGAGCCGGCCGCGGCAAGTCCGGGCAGCGCGAGCACGCCGGCACCGGCGGCCAGCAGCGAGGCTAGATAACGGTTAGCGCAAGCCCTCACGAGCAGGTCTCGATCCTCTTCGGTCCGGTTTCGACTTCGGTGCCTACGGGGTGAGCTGACGGGCTCGCGCCTGGCGGCGCTACGGCTCCTGGATGGACCGATTCGCCCCTGCGGACCCCTTTTGTGGGTGGGACCCGCAAGTGGTTCCCCCGCCGATCGCCCGCGGACGGACGATCGCTCGGCATGAACGGCGGGGATTCTAACCAGGCCGGCCGGACGAATGCGCCGCAGTCGATCTCGCGGGGGCGGCGGGCTGGGTGAGGTCGGGGCCCGCTTGGCGTGAGCCCGATCCCGCTTCAGGCCCGCGCGGCACAGGCGCCCATGTAAAACGCAGCAAACCCCCATCTTGCGCGGCTGGTCGGCGACATAAGCATTGACAGCATGCTTACGTCGCCAACGTTGTCCGACCCGGGCGGGTTTGCCGCGTTTTGCAGGACCTTCTGGACGGGGTCGGTGGGGTCGGGCGGCGCGCCGGCCACGATGCGGTCGCGGGCGCCGCGGTCAGGGGCGCGGCAGCCGCGCCACCGCGTCGCGCAGCGCCCTGGCGCTCACCGTCAGCCCGATCTCGGCGAGCTCGGCCGCCGCTTGGGCGGCGGTGCCGAGGACGTGCCGGCCGTGCGTCGCCTCGGGCCGGGGTGCGGCCGGCGTGGGCGGGACACCGGGAGGCTGGGCGGGCTGGGGCAGACGGTCGGGCCGGCGCCGGGTGGCGCGGGTCGGCGGGGTTACGGGGTGCGCCGTGTCGTCTGCGGCCCGAATCGGAGCGGCCGGCGCCGGCTGCTTGCGCCGCCCAGGCTTTGTCGAGGCTGCGGATGCCTTGCTCGTCGCTCCGCGGGTACGTGCCGCGGTTCGCTTGCCCGACCCCGACCCTAGCTTGGTCGACGCTGAGGCCCGCTTCGGCGCGGGCGTGGACCCGGGGCCAGCCGGCGCCGCGGCCTGCTGGGCGGCGGAGCTGTCGGCCGGCGCGCGCGCGGCGCGCTTGTTGCTACGGCGCTGCGGCCGCCGGCGCGGCAGCGCGCCAAGGACGTCTGTCGGACGGTCGTCGCTCAAGCGCTACATCATGGCGTACCCGGGCCGCCGCCGTAGTACGAGGCGTCCGAACATTTCGAACTGCCGCCGGTCTTAGGAAATTCCGAACTACGGTTGAAACCGAGCTGACCGATGCGCGTATACGTATTGGTGCAGCGGCGCTCGAGGGCCATCGTTCGGCGCGGGCATTGATGTCCCGACCCAACGGCCCCAACGACCAAACCGTGCACCCCCCTGGCAAACCTAACGATCGTTGACTTCAAAAAGTATAGCGACTAGACTTTCGTCGCATGTTTAGATAGCGGGCGTGCGCCCTGGGGGCGCTCGCCCGTTCGCCATCCTCTCTCACTCTCAGGCCGGCCAAGTCCAGGCGCCGGCGGGTACGACGGGAAACGGAATCAGATGTCAGTAGCGGATCTGCAGGAACTCGAAGAGATCAAGGGCCTCGTCACCCGCGGCCAGCAGCTGGGCGTGCTGACCTTTGCCGAGATCGCCGGTGCAGTCTCCGAACTCGACCTCGATGAGGCGGACGTCGAGGAGCTGCATGGCTTCCTCGAGCGCGCCGAGATCGAGTTGGTCGAGGAGCTCGACCCGGCAACGACCGCAGCCGACCTCGAGCGCGCACCAGACAAGCGCGGCCGGCGCAAGCCCAAGACGGCGCTGGATCTCAAGCCGGACATGACCACCGACTCCCTTCAGCTGTTCCTGAAGGACATCGGCAAGGTCCGGCTGCTCACCGCCCAGGAAGAGGTCGACCTCGCCAAGCGGATCGAGCGCGGCGACCTCGACGCCAAGCAGAAGATGGTCGAGTCGAACCTCCGGCTCGTCGTCTCGATCGCCAAGAACTACCGCAACCAGGGCCTGCCGTTCCTGGACCTGATCCAGGAGGGAACGCTCGGGCTCGTGCGCGCGGCCGAGAAGTTCGACTACCGCAAGGGATTCAAGTTCTCCACCTACGCCACGTGGTGGATCCGCCAGGCGATCGCTCGCGCGCTCGCCGACAAGGCGCGGACCATCCGCATCCCCGTGCACGTGGTCGAGAAGCTGAACAAGATCGGACGGGCCGAGCGCAAGCTGGTCACCGAGCTCGGGCGCGAGCCGACCGCCGAGGAGATCGCCGAAGTGACGGGGATCGAGCCCGAGGAGGTCGAGTCGATCAAGCGCTCCGCGCAGGCGCCGGTGTCCCTCGAGAAGCCGGTCGGTGATGAGGAGGAGTCCGAGTTCGGGCAGTTCATCGCCGACGAGCGGGCCGAGTCGCCCTACGAGCGGGCGGCCGAGATCCTCACCAAGGAAGCACTCCGCGAGGCCCTCGAGAACCTGAGCTATCGCGAGCGCCGCGTGCTGGAGCTGCGGTACGGGCTCGGAGGCGAGCACCCGCGGACGCTCGACGAGGTCGGCCGGACGTTCAACGTCACGCGCGAGCGGATTCGGCAGATCGAGAACCAGTCGCTCAAGAAGCTTCAGTCGCTGGCTGAGGCGCAGAAGCTCCGCGACGTCGCCTAGAGCTTGAAGTAGCAGCGGACGCGCGCCTCGGCGCGCGTCCACGTTTCTTTCCAGTCGCTCAAGCCGAGCGGCCCGCAGGTCGATTTCGTTAGGGATGTTCGATCTCCGCGACGCGCTCCAGTACGTGGTCGAAAACGAGGGCTCGGACCTTCATGTGAAGGTGCCGGCGCGACCGATGGCGCGCTTCCGCGGTCAGCTCGAGCCGCTCGAGCAGTATCCGGACCCGCTGACGCCGGCCGATACGGACGGCGTCCTGCGCGAGATGCTCGACAGCTACCCCGAGAAGCTGGCCTCGTTCGAGACTGAAAACGAGATCGACTTCTCCTACACGGTGCCCGACCTGGCCCGCTTCCGCGTCAACGCATTCCGCCAGCGCGGGTCGGTTTCGATCGTGGCCCGCGTGATCCCGTTCACGGTGCGCACGGTCCAGGAGCTCGGGTTGCCGCAAGCGATCGAGCAGATCGCCGAAGAGGAGCGCGGCCTGATCCTGCTCACCGGCACCACGGGCTCGGGCAAGTCCACCACGCTTGCGGCGATCATCAACTGGATCAACGACAACAAGGCCCGGCACATCGTGACGATCGAGGATCCGATCGAGTACCTGCACCGCGACCGCCAGTCGATCATCAATCAGCGCGAGGTCGGGATGGACACCGAATCCTTCGGCCGCGCCATGCGCCGAGTCCTGCGCCAGGATCCGGACGTGATCCTGATCGGGGAGATGCGTGACGAGGAGACCGTGCGGACCGCCCTGTCGGCCGCCGAGACCGGCCACCTCGTGCTCTCGACCGTGCACACCCTGGATGCCGCCGAGAGCGTCAACCGCATCATCGACTTCTTCCAGCCGCACGAGCAGGGCCAGGCCCGCGCGATGCTGGCCGGGACGCTCAAGGCTGTCGTCTCACAGCGACTGGTCCGCACGGCGGATCGCCAGAGCCGAGTCGCTGTGTGCGAGATCCTCCGGATGACCGGCCGCGCCCACGACATGATCCTCGACCCCGAGCAGACCGACCGCTTGCGAGAGGTCATCGCCGAGGGCGAGTACTACGGCATGCAGACCTTCGACCAGGCGCTGCTCAAGCACTATCAGGCCGGCCGCATCACGATCGAGGACGCGATCGCCGCAGCCTCGAGTCCGCACGACTTCAAGCTGCTGGTCGCCGGCGAGGGCCGTTTGTCGACCTCGATGGCGGATCTGACCAGTCGCGAGCACCACGACGTGGCACCGCCGGCCGAGACCCACGCGCCCGCCGCCCCGGCTCCGGTCGCTCCCGCCCCGGATGCTCATACCCCCGTCGCGCCGGCGGCCGGCGGTGGACCACAGTCGCCGGTCTACAGCTCGTCTCTGGGGAACGGGCGCGTGTCGTCGCCCCCGCCGGGCATGCTCGGCTAGAGCCCGCTTCGCCGGCTCCTCGCTGAGCGTCACGATCAGCAACAACGGACCCGACGCCGAGGTGAGCTTCCTCGACGCGCGGCAACCGACGATTACGACCGAGTCTCTGGCCCCGACGGCAGGGACCACCAATACGGTCTCGGAGCCGGCGAGCCAGTTCTCGGCGAGTCCGCTGTCGGTGTACATGGTCCCGTCGCATACAACGGCGCTGCAAGGCCAGGCGAGCACATCGGGGCCGCAGAACATCCAGTTCGACATGGAGGGGCCGGCGGGCGATCCCGACGTCGGCTCGACCATCGGGAGCCTCGTCGGCGCATCGTTGTCAGCCAACCCGATCGAGTCGGGGCTGTGGGACATTGCGCCGGTCGAGTCCGGTGCGTTCGGCGCGTCCGGCGGCCCGAGCGAGACGGCAACGACCTCGCTGTCGGCGACGACGGCGGGATTCGACACGGATGTGACCTCGCCCACCGGCGACCTGTGGCAGACCGCCGCCGATCCGTCGGCGTCGTTCGACCCGGTGGTGATGAACCCGGGGCAGACCGTGACGATCCCGGTCACGATCACCCCGAGCGCGGCCTCGGGGTCGACGGTCAGCCGCACCCTGTACGTCGACGACGCGTACTTCTTCCTGTACGAGCTGTTCAACGGGCTCAACGGGAACGACGTCGCGGCGATCCCGTACACCTACACAGTCCAGTAAGCGCTTTGGCTGCCGCACCTCGGCGGGGCGGCAGCCAAAACTTCAGTTCGTGAAGCATTGCGCTAACATCGTTTGGAGATGGCTTCAAATGACACATGTCCGGTGTGCCGCACCGCCGAGATCGTGTGCGGGAAATGGACGCTTTTGGTGATTCGCGACCTCGCGGCGGGCCGGTCGCGGTTCTGCGAGCTCGAGCGCTCGCTACAGGGCATCAGCCCGCGGACGCTCTCGCTGCGGCTGCGCGCGCTCGAGGAGGAAGGAGTCGTCGAGCGCCAGACCTTCCCCGAGGTCCCGCCGCGCGTCGAGTATGCGCTCACCGACAAGGGCCTCGCGCTCGTCCCGCTGATCGACGACATGCGCGCATACGGTTTGCGGTGGCTGCTGGGTGACTGCGCCGACTCGCTCGAAGAGAGCGAGACGGTCGGCGAGCCCGAGCCGGCGATCGCGGCCGTCTGACCCGCGGCCACCTCGACTAGATCGAGCGGCGCTCCTAGCGTGCCGGTCAGCGCACGACGATGAACGTGCCCGAGCCGACCATCTGCCCGTAACGAGCGGCCTTGCGCTTGCCGAACCCGGGCCACACGTACCACTTGTAGCGGCCCGGCTTCAGGTGGTAGCGACGCCCGTCGAAGCGCCACGTGCGGTGAAGCTGGAGGCTGGCCCGCACCGGCCACAGGCTGAGCAGCTTGGTCGGGTCGCCCCGGTAAAGCTGGACGTTGTAGTAGGTCGCGCCCGGGACGGCGGTCCACGACAGCGCCGGTGGTGCGGACACGTGTGCGTTCGCCGCCGGCGACAGCAACCGCGCTGCCGGTGTGACCTGCAGCGTGCGGGTCGTAGTGTTCCCCGCCGCGTCCTCGGCGGCGATCGTGTACGTGTAGTGGACGCCGTTCTTCAGGTTCGTGTCATCGAATCCGCTGGTGGTGCCGCTGTAGACGACGGGGTCCTTTGAGTCCGAGCTGGACGTGCGGGCCACGGTCATCGAGGCGATCGGGGCGATGTCGCCGCCGGTCTGCCAGCTGAGCGCCACGCCTTCGTCGCCCGGCGTGGCGGTGACGCTCAACGATGGGGCAGTCGCGTCGTAGTGGAACGGCGCGCTCGTGACCGTCGACGGTCTTGCCCGCGTTGTCCGTGCAGGTGCCGCTGACAGTGGCCGCGGTCGTGCTTGGGCCGGCGTAGATGGTCGAGGTGCAGGACGCGATGCCGGAGAAGGAGCTGCCGGTGGTGGCGCCCGGCGAGCGGGGTGGTTGTACCAACCGTTCGAGTCGGGCTGGCCGGGAGAGCGTCACCGTGGCGGTCGGTGAGGAGATCTCCACCTGAATGAAGTAATAGACGGTCGTTGGAATGCCCCTACAGACGGTGGAGTCGGTAGGGATTGCATCACCTACGTCTGCTGCGAGGCTCGACTGGTTTGTGTCGATGGTGTAGTTCTGGGAACCGCAGCCGTTGCCACTACTTGTGCCGCTGAACTGCCACCGGAACGAGACCGGTGTCGTGTACCACGAGCCCATGGGGAGGCACTGCGCGCCGTTGCAAAGCGGAATCGGATCGCCCCATGCAGCGCTGGCGGCAATGAACCAGAACGCAACCGCTACGGCGCAGGCAGGGACGAGCCGCTTCATGCCGCCTCCAGCCTCCGCAGCCGCCGCAACAGCGTGAAGCTCGCCACCGCCACGACCGCCATCGCCGCGGCACTCAACAGCAACAGCACGCCGTCTTGACGACTCGGATCGCCGACGCGCGGCAGGAGCAGCAGGTCCCTCGGCAGCGCGAGCGGGAACGACAGCGGCCCGACTCGGGTCGAGGCGGCTCGCGTCGCTGACGCGTGCCGGGCCTCGCGATGCGAGACCGGGCGTGCCGGGGCCGATGTGCCGTGCGCGACGCTGCCGGAGGCCGTGGGACTGACGGAAGCTGGCCGCGCCGGCACGACCGGCGAGCTCGTCACCGTAATCGCGTGCGCCGTCGACCCCGTCGATGTCGTCTGGCGGATCGGCGGGCTCGACGTATGGACCGGCGTCGATCGCGTCGCTGCCTGCGGGGCGGGATCGGGCGCGGGCGTGCTCGGGCTCGAGCCGGGTGCCGCCTGGGGCGACGGGTCGCCCGCATGCGCGTGCGCCGCGGCTGCTCGTGCTGCGGGTAGTCCGAGGCAGCTCAGCGTCAGGACAGCGATGACCGCCGCCCCGCCGAATCGGGCGAAGGTGCGAGCGGTCCAAGAACCAGCGTCCGTCTGCCCCCTGTACCGCTGCGTTACATCCACGCGTGCAATCCGCAACGGTTCTTCCTACTTCCTAGCTATCTCGAACAACCATACGCTTGCCGTCCCGATAGATCAACGGTCCGAGTCGGCGTCCTCTCGCGCGCGGGACATCGCGTATGCCAAGGCCGCGGCGAGCAGCACCAGCAGCAGGGCTAGGGCCGCGAGTCCCGGCCCGCCGCTGGTTCGCGCCTCGAGCACCCGCGTGCGAACAACATGCTTCGGGCGTGTGACGCGCGCCGCCGGGTGGATCGAATGCGCGCGATCGGGCGCGATGGCGTGGTGCGAGCTCACTCCGCGCGCGATCGTGAGCGACGCGCGCGACGACACGACGGGCTGCGCCGACCACCGAGAAGGACTCGAGGTCGCGTCGCTGGTCGGGACGGCGCCGGCGCCGGCGCCCGGGCCCTGGAGCGCCCCGACCATCGCGAGCGCCGACCGACCAACCAGGGTCGGGAAGCTGAGTCGCACAGGCAGAGCCGCCGCTGCGCTCGGTGGCGGCCCGGCAGGTGGAGGGTCCCCGGGCGCCGGCGGTGAACCGGCGCCGCTCGTCGCCTGCGTGGGATCGCTTGTTCCCGCGGCGGCCACCGGGGCGGGGTCGGACGTGCCGGGGTCGGGTGGGGGAGCGGAGATCACGACGACCGTGTTCTGGGTGCTCTCCTGCTGGACCTGGGTGGTGCCGTAGCACCAGACGAGGCACCCGATCTGTACCTGCCAGACCTCCTGGGTCACCGTCGCCTCGAGCTCGCCGCCCGATCCGACCGGCTGCCCGATCACGCTTTCGACGGTCGTGCTCGACTCGTCCGCGTACTGCGTCTGCTCGGACCCGACGCAATCGAGCAAGCATCCGATCTGGAGCTGCCACGTGCTCTGCAGCGTCTGGCTGACGGCCTGCGTGTTCGGGTTCGACTCGCCCGAACTCGACTCGAGCAGCGATGGAAGCGCCTCCTCGACGAGTTGCACCGTCGTGCTGCTCTGGGAGGCGCTCTGCACCTGAGTCAGGCTCGAGGGCTGGCCGTTCTGCTCCTGGCAGGACGTCTGGGTCGTGACGCTCTGCTCCGTTCCGGGGACGGGTGGCGCGCTCGACGGATCGGGAGGCTGAAGGAGCGAGTCGAGCTCCGCCAGGAGCTGCTGTGCGGTGGCGAGCGTGGTCGGGTTGCTCGAGCTGACGTCGAAGCACTGGGCGATGCACCCGATCTGGATCTGCGTGATCGCCCCGGCGGACTGCAGCGCCGCGCCCGGTCCGCTCGGGCTCGACACGCCGGCGAGCTGGGCGCCGGTCTGGAGGATCTGCACCGACACCGCCTGCTGCTGTGCGGTTTGGACCTGGCTGACGCCCTGGCAGTCCGTGAGGCAGCTCGAGATCTGAATTTGGGTGATCGTCTGGGTGGTCTGGGAGACGACCGGGACCGGACTCGAAGGGATAGTCGGTGGCTGGGGCGTCGCAGGCGGGGTCGGTGATGAAGACGTCAGGGCGGGCGGCGACACCGGGGTACCGGTCCCGACGGGTGGGATGCCGGTGCCGCCGGGCGAGCCCGTGCTCCCGCTCGGCGAAGGTGTGGTCGTCGTGGGGGTGTTCCCGCTCGGTGGCGCTGGATTGCTCGTGCCGCTCGGCGGATCCGGAGCCCCCGTGCCGCCGGGCGAGTTCGTGCTGCCGCTCCCGCTCGAAGGACCTGGAGTGCTGGTGGCCGGAGGCGGCGCGGTGGTACCGCTAGGCGGCGAATCCTGGCTGCTACTAGTGCTACTACCGCTGCTACTACCGCCTGGATTGCCCGTCGTGGGGGCGGTTTGCTGATCCGGAGCCGGTGCAGTCGGGCTTGAGTCGACCGGGGTCGACGTCGTAACGCTCGAGTTCGTCTCGGGCGCGGAGGGGGACGTCGAACCCGCGGATGGCGACGCCGCGGGCGCCGATGGCGATGCCGTGGCTGCCGACGGCGAACCCGCCGTTCCTGGCGGCTGGTCGGCTCGAGCCTGCGCCACGACCATGAGCGCCAAGACGATCGTGGCGAGGACCAAGCCGAGTGTTGTGCGGTAGACGAATCTCATGTGAGTGGCTCCCCGGGCAGAGGGGGAAGGTGGCCGGCCCGCCGGCCGGCGCCCGTGGGCGCCGGCCGGTTGCGGGTCGGCTAGGGGTCCCGGTCAGCCCGCACCGGCGGGTCGACTGGGAGGTCGATCAGGTGCTCGACTGGGTCTGCCCTCCAGTCTGTGTGGTGCTGGAGTTGTTGCCGGCACCACTGAGCGCCCCGTTGACCGCGAACTGGTTCGCGCTATTCGAACCTCCCGCGATGTCGCCAGCGCCGATGCTGACCGGGACGTTTGCGTTGACCGCGGTCTGGTTCGCGCAAGCCGACGAAGCGGCCAGTTGGCCCGTCAGGGCCTGCTGACTGCTCAGTTGTGCTTGTCCTGAACCGCCGCAGCCGACCAGGCAGCTGGAGCCCGCGTTCTGGCTTTGGTTGTTGCTCTGGTTCGTGCTGCTGTTGTTGCCGGCACCGCTGGCCGCTCCGTTGAATGCACCCTGGTTGGCGCTGTTCGAACCGGTCGAGATGGTGCCGGCCGAGATGCTCACCGGAACGTTGGCGTTCACCGCTGTCTGGTTGGCGTTCGCCTGAGAGAACGCTCCCTGGAGCGTGGCCGCGTTTTGGCTCGAGGCCTGGAACTGGCCGGCTCCACCGCAGCCCACAAGGCAGCTGGAGCTCGCCCCCTGCGTCTGGGTGTTGCCCTGGGTGGTCGTGCTGTTGTTGCCAGCCCCGCTCAGCGCGAGGTTCCCAGCGCCTTGGTTGGCGCTGTTCGAGCCCGTCGAGATGCCGCCGGCCGCGATGTTGACCGGGACGTTGGCGTTGACCGCGGTCTGGTTGGCATTCGCGTTCGACGCCGCCAGCTGACCGGTCCCGGCGTTCTGGTCATTCAGCTGCGCCTGGCCGGCGCCGCCGCAGCCGACCAAGCAGCTGGAGCCGGCGGTCTGGCTTTGGTTGTTGGTCTGGTTGGTGTTGCTGTTGTTGCCCGCGAGGCTGGCCGCCCCGTTGAGGGCGCCCTGATTGGCGCTATTCGAGCCACCGGAGATGCTCCCGCCCGCGACGCTCACCGGAACGTTGGCGTTAACCGCGGTCTGGTTAGCGTCCGCCTGGGAGGACGCTCCCTGCAGCGTGGCCGAGCTCTGGCTCGAGCCCTGTGCCTGACCGGCTCCGCCACAGCCAGCGACGCAGCTGGAGCTGGCGTTCTGGCTCTGGGTGTTCCCCTGGGTGGTGCTGCTGTTGTTGCCGGCGCCGCTGAGCGCGCCGTTGACCGCGAGCTGGTTAGCGCTCGGATCGCCGCCGCTGAGACCGGACATGGCCCCGCCGGCACTGCTCACCGGCGAGTTGCCGTTGGTCGCGGTCTGGTTGGCGTTTGCCGACGACCCGGCGAGCTGGCCGGTGCCGGAGTGCTGCGAGCTGCCCTGTGCCTGGCCCGAACCGCCGGACCCGGCGCCAGCCCCGCCGCTCGGGGCGGACTGCGTCTGCTGGTTGGTTTGCTGGGTGTTGCTGTTGTTGCCTGCGCCGCTGGCCGCCCCGTTGAACGCGCCCTGGTTGGCGTTGTTGGAGCCGCCCGACGGCATATTGCCGGTCGGCTGGTTGCCCGTCGGCTTGTTAGGAGCCGGCTGGCCACAGCCGCACGGCTGGCCGCCGCCCGACGGCGCGCCGCCGACGGTGACCGGTGCGTTGGTGTTGGTCGCGGTCTGGTTGGCGTTGGCGCTCGAAAGCGCCCCCTGCAGCGTTGCCGCGGACTGACCCGCGAGCTGCAGCTGGCCGAGGCCACCGGCCCCGCCGCCTGGTGCGCCGCCGGCCATCGCCGTCGCCGGCGCTGCGAGCGCGGCGATCGTGACGGCGGCAGCAATGAACTTCGATCTCATGCTGCTTGTCTCCTTGATTAGCTGGGTCGCCGCGCTGAATGGCGCACGGCGATGGGTTCACGGATTTCCGAACCGCGGGCTAACCAGGGCGCTCGAGTTGCAGGCCCACGACCGCCGACCTCCAGGGCAAAAGGTCGAGCGTCATGAGTCCCGGCAAGATGGATCGCAAGAGGGCTACGCCGGCCAGCACGAGCAGCGCGAGGGCCGCCGCGCCGGCCGGTCCGGCGCCGGCGCCGGCACCGGCGCCCCCGGTCCCGCCCGGGGGCAGCGAAGCCGGCACCGATGGGCTGACCGGCGCGATAGCGGCTGCCGCCGCTGTGGTGATAGCGGCGGTCGCGCCAGCCGATCGCCTGTGCGTCCGGTGCGGGGCGGCACTTCCGACCGGCGGCGACGCGACGCGATGGGTTCTGGCAAGTCGTGGCCATCCACCGGCAGCGGTCGGTGCTCGGGCCGCGCCGACGATCTCGATCGGACGCGCCGGCACGTCCGCGACGCCGTGACCAAGGCTTGGATGCGCCGCGCTGGGCGGACCACCGTGGGCGGGCGTTTGCGCCCGGCGCACGTCGCTATCGCTGACGCCACCCGTTGGCTGCCTAGCTGCCGAGGCCGCCGGGTCAGGCCTGGGGGCGGACAGCGGCAAGCCGGCTCCGTTCGGCACGACCGGCGCGGGGTCGGGAATCGGCGAAGAGCTCGCCGCCGAGTCCGACGCCGGAACGCTGAGACGCATGACTGAGCCAGTGACGTCCGGGGTGGAGGGCGGGGAAGGCGATGAAACCGGGGCCGCGCTCGGAACGGGGGCCGGGATCGTCGCGACTGAGGCCCGATCAACAGTTCCGGCGCCCGCCTGAGCGAGGGCGGCGCCGACCGCGGCCTGGGCAGGCGCAGGAACGTCCGGCAGCACGGTGTCGGCGGACGGCACGCCGGGCACCGCGGTCGCCGCCTGCGCGCCGGCCGGGATCCACAGGGCGCCCACAAGGAGCGCGAGGGCGAATGCCCGCGCGACCCGATGCCCCAACAACTTTCGGAACGTTAGATCAACCATGATCAGTTTCCTGTCCCTTTATGTCTCTGTGAGAGCCCGATCTGATCCAAAAAGGGCCCAAAACTCGTGCTATCTCTGGTACTTTCACTCGTGATATCGGTCGCATGGGGACGTGGCGACATGGGTGGCGATAGGCGAACTAGACCGGCGGTTGCGGCGCCGGCAAGATCCGGTCCGACGGGCGACGCCGATTTGGCGAGACAGGAGCTGGTGCGCTCGCATCTGCCGCTTGTCCGGGCGGTAGCGCGTCGCTACGGCGGCCGCGGCGAGGACCTCGAGGAGCTGGTCCAGGTCGGGTCGCTCGCGCTGGTCAAGGCGTCGGGACGGTTCGACCCCGACCGCGGTGTTGCCTTCGCATCGTTCGCCGCGCCGGCGGTCGAGGGAGGGATCCGCCGCCATCTCCGCGACCGCAGCGGTCGCGCGACCCGCGTCGCGTCGGGCACGACCGACAGCGGGGAGGCCGCCGCCGATCCGGCGGGCGAGCTCGACTCGATCGACGAAAGCGAGTTCCGTCTCTTGCTGGCTGACGGGCTACGCGTGCTCGACGAGCGCGAGCGCCGGATCGTCTTCCTGCGCTTTCACGGCGACATGACCGAGCGGCAGATCGCGAGCTCCGTCGGCATCTCCCAGGCCCACGTGTCGCGCCTGCTCGAGGGTGCGCTTGTCAAGCTGCGGGCCGAGTTCACGGTCTCCGGTGAGGCGGCTGAGTCGGGTGATACCACCGAAACTCCCCCGATATCAGTGGGTGCCGGCCGTAGAATCGAGCCGGTGAGGGCGCGAGGGCAGCGCAACGGCGCGACGGCGCAGGCGGCAGACGGTCCGGCGACCGAGGCCGGGCAGCCCACGCCGGACGATCCCCCGGAGGCCGGGGCAACCGGTGGACCGAGCCGTCGGTCGGGCCGCGCCAAGACCGCGACCGGCTACAGCGGCCGCATCCTCGTGCGCATGCCGAGCGCGCTGCACGAGCAGCTCGCCCAGGCGGCTGAGCGCGACGAGATCAGCCTGAACCGGTTCGTGACCCAGGCACTCTCGACCTCGGTGGACCCGGCCGAGTCGAGCTCGGTCCAGCCAGACGAGTCGGCGTCGATCGACCCCGCCAAAAACTCGGCTTCAGGCGCCGCCCGCAAGCTCAAGCTGGCCGTGGCCACGAACCTCGTGGTTGTCGTGCTGGCCGCGGTCGCCGCGGTCGTGCTGCTCGTGCTCGCGCTCCAGCGCGGCCTCTGACCGCTGCAAGGCGGCGTTCGCCAGGCAGGATCGCCGGCCGCCAGCGCGAACCGGCCGCTGTGCGCAATACCACGCTCCATCGAGTGATCGAGGCGTTCACCACCGAGGCGGCCGGCCAACTCGAGGCCGAGACCGCGGCGGGGGCCGAGGTCCCGTTCGAACTGGTCGACACTGCAGGTGGGCCCCGGCGATCGGGTGAGCGGGTGCCTCTCTACTGCTACCGGCCGCTCACGGGCACTTTCATCCGGGAGCGCCTGGGGCTGCTGTCAGCCCTCCCGTCCTACGCGCCGGCCGTGCGCGCGCTCAGCGGTCTCGACGGCGTCGAGACGTACGTCAGGCATCGGGGCGAGGCCCGGGTACCAGCCGACCCGCGCGAGTCCACCGACGCGGCGCTGCGGGCGTTCCTGACCTCGGTGTTCGCCGAGCGCAGCGAGTTCGGCTTCGATTTCGATCGGTTCGAGGCGGCCTACGAGGAGCTCGAGCGCGCCCTCTACGACGGCCGCTCTGTGACGAGCGTGGCGGCGCCCCTCCTGGGCCTCGCCCTGGACCCAGAAACGCGCGAGATGGCGATCGGCGAGGGTCTCTCGCTCGTGCCCGGGGACGTGCTCGACGATCTGCCGCCCGAGGCGGTGTGGGGAGACGGCGAGGAGCCCAACGTTCTGATCGTGCTGACCGCGGCTCAGGACCGCGACAGGCCCGCGCCCGTGTCCGCGGCGCGGGTCCGGTTCCGCCGCACGTTGACCGCGCTGCGGCTGTTCGAGCGGGGTGGCTACGCGCTCGGGCCGATCGCCTGGACGCGGATCGACGCAGGGGCGTGGCGGGCGGTTCCCCTCGGCGGCAGTGGGCGGCCGCGGTTGGTCCGGCGGATCGCGGTCACGCAGGAGGACGAGCTGCGGGCCTTCTGCAACCTGGTCGCGCGCCGAGCGCCGCGCAACGGGGAGATCTCATGGGCGCTGGCGCGATTCGAGATGGGCTGCGAACGGCTGGCCCCGTTCGAGGCGCTCACCGACTACCTGCTCGCGCTGCGAGCGCTGCTCGAACCTGAGGGGCCGGCGAGCGGCCGGCTCGCCGGACGCATCGCGGCGATCTGCGCTACGCCGGAGGATCGGGCCCCGATGACGGAGCGGGTCGCGCACGCGATCTCGCTGGAGCGCGCCGTGATCGGCGGTCTGGCGCCCGCGCCCCCCCGCGTCGACGCGCTCGTCGACGAGCTCGCCGAGCAACTGCGGGCGCTACTCAGGGACGTCCTCTGCGGCCACCTCGCGACCGATCTGTGTGCCGTCGCCGATGACCTGCTGGCCGAGGCGGCCGAGGTCAGCGCGAGTCGATCACCCGGCCGGGAATCCGGCCGCGGCGCCTTCACTTCCTAGCGCGGCGACTGACCCGCTAGGCTTGAATCCAGGCCGCTCCCCACTCGGTCGCGCATCGCGGGGCCGGGAGTGTCTTGCCTGCCAGGCCTGACATGTAAGTCCTGGGGCTCCTATGAAGGAAAGGGGAGCGCGACCTGCAGTTTCGAGCGGGCCACCGAGCCCGCTCGTGCTGTTAACGGGGGCGAGTTATGCTCCGGCCGTGGTCCCGCTCGCCGCCCGCCCTGCTGTCGCCCCGAACGTCCATCCGCAGTGCAAGAACACGCCGCGGATCAACGACGACGGGTTCGAGGAGCTATGCCACCTCGTCACCGAGCAGGATCCGGACACGGCGCTGTGCGGCAAGGACGTGTCGAACTACCCGTGGGATCCACCGTGGCCGCGTTGCGAGGCGTGCCTGGCGGTGGCGCGGGGGGAGATGAATTGACGCTGCGGGGCCGGGGAGTAGCGCATTGAGCGCCTACGAGCTGCGGTGCATCGTCGAGATCCCGAAGGGCAGCCGCAACAAGTACGAGTACGACGCGGAGCTTGGGGGGATCAAGCTTGACCGGTTCATCTCGGCATCGGTCGTGTATCCGACCGACTACGGCTATGTCCCGGAGACGCTCGCGCCCGACGGCGACCCGCTCGACGTGCTGGTGTGCGTGTCCGAGCCCACCTTCCCCGGGTGCATCGTCGAGGCCAAGATCGTCGGGCTGTTCAAGTTGGCCGACGAAAAGGGCCCCGATGATCACGTTGTGTGCGTTCCGTTCGCCGACCCCGGCTGGAACTACCTCGAGGATGTCGATGACCTGCCGGCGCAGCTGCGCGCGGAGATCGGCCACTTCTTCACGGTCTACAAGGACCTTGATCCCGACCGCCATTCCGAGGTCAAGGGCTGGGCCGGACGCGACGCCGCCGTGAAGGCGATCGAGACGGCGCGGCGCGGGTTCCGCGAGCGTCAGAGCGACTAGGACCCCGGCTCGCCCTCGGTCTCGCCTGCGGTCTCGTCCTCGGTCTCGCCTGCGGTCTCGTCCTCGGTCTCGCCTGCGGTCTCGTCCTCGGTCTCGCCTGCGGTCTCGTCCTCGGTCTCGCCTGCGGTCTCGTCCTCGCTCTCGCCCGCGGCTCGCTCCCTTCGCCGCATCTGCCACTTGAACACCCGTCGCCCCACGAACGCGAGGATGGCCAGACCGACGAGGATCCCGAAGTACGCCTCGTAGCGCGTGGCCGTGTTGTAGATGCTGTCGATGTGGTCACCCGAGAAGTAGCCGATCGACACCCACACACCGACCCACAGCGCCGCGCCGAGGGCGTTGAACACGGCGAATTTCGCCCAGTGCATGCCGGTGATGCCGGCGATGATCCCGTTGGCCTGGCGCAGGCCCTCGACGAAGCGAGCGATCACGATCACCTTCCCGCCGTGGCGATCGAAGAACGCGGCTGTCTTGTCGAGTCGCTCGGGCGTCAGCAGGATGTACTTGCCATATCGCTCGGCGAGCGGCCGGCCGCCAAAATGGCCGATGCCAAACCCGACGTTGTCCCCGAGGATGGCGGCGATGAACGCGAACAGGGCGACCAGCCAGATGTTGAGCCGTCCCGTGCCGGCGTACACCGCGGCGATGATCAGCACGGTCTCGCCGGGTACGGGAACGCCGAAGTCCTCGAGGAAGACCAATCCGAGCGCGAGATAGCCGAACCGGTCGAGCGTCGGCTCCAGGCTGTGGAGGACCCCTGGCAGGTGCGCCGGCGCGGCGGCGGCTGCTAGCAGCAAGTCGGGCACGGTGAGACCCTACCCGCGCGCTTTGTCATGATCGTGGGATATGACCGCCGTCAAGCTCACCTCCCTGTCTCACGGCGCGGGCTGCGCGTGCAAGGTGCCCGCGGCGCTGCTCGCGCCGATTGTGCAGGCACTGCCGCAGCCGTCCGATCCCGACCTGCTCGTCGGCACCTCGACGAGCGACGACGCCGCCGTCTACCGCCTGCGCGAGGACCTGGCCATCGTCCAGACCGCCGACTTCTTCACGCCGATCGTCGACGACCCATACGACTTCGGGCGGATCGCGGCCACCAACGCGCTATCGGACGTGTACGCGATGGGTGGCCGGCCGCTCACCGCGCTGAACCTCGTCGCGTGGTCGGTTAAGGAGCTCGGGTCCGACATGCTGTCCGAGGTCCTGCGCGGGGGCTATGACGTCGTCACCGCGGCCGGCGCCTCGATCGTCGGCGGGCACACGATCGACGATCCAGAGCCCAAATACGGCCTCGCCGTCACCGGCGTGGTCGATCCGGCCGACGTGCTGACCAACGCCGGCGGTCGGGCCGGTGATCTGCTCGTGCTGACCAAGCCGCTTGGCGCCGGAGCGGTCACGACCTCGCTCAAGAAGGGGCTGGCCGATGATGAGGTGCTGGCGCGCGCCGTCGAGGTCATGACCGAGCTGAACGCGGCGGGGGCAGCGGCGGCGCAGGCGGCCGGGGCCCACGGGATGACTGACGTGACCGGGTTCGGGCTGCTCGGCCATCTGCACGAGCTTGCGCTGGCGAGCGGCGTGGCCGCGGTGGTGGAGGCGACGGCGGTGCCGGCGATCGACGGCGTCATCGAGCTCCTGGCCGACGATCGCGCGCTCGCGGGCGGCAGCCGCAACAACCGCGACTACGCCGAGGAGTTCGCCTCGTTCGCGCCCGACGTGGGGGAGGTGCACCGGCGGCTCGTGACCGACGCGATGACCTCGGGCGGGCTGCTCGTCGCCCTCGACCCGGCACGCGCCGGCGAGGTGCCGGGGACGGTCGTCGGCCGGCTGCTCGAGGGCGAGCCGGGCACGATCAGCGTGGTTTAGTCCTCCGCGGCGAGGCGCTCGAGATCGTCGCGCGAGGCGACGCCGAGCAGGCGCCCCTCGGGTGTGGTGATGATCGTCCAGCGCAGGTCCCGGTCGGCGAGGCGCTTCGCGACGTCTCGGGCGGCGCGGTGCGGGCGGTTCGTCGCGGGGTCGAGCTCCATGATCTCGCCGACTGCGGTGTCCGGGGGCGCCGACCGCAGGGCACTCGCTCGCACCCGCCCGAGCAGCGTCGAGTCGGCGGCGGCAGCGACCAGGGCGAACGGGTAGATAGAACGTTCTATTAGCGCGAGGACGTCGGCGGCGCGGTCGTCCGGGCCGCAGCGGACGAAATCGGCGCGGGCGACGCGGCCGGCGGTGGCGGCCTCAGCCCGTTCGCCCTCGACTGGTAGGGCATGCGCCAGCCAGTCGACCTTGCCGAACACGTAGTCGTAGACCTCGGTGAACCCGAGCACTTCGAGCCGGCACGCGGCTCGTGCGCTCAGATCTCAGAGGGCGTCCCAGCAGTAGACGACGACCGGTCGGCCGCGATCGAGGACCGAAACCCCGCGTTCGTTCAGCGTGCCGAGCGGGAGGTTGATCGCGTCCGGCAGATGAGCCTTGGTGTACTCGTCCTGGGGCAGGACCTCGACCAGCTGGCCGCCGGTCGCAAGTAGCTCCCGGAGCCGTTCGAGGTCGATATCGGTGGCCATCGTCTCGATCCTATTCCCGGGCCAGCGCCTCCACCAGCACATTTCGCGTCGCCTCGAGCGCCTGCGGGATGACGTCGGTGTCGGCGAGCAGCGGCATGAAGTTGGTGTCGCCGCTCCAGCGGGGCACAACGTGCAGGTGGAGGTGATCGGCGATCCCGGCCCCGGCCACCTTGCCCTGGTTCCAGCCGAGGTTGAAGCCATCGGGCGACATGCCCTTTCTGATGGCGAGGATCGCGCGCTGGGCGAGGCGCATCGTGTCGAGCATCTCGCCCTCGTTCAGGTCCTCGATCGTCGCGACGTGACGGACCGGGGCCACCATCACGTGGCCGGGCGCGTACGGGTACGCGTTCAGGATCGTCAGGCAGTGCTCGGTGCGATCGATCGGCTGGTGGGCGGGGTCGGTATTCGTGGAGGAGGCGGCGGCGCAGAAGATGCACTCGCCGTCCTTGGGGCCCGTGATGTATTCGATGCGCCACGGCGCCCACAGCGGCCGGTCGGTCATGAGCGCGGGACACTACCGGTCGTGTTCCACGTCGAGTTGCGCCAGTTCCCGCACCAGACGCGGGCCTTCAACCTGACCCGCGAGGAGCTCGACGTGCGCATCCTGGGACCGTGGCTGTCGGGCGGTGGCGTCGAGCTCGACGACCGTCGCTGGGCGACCGACCGTGCCCGGTTGACGATCTACGACGGGCCGGCGCTGTCGGCAGACCAGCTCGGGATGGGGCGGGGCTGGGCGAACGTGACGCGCGACGGCGAGGACGTGACCGAGCGGCTGCTCGCCGAGGCAGCGCACCCGCCAGCCGTGGCGCAGCTCAAGCGCGAGCTGGTGGAGCGGGTCGCGGATGAGCCGCTCGTGCTCGGCGCGGTCATCGAGCTGGCCGGGGAGCGCTACCCGCAATCACGGGTCAGCGAGCGGCTCGCGCTATGCGAGCAGGCCGTGTGGGAGCTCCTCCACGAGGGCGCTGTTCAGCTCAAGCGCGCCGGCGCGCCGGTGGAGCGGGAGAAGTGGCAGGCGGCGCTGCTCAGCTGGGCGACATGGACTGGGGATGAGACCACGATCGTGAGGGCGTGATCACGGTCGCGACGCCGGCGCCGCGTCCGTCAGCCGATGCTCGTCTCCGTAACGCCAGCGCTCGGGTGTCAACGAATGGCGATGAAGGTGCGTATATGTCACCTCTATCGCCATCGGCCGGACGTCAGGCCACCATGTCCGCTACCAAGCGGTCTCGTTCGGCTTGCGTCGCGAACAGGTAGCGGTGGATCCTCAGCAGGCCGGCAAGGTCGTGAACGTCGTCGTCGAGCTGAGGGACGAGCAGCAGCCGGCGCTCGTCGAGCTGGCCGGCCAGGCGGGCGAGGTTGTGGTCATCGCGCTGGGCCAACACGTGGTAGTCGCGGAAGTTCTCGGCCACGCGGACGGCGAGCCCCGGGGGGAGGACCCGGGCCAGCGAGCGCCGGACGTCGCGGGGGGCGCGGTCGCCGAGCAGATCGTGATGGACGCGGTTGACCACCACGCCGCCGAACGGAAGCCCGTCGGTCTGGAGGCGCTCGGCGAACCAGATCGCCTCGTCGATCGGCTCGCGGGCGGCCGAGGTGACGAGCAGGAATGCGGTGGTGTCGGCGCGGAGCAGCGTCTCGACCTGCGCGGCGCGCTGGCTGAAATCGTTGGTCATGTCTCCCAGCAGCTGGAAAAACGTCGACAGGTCGCTGATCAGGTCGATGCCGGTGATCCGCCGAAGCCCGAGCAGCAACGGGAGCGCCCCCCGGCCGAGCACGCGCATCCCCAGGCCGGTGGGTCGCAGGAAGGCCTTGAGCGCCCGGCCCTCGAGGAACGCGTTGAGCCGGCCCGGTGCGTCGAGGAACTCGAGCGCGTTGCGCGACGGGGGCGTGTCGAGCACGAGCACGTCGAACCGCCCCTCCTGATCGAGCTCGTAGAGCTTGGCGATCGCCGTGAGCTCCTGCGAGCCCGACACGGCGGTGGAGAGCTCGCGATAAACCCGGTTGGCCTTGATCTCCTCGGCCCGCGCGGGATCCGGGGCGATCCGCTCGATCAGCTCGTCGAACGTTCGCTTGGGGTCGAGCATCATCGCCCACAGCTCGCCCTTGACCTCGAGGTCCGCGGTGGCCAGCCTGGCGGGCTCGACGCGACGCGGCTCGTTCTCGAGCTCCTGCAGGCCGAGCGCGTCGGCCAGCCGGTTCGCCGGGTCGATCGTCACCACCGCGACCTTGGCCCCCTGCGCCGCGATCCCGAGGGCGATCGCCGCCGAGGTGGTGGTCTTGCCCACCCCGCCCGAGCCGGCACAGACGCAGACGCGCTTGCTCTCGAGCATGTCGGACACGTTCACGAGACGCCCTCCGGCGCGCCGAGCGCCGCCTCGAGCGCATCGGCCATCAGCTCGATCTCGGGCTGCCCGAGGTGATCGGCGAATACATAGGGAAGCTCCACCAGCCGGGCACTCACGTGCGCGGAGAGACGGTCTCGCTGCTCGCGCTGGGTACCTACGCGCGCATGCTCGGACAGCGCCGCGCGCAGTGCCGAGCGGGCCAGCGCCGAGCGCGTCCGGGTCAGCGCCCCGTTCAGCTCGTCGATCTCGGCGGGCTCGAAGCGCGCCGGGTAGAGCGCGTTGACCACCACGAGGTCGAGGGCGAGCTCGTCGCGGGCCAGTTCGTCCACGAGCACGATCGTCTCGTTGACCGGCATCTCCTCGGGCGTGGACACCGCGATCACCCCGGTGAACTCGGCGTCGGCGATCGTCTCGGCGATCGTCTGGCCCTGGTGGGCGATCGGCCCGACCCGGGCGATTTCGGCGAACGTCCGCGGCGTGCGCAGCAGGCCCATTCCGTGGCCGGTCGCCGGCGCGTCGACGATCACCAGGTCGTAGGGGGCGGCGCCGCGCGTGCGGCGGTCGAGCTGCGCCAGTTCCCACACCTTGCCGATGCTGAGCAGCTCGCGCATGCCGGGCGTGGCCATGGCGAAGGCCTGAAATAGCCGGCTGGATCCCAGCGCCTGGCCGATCGTCCCGCCCTTGACGCGTAGGTACTCCTCCATTGCCTGCTGAGGATCGATCGAGATCGTGAACAGCCGGGGCGCGATCTCGAGCTCGCGAAACTGCTCCCCTCCGCCGTCGGAGAACAGTCCCTGGACCCGCGCCTGGCTGGCCAGCTCGGCCACGATCGTGCGTAGCCCGCGGCGTGCGGCGAGCAGTCCCAGCGCGATCGATACGGTGGACTTGCCGACGCCCCCCTTTCCGGTCACGAACAGCAGGCGTTTGTCGAGCAGCGGGGCCATCGCACCGAAAATAGCGGGGCAGGTGGGCTCGCCGCACCGGATCGCGGAGGATTCCGCTGGGCGGCTACGAATACAGCCGTCGATATGAGCAAGGTGATCGCGTTCGCCAATCAGAAGGGTGGCGTCGCCAAGACGACGACCACGTTGAACCTCGCGGTGGCGTTCGCCGAGTCGGGCTACCGCGTGCTGTGCGTAGACATGGATCCCCAGGGCAACCTGACGATGTCTCAGGGCATCGATCCGGACACGCTCGAGAAGTCGATGTACGACGTGCTCGTGCATCACCTGTCCATCCGCGAGGTGGTCCGCAAGCGGGAGGTCGACGTGGCGTGTTCCTCGATCGACCTGGCCGGCGCCGAGATCGCGATGTCGACCATGATCGGCCGGGAGCGCAATCTGCAGAAGGCGCTAAAGGCCGTCGATGAGGACTACGACTACGTGTTCATCGACACGCCGCCCAGCCTCGGCCTGCTGACAATCAACGCGCTGACCGCCGCGCAGAAGGTAATCGTCCCCGTCCAGTGCGAATATCTCTCGATGCGCGGCCTGATCCAGCTGCAGAACACGCTTGCGATGATCCGCGAGAACCTCAACCCAGACGTCGAGATCGAGGGCATCCTGCCCACGCTCGTCGACACCCGCACGCTGCACGCCAAGGAGGCGATCGAGCTGCTGGAGGAGAACTTCGGCGACCGCGTCTTCGCGTCGCGTATCCGTAAGACGATCCGCTTCGCCGAAGCACCTGTGAAAGGTATGTCGGTGCTGAAGTACGATCCGGACGGTTTGGCCGCACACGCCTATCGGCAGCTCGCGAAGGAGGTCCTGTCCAATGCCAACCGGTAAGCGCGCGAGTATGCGTGAGGGACCATTGGCCGCTCTCTTCCGCAAGACCGCCCAGGACGTCGAGGACGGGCCGCAGACGGGCGAGCGCCCGGCGGCCTCCGCCAAGCCCGAGTCAGACGACCGGGCGTCGGTGCCGGACGACACCGAGGCATCCGCTCCCGCCGAGCGGGCCGCCGCTCCTGGTCCGCCCGTCGAGCCGACCGTCCCCGCCAGGCGGCCCGAGCCCGTGTTTGAAGAGCCGCGTATCCCGCTGCCCCACGAGCGCCTGCGCCACGCCTTCTCGGCCGACATCCCCGAGAACGTGCTCGCGCGTCCCGCGGCCGAGGAGCGCCGCGCGCCGGCCCCCCCGCCGGATCCCGAGCCCGACGTGTACGCGCACGCACTGCGCGCCGGCGAGGAGCCCGCGCCTGCTAGGGGGAGCCTCGGTCCGGTGCTGCGAGTGGTGGGCGTCGGCGGTGCCGGCGTCAACGCGATCAACCGGATGGTGGAGGCCGAGATCGAGGGGGTCGAGTTCCTGGCCGTCAACACCGACCTGCAATCGCTCCAGCAGTCGGCGGCCCACGAGACGCTCCACATCGGCGACTCGATCACGCACGGACTCGGGTCCGGCTCCAACCCCGACTTGGGTCGGGCCGCGGCGCGCGAGGAGTACGACCGGATCAAGGCCATGCTGCGCGGCTCGGACATGGTGTTCATCGCGGCCGGCGCCGGCGGCGGCACCGGCACGGGCGCGGCGCCGATCGTGGCCCAGATCGCTCGCGAGCTCGGCGCCCTGACCGTCGGGATCGTCACCCGTCCTTTCCAGTTCGAGGGGACCCGCCGCCGCGATCAGGCCGAGGCCGGGATCGCCGAGCTGGGCGACGAGGTCGACACGCTGATCGTCGTGCCGAACAACCGGCTCCTGTCCGTGCTCGAGCGCAACGTGTCGATGGTCGAAGCCTTCCGGGTCGCCGACGACGTGCTGCGCCAGGGCGTTCAGGGCATATCCGACCTGGTCACCCTGCCCGGGCTGATCAATCTCGACTTCGCCGACGTGCGCACGATCATGTCCGGCGCCGGCAATGCCCTGCTCGGAATCGGCATGGGCACGGGCGAGCGCCGTGCCATCGAGGCGGCCGAGCATGCCGTTGCCTCGCCGCTGCTCGAGACCAGCATGGAGGGCGCCCGCCAGATTCTGCTGTCGATCACCGGGGGACCGGACATCTCGCTGTGGGAGGTCAACGAGGCCGCCAAGGCGGTGGCCGAGGCAGCTCACCCCGACGCCAACATCATCTTCGGCGCGATGGTTGACGAGAAGCTCACCGACCAGATCTGGGTCACGGTGATCGCGACCGGTTACGGCGATGAGCCCCCGCGCCGGCGCGAGCGGGTCAGAGACCGGGTCGAGGATCGGGATTCCGGCCCACGCCCATCGCTGCGCGAGCCGTCGGGCGAGCCGCGGGTGAGCCGCGTGCGCCCGCGCTCCACCGTGCTGGATTTGGACGTCCCCGAGTTCATCCCGCGTAGATAAGGCGGCTCGACAGTGGCCGAGCCGCTCGGCGTAGTCGCCGCCGGCCACCCGCGCAGCGCGCAGGCCGGCGCCGACGTCCTGCGCCAGGGCGGTAACGCCGTCGACGCGGCGATCGCCGCGATGCTCACGGCGTTCTCGTGCGAGCCGTTGCTGACCAGCCTCGGGGCCGGCGGCTACATGCTCGTAGTCGAGCCGCGGCTGCGGGCGAATGGGGGGTGGGTGGGAGGCAATCCAACTCTCCTCGACTTCTTCATCGAGGCGCCCGGGCGCGGAGCGGACATCGCGGCGCGGGCGGAGCTCGAGCCGGTCAGCGTGTCGTTCGGCGACGCCGACCAGCTGTTCAACATCGGTCCGGCGTCGGTCGGGACCTACGGCATGCCGGCCGGCTTGTGGGAGGCGGCGAGCCGGTTCGGGCGCATCCCGCTGGCGGAGCTGATCGCACCGGCGGCCCGGCTGGCCCGCGACGGGGTGGAGCTCAACGCCCCACAGGCTTACGTGGCCGAGATCCTGGCCGGGATCGTGACCTCCACGCCGGAGGTTGCCGCGCTGTTCGCCCCCGATGGTCGGATGCTCGGTCCCGGCGAGGTGCTGCGCCAGTCGGAACTGGCCGACGCGCTCGAGCGGCTGGGGGCGGAGGGCCCGGCGCCGTTCTACACGGGCGACATCGCGGCAGCGATCGTCGACTGGCTCGGGAACAGAGGCGGGATCGTCACCGCGGAGGACCTGGCGAGCTATTCGGTCGTCGCTCGCGATCCGATCCAGGCGAACTACCGAGGGCGCGCGGTGCTGACCAATCCACCCCCGTCGGCGGGCGGGATCCTGCTCGCGCACGCACTAGCGCGACTCGACGCGGAAACCGACCCAGCCCAACCCCCGGACCTGGCCCAGGTCGTCGACACGATGGAGCAGTCGCAGGCGCTCCGCACGCCCGCGTTCCTGGAGGGGCTCGATGACCCGGAGTTCGTCGATCGCTTCCTAAGCCGGCGCTCGCCGCTGGGATCGACCACCCACGTGGCGGTGCTCGATCGGGACGGCTGGGCCTGCTCGGTCACGAGCTCGAACGGCGAGGGCGCCGGCGTGATCGTCCCCGGAACCGGGATTCACCTGAACAACATGCTCGGCGAACAGGACCTTAACCCGCTCGGTTTCCACCGCCATCCGCCTGGCCGCAGAATGCCGAGCATGATGTCGCCGACGGCCGTGCTCCGGGAGGGCGCGCCCGAGCTCGTGCTCGGCAGCGCGGGCTCGAACCGCATCCGCTCGGCGATCCTCCAGACGATTCTCCGCGTGGTCGACGACGGCCTCGAGGCGGGCGAAGCGGTGCGGGCGCCCCGCGTCCATTTCGAAGACGGCGTGGTGTACACCGAACCGGGCATCGACACCGGGCCGCTCGAGCGCGGCGGCAGGGCGATCGCGCGCTTCCGTGAGCTCAACCTGTTCTTCGGCGGCGTGCAGGCGGCCGCGCGCGATGAGCACGGTCGGTTCTCGGGCGGGGGTGATCCGCGGCGCGGAGGGGCCGCGATCGTGGTGCAAGACGGATGAGGCTGCGGGCCGCGGGTTTGCTCGTACTGGCTGCCCTGCTCGCCGGCTGCGGACTGGACGTCGAGTTGCCCGACCTGTTCCAGGTCACCCGCTCGGGGCCGGGGCCGAAGCTGACCATGCTCGTCAACGGATCCGGGACGATCTCGTGCAACGGAGCCAAACCGAAGCAGCTCTCCGATCCGCTTCTGCTCCAGGCCCGTGCCCTCTCCGACAGCCTCAATAACGACGTAAAGCTGCACTTCGCGAGGAACGCGCGCAGCGTGTTCAGCTACACGGTAAAAGTGTCGAACGGCACATTCACTTTCCCCGACACCGCGGCATCGGCGCGGAAGGAACTCGCGCAGCTGGAGTTGTTTGTAGTGCAGGCAGGGGTCGATTCGTGCGGCATCAGTCCTTGAGGAAGCTCTTAGCCTTACCGCCTGGTTATCAGCCCCGCTACCGTCCGTTTCCCTCATGCTCAACGCAGCCGTAACCGCAGCTCACATGACGACTTTCCAGGCGATTGTCCTGGGTGTCCTCCAGGGCGTCACCGAGCTCTTCCCAATCTCGAGCCTCGGTCACACCGTGATCTTCCCGCACCTGTTCGGGTGGAACGAGATCGTGTCCTGGCAATCGGACCCGGAGTCGCCGTGGCTCGCGTTCGTCGTGATGCTGCACGTCGGAAGTGCGGTCGGGTTGTTCATCTACTTCTGGCGCACCTGGCTCGACGTCATCGGCGCGTTTTTTGCGACGCTGCGCAAGCGGAGGATTGAGACGTCGACCGAGCGCCTGGCCTGGCTGATCATCGTGGCCACGATCCCGGTGGGCATCCTTGGGCTTTTGCTCGAGCACGCGGTGCGGGTCGCGCTGGCCAAGCCGCTGGCCGCGTCGATCTTCCTGGTCATCAACGGGGTCATCCTGCTCGGTGCTCAGCGCCTGCGTAAACGGGCCGACATCCGCGCGCTCGCCGTCCGGGAGGGGGCGAAACGCGACGGAGGTCGGCGCCTGGACACGCTCGAGTATCGGGAGGCGGGGGCCATCGGGTTTGCTCAGAGCTTCGCCCTGATCGCCGGTTTGAGCCGCGATGGCCTTTGCATGTCGGGCGGGCTGCTGCGCGGCCTCGACAACGAGGACGCGGCCCACTTTGCCTTCCTGCTGGCGACACCGCCCATCTTTGCTGCCGGGCTCCTCAAGTTCGGCGACCTGACCGGGCCCCTTGGTGCCGGAATCCGCGGGGATGCGGTCATCGCCGCCATCGCAGCGGCGATCACCGCGATCTTCACCGTTCACTTCCTGACCCGCTGGTTCAAGACCCGGACGTTGACGCCGTTCGGGATCTACTGCGTGGTGTTCGGCCTCGCGATGGTCATCTACAACGCCTAGTGGGCCGCGAGGCCGAAGGCCTCGTCGGTGCGGCCCACGGGATCAATCATCTAGCTGGCCCCAAACCGCACCTTGCCGTTCGAGCGCGCGCGTTCCTGGACGCGGTCGACGAGCTCCAGGCGTTTGATGGCGGCGCGGAACAGTCGAGTGACGAGCCGGAGCCGGGCGTTCTCCGAGCGCATGTCGAGCAGCCCCTGCTTGGCGTCGAGGCCGAAGTCGACGGTGGCGGCCATCGCGTAGGCGCTCATGTCGGCGAGCTCGTCGGGCTCGGGCTCGCGATCGGTGGCGCGCCTGACCAGCTCGGCGTACGCGTCGTGGGCGGCCTTGGCCAGCTCCGGGTCGAGCGCGTCCTCGCGGTCCTGGACGAACTCAATGACGCCGGCCGGATAGGGCAGATGGCCCTGGCGCTCGAGCACGCGAAACGGCCGGGTGCCGCGGACGAGCAGCTTGATCCGCCCGTCGTCCATCTCCTCCAGGATGCTGTCGATCGAGCACGCGCAGCCAACCTCGCGCAGGCCGTCGTCGGAGAGCCAGACGATGCCGAACTCGCGCTCGCCCTCCAGGCACTCGCTGATCATCGTCTTGTAGCGCTCCTCGAAGATATGGAGCGGAATCAGCTCTCCGGGAAGGGCCACGAGCCCCAGCGGGAACAGCGGAAAATCGCGCGACGGGCCTTCGGGCATGCGCCCGCCCAGTCTACGCGCCGGATCTACGGGCGGCGCGCCGCTAGCAGCAGGTTGTAGAAGATCGCGGGCGGCAGCCGGGGCTCGAGCAGATGCTCGTCGAAGCGCTGCAGCAGGAGGTAGCCGCGAAACGCGTACTGGCGCCACAGCATCGGCACGTCGGCTGGGTCGGCGGTGGCCTCGAGCGCCCGGTTGAACCAACCGAACCAGTTCGCCAGGAGCTCCTCGCCACGGACGCGGACGTCCACGAACCCGGCCGCGCGGGCATGGCGGACGAGGTCGTCGGGCGCGAAGGCATGAATATCGACCACCCGCTCGAGGCTGTGGTCGTCGTCGGTCCCGTTCGCCGACCCATTCTCGGACGGGGGTGGGGGAGTCGGCGCCGCGCGCAGGGCCCGGCGCCACGCCGGGGCGAGCGCGACCGCGCCTCGCTTGGGAATCGCGGCGAGCCGGTCGCCGACGCGGGAGGGCTCGCCGGCGAACACGATCCACCCACCGGGCTCCAGGACGCGGTGAAACTCGGCGAACGCGCGCTTAAGGTCCGGCAGGTGGTGCAGGACGGCATGGCCGAGCACGAGGTCGAAACTGCCCCCGGGGAACGGCAGCGACTCGGCGTCGGCCCGCGCGGTCGGGACGGTCAGGCCGAGCCGCCGCGCGTTGGCGCCCAGCGCTCTCACCATGCCGGGGGAGATGTCGGTGCAGGTGGCGTCGCGCACGATCCCGGCGCGCAGCAGGTTGAGGCTGAAATAGCCGGTGCCCGCGCCTACCTCCAGCGAACGTTCGAAGCCTCGGTCAAGGTCGGGACCGAGCACCTTGCGCAGCTTGCCGATCACCTGAGCCTGGCCGACCGCGCCGAAGTCGATGCCCCACTTCGAGTCGTAGCTGTCGGCGGCGACGTCGTGATAGCGGGTGTTCGCATCGCGGATCTCGTCCGCCGTCGGCAGTGCCTCCATGGCGGCGGCACATTACCCTGTCGCCGCCGGTGAGCGCGTACGTTCAGCAGAACCAACCCCCGGGAGTCCCTCCGCTCGAACTGACCGGCGAGCGGACCCTGCCCGACGTCCCAGCCGAGAACTACTGGTACCGCCGGCACCTCGCGGTATACGAGTGGATCGCCGTTCGGGTGGCGGGTGCAACCGTGCTCGATATGGCCTGTGGAGAGGGGTACGGCTCGGCCGTGCTGGCGGGCTCGGCGGCCTCGGTCGTCGGAGTGGACGGTAATCCCGAGGCGTACGAGCACGCCCGGCTGAGGTACACGCGCCCGGGGCTTTCGTTCGCGCGGGGCGCGGTCGAGACGTTCGGCGAGCCCGGCACGTTCGACGCTGTCGTGTTTCTGCAGACGATCGAGCACGTCGGCGACCCGGCGGCCGTGCTGTCGCACTTCGCGCGGATCCTGCGTCCGGGCGGGGTGGCCTACGTGTCGACCCCAAATCTGCTCACGCTCGCCCCGGCGGGGGCCGCGAAATCCGACAACCCGTGGCACCTGCGGGAGTACCGGGTGGAGGAGTTCACCGAGCTGTGCCGCGCCGCGTTCCCCCGGGTCGAGATGCTGGGGCTGTTCCACGCCGGCAAGCTCCGCACCCACGCGCTCGCGCTCAAGCTCGGCTGGGACCGGGTGCATCGGCGGCTGGGGATCACCGAGAGTTTCTACGACCGGTTCACGCCGTCGATCTCCTCGCGCGACTTCGCGCTGCGCCCCGATCGCCTCGATCGCGCGCTCGACTTTCTCGCGGTCTGTCGCAGCTGAAGTGGCGCATCGGGCAATGGGGAGTGCGTAGCCTGCGTTCCCCGAAACTAAATTAAGTAATTGACATCCGGAAGGCAGGATCCGCAATGTCACATCCGAGGGCGCCCGCCCGTTCGCTGAGGGTTACTGACCCCAGCGGAAGGTCTTTGGTGCCTTACGGGTCCGGATGAGCTTCGCCGGAATGCCCGCGACGACGGTGTTCGCGGCCACGTTTCGCGTGACGACTGAGCTGGTGCCGATCACCGAGTTATCGCCGACCGACACGCCGCGCAGGAGGCACGCCCCGTAACCGATCCACACGTTATGGCCGACATCGACGCTGCGTTTGTAGATCCCCTGTTCGCGGATCGGGCGCTCGACCTCGACCATCCCGTGGTCGAAGTCGATCATCATCACGCGGTCGGCGATGATGCACTCGCGGCCGATCGACACATGCTGATAGGCGGAGATCGTGCACTCCTGGCCCATCACCGACTTCGCGCCGAGTGAGAACTCGCCCTCGTGGACGCGGATCTTGCACTTGTGGCCGATCCACGACCAGCGCCCGAGCCTCACGGTCGCGTCCCGGCCGATCTCGAACTTGACTCCCGGGCAGACGAAGCACAGCCCGTCGGTTTGCAGACGGCCGCGCCAGCGGAGCTTGAGCCACGCCCAGCGCGCGATCAGGAGCGCGTAGCCGGGCCGCAGCATGTGGTGGGCGCGGGCGAAGCGCAGCAAGGTCAGCGGGCCGCCGTGCAGCGGTGGCGGGCCGGCGCGCACGATCGCCGGCGTTGATTGGGGAGCCCGCCCACCCCCGATGCGCTCGAGCTGCTCGGTGCTGGCTGACTGCACTGGGCGTGATCCTACGAACTCGACGGCCGGCGTGGCGTCGCTGGGGCGATCCGGACGGCGCGATGGCATGATGCGCCAGGGATGCCCGGCGCCCACGAATCGCTCGCACAACGATTGCTCGACGGTGACCGTCGCGCGCTGGCCCGGGGTATCTCGCTCGTCGAGAACGACGACCCCGAGGGGTGGGCGTTGGTCAAGGAGATCTATCCGCGAACCGGACGCGCGGCCGTGCTCGGCTTCACCGGTCCGCCCGGAGCCGGCAAATCGACGCTGCTGGCCGCGCTGACCAAGTACGAACGCGCGCGCGACCGCACGGTCGCGGTGCTGTCGATCGACCCGTCCTCGCCGTTCACCCAGGGCGCCCTGCTCGGCGACCGGATCCGTCTGTCCGACCACTTTCTCGACCCCGGCGTCTACATTCGCTCGATGGCCAGCCGCGGCGCGTTGGGCGGGCTGAGCGAGGCCGCGCTCCAGGCCGCGCTGCTGATGGACGCGGCCGGACGCGACGTGATCCTGCTCGAGACGGTCGGGGTGGGCCAGGCCGAGGTCGACATCATCGACCACGCCGACTCGGTCGTGCTCGTGCTGATGCCGGGGTCCGGCGACTCGATCCAGGCGCTCAAGGCGGGCGTCATGGAGATCCCCGACGTGATCGTGGTCAACAAGGCCGACCACCCGCTCACCGACACGATGGTGCGCGAGATCAAGAATGTGCTGGCGCTCGGCCCCCAGAAGGGGTGGAGGGTGCCGATCCTCAAGACCGAGGCGGTGCGGGGCGAGGGGGTCGAGCAGCTGGCCGCCAAGCTGGCCGAGCACCAGGCCTACATCGAGGCGGAGGGGACGCTGTCTGAGCGGCGGCGGCGCAACCTGATGAACGAGGTGATCGGAATCGCCGCGTATCGCATGCGCCGCGAACTCGAGGCTTCCGTGCGCGACGATCCGGATGTTCAGGAGCTGCTCGACAAGGTCGTCGCACGCGAGATCGATCCGGCGAGCGCTGCCGCCACCGTGCTCGAGCGCCGCGCCGAACAGCTGGCTCGCTGAAGTCCGACGTATTGGCCCGACCGAAGCCGGAGTCGCTCAGGCGCCGAGGGCGCGGGCGATCACCATCTCCTGCACCTCGTCGGTTCCCTCGCCGATGGTGAGGATCTTGGCGTCGCGGTAGAACCGGCACACCGGGTACTCCTCGATGTAGCCGTAGCCGCCGTGGATCTGGACCGCCTCGTCGGCCGCCCGGACGGCGAGGCGCCCGCTCTTGAGCTTGGCCTGGGCGGCGGTCAGCGTGAAGTTGGCGCCCTGGTCCTTCAGATAGGCCGACTTGTACACGAGCAGGCGAGTGGCTTCGATCTCCGTCGCCATGTTCGCGAGCTTGCTCTGGATCGCCTGGAACTTCGAGATCGGCCGTCCGAACGCGCGGCGCTCCTTGGCGTAGGCGAGCGCCTGGTCGAGTGCGCCCTGGGCCAGGCCGACGCCCATCGCGGCGACACCGATGCGGCCGATGTCGAGCACGTGGAGGAACTGGCGAAATCCGCCTCCCCGCGGGCCGAGAAGATTCTCTGCCGGGACCCGACAGTCCGCGAAGGTGAGCGGGCGCGTGTCGGACGCGTTCCAGCCCATCTTCCGGTACGGCTCGCCGGGCTCGTAGCCCGGGGTGCCGTTGGGGACGATCAGGTTGGAGATCTCACGCTCGTTCGCGGTGCGCTCGCCGCCGCGGCCGTCCTCGCCGCGGCCCGTGCCGGTCACCGCGGTGATCACCACCACGCCCGAGATGTCGGTGCCAGCGTTGGTGATGAACTGCTTGGCCCCGTTGATCACCCACTCGCCGTCCTCGAGCGCCGCGCGGGTGCGGGTGTTGCCGGCGTCCGAGCCGGCCTCCGGCTCGGTCAGCCCGAACGCGCCCAATTGCTCGCCACTGCACAGCCGCGGCATCCAGTCCAGCTTCTGCTCCTCGGAGCCGAACAGATAGATCGGCTGGGTCCCGAGCGAAGTGTGGGCGCACAGCGTGATCGCCACCGAGGAGTCGACGCGCGCCAGCTCCTCGACCGCCAGCGCGTAGGCCAGCGAGTCGCTCCCGGCGCCGCCGTACTGCTCGGGAAACGGGATCCCCATCAGATCGAGCTCGCCCAGGCGGCGGACGATGTCGTAGGGGAAGGTGTGGGTCCGGTCGAGCTCCTCGGCCACGGGGCCGATTTCCTGCTCGGCAAACTCGCGGACCGTACGTTGCAACAGGCGATGCTGGTCGGGTAGATCGAAGTCCATGCCCGGATTCTCACAGCCAGGCGGTAAAGACGTCCCCGAGGTGCGGCGCGCTGGGCTGTCGCCAGTTCTCTGGGCGTGATCAAGGCTGTACGGTTCGCCGATGCGCCGGAAGCTAACCGTGCTAGCGCTCACCGCTTCGGCGGTGATGACCGTTGGCGACGCCCACGCGTATCCCTCGTTGCCGTTGCCCCGAGAACAGACGCTGCTCGACCGAGGTTGCAACCTCGCGGGGACCCGCACAGGGACGCGGCGGCCAGCCAGACGAGCTTCGACTGTGGGGACGTCCACGTAGGTGGTTCGAGTGCCTCCGGTCAGGCCGGGGCGAGTACGAGTCCGGGCGTGCCGACGAAGCACGTCGTGTCGCTGGTGCGCGAGACGATCACACAGCCCGGCCGCTACGCGATCACGTTCACGCTGAACCGATCCGGCCGCAAGATCCTCGCTCAGCTGAGTGCCGCCGAGCGCGCTTACCGCAAGCGCCACACCCCGGGGCAACCGCCGCCCTCGATCACCTGGGGAATCGGGTTGCACTTCTCGTCAGGTGGCTGAGCCCGGCGGTTCGTGCATAACTCGTCACGACGAGCGTCATCGGCCGGGCGTGACGTGTTCTGCATGCCCCACATGCAGAACACGTCACGGCTCGCGGAGACGGCGTCGAGTGACGTGCTATGCACGCCCCGGCGAGGCGCCGTGCGCCAGGTCGACGAGCAGCCGCACGCCGAACCCGGTGGCGCCCCGGTCGGCGAAGTAGGGGCGGCGCACGTCGTAGGCGGTCCCGGCGATGTCGAGGTGCGCCCAGGGCACGTCGCCGGCGAAATGGTGCAGGAACTCCCCGGCGGTCAGCGCGGTCGCGTTGCGCTTGGCGGTCGTGTTGACGATCTGGCCGTAGCGGCCCTTGATCATCTCGGCGTACTCGGGGTGCAGCGGCATCCGCCAGAGAAGCTCGCCGGTCCGGCTGGATGCGGCCAGGACATCGGAAGCCCAGGCGTCGTCGTTGCTCATCAGGCCGGCGTAGGTGGTGCCGAGCGCGACCACGATTCCGCCGGTCAGTGTGGCCACGTCTACCAGCCGGGCTGCTCCTTCACGGCGGGCGTAGGAGATGCAGTCGGCGAGCACCAGCCGGCCCTCGGCGTCGGTGTTGTTGATCTCGACCGTGGTGCCGTCGAGTGTTCGCACGATGTCTCCGGGCTTGACCGCGGTACCGCTCGGCAGATTCTCGGTGGCGCCGATCAGCCCCATCACCCGGACGGGGGCCTTCAGCTCGGCCAGCGCGCCGATCGCCTCGATCACCGCGGCGCCGCCACACATATCGAACTTCATCTCGTGCATGGTCCCGGCGGGTTTGAGCGAGAGCCCGCCCGAGTCGAACGTCACCGCCTTGCCGATCAGCGCGAGCAGGGGGCCATCGCCCCCCGACGTCCCGTCGTAGTCGAGGCGGATCAGCCGAGCCGACTCGTCCGATCCTTGCGCCACCGCGGCGAACGCGCCCATTCCCTCTTCACGGATCGCCCCTTCGCCGAGCACCGTGTGCCGAAGACCAAGGCGGTCGGCGAGCTCGTCGGAGTACGTCGCGAGTGCGGACGGAGGCAGGTCGTTGGCGGGCGTGTTGCCCAGGTCGCGAGCGCGGTTCTGGGCGCCGGCCAGGATCGTCGCCACGCGCACGGGCTCGGCCACGTCGTGGTGGGCACTGACGAGCAGCCGCTGCACCTGGCGCGAGTCGTCGTGTGGCTTGTAGCGCTCGAACCGGTAGGCGTGCACCAGCGTGCCGTTGACAAGTCCCCCGGCGACTTCGTCGTCGACGTGATGCGGGAGCTCCCAGCACAGCGTCTCGGCGCCCATCTCGCGGGCGCGGCCGTGGGCGACGGCGGCCGCCACCCGGGCGCGCTCGGCGTCGAACTCGTCGCGGGCGCCGAGCCCGATCAACACAAAGCGCGCTCCCTCGGTGTGCGTGACCGCGAGTCGCTTGAACTTGCGTTGCGCTTCGCCCGACTCGAGCAGGGCGCTCAGCGCGCCGCTGGGCACGTCGTGCGGGATGCCCTCGCCCTCGAACACCCCCACCACGATCGTGTCTGCGCCCGTGTCGAGTGGACTCTGAGTCGTCGCCTCGACTTGCACCGGGCGAACCATACAAGTGGTTCTAGGATTGAGGTTCTGACCCTAGATCCTCGAGGAGAGAGAACGCCATGCCCAACACCATGATCCTCTCGGCCGCCCGAACGCCGATCGGCAAGCTCGGAGGCGGCCTGGCCGGCGTCGACGCCACCGAGCTCGGCGGCACCGCGATTGCCGCCGCGCTCGAGCGCGCGGACGTCGCTCCAGATCAGATCCAGCACGTCGTGATGGGCCAGGTGCTCCAGGCGGGACAGGGCCAGATCCCCTCGCGCCAGGCTCAGATCAAGGGCGGGATTCCCAAGGAGGTCTCCTCGGAGACGATCAACAAGGTGTGCGCATCGGGGATCCGCTCGGCCTGCCTGCTCGACAACGCGATCCGGGTCGGCGACCTGGAAGTGGGCCTCGCCGGCGGGATGGAGTCGATGTCGAAGTCCCCCTACCTGCTCAAGGAGGCGCGCTTCGGCTTCCGCATGGGCGACGGCAAGGCGATCGACGCGATGATCAACGACGGGCTGACCAACCCGTTCAGCGGCAAGCACATGGCCCAGGAGGCGAGCGAGGTCGCCGCCGAGCTCGAGCTCACCCGGCCCGACCTCGACCGCTGGGCGCTGCGCTCGCATCAGCTCGCGGTCAAGGCCACCGACGAGGGCCGCCTCCCCGAGGAGATCGTTCCGGTGACGATTAAGGGCAAGAAAGGCGACACCGTGGTCGAGATCGACGAGGCGCCGCGGCGCGACGCGAGCCTCGAGACGCTGGCCAAGCTGCCCCCGATCTTCATGAAGGACGGCTCGCACACGGCCGGTAACTCCCCCGGCGTCAACGACGGCGCCGGCGCGCTTGTGGTGGCCAGCGACGAGTGGGCCAAGCGCAACGGCAAGACCGCGCTGGCCCGGATCGTCGCCCACGCCCAGGTGGCCGACGACTTCGCCTACCTGGCCCGCACCCCTGGCAACGCGGCCAAGAAAGCGCTGGCCAAGGCCGGCCTGGAGGTCGACCAGATCGACCTGTGGGAGATCAACGAGGCGTTCGCCTCGGTCACGCTGAACTCGATCCGGATGCTCGGGATCAATGAGGACAAGGTCAACGTCAACGGCGGCGCCGTTGCGCTCGGCCACCCGATCGGCGCCTCGGGCGCCCGCATCCTCGGCTCGCTCGTGCTCGAGCTACGCCGCCGTGGCGGCGGGCTCGGCTGCGCTGCGATCTGCTCAGGCGGCGGCCAGGGCGATGCGGTAATCGTGGAGGTCAATGGCGGCTGACCCCGCTCGCGGCCCTGGAGACGGCGGATCGGCCGCAGGCCGATCCGCCGCAGGCCGATCCGCCGCTTTTTTCGATCTCGACCGGACGCTCATGGAGGGCTCCTCGGCCTTCCAATTCGGTCGCGCGGCCTACCGCGCCGGGCTGCTCAGCCGCCGTCAGCTGATGTCCGACGGTTGGGCGAACCTGAAATTCCGCCTGCGAGGCGCCTCAGACCAGGACTCGCACGAACTGCGCGACCGCATCTCGCGCTCGCTCGAAGGGACCCGGGTCCGCGATATGCAGCGACTCGGCGCCGACGTGCTCGCCGGGGTGCTGCCGCGCATCTACCCCCAGGTCCTCGAGCTCGCCTACGGGCATCAGGACGACGGGCGGCGCGTGTACATCGTGACCGCCGCGTCGCAGGACCTGGCTGAGATGCTGGCGCGGGTCCTGGCCTTCGACGGCGCGATCGGCTCACAGTTCTCCGAGGTAATCGACGGCGTCTACACGGGCCGTCCCACCGGGTTGTTCATCTACGGCAGCGGCAAAGCGCGCGCGATCGAGGAGCTCGCTGAGCGCGACGGCCTCGACCTGTCGGGTTCCTACGCCTACTCGGACTCGGCCTCGGACCTGCCGATGCTCCGCGTGGTCGGCCACCCGGTGGCGGTCAACCCCGACGCGGCGCTCGGCAAGGAGGCGCGCGAGGAGGGCTGGGACGTGCTGCGCTTTGACCGGCTCGGCCGGCGACTCAAGGCGGCCGTCGGGCTGGCGGGGGCCGCGGTCGCGGGCGGCGTCGGATCGGCGGCGGTGGCCGCCCACAACCGGCGCCGTCGCGGGTTGGTGGCCAAGCTGCGGTGAGATCCCGATGTCGGGCCCAGACGGTGAGATCGGGCCGTCGGGCCTAGACTTACCGTATGGCCGCCACCGATCATCGTCCGGCAGACGCCGACCGGTGGGAGCGCGAGACCTTCAGCGCCGCACCCGAGCGCGACGCGCCGTTCTCGACGATGTCGGGCGAGCCGATCAAGCCGCTTTACACCGAGGCCGACATGCCCCCCAAGGTGGGCGGGGACGGGGATCCGATCGGCTTCCCGGGCGAATATCCCTTCACCCGCGGGGTGTACGGCTCGATGTACCGCGGCCGGCTATGGACGATGCGCCAGTTCGCCGGGTTCGGCACGGCGGCCGAGACCAACCGCCGCTTTCACTATCTGCTCGACCACGGCCAGACCGGGCTCTCAACCGCATTCGACATGCCCTCGCTGATGGGCTACGACTCGGACCACCCGCGCTCTGAGGGCGAGGTCGGGCGCGAGGGCGTGGCCGTCGACTCGCTGCAGGACATGGAGACCCTCTTCTCGGGGATTCCGCTGGACGAGGTGACGGTGTCGATGACGATCAACGCGCCGGCGGCGATCATGCTCGCCTTTTATGTGGTCGCGGCGGAGCGCCAGGGCGTCCCCGCCGAGCGGCTCGGCGGGACGATCCAGACCGACATCCTCAAGGAGTACATCGCGCAGAAGGAGTGGTGCTTCCCGGTCGATCCGGCGATGCGGCTGGTGGGGGACATGATCGAGTGGTGCTCTCAGAACATGCCGCGCTGGCATCCGGTGTCGATCAGCGGTTACCACATTCGGGAGGCGGGCTCGACTGCCGCCCAGGAGCTCGCCTTCACGCTGAAGGACGGGCTCACCTATGTCGAGCAGGCGATCGCCCGGGGGCTCGACGTCGATGACTTCGCGCCGCGGCTGTCGTTCTTCTTCAACGCCCACATCGACTTCTTCGAGGAGATCGCCAAGTACCGGGCGGCGCGGCGGATCTGGGCTCGCGAGCTGCGCGAGACGTTCGGGGCGCGCAAGCCCGAGTCGTGGCGGATGCGGTTCCACACTCAGACCGCGGGCGTGTCGCTGACCGCTCAGCAGCCGCTCAACAACATCGTGCGCACGGCGATCGAGGCGCTGGCCGGCGTGCTCGGCGGCACCCAGTCGCTGCACACCAATTCGTATGACGAGGCGCTCGCGCTACCCACGGAGGCGGCCGTGCGCGTGGCGCTGCGCACCCAGCAGATCATCGCCGAGGAGACCGGCGTGGCCAACACGATCGATCCGCTCGGCGGCTCCTACTTCGTCGAGGCCCTGACCGACCGGATGGAGGAGCAGGCCTGCGAGTACTTCGCCAGGATCGACCAGCTCGGCGGCATGGTTCAGGCGGTCAAGCAGGGCTTTCCGCAGCACGAGATCGCCGACGCCGCGTTCCGCTACCAGCGGGAGCTCGAGTCCGGCGTGCGCAAGATGGTGGGCGTCAACGCCTACACCGAGGGCGACGACCTCGGGCCCGAGATCCTGCGCATCGACCCGGCGTTCGAGGTCGAGCAGGTGCAGCGGACCCAGGCGGTCCGGGAGCGGCGCGACGCCGACCGGGCGGAGCGCGCGTTGGATGCGCTGGTCGAGGCCGCGCGCGAGGAGTCGAACAATCTGATGCCGCTGCTGGTCGAGGCGGCTCGGGCGGAGTGCACCGAGGGCGAGATCGTCACGCGGCTGCAAACCGTGTTCGGCAGCTACCGCGAGGCTCCCGTCTTCTGATTGGGGAGGGGTCGGCGGCGCCTGGCGGCGGCGCCTTAGCCCTCCGCTCGATGGCGGTTCGGGTGGCGCCTCGACCCCCGTACCAACATCATCAATAAAATCCCGGCCCTCGATGCCCTCCACCGAGAAGAAGATCCGCGTCGTCGTCGCCAAGCCCGGCCTCGACGGGCACGACCGCGGCGCCAAGATCATCGCCCGCGCACTGCGCGACGCCGGAATGGAGGTGATCTACACGGGCCTGCACCAGACGCCCGAGCAGATCGTCGAGACCGTGATCCAGGAGGACGCCGACGCGGTCGGGCTGTCGATTCTTTCCGGCGCGCACATGACGCTTGTGCCGCGGGTGCTCGAGTTGCTGCGTGAGCAGGGCGCCGACGACGTGCTGGTCACGCTGGGCGGAACGATCCCGTCCGACGACGTCAAGGAGCTCAAGGAGCTCGGGGTCGCCGAGGTGTTCACGCCCGGCGCCTCGACCGAGCAGGCGGTCGAATTCATCCGCGGCGCGGTCCGGGCGTGACGTTCGTCACACGCCGCGTTGCTCTCGAACCACGGCGGGTAGCGACCGATTGACTCGTCAGTCAACCGGGTAATATGCGACACCGTTTGAACTTCTAGGAGGCCTGACTTGAAGATTTGCGTCCTCGTCAAAGAGGTGCCAGACGCGGCCGTCGAGAAGCGCATCGACCCGTCGACGGGCCGGCTGGATCGCTCCGGCGAGAAGAACCTGAACCCGTATGACACGCACGCCATCGAGGCGGCCATGCAGATCCGCGAGGGCGGCGCCGTCGAGGTCGACGAGATCGTGGCCGTAACGATGGGCCCGGAGTCGGCGACCCGCGCGTTGCACAAGGCGGTGTCGCTGGGCGCCGATCGTTCGGTGCAGCTGACCGACGATGGGCTGGCCGGATCCGATGTCGCCGCCACCGGCTACGCGCTGGCCAAGGTGCTCGAGTCCGAGGCGCCGGACCTGGTCCTGCTCGGCCAGCAGTCCGACGACGGCGAGTGCTACACGATCGGCGCCGTCGTGGCCGACCACCTGAAGATGCCGTCCCTGACGCAGGTGATCAAGATGGACGTCTCAGCATCAGATTCCCACCCACCCACCCCCGGCCTTCTGCGCTGTGAGCGCCAGGCCGAATACGGCTACGACACCGTGCAGATCAAGCTGCCGGCGGTCATCTCGGTCGGCGACGCGATCAACGAGCCGCGGTATCCGTCGCTGAAGGCGATCATGGGCGCGCGTAAGAAGCCTCTGCAGAAGGTCGCCTCCGGTGACGTCGGGATCGATGGTTCGCTGGTGGGTGCCGAGGGATCGCGGGTGCAGTGCGGCGATTTCCACGCGCCGGAGGCCAAGGCCGCCGGCAGGGTGATCGAGGACGAGGACACGAACGAGACCGTCGAGCAGATCGTGGCGTGGCTCGAGGAAAGGAAGCTGATTTAAGTGGTCGCCTCCGCACATGCGCTCGGATTCGAGCGCCCCCTGACGGCGCCTGACGGCGTCCTCGCTCGCTCACGTGCCAGAGGCACGCATCGCTCACTGCGTCCTTGTCAGGCATCCGTCAGGGAGCGCTCTCGGTCCGAACGCACGCACGAAGGAGACCACTGATGGCCGACGTCCTCACATACGTCCTCCACTACGAGGGCGAGTTCAACAAGAACTCTCTGGGCGCCGTGTCGGAAGGCACCGCGCGAGCCAAGGAGATCGGTGGCGAGTGCCACGCGGTCGTCGTGGGTGGCGACGATCTGACCGACGAGCTGTGCTCGTCGCTCGGCGCCTATGGCGCGACCAAGGTGTTCCGAGCGCGCGGTTCGGAAGGTCTCGCGCAGCCGGTGGTCGACGTCATGGCCAAGGTGATCGATGACCACGGGCAGTCGTACGCGCTGTTCGGCGGCGGCCTGCTTGGGTTCGAGATCGGCGCCGGTCTGGCGGCGCGCAAGCACGCTGGCGTGACCATGGAGGTCATTTCCGTCCGGGCTGAGGACGGCAAGCTCGTGGCCGAGCGACCGATCCTGCAGGACTCGCAGATCTCGGTGTCGCGCTACCAGGGCGACCTCGGGATCATCATCGGCCGGATCAACTCGTTCGAGGTGCGCACGGTCGACGGCGGCTCGGCGGAGGTGATCGACGTCGACGTCGAGTACTCGCCCTGGTCAAACCAGGCCGAGATGGTCCAGCGTGGCGAGCAGCGCGGCGCGGACGTCGACATCGAGGGCGCCGACATCCTGGTCGCCGGCGGGCGGGGGCTCGGCAAGCCCGAGGGCTTCGAGCTGCTCGAACAGCTGGCCGGCGCGTTCGGCGGCAGCTCGGCGGTGGCGGCCACCCGAGCCGTGGTCGACGCCGGCTGGTATCCGTACGCGGCCCAGATCGGGCAGACCGGCAAGACGGTGTCGCCGAAGCTGTACCTCGCCGCGGGCATCTCGGGCGCGATCCAGCACAAGGTCGGGATGCAGTCCTCGGAGAACATCGTCGCGATCAACAAGGACGCGGGCGCGCCGATCTTCGAGTTCTCGGACCTCGGTGTGGTCGGCGACCTGAACAAGATCGTTCCCAAGCTGATCGACGCGATCAAGGCGAAGAAGGGCTGATCGCGGGCATGGCCTCGATGAACGGCCGCGTGGCGGTCGCTCCGAGCGAGTTCCCGCCGCCGGTCGACTCGGTGGGCGAGTTCGTCAAGCGCGAGCTCGACCCTGAAGACGACCGGATCGACGTCGGCGTCGTGATCGTCGGCGGCGGCCCGGCCGGGCTGGCGTGCGCGATCCGGCTATTGCAGCTGCTCGAGGGCGAGCCGGAACTGATGGAGCGCCTGGGCGAGGTCCCGGTGGCCTTGATCGAGAAGGGCAAGGCGTGCGGCGCCCACAACCTTTCGGGCGCGATGATGCGGCCATCGGGTTTGAAGGCACTGCTGCCGGACGTGCCCGAGTCCGAGTGGCCGACGTACGGCACCGTGGCCAAGGACAGCGTGTACTGGATGCTCTCGTCCGGGTCCGCTTTGCCGTTGAAGCCGACGCCGCCGCCGTTCCGCAACCACGGCAACCACATGGTCAGCGTGGCCGAGCTGTCGCGCTGGCTGGCATCGCGAGCCGAGGAGGCGGGCGCCTACATCCTCACCGAGACGGCGGCCGATCAGCTGCTGGTCACCGACGGCGTCGTGCGCGGGATTCGCTCTGGCGACAAGGGCCGGGGCAAGGACGGGCAGGAGCTCGGCAACTTCGAGCCGGGGTCCGATGTGACCGCTAAGGCGACGGTCCTGGCCGACGGCACCTGGGGCCACCTGACCGGGACGGCGATCCGCGAGTTCGGTCTGGCGCGCAATCGCGAGCCGCAGGTTTGGGCGCTGGGAGTCAAGGAAGTCTGGCAGGTCTCTAAGCCATTGGACCGCGTGATCCACACGCTGGGGTGGCCGCTTCGCTACGGCGCCAAGTGGCACGAGTTCGGCGGGTCATGGGTCTATCCGATGGGTGAGGACCGCGTGTCGATCGGGTTCGTTGTCGGGCTCGACTACACCGACGCCACCGTCTCGCCCCACGATCTGTTGCAGCAATTCAAGACGTCCAAGCTCGTGCGCGGGATCTTGGAGGGCGGCAAGCGCGTGGCCTGGGGCGCCAAGGCGATCCCCGAGGGCGGCTACTGGGCGATGCCCAAGCCCTCAGCGCCGGGGATGGTGATCTGCGGCGACAGCGCCGGCATGGTCAACGTTCCGATCCTGAAGGGGATCCACTACGCGATCCACTCGGGGATCCTGGCCGCGGAGACGATCTTCGCGCGGCTTCGCGAGGGAGGGACTGACTTCTCCGAGTACGACCGATTGGTCGAGGACTCGGTGATCGGCAAGGACCTCTACCAGTCGCGCAACATGAAGCAGCCGTTCGCGAAGGGGTTCTTCGTCGGCGGGGCGATCACGAACGCGATGGTGGTGTCGAAGGGCCGGTTCCCCGGCGGCCGCTGGTCCAACCACCGCGATGCCGACTCGCCGATGACGATCGACGGTAAGCGCGATGAGTACCCGAAGCCGGACGGCAAGTACATCTTCGACAAGCTGTCTTCGGTGTACGTGTCGGGCAACGCCACTCGCGACGACGCCCCCAACCACATCCGCGTGCGCAAGAGCGTCCCGCGGGAGATTGCCCAGACGTGGGTGTCGATGTGTCCGGCCGGGGTGTACGAGATCCCCGACGACGCGCCCGCAAGCGGCCTGGTCGACGTGATCGTCAACTACACGAACTGCGTGCAGTGCGGGGCGATCACCGCCAAGGGCGGACGGCTGACGCCGCCCGAGGGCGGCGACGGCCCGCTCTACACCGTTACCTGAGAGCTTTCTCGAAACCCCGCGTCTTCCGAGACTTTTCACCTCGTGAACTGTTTCGTAGGGTGAATGTCTCGGATGCGATTTCTGATCGCGGCCGGCGCGTGCGTGATCGCGTGTACGGCCGGGTCGGCATCGGCGGCCTCGGTCTCGCCATCGCTCGACCAATTGCGCTCGTTCGTGTGCCAGAAGGCGCTCGATCCCCCGGCCCGCGCGATCTCGGTCCAGGCCGTGATGCGACCGGTGACGGGCACGGCGAGGATGCAGATGCGCTTCGACCTGATGCGCAAGACCGGTCCTGGAACGGCGTTCACGAAGGTGCACGGGCGCCAGCTCGACAGCTGGATATCGCCACAGGACCCGACGCTCGGGCAGAACCCCGCGGACGTGTGGATCCTCAGCCACCCGGTCGTCGACCTCGCCGCACCGGCCACGTATCGCTTCCGGGTCAACTTCCGCTGGATCGGGGCGCAGGGCCAGCGGCTGGCCACGGCGGTTCAGACGACCGCCGGCTGTTACCAGCCCGAGATGCGGGCGGACCTGCTCGTGCGCTCGGTGATCGCCGGAGCGGTTACGTCCGGGCAGTCCGCGCAGACCTACGCGGTGTGGATCGCCAACCGGGGCGAGACCGGCGCCGGACCGTTCCAGGTCGTGCTCGCGGGTGCCGGGAGTACGCCGGCGACGGCGACCGTCGCCTGGCTGGCGCCGCACTCCGCCGTCCGCGAGCAGTTCGTGGCCGCGGCCTGCAGCGCCGGGACGAATCTGGTCGCGACGGTCGATCCGGCGCACACGATCGACGAGTACGACTTCGCCAACAACACGCTGGCGACGGCATGCCCGGCGGTCCCTGCCTCCTCGGGTCAGGCGAGCTAACTAGCCGGCGGCCGCTTTTCGCGCCAGGGGCTCAACTCTTGGCCGCTACACTCGATAACACTATGAAGACCGGTGTACATCCTGAGTACGTCGAAGCCCACGTGCGCTGCACGTGTGGCAACGAGTTCACAACCCGCTCGACCAAGCCCGAAATCCATGTTGAGATCTGCTCTGCCTGCCACCCCTTCTACACGGGCCGGCAGAAGCTGGTTGACACGGGTGGCCGCGTCGAGCGCTTCCAGCGGCGGGTGGCCAAGGGCCGGCGCGCCGCGCGGACCAGCGCGGGCACTCCTACTTAGCCCGGAGCCGGGACGATGAGCGCCGCGGTCGAGGAGGGGCGCTTGACCGCGACGCGCGACGCTCCCGTCGGGGGGCAGGCCGTGCTCGAGGGCGTGATGATGCGCGGCGTCAACTCGTGGGCGCTCGCCGTCCGCAAGCCTGGTGAGTCGGAGACCTCGCTCGGCGACATCGACATCCAGGCGTTCCCGTTGGAGTCGTGGGCCAAGCGCAAGCGGATCTATCGCCTGCCGGTGATCCGCGGCGTGGTGGCGCTCGTCGAGTCGCTCGCGATCGGCATGCGCGCGCTCGGCCTGTCGGCCAACGCCCAGCTCCCCGAGGAAGTGCAGGAGATCTCGAGCGGCGCCTGGATCGGCACGATCACCGTGGCTTCCTTGTTCGCGATCGGACTGTTCTTCGTGGTGCCGGTCGGCCTCACAAGCCTGATCAAGCAACAGCTCGGCTCCTCGATCACGTTCTGGGCCGTGGAGGGGGTGGTGCGCACCTCGATCTTCCTCGGTTATCTCGTGCTGCTCTCGCGCCTGCGCGATCTGCGGCGGGTATTCGAGTACCACGGGGCCGAGCACAAGGCGATCTCGTGCTACGAGGCGTCGGACGAGCTGACCCCGCAGCGGGCCGCTCTGTACTCACGTCTGCACCCTCGCTGCGGCACGAGCTTCCTGCTCGTCGTGATGATCATGGCGATCTTCGTGTTCGCGCCGGTCGGGCTGCCCGCCTGGTGGATCCTCGTGCTGACGCGGATCGTGGGCGTGCCGGTGATCGCCGGTCTGTCGTTCGAGGTGATCAAGTGGGCGGGCCGCAATCGCCGGCGGGGGTGGGTCCGCGTAATCATGTACCCGGGCTTGCAGCTCCAGCGCTTGACCACGCGCGAGCCCGATCACGACCAGCTGGCGGTGGCGATCGCGTCGCTGAAGGCCGTGCTGGCGCGCCAGGAGGGCTTGGGCGTGTCGGCCGCGGACCTGGTCGGTCTCGAAGTCGTGGCCTAGTTGAAATTTGTCGGCGGCGCCGGCGGCGGCGCCTTAGCGCGCAACCTAAACTCGGGTCATCGCCGTGATCGATGAACTCGTCTCCCAGATTGACGCTCGCTTTGGCGAGCTCGAGCAGGACCTGTCCGACCCCACCGTGATCGGGGATCGGCAGCGGTTCGCCGCGGCCAGCCGCGCCTACCGCGAGCTCGAGCCCGCGGCTCGCCTGGCGGCCGAGTACCGGCGCACCGTGGACGATCTGGAAGGCGCTCGCGAACTGCTGGCCGAGGACGGCGACGATCTCGAGCTGCGGGCCCTGGCGGAGTCTTCGCGGTCGCGGATGGGCGAGCTCGAGGACGAGATCCGGCTTGCCATGGTCGAGCGTGACCCGAACGACGACAAGAACGTGATCGTCGAGATACGTCCCGGCGCGGGCGGCGACGAGGCCGCGCTATGGGCGGGGGACCTGTACCGGATGTTCACGCGCTACGCCGAGCGGCGGGGGTTTGTGGTCGAGCCGCTGTCCCTTGGTGAAGGGACCTACACCTTTGCCATCAAGGGAGACGGCGCGTATTCGGTGTTCAAGTTCGAGGGCGGAACACATCGCGTGCAGCGGGTCCCGGAGACCGAGTCCCAGGGCCGGATTCACACCTCGACGGCGACGGTGGCGGTGCTGCCCGAGGCCGAGGACGTGGAGGTCGAGATCGATCCGGGGGACCTGCAGATCGACGTTTACCGCAGTTCCGGACCGGGCGGGCAGTCAGTGAACACGACCGACTCGGCGGTCCGGATCACCCACAAGCCGAGCGGGATCGTCGTCTCGATGCAGGACGAAAAGTCACAGCTGCAGAACCGCGAGCGGGCCATGCGCGTCCTGCGGGCGCGCTTGTACGAGCGAGCCCTGGCCGAGCAGCAGGCTGCGGTGGCGGCGTCGCGTGCCGCGCAGGTCGGGACGGGCGAGCGCGCCGAGAAGATCCGCACCTACAACTTCCCCGAGCGCCGGGTCACCGACCACCGGATCGGGATGCGCATGCACAACCTGGACGAGGTCCTGATGGGCGAGCTGGACGAGATGACGGCCGCGCTGCAGGACGACGAGAAGCGGCGGCGCCTGGAGGAGAGGGCCGCGGGTGTCTGAGGAGGCCACGGGTGTCTGAGGGCGCGGGTGTCTGAGGCCGCGGCCCCGGGTCGCACGGTGTCGGGGGCCTTGGCGGACGCCACATCGCGACTGGCGGCTGCGGGGTGCGATACCCCTCGGCTCGATGCCGAGGTTCTGCTGGCTTCCGTGCTCGGCGTCGATCGTTCACGGCTCGTGCTGGATGCTTCGTCGGACCTCGACGCGGCGGCTTTGGCACGGTTTTCGGAGCTGGTGACGCGGCGCGAGGCCCGCGAGCCGGTGGCCTACATCCTGGGGCGGAAGGAGTTCCGGCGGATTGATCTTCTCGTCGATCGCCGGGTGTTGATTCCGCGGCCCGAGACCGAGCTGCTGGTCGAGGTCGGGCTCTCGTTGGGTCACGGTGCGTCGGTGGTCGACGTCGGGACGGGAAGCGGTGCTGTGGCGCTGGCGTTGGCGGATGAGCGCCCGGATCTCTCGATCGTGGGAACCGACGTGAGTGCCGACGCGCTGGCGGTCGCGCGCGAGAACGGCACGCGCCTGGGCCTGGACGTGGAGTTTGTGCAGGCCGATCTGCTCGAAGGGATTGCTCGTCGCTTCGATGCGGTCCTGTCCAACCTGCCGTACGTGGCTCATGGCGTCGGTCTTCAGCCGGAGATCGAGCTGTATGAGCCGGCGGGAGCGTTGTTCGGCGGGCCTGACGGCATGGACCCGGTCCGCCGCTTGCTGCCGATGGTGGCCGAGGTGCCGCTGGTGGCGCTCGAGGTGGGGCTGGCCGAGTGCGTGGCGTCGATGGCTCGGGAGGCCGGCTTCAGCTCTACCGAGATCCTGTACGACCTGGCCGGGCACGAGCGGGTCGTGGTGGCGCGGCGTTGAGCGACGCCGCCGCGCTCGAGCAGTGCATCGCGGACGGGGGCGTCGCGCTGTTCCCGGCTGACACGGTGTACGGACTGGCGTGCGATCCGGACGACCGGTTCGCAGTGGAGCGGCTGTATCTGTTGAAGCGCCGCAGTCTCGAGAAGCCCTCGGCGGTCATGTTCTTTGATCTCGAGGCGGGATTGGCGGCGCTGCCTGAGCTGGGCTCGAATACGCGCGAAGCGATGGCGCGGCTGCTCCCGGGCCCCGTGACCGTGTTGGTGGTGAACGGCGCCGGGCGGTTCCCGCTGGCCTGTGGTGATGATGTTGCGACTCTCGGCGTGCGGGTGGTCGACGTGCCCCGCTTCGCCGGCATGCGCCGGCCGGTCCTCCAGTCGAGTGCCAACAGCGCCGGCGGCCCGGATCCGCGGCGGCTTGCCGATGTCCCCCCGCTACTGCGCTCAGCCGTCGATTTGGTGATCGACGGCGGTGAGCTGCCCGGCACACCTTCGACCGTGGTCGATCTCCGGCGCTATGAGGAGGACGGACAGTGGAGCGTGGTCCGGGCTGGGGCCGTGCCCGAGCGCGAGCTGATCGAGGCGCTGCACTCGCAGTATCACTTCGACGCCGACTCGTACGCGGACGAGATCCGGGCCGAGCTGCCGGGCTACGACTTGCTTCAGGACTCGATGGCGGATGCTTCTGGATCAGGCGTCCGGAGGATCCTCGAGCTGGGGACCGGGACGGGGGAGACCGCGCGCAGGCTGTTGGACCGCCACCCCGACGCTTCGCTCGTAGGGATCGACGAGAACGAGCAGATGCTGGCGCTGGCACGGGATCGGTTGCCGGCTTCGCAGGTCGAGCTGCGGGCGGGGCGGATCGAGGAGCCGTTGCCGGGTGGCCCGTTCGACGTCGTGGCCAGCGCGCTGGCTGTCCATCACCTGCACGACGCGGATAAGGCGGAGCTGTTCCGCAGGGTCCACCAGGTGTTGGCGCCGGGCGGTCTGTTTGTGCTGGGCGACGTGGTCGTGCCCCTCGACCCGGCGGCGGCAGTCACACCCCTCACTCCGGGCTATGATCGCCCCAGCCCGCTAACCGATCTGCTGGGGTGGTTGAGCGAGGCGGGATTCACGCCGTCGGTGGCGTGGGAACAGGCCGATCTCGCGGTCGTCGCGGCCACGGCCGTCTGAGCCTTTTAGGCGCCCGAATCGGGGGCTCGACTGGTCCCTGGACGATAACTCCGTCGACCGCTTCCATTGCTAGGCTCGTACCGCAGTGGCCCCCGCCTCCGAGCTCCCTCCCGACTTCTTCAACCGGCCTCTGTCCGAGGTCGACCCGGAGATCGCCGAGGTCCTTGCCAACGAGCTAGATCGCCAGCAGCGGACGCTCGAGATGATCGCGTCGGAGAACTTCGCCCCGATGGCGGTGCTCGAGTGTCAGGGCTCTGTGCTCAACAACAAGTACGCCGAGGGATATCCGGGCAAGCGTTACTACGGCGGGTGCGAGTTCGTCGACGTCGCCGAGCGTTTGGCCATCCAGCGGGCGGTGGAGTTGTTCGGCTCCGAGCACGCCAACGTCCAGCCTCACTCAGGCGCGCAGGCGAACATCGCCGTGTACCACGCGTTGTTGGATCCCGGCGACACGGTGATGGGCCTGGAGCTCTCCCACGGTGGCCACCTGACGCACGGCATGCGGATCAACGTGTCCGGCCGGCTGTACGACATCGCGCCGTACCACGTGAGCCGTGAGACGGGCCGGATCGACATGGACGAGGTGGAGCGGATCGCCCTGGAGCGGCGGCCGCGCTTGATCCTCGCCGGGTGGTCGGCCTATCCCCGGTTCCTTGACTTCGAGCGCTTCCGTGCGATCGCGGATGCGGTGGGTGCGTACCTGGTCGTCGACATGGCGCACTTCGCCGGGTTGGTCGCGGCCGGCCTGCATCCGAATCCGGTGCCGTACGCGGACGTGGTCACGACCACGATCCACAAGACGATCGGCGGCGGGCGCGGCGGGATGATCCTCTCCACCGAGGATCTGGCCAAGCGGATCGACTCCGCCGTGTTCCCGGGGCAGCAGGGTGGGCCGCTTGAGCACATCATCGCGGGCAAGGCGGTGGCCCTGCGGATCGCGGCGAGCGAAGCGTTCCGCGAGCGCCAGGAGCGCACGGTGACCGGCGCCCGCGCGGTGGCAGCCGAGCTGTTGCGCGCCGGCGGTGGCGTGAGTGTGCTGACCGGCGGGACAGACGTCCATCTCGTTTTGTGCGATCTGCGCGAGTCATCGCTGGACGGGCGGCAGGCCGAGGATCGGCTGCACTCGATCGGGATCACGGTGAACCGCAACGCGGTTCCGTTCGACCCGCGGCCCCCGGCCGTGTCCAGCGGGCTGCGGATCGGTACACCGGCGCTGGCCACCCGTGGGCTCCAGGACGAGGACTTCGTCGAGGTTGGGATGATCCTGGCTGAGGCGCTCGGTCGGGACGGGTTCGAGGACCGGCGGGCCGAGCTGTCCGAGCGGACCGCGGCCATCGCCGAGCGCTACCCGCTGTATGCGCGGGTCGGCGCCGCCGCGATCGTCTAGGTTCGTCTCTTCCCCGGCGCCACGGGCGACCCTCCGCGGGCGGCGGCGGTCCCGTTTGTGGCGGGTCTGCAAGGCATCTGTGCCAATTCAGGCACGGACGGCGGTTCGGGGCTGCCGGCGGGTCGATACTGGCCCACGTGAGCCGGAAAGCGACCGTGCAAAACGCGTCACGCGAGGCCTCATCCAGGGCGCGTGACGAGTTGCGCACCTGGTAGATGCATATCGCGTCACGGATGGACCACGAGCAGAGACGTGACGCGTAATGCACCACGTGGAGCGCGCTATCGCGGCGATCGCACGTCGGCAGGACAACGTGATCACACATGATCAGCTGTTCCAGGCCGGTCTAGGCCGCGGGGCGATCGCGCGTCGTCTTCAGGCGGGAACGATGCAGGGGATGCACCGCGGCGTGTACCTGCTCGGGGCGGCGCCGGCGACACTGATGGCGAGGGCGCGCGGGGCGGTCTTCGCGTGCGGCGAGGGTGCGGTAGTGAGCCACCGATCAGCGGCCGAGATCTACGGGCTGCTGCCCGAGGCAGGTGGTGACGTGGATGTGACGGTGATGAAGCGGAACCCGGGCGCCCATGCGGGTGTCAGCCTTCACCGCCCGCGCGCGTTCGGGTCTGGTGACGCCGTCACTGTGCGCGGGCTCCCCATAACGTCGGTCGCGCGCGCGATCTGCGATCTCGCGGCTACCGAGTCAGAGCGCGTGACCGAACGAGCCTTCCAGGAAGCGCTGTACCGCCGCGTCGTCACGCCGAGTGCCCTCGGCATCGTGCTCGCACGCGAGCCGAGGCGCAAGGGCGCGGCGGTCATCCACGCGCTGATCCACGACCCGCGCCTGACGCGTTCCGAGCGGGAACGACTGCTGTTGAAGCTGATCGATCAGGCCCAGCTGCCGCGCCCGCTCACCAACGTGCGCACTCAGGGCATTCCGGTCGATGTGCTGTGGCCGGTGGAGAAGCTGATCGTCGAGTTCGACGGGTGGGGTGCGCACGGCCACCGGCTCGCGTTCGAGAAGGACCGCAAGCGCGACCAGATACTGGTGGCCGCCGGATACCGCGTCATCCGCGTAACCGACCGTCAGCTCCTGGACGAGCCGCTCGCGGTGATAGCCCGGATCGCTCAGGCCCTACGGCGCTGAACCAACGGCGGACTACTCGAACGCGGCCACCGTGGCCAGGATCACGAACGCCGCCACCAGCGCGGTCCCCTCGAACGCCGTGGCCTCGCCGTCCCCGGTGATCTGCCAGACGATCAGCGCGGTCCCGATCAGCGCACCGATGTAGACCGGCGCGAGCGAGAAGGTCAGCGTGGTGGCGGTGAGCAGGGAGACGAGCACGAGCAGCGGATACAGGAAGGCGGCGATCTGGGAGACGGAGTTCTTGACCACCGCGATCGCGAGGTCGGCCTGACCCTTGGCCGCGAGCACGATGCCCGCCACGTGCTCCACTGCGTTGCCCGCGATGGCGACGATCACCAGGCCGGCGAACGCCTGGGAGATGCCGAGGGTATGAATGGTCGGCTCGAGCGCGCTGACGAACCAATCCGACACAAAGGCAGCGGCCGTGCCGGCGCCGACCAGCAGCGCGAGGCTCGCGACGAGGGTTAGCCGCGGTCGCCCCTCGACGGCGCCGCCCGCCTGGGGCGAGGTCAGGTACTGGCGGAGCCACGCCGCGTACACGGTCAGAATCGCGACCGCTCCGATGATCGAGATCGTCTTGGCGTGATGGCCGGCCTTGTCCCCGGCGGAGTGCGTCAGCCCGATCAGGACGATGATGAACGACGAGACCATGAGCAGCGTCGCCGTGTCGTTCGGCAGCCGGGGGTTGAAGCGCATGATGCCGTCTTTCGCTCGCCACGCGCCAGCGATGATTACGAGGCCGAGGACCAGTAGGGCGTTGACCAGGATCGAGCCGAGGATCGCCGTCTCGGCGACCACCAGCTGGCCGGCGTTCAGGGCGAAGACGACGACGAAGAACTCGGGCAGGTTGCCGACCGTCGCCTGAAGCACCCCGGTCGCCGCCGTGCCCATCCGCTCGCCGACCTGCTCGGTGGCCAGGGCGACGATCCAGGCCAGGCCGGCGAGGGCCAGGGTCGCGAGTACGAACGCCACGATCCGCGAGATGCCATGGGCGTAGTGCGTCACGCCGGCGAGCACGGTGAGCGTCACCACCGCGCCGAGGAGCACCCACTCGAGCCGGTTCAGCCCGCTGAGCCGCTCGCTTTTGGATCGGGGCGTCGCCGCCAGCTAACCCACCCGCTCGAACTCCCCGGTTTCGACCTCGCGCTGCACGCGCTCAGCGATCTCGTGGTCGCTGGTGGCCGGATCGGAGGTTCGGATCTCCCGCGCTCGCCAGCTCTTGAACTTCAGGATCTCAAGCACGTAGATGAGGTAGATGCTGGCCGCCACCGCGATCAGCACGATCGCAGCCATCACGAGCAGCCAGCCCAGGTGGTAGGTGCCGCGGTGGTTGGAGTAGGGGACGAAGCGCAGAGCGACAGCCACACCGGCGAGCATCAGCGTCCAGCCGTACAGGTAGGCGACCGTCCGGCGCGGGCTGAAGCCCATCCGCGCCATCCGGTGGTGGAAGTGGTTGAGGTCGTGCGACCAGGGCTTGCGTCGGTACTTCAGGCGCTTGGCCACGACGAAACCCGTGTCGAGGAATGGGACGGCGAGCACGATCAGCGGCACGACCAGGGTAACCACGGCGCCCGTCTTGATCGAGCCGACGACCGCGACCACGCCGAGGAGGTAGCCGAGAAGGTTGGCCCCGGAGTCGCCCATGAATGTCGACGCGGGGTAGAAGTTGTGAAACAGGAAGCCGAGCGCCGCACCGGCCGTCAGCGCCGCGAGCACGCCGGCACCGGGGACATGGAGGGTAAAGGCGATGATCGCGAACGCGACACCGTCGATCGTGCACAGGCCAGCAGCCAGGCCGTCGACGCCGTCGGAGAAGTTCACGACGTTCATCAGCCCGACCAGCCAGATCACGGTCAGCACGCCGCCCGTGTTCGGGAGCTGGAGGGTGCCGAGGAAGGGAATCGTCACGTCGGTCACCAGGGCGTGACCGGCCACCACAGCGATCACCGCCGCCGCGATTTGTCCGAGCAGCTTCACGATCGGCACGAGCGGCCGCCAGTCATCGATCGCGCCGACGAGCGTGATCAGGCAGGCCCCGGCGATGATCGCCCAGGTATGGACGACGCCGCTCGAGCCGGGCGCGGTACCGGCCGTGTGGTGGAGGCTGATCGTTGGCGGCAGCCACAACAGCGAGGCGACGAGCACGCCGGCCAGGATGGCCAGGCCGCCGAGTGCGGGGGTGGGTCGCTCGGCCAGCCCGCGCTCCGAGGGCATGACGACGGCCCCGACCCGGCGAGCCAACCGTGAAGACAAAGGCGTGAGCAGCGCGGCGACGGCCGTCGCCACAAGGAAGGCGAAAAAGGCGTGCCAGTACTGCATGCCGTGCGGGAAGCATGGCAGCAGGGCAGGACTTTCTGTTTCGGGACGGTCCGGACGCGGACGCTCAAGAGCACCGAGGGGGCCGCCGATGACCAGAACGAAGTGCTATTCTGACGTTAACGTAAGAATCAGGTTCGGAGGATCATGCCAGCATTGCGATTGAACGCCGTCCGCCACGCCAAGCAAGGCGATGGGGCCAACGGCGCCCGGCGGATCGGCGTCCAGTCCGGCGAGGACTCCTACAAATGGTGGGCGCTGTCTTGTACCAGCCTGGGAATGCTGCTGGCGACGATCAACTCGGGCACGCTGATCATCGCGCTGCCCGACCTCGAGCGGAGCCTGCACACCAGCCTGCTTGAGCTCGTCTGGGTGATCCTCGTCTACATGATCGCCTCGACCGTCCTGGTGCTGAGCGCCGGCCGGCTGTCTGATCAATTCGGACGCAAGAAGGCGTATATCGGCGGGTTCTTGCTGTTCGCGGTGGCGTCGTTCGGCGCCGGGTTCGCGGACAGCGGCACGCAGCTGATCCTGTGGCGGATCCTCCAGGGCATCGCCGGCTCGTTCCTGTTCGCCAACTCAGCTGCGATCGTGACGGACGCGTTCCCGCGCGAGCAGCTAGGCATGGCGATGGGGACCAACACGATGGTGGCAGCGATCGGGCTGGTGATCGGTCCGGTGCTGGGTGGCGCCCTGGTGCTGATCTCGTGGCACTGGGTGTTCTGGTTCAACGTCCCGTTCGCGCTCGTGGGTAGCGCGTGGGCGTGGCTGATCCTGCACGAGGTCACCGGCCGCTCGGAGGACCGCTCGTTCGATGCGCTCGGAACGATCACGTTCCTGATCGGGCTGACCGGGCTCGTGTACGGCATCTCCAAGGGCGGCATCTCCGGCTGGGATAGCTCGTCGGTGATCGGGAGCCTGATCGCCGCGGCGGTGTTCCTCCCCGGCTTCGTGCTGATCGAGAGCCGCGTCAAGTCGCCGATGCTCGACCTCTCGATCTTCAAGAACCGGCTGTTCTCGGCGGCGTCCGCCGCCGCGTTCATGAATGGGCTGGCGCGGTTCGCGCTGATGTTCGTGTTCGTCTTCTACTTCCAGGGTGTTCAGGGCAACTCGCCGATCCTCGCCGGGATCAAGCTGGCGCCGCTGGCGGTCGGGATGCTGATCGCTTCGCCGCTTGCCGGCATCTGGGCCGATCGGCGCGGATCGCGGGGGATGGCCGTTGCCGGGATGCTCGTCCAGGCCGCCGGGCTGGCGCTGATGACCACGCTCGAGCGCGATACGACGTACTTGGCGGCCGGTGTCTTCATGTTCATCGTCGGGATCGGATCTGGGATGTTCAACTCCCCCAATACGGCCGCGATGATGGGCACGGTTCCCCCGCATCGCCGCGGCATCGCCGCCGGCGCCCGGGTGCTCGTCCAGAACACCGGCGCGGTGATCTCGATTGCGTTCGTCCTCGCGGTCGTGACCTCGTCGGTTCCGAGGAGCACCCTGTTTGCGGTGTTCTCGGGGCTCGCCGACCACATCACGAACGCGCAGCTCGTCCCATTCATTTCGAACATGCACACGGCGCTGTGGTGCCTGGCCGGGATCTCACTCCTCGGCGCGGCGATCTCCGCCGCGCGGCCGGCGCACGTCAAGACTGAGGTTGCTGTGACGCCCACGGCGGTTGCCTCCCGGGAGCGGGCAGCGGCATGAGCACCACCGAAGTCAAGCCCCTGCGGATCGGCGAGGTGGCCGAGCAGACCGGAACCACCCCGCGCACGATCCGCTACTACGAGGAAATTGGTCTGCTGCCGGGCGCCGCCGATCGCGCGCAAGGACAGCATCGCGTCTACACCGAGACTGATGTGGAGCGGGTTCGGGAGATCATCCGTCTGCGTGACCTGCTCGGCCTCTCGCTCGACCAGTTGGCTGTGCTGCTGGAGGCCGAGACAGCCAGGGCTGAGCTGAGGCGCGAGCTCCAGCAAACCGAGGATCCGGCCGAGATCAAGCTGCTACTCGAGCGGGCGCTCGGACACATCGGCACCCAGCTCGAGCTGGTGAGGGGTCGCCGCGAGGCCCTCGAGGAGCTCGAGGGCGAGCTCGTGGCGAAGCGACGCAAGGTCAACAAGCGCCTGGCGGAGCTCGCCGAGTGAGCGCAGCCGCGTCGGCGCACGCCGGCGTGGACAGTGGAAGGACGAATACCGGCGTCGACGGCCGGTCTATGGCCAAGGGCGTCGACCGCCGATCGATGGCCACGCTCTCCGCCGGCCACATGTTCACCGACATCGCGCAGGGCTCGGTCCCCGCGCTGCTGCCGTTCCTGAAGTCGGCGGACCACCTGAGCCTCGCCGCCCTCTCGGCGCTCGTGCTGGCGGCGACGATCTCCTCCTCGGTGATCCAGCCGCTGTTCGGCCACGTGTCGGACCGCGTCTCGCTCCCGTGGCTGATGCCGCTCGGCCCGGCGCTGGGCGGCCTGGGCATCGCGCTCGCCGGGCTGGCCCCCAGCTACGGCCTCACCTTCGCGGCGATCGTCCTGGCCGGGCTGGGCGTGGCGGCGTTCCATCCCGAGGGGTCGCGCTTTGCCAATTACGTGTCGGGTGCTCGGCGCGCCCGGGGCATGAGCCTGTTCAGCGTCGGCGGAAACCTCGGCTTCGCGCTCGGCCCGGTGCTGGTGACCCCGCTGCTGCTGACCTTCGGCCTGCACGGCACCGTGTTTGTGATGGTCCCCACCGGCCTGATGGCCCTGGTTCTATGGCACGAGCTGCCGCGCCTGCAGCGCTTCCGTGGCGACCTGGTCGCCGGCAAGGTGCAGCGCGGCGAGCACACCGAGGCCTGGGGGCCGTTCGTGCGGCTGGCCGGCGTGATCGCGCTGCGGTCGTTCGTCTACTTCGGGATGGTCACGTTCATCCCGCTCTACTACGTCGGCGTCCTTCACACCGGTAATGCCCTCGGTAACGCGGCGCTGACGGCGATGCTGATCGGTGGCGCGGCCGGGACTCTCGCCGGTGGTCCGTTGGCCGACCGCTTCGGACGGCGCGCGGTGCTGGTGGGCTCGATGATCCTTATCCCGCCGCTGGTGGTGGGGTTCCTGCTCTCAGGCCCGGCGCTGGCGATCGTGTTTGCGGCGCTCGCCGGGGCAGTCACGATCGCCACGTTCGCAGTGACGATCGTGATGGGTCAGGAGTACCTGCCGGGGCGGATCGGGGTCGCATCCGGGGTGACGATCGGCCTTTCGATCGGGCTCGGCGGGATCGGAGTGCCACTTCTGGGCGTGTTCGGCGACGCACACGGCCTCCAAGCGGTGTTCGAGGTGGTGGCGGTGCTGCCGCTGGGAGCCCTGGCGCTGGCCCTCACGCTGCCGCGCCGAACGCCCGAGGAGTCCCTGAGCGCGACGACCGAACCCCAGCCACAGGCAGGATCGCGGGCGGCGGCGGCGTAACCAACGGGGCACCCGGGGGATACTTGCCTCGGGACCGTTTGATTGATGAATGTCGGCGGCGCCTGGCGGCGGCGCCTTGGCGGCCCGGCGCGCGGCGCCTTGTTTGCACCCTGACGGCGGCCTGTGAGAGTCGCCACATGGTGCCTCGCGAGCCGTGAGGTTTCCCTCGGCTCGGCCGTTCCTGAATCTAATGAGCGTTTCGCTACAAGGTCTGACCCGCCGTCTCCCCGGCTTTGCCGCGGTGGCGGCCGCGCTCGTCGGCGCGATCAACATCGCCACGGCCCTGACCCCGAACATCCGGTGGCGCGGGCACCTGCTGCTCCAGTTCGAACCGGTCGAGACGATGCGCGTGTTCCACGCGCTGTCCTTCCCCGCCGGCGTCGCGCTGCTGCTGGTCGCCCCGTATCTGGCCAAGCGCCGGCGCCGGGCCTTCGAGTCGGCCGTTGCGCTAATGCTCGCGCTTGGCGTGTTCGATCTGCTCAAGGGCCTCGACTTTGAGGAGACGATCGTCACCTGGACCGTCGCGATCGTGCTGATCATGGGAAGGGACTCGTTCCGCGTACGCCACGACGCGATCACTCTGCGCTCGGCGATCTGGCGGGTTCCCGCGCTCGGCGCCGCGGGCATCATCGCCGCGGCGGTGGCGACCTGGGCAACGCAGGGTCATCCGTCGCTCCGCACGATCACGCTGGAAACGGGTCATCTGCTGAGCTGGCAACAGGGGCCGATCAGCTATCAGCACCATCACCTGGCGTGGCTGCCGCTGGCAATTCACCTGTTCGAGCTGCCGATGCTGATCGCGATCGCCTACGTGATCTTCCGGCCGTTGACCGTACCGCGCGTGCTCCCGAGCGAGGCCGTGCGCGAGGTGGCCTCCGAGCTTGTGCGCGAGCATGGGACCGACACGCTGGCGTTCTTCAAGCTGCGTGCCGATGAGCACTATCTGTTCAGCGAGGACGGCGGGGCGTTCGTCGGTTACACGATCGAGAACGGCGTGCTGCTGCTCTCCGGAGACCCCGTCGGGCCCGCCGGCGCCATCCCGGGCCTGCTTCGCGATGTGCGCGAGTTCGCGGAGGCGCGTGGGCTCAAGCTGGGCGCGCTGGGGGCGAGCGCCGCGATCTGCCCGCTTTACGAAGAGCTCGGGCTCAAGACTATTTACCTGGGCGATGAGGCGGTCGTCGAGCTGAGCCGCTTCTCGCTCGAGGGCCGCCCGATCCGCAAGGTGCGCCAGTCGGTCACGAGACTGAGCAAGGCGGGCTTCAGCGCTGAGCTGAGCGAGCTCCGAGGGCTCGACCTGGTGACGCTTGACCAGGTCGAAGCGGTGCTGGAGCGCGGCCGCCAGGGGGCGCCGGAGCGAGGCTTCTCGATGGCGATGGATTCCCTACAGGGCCGACACAACGACGACACGCTTGTGGTGATCGCCCGCGATGCGGACGACGCGATCCGCGGCGTGCTGCACTTCGTCCCGTGCTACGGACGCCCGGCGGTGTCGCTCTCGTTCATGCGCCGCGACCCCAGCACTCCGAACGGAATGACCGAATTCCTGGTCGTCCGAGCGATCGAGCTGCTGCGCGAACGCGGGCTCGAGGAACTGTCCCTCAACTTCGCCGCGTTCGCCAAGTGGATGCACAGTCCGGAGAAGCGCCTGGAGCGCGTGCTCGGCAGGCTGATTGCGCTTGGCAACCCGTTCTTCCAGATCGAGAGCCTGTACCGCTTCAACGCCAAGTTCTTCCCCCGTTGGGAGCCCCGCTACCTGGTCTACCAGGGTGCGTTGGGGCTGCCGCGAGCGGGAATCGCGGCCATGTGGGCCGAGGGTCAGCTGCCCAAGCCATCCCTGCGGCGCGAGACGTAAATGGGAATTGTCGGCGGCGCCTGACGGCGGCGCCTCGGGGAATTGTCGGCACCCCGCGGCGGCGCCTTAGCCGGAACGCTAAGCTCGCGCCTACCACGCTACCCTTGGGGCCCCATCCTCGGGATGGACAGTAAATCGTCGTCGGGCAAGTGCCTGTTGACACTTGGCTGTCCCGTGGCGCCGCTCGGTCGGCGTCCCACCGACATTTGGCCCGCAGCTTGCATAGCTCCCATCGTCACAAAGACGGACAACTGATTCCCGCTTCCGAAACCTTGATCCTATGTCCCTGAGCGCGCCCGCTCCCTCCGAGGCTCCCGCGCCCGTCCTGGTTTACCTGGACGTGGTCGTGCTCGCCGTGGCTACCCCGATCATGCTGCTGATCGGCGTCTCGCCGGTCGGCTACCTGGCCGGCGCCGGCGCCTGGATCGTGCTGCGCGCCGCCGGCGTGGGTGTGGACCGTGCCGCCGATGCCCTCAAGGACCCCAGAAGCGAGATCACGCTCCGGCTGGCCTACCTGCTCGGCCGGCTGTTTCTGCTGGCGATCGCGGTGATTCTCGTCCGCAACGCCTCGGGGCGCGATGCCGGGCTGACGGCACTGGTGGTGATCGTGTTCGCGTTCACGATGCAGCTGCTCCTGTCGGTCCTGAACCGGCCGGGGTCGCGACGATGAGCAAGACCCGGAAAGTCCTGCTGATCGGGGCCGGCGTCTACCTGGGCGTGTTCGTGCTGCTCGTTCTGATCTACGGCTTCTCGCAGCACAAGAACAACGAGTTTCAGATCCAGAACGAGTTCAAGATCGTCCAGTGGGTCCACCTCGGCGTGTTCAGCATCAACCGCGCGGTGCTCTACCTGTTCATCGCGACGGTCCTGACGATCGGGACGATGCTCTGGATCTCCCGGCGGATGCAGCAGCGACCGAACAAGGTCCAGACCGGCGTGGAGGTCATCTACTCGCTGATGCGCGACAACATCACGCGGGGGAACATGCCCGACTCGATGGCGGCGAAGTGGTTCCCGTTCCTGGGCACGCTGTTCCTGTTCATCTGGTACTGCAACTTGATCGGTTATCTGCCGCTGCCGACGAACTCGGAGGAGAAGTTCACCGTGTTCGGCGCGCACATCCCGGACTTCGCGTTGTACGCGGCGACAGCGAACATCTCGATCCCGCTTGTCTTCGCGCTGATCGTGTTCATCGCCTTCAACTGGGTCGGCGTGCGCACGCAGGGACCAATCGGTTATCTGAAGAGCCTGATTCCGGCAGGCGTGCACGGCCCGATGCTGCTGCTGATCTTCCCGATCGAGGTGATCTCCACCCTGATGCGCCTGCTGTCGCTGACCATCCGGCTCTGGGCCAACATCTTCGCCGGGCACATCATCCTCCTGTTCTTAGCCGGCGGGCTGGCGGTGATCCTCGGGCTCCAGGCGCTCGGTTGGTTCGCGCTCCCGGCCGGAGTCCTCATCTACCTGTTCGAATTGGGCCTGGTGGCCACGCTGCAGGCGTTCATCTTCGCGACCCTCGCCGCCATCTATATCGGCGGCGCGGTGACTCACCACTAACACGAGAAGGAGTCCTGATGCTTGCTGTTTTCCACTTCATCCCCATCGCGGCATCCGGGATCACCGCCGGGTTCGGGATCGCCGTCGGCGGCGGTCTCGGCGCGGTCGGCGCCGGAGTCGGCATCGGAATCATCTTCGGCAAGGTGATCGAGGCGGTAACCCGCCAACCCGAGATGCGGGATGAGATCACCAGCATCCAATGGTTGGGCTTCGCCCTGACAGAGGCCGTGTTCTTCTACGGCCTCGTCGCAGGCCTCCTCTCCTACGTGCTCAAGTAGATGGCCGCCGTCTCGCATCTCCCCATCGCCTCCTCGAGCGGCTCGTTCCTGATCACCCCGAACGTCGGGCTGATGATCTGGACCCTGCTCCTGTTCGGGATCTCGCTGTACATCCTGTGGAAGCTCGCCTTCCCCCGGATCTCCGAGGCGCTGGACCGCCGCCAGCATGCGATCGAGGAGTCGATCGACCATGCCGACCAGGTGCGCAAGCAAGCCGACGAGCTGCTCGCCGAGTACCAGCAGCGGCTGCGCGACGCGCGTGAGCAGGCCGAGCAGATCGTCGAGCGCTCGCGCAAGACGACCGAAGCGCGTGAGCGCGAGATCCAGGCGGAGGCCCAGGAGCGGCGCGAGCAGATGATGGAGCAGACCCGTAAAGACATCGAGGCCGAGACCCGCCGCGCGATCCAGGAGATCCGTCACGAGGTGGCCGACCTGACCGTACTCGCGACCGAGAAGATCACCCGCAAGGTGCTCGACGCGGACGACCAGCGCCGGCTGGTCGAGGACGCGCTGTCCGAGCTCGACTTCAGCGCGCTCGCTCCCGACGGGGACCGTAACTAGTGGAAGAGATCGCCCAGGTCTGGGCGCGGGCCCTGTTCGCCGTCGCCAAGGAGGACGACCTGCTCGACGAGGTCCGCGACGAGCTGGGCGAGTTTGCCGATGCACTGAACGAGGACCGCGGCCTCAGCGTGTTCTTCTTCTCGCCGTATTTCTCGACCGAGGAGAAGAAGAACGGCCTGAAGCGGGCCGTGACGGGCGCACAGCCGATATTCATGAACTTCCTCGAGGCCCTGATCGAGCGCAGCCGGATGCCGGTCATCTTCCGGATCAGAACGCGCTACGAAGAGCTGTGGGAGGATGAGCGCGACCTGTTACCGGTGGAGCTGACAAGCGCCATCGAGCTTGACAAGTCCACCGTCTCGAGCATTGGGGAGCGGATCGGGGCGCAGACGAAGCGCACTGTCGAACTCACGAGCAGGGTCGATCCGGACATCCTCGGCGGGATCGTGTTGCGCGTGGGCAACGTGATCCTCGACGCGTCGATTCGCAACCGGCTGGAACAACTTCGTAAGCAAGTCGCGCAGGCGTAGCTACGCTGGCCTGCTCAAGGAGTCACTAATGCAGATCAAGCCCGACGAGATCACCTCAATCCTCAAAAGCCGGATCGAAGGCCTCGACACCTCGAGCGCGGACCTGACCGAGGTCGGGACGGTCCTCTCGGTAGCCGACGGAATCTCCCGCGTGCACGGGCTCGAGAACTGCATGTCGTTTGAGATGCTCGAACTGCCGCACGGCGTCACCGGACTGGCTCTGAACCTGGAGTCCGACAACGTCGGCGCGGTGCTGTTCGGCGAATGGGACAAGATCGTCGAGGGCGACACGGTCAAGCGAACCAAGCACCTGCTCGACGTCCCGGTGGGTGAGGAATTGCTCGGGCGGATCGTCGATCCGCTGGGCAATCCTCTCGACGGCAAGGGCGACATCAACACGAAAGAGACGCGCCCGTCCGAGTTCAAGGCCCCGGGCGTGGTCCAGCGCCAGCCGGTCAAAGAGCCGATGCTGACTGGATTGAAGGCGATCGACTCGATGATCCCGATCGGCCGTGGGCAGCGCGAGCTGATCATCGGCGACCGCCAGACGGGCAAGACGGCAATCGCTGTCGACGCGATCATCAACAACAAGGATCGTGGCCTCCGCTGCATCTACGTCGCGATCGGGCAGCGCAAGGCGACCGTGGTAGCCCTGGCCAAGACCCTCGAGGACGCCGGTGCGCTCGACAACACGATCATCGTGATGGCGGCGGCCGACGAGGCCGCGCCGATCAAGTTCCTCGCCCCGTACGCCGGCTGCGCGATGGGCGAGCACTTCCTCTACAACGGTCAGGCCGCGCTCGTCGTCTACGACGACCTGTCAAAGCACGCCGTGGCTTATCGCCAGATGTCGCTTCTTTTGCGTCGCCCGCCGGGTCGCGAGGCCTACCCGGGCGACGTCTTCTACCTGCACTCGCGGCTGCTCGAGCGCGCGGTCAAGCTGAACGACGACCTGGGGGCCGGCTCGCTCACGGCGCTTCCGGTGATCGAGACCCAGGCCGGCGACGTGTCGGCGTACGTACCCACGAACGTTATCTCGATCACCGACGGCCAGATCTACCTCGAGCCCGGGCTTTTCAACTCCGGCGTTCGACCGGCCATCAACGTCGGCATCTCGGTCTCGCGGGTGGGCGGCAACGCCCAGATCGCGCCGATGCGGAAGGTCGCCGGGCGCTTGAAGCTCGAGCTCTCGCAGTACCGCGAGCTCGAAGCGTTTTCGCAGTTCGGCTCTGAGCTCGACCCAGCCACCCAGCGAACACTGGCGCGTGGCGAGCGGCTGGTCAAGACGCTCAATCAGTCCGAGCGGCAGCCGATGCCAGTTGAGGACCAGGTGATCCAGGTGTACGCCGCCACCAACGGATACCTGGACCGGATCGTGATCGACAGGGTCGACCGGTTCCTCGCCGACCTGACCGACTACATGCGCGCGAACGAGGTCGAGCTCCTGAAGAAGATCGCCGGCGGCGACTGGAGCGACGAGACCCAGCAGGCCGTCGAGCGGGCAGCCTCGACCTTCGCCGAGGACTTCGGCTTCGACCTGGACGAAGAAGGTCATCCGCTCGAGGAGGGCGAGGCCAAGGCGGCGTAAGCCGCTGAGCCCCGAGTCGACGCATGCCGCAGTCCCAGCGCGACGTCAAGAACCGCATCGGCGCGGTCAAGAACATCCAGAAGATCGCCCGGGCGCTCGAACTCGTCGCCGCGGCGCGACTGCGGAGGGCCGAGCAACGGATCGAGGCGCTGCGGCCGTACGCGGACGCCATCCGCCGAATGACCCGCCAGGCGTCCGAGGCGGCGGGCACGCTGCCGCGGCTGCCGATCCTGCTCGAGCACGAGCAGGTCAACCGGGTGGGCCTGCTGCTGATCGCCGGAGACCGGGGTCTCGCCGGCGCGTTCAACTCGAACATCGTGCGCGCCGGAGTGGCCGCTGGCCGGTCCTATGACGGCGACGGCGTCACGCCCGTGTTCTTCGCCTCCGGTCGACGGCCGGCTACCTCGCTGACCTTCCGCGGGCTCGAGCCGGCCGAGAGCTTCACCGGATTCACCGATCGTCCCGCGTACGCGGACGCGCGGCGCATCGCCGACCGGCTCATGGCCGCCTACATCGACGATGAGGTCGACCGCGTGGAGATCTTCTATAACGGTTACATCTCACCGGTCGTACAGGAGGTCCGCCGCGAGACGTTGCTCCCCCTCCAGCAAGCCACAATCCTCGAAGAGGGTTCGGGCAACGGCGAGGCCGAGGCCCGCGAGGACCGAAAATCTGATCCCCGTGCACTCGTCGACTACGAGCCCGACCCGGAGGAGATCCTCAAGCGGCTCGTGCCCGACTACGTCGAGATCTCGATCTTTCGGGCCCTGCTCGAGTCGACGGCGTCAGAGCACGGAGCGCGCATGACCGCCATGCACAACGCCTCCGACAACGCCGGGGACTTGATCAAGAGTCTGACCCTCGAGATGAACCGGGCGCGCCAGGCCGAGATCACGCAGGAGATCCTGGAAGTGGTGGCGGGAGCAGAAGGGCTGTCCGGGTAGACCTACACTGGAGAAGCTATGTCAGTCGCAGAAGAACAGCGCAGCGAGGCCGCACGGAACGAGCCCGACAAGCCAAACACCGGCCGGATCGAGGAGGTCCAGGGCGTCGTGGTCGAGGCCGTGTTCCCCGACAAGCTGCCCGAGATCTACCACGCGATCAAGGTCCGCCGCCCCGAGGCCGCGAAGGAGGAGGAGGCGGTTGCCGCCGAGGCGTCGCCCGCCGAGGCCGAGGAGTGGCTCGTGCTAGAGGTGCAGCAGCTCCTCGGCGACGACCGCGTGCGCGCGGTCGCGATGGACACGACCGACGGGCTTGCCCGCGGGCTCGAGGTGATCGACACCGGCTCGCCGATCACGGTGCCGGTCGGTGACGTCACGCTCGGGCGGATCTTCAACCTGCTCGGCGAGCCGATCGATCTGGGCGACGAGCTGCCTGCCGACACTCCGCGCTGGCCCATTCACCGCGAGGCGCCGAACGTCGAGGACCTCACGCCGACCTACGAGATGTTCGAAACCGGCATCAAGGTCATCGACCTGCTCGCTCCGTACGCCAAGGGCGGCAAGGTCGGCCTGTTCGGCGGCGCCGGCGTGGGCAAGACGGTGATCATCCAGGAGCTGATCCGCAACCTGGCCGAGGAGCACCAGGGCCTGTCGGCGTTCTGCGGCGTGGGCGAGCGCTCGCGCGAGGGCAACGACCTGTGGCTCGAGATGAAGGAATCCGGCGTCCTCTCGAAGACGATGCTCGTGTTCGGCCAGATGAACGAGCCGCCGGGCGCCCGCATGCGCGTGGCGCTGTCCGGCCTCACCATGGCCGAGTACTTCCGTGATCACGAGCACCAGGACGTGCTTCTGTTCATCGACAACATCTTCCGGTTCGTCCAGGCCGGCTCCGAGGTCTCGGCCCTCCTGGGGCGGATGCCGTCGCAGGTCGGCTATCAGCCGACACTCGAATCCGAGATGGGCGAGCTGCAGGAGCGGATCACCTCGACCAAGGAGGGGTCGGTCACCTCGATCCAGGCCATCTACGTGCCGGCCGACGACCTCACCGACCCGGCGCCGGCGTCGGTGTTCGCCCACCTCAACGCGACCACGACGCTGTCGCGGTCGATCGCCGAGAAGGGGATCTACCCCGCGGTCGATCCGCTCGACTCGACGTCGACGATCCTCAAGCCGGAGATCGTGGGCGAGGAGCACTTCCAGGTGGCCAACCAGGTCAAGCAGGTGCTCCAGCGCTACCGCGAGCTCCAGGACATCATCGCGATTCTCGGCATCGACGAGCTCTCAGACGAAGACCGGTTGACCGTGAACCGCGCCCGCAAGATCGAGCGCTTCCTGTCCCAGCCGTTCTTCGTGGCCGAGCAGTTCACGGGCACCCCCGGCGTCTACGTCCCGATTGCCGAGTCGATCCGCGGGTTCAAGGAGATCCTCGAGGGCAAGCACGACGACCTGCCAGAGCGCGCGTTCTTCTTGAAGGGGACGATCGATGACGTCGTCCGCGACGCACGCGGTGAGGAGAAGGCCGACGACGAGCGCGAAGAGGAGGCCACGGCCGAGGACGAGGCTGCGCGCGGACCGGATCCCGAGGAGTCCTCAGAGGCCGCCGGCGAAGACTCCTCAACCGAGGAGTAGCGGCTCGTGGCCCACGAGAAGTTCCGGGTCGAGGTCCTCACCCCCGAGGGCGAGGTGTTCAACGACGAGGTCGAGATGGTCTCGACCCGGACGGCGGTCGGGTCGATCGGCGTGCTCGCCCACCACGAGCCGGTGCTGGCCATGCTCGACCCGACCGAACTGCGCCTGTACAGAACCGAATCGGAGGTCGTGCGCTTCGCCCAGGCCGAGGGCTACATGCAGGTGGCCGAGAATCGGGCCTTGCTGCTGGTTGAGGAGGCCCACGCGCCGGGCGATCTCGACGTTTCGAGCTTGCGTGATCGCTTGCAGCAGGCGGAGCGAGAGGTTGAATCCGCCGGCGACGACACCGAGAAGCGGCGGGTCGCAGAGCGCGACAAACGCCGTCTCGAGACGTTTCTAGCCATCGCGGAGAGCGGCTGACCGCAACCTCGTGGTTGACGAACTGACGCTCGCGGAGCGGCTCATCTCGTACGACACGTCCCGCCCCGAGGAGATCGTCGCGGCGGCAGGATTCGTGAAGGGATGGCTCGAATCCCGCGACATCGAGGTGCGTCACCACGACCACAACGGGCTGCCCGTGCTGGTGGCGGAGGTCGGGCCTTCCGACAGCGCGCAGGAGACCCCGTGCGTGGTGTTCCACGGGCACCTCGACGTGGTGCCCGCCGAGCCCGAGCAGTTCTATCCCCGCGTCGAAGGGGATCGCCTGATCGGCCGCGGCGCGTACGACATGAAGGGCGGCCTGGCCGCGATGATGTGTGCGCTGAAGGACGTGGAGCGCCAGTCCGCGGTCCGGGTCAGGCTCATCTGCGTGCCCGACGAAGAGTCCGAGGAGATCGACGATCGATCCAGCGATGCGGTCGTGCGCCGCGGCCTCGGCGGCGACTTTGCGATCACGGGCGAGCCCACCAACCTGCACATCGGGGTGGAGGCCAAGGGTGTGCTCGCGATGCTGATCGAGGTGCGGGGCCGCGCGGCCCACAGCTCGACGCCGTGGCTGGGCGACAACGCGGTGCTCAAGGCCGTCGATGTCTTCCGCGCGATCGAGTCGTTGCCGTTCTCGCGCCAGTCCTCGGAGACGTTCGACCGACCTTCGATCAACCTCGGACGGATCGAGGGGGGAGATGCGCTCAACAAGGTTCCGGACCGGTGCCGGATGGCGGTCGACATCCGCTTCCTGCCCGGACAGGATCCCGAGGAGATCCGGAGCCAGGTCGCCCGGATCCCCGGGTGCGCCGTGACCAAGTGGTTCGTGTTCCCACCGGTGAAGGTGCCGCGTACCAACCCGTTCGTGCGCGCGCTGCGCGACGCGGTCGCCCGCTCGGTGCCCGACAAGGAGGTTATGAGCGTCGGCCGGGACGGCGCGTCCGATGCGGTTTCGTTCATGGCCGCGGGTATCCCGGCGGTCGAGTTCGGCCCTGACGGCGCCGGTCACCACGGCCCGGAGGAGTGGGTGTCGGTGTCCTCGCTCGCGCGCTATCGCCGCTCTCTGGTCAGCTTCGTCCGCGTTCTTCCGATGTGGCTCGAGCGTCCAGCCGGCGGGGACGTGCTCGCTGAAGACGCTCCGCCCGAGGTCGGCGACGGTCGTGGCGGACTGACCGCAATCGATGGCGGGCGAACCGCGCTCGAGGGGGGACGAGGGTGAAGCTGATCCCGCGCTCGCGCGCCGGCATGCTGGCGCGGTTCGCGCTGGCCGCGTTCCTCGTGATCGGTGCGGCGAGCGCCACGACGGCGGTCGGTGGACTGCTCCAGTTCAAGCAGATCGCCACCTATCTGTCGGTGACGCCGGCGCTGCCGCACGCGCGGGTCACCATCCCCAACCCGGGCAGCCCGCAGACGATCCTCTTGATCGGCTCCGACCATCGCGCCGGCGAGCCGTTCGCCGACGCCAACACCGACACGATGATGCTCGTGCGCATGGACCCGAGCTCGTCGACGATCAACCTCCTGTCGGTCCCCCGCGACCTGGAGGTTCAGATCCCCGAGGGCGGCGGAATGGCGACCGACAAGCTGAACGCCGCCTACTCGATCGGCGGCGACAACCTGCTGGTGAAGATCCTCCAGCAGGAAGTGTTCCCCGGTCTGCAGGTCAACCACATCATCGACGTCAACTTCAGTGGTTTCGAGGACTTGGTCAACGCGATCGGGTGTGTCTACACCGACGTCGACCACCGCTATTACAACAACACCGCGGTTACCGACTACTCGAGCATCGACATCCAGCCCGGCTACCAGAAGCTCTGCGGATCGAACGCGCTGGCGTTCGTGCGCTTCCGCCACACCGACGACGACCTGGTCCGCAACGCCCGCCAGCAGGACTTCCTGCGTTGGGCGAAGGGTCAGTTCACCCAGGACCAGATCATCCAGGACCGCGACTCGCTGCTGAAGATCTTCGGCAAGCATGCCCAGACCGATCAGAACCTGCACACCACCGACGGCCTGATCAATCTGTTCAATCTGGTCGCGTTCTCGGCCGGGCACACGATCAAGCAGATTCAATTCCCGGCCGTCCTGCTGCCCTGCGCCCCGGCCCCAGCGAACGCGACCAGCTCTACCCAGCAGACGCCGTGCTACGTCACCGCGCAGTCCGGAGCCGAGCAGCAGGCCTATCGCGCCTTCATGACGCCGACCCAGGGTGCGCCTCCCTCGAGCAGCAGCACCTCAACAACGAGCACCAGCCCGTCGGCGACTCCAGCCGGCGCCGGCAAGGGGAAGGGTGGCGGCGGGGGCGCTCCCGGCCTCTCCGTCGACGTGGGCGACGGCGTCTCTCAGGCCAAGGCTCTGGGGCCGATCGGGATCCCGATCTACTACCCGAGGCTGATCATGAGCGGCGCGCAGTACTGCACGCCCAACAACGGAAACTGCCCGCTGGGCGACGGGAACGCCGCTGTGCAGGACGGCATCCCCGCCGGCTACCCCAGGGCATATCTGCTCCACGATCGCTCGGGCGTCGCCCACTACTCCTATTACATGACGATCGAAATCAACTCGGTGCTCGGTCAGTACTACGGCGTGCAGGGCACGACCTGGCAGAACCCGCCGATCCTGAACGACCCGACGGAAACCAAGACGGTCAACGGGAAGGTGTTGGACCTGTACGCAAACGGAGGCAAGCTCAGCCTCGTGGCCTGGCACACCCCCGGTGGCGTGTACTGGATCTCGAACACGCTGACCGACGGGATCTCGAACCGGCAGATGGTCGCGATCGCCGCGTCGCTGACCCGGGCCGGCGGCGCTTAGCGGTCGCCCACGCGAGTACGGTACCCACGCGGGAGACCGCTAGATCGCTACCCTCCGGGATCCGATGGGCTCAGCGAGAGAACCGATCGCGGTGATCGGTACTGGTTACGTAGGGCTGGTCACCGCCGCAGGGTTCGCCGAGCTCGGGAGCGAGGTCTGGTGCGTCGACATCGACGCGGACAAGATCGCGCAGCTCGAGCGCGGCGAGATCCCGATCTATGAGCCAGGCCTGGCCGAATGCGTGCTGTCCAACCGCGAGCGGATGCATTTCTCGACCGAGCTCGCGCCCGCGCTCGAGCACGCCCGGCTGTTGTTCGTCGCGGTCGGGACGCCGCCGACCTACTCCGGCGACGCCGACCTGTCCGCCGTGAACGCGGTGGTCGACGCGATGCCTCGCTCCGACGAGCACGCGCTGGTGATGAAGTCGACCGTGCCCGTCGGTACCGGGGGGGCGATCAAGCGCAGCTTCGCCGAGCGGGACAAGGAGGGCTTCGCCTACGTGTCCTGTCCCGAGTTCCTCAAGGAGGGATCGGCGCTCGAGGACTTCCTGCATCCCGACCGCGTCGTGGTCGGCGACGACGGCGACTGGGCCGGCGATGCGGTGATCGAGCTGTACGCGCCGCTCGACGCCCCGCTCGTGCGGACCGACGTCCCCAGCGCCGAGATGATCAAGCTGGCCGCCAACGCCTTCCTCGCGACCAAGATCTCGTTCATCAACGAGATCGCCAATGTCTGTGAGGAGACCGGGGCGGATGTGCTCGAGGTGGCGCGCGGGATGGGACTCGACCAGCGGATCGGGACGCACTTCCTCAAGCCTGGTATTGGCTTCGGCGGGTCCTGTTTTCCCAAGGATGTTTCAGCGTTGAAACAGCTCGCCGGCAATTCGGGCTATCACTTCCAGCTGCTGACCGCGGTGATCGAGGTCAACGAGTTGCAGAAGCGGCGAGTGGTGGCGAAGCTTCAGAAGCACCTGGGGTCGCTGGTGGGCAAGCGGATCGCGCTCCTCGGTCTCGCCTTCAAGGCGAACACCGACGACATGCGCGAGGCGTCCTCGCTCGTGCTGTCGGCACGCTTGCAGGCAGACGGGGCGAAGGTGCGCGCGTATGACCCGATCGCCGAGGAGCAGGCCCGCAAACTGATGGGCGGGGTTGAGTTCGCCGGCTCCGCAATGGGTGCCCTCGACGGGGCCGACGCGTGCGTGCTGGTAACCGAGTGGCCCGAGTTTCGCCGGCTCGACTGGCAGGAAGTGGCGAAACGGATGCCGGGCCGGCTCCTGATCGACGGGCGCAACTTTGTCGACCCGGACGTCGTCCGGGCCGCCGGGTTCATTTACGAGGGGATCGGCCGCTGAGCGGCTCAGAGCGGGTGTAATTCAATTGCAAGCCCTGATCCTGGCCGGCGGGGAGGGCACCCGCCTGCGCCCGCTGACCTCGACGATCCCGAAGCCGGTCGTCCCGCTGGTCGACCGGCCGTTCATCTCCTACATGCTCGAGTGGCTGCGTGGCCACGGCGTGGACGACGTCATCCTCGGCTGCGGATTCATGGCGGACGGTGTGCGCGCCGTGCTGGGCGACGGTTCGTCCCTCGGCATCCGGTTGCGCTACCTCGAGGAGCCCAAGCCACTCGGCACGGGCGGGGCGCTGAAGTTCGCCGAGGAGCTGCTCAAGGACAGGTTCTTCATGCTCAACGGCGACGTCCTCACCGACATCGACCTGACCGCCCAGCTCGAGCAGCACGAGCGCACGGGTGCGCGCCTGACGCTGGCGCTGTACCCGGTCGAGGACCCCTCGGCGTACGGGTTGGTCCGCACCAATTCGGATAGCTCGGTGCGGGAGTTCATCGAGAAGCCGGGGCTCGAGGAGCTCGACACGAACCTGATCAGCGCGGGCGCCTACATCATCGAGCGCGAGATCCTCGACGGCATGCCGCCGGCGGGAACCAACGTCTCGATCGAGCGGGAGGTGTTTCCGCGGTTGGTCGGCAACGGGCTGTATGGCTACACGGCCAGCGGCTACTGGCTCGACATCGGCACCCCCGACCGCTACCTGAAAGCGACCTACGACATCCTCGAGGGCACGGTCAGCACCGAGCTCGGCCGGCAGCTCAGCGCCAACGGCATGTCGCTCCTCGACGGCGCGTCGGTCGAGGGCCGGGTCGTGGCTCCCGTGCTGCTGGCCGCCGGCTGTAAGGTCGCGCCGCGCGCGCTGGTCGGGGATCGAAGCGTGCTCGGGAAGGGGGTGACGGTGTCGGAAGGCTCTCGCATCGAGTCCTCGGTCCTGCTCGACGGGGTAGCCGTCGGCGCGGACACGACGATCAGCTCCTCGATCGTGGGCCGGGGGGTCACGATCGGCGACCACTGTCACATCCAGGGCGGCGTCGTGATCGGCGAGGGCGTCACGATCGGGTCAGGGAACATGCTTGCGGCCGGCGCGCGTATCTTCCCGGGCGTGGAGCTGCCCGCAGGAGCGATCAGGTTTTGAGCACGACCCTCGATCTCACTCGGGGCGCGATCGAGTCGGTCGACAAGTCCCGTCAGATTGACGACATCCTCGGGATGCCCGACCAGTTGCGCGACGCGCTGTGGCGGGTCGAGTCGGCCAACCTCGAGCCCTATGACGCTCCCGGGGGCCTGGTCGTCGCCGGCATGGGTGGTTCGGCGATCGGGGGAGCGCTGGCCCGGGCGGCGCTCGGAGATCGTGCCTCACGCTCGATCGTGATCGCTCGCGGGTACGGCCTACCGCCTTGGACGACGCCCGATTCGATGGTCCTGTGCGCGAGCTACTCGGGCAACACCGAGGAGACGCTCGCGGTGTACGACGCCGCCGGCGCGCTTGGGGCGCGGCGGGTAGTCGCCACCACGGGCGGCAAGCTGGCCGACGCGGCCCGGGCCGAGGACGTACCGGTCATCCCGCTGCCGGGCGGCTTCCAGCCGCGCGCAGCCGTCGCCTACTCGCTGGTGGTGGCGCTCGAAGTGGCTTGGCTGTGTGGCGCCGGCGAGCGGCTCCATGCCGAGATCGACGTGGCGGCGGCGCACCTCGAGCAGATCGTCGAGATGTGGGGCCCCGATGCCTCGGGGGATTCCCTGGCCAAGGAGCTCGCCCGGGGACTGCACGGCACGATCCCGCAGATCGCCGGCTCCGGGCTGACCTCGCCGATCGCCTATCGCTGGAAGACGCAGATCAACGAGAACGCAAAGGTGCCCTGCTTCGCCCACGAGCTGCCCGAGCTCGACCACAACGAGATCGTGGGGTGGGAGGGAGCCCGGGAGCTCGGCCGCTTCAGCGCGGTGTTCCTCGATGACTCCGACCTGCATCCCCGCATCCGCCAGCGGATCGAGCTGACGCGCGGTCTGATCGAGGCGGACGCGGCGGGCACCTACCGGGTGGAGAGCATCGGCCAGAACCGAACCGAGCGGCTCGTCTCGCTCGTGATTCTGGGCGACCTGGTGTCGCTTTACCTCGCGGTGCTACGCGAGATCGATCCGACGCCGGTGGCGCCGATCGAGCGGCTGAAGAGCGCTCTCGCGCGCGGCTGAAGCCCGGGTTCTGCGCATGAGATGACGTAGTCGGGCCCTCGCCGCGCTGCGGCGAGGGCCCCGATCACTTCGCTCAACCCCCAAGCCCCCGGCGTCCCCAGCCCAATACTTACCTCAAGGCGATCCCGCGCTGCTCGTAGAGGCGCCGGTCGGCGACTCCGAGCAGTTCCTCGAGGGTGGAGCCATCTTGCGGGAAGGCTGCGATTCCGATCGTCAGCTCCCATGGCATCCCAATCTCCATCGCCGCGCGGCGCTCCGCGACCCGCGCCCGGATCCGGCGAATCACCGGCTCGGCGCTCTCGACGGTCTGCTCGCCGAGCAGCAGCGCGAACTCATCGCCGCCGATGCGCCCGACCACATCGTCCGCCCGGGCCGATTCCTTCATCAGGCCGGCGACCGTCTTGATCAGCTCATCGCCCATCAGGTGGCCCTCGGTGTCGTTGACCGCCTTCAGGCCGCGCACGTCGACGTAGGCGAGCACGAACGGGCGGTTGTAGCGGCTGGCGCGGGCGAGCTCGCGCTCGGACGCGTCCATGAACCCGCGACGGTTGAGAATCCCGGTCAGCGCGTCGGTCTGGGCCGCGGCCGAGATCGCGACGAACTCCGTCTCGCGCTTGCGAGCGCGGCGGCCGGAGCGAAGCGCCAGCGCGGCAAACGCCAGCGCGAGTGCGAAGGCCGCGGCGAGGGCGATCCAAATCGCGGTCGGGATCACCTTGATGAAGTGGTTGACCACGCTGGCGGCTGCTTTGGCCGGCGCGAACAGGCCGGCTCCGCCGGTCGACGGATCCTTGTGCCCGTGGTGTGAGCCCTTCGTCGTCGTCCCGGCACCCGCGGTCCTGCCGGTCGTGCCCGCGCCGGTCAAGGCGCCGCCACCCGCAGCAGCTGCGGTCGTGCCGCCCGCCAGGCCTCCGGCGGTGGTGCCACCGGTACCGGCGCTCGCGAGCAGGGTGCCGTGGGGCTGCGCGGCGCCCTTGGTCACCTTGCGGAGCGCGGGGGTCGCGCTGAGGCTGTCGCTCAAGCTACTGGAGAGGTTCGTGTTGGGCGAACCCGTGTTGGACGAGGTCGGCGTGGTGGTGGGTGCCACGGTGAGCGAGCCGCCGGTCGAGGCGTCGTTGATGGGCGTCGTGGTGTCGATCGGGGTCGTCGCGGTGGCGGCGCTCGGGATGCTCCCGACCGACACGTTGAAGCCCGAACCGGTCCCCGACGAGGTGCTCGACGGAGTTGCGCTCGGCACGACGCCGCTGGTTCCGCTCTGGCCTAGCCCCGAGCAACGGCCGTGGCACTGGGACGTGCTCGAACCGTTCCCGAACGATCCAGTGCCGGACCCGGTCGTGGCGGCTGAGGCGCCGTTCCCGTTTCCGTTCCCGTAGGCGTTCCCGTTGGAGTAGCCGTAGCCGTTCTTGTAGCCATTGCCCGTTGCCTTGCCATAGCCGTTCCCGTAGCCATAGCTATTGCCGTTGGTGTCGACGCCGTCGGCGTTACCGGGCGTGATCGTCGTGGTAGTCGTCGTGGTGTCGGTCAGGGTGTCGCCGGTGCCGGTCGGCGGGTTCGCCGTCGCGCCGGCGTTCTGGGCCGGGCCGGCTTGAGCCGGCGGCGTGTCTGAAGGAGGTGTGGTGGGCGCCGCGGCGGCCGGCGTGGTCACGGTCGGAGCCGGCGTCGTGGTGGTCGCGGGCGTGGTAGCCGTCGGCGCCGGCGTGGTGGCGGTCGGGGTCGCCGCCGGCGTCGTCGCAGTGTGCGGCGTCGGCTTCGGCGTCACGGCGAGCAGGAGCTGCTCAGGAGTGCGGTGCGCCAGCGCGGCGCCGGCGAGCTTCGCCTCAAGGCGGGCCTCACGCAGGTGGCGGGCGTACGAGCCATCGCCCGCAGCGGCTCCGCCCACTCCGAAGATCGCGCAGACGAGCCCGATCACCAAAGCGATCGAGAACGCCCCCTTGCTGCGCGTAAAGATTCGCGTCCTGTCCGAGGAACGCTCCATGCCCGGCCTCCAGCTCCCTGGTTCGAGGTTGGTCCGCATGCTAGGCGTGACTCCAGCTCACAGGACGTATTTCGACAAATGTCCGAGTGAACTTGAGGCCTTCGGAGAAAAAAGTTCGAGCCCGCAGAACCTTGACAACATCGTGGTAAGGTTGTGAGCGATGGAAGGATTGACGATCAACGAGGCGGCGCGAACGACCGGCTGGTCGGCGCGAATGCTGCGTTATGTGGAGCAGACAGGCCTGGTGTCCCCGGCCCGCTCGGCGTCCGGTTACCGCCTCTATGGACCCGCCCAGCTTCAGCGACTGCGGACGCTCAAGGAGCTCCTGGCCCGCTTCGATGTTGGACTCTCGGACGTCGCGTTCGCCGCTCGCATGGCCAACAGCCCCGTGCTGCGCGACGCGATCCAGGCCTGGTTCGAAGCCGAGGCGAGTAGGCCCGAGGACGTCGGACCGGAGGACTGGCTGCGGTTCGAGCAGGAGAAACACCAGAGATTGCTGGCCGCGGCCTGAGCGCGGCCGCCTGATTACCCCGACCGTGGAGGCATGATGAGCACGACCGCTGCCAAGGCAGATTTCAAGGTGGCCGATCTTGGATTGGCCGAGTTCGGCCGCAAGGAGATCCGGCTGGCCGAACACGAGATGCCCGGATTGATGGCGACGCGGCGAGAGTTCGCCGCCAGCCAGCCGCTGGCGGGCGCCCGGATCACTGGATCGCTGCACATGACGGTCCAGACCGCGGTGCTGATCGAGACGCTGGTCGCGCTCGGGGCGGAGGTCCGCTGGGCCTCGTGCAACATCTTCTCGACCCAGGATCACGCGGCGGCGGCGATCGTGGTCGGTCCCGACGGGACGCCGGATGACCCGCGCGGGGTGCCCGTCTACGCGTGGAAGGGCGAGACGCTCGAGGAGTACTGGTGGTGCACCCAGCAGGCGTTGAGCTGGCCTGAGGGCCAGTCGCCCAACATGATCCTGGACGACGGCGGCGACGCCACGCTGCTGGTCCACAAGGGCGTCGAGTACGAGCGCGCCGGCGCGGTGCCGGATCCCTCGACCGCTGAGTCCGAGGAGCTCGCGATCGTGCTCGGCCTGCTCGGGCGCTCGCTCGAGGAGGACTCCCAGCGGTTCACGCGCATCGCGGCGGACATCAAGGGCGTCACCGAGGAGACCACCACCGGTGTGCACCGGCTCTACCAGTTCGCCGAGCAGGGACAGCTGTTGTTCCCGGCGATCAACGTCAACGACTCGGTGACCAAGAGCAAGTTCGATAACAAGTACGGCTGCCGGCACTCGCTGATCGACGGGATCAACCGCGCCACCGACGTGTTGATGGGCGGCAAGTTGGCCGTGATCTGCGGCTACGGCGACGTCGGCAAGGGTTGTGCGGAGTCGCTGCGCGGCCAGCGCGCTCGCGTCGTGATCACCGAGATCGACCCGATCTGCGCGCTCCAGGCCGCGATGGACGGCTACCAGGTGCTGACGCTCGACGACGTGGTCGAGACCGCGGACATCTTCGTCACGGCCACGGGCAACAAGGACGTGATCACGGCGGAGCACATGGCGCGGATGAAGCATCAGGCAATCGTCGGAAACATCGGCCACTTCGACAACGAGATCGATATGGCCGGGCTGTCGAGGGTTCCGGGCATCACCAAGATCGACATCAAGCCGCAAGTTGATGAGTGGGTCTTTCCGGACGGGCACTCGATCATCGTGCTGTCCGAGGGGCGCCTTCTGAATCTCGGCAACGCGACCGGCCATCCGAGCTTCGTCATGTCGAACTCGTTCACCAACCAGGTGATCGCGCAGATCGAGCTGTTCGTCCATCCCGACCGCTACGAGCTCCAGGTCTACACGCTGCCCAAGCACCTCGACGAGAAGGTGGCGCGGCTGCACCTGCCGGCGCTCGGGGCGAAGCTGACCACGCTCACCCCCGGTCAGGCCGCGTATCTCGGGATCCCGACCGACGGCCCGTACAAGTCAGACCACTACCGCTATTGATGAAGCCGGGGTCGCGATGGCCCGCACGCAGCTCCCGCCTCACGAGGTCGCCGATCTAGGGCTGACCCCGGTCGGCGCGTCCCGGATCGCGTGGGCGGGCGGGCAGATGCCGGTGCTGGCGCGCATCCGGGAGCGCTTCCGGACCGAGCGCCCGCTCGACGGTGTTCGTCTGGGTGCTTGCCTGCACGTCACGGCCGAGACCGCGAATCTCGCGCTCGCGCTAGCCGATGGGGGCGCCCACGTGGCGCTGTGCTCGGCCAACCCCCTGTCGACCCAGGATGACGTGGCGGCGGCGCTCGTCTATGAGCACGGCATCGAGGTGCGCGCGGTGCGCGGCGAGGACCTCGACACCTACGTCCGGCACGTGCGCGCGGTCCTCGATGGGCGGCCGCAGGTGACCGTCGACGACGGCGCCGACCTGCTGATGACCGCTCACGCCCGCGGCGGCGAAGCGCTCCAGGCGCTGATCGGGGGTACCGAGGAGACCACCACCGGGCTCGTCCGGCTGCGCCGGCTCGAGGCCGAGGGCAACCTGACCTGCGCCGTCCTGGCGGTCAACGAGGCCCGCACCGAACGCGCCCTGAACGATCGCCACGGCACCGGGCAGTCCGCCCTCGACGGGATCATCCGGGCCAGTCACGTGCTGCTGGCCGGCCACACGCTGGTCGTGGTCGGCTATGGCTGGGCCGGGCTGGGCATCGCTGAGCGGGCACGGGGCGCGGGCGCGGCGGTGGTCGTCTGCGAGATCGATCCGCTGCGCGCGCTCGAGGCGCGGATGGCGGGCTACGAGGTCATGCCGGCGCTCGAGGCGGCGGAGCGCGGCGACGTGTTCGTGACCGTTACCGGCTCGCGGCGGGTGCTGCGCGGAGAGCACTTCGAGCGCATGAAGGACGGCGCGGTGCTCGCCAACGCGGGACATTTCGACGTCGAGCTCGACCTCGACGAGCTGCGAGCGCTCGCGGTGGAGGTGCGGGAGGTGCGGCCGCTGATCGACCAGTACACGCTTCAGGACGGGCGCCGGCTCAACCTGCTCGCCCGCGGGCGGGTCGTCAATCTCGCCGCCGGCGAGGGCCATCCATCCGCGGTCATGGACGTGTCATTCGCGCTTCAGGCGTTGTGCGTCGAGCACCTGGTGCGCCGGCGCGACGAGATCGAGCTCGGGGTTCAGCCCGTGCCCGCGTGGATCGATCAGGAGGTGGCGACGCTCAAGCTGGCCGCGCTTGGGGTCGCGATCGACCACCCGACCGAGGAGCAGCGGCACTACCGCGAATCGTGGACGTGACTGTGGCTGACTAAGATCCGCCGCATGGAGGCGGTGGGTAGATCCCCGTTGCGTGGCGGCATCGATCTCGGTGGCACCAAGATCGAGGCGATCGTGGTTGACGCCGACAACACGGTCCTGGGATCGGCCCGGCACCCCACGCCCGCTACCGGCGGGCCTTCGGCCATAGCCACCGAGATGGCCGCGGTGATGACGGGTGCGTGCAAGGCGGCCGGGGTCGAGCCCAAGCAGCTGGCTGGCGTCGGCGTGGGGTCGCCCGGAGTGGTGGACGACGCGACCGGCGCCGTTTCAACGGCGCGGAACCTCTCGGACTGGGATGGCAGCTTTGAGCTGGGAGCGACGCTCACTCGCGAGCTCGGCACGCCGGCGTTCGTCGGCAACGACGTCCAGGTGGCGACCAACGGCGAGTTCGCGTTGGGCGCCGGCCGGCCCTACCCCTCCCTCCTGGGGGTCATGTGGGGCACCGGCGTCGGGGGCGGCCTGATCCTCAACCGCGAGCCCTGGCTCGGCCGGGGTGGCGCCGGCGAGATCGGGCACGTGGTGGTCAGGATCAACGGCCGCCGCTGCCCGTGCGGGCGGCGAGGATGCATGGAGGCCTACGCGGGACGCGCCGCGATGGAGGCCAGGGCGCGCAAGAAGCACGACAAGGGCACGCCCACCGATCTGTTCAAGCTGATGCGCGAACGCGGCCGCACCAAGCTGACGAGCTCGGTGTGGGCCCGCGCGCTCGAGAATGAGGACAAGCTGGCGATCGAGCTGATCGATGAAGCGGTCGAAGCGCTGGGCGCCGGCGTCGCGTCCGCGCAGAACCTGCTCGACGTCCAGGCGATCGTGATCGGTGGCGGGCTTGGCGTCCGCCTCGGAGAGCCGTTCGTCGAGCGGATTCGCACGGCGATGGGCCCGCATCTCTTCAACGACAAGCATCCGCCCGATGTCCTGCTCGCCGGGCTGGGCGACCTCGGTGGCGCGCTCGGCGCGGCGCTGCTCGTCAGCCAACGGACGGAGCCGGCTCCTGCCCCCGCCACCGCTTCGGCCGCGCTCGCGGATGGGTCCGAGGCGTCGGCTACCGCGTCTGAGACGCCCGCTAGCCCCTAGCCGCAGCTCGAAAACGCGCCACTCGCGCCACCGGATGCGCCGCGATGGCGAGTCCTCTGAGTTTAAGTCCCCACCCACCGTGGGATGCGCCTCGCTTCGCTCGGCGTCGGTGGAGGGTGGGCGGGGGACCTAATTCATCGTCCGGACACCCTCGGGCCCCGCCCACCGTGTGCGCTAGGCCCGAAACCCGCCACGCCGCCGCCTCGCCCTGGGACATGAGCATCCACCAGGTGCTCATGTCCCGGATGCGCCCCGGGGCGAGGAGCTTCCGGGCGTTTTGTACACCCTCGTGCTCGATCCTTCCCTGCAAAACGTGACAAGCCCGGCTCTCTCTGGCGGGCGTTGGCGACGTAAGCATCGGGTGCATGCTTACGTCGCCAACGCGCGGGCTCGTGTGGAGGCTCTGTCACGTTGTGCACGGCGAGACGCCCGCCGCGCAAACGGCCGCGGGGGTCGCGCTTAACACCCCCTGAACGTGCCCTGAACATCCCTACCTGGCGGCAGATCGCACTCTTTGGCAGGATGGACGCGCCGCGAGCCGGAATCGCGGCAGGAGGGGAGAGAGGATCCCAGCGATGCCTTACGGGATAAGAGCACGGATGCTGAAAGCTTCATGATCGCGCGCGTCGCCGCGGTCGCTTCGCTGGCGGTCGCGATCGTCGTAGTCGTGCTCGTGCTGCTCGGCGGGTCAGGGTCGTACACGCTGAAGGCGGACTTCGCGGACGCGGGCGGTCTGGTCACGGGCAACGACGTGTTGATAGGCCCGGCCGAGGTCGGGTCGGTGCAGTCGATCGCGCTGACCTCGAACGGCCAGGCGCAGATCACGATGTCGATCGACTCGAGTGCGGCGCCCCTGCACGAGGGCACGGTGGCGCGGATCTATGAGAACTCGCTGTCGGGGATCGCCGACAAGTACGTGGTGCTCGAGCCCGCCGCGAGCCAGGCGCCGGCGATACCGAGCGGCGGCACGATCACCGAACAGGACACGTACTCGTTCGTCAGCCTCGACCAGGTCTTCGACTCGCTCGATCCGATGACCCGCGCCGGGCTGCGCGACTTCATCCAGGGCGAGGCGACGAGCATCGACGGCAAGTCGGCCCAGGCGTCGAAGACTCTGGAATACCTCGCTCCCGGTCTGGCCAGCACGAGCAACGTCACCGCCGAGCTCGACCGCAATGAGCCCGCGTTCGACGGTCTGCTGACCCAGGGTGCGCAGGCGATGGAGACGCTGGCCTCGCGCAGCGCCCAGCTGACCGACCTGATCGGACAGGCGAGCACGGCGACCGGCGCGATCGCCCGCCAGAGTCAGGCGCTCGAGCAGGCGCTCGTTCTGTTCCCGGGCACGCTGAATCGCGCCACCGTCACCTTCGCCGGCCTGCGGACGACGCTCGACGCGCTCGATCCGCTCGTGGCCAAGTCGAAACCAGCCGTCCGCCGGCTCGAGCCGTTCGCCGCGAGCCTCCGAGCCTTCACCCATGCGGCGATCCCCACCGTGACGGCGCTCAGCGACCTGATCCACAACCCGGCCGGCACCGGCGACCTGACGACGCTCCTCAACGACACGCCCAACCTCGCCCGTCTGGCAAAGACAGCCTTCCCCGACCTGGTCACCGCGATGAACGACTCGCAGACGCAGCTCGACACGCTGCGCGAGTACACGCCGGATTTGGTCTCGGCGCTCACGAACGTGGGCCAGGCCAGCGGCTATTACGACGCCAACGGCCACTACGTCCGCGTCCAGCCGACGTTCTTCGCGTTCGGCACCGACAGCACAGGCGAGCTCACCGCGCGACCACCGTCCGAGCGCTATGACGGCCTCCAGGTTGCGCACAACCGTTGCCCCGGCGGCGCCGTCCAGCCCTCGCCGGATGGATCCTCGCCGCAAGCCGTTCAAAGCTGCAACACCAGCTCGACCCCGCCGGGTCCATGAGACGCCTCGCGCTCATAGCGCTTGCGGCCATCGTGGCGATCATCGCGGTGACGGTCGCGACGAACTCGAGCGGCGCCGGCGGCGATCCGTACGACGTCCGCGCCATCTTCGACGACGCCTCGTTCGCGGTCCAGGGCGAGCAGGTCAGGGTCGCCGGCGCGCCGGTTGGCTCGATCGTCGGGCTCGGCGTTACCGCGAACAAGCAGGCCGCGGTCACGCTCGAGATCGACGACTCGCGCTTCGCGCCCTTCCACGCCAACGCGACCTGCGCGATCCGGCCGCAGTCGCTCATCGGCGAGATGTACGTCGACTGCACTCCGGGCACGGCGGCGACCCCAACGCTGCAACGCATCAACACAGGCCCGGGCGCCGGCAGCTACTACCTGCCGGTCACCCGGACCAGCTCGCCGGTCGACTTCGACATCGTCCAGGACATCTACCAGGAGCCGGTGGCCCAGCGCCTGGCCATCATCCTCGACGAACTGGGCACCGGGCTGGCCGCCCGGGGCTCCGACCTGAACTCGGTGATCCACCGGGCCGATCCGGCGCTCGGCAACACCGACGAGGTCCTGAAGATCCTGGCCGGACAGAACCGCGCCTTGGCCAAGCTCGCGACGGACTCCGCTGCTGTTCTCGGGCCGCTCGCGCAGCAACGCAAGTCCCTGGCCGACTTCATCGTCCAAGCCAATACCACCGCCACCGCGAGCGCAGCTCGCGCGGACGACATCTCGCGCTCGATCCGCCTGCTGCCCGGGTTCCTGAGTCAGCTCAAGCCATTGATGGCCGACCTCGGAACGCTGGCCGACCAGGGGACGCCGCTCGCGTCCGATCTGAAGACGAGCGCGTCGGCGCTCGGCCGTGAGTTCACCGAGCTCACGCCGTTCGCGAACGCCGCCCGAACCTCACTCACACAGCTAGGAGCCGCGGCGGCGCAGTCGCAGGGACCGCTCGTCGGGACGATCCCGCTGGCAAAGCAGCTCGACGCCCTCGGGACTCAGGCCGCGCCGGCGGCGACCTCGCTCGACCGCCTGACCGCGAGCCTCAGCAAGACCGGCGCCATCGGGCAGCTGATGGCGCTCCTGTTCTACGGCACGAGCGCGACCAACGGCTTCGACAGCCTCGGGCACTACGTGCGCGATGAGCTGCTGGTCAGCGACTGCACCGGGTACGCAACCTCGCCCGTCCCCGGCTGCTCGGCCAACTTTACGAAGGGGAGCTCGGCCGCAGCCGATGCGCAGGCCGCAGCCGACCCGCAACCCGCGAGCGAGGCACACAGCGCGAGCAACGGCCAGAACGCAACCAAGAGCGGTCTGGCAACGACCGGCGTGCCCCTCGAGCGGCTGCTCAACTACTTGATCGGGCCTGCGTGATGGGTCCGAACCGAAACCAGCGAGGCCTTGCCAACCCGGTCCTGATCGGCGCGATCACCGTGCTCGCGGTGATCGTCGCGGTGTTCCTCGCCTACAACGCCAACAACGGGCTCCCGTTCGTCCCGAGCTACAACCTGCACGTCCAGGTGTCCGACGCGAGCGAGCTCACGCACGGGGCCGAGGTGCACATGGGCGGCGCGCTCGTCGGGTTCGTGGACAATGTCGAGCCGGCGCGCCTGCCGTCGGGTCAGCCGATCGCCGTGCTCGATCTCAAGCTCAACAAGAGCCTCGGCAAGCTGCCGGTCGACTCCACGTTCACGATCGCGCTCAAGGGAGCCATCGGGCAGAAGTACCTGGCCATCGGGCTCGGGCGCTCGACCCGCACGCTCGCGAGCGGGGCGACCGTGCCGCTGCGCCAGACCAGCGCGACCGTCGACCTCGACCAGGTGCTCGACATGTTCAGCCCGCCCACCCGCGCCGGCGTGACCGCGTCGACGATCGGCTTCAGCGACGCGCTGGCCGGCCGTGGCGCCGATGTCAACAACGCGGTTGGAGCGTTCGTTCCGCTCCTAACCGACCTGCAGCCGGTGGCGCGCAACCTCGCCTCGTCCCACACGAATCTCGCCGGCTTCTTGCACGGGCTCGAGAACCTGACCACCGCCCTCGTCCCGGTCGCGAACACCCAGGCCCACCTGTTCGTCGCCCTCGACGGCACGTTCCGCGCACTGGCCAGCGTGTCGGTCCCCTCGCTGCAGCAGTTCATCTCCGACACGCCGCCGGCGTTCAACGCGGTGATCAGCGACAGTCCAGCTACCCGGCCGTTCCTGACCGACAGCGCGGCGCTGTTCTCCGAGCTCCGCCCCGGCATCGCGACGCTGCCGTCGAGCGCCCCGGTCCTGGCGGACGCGTTCGCGGCCGGCGTGCGCAACCTGCCGGGGACCGCGGCGCTCGACCAACGCCTGGTCAATCTGTCCCAGCACCTGAACGCGTACGGGCAGACCCCGGCCGTGCAGCAGGGGCTCGACCGCCTCACCCTCACCGCACAAAGTCTGCGCGCGCCGCTCGACTTCCTGACCCCGGTTCAGTCCTCGTGCAACTACGTGACGCTATTCCTGCGCAACCTCGCGAGCGTCCTGTCGGAGAGCACCACGTCGGGCACCTCGCTGCGGTTCTCACTGGTGGCGATCGACGACGTCCTGGGAGGCGAGGCGAACCCGTCGAGCCAGCCGTACACGACGCCGGTCGCCACCCCAACCCAAGAGCACGGGCCGCTCCACGTCAACTCGTATCCGAACACCGACTCGCCCGGTGAGACGGCCGAATGCTCGGCCGGCAATGAGCCCTACTCAGGCGCGGCCGCGGCCATCGGCAACCCTGCGGGCAACGTCGGTCTGAAGACGGAGACCACGACGAGCGGGAGCAAGAAGTGAGACGCCACCGGCCGCGTATCTCGAACTTCGCCGCGGGCGTCATCGCGGCGCTCGTGGTCGTCGCGGTCGTGTACCTCGTGTTCGGCGGCCCGACGCCGTGGGCCGGCTCGCCGTTCGTGCTCAAGGCGGTGTTCACCACCGAGACCGAGCTCCACATTCCCTCGCCGGTGCGGATCGCCGGCGTCGACGTGGGTCAGGTCACCTCGGTGAAGTCGCTCGGCAACAACAGCCAGGACGCGGTGGTCACGATGCAGATCGACTCGAACGGTCTGCCGCTCCACCGGGACGCGACGGCGCAGATCCTCACCCGGATCTTCCTCGAGGGCAACTTCTACGTCGATCTGCACCCCGGCTCGCCGAACGCGCCGACTCTGGCGAGCGGGGCGACGCTGCCGGCGGCCAACACGGCGGGGCCGGTGCAGCTCGACCGGGTGCTGGCGGCGCTCAACTCGAGCGCCCGGGCCAACCTCCAGACGCTGGTTCAGGGGTTCGGCGCGTCGCTGGGTCAGCCGCCGACCGCGGCTCAGGATGCCGCCGAAGACCAAGACCCGAGCGTGCGCGGGCTTACCGGCGCCCAGGCACTGAACCAGTCGCTCAGGTACTCCGCCGGCGCGTTCGAGGCCTCGGCGATCGTCAACCAGGCGCTGCTCGGTAGCCAACCCCACGATCTGAGCAACGCCGTCGTCGGCAACGAGGAGGTGTTCCGGGCCCTGGCCTCGCGCCAGACCCAGCTGGCCAGCCTCGTCACCACGTTCGACGCCACGATGTCGGCGCTCGCGTCCCGCCAGCAGGACCTGAGCAACTCGATCGCGACGTTGCCGCCGCTGCTGCGCACGACCAACAGGGCGCTGAGATCGCTGAACGCCTCGTTCGGCCCAACGCAGACATTCGCCAAGACGATCCTGCCCGGGGTCGAGCAGCTCGATCCCACCATCGGCCAGGCGCTGCCGTGGCTCGCACAGGCGACGGCGCTCGTCGAGCCCAGCGAGCTGGGCGGCCTGGTCAAGGACCTCACGCCGGCGGTGCAGGAGACCGCGAGCACGATCAAGTCGACCACGTCGCTGCTCTCGGCCAGCGACGCGCTGGCCCGGTGCGTCTCTCACAACCTGGTCCCCACCGGCAATGAGGTGATCCAGGATCCGCCGCTGCCGAGCACCACCCCCGTCTACCAGGAGCTGTTCGAGTCCGCCGTGGGAATCGCCGGCGCCGGCCAGAACTTCGACGGCAACGGCCGCTACCTGCGCTCGTCCCCGGCCGGCGGCTCTATCCCGGTGCAGACCGGAAACCTCGGCACGCAGGGACCGCTGTACGGAAACGCGGTGCTGCAACCGCTGGGGACGCGCCCGGCGTGGCCCGGCCAGGCGCCGCCGCTCAAGAGCACCAAGCCGTGCGCCCAGAACGCGGCGCCGGACCTCAACGACGTGACCACGGGGAACGGACCATGAAGCGCGCCATCACCGCGCATCGGCGCGACTTCGCGGCCATCCTCGGACTCGTCGTCCTCGCGCTCGTCATCGCCGGCTACGTCCTCGAGCACCAGCCCGCCTTCACCTTCGGCCAGAGCTACTACAGCGTCCGCGCCGAATTCGCGAACAGCGCGGCGGTGACTCCGGGTCAGGGGCAGGCGGTGACGATCGCCGGGGTGCAGGTCGGGCAGGTCGGCGGAGTCGAGCTCCAGAACGGCCGCGCGGTCGTGACCATGAACATCTACAAGCAGTACGCGCCGATCTACCAGAACGCGACGGTGCTGCTGCGTCCGCGCACGCCGCTCAAGGACATGTACCTGGCGCTCGATCCCGGCGACAAGCATGCCGGCGCGGTGCCGGACGGCGGAATGCTCGCCGCGTCGGCGACCTCCCCGGACATCGACCTCGACCAGATCCTCGCCTCGCTCGATTCCGACAGCCGTAACTACCTGCTGCTGCTCCTGTCGGGCGGGGCCCAGGCCTTCCGGGATCAAACCGCGGCTTCGGACCCAGCGCCGGACTTCGCCGACGGGTCCACCGCGACCGCGATGCCGAGCCAGCCGGCGGTGTCGGACCTGCGCGGCACGTTCAAGCGCTTCGCGCCGCTCGACCGCGACACCCAGACCTTCGCCACCCTGCTCGCCCAGCGCAGCGCCAACCTGCGCGTGGCGATCCACAACCTGAACCGAGTGGCGACAGCGCTCGGCGGCGTCGACGGGCAGCTCGCCTCGCTGATCGTCTCCTCGAACACCAACTTCGCCGCGATCTCCTCGCAGGACGCCAAACTCGAGGCGGGACTCTCACTCCTGCCGAGCACCCTGTCGCAGACGAACACGACGCTGGGCAAGGTGCAGGCGTTCACAGCCGAGCTCGGCCCGGCGCTCGGCCAGCTCGTCCCGTTCGCCCGCGCCCTCGGCCCGGCGCTGAAGGCCTCTCGGCCGCTGTTCCACGACACCACGCCGGTGATTCAGACGCAGCTGCGTCCGTTCTCGACCGCCGTGCAGCCACTGGCGAGCGCGCTGCGTCCGGCGGCGACGAAGCTGGCGCAGGCGACGCCGCCGCTCACGCGTTCGGTCAACGTCGTGAACGCGCTGTTCAACACGCTGGCCTACCAGCCGTCGGGCGGCCAGCAGGGCTACCTGTTCTGGGGCTCCTGGCTGGCGCACATCGCCAACAGCCTGACCGACGTGCAGGACGCCCAGGGACCGACCGTGCGCGGGATCTTCATGGCCACCTGCCAGCAGCTCAACCTGCTCGAGACGACGATCCAGGCCGGCAGCCCGTCGATCGGACCGCTGCTCGATCTGCTGAACGCGCCCGACTGGAGCCAGATCAAGTCGCCCTACTGCCCGGCCTCGCTCGGCTCGCTGACCCGGCACGCGCCCACCATCACTGGAGCTAGCGGATGAACAACCGGGCGCCGAGCACCGGCCGGCTGCTGACCATGGTCGCGTTCGCGGCCTCGTGTCTCGGGCTGCTCCTGTTCCTGTGGATCTCGTTCGGCGGCAGCACGTCGCTCAGTCCGCGCGGTTATGAGATCAGCGCGGAGTTCAATCAGGCGACCGAGCTCGGCAGCCAGGCCGACGTGCGGATCTCGGGCGTCGACGTCGGCAAGGTGATCAGCGTTTCGCTCGACCGCCGCACCGGGCTGACCCGAGCGCTGATGGAGATCGATTCGCAGTTCGCGCCGCGCCCGGCTGACACCCGCGCGATCCTGCGCCAGAAGACACTGCTGGGGGAGACCTACATCGAGCTTTCGCCCGGATCCGCGACCGCGCGCAAGCTCCCCGACGGCGCGACGCTCCCGCGGGGTCAGATCGCGCCGACCGTCCAGCTGGATCAGATCCTCTCGACGTTCGATCCCGCCACGCGGAAGGCGTTCGAGACCTGGATGCAGCAGGACGGGATCGCGCTCACGAATCGCGGCCAGGACCTGAACGCCGCGCTGGCCGAGCTCTACCCGTTCGCGACCAACGTCGACTCGGTCCTGGCCGTGCTGAACCGCGACAGCGCCGCGACGAGCACGCTGCTGAACGACGGGGGTCAGGTCTTCTCCGCCATCGCCCACTCCCCGGCGGCGCTTCAGCAGTTGATCGTCAACGCCAACGGCGCGTTCTCGGCCACGGCCGCGCAGAGCGCCGCCCTCGCCCAGACGATTCAGGCCTTCCCACCCTTCCTGCTCGCCACCAAGACGACGGTCGACCGGGTGGCGCGCTTCGCGCAGACGACCAAACCGCTCGTCGACGAGCTCCGTCCCGCCGCCGTGCAGTTATCGCCGGCGCTCCAGTCGCTCGTCGTCCTTGCACCGCAGCTGAAGAGCCTGCTCGTCAATGTCGGACCGCTGACGCACGCCTCCAAGGCAGGCGTGCCCGCGCTCGAGACCTTCCTCAACGACAGCGTCCCGCTGCTCACACGGGCCACGCCATATCTCGGTGGCCTGATCCCGGTGATCGACTACATAAACGACTACCGGCGCGAGGTCGCCGGGTTCTTCGCCAACGGAACCGCCGCCTCGGGGGCGACGCTGCCGGCGAACAGCGGCCATGGGCTACTCCACTACGTACGGATCTCGAACCCGGTCAACCCCGAGACCCTGACCGACTATTCGCACCGCCTCTCGAGCAATCGCGGCAACCCCTATCTGGTGCCGAACGGCGCTCAGCAGCTGCTCGCCGGACTGCCCGTATTCGGCGACTATCTGTGCACGAGCAACCCTCCGCCCGCGATCGGCCCTACTATTCCCGCCTCGCTGGCTGCCGTGCTGAGTTCCGTCTATTACACGTCGGATCCCGGCGGCCCGCCCTGTAAGGCGCAACCGTCCCTCGGCGAAGCAACCACGGGACAACTACAAGCATTCCCCCAACTACAACCCACCCCATAGAGCATGGCCGGCTCTGCTTGCAACAAACCAAAAGGAGGAGTCTGTTGCGACGACTAGTCGTAATAGCCACGGCGCTTGCCGTGCTCGTAGGCGCAGTGACCGCGTACGCGGCCACCACTGGCCTCAACAGCTACACCGGCAGCACCCTGAAGTTCTCGCCCAATAAGGCGGGAAGCGGTGCGGCACCCTCGGCCATCGGGTTCACCGAGAACTACGTGGCCAACGGAACCAACGGCAACCGGACGGCGCCGTTGACCAACATCAAGACCACGGTCTACGGAGTCAAGTCCGACGGGAAGGACTTCCCGACGTGCAGCCTCGCCAAGATCGGCAACGCCAAGTCCGACGCGGGGTGCCCCAAGGGTGCGCTGATCGCGACGGGCTCGATCACCGCCCAGCTGGGGCCGGCGGAACCCACCGAGCAGAGCTCGGCGATTCCGACCGTGCCGTGTACCCCGCTGCTGCACGTGTGGAACGCGGGTCAGGGCAAGGTCGCGTTCTTCTTCGTCGTGACCGGGAGCCACACCTGTGGCCCGATTCAGACGGGCAGCATCACGCCGTTCGCCGGGACGGTCAAGAACGTCGGCAAGAACCTGGTGTTGAACACGCCGATCCCGGCCGCAGTGTCGTTCCCGATCACCGGGGTCGAAGGCTCGCTGACCGGCGAGACGCTTCACTACCTGAAGGTGTCAAAGACGGTCAACGGCAAGGTGGTCGTGTACCAGGCGTCGACCGCGTGCAAGAGCGGCAAGCGGCCGTACAGCATCGCGTTCACCGCGGAGACCGGGCCGGGCGGCACACAGTCGACCCAGACCGTGACCGGCACGCAGAAGTGCAGCTGAACAGCTAGCGCTCTGCGGGTCCGTGGGGCCGTGCGATCCCGGTCAGGACGGGGTCAATCGGCCCCACGGACGCCGAGCGAAGCGAGGCCCCCTATCAGGCGATCTCGAACCGCTCGGCGCGTTGGGCAGCGCGCTCGGACTCGGTGAGCATCTGCACGAACAGGTACACGAGCGCGACCCCCATCACCAGCGACTGCTCGAGCGCCATTACCAGTCCGGCCATCATCTGATCCTCGAGCGGGCTGAGCCCCCAGTAGTGCGGCTGGTGGGCGTAGAAGGGGTAGAGCACGCGGGGCGCGAAGGCAAGCGTGATCCCGAGGATGCCGACGAGCAGTTTGGCGCTCGCCATGTACCCGACCTGGCCTAGGCCGGTCAGCCGCGCGCGGCTGCGGATCGGCGATAGGACGTGCCACCAGTAGAGCGAGCCGGCCGCGAAGAAGGACAGGTGCTCGAAGACGTGGAGCAGGCTGTTGCCCTGGGCCTGGTCGTACAGCGCCGGCACGTGCCACAGCCACAGCAGCCCGGCGTAGAAGATGACCGCGAACGCGGGGTGGCCGAAGAAGCCGGCGCGGCGCTCGATCGTCTGCAGGCGGCGCGTGACCGGGCGTAGCAGCGTCTTGGTCAACCCAAGGATGAGCAGGATCGGCGCGAGGTCGAGCAGCAGCATGTGCTGGACCATGTGCATGACCATCAGCTGATCGCCGAGCGAGTCCAGGGGCGAGACGAGCGCGATGAGGATGGTCAGGATCCCGCCCGCGAACAGGAAGGCGCGCCACAAACTGGGCGGGTGGCGCTCGCCGCGCCGGCGCGCCCGGCGCCACCCGGCCGCGTACAGCAGAACCAGCGCCAGCACCCCGATCAGGACGGAAGGTTCGAACGACCACGTGGCCTGCGGAGACACCGACGCGGATTATGCGCCGCGGGGCCCAAGGGCGTCGACAAACGTCCGGCGGAGGGCTAGGCTAACCCGTTCACAACAGTCGCACATCCATCCTTCCCAGCGAGGAGGTAGGTCGAGATGCGCATCGAGGTTAAGGGCCGCAATCTGCCCGTCTCCGAAGACCTTCGTGAGCACGTCGCCAAGCGATTTCGCAAGGTCGAGCGGCAGGTGTCCGAGCTGGCCGAGCTCGAGGTGGAGGTGTTCCAGGAGCGAAACCCCGCGATCGCCGACAGCCAGGTGGCGGAGGCCACGCTCCACCTGAAAGGGGTGACGCTGCGCGCCCGGGATGCCTCGCCCGACATCATGCACTCGATCAACCTGTGCGCCGATGAGCTGCAGGTCCAGGTGAAGCGCCATCGGGACAAGCGACGTAAGCGGCGCGAGCAGCGCGCCGCGGCCTCCCAGAACGCGGCCGCCGGGCCGTCGGTGGAGGCGGTGGAGGAGGCCGGCGCGGCCGATGATTCTGGGGCGCAGGCCGGGGTCAGCTCGGCCGCCTGAAAGACGGCGGAACGGCCAGGACCCCACTGCTACGCTAGCCACATGTCCATTCTGGACCGCGCTCTTCGCATGGGCGAAGGCAAGAAGTTCAAGGCCTATGAGCAGCGCGTCGGACGGATCAACGGCTACGAGCCGGAGCTCGAGCACTACACCGACGCCGAGCTGAGGGAGGCCGCCGACGAGCTGCGCGACAGGGCGGCGAACGGCGAGAGTCTTGACGACCTGATGTTCGAGTGCTTCGCGCTCGTACGCGAGGCCGGCAAGCGCAGTATGGGGATGCGTCACTTCGACGTCCAGCTGATCGGCGCCATGGTGCTGCACGACGGGTCGATCGCCGAGATGCGCACCGGCGAGGGCAAGACGCTGACCGCCACGTCGGCGGTGGTCTTGAATTCGCTGGGCGGGCGCGGCGTGCACGTGGTGACCGTCAACGATTACCTGGCCCGACGCGACGCTATGTGGATGAAGCCGATCTACGACCTGCTCGGCGTGTCGGTCGGGGTACTGCAGAACATGCAGCCCTACGAGGAGAAGCGCGCCGCGTACGCCGCCGACGTCACCTACGGCACGAACTCCGAGTTCGGCTTCGACTACCTGCGCGACAACATGGCCACCTCGCTCGAGGAGAAGGTCCAGCACGGCGGGCGCCCCAAGCCCGACGAGGGCGAGTCCTATTACCACGCCTTCGCAATCGTCGACGAGGTCGACAACATCCTGATCGACGAGGCCCGCACGCCGTTGATCATCTCGGGCGCCCCCGAACAGGCCGCGGATCTGTACGCGAAGTTCGCCCAGCTCGCTCCGCGCCTGACGCCCGGCAAGACGCCCGACGGGATGGACCCGAAGATGAAGAAGGAGTTCGTCGCCGACTTCGACTACGAGTTCGAGGAGAAGCACAAGACGGTCGCGGTCACCGAGCAGGGCGTGGCCAAGGCCGAGCGCTTCCTCGGCATCGACCACCTGTACCGGGCCGAGAACGGCCACCTGGTCAACCACCTGATCCAGTCGCTGAAGGCGGAATCGCTCTACAAGCGCGACGTCGACTACGCGGTGATCGACGGGGAGGTCAAGATCATCGACGAGTTCACGGGACGCATCCTCGAGGGCCGGCGCTGGTCGGAGGGCCTGCACCAGGCGGTCGAGGCCAAGGAGGGTGTGCGCGTCCAGGAGGAGAACCAGACCCTCGCGACGATCACACTCCAGAACTACTTCCGCATGTACGACAAGCTCGCGGGCATGACCGGTACGGCGCTGACCGAGGCAACCGAGTTCATGAAGATCTACGAGCTGCCGGTCGTCGAGATCCCGACCAACCGGCCGATGGTGCGGGCCGATCGCAACGACCAGGTTTACAAGACCAAGGACGGCAAGTGGAGCGCCGTGGTCAGGGAGATCGAGCAGCGCCACGCCGCCGGGCAGCCGGTGCTGGTGGGAACGATCTCGGTCGAGGTCTCGGAGCTGCTGGGCGACGCGCTCAAACGCAAGGGGATCGCCCACAGCGTCCTGAACGCGAAGCCCGAGCACGCCGAGCGCGAGGGTGAGACGATCGCCGAGGCCGGCGCCCCCGGCGCGGTCACGATCGCCACCAACATGGCCGGCCGCGGCGTCGACATCAAGCTCGGGGGCAACGCCGAGCACCTCGCGCGCCTCGAGGTCGAGAAGCTCGGACTGCAGCCGGGTATGCCCGACTACGACGAGCACTATCAGAAGGTCCTCCCCACGATCGAGCAGCACGTCGAAGCTCTGCGCGATCAGGTGCTCGAGGCGGGCGGGCTGTTCATCCTCGGCACCGAGCGCCACGAGTCGCGCCGGATCGACAACCAGCTGCGCGGCCGCTCTGGACGCCAGGGCGACCCCGGCGAGTCTCGCTTCTTCCTTTCTGCGCAGGACGACCTCGTACGGCTGTTCGCCGGCGAGCGCATCTACAAGATCCTCGACCGGCTGGGCAGCGTCGACGACGAGGGCAACGAGGAGCCGATCGAGCACGGCATGCTCTCCAAGCAGATCGAGAAGGCGCAACGTAAGGTCGAGGAGCAGCATTTCCTCACGCGTAAGCACACGCTGGAGTACGACGACGTGCTCAACCAGCAGCGCGACGTGATCTACACGTATCGCGACGAGATCCTCGAGGGGCGCGACATGAGCGACGCCGCCCGCCAGGAGATCACCACCATGATCGGCCGCCTAGTCGAGGAGTACACGGCCGGCGAGTTCGTCGAGGAATGGGACGTCGAGGGCCTGTTCCGGCGGATGATCGAGATCTTCCCGGTCGGTGCCGAGCTTCCTGACATCGACCCGCACCGGGCCGATCGGGAAGAGCTGAAGGCGGCGTTCGAAGAGATGGTCGGCGAGCAGTACGACGGCCGCGAGGAGGAGTTCGGCGACGAGCTGATGCGCGACATCGAGCGCTTCTTGCTCCTCCAGATCATCGACCAGCGCTGGCGCGAGCATCTGTATGACATGGACTACCTGCGCGAGGGCATCCACCTGCGCGGGTTCGCCCAGATCGAGCCGCTGGTCGCGTACAAGAACGAGGCGTTCGAGCTCTTCCGCGACCTGATGAACAGCATCTGGGACGACTTCGCGCGGCTGATCTTCCACGTCCAGGTGACGCCGGTCGACCCTGCGAACGGCGGGGCGCCGCCGGCGCCGCCCCAGCGTCGCAGCCCCTCGAGCGCCGCGAGCTCGGCGACGGGTGGCGCGGGGCGGGTCACCTACTCAGGTGGCGGTGGCGCGCCGCAGGGCGCGATGGCGATTGCCGCCGCGGCCGGTGGTGCGGGGGCGGTCGACGGCGGGGCGGGTGCGGTCGAGGAGCCGATGCCGGCGCCGGTCGAGCAGCGCCGGGTCGCGCCCGGCGACCAGATCGGGCGCAACGATCCGTGCTGGTGCGGGTCGGGCAAGAAGTTCAAGAAGTGCCACGGCGCGTAGGCGCCGACCTCGCGCCCCCTCTGAAGCAGAGCTAGCCACTGGTCCGCGGTGGTCGGAGCGGTAAATTCAGCGCATGCCCGACGAACCCGGCCTGCGCGCGTCCGACGAGCAGCGCGATCGTGCTGCCCAGGACATCCGCGAGCACTTCGCCGCCGGTCGCCTGAGCGAGGACGAGCTCGACGAGCGGGTCCAGGCCGCCTACAGCGCGAAGACCCAGCAGGAGCTCGACAAGCTAATGGCCGACCTGCCCAAGCTCCCGGCGTCGCCGGCCCAGCAGAAGGCCGAGCTCGTGGAGCGCCGGCGCCATCTACAACGACGGCTGATCCAGGAGACCGGCGGCGGGGCGGCGCTGTTCGTCGTCTGCACGGTGATCTGGATCAGCTCGGGTGCCAGCGGTCAGTTCTGGCCGATCTGGGTGGCGCTGGTCACGCTGATCCCACTGCTGCGCAACGGCTGGCGGCTCTACGGGCCGTCGCCGGAGTTCGACCGCGTCGAGCGCGAGCTGGACTCGCGCCAGGGTAGGCACGACCAGCGCGATCAGCGCCGCGCCGGCCGGCACTCGGGCCGGCACGGCGGGCGGTTCTGACGGCGGCGGCGCCTTAGCCCTGCTTCTGGTGCCGGATGTGCTCCGGCGCGATCTCGAACTTCACTCGGACCTCGCCGGGCGCTCGGAACGGGTACTCGTCCTGGTCGATGTACTTCTTGGTCAGGCCGTTGATGTGCTCGTCGGCCCCGTCGACCTCCTGGGCGGTTCCGCGGATCTCGACGAAGTTGTACGGATTGCCCGACTCGATCACCACCGCCGAGACGCGCGGATCGCGCTCGAGGTTGGTGGGCCACACGCGCCCTTTGGCGCTGTTGATCGCGGGCACGCCGTCCTGAACGTCGATCCATGCCACCGTCGAATGGATCGAGCCGTCCCGGTTGAGCGTCGAAACGACTGCGTAGTTTGGCTCCGTTAGGAGCTTGTGCACTTCCGGATCGTTGAGGGTTGCCATGCCCAGGACACTACCGACGCTCGCGTTGCTACCTTAGAAATAGATGGCCACCGCCCCCTCAGAGCCGCTCTCCCAGCGCCTCGCGTCGATCCGCGAGCAGTTGAAGCTGCTCGCGGACTATCTTTGACCCTGCTGCGCTGAGCGAGCGCGTGAGCGCGCTCGAAGGAGAGATGGGCGCTCCCGGGTTCTGGGAGGACCAGGGGAGGGCCGCCGGCGTGAGCGCCGAGCACGCGCGCACGAGCCGACGCCTGGCCGCCTACCGGGAGCTCGAGCGCGACGTCGAGGACCTCGAGCCGCTGGCTGAGCTGGCCGAGGAGGACCCCGAGATGGCGCAGGAGCTCGAGGAGCAGATCCAGAGCGTGCAGGCACGCCTGGACCGCCTCGAGGAGGAGCGGCTGTTCTCCGGTCGCTACGACTCGGGCGACGCCCTGGTCACCGTCAACGCCGGGGCCGGCGGAACCGACGCCCAGGACTGGGCTGAGATGGTCCTGCGGATGGAGATGCGCTGGGCCGAGCGACGGGGCTACGGCGTGGAGCTGCTCGAGGCGTCCCCGGGGGAGGAGGCGGGCATCAAGTCGGCCACGTTCCTGGTCAAGGGGGAGAACGCCTACGGCGTGTTCGCCAGCGAGAAGGGCGTTCATCGGCTGGTGCGCCTGTCGCCGTTCGACGCCGCCCACCGGCGCCAGACGAGCTTCGCCGGCGTCGAGGTCTCGCCCGTGGTGCCCGACATCGAGGACTTCGCGATCGACGACGACGATCTGCAGATCGACACCTACCGGGCCAGCGGCGCCGGCGGTCAGCACGTCAACAAGACCGACTCCGCGGTGCGCATCACCCACAAGCCGACCGGGATCGTCGTGCAGTGCCAGAACGAGCGCTCGCAGTCGTCCAACAAGGCGGAGGCGATGACCATGCTGCGCTCCCGGCTGCTCGAGCTCGAGGAGCGCAGGCGCCGTGAGGAGATCGCCCGCGAGCGCGGCGAGGCCCAGGACGTCAACTTCGGCTCGCAGATCCGCTCCTACGTGCTGCACCCTTACTCGCTGGTCAAGGACCACCGGACGGACCACGAGATGGGAGACACCGCCCGGGTGCTCGACGGCGACCTCGACGGCTTCGCGCGGTCGTACCTGCTGAAATCGGCGAATCCGCTGAAGCGGATTCGCCGGATTACGAGATGACCCGCGAGCCAGCCGCTCAACCGACCGCGCCGTATCTGGAGGCAATAACCGCCTACGGGTTTCGCGGCTCGCTGCGGTTCCACGTCCCCGGCCACAAGGGCGGCGACGGCGCCGACCCCGGGCTGCGGACCGCGCTCGGCGAGCGGGCGCTGCTGCTCGACGTCCCGCAGGACATCGAGGGCATCGACGTGGGGCCGTCGCCGACGCCGTACGAGCGGGCCGAGCGACTCGCCGCCGAGGCCTACGGGGCGGCGCGGGCCTGGTTTCTGACCAACGGCGCGACCCAGGGCAACCACGCGCTGTGCCTGGCTCTGGCGCCACCCGACCGGCGCGTGATCCTGCAGCGCAACTCGCACGCCAGCCTGATCGATGGCCTGGTCCTGAGCGGCGGGACCGCTCGGTTCGTCGCGCCCGAGTACGACGTCGAGCTCGGCATGGCCCACGGCGTGACTCCGGAGGCGCTGGCCGAGGCGTTCGAGCACGTCCCGGACGCCCCCGTCGCGTTCATGGTCTCGCCCACTTACTACGGAATGGCCGCCGACGTCGAGGGGTGCGCCGAGGTCGCTCACGCCGCCGGCGCGGCCCTGATCGTCGACGGCGCCTGGGGGTCGCATTTCGGCTTCCACGCGCGCCTTCCCGCGTCGCCGCTGGCCCTGGGGGCGGACGCCATGCTCGCCTCGACGCACAAGATCGTGGGCAGCCTGACCCAGTCCGCGATGCTGCTCGTCGCCGACACCGGTCGCGTGGACCCCGAGGCCGTCGACCGCGCGGTGCGGCTGATCCGCTCGACCAGCCCGAGCGCGTTGCTGATGGCCTCGCTCGACGCCGCCCGGCGCCAGCTCGCGGTGCACGGCGAGGCTCTGCTGGACCGCACCATCCACGCCTCCGAGCGCGCGCGCGAAGCCATCGACGCGGTGCCTGGGTGCTCCGTGCTCGACGAGGAGTTCGTAGGTCGGCCCGGGATCGCTGGATGGGATCCGCTGCGGATCGTGATCGACGTGCGTGGCACCGGCTGCACGGGCTACGAGGTCGCCGGGGCGCTGCGCAACTCCTACGACATCTACGTGGAGCTGGCCACGCACGCCACGCTCGTGCTGGTGCTGGGGATCGCACAGCCGGTCGAGGCGCTCGAGCGCCTCTCGCATGACTTCGCCGAGACGGTCCGGCTGATCGCCCGCCCTCGCGAGCGCCACGCCATCAGCCGACCTCCGTCGGCGCTCTCCCACCAGACCGTCGTCTCCCCACGCGACGCGTTCCTCGGGCGGGGCGAAACCGTGCCCGTGGACGAGGCGGTCGGGCGGATCTCCTGCGAGTCGATCGCCGGCTATCCGCCGGGAGTGCCCTCGCTGCTCCCCGGCGAGCGGATCACCGACGAGGTCGTGGCCTACCTGCGCGAGCTGACCGCCGAGGGGGCCCGGCTGCACGGCGCCTCGGACCCGTCGTTCCGCACCGTCCGCGTCATGATCGAGTAGCGCCGGAGCCCGGCCAGCCCGCCCACCCCCAGAGCGAGGGGCACGAGCGACTCCACCGCTCGGTAGACCAGGATGGCCGAGGTGGCGAGCGCCAGTGGCGCCCCATACAGGACGAACACGCCGATCAGGCCTCCCTCGGTCGTGCCGGGCAGCGAGACGACCGACCCGGCCTGCCCCAAGGTGTAGGCGAGCAGCAGCGTGCCAAGCGGCAGGCCGGTCGCCCCGAGCGCGCGAAAGGCTACTGCGAGCACACCCAGGTCGAGCACGATGTAGCCGAGGGCGCCGAGGATCAGCAGCGGATCGCGGGTGCGGACTAGCTCCCCGCTGCACGTCACCCCGTCACGGAGATGGCCGGCGCCACGGCGGACGAGTCTGGAGGTACGACCCCCGCCGGAGGGCGTTTGGGCGCCAGCCGCGGGTCGTGTGGCGACGTAGATGGCCGCGGCGGCCAGCGCGGCTGCGATGAGCGCGGGCAGAAGCGAGCCCGCCCAGGAGGCTTGTCCCGCCAGCGCGCCCGTCCAGGTGCCGAGACCACCCACTATCAGCAGCAGGACATTGGTCGCCACCGCCGTGATCAGGAACAGCGCGATCATGCGGCGGGTCGCGAGCGCCGGCGCCATCCCGGCCCGGCTCAGCAGGACGCCGGCTACGGCGAGGCCGCCAGTTCCGCCCGCCGGCACGAGGACGTTCACGCCCTGCGCAGTCAGCGCGAGCGAGACTGAGCTCTGTGGCGCGACGCGATCCGCAAACGTCCGCTGGAAGGCCAGTGCGAAGCAGAGCACCGAGCCGATCTGGAGCGCACACGCGGCGATGATCCAGCCCGGCTGGGTACGGGCGAACCGGAAGCGCAGCGAGCCAAGGCCCGGGACCGTCGCGATCACGAGCACGACGACCAGCACGACGATGGCGAAGCGCGCGAGCCGCCACGCCAGCGCTCGACGGTCGAACGCGGGAGTGTTCATGCCGCCCGAGACTTTAGGTCCTTATCCTCGTGGTTTGTGGCCAACGCAGCGCTCAGTGAACTAGTCGCACGCGCTCTCGCGGAGGACGTCGGCGACGGCGACGTTACCACGGCCGCGACGGTGCCCGAACGGGCGATGGCCCACGGGCTGGTCACGCAGAAGGCGCCGGGCGTCCTGTTCGGGCTGGAGGTCACCGCCGAGGTGTTCCGCCTCGTCGATCCAGAGTTGGCCGTCCAGCCGCTGACCCGAGAGGGCGAATGGCGTGAACACGGCCCCGTGCTCGAGCTCGAGGGGCGGGCGCGGTCGATCTTGACTGCCGAGCGAACCGCGCTGAACTTCCTGGCGCGCCTTTCCGGTGTGGCCACGATGGCGGCCCGCTGCGTGCGCGCGATCTCTGATGTGGAGGGGGTCCAAATCCTCGACACGCGCAAGACGACGCCGGGCCTGCGCGCGCTCGAGAAGGCGGCGGTGGCGGCCGGCGGAGCCACGAACCACCGCTTCGGCCTGTTCGACGCGATCCTGATCAAGGAGAACCATGCCGCGCTCGCCGGTGGGGTGGGGGAGGCGGTTCGGAAGGCTCGCGCCGCCGCGCCCGAGCTGACGCTCGAGGTCGAGTGCCGGACGCTGGCCGAAGTCGACGAGGCGCTCGATGCCGAGCGGGGTGGGCGGGACTTCATCATCCTGCTCGACAACATGTCGGTCGAGCAGTTGACCGAGGCCGTGCGCCACGTTGGCGGGCGGGCTCGACTCGAAGCCAGCGGCGGCGTGACCCTGGACACCCTCCGGGGCATTGCGAGCACGGGAGTAGACTTCATATCAGTGGGGGCGCTCACTCACAGCGCCCCGGCGCTAGACCTGTCCCTCCTCCTCGAGCCGATTTCATGAACCTGCCGATGCTCGGTGCGTCTGACGCACCCCTGCTCCTCGAGAACATTCCCGCCCTCCAGGACGAGGTGCGCGCGTTCGCTCGCGAGCGCGGCGCGGTGATCCTCGCCCACAACTACCAGCTGCCAGAAATCCAGGACGTCGCGGATTACGTCGGCGACTCCCTGGGCCTCTCTCAGCAGGCGGCGAGCGCCGAAGCGGACACGATCGTGTTCTGCGGCGTGCACTTCATGGCCGAGACCGCCTCGATCCTGTGTCTCGACAAGCGCGTGCTGATCCCTGATCTGGACGCCGGGTGCTCGCTGGCCGACTCGATCACGGCTGCGCAGTTGCGCGAGTGGAAGGCTCGTCATCCCTCGGCGATCGTCGTGATGTACGTGAACACGACGGCCGAGGTCAAGGCGCTGACCGACTACTGCTGCACCTCGGCCAACGCGGTTAAGGTCGTGGAGCACATCTACGCCGAACACGGCTCGGATACCGAGATCCTGTTCGGACCCGACATGTTCCTCGGCGCCTACGTCGAGAAGTCGACCGGGCGGCGGATGCACGTGTGGGACGGCGAGTGCCACGTGCACGCCGGGATCAGGCCCGACGACATCGCGTCTGTTCGCGCGGCGCATCCGGGGGCCGATTTCCTGATCCACCCCGAGTGCGGGTGCTCGACCAGCGTGATGGAGTACGTCGCGGCCGGAGACATCTCCAGCGCCGGCGTCCACATGCTCTCCACGGGCGGCATGCTCGGCTACGCCCGGGAGCACAACGGCGGCCGGGCGATCGTCGCCACCGAGACCGGCATGCTCCACCCGCTGCGCCAGGCCGCGCCCGATACGGAGTTCATTGCCGCCAACGAGGCCGCCCACTGCCGCTTCATGAAAATGATCACGCTGCCCAAGCTGCGCGACGCCCTGCGCGACAACGTGCACGAGGTCAAGGTTCCGCCCGAGGTCGCCGACCGGGCCAGGTTGCCGATCGAGCGGATGGTCGCGATCAGCTAAACCGGCTCGGCCAGCAGGTCGATTCCGGAGCCGACCGCCTCGATCACCCGCGGCAGCGTCGTCAGCTTGCGCTGGAACTCGTCCGGGGTGTAGCAGTGGACGTCGGCGGGCGAACCCATCTCGAGCGCGTCCCACAGCGATCCGGCGTGATACACGCGCTCGAGCCACGGCATCCCCTCGAACGCCGGCGAGACGAGGATCATCACGAACTCGGGGCCGCGCTCGCGCTGGGGCGGCGCGCCCCGTTCATCGGCTACGCGCGCACCGCCTAGCACGGCGCGATCGATCTGCCAACGGTCGTCGACGCGCGCCAGATATCGCGCAAGCTCGCGCCTGTTGACGGCGGCGGTCACCTCCACGGCGCCGATTGTGGCGACGTTCGGCCCGCTTATCAATACTTAGCGACCGCGCCGACGGCTTGGCTGAGCATCGGGTAGGCGGCCCAGTTGGCCGGTCCGTCGATCATCACGGCGAATGCGAGCGTGTGATGATCGCGGGCGGTGCAGTAGCCGGCGAGGTTGGTGACGTTGTCGAGCGTGCCCGTCTTGGCGATGCAATGTCCTTGCGCCGGCGTTCCGGTCCCGATGGTCTGGACCGTCCCGTTGACCCCGACCGTGGGTAGGGCTGCGGCCAGCTCGTTGCCCGTCTGGGTGTGCCATACAGCTCGCAGCAGGGCGACCACCTCGGCGGGAGAGGAGCGGTCATCGCGCGAGAGCCCGGAGCCGTCGAGGATCGTCGGGTGAAGATCGTAAGGCGCCAAGGCCAGGGAGATGACCCCCGCGCCGGCGGTTATGCTCCCGGCGCCGGCGAAGCGAATGCCGAGCTGCTTGGTCAGCATTTCGGCGAACAGGTCGTCGGACGGCACATCCATCAGCTTCAGCATCACCGACATCGGGGGAGAGGCGACCGTCGCCAGGAGCTGGGTATCGGGAGGCGCGGGCCGGGTACGGTTAAGCGGCCGGGCGCCGATGCCGGCGCCGTTCATGGTGAGCACGAGCTCCTTGGCCGCGAACGCACCCGGGTTCAGCTTCTTGAACGTCGACCCGTGGTCGTATGTGAGCGCGGACAGCTGCCCGCCGAAGTCGGGCGTGTCCGGCGCGTATCCGGTTGCCGGGCCGCCGCGGAGGTCGTCGAACAGCGCGGCGTCGCCGATCACCCAACCGGTGACTCGGTGGATCCCGGCGTGCTGGAGTTGGGCGACGAGCTGGTTCGCGGTTGGGCCGTAGCCCTGCTCCCATGTCTTGTTGAAGGCTCCGTCGCCGAACGTGGGATCGCCGCCTCCGACCAGGTAGAGGTTCCCGTGCCACACCCCGCCGGGGCCCAGATGGCCCTTCCCGACCACGGTCGTCTTGAGCGTTGCGTTCGGGCCCAGCTCGTGCAGCACCGCCACGGTCGTGTAGAGCTTCTCGACGGAGGCCGGGGGCCTGCCGACGCCGGCCCGCAGCGCGAACAGCGGCTCGCCGGCAGTCAGGTCGTACACCATGACGCCGGTCTGCGGTCCGGCCCGGTGTAGCGTGTTCGTGATCCTGGCGCCGAGGGCCGCCATCGCCGGCGTCGCCGCCGGGGCTTTTGGCTTCGCCGGCTGGGCAGGCTGGGCGGTGGTGGTCGTCTTGACCGCGATCGGCGAGCCGACCGAAGCATCCGAGCTCGGCTTGGCGACGTGACCCCCACCGCCGCATCCAGCAATCGCCAGCGTGGCGAGCGCGCCCCCAATCCAGCGATTCAGGCTGACTCGAGCTCCTCCACCGTGTGCGGTCCTACGCATGCGATCGACAGTCGGTCGGCGACCTGCGCTGCCACCTGTCTCACCTCGTCGAACGTCACCTCGTCGAGCAGCGCAATCGTGCGGTCGGGATCGACGTCCTCACCGTACACGATCGTCTGCTGGGCAGCGTGACGTGCAATCGCGCCGGTGTTCTCGAACGCGATCGCCCGGGCACCCGCGGCGTACGCACGCGCTCGCTCAACCTCGGCCTCGTTCGGGCCGTCCTCGCGCAGCTCGGTGACGATGTCTCGCATCCTGCGGTACGCCTCGAGCATCTTGTCCGATTCCAGACCGGCTGAGAGCTGCAGCACGGGCACGTCGGCGTAGGAGTGCGCAATCGAATGGACCGAGTAGGCCAGACCACGCTGCTCGCGGATCTCATCGAACAGCCGCGAGCCCATCGAGCCGCCCAGCAGGGTCGAGTAGATGGTCAGCGCCGCGCGCTCCTTGGCCTGCGCGATCTCGATCTCCGGCCGATACGACATCCGCAAGTGCGACTGGCTGGACTCGCGCTCCCGGACCAACACGCGCGGGTGGACCGGCGGCGCCGGCTCGAACGGCGCCGGCGCGGGGCGCTCGGGAAAGCGGGTGAACAGCTCTTCCACCGCGCCGTTGTCGGGCAATCCCTCGAGGTTGCCGACCAGGAAGGCGCCGCCCCGGCTGGGGGACCAGCGCCGGTCGCGGAAGGCGACGATCCCGTCGCGCGTGAAGGTGTCGCGGATGTGCTCGCTCGAGCCCAGGACCGGGCGCCCGAGGGGATGGTCGCCGAACGCCGCCTCGTCGATCAGATGTTCGGCCATGACCGAGGGTTGATCATTCGCGCGTGCGATCTCCTGTACGACCACGCCACGCTCGCGGTTGAGCTCGTCGCCGTCGATCCTTGGTCGGCCCACGAAGTCGGTCAGCAGATCCGCCGCTTCGAGCGCCTTGGTGGCGCGCACGGTGATGTGGAAGGCGACGAGATCGTGGCTCGTGTACGCGTTCAGGACCGCCCCGATCCGCTCGGCCGCCTCGTTCACGTCCCGATAGGTGGGGTATTTCTCGCCGCCCTTGAACACCAGGTGCTCGAGAAAGTGCGCCATGCCGTTCTCGTCCTCGCGCTCCGTGCGCGCGCCGGCATCAAATGCGACCAGGATCGTCGCCGATCGTGCGCCTTCGACCGCGATCCGATAGAGCGGCAACCCGTTTGAAAGCAACTTGCGATTGATCGACGGCACTTGGGTAAAGGTAGCGATAGCTGCAAATCGCGTTGCAGAGGGAGGTTTGGGGAGCCGTTCGCGGACGGACCCCGGTAGGCTGCCCCGCAGCTTATGGCCAGCATTCAGTCACAAAACAGAATCAGTAAGCGGCACCGCGAAGCCGTGCCCGCCGTCCCTGCCTCGCGAGAGGCCCCGCCCCGCGGAGTCGGCAAGCCGGCTGCGCCGGTGATCGAATTCCGAGGCGTCTCGAAGCGCTACTCCGGCGGTGACGTCGGCCTGAACGAGGTCAGCTTGTCGATCGACCGGGGCGAGTTTGTCTTCCTGGTCGGCGCGACCGGCTCGGGCAAGTCGACCGTCATGCGACTGCTGATCAAGGAGCTCGACCCGACCGGCGGGACCATCCGCGTCGCCGGGCACGCCCTGAACGAGATCACTCGCAAACGGATCGCCTACTACCGCCGCAACCTCGGCGTGGTCTTCCAGGACTTCAAGCTTCTGCCCACGCGCACCGTGTACGACAACGTCGCGTACGCGCTACAGGTCACCGGCGGCTCGCGCCGGGACATCCGCGACAAGGTGCCGGACATCCTGCGCCTGACCGGACTCTCGACCAAGCTGCACAACTACCCCGACCAGCTCTCGGGCGGGGAGCAGCAGCGGGTATCGATCGCGCGCGCGTTCGTCAACCACCCGCCGTTGCTGCTGGCCGACGAGCCCACCGGGAACCTCGACCCGGAGACCAGCGTCGACATCATGCGGCTGCTCTACCGGATCAACCGAACCGGCACGACGGTGCTCGTCGCCACCCACGATCAGTCGATGGTCGACAAGATGCGCCGCCGCGTGCTCGAGCTCTCTCAGGGTCGGATCGTCCGCGATGAGGCCACCGGTCTCTACACCCGCGATGAGACGACGCGCGAGTTCGCCCGGCGCCTGCGCGCCCCAGCGTCGCCGCCGCCCGGGGTTTCGTAGACGATGCGCTTCGGTTTCTTCCTCCGCGAGGCGATTCGCTCCATGCGCCGGAGCGCCGCGCCAAGCTTCGCCGCGCTCGCCACCGTGCTGGTCACGATGCTGGTCCTGGGCGTGTTCATCCCGATCGTGCAGGCCACGAACGGGGCGGCCAACAGCGTGCGCGGGCGCGTCGAGGTCGACGTCTACATGAACACGAACGCGACCGCCGCGGATGACACCAGGGTGCAGGGCGAGCTGACGCGCCTCGCGCACGTCAAGCAGGTGCAGTTCGTGTCCAAGCAGCAGGCGTACCAGCAGCAGGAGAAGCAGGATCCCGAGGCCTACGCGCTGCTCGGGTCAAACCCGCTGCCCGACACCTTCCACGTGATCCCGGACAACCCGAGCAACGTCCTGTTCGTCCACAGCGAGATCACCGGTTCGGGGACGGGCGGGAGCTCAATCGACCCGGCGATCAACCAGGTGTCCAACAAACAGACGCAGACCAAGCAGATCCTCGAGGTCACCAATCTGGTGACGATCACCGCGGCGGTGCTCACCGTCCTGCTGGTGCTCGCCTCGATCCTGCTAATCGGGAACACGATCCGGCTGTCGCTGTACTCGCGCCGGCGCGAGGTCGAGGTCATGAAGCTGGTTGGTGCCACCGACTGGTTCATTCGCTGGCCGTTCGTGATCGAGGGGATGATCGTCGGCTCGGCCGGCGCGCTGCTGGCGATCATCGTGCTCGGCGTCACCAAGGTCGCGCTACTCGATCCGCTGGCCAGCCACTGGGGGCTTATCGCGACCCCGCGCACGATCGCCTTCGGCCTGCTCGTCGCCGTGCTGCTAGGCGCGGGCGCGCTCGTCTCGGCGGTCGGCTCCGGGCTCTCGCTGCGGCGCTTCTTGCGCGTCTGAGCTCGGGCACCGACGGTGGCGAGGTGAGCGTCACCAGCGAGCCGTGGGGCGAGGTCGACGGCGAGCCGGTCGAGCTCTACACGCTCTCGAACGATGCCGGTCTTAGCGTGTCGGTCTCGTCGTACGGGGGAACGGTCCAGTCGATCCGGGTGCCGGACCGGTTGGGGCGCTCGGTCAACGTGGCACTCGGGTTCGCGAGCCTCGGGCAGTACGTCGCGAATGTGCGCGGCTCGGATGGCAGCCCGTCCGGGTCCACCCACTTCGGCGCGCTGATCGGGCGATACGCGAACCGGATCGCGGGACCGTCGTTTGTGTTGGACGGGCGGCGGTACGAGCTCGCGGGCAACGACGGCCCGGGGAACTCGATCAGCCTCCACGGCGGCCCGGGCGGCGGGTACAGCGGGCGGGTGTGGTCACCGGTGCCGGTTGCTGGTGGTAGTCCGGGTGCTGGTTCGGGTGGGACGCTGCGACTTCGCTACGTGGATCCCGACGGCGCGAACGGCTTCCCCGGCACCGTCTCGAATGAGGTGGAGTACAGCGTCACGGGCGACAGCGCGCTGCGGATCGAGTATCGCGCCAGCACCGATGCGCCAACCGTCTTCAGTCCGACCAGCCACACCTACTTCAATCTGGCCGGGGAGGGCTCGCGCGACGTCTACGACCAGCTACTGGCGATCAACGCCTACGCGGTCCAACCGGTCTCCGAAGTCGGGATCCCGACCGGCTTTGAGTCGGTTGCCGGAACACCGTTCGACTTCCGGACGATGAAGCCGATCGGGCGTGATCTGCGCTCGGCCGGGGCACCGGCCGGCGAGCAGCTCGCGCTGGCCCGCGGATACGACCACAACTGGGTACTCCGCGGCTCGGGCTACCGTCTGGCCGCGGTCGCGTGCGATCCAGGCAGCGGAATCGCGCTCTGGGTCTACACCGACCGGCCGGGCGTGCAGCTCTACACGAGCAACTACCTGGTTGGCGATCTGGTCGGCACGAGCGGCCGGACCTATCGCCAGGGCGATGCGTTCGCACTCGAGACACAGGTGCATCCCGACGCGCCCAACCATCTCGGCGATCCGGGCTGGCCGGACCCGGTGCTACGGCCGGGCCGGCTGCTCTTGTCCCGCACGACGTACCGGTTCACCGTCGCCGGCGCCGAGCTCCCCGAGCGAATCCGGTTCTGAGCGCCAGGGGCCGGGGCGTTCGCCCGGCGCGCTCGGTCACAGAATGGCAACATTCGTGTGAGCGCTCACATTTCTGCTATAAGTTGCCCGCGGAGGGCGCCGAACCCGGGGTAGGCGTCGACTCAACGACACCTCCAGGTTTGGGACTGCCCGTCCGGGGTGACGACACAACTTCTAAGAGCCTCTCCCGCAACGCCGGGCCACTGGGCCAGTGGCCCGGCCGCGCGGGGGCGGAGCGCGTTGGCGGATCGAATGCGGTTCGCGGCCCCCTTCGAGTGAGCTCGCGGCACGGCGGTAAGACGCTCTGAGCCCGTCAATTCGCTGCCCGGCTAACCTCCGGACATGGTCTCGCGCCGGTCGCGCCGTCCAAGGATTCTCGTCAGCCTGCTCGTAGGCGTGCTCGTGCTGCTGGCCGGCATCTGGCTCGGCGGACATCCCAGCTGGCTACCGTCGCCGCTGCGCAGCGCGTTCGTCGACCAGGGCGACGACCCGCTGGTCAACCACGTCCTCAACCTCCTCCAGCAGGACTACTACCGCCCGCTCAACCGCGGCCAGCTCGTCAACAAGGGTCTTGCCGGAATGGTGGCCAGCCTCGACGACCCGTACTCGCACTACTACGACCCGTCCGCATATCAGGGGTTCCTGAACGAGGACGACCCGCACCTGAGCGGGATCGGTGTCGACGTTTTCGGCGAAACCCAGGGGCTGCTGGTGCAGGACGTCTTCGCCGGCTCGCCCGCTGCACAGGCCGGGCTGCAGCGCGGGGACGTGATCATCGCCGTGGGCTCGACCTCGCTGGCCCACCATCCGTCGAGCTTCGGGTCGGCATTGATCAAGGGAACGGCCGGAACGCGGGTGACGCTCATCATCCGGCGCGGCAACCGCACACTCACGCGCACGCTGGTCAGGGAGGAGATCGTCGTCCCGGTGGCCAGCGGCACCATCGTCACCTACCACGGGGTCAAGCTCGGGGTCCTCGGCCTCCAGCAGTTCGTCCAGGGCGCCGGGGCCGAGCTACGCACGCAGGTGGAGGACGTGTTGCACCAGGGTGCGCGCGGGCTGATCCTCGACCTCCGCGACAACCCGGGCGGGCTGCTCAACGAGGCGGTCAACGTCGCCAGCATCTTCATCCCGGACGGCACCATCGTCTCGACCGCCGGCCGTGCGCAGCCCCGCCAGGTGTACGTGGCCCGGGGTGGGGCGATCTCGACCAGCATCCCGATGGTCGTGCTCGTCGACAGCCTGACCGCCTCGGCGGCGGAGATCGTCACCGGCGCGCTGAAGGACCGCGGCCGAGCGCTGGTGGTGGGGACCCATACGTACGGCAAGGGCGTGTTCCAGGAGATCGACCCGCTGCCCAACGGCGGCGCGCTCGACTTCACCGTCGGCGAGTACTTCACGCCGAACGGACAGAACCTCGGGGGCGGTGGAGTGAAGCGGGGCAAGGGCATCTTGCCCAACGTGTACGCCTCCACCAGTCCCACTTCCAACGTCGACACGGCGCTGCTCGTCGCCGAGAAGACGGATGCGGCCGAGGTGCGGTGAGCCTCGCTAATCGGGACGTGGGCTCCGGCCCGCGAGTCGCGGTACTCGAACGGCGCGGCAAGTTCCTGGTCGCCGAGCCGTTCTTCGGACCGGGGCCGCGGATGGTCGTCAGTCGGGACAGGCAGATGGCCGTCGGAGACCTGATCGTCGTCCGCCCTGGGACCGGCCGGAACGGCAGGCCGGGTGGGCGAGCGACGGTATCGCGCCGGCTCGGCCGATCCGACGTGGCCCGTGACGTGCTCGAGGGCCTAATGGTCGACCGCGGCCTGCGGCGTTCGTTCGACCCCGCCGTCGAGCACGAAGCGCGGGAGGTGTCGGTGGCAGCGTCGGCGGGCTCGCGGGACGGCTCGGGGAATGAGGCACCCGCCCACCGAGCCGATCGCCGCGACCTGCGAACGCTGCCCACGTTCACGGTTGACCCGGTGAGCGCGCGCGACTTCGACGACGCAATCTCGGCCTCTGAGGAGCCCGATGGCACACGGCGGATATGGGTGCACATCGCGGACGTCTCCGCCTACGTGCGGCCGAAATCACTGATCGACCGCGAGGCTTACCGGCGCGGGACCAGCGTCTACGTCCCGGACGCCGTCGAGCCGATGCTCCCGGAGGCGCTGTCAAACCAGGCCTGCTCGTTGGTTCCCGGCCAGGATCGCCTGGCCGTCACGGTCGAGCTCGTGCTCGAGAACGACCGCGTGCGTCACAGCTCGTTCTACCGCTCGGTGATTCGCTCAGACGAGCGTCTCGACTACGACCACGTCGACCGCATCTTCGCTGGGGTAGAGGGTACCGATGGCGTGTGGGGGCCCGGGCTGGCGAGTGCGCGGTCGGCCGCCGCAGCACTCGAGGCGCGGCGGGCCTCCCGAGGGGCGCTCGACGTCGACTCCTCCGAGCCCGAGTTCGCTTTCGACGACCGCGGCGACGTGGTTTCCGTCGAGCCGGTCGCCCAGACCGAGTCGCACCGGATGATCGAGCACCTGATGATCGCCGCCAACGAGCAGGTGGCGCGATTCTTGACCTCGCACCGCGTGCCCACGCTGTACCGCGTGCACGAGCGCCCGGACGGCGCGTCGGCGGAGCGGCTGATCGCTCAGCTGGCGTCACTCGAGGTGCCGACGCCCCCGGTTCCCAAGGGAAATCTCACGCCCCAGCAGGCCGCAGATCTGATCGGCCAAGCCTCCCAGCTCGTCGAGCAGTGGGTTGGCGCCCACGGGGGGCGCGGGCGCCGGGCGCTGACGAGCCTGGTGCTTCGCTCCTTGAAGCAGGCCTACTACGACCAGCGCAACCGCGGCCACGCCGGACTTCAACTGGCCAGCTACTGCCATTTCACCTCGCCGATCCGGCGCTATCCCGACCTCATCTGTCACCGCGCGCTGCTCTCCGCGCTGGGTGGGGAGGAGCCCGCGCCGGAGGTCAGCTGGGTCGGCGCCGCGGGGCCCTGGTGCTCGGCTCGAGAGCGCGAGGCGATGTCGATCGAGCGCGACGCGGATGACATCGTTCGCTGCTTCCTGCTCGAGCGTCGCGTCCGCTCGGACGCGGATCCCGACGAGATATTCGAAGGCGAAGTGGTCGGGCTGGCCGGCGTCGGCGCGTTCGTGGCCTTCGGAGCGCGGGGCGAGTTCGAGGGGCTGCTCCCGGTGCGCCGGTTGCGGGGCGACTGGTGGGAGCTCAACGAACAGGGGACGATCCTGGTGGGAACGCGATCGGGCTCTTCGCTTCGGCTCGGCGATCCGGTGCAGGTGCGGGTCGGCGGGATCGACGTGGCCCGCGGGAGGGTGGACCTGCTCCCGGGCTGGCAGGATTGACGGGTTATGGCGAAGTCCCGTAAGCGCAAGACCGGCGCCGGCGACGTGGCGACCAACCGGCAAGCGTCCTACCGGTACAACCTGCTCGAGCGGTTCGAGTGCGGGATAGTGCTCACCGGGACCGAGGTCAAATCCCTACGCGAGGGCAACGTCCAGCTCAAGGATGCCTACGCCGTGGTGCGCGACGGCGAGGTGTGGCTGATCGGGCTCTACATCGCGCCCTATGGCCCAGCGTCGCGCGAGAACCACGATCCCGAGCGCCCGCGCAAGCTCCTGATGCACCGGTACGAGATCGAGCGGTTGGTCGCCCGCACGCGTGAGCGTGGGTTGACGCTCGTGCCGACCCGGATCTACTTCTCCGGGCCGCGATCGCGCGCCAAGGTCGAGCTGGCACTGGCCCGAGGCAAGGACATCTACGACAAGCGCGAGTCGATCCAGCGGCGCGAGATGGCCCGCGATGTCCAGCGAGAGTTGCGCGAGGCCCGCCGGTAGTTGACCACGCAATCTGTTTGATGGTCATCCGACTCGGGCGGCCGACCCCGTGCGTGGGGTAGACGAGCGGCAACCCGGGTAGGTAGGACCCATGACAATCGGAACAAGCATTGTGCTGATCGCCGTCGGTGCGATCTTGAAGTGGGCTGTGACCGCGCACGTCAACGGCTTCAACATCCAGACGGCTGGAACCGTGCTGTTCGTGGTTGGCCTTGCCGGGCTCGTCCTGGCACTCATCTACACCTTCTGG